>NZ_SOEB01000004.1 GCF_004365965.1 Rhodovulum visakhapatnamense
TGTCTTCCGACCCGGCCGCCGCCCCGTCAGCGCCTCAGCGCCGCCGGTGAGGGGCTATCTACGGGTCCACGCCGATGCCCGCAAGCAGTTTTTTGAAGAAATCGCCGTCAGACCGCCAGAAATCTTGTAAGATACTGACGCCACAGGTTTTTTAGTTATCCACACCCGAGGCTTCAGGCGTGTTTGCCCCGGATTTCGGCCCGCACACCGGGAATCGCGTGCATCAGGGCCGACTCGTCGGGGGCGATCCCCCGCATTTCGGCCGTCCGGGGCGGATGGGGCCGAATTTCGGGGGGCGGTGCCACCCGAAGGCAGCACCGCCCGCTGCGCATCGCGTCAGGGCTTCACGGCAAAGAACATGGTCTCGCCCGAGTGGTCATCCACTCCGTCATTGTCGGTCGCGACCCACATCGTGCCATCCGCGTCGATCGCCAGCCCCTCGACCTTGTCGAGCACGTAGCCGCCCGTGGCCGTGAGATCGGGGATCAGGTCGCGCGCCAGTTCCTTGGTCACCACCGGCAGCGGACCGTCCAGCGGCGCGGGCTGCAGCTCGGACAGGGGCACGCGGGTGATCTTCTTGGTGACCGCCGCGCTGCCGATCTGGTTGTCCCGCTCGATGAGATAGACCCAGTCGCCATGGGCCACGATCTCGGACAGGCCGACCCAGCCGGTTTCGGGGGTGGCCAGCTCATAGCGGACCGCGCCCCAGGTCTTGGCCGCGGTATCATAGGCGACCAGCTTGACCTGATGCCTGGGATCGTCCGCCCATTCGCGCTGAACCGCCATCCAGAGCGTATCGCCCACCTTGGTCACGCCCTCGAAGCCAAAGCGGGTCTCGTTGGCCAACAGTTCGGGCGGCAGCGCCACCTCTTCCTTGATCTCGCCCTTGGCGTTCACGTGATACAGCGCATGCGGCACCAGCTTGGCGCTGTTGCCCTCCGAGGCCAGCCAGAACCCGCCCGCGCCGTCGAGGGTGATGCCCTCGAGGTCAAGCTTTTGCGCCGGCCGGCCCGCCCGGGTGACCCGGATCGCCTCGACGATGCGGGCGGGGGTCCGGGTGGTGTCGATCCGGAAGATCGTCGGCTGGTAGCCGTAGAAGCTGTCATTCACGGCATAAAGCGTACCGGGCTCGCCCGCGACGAGGCCCGAGATGGCCCCCCAGCCGGTCAGCTCGTCCATGCCGTCCGAGGTCAGCATCGGGTAGGCGGCGGGCGCCTCCTGATACTGGTAGATCATGACATGCGACCGCGCCGCGCCATCGGCGACAAGATCGGTCTCGTTGGCCGAGACCAGAAGGTTGCGCGACGGGATCGCCACGAAACCTTCCGGCCCGATGCCCGAGGGCAGCAGCTGTTTCAGGACCGGCGCGGCCGGGTCGGTCACGTCATAGACCGCGGCCACCGAGGCGCGCTCGGTGCCCACGACCAGCAGAGGCGCGTCGCCGAACCGGCCGAAGACGACGCTTTCGGGTTCGACGCCGTTCGCATCCGACCGCTTGTCCGGGTAATGGCCGATCTGGACGATGGCATGTTCCAACGAGGGGCCGCTTTCATAGACGACCTGCCCGTCCTTCGAAAAGACCGTCCAGCCGCGGCTGCCGCCTTCGTAGTCGCCCTCGTTCGCGGTGGCAAAGTGATCGTCGTCGATCCAGGTCACGCCGTCCGGTTCGCGCTTCCGGCCCTTCTGGCTTTCCGTGAAGATCAGCGCGGCACGCTCGTCGGTCGCGTCGATCCCCTCCAGATCGACCGTCCCGGCCGAAAACTGCGACAGCACCGTGCCGTCCCGCGCCACCACCGCGAGGTGGTTGTTTTCCTGCAGCGTCACGACCGTCTCGCCGGCGGCATTGATCGAGACGAATTCGGGTTCGGGATCCTCCGGTGCGATCCCGGCCAGCCCGGTCAGGTCGACCTTCTTCAGGCTACCGCAATCCAGCGCGCCATCCTTCAGCCCGACCAGAACCAGCCAGCCTTCGGGCCTCTGCGGCAGGACCCCGTCATTCAGGTCCTCATCGCGCTCGTTCTCGATGGCCACGGCCAGAAAGCTGCCATCGCGGGCCCTGGCCACGCTGTCGGGCTGACCGCCCAGATCGCAGGACCCGGTCTCGGTCCGGCTGGCGATGTCGATCGCGGCCAGCCGCCCCGAGGGGTTGGTGTAGCTTTCCGAGGTGTTGATGCCGACGAAGGCGGTCTGCCCCACCACCGCGACGCTGGTCGGCTCGCCGTCCAGAACCACATTGCCCAGCGGCTTCGGCGCCGCCGGATCGGCGATGTCGATCATCCCCAGCACGCCGAGCGGGCTGTCGGTATAGACCAGCGTCATGCCGTCGGCGGTCGCATCGATGATCTCTGCCGAGCTTTCGCGGGACCGGTCCTCGCCCTCGGCCATGTTCTCGACCACCGGAAAGGACGCGATCCGGTTGAAATTCATCTCGGCCTTAACGTCGGCACCGACCGAACCCGCGGCGAGGGCAAGCATCGAACTCATCCCCCAAAGTCGCAACGTCATCGTAACTCTCCACGCAATCTGCTCAAGACCTCATGGCGCGGCTTTGTAACGTCGCAATGAAGGCGGCCGGGAAGCGGGGCGTCAGAGGGACCGACGCCCGCCCGGATGGCGCCAAATCGCCGCTTCGACCGGGGCGCCTCGGGGCTTTCGCGCCGCCCGGCAAGGACGCATGATACCGGCGATGGACGACCAGCCCTCTCTTGCCCGGCGCGGCCCCCGCCATTCGACCAACCTCGTGGGTCGGTCCTCGGAATGGCTGGAAAGCTGTGCCTTCAACGACGCGCCCGCGCCGCTGCATATCTGGGGTGTGCAGGAGATGAACCAGGGCCTCTTCGGCATGCTCGACCAGGCCGCCGATCTGGCCGAGGCGGGCGAGGCCTTCCATGCCTACATGATGGCCATGTTCGGCATCGACGACGAACAGCGCGACGTGCCCTCGGCCGGGCGACAGCGGTTCCGGTCGTCCTTCCTGCGGCTGATCCAGGGCTGGAGCTTCGACAGCAACGGCCCTGCGGGTGCGGTGCTGAAAGGCTGGGTCGAAAGCCGGTTCGGGGTCTGCCCCTCGTTTCACCGCGAGATCATCGACGCGGTGCCCGGCCCCGCCTGGGATGTCTATATCGAAGAGAAGATGTCGAGCCAGTTCCACAACAACGCGATCTGGGTGCAGCTCGACCTGCTGTTCGAATTCAGCCAGTGGGCGATCCGCCGTTTCGCCTTTCCCGGCCAGAGCCATCTGACGCTTTATCGCGGCATCAACGATGTCGAACGCCACCTGATCGTCGAGCGCAGCGACCGGCGCGAGGCGGTGATCCGGCTGAACAACCTCGTCTCGTTTTCCTCCGACCGCGAGGTGGCCGACTGTTTCGGCGACCGGATCCTCACGGCCCGGGTGCCGCTCTGCAAGATCCTGTTCTTCCCCGGCCTGCTGCCCTCGCACCTGCTGAGAGGCGAACGCGAATATCTGGCGGTCGGCGGCGAATTCCGGGTAAGCGTCGATTATGTGTGATGCGGCGCGCCCCGATCCGGCCGACCGAGCGCTGGCCGCCTATCTGGGCTTTGCCATCGGCGACGCGCTTGGCGCGACCGTGGAATTCATGACCCGGCGCGAGATTGCCGCCCAGTACGGCCAGCACCGCGAGATCGTCGGCGGCGGCTGGCTGCGCCTCGCGCCCGGACAGGTGACCGACGACACCCAGATGTCGCTGGCTCTGGGCGCCTCGCTCGTCCGCTGCGGCGGGCTCGATCTTCAGGATCTGTGCGAAGCCTTCGCCGCCTGGCTGAAGACCGGCCCCGCCGATGTCGGCAATACCTGTCGGCGCGGCATCCAGCGCTATCTGACCAAAGGCACGGTCGAGGGGCCGCTGTCCGAAGGCGATGCCGGGAATGGCGGCGCGATGCGGGTGCTGCCGGTCGCGCTGGCGACGCTGGGCGCGCCCGGCCGGGCCGAGGGCTGGACGCTGGCCCAGGCCCGCACCACCCATCACCACCCGCTGTCCGATGCCGCCTGCCTGAGCCTCGTGCGGATGGTTCACCGCCTGATCGGCGGCGAGGGCCATAAGGCGGTGCGGGACGAGGCCGACACCCTGATCGAGGCCCATCGCGACTTCCGGTTCGCCCCCTATCGCGGACAGTGTTCGGCCTATGTCGTCGACACGATGCAGACCGTGCTGCACCACTATCTGGCCGCCGACGGCTTCGAGGACTGCCTGGTCCGCACCGTCAACGAAGGCGGCGATGCCGACACAACCGCGGCGCTGGCGGGCATGCTGGCAGGCGCGACCTGGGGGACGGCGGCGATCCCCGCGCGCTGGCTGGACCGGCTGGACCCGGCCGTCGCCGAGGCCATCCGGGTGCAGGTGCCGGGCTTGCTGGCCCTGGCCTGAGCCCCGCCGTCACCCCGGACGCGCGGCCAGATCGGCCTTGCGGGCAATCATCTTCCCGGTCAGCCGCGCGCTGCCGCCCAGGCCCTCGATCGTGCCCCGGATCGCCTCGTCGGGCAGGCCGGTGACGAGGCCCACGGCCTCGGCCAGCGCCGCCGGGGCGATATCGCCGAAAAGCCGCACGGCATGGGGGTTGTCGGGATCGTCCCTCAGCCGGTCAAGCTCGGCCACCTCCGCGCCGAAGGCACGGCCCTTGGGGTCGCCGCAAGCGCGGAACTCCAGCGCGCCGCCGACATCGAGGGTCAGCACCTGCCCCCCCCCACGACGCCCTGGTTGTCGCCGTCGAAGCCTGCAGCATCCCAGTTCGCGGTCCAGGCATGCACCCCCAGCCAGCGCTGCGCAAACCGCCGCTCGTCCTCCGAGAACTGCGCGGCATGGGCTTTTTCCAGTGTCACGAACTCGGTTGCGACCTGGCAGGGATCGGCGGTCGGCCGGTAGATCAGCGTCGGCGCCCCCGCCAGCCGGTACAGCGCGGCCGCGATCCGTTCGTTGCGGGCATGGGCCGGACTTTCCAGTTCCTTGACATAGAACCGGCGCCCTTCGGCATCTCGATAGACCCCGCCCGGATTGCTGCCCAGCCGCCCGCCCGTCCGCTCAAGCGCCGCCAGATCCAGGACCCGGTCGTCCGCGGGCTCCGTGCGCCGCACCAGCGCCAGCTGCGCCGGGGTCTCGATGGCGCCGGGCCGCGCGTGGCGCGCGGCGCGGATCGCCTCCTGGGGCGCCATGCCAAGCTCGGCCAGCAGCCGCCCCGCGATCATCCCGGCCCGGCCGAGCCCGCCTTTGCAATGGACAAGCACATCGCCGCCCTGCCGCAGGATCGCGCGGATCTCGGGGCCGGTCGTCGCCCATTGGCGCTCGAAGAAATCGTCAGGCACCGAATAGTCGCGGATCGGCAGGTGCCGCCACAGCATCCCCCGCGCCCGCACGCTTGCGCCCAGATCCGGCACTTTCAGTGCAACGAGCTCGGCATTTTCGACCAGACTCAGGACCAGCCGCGCGCCCCAGCCCGCGATGGCGTCGAGATCGGCATCGAGATCGCGCGCCCAGGCGCCGGTGCTGGCCACCGGGTCGTGCTTGCCGGGACAGAAGGTGATGCCGATCCGCCCGAGCCCTGGCCCGGCCGACACCTCCGCGATCTGGAGAGGATGGGTCCTGCTTGTCCGTGCCCCGCGCATCGCCAACCTCCAGCCCCGCCCCGGCACCCGAGGATAGCCGGGCATCGGCCGATGGGCCAAGCGGCCGCGCTGCTTCAATCGGGCGCAGCATCGTCCGGCCCGGTCGCGATCCGCAGATCGACCTCCATCGCGGCCGTCACCGGCCCCGCGGTGAATCCGCCCTCGACCGGGCGCCACGGCCAGCGCGACATGGCCCGCGCCGACCGCGCGCCCATGGGTCGGGTCATAGCCGCACCAGCCCCGCCCCGGCACCAGCGCCTCGGGCCAGGCATGCATGTGGCGCGGGCCATCCGGATGCTCGCTTTCGGCCTGATAGCCGCTGACGAACCGCGCCGCGATCCCGCGGCTCGCGGCGGCGGCGATGAAAAGAACCGCCAGATCGCGACAGGCCCCCTGCCCGCGCGCCAGCGTCACCTCTGCAGGCCAGGCTGCCCCGTCGGGCCGGATCTGCCGCGCGATCCGGGCATGCAGAGCTTCGGTCAGCGCGCTCAGGAACCGGTCCGGCCCAGCGCCGGGCGGACCAAGCGCCGCCGCGAAGTCCGCGACCTCGGGGGCAACGGCGCAGAGGGGCGGCACAGGGCCGCCCTCCGGTGCCTCCAGCCAGGCCTGCGTCCTCAGCGTGAAGCGGCTTTCGAAGATCAGCGCCGGGGTCTCGCCCGCAAAGTCCAGCCGGGTGACGCGGTTGCCATGGGCATCGGTCTCGTCCCTGCGGGCCACCGGCAGCGGCGTGACCGCGAGGCTCTGACAAAGCTCCGCGACACGGCCGGGCCGGGGCGTCAGGCGCAGCAGATGCGGGCCAGGCCGGACCGGACCCGAGTAGCGATAGACCGTCCGATGCAGCACCTCGAAACGCATGTCCTCAGCTTGCGCAGGATCGCGCCCCGGTCAACCGCCCTTCCGGGGGGGTCACGGCCGATGCGCTTTGACATGATCTGCGAGGCAAACGGGATCGAGCGCCGGCTGACCAACCCCAACCATCCCGGGAGTTCGGAGGATCGGAAAACAGTCCGGGGGGACTGTTTTTCGCGAGCGGCGGACAGGTCGAACGGATGCACCGCACGATCAGGGCGGGTGAAGCGGATCAGGCGAGGCGCCAGTGGCGCGTCTTCCCGCTGAACGTCCAACGGGACCATCACGACAGCCACGACCCGCTCCGCACCCACCTCGCGGACTTCATGGCAGCTTACAACTTCGTGCGCCGCCTCAAGACCATCGACGGGCTCACGCCCTGCGAATACATCTGCAGGATCCGGACATCAGAGCCGGACAGAGTCAGCCTCAACCCGATCCACGAGATGCCGGGACTGAACGCCTAGCCCAGATAGACCGTGCCCGCGGGGTAGGACACCCGCTTCGGGCTGCGCACAGCCAGCAGGAAGCCCAGGGTCAGCGGACCGACCCGTCCGAGGAACATCACCCCCATCAGCACCGCCCGGCCCGCCGTGTCGAGATCGCCGGTGATGCCCCGGCTCAGCCCGACCGTGCCGAAGGCCGACACGGTCTCGAAGGCCAGATCGAGGAATTCGCCCTCGTGAAACAGGATCAGCACGAAAAGCGCGATCAGGATCGTCAGGGTGCTGACCATCGACAGCGCCAGCACCTTCATGATCTGCTCGGCCCCCAGACGGCGCCCGAAGACGTCGATGGCGGTGTGGCGGCGGAAGAAGCTGACCGTGGCCAGCAGCAGCACGATGAAGGTCGTGACCTTGATGCCGCCGCCCGTAGAGGTCGAGCCCGCCCCGACGACCATCAGCGTCATGAACAGCAGCGTCGTCGCCTGCGTCAGCCCGCCGATATCGACGGTGTTGAACCCGGCGGTGCGGGTGGTCGCGGCCTGAAACCAACTGGCCCAGAGCTTGGTCGAGACCGCATCGAACTGTCCCAGCGTGGCCGGGTTGGTCCATTCCAGCACGGCGATGGTCGCGGTCGACCAGACCAGAAGCACCAGCGTGCCGACCAGCATCAGCTTGGTATGAACGGTGTAGCCGCGCCAGCCGGTGCGGCGCTGCATGTCGGCAACCACGGTGAAGCCGAGCCCGCCGAGGATCAGCAGGGCGGGCACGGTGACATTGACCACCGGATGCGCGACCCAGGCGGTGAGACTGTCGGGGTAAAGCGCGAAGCCTGCATTGTTGAAGGCCGAGACGGCATGGAACAGGCTTGACCACAGCCCCGCCTGCCAGCCGAATTCGGGCACGAAGACCACCGCCAGAAAGGCCGTGCCCGCCGCCTCGCAGACCAGCACGAAGCGCAGGATCGTCTTCGTCAGCCGGATCAGCCCGCTCATCGAGGTCTGGTTCAGGTCCTCGCGCAGGTAATGGCGATGGGTGATGCCGACCGGCAGGCCCAGCATGGTCAGGATCAGGACCGCGAAGGTCATGAGCCCCAGCCCGCCCAGCTGGATCAGCACCAGAATCACGGCCTGGCCGAACAGGGTGAATTCGGTGCCGGTATCGCGCACCGCAAGCCCGGTCACGGTCACCGCCGAGGTCGCGGTGAAGGCGACGTCGGACCAGGTCATCGCCACGGTCCGGGCCGCCGGCAGTTTCAGCAGCAGCGTGCCCGCCACGATCAGCGCCGCATAGGTCAGCATCAGCGCCAGCGGCGGCGGCAGAAAGCGGCCGCTGCGCAGCGCGGCGAGGCGTGCCATGGGCTCAGGCCTCGTCCAGCAGGTCGTCGCCGAAGCGGCGCAGATCGGCGCGGCGGCCCAGCACCAGAAGCTTGTCGCCAGCCTTCAGCCGCAGCTCGCCGCCTTCGCAGGACAGGAACTCGCCCTCGCGCATCGCGCCCAGCGCCCGCAGATCGTAGCCCGACAGCAGCTTGACATCGCCGACCGCGCGCCCCTCCAGCGGCTCGGGCACGGTCAGGTCGACGACGTGAAAGCCGTTGCCGAGACTCACGTAATCGCGCACCAGCGGGTTGTGCAGCATCTGCGCTATATGCTGGCCGACCTCCTGTTCGGGCAGCACGATCCGGTCGACGCCGATCTTCGACAGGATGCGGTGATGGGTCTTCGACAGCGCCTTGACCCAGATCGCCTTCACGCCCAGCATCTTGACGTTCATCGAACAGAGGATGTTGGCCTCGAGATCCTCGCCGATGGCCACCAGCGCCACGTCGTAATTTCCGACCCCGGCCTCGCGCAGCGCCAGCTCGTCGCGGCCGTCGGCGATCACCGCCTCGGACAGCACGTCGGCATAGCGGCCGACGATCTTGTCGTCGAGATCGACCCCCATGACCGGATTGCCGAATCGCGCCAGTTCGGTGGCGACAGTGCTGCCGAAGGTGCCAAGGCCGATCACGGCAAAGCTGCGTCTTTTCACTTGGAAACTGCCTGTCCTTCGGGATGTCCGGCCCCGACCCTAGCACGTCCGGGCGCCCCCGGGGCAAGCCCCCGCGCGGCCCCGCACTTCGGATCAGGCGGCATCGCGCAGAAGCCGCCGCAGGATCTTGCCCGAAGCCGATTTCGGCACCGCCTCGACGAAATGCACCTCTGCCAGCGCCTTGAAATGGGACAGATGCGCCAGAACATGGGCCTTCAGCGCCTCGGCATCCGCATCCGCCCCGGGCCGTCGCACCACATGGGCGACCGGCCGTTCGCCCGCCTCGGGGTCGGGTCGGCCGATCACCGCCGCGTCCAGCACATCGGGATGGGTCAGAAGCACCGCCTCAAGCTCGGCCGGGGCCACCGCAAAGCCCTTGACCTTGATCAGCTCCTTCAGCCGGTCATGCAACGTCACGAAGCCCTCGGCATCGATGCTGGCCAGATCGCCGGTCTTCAGCCAGCCGTCGGCGGTCAGGGTCGCGGCGGTGGCCTCGGGCGCGTTCAGATAGCCCTGCATCACCTGCGGACCGCGCAGCCAAAGCTCGCCCGGCTGGTCCGGTCCCAGATCGGCGCCGGTTTCGGGGTCGACGATCCGGAGTTCGGTATTGGGAAGCGCCACCCCCACCGCGCCGGGCTTGTCGCGGCCGGGGGACGACATGGTGCCGATGGGCGACAGCTCGGTCATGCCCCAGCCCTGCATCACCCGGCAACCAAGCCGCGCAGCCAGTTCGGCGCCCTGCGCGGCGCCCAGCGGGGCTGCGGCGCAGATCACCGTCTCGACCGCACCGAGGTCGAACTGATCGACCATCGGGTGGCGCGCCAGCGCCGTGGCGACCGGCGGCACGATGTACAGTTCGCGGGTCCGGCGCTCTGCGACCAGCCGCAGGAAAAGCTCCGGATCGAAGCGGGGCATCGTCACCAGACAGGCCCCGTGGCTCAGCACCATGTTCATCAGCACGGTCAGCCCGTAGATATGGAAGAAGGGCAGGAACCCCACCGTCCAGTCCCCCGGGCGCATGTCGCAGGCGGCAAGCCCCTGGTCGATATTGACCACGAGGTTGCGGTGGCTCAGCCGCACCCCCTTGGGCAGGCCCGTGGTGCCCGAGGAATAGGGCAGCACGGCGATGTCGCGAGCGACATCGAGCGGCACCTGCGCCGCCAGCCGCGGCCCCATCAGCGCCTCAAGCGGCACCGCGCCCCCGTCGGGCGCCTCGGCGCCGATCACCGCGATCTCGGTCAGCCCGGCGGCCTCGGCCCCGGCGCGGGCGGTCGCAAGACAGCCCGGCACGGTCACCAGCAGGCAGGCCCCGCTATTCTTAAGCTGAAAGGCCAGTTCCTCGGCGGTATAGGTCGGGTTGACGGTTGTCACGGTCCCGCCCGCATAGGCCACGCCATGAAAGACGGTGACGAAATCGGGAATGTTCGGCGCCATCAGCGCCACCACCGCCCCCTTGCCGATCCCGCGCGCGGCCAGCCCGCCCGCCAGCCGCCGGATCCGGTCGATCAGCGCCCCGGCGGTCAGGCCCTGCCCTGACGGCCCGTCGACCAGCACCATCTCGTCGGGGCGCGGGGTCAGGCCCCGGAACAGCCTCTCGGTGACCGACAGGCCGGTCAGGGGCACAGGCGCGAACCTGCTGCTGCGAACGATCATCGTTTTCCTCCCGCAGGACGGGCGCGCGGACCGCGCTTCTCACCTTCCGGAAGCGTAGCACGGTTCGTGCCGATGACGATGGAAAACGGGGCGGGCCAGAAGGGTCCCGCCCTGAAGACCCCGACACCGATCAGCCGCGCTGCGCCAGCAGGCGGATCAGGACGCGCGGCTCGGCCGGGGGTGCCTGCTCGATCCGGCGATAGTCCGACCCGTCGCGCCGACGCGTCACCAGCCCGGTCTCGAACAGGTCGCGGCGCAGCAGCGCGGCATCGCCGAAAAGGTGCCAGGCGTTCAGCCGCTCGTTCACCTGCCGCTCGGTCCAGGTCTGGCCCGCAGGCAGCCGCGCCCAGAGCGCCCAGAGACACAGCACCTGCATCGCCCGCCGCGAGGGCCAGCGAAGAAGCCGCCCGTCGGCGTCGAAATGGGTCAGCGTCCGTTCGATCCGGCGGTGATTGACGGGGTCCGGATCGGTCACGGGCGCGGTGGGCGCGTCGGTCAGCCGGTCTTCGGCCAGCCGGTCGGCGCGCAGATGCTGAAAGTTGCGAAACCCGCCCGCGCGGGCCAGCATGTTCATCAGGCTCAGATGCGAGGGCGCCGCCTCGGCCGCCCGCAACTGATGCGCCAGGGCGCGGGAAAAGGCGGAAATGTCCTCGATCGCGAGGGGAATGGAAGGTCTGGTCATGGTCTCGGTCCCGATGTGCCGAAATCCGGATCGCTGGTCGCTGGCTTACGACGGGGCACAGGAAGGAAACCGAATGCGTGCCGAGTGACGGGCAGGTTTAGCTTGCCTCTTGGGGCACAGCGACGCCTCGGTGAACTGCCGACCGTGCCCTGTCCATATCACGGCGCCCGCAGCGGAACAACCCGGCCCAGCCCCTGACGGATCGCCGCGACCGTGTGCCGAAGCCCGGGCGAAAGCCGCTTGTCGCGCCGTAGCTGCAGCGCCAGCTGGCGGCCCAGTGGCGGGTCCAGCGGCTGCACCGCCAGCCCGCCCGAGGCGCCCGGCCGCGCCACCGACGAGGCCGGCAGGATCGACCAGCCAAGCCCCGCCGCGACCAGTTCCTTGGCGGCCTCGACGCTTTCCAGCTCCATGATCGGCGCGGGCCGCAGCCCGGCCGCGCGGAACCATCCGTCGATCAGCCCGCGGGTGTGGCCCGCGCTGTCGTAAAGGATCAGCGGCCGGGCGGCCATCGCCTGCGGCGTGGTCGGCGCCCCGGCGGTCGCGGCCGGGCCCACCGCCAGCAGCGCCTCGTCGCACAGCGGGCTTGTCTCCAGCGCCCGACCCGCCGCAGGCAGGGTGACGATGGCAAGATCCAGCAGGTTCTGTTCCAGAAGGCGCTGAATCTCGGTGCTGTTGCCGGTGCGGACCACGAAATCGAGCCCCGGAAAGGCGCGCTTGAGCCGCCCCAGCACCGGCGGCAGCAGATGGATGCAGGCGGTCGCCCCGGTGCCGATCCGGACCCGCCCGGCGCGGCCGTCGCGATGCGGCTCGACCGCCGCGCGCACCGCGTCCAGTTCCTCGCCGATCCGCCGCGCCCCCTCGATCACGATCTGACCGGCTTCGGTCGGCCGCACCCGCTTGCCCACCCGTTCCAGCAGCCGCACCCCGAAATGCCGTTCCAGCTGGCGGACCTGCTGGCTGACCGCGGGCTGCGAGATCCCGGCCTTTTCGGCCGCGGCCGAAAAGCTGCCCAGCGCCGCGACATCGGCGAAAGTGGCAAGATGCAGAAGGTTGAGCGACTGCGCCAAGACCGGGCCAAGGATTTCCTTATGCGTTGAATAACAGCCATAGCATTTCCTTTTCCGCGCCGGAATGGCATTCTCGGCCGCATCAACCCCGGAGACCCCCGATGACGATCCAGCCCGCCCCCCTCGGCCCCCCGAGCCCCCTGACCCTTGACGATTGCACCGCCCGCGACCTGCCCGGCGTGCAGGCGATCTATGCCGAGGCGGTGCGCACCGGCACCGCCAGTTTCGAGCTGGACCCGCCCGATCTGGACGAGATGCGCGGGCGCTGGGAAACGGTCACCGGCGCGGGCTTTCCCTGGCTGGTGGCGCGGGCCGGGGACCGGGTGGCGGGCTATGCCTATGCCAACACCTACCGCCCGCGTCCGGCCTATCGCGGCACGGTCGAGAATTCGGTCTATGTCGACGACGGGTTTCGCGGCCAGGGCATCGGAGGCGCGCTGATGCGCGCGTTGCTGGCGCGCTGCGAAGCGGCCGGGTTCCGGCAGATGGTGGCGGTGATCGGGGATTCGCAGAACCTCGGCTCGATCGCGCTGCACCGCGCGCTGGGCTTCGAGGATGCGGGCGTGCTGCGCTCGGTCGGCTGGAAACACGGGCGCTGGCTCGATTCCGTGCAGATGCAGAAACCTCTTGGCCCCGGCGACACCGCGCCCTTCGAAGGCTAGGCCGGTGATCGGCCGCCCGACCGCCGCCGCGGTGGGGCTGACCCAGATGGTGAACTGGGGCGTCTCCTACTATGCCGTGGGGGTCTTCGCGCCGGTCATCGCCGCCGATCTTGGCTGGTCGCTGGCGCGCACCCATGCCGGGTTCTCGCTTGCGCTGGTCCCCATGGCGCTGTCCTCGGGCGCGGCCGGACGGCTGGTCGCGGCCCGGGGCAGCCGGGCGCTGGCGGCGGGTTCGGTCCTGCTGGCGCTGGGGCTTGCGATGCTTGGCACAAGCGGCTCCTTCTCCGTCCATGCCGCGGGCTGGATCGTTGCCGGGCTCGGGATGCGGCTATGCCTGTACGAAGCCGCCTTCGCGGCGCTGGTGCGGGCGGGCGGCACCGGCGCGCCCTGTCGCAGGTCACGCTGCTGGGCGGGCTCGCCTCGACCGTGTTCTGGCCGCTGGGTCATCTGCTGGCCGAAACCTGCGGCTGGCGCGGCGGGCTTCTGGCCTATGCCGGGCTCGCGCTGGCGGCGGCACCGCTGTAGCTGACGATCCCGTCCGGCCCCGCGCCGACCCCGGCCGCCCTTGGCGCCGCCGGGCGCGCGGCCGACCCGGTGCGGCCTGCTGCAGCCTTCGGCTTCGCCGTGCTGGTCGCGGCCTCGGCCTTTCTCAGTTCGGGGCTCTCGGCCCATCTGATCGGCCTTCTGGGCGCGCTGGGCCTGCCGGTCGCGGCGGCGGTCGGGTTGGCGGCGCTGCCCGGGGTGGGGCAATCGGGCGCGCGTCTGGCCGAGACGCTGGCCGGGCACCGGATCAGACCGCTGGGGCTGGGCGTGCTGGCCTCGGGTGTGCTGCTGGCGGGCATGATCGCGGGCCTGGCCGTTGCGGGGCCGGGCGCCATCGCGCTGATCTTGGTGCTTGCCTATGGCGCGGGCAACGGCGCGCTGACCGTGGTGCGCGGCGCGCAGCCCATGGTGCTGTTCCAACTGGCCAGCTATGCCGAGATTTCGGGGCGTCTGGTCGCGCCCTCGTTTCTGGCCGCGGCGTTCGCCCCCCCGGTCTATGCCGCCGCGATCGAGATCTGGGGCGCGCGCGCCGCGATGGGGCTGAGCCTCGGGCTGGCGCTGGCGACCTTCGCCGCCGCCTGGGCGTTGTGGGCCCGGATCGGACCCACGACCGACCCGGGCCTTCCCGTCTGAGACGCGGCGCGCGGGGAAAACGGTGCGGCACCCCCTCCCTTTGGCTGCTTGCAACATGGGGTCAGCGGGGTATGCTCGACGGTGCGGGACCCGGAAAAGACGCAAAAACGCAGACCGGACACCGCAGTAACCCCGATGCATCGGGGGCTAACGGGGAGGAGACCCATGACTGACATGTCCACCATGAATCGCCGTTCGTTCCTCAAGCGCAGCGCGCTGGCGGGCGGCGTCGCCGGGACCGGCGCGCTGGCCGCGCCCGCGGTGCTGGCCCAGGCGCCGATCGTGCTGAAGATGCAGACCTCCTGGGGCGCATCGAACATCTGGGACGAATTCGCCAAGGACTATGCCCGCCGGGTCGAAGAGATGTCGGGCGGGCGGCTCAAGATCGACGTGTTGCCCGCGGGCGCCGTGGTCTCGGCCTTCCAGGTGATGGACGCGGTCAATGACGGGGTGCTGGATGCCTCGCATTCGGTCTGCGCCTACTGGTATGGCAAGAACAAGGCGGCGTCGCTGTTCGGCACCGGGCCGGTCTTCGGCGGCTCGGCCACCACGATGCTCAGCTGGTTCTACGCCGGCGGCGGCGACGAGCTGTTCCGCGAGCTGACCCAGGACGTGATGGGGCTGGACGTGGTGGGCTTTCTGGGCTTTCCGATGTTCGCCCAGCCCTTCGGCTGGTTCAAGGGCGAGGTCAACACCGTCGCCGACCTGCAGGGCTTCAAGTACCGCACGGTGGGGCTGGCCGCCGACCTGATGGCCAAGATGGGCATGTCGGTCGCCCAGCTTCCGGGCGGCGAGCTGGTGCCCGCCATGGAACGCGGCGTGATCGACGCCTTCGAGTTCAACAACCCCTCGTCGGACAAGGATTTCGGCGCGCAGGACGTGGCCAAGAACTATTACCTGGCGTCCTATCACCAGGCCTCGGAAAGCTTCGAATTCCTGTTCAACCGGCCCTTCTTCGAGGATCTGGACCCCGACCTGCAGGCGATCCTGCGCTATGGCGTCGAGGCGGCCTCGACCGCCAACACCGCCAAGGCGATGGACCGCTATTCGGCCGACCTGCAATGGCTGCAGGACGAGGCGGGCGTCACCGTCCACCGCACCTCGAAAGAGATCCTCGACGCCCAGCTCAAGGCCTGGGACGAGCTGATCCCCGAGCTTGAGCAGGACGCCTTCATGAAGAAATGCCTCGACAGCCAGCGCGCCTGGGTCGAGCGCGTGACCTTCTTCGAGGTGATGAACTCGCCCGATTACACGCTGGCCTACGACCACTATTTCCCGGGCCGGCTCAAGCTCTGACCCGGACCCCGGTCCAGTGCCCCCGGCGGCCATCGCGCCGGGGGTTTTTCATGCGCCACAGGAGAGGCCCATGATCGGTTTCATACGTTTCGCCGACGCCCTGTCGGCCTGGTTCGGCAAGACCTTTGCCTGGTTGATCGTGCTGATGGCTCTGGGCACCGGCTACGAGGTCTTCGTGCGCTACGTCCTGAACAGCCCCACCGCCTGGGCGCTGGACGTGTCCTTCATCATGTACGGGACGCTCTTCATGATGGGCGGGGCCTACACGCTGTCGCGGGGCGGCCATGTGCGGGGCGACTTCCTCTATCGGCTGTGGCAGCCCCGGACCCAGGCCATGGTCGATCTGGTGCTGTACATCGTCGCCTTCTTTCCGGGCGTTCTTGCGCTGATCTTCGCGGGCTGGAAATACGCCGCCCGGTCCTGGCGCTATGGCGAGGTCTCGGTGAACAGCCCGGCGGGCATCCCGATCTACCAGTTCAAGACCGTGATCGTGGTCGCGGGCGTGCTTCTGTTCATCCAGGGCATCGCCCAGGTCATGCGCTGCCTCCTCGCGATCCGCACCAACGAGTGGCTCGAGGCCGATGAGGACATCTTCGAGACCGAGGACATCCTGATGCGCGAGGCCGACAAGGCCGAGAGGGGCCCCCATATATGACCGATCCGCAGATCGCCCTGATCCAGCTCGGGCTTTTCATCGTCTTCGTGTTCCTCGGGTTCCCCATCGCCTTCACCCTGATGGCCATGGGCATCGGCTTCGGCTATTTCGCCTATTTCGACGCGGGCCGGATGTGGCGCGCCTTCGACCGGCTGGACGACACCGCCGGGACATGGACCCAGATCACCACCTGGGTCGAGGGGCTCTTCAACAACCGCATCTTCGATCTGTTCGTGAACCAGACCTATACGGTGATGTCGAACGAGGTGCTGACGGCGGTGCCGCTGTTCCTGTTCATGGGCTATGTGGTCGAGCGCGCGAATATCGTCGACCGGCTGTTTTCCACCCTCAACATCGCCTCGAAGAACATTCCCGGCTCGATGGGGGTGGCGGCGCTGATCACCTGCGCGCTGTTCGCGACGGCGACCGGCATCGTCGGCGCGGTGGTCACGCTGATGGGGCTCCTGGCGCTGCCCGCCATGCTGCGCGCGCGCTACGACCCGGCCTTTGCCAGCGGTATCATCTGCGCGGGCGGCACGCTTGGCATCCTGATCCCGCCCTCGATCATGCTGATCGTCTATGCCGCGGCCACCAATGTCTCGATCGTGCGGCTTTACGCGGGCGCGCTGCTGCCCGGGCTGACGCTGGTCGGGCTGTACCTCGTCTATGTGGTGGGCCGGTCCATCCTGCAGCCCTCGGTCGCCCCGCGCCCGACCGAGGACGAAATCCCCGACGTTCCCTTCGGGCGGCTGCTGTGGATGATCGTGACCTCGTTCCTGCCGCTTGCGGTGCTGATCGCGGCGGTGCTGGGCTCGATCCTCTTCGGGCTGGCGACACCCACCGAGGCCGCGTCGGTCGGCGCGCTGGGCGGGCTGGCGTTGGCCCTCATCTACCGGGCGCTCAGCTGGCAGCGGCTGCGCGAAAGCGTCTATCTGACGGTCCGCACCACGGCGATGGTCTGCTGGCTGTTCGTGGGCTCCTACACCTTCTCGGCGGTGTTCTCCTATCTGGGCGGCGAGCAGGTGATCGGCCAGTTCGTCGAGGGCCTGAACCTGACGCCCGTGCAGTTCCTGATCCTCGCCCAGCTGATCATCTTCCTTCTGGGCTGGCCGCTCGAATGGTCCGAGATCATCATCATCTTCGTGCCGATCTTCCTGCCCCTTCTGGCGCATTTCGAGATCGACCCGCTGTTCTTCGGCATCCTCGTCGCGCTGAACCTGCAAACCAGCTTCCTGACCCCGCCCATGGCGATGTCGGCCTATTACCTCAAGGGCATCGCGCCCCCCGAGGTGCGTCTAACCCAGATCTTCCGGGGCGTGATGCCGTTCCTCGTCTGCGTGCTGATCTCGATGGTGTTGATGTACGTCTTCCCGCAGATCGTCTACCTTCTGCCCGAACTGGTTTACGGATGAGGGCGCGCGCATGAAGGATCTCGACACCCCGATGCAGCTGGGCGCGGTCGCCCTGCGCGACCGGCTGGCCTCGGGCGCGCTTTCGGCGCTCGATCTGGTCGAGGCCTGCCTGGCCCGCATCGCCGCACGCGAGCCCGAGATCGGCGCCTGGGCCTGGATCGACCCCGATTACGCCCGCGACCAGGCCCGGCGGCTGGATGCGCACCGGGTCTCGGGCCGGGCGCTGGGGCCGCTTCATGGCCTGCCGGTGGGGCTGAAGGACGTGATCGACACCGCCCGGATCCCGACCGAGAACGGCTGCGCGCTGGATGCAGGCCGGGTGCCCGCGCGCGATGCCTTCGTGGTCGAGCGGCTGCGGGCGGCGGGCGCGCTGATCCTCGGCAAGACTGTGACGACCGAACTGGCCTTCCTGCATCCGGGCAAGACCCGGAACCCGCACAACCCGGCCCACACCCCGGGCGGGTCGTCCAGCGGCTCGGCCGCGGCGGTGGCCGATGCGATGGTGCCGCTGGCCATCGGCACCCAGACCGGCGGGTCGGTGATCCGCCCCGCGGCCTTCTGCGGCGTCACGGGCTACAAGCCGACCTTCGGCGCCATCCCCCGGCGCGGGGTGCAGATGCAGTCGCACACGCTCGACACCCTGGGCGTCTTTGCCACCGACCCGCTGGGCGCGGCGCTGGTCGCCGAGGCGCTGTTCGGCTTCGACGAGACCGACCCGGCCACGGCGCTGGCCCCGCCGCCGCGCCTTCTGGACACTGCCCGCGGCGCGCCGCCGCTGCCCCCGGTCTTTGCCTTCGTCAAGCCGCCGGGCTGGGACCGCGCGGATGCGGAAACCCATGCCGCCTTCGCCGAACTGACCGCCGCCCTTGGCGAGCAGGTCTTCGAGGTCGCCTTGCCCCCGGCCTTCGACGCCGCCGCCGCCCAGCGCGCCCGGATCAACATGGCCGAGATGGCGCGCTATCATTACCGCTATGTCCGCGACGGGCTGGACCGGCTTGGCCCCGAGACCCGGGACGCGCTGGAAGAGGGCGCCCGGATCCCCGCCCGCGATTATCTCGCCGCGCTCGACTGGCCGAAGGTGCTGAACGCCGGTCTCGACGAGATCTTCACCCGCTGCGACGCGATCCTCTGCCCCGCAGCGCCCGGGCCCGCCCCCGAAGGCCTCGGCGCGACCGGCGATCCGATCTTCAACGGGCTCTGGACGCTGTGCGGCACGCCCGCGGTCACGGTGCCGATCCTGACCGCCGGAAACGGCCTGCCGATGGGGGTGCAGCTTGTCGGCCCCCGCGGCGACGACGCGCGGCTTTTGCGGACCGCGCACTGGCTTTACGGCTGGGCCGGGGCCTGAGCCCCGCCACCGTGCCCAAGGGAAAGGAGCCCCGATGGACCGCCTGATTGCCGCCTTCGCCTTCGCCGTCTTCCTCGGTTTCGTCGGCATTCTCGCCCTTGAGGTGCCGCATGTCGATCTTTGGGCGGTGATCGCGATCACCGTCGCGCTGGTGGCCGCAGATCTGGTGTTCGCGCTCTTCAAGCCGCGCGACTGATCGCCCCCAACCCCTTGTCGAAAAACATCTTTCTCCCTGACGATACAGACAAACGTTGGATATGCCGGCCCCGGGCCGCGTGCTAGGCTCTTGTCGGCCCGCAGGGGAGGATCGCGGGCCGGAAACGGGGAGAACCCCGAAGGGAGGAAAGATGAAAACCACCTTGATCGGCGCGGCCGCGGCGGCCGTGCTTGCCATGCCGGCCTTCGCCCAGGGCGCGGACGTGCCCGACAATCTGGAAAAGCTGGGCAATTTCCAGACCACCGGCACCACCGACTTCACCTATGTCCCGCAAGAGGACGCCTTTGCCGACGGGATCCGCAAGACGCTCGAGCGGATCACGCTGCCCGAGGGCTTCAGGATCGGGCTTTATGCCGTGGTGCCGGATGCCCGGCACATGGCGGTCGGCCCGCAGGGCATCGTCACCTTCGTCGGCACCCGCAAGGACAAGGTCTGGGCGGTCACCGACCGCAACAAGGACCGCGTCGCCGACGAGGTGAAGGACTTTGCCCCCTCGCTGAAATTCGCGATCCCGAACGGGCCCTGCTTTTCGAAGGACGGGTTTCTCTACATCGCCGAACAGAACCGCGTGCTGCTGTTTCCGGCGGCCGAGTTCTTCTACGAAAGCCCCGATGTCGCGGCCTTCAACCTGGTCAAGCAAGGCGAGCTGATCCCGCCCGAGGAGGAAAGCTACAATCACACCGCGCGGGTCTGCAAGATCGGCCCGGATGGCAAGATCTACATCTCGCTCGGCCAGCCCTTCAATGTCGCGCCGCCGGAAAAGCTGGACCTTTACCGCGAAGTCGGGATCGGCGGCATCATCCGGATGAACACCGACGGCACCGGGCGCGAGGTCTATACCTACGGCATCCGCAACTCGGTCGGGCACGATTTCGACCCGGAAACCGGCGATCTGTGGTTCACCGACAATCAGGTCGACGGCATGGGCGACGACATCCCGCCGGGCGAGCTGAACCACCAGACCGAGATGGGCCAGCATTTCGGCGCGCCCTGGTATGGCGGGGGCGATGTGCGCACCAACGAATATGCGGGCCAGGACGTGCCCCATGACGTGGTGATGCCCGCAGTCGAGATGGCGGCCCATGCCGCCGATCTGGGCATGACCTTCTATTCCGGCAGCATGTTCCCCGAAGAATACCGGGGCGCGATCTTCTCGGCCCAGCACGGGTCGTGGAACCGCACGACGCCGGTCGGGGCGCGGGTCATGGTCACCCATGTGGCCGAGGACGGCACCGCGACCTCGGAACCCTTCGCCCAAGGCTGGATCGACGGGAACGGCGAATATCTGGGCCGGCCGGTCGATGTCGCGCAGCTGCGCGACGGGTCGATCCTGGTCTCGGACGACCTGGCCGGGGCGATCTACCGCATCTGGTACGAGGGGATGTGATGAAGGGCCTGTCAGCCCTGGCGCTGGGCGGGCTGATGCTCGCCAGCGCCGCCTTCGGCGATGCCGCCCCCGGCGATCTTGCGGCCGGGCGCAAGGTGGCGGGGCTCTGCCGGGTCTGCCACGGGTTGCAGGGCGTGGCCCAGGTGCCGATCGCCCCGCATATCGCAGGCGAGCCGGTCAGCTACATCACCCGACAGCTGGCCGCCTTCCGGTCGGGCGCACGCGAACACGAGATGATGACCGTGGTCGCGCGCGGTCTGACCGACACCCAGATCGCCAATGTCGCCACCTGGTATTCGGCCCATACCGCCCGCGCCAGCCTGCCGCCGGGCGCCGATGCCTCGGCCGCGCCCGCGCTTTGCGTCACCTGCCATGGCGAAACCGGCATCGCGGTCAATCCCGACGCCCCCAACCTGGCGGCCGAGACCAACATCTATCTCGCCACCCAGCTCAAGGCGTTCCGCTCGGGCAAGCGCCGCCACGAGATCATGTCCGGGATCGCCGCCGACCTGACCGACGACGAGATCCGCGCCTCTGCCGACTGGTACGCGGCGATGCGGCTCGAGGTAACCGAACCGGGCGCGCCCGGCCCCTGCGGCGCGGCATGCTAGCCCCCCAAGCTGACCGGGACCTGAAGACCCAACCTCTTGCCTCTACACAATGAATTGCCTTGAACGGGGGTCTGGGCGGGCGCAGGTTGCGCCCGTTCCGGCGCCGGGGTCAAACCCGTGCCGCCCGCCCAGTCAACCGCCCAGCAAGGAGACGGAAATGTCCGATACCAACGCCAGCGGCCCCGCCAACCCCGAGGCCTATTCCTTCCGACAGAAACTCGCGCATTGGGGCGTGGTCGTCCTCGTCGCGGCGCAATACCTGGTCTTCGATGCCATCGGCCGCGATTTCGGCCGCGGCATGAAGACCGGCGAGTGGGTCTATTCGCCCGTCGCCACCGGCCACATCCTGTTCGGCTTCGCGATCCTCGCGCTGATGGTCTGGCGGCTCAAGCTGCGCCGCGACGAGGGCGTCCCCGCCCTGCCCGCCGCCGAACCCGGCTGGGCCGCGACGCTCGCGCGCCTGACGCATGGGGCCTTCTACCTGATGCTCTTGGCGATGCCGCTGGTCGGCGCCGCGGCCTGGTTCCTGCAATCGGGCAGCGCCGCAGAGATGCACGAGACGGCCGCGAATCTGCTGATGGCGCTGATCGCGGTCCATGTCGCGGCCGTGGCCGTGCACCAGTTCCGGTGGAAAAGCAGCATCCTCAGCCGGATGATGTGACCCGGAGCGCGCCTTCCGCGCCGACCGCTCCCTGACCGGCGGGGAAGGCATGGCGCGGCCCGCGGGCGATCTCTGCCCCCGGGCCGCGCGTATCCCCTCAGGCCGAAAGCGCCGCTTCAAGTCGCGCCCATTCGGCCTCGGACCCCGGAAGACCCAGCCGCAGCCAGGTCGCCGAATAGGGAAAGATCCGCGACCAGATCCGCGCGCGCCCCAGCCGCGCCTGCGCCGCCCCGGCATCGCCTGTGTCAAACAAGCGGAAAAGCGCGGTGCCACCCAGCGGGCGCCATCCCGCCGCCTCGGCCAGCGCGTCGGCCCGTGCCGTCTCCGCCATCAGCCGCACACGGCTGGCCTCTCGCCACCCCGCATCGGCCAGCGCCAGCGCTCCCGCCTCAAGCGCCGGTCCCGAAACCGCCCAGGGCCCCGCCCGGCCCGCCATTTGCCCGATCAGCGCGTCGGGCCCCAGAACAAAGCCCAGCCGAAGCCCCGCAAGCCCATAGAACTTGCCAAAGGACCGCAGCACCAGCACATTGTCGGGACAGGTCCCCGGCAGCAGCGACAGCGCGGGATGCGGGTCGGCGAAGCTTTCATCGACGACCAGAACACCCACCGTCCCGGCGATCCGCGCCAGTGCCTCGGGGGACAGGCGCCGCCCGTCGGGATTGTTGGGGTTCACAATAACCGCCAGACCGGCCCCGGCCAGTGCCCGGGTATCCGGGACCGTCTCGACCGCACGGCCCACCGCCTCGAAGGCGCCCGCATATTCGTTATATGTGGGACCAAGTACCCGTACCGGCCCCTCGGGCGCGACCACGGGCAAAAGCTGGATCGCCGCCTGTGCACCCGCCAGCGGCAGCACCGGCCAGCCGGTGCCATAGGCGCCCCGCGCCGCGCCGGTCAGGCGGTCCATCGCGGCCTGTCCCGGCAGGTCGCGCAGCGCCGAGGCCGAGGCCGGCGGCGCCGGATAGGGCACCCGGTTGATGCCGGTCGAGAGGTCGATCCAGTCGCCGGGCGCCCCGCCGAACCGCTTGATCGCCCCCGTTAGATCGCCCCCGTGATCGCGTCCGCCTGCCATCTCTACCCCCCGAACGCCCAGACCAGCGCCGCCAGCCCCAGCGCCAGCACCGCCATCGCCTGCAGATAAACCCCAAGCCCCCGCCACAGGTCGCGCGGCCCCGGGTCGGGCGCGCCCGCGTTCAGCCAGGGCTCGTCGCTGACCCGGTCGCCATAGATCCGCGGCCCCGACAGCCGCAGCCCAAGCCCGCCCGCCATCGCCGCCTCGGGCCAACCGGCATTGGGCGAGCGATGCGCGCCCGCGTCCCGCGCCATCGTCTTCGCGGCCCGGACCGGGTGCCGCGCCACAAGGCAGAACAGCGCGCCGGTCAGCCGCGCGGGCAGCAGATTGGCCAGATCGTCCAGCCGCGCCGCGACCCGGCCGAAATCCTCATAGCGGTCGTTCCGGTGCCCGATCATGCTGTCGAGCGTGTTCACCGCCTTGTAGCCCGCGATCCCCGGCAGGCCCAGCAACACGCCCCAGAAGACCGGCGCGACGATGCCGTCCGAGGCGTTCTCGGCCAGGCTTTCCAGCGCTGCCCGCGCCATCCCAGCCCGGTCGAGCCGCGCCGGATCGCGCCCGACGATCATCGACACGGCCTCGCGGGCGCCCGCCAGATCGCCCGCCGCCAGCGGCCGCGCGACCCGGGCCACATGATCGAAAAGGCTGCGCGTCGCGACCAGCGGCGCGGCCAAAAGCCCGGTCAGGACCGCGCCCGGCCAGCCGCCGGGCAGAATGGCGGCCAGCGCCCAGGCGGGCAGCACCGCCGCCCCGACGGTCAGCGCAACCGTCAGCCCGCCCAGCCGCCTGCGGGTCGCGGGCGCATCGCCCGGGTGGTTCAACCGCGATTCAAGGCCCGCGATCAGCGCGCCGATCCAGGTCACCGGATGGCCGATCCGGGCATGGAGCCTGTCGGGCCAACCCGCCACGCCTTCGACCGCAAGGGCCACCAGCATCGCCGCCGCACTCATCGTCCGCCTCCCGTCCTGAACCGCAACACCCGGCCAAGCCCCGCCGCGCGCAGCGCCGTCTCGGTCTGCCGGGGCGCATCGCCCGGCGCGAACAGCAAGCCCAGCGCCGGGCCGGTATGGGCCGCCACCAGCCCAAGCGCGCCAAGATCGCGCCCCAGCGCCCAGATCGGCGCAGGGTCCGGGCCACCGCGGAGCGCATGGCAGCGCCGGGCGCTTTCTGTCGCAAGCTGCGCCCGGCCGGCGCGATCCGTCGTGACGCGCCAGGCCGCGACCAGATCCGAGATGTCGGGAAAGGCGGTATCGGCCGGATCGGTGCGCCGCCCCGGCCCCGCGAACCCGCCGACGATCTCGAAACCCGGGCCGGGGGCCAGACGGCCCAGCACCCGCGCCGCGCGCGGCGCCCAAAGCAGCGCCTCGGGCACGGGCTGCATCAGCGGATCCGTCGCGCCCTCCAGCGCGAGACAAAGAGCTGCCTCGGTGTCCGGCGACAGCGCGATGGGCGCCAGACAGCGGATCGCCGCCAGCAGCGCCGCGGTCGAGGCGCCCGCCCCGCCACCGGGCGGCATGCCCACGAAAAGCCGCAAACGCCCCGGCGCGATCCCGAAAAGCCGCGCCAGACGCGCCACCTGCCCCTGCGCCAGCACCGGCCGCCCGCCTTGCCAGAGCCCCGCCATCTGCCCCGGACGCCAGACCGCGCGAACCTCCAGCGCCGGACAAGGCACGGTGACCAGCGCGACAGGTCCGTCGGGGCCCAGCCGTCCCTGAAGGAACTCGCCGAAATGACCCGCCACCCGGGCGCTGCGGCAGGCCGGGCCGGGACGGGATCGGGGAACGGGACGCGGGACAGGCGGGCTAGCGGGCATCGGACCAATCGGGCGGCGGAACCGGCCCCCGCAATGGCATTCCCGGCGCGGGGATGCAACGGGCACCGCCCTCCAGGCCCCCAATCTGCGACGCGGTGCGGCTGCAGGGATGCGCAAAGCCCGGCCGTGTACGAGACCGGCCGAAGGCGAGGCGCTTCTGGCGCGACCCCCGGTTTCGGCCCCCGGATTGCCTCTTCGACGACACTTGCGCCGGATCGACCGACCCGGCGAAAACCATGCCATCCGAACGGCGCAGGTCCGCAGCGCAGAAACCGGGCGCCACAGGCATTCCAAAACACGCACCGGGCCAGACCACGGTTGCAGGCTTTTTCATCTTCGAAACAATTAATTATGAACCGGGGCTCTTCCCGTCCGCGCCGCGACCGGCAGACGCGAACGGGGGCCAAACCGTGCCACACTGCCTTACTTTTGATCGGCATCGGCAGAGACCTGCTTCATCAATTGGCCAGGCGCGCTACAATCTTGAAGCGAAGTGACGTCTATGCGTTAACCTTGCCGTCGAAATACCCCTGCGCTATCCGAAGCTGCGAAAAGCGCATTTCAGTTCTTTCTTTGCCGGACCGGAGCCGAATGATCAGTCGCCACTCCATCGGATCTGAAATCGCCGACGACCGCGTTTCCTGCGTGACCGGCTATTCCGCGATCCTTCCCGGCGCGGACGGGATCGACGCGGTCTGGCAGGTGCTGAGCGAGGGCCGCTGCACGATCTCGGACATGCCCGGCGACCGCTGGAGCAAGGCACGCTGGATGTCGCCCGAGCCCGGGCTGGCCGGGCACAGCTATTCGCAGCGCGCCGGGATCGTCGCGACGGCCTTCGACTTCGACGCCGGATGCTTCGGCATCACCCCGCGCGAGGCCGAACAGATGGACCCGCAACAGCGCCTGCTGCTGGAGGTGACGGCGCGGGCCTTCGATCACGCCGGGATCGACCCCGCAGCGGTCGCGCCCGAGCGTGTGGGCGTCTTTATCGGCGCGGCCTCGCTCGATCATTCGACGACCATGCTGCAAGACCCCGACATGGCCGGGCCGCAATACATGCTGGGCAATACCGGCTCGATCATGGCCAACCGGATCTCGCATCTGTGGAACCTGCAGGGGCCCAGCTACATCGTCGACACCGCCTGTTCCTCGGGGCTGTTCGCGCTGGACCATGCCCGCCGGGCCATCGCCTCGGGGCAGATCGACACCGCCATCGTCGGCGGCGTCAACCTGCTTCTGTCGCCGATGCCCTTTGTCGGTTTCTCGCAGGCGGGCATGCTGTCGCCGCAGGGGCTGTGCCGGGCCTTTGCCAAGGGCGCCGACGGCTATGTGCGCAGCGAGGGCGCGGTGGCTTTCATTCTGGAACGGCTGACGACCGCGCAGGCCGCCGGGCGGCGGGTCCGGTCGGTGCTGGTGGCGACTGCGGTCAATTCCGCCGGACGGACCCCCGGCATCGCGCTGCCCTCGGCCGACCGGCAGGCCGCGCTGATCGAGGCGGCCCTGGCCGAGGCGGGCCATGATCCCGACGCGCTGGCCTTTGTCGAGGCGCATGGCACCGGCACCGCCGTCGGCGACCCGCGCGAGGCCGATGCCATCGGCCGGGTCTATGGCCGCCGCCGGGCACTGCCGCTGCCGATCGGGTCGGCCAAAAGCAATTTCGGCCATCTCGAACCCGCCTCGGGCCTTGTCGGGCTGCTGAAGGCGCAGATGGCGCTGGACCGCCAGACGATCCCCGCGACGCTGCATTGCGACGAACCGAACCCGGAAATCGACTTTGCCGGGCTCAACCTCGATGTCGCGCGCTCGGCCCGGGCGCTGCCGCCTGCGGACCGGCCCTGGCTGGCGGCGGTCAATTCCTTCGGTTTCGGCGGCGCCAACGCCCATGCGGTGATCCGCCAGCCCCGGCCCGACGAGAACGCCCCCGATGCCGATGCCGCGAGGCTGCCGCCCGTACTGCTTCTGTCCGCAGCCAGCGAGGCCGCACTGACCGACCTTGCCCGGTCCTGGCACGCGCTGGCCGAGGCGGCCCCGGCCGATCTGGGCGCGCGGATCGCCACCGCGAACTGGCGCCGCGCGCGCCACCGCCATCGCCTGTGCTTGCCTGCCGCGACCGCCGGTGCCCTGGCGGGCGGGCTGGCCGACTGGCTGGGCGACGCGCGGATGGGCGCGCCGGGCGCCAGCGCCGAAACGACGCTGCGGGACGCACCGTTGGCCTTCGTCTATGCCGGGAACGGCGCGATGTGGGCGGGCGCCGCCCGGACCCTTATGGAAACCGACGCCACCTTCCGCGGCGTCTTTTCCGAAATCGCGACGGACTTCGCGGCGCTCGGCATCCCCGGCCTTGCCGACACTCTGGCCGATCCCGATCTCGAGGCGCGGCTGGGCGAGGCCGAGGTGGCACAGCCTCTGACCTTCGCGATCCAGGTCGCGCTGACCGAGGCGCTGGCCGAGGCCGGGCTGCGGCCCGCCGCCGTTCTGGGCCATTCGATGGGCGAGGTCGCTGCGGCCATCGCCGCCGGACGGATCGCCCGCGACGACGGCATCCGCATCATCGCGCATCGCTCGCGCGCCTTCGAGCCCCTGCGCGGCAAGGGCGGCATGGCCGCCTTCGCCGCGCCCCGCGACCGGATCGAGGCGCTGATCGCCGACCATGGACTGGCGGCCGAGGTTTCGGCCGAGAACGCGCCCGAAAGCATCACCGTCAGCGGCACCGACGATGCGCTGAAGGCGCTGGCGCGCATCGCCCGCACCCACCGCATCGCGGGCCGCATCCTGCCGATTTCCTACCCCTATCACTCGGCTGCGGTGGAAACGCTGCGCCAGCCGCTGACCCGGGGGTTGTCGCGCATTGCGCCCCGGGACGGCAGCGTTCCGTTCTATTCGGGCTGGGACGGCACCCGCTATGACGCGCCGCTCGACGGGGTCTACTGGTGGCGCAACGCCCGCCTGCCGGTGGCCTTCCGCGAAGGCGTCCGGGCGATGGCCCGCGACGGCATCCGGGTCTTTCTGGAAATCTCGCCGCGCACGGTGCTGCGCACCTATCTGCGCGACACCCTGGCCGAGCTCGACTGCGAGACCCGGGTGCTGGAAAGCCTCGACAGTACCCGGTCCGAAGAGCGCGATGCGGGCAGCATCGCCCGCGCGGCGCTGGCGGCGGGCGGGGCGGTCGACCGCGCCCGCGTGCTGGGCTCCGAACGGCCGGTGGCCGACGGGCTGCCCGACTATCCCTTCGACCGCCAGACCTACCGGCTGGACAGCCCGGTCGCGGCCGACATCTTCCACCGCCGTCCGCAGCATCCCTTGCTTGGCGCCCGGCTGCGTCCCGACAGCGCCGAATGGGAGGGCGAGATCGCCCTGGCCCGCATCCCCTGGCTGGCCGATCACCGGGTCGGCGGCCGCGTGCTGCTGCCCGCCACCGCCATGGTCGAGATGTTCGCCCATGCCGGCTGCGAGATCCTGAAATCCGACGAGATCGAGTTGCGCGACGTCGAATTCCTGCGCCCTCTGGAACTGCCCGAAAAGGGCGCCGTGCCGGTCCGGCTGGTCCATGAACCCACGGCCCGGCGGATGCGGATCGAGGCGGGCGGTCCGCGCGCCTGGGCGCCGGTGGCCGTGGCCCGGCTGTTCGCCGCGACCGGCACCCGGCCCGCGCCGGTGACCGCGCCCGAGGCGATGGGCGAGGCCGGACCGCTTTACGACGGTCTCAGGGCGGCCGGGCTGGACTATGGACCGGCCTTCGCCCGGGTGACGGTGCTTGACCGCGACGGGGCGGCGGTGCGCACGGCGCTGGCCCCCCGCGACGCGGCGCCGGGCTTTCGCTTCGATCCGGCGCTGGCCGATGCGGGGCTGCATGGCGCGGTGCTGCTGCTTGAGGGCCGCGATGCCCGGCTGCGGGTGCCCGCCCGGATCGCCAAGGTGCGGGTCTGCGGACCGGGCCAGATCATTTGCGCCCGGCTGAGCCGCGCGGGCGGCTGGGACGAAAGCCTGGCCTTCAATATGGTGCTGGCCGATGCGACCGGCACCGCCCTGCTGGCCTTCGAGGGGCTCCGGCTGAGGCCGCTGCCCACCGGGGCGGCCGAGCCGCATGCCTATTGGGACGAACGGCTGGTGCCCCTTGCGGGAGGCGGCGCGGACGCGATCGCGGCCGCCGCCGAGGCGGCCTGCCGCCCGGATCAGACCCCCAGCGATGCCGATGTGCTGCGCGCGGCGCTTGGCAGCCGTCTGGCCTGGGACCGGGTCGCGACCGGCACCGACCCGGCCGATCCGCGCCATGACATGGCCCGGCACTGGCTGGCATCGACCGGCCACGGCGAGGGCGCGCCACAGATCGCGGCCGACTGCCCCTGGCCCCCGGCCGACGCGCTTCTGGCGCTGCTGCCCGAGGTGGCGCCCGGCGCCTCGGCCGAGCTGAAATCGGCGCTGGCCGCCGCCGCGGGCGAAGAGCGCCCCGCCGACCCGCTGCCGCTGGCCGCGCGGACGCTGGAAACCCTGCTGGAGGCCGCCGCGCCGCTCGGGCGGATCGCGCTGGCAGGTGCGCTCGATCTGGGTCTTGTCGCGGCGGCGCTGAGCGCGGGCGGTCACGTCACCGTGCTGGCAGAGGACAGCAACGCGCTCGACCGGTTGCGGGCGCGGCTCGACACAAGGCTGCCCTTGCGGTTTCTGGCGCTGACCGAGGCCCGCGCCGCCGATCTGGTGCTGGGCTGCTGCCTTGCGCAGAGCTTTGCCCAGCGCGAAAGCGCCGGGCGGCTTGCCGCGCTGGTGGCACCGGGCGGCACCCTGATCGCGGCCGAAGAGGCGCCCGATCTCTTCGCGCTGATGACGCTCAGGCATCGCGACGCCGACGCGCTCGACCGGCTGGACCGCGCCTTCCATGCCGCAGGGCTCGACACCGCCAGCGGCACCGCCCGGGGTTCCGAAGCGCTGCGGCTGATCCGCGCCACCCGCCCCGCCGCCCGCGCCAAGGCCCGGCCCGCGCTTGGCCTTACCGGCAGCGGCCCGCTGGCCGAGGCGCTGGCCGCGCTGCCGCCCGGCACCGATGCGCCGGTGGCCTTTCATTGCGCGGCGCTTGACGGCGACGACCCTCTGGCCGCCGCCCGGATCTTCCGCGATCTGCCCGAAACCGACGGCCCGCTTTGGGTCGCGGTCGGGGGCACCGACCGTTGGGAGGAACTGACCGGCTGGCGCCGGGTCGTCGCCAACGAAACCGGCCGCGACATCCGCCTGATCTGCGCGGACCCGGACGTCGCGCCGGAGCGGATCGCGGCGCTGGCCGCGACCTCGCCCGAAGCCGAGATCCGCGTGACCGCCGCGGGCGCCGCCGCGCCGCGCGTCGTGCCGGTGCGGCCGCTCGCCCCCGGGGCCGGCCCGCGCCGCCTGGTGGCCGAGCGCCGGGGCGTGGCGCTCGACGGTCTGGTCTGGGCCGGACTGCCCGACCGCCCGCTGCAGCCGACCGAGGTCGAGATCGAGGCGGTGGCCTCGGGGCTCAACTTCCGCGATGTGATGTGGGCCCAGGGCGTGCTGCCCCCCGAGGCGCTGGAGGCCGGGTTCTCGGGCCCCTGCCTTGGCATGGAATGCGCGGGCGTGGTGACCCGCGCGGGTGCCCGGGCCGGGCTGGCCCCCGGCGACCGGGTCATCGCGATGGCGCCCCATGCGATGGCCAACCGCGTGATCACCCGGGCCGAGGCGGTGATGCCGCTGCCCGAAACCGTCGATCTGGAAACCGCCGCCGGGCTGCCCGTGGTCTTCGTCACCGCCGATTACGCCCTGACCGAGGTGGCCCGGCTTGCCCCCGGCGAAACGGTTCTGGTGCATGGCGGCGCGGGCGGCGTCGGCCTTGCCGCGTTGCAGGTCGCCCGTAGGCTGGGCGCGCGGGTCTTCGCCACGGCCGGCAGCCCCGCCAAGCGGCGGCTGGTGACGGCGATGGGCGCCGAGGCCGTGTTCGACAGCCGCAGCCCCGGTTTCGAGGATGCGGTGATGGCCGCGACCGGCGGGCGCGGGGTCGATGTGGTGCTGAATTCGCTGGCGGGCGAGGCGATGGAACGCTCGCTGGCCTGCCTCGTGCCTTTCGGCCGCTTCGTCGAACTGGGCAAGCGCGATCTTTACGAAAACAACGTCATCGCGCTGCATGCCATGCGCAACAATATCGCCTTTCACGCCGTCGATGCCGACCAGCTGCTGCTGCACCGGCCCGATGCGGCGCGACGCACGCTTGAACGCCTGCGCGAGGCCTTCGCCGAGGGGGTCTATCAGCCGCTTCCGGTCACCGCCTTCCCGGCCGAGGATGTGGCAGAGGCGATCCGCACGATGCAGCGCGCGGCCCATGTCGGCAAGATCGTCCTGACCGCGCCGAAAGAGCGCGGAACCGCCCGGCCCGCGGCGGCCCCGATCCGGGGCGGCTGGCTGGTGGTGGGCGGCACCCGGGGCTTCGGGCTTGCCACCGCGCGCTGGCTGGCGGCACAGGGGGCCGAACATCTCTGGCTGATGAGCCGAAGCGGCCGGGTCGACCCCGGCACGCTCGACGGGCTCGGCACAGCGGCCGAGGCGCTGACCTGCGACGTGGCCGATGCCGCCGCGCTCGACGCCGCGCTGACGCAGATACGTGCCTCGGAGGTGCCGCTGCGCGGGGTGGTCCATGCCGCCGCGATCTTCGACGACGCGCTGCTGGCCGATCTCGACGAGACGCGGCTTTCGGCGGTTCTGAGGCCGAAGCTCGTCGGCGGGCAGACGCTCGACCGGCTGACGCGGACCGATGCGCTCGATCATTTCTGGGTCTTCAGTTCCATTGCGGCGCGCTTCGGCAACCCCGCTCAGGCGCCCTATGTGGCCGCCAACCGGGGGCTCGAAGGCCTGGCCCGGGCGCGGCGCGAGGCCGGTCTGCCGGGGCTTGCCATCGCCTGGGGGCCGATTGCCGATGCGGGCTATCTGGCCCGCGAAACCGGTCTGCGCGAGGCGCTGGCCAAGCGGCTTCCGCCGATGACGACAGAGGCCGCACTGGACCGGCTGGGTCGGGCTCTGGCCGCCGGGGCCTGCGGTCCGACCCTGACCGTCGCGCCGATGGACTGGTCGCGGATGGCCGGCACGCTGCCGGTGCTGGGCACGCCGCTGTTCGACCTGATCGACATCCGCGCCAGCGCCACCGGGCCCGGCACGTTCGACCTGGCCGCGCTGTTGCAGACCAAGGGACCGCAGGAGGCGCGCAAGCTCCTGACCCGGCTTCTGGTCGAGGAGGCGGCGCAGCTGATGCGCGCGGCGCCGGGCGATATCGACCCGCGCCAGCCGCTGGAGCTGATGGGCTTCGACAGCCTGATGGCGATCAATCTGAGGATGGCCGTCGAGGAACGGCTGGGCGTGACCGTGCCGGTCATGTCGATCGACGAGGGGCTGACGCTTGCCGGGCTCGTCAACCGGATCATCGAGGCCAGCGGCACCTCCGAGGCCGAGGCCGGGGACGCCATGGTCGAGGAAATGGCACGCCGCCATCTGGCCGACGGGACGCTCGACAAGGGCCAGCTCGACGAGATCCGCCAACGCGCCCAGGGCAGTTCGGGAGGCCGCTGAGATGACAGGCACACGCGACACGCTGAACCGTCTGCGCGCGCTTCATGCGGGAACGCCGCGCGCGGTCGCCGCGCCAACGGCGGCCAAGGCCGGGCCGGGCCGGGCCGATTTCACCACCCATCCGGCCTATCGTCAGGTCGCGGTGGCCCGCAGCGCGGCCGCCGCGCTCGATGTCGAAAACCCGTTCTTCCGCGAGACCGAAGCCGTCGACGGCACCCGGGTCCGCATCGGCGAGCGCTGGGTCGAGAATTTCTCGGGCTACGATTATCTTTCGATCAACGGCGATCCCAGACTCGCGGCAGCAGTCGGCGCGGCGGTGGCCGAATTCGGGGTCTCGGCCCGGGCCTCGCGGCTGGTCGGCGGCGATCTCAGCCTGCACCGGCGGCTGGAAACCGGGCTGGCCCGGTTTCTAGGCTCCGAGGCGGCGCTGGCGACGGTCTCGGGCCATGCCACCAACCTGGCTGCGATCCGCACCCTGACCGGCCCGGGCGATGTGGTCCTGGTCGACAGCTTTGCCCACAACTCGGTCTTCGAGGGGCTGCGCGCCTCTGGCGCCGATCATGTCTCGGTGCCCCATAACGACAGCGCCTGGCTGGAAGACTGGCTGTCGCGCAACCGCGAGCGCTATGACCGCGTGCTGATCGTGGTCGAGGGCCTCTACTCGATGGATGGCGACATTCCCGACCTGGCCGCGCTGGTCCGGATCAAGGACCGGTTCGAGGCCTGGCTGATGGTCGACGAGGCGCATTCGGTGGGCGTTCTGGGCGCCACGGGACGCGGCCTCTGCGAAGAGGCCGGGATCGCGCCCGGGCGGGTCGATCTGCTGATGGGCACGCTGTCGAAGACCTTCTGTTCCTGCGGCGGGTTCCTCGCCGGGTCGGAGGCCGCAATCGAGATCCTGCGCCATTCCGCGCCGGGCTTCGTCTATTCGGTGGGGTTGTCGGTGCCCAACACCGCCGCGGCGCTGACCGCGCTCGAGATCCTCGAGGCCGAACCCGAACGGGTGGCCCGGCTGAAGGCACGCTCGGCACGGTTTCTGGCGGCATCCGAAGCGGAGGGGCTCGATTGCGGGCTCGGCCGGGGCTTTGCGGTGGCGCCGCTGATTGTCGGCGACAGCCTGAAGGCGACGCTGGCCTCGAACCGGGTCTTCGAGGACGGGTTCCAGGCCTTTCCGATCATCGCGCCCGCCGTGCCCAACCAGAAGGCGCGGCTGCGCTTCTTCATCAATGCCGACCATTCCGAGGCCGCCATCGACGCCACCGTGGCCTCGGCCGCGGCCCGCATCCGGGAGGTCGGCGGTGCGCGCTTCTGAGCCCGGCCTAACCGCCCGCCGCCTCGTCGGGATCGGGCAGGATCTCGGCCCGGTAGCGGGCCATGATCCGGTCGGCCAGCGGCGCAGGCAGCCGTTCGCCCAGCCAGGCGCCGATAATCAGCGGCAGCGGAAAGGCGATGGTAGCCCGCCCGCGGTCAAGTCCGCGCGCCACGATCCGCGCCGCGCGCTCGGGCGGCATCAGCATCGGCGCGGGCCCCTTCTGGCGGTCGGTCATCGGCGTATCCATGAAACCCGGAATGACGGTGGTGACCCGGACCCCGCTGCCCGCAAGGCTGCGTCTCAGCGCGGTGGCATAGGCCTGCAGCCCGGCCTTGGTGGCACTGTAGGACAAGAGATCGCCATGCGGCGCGATCGCGGCCAGCGAGCCCACGATGGCAATCCGGCCCCGGCGCCGCGCGCCCATGGCGGGCAGCAGCGCCTGCACCGCATGGATCGTCGCGGTCAGGTTGACGGCGATCACCCGCTCGGCCTGGGCCGCGGGCTCGATACCGCCGCGATTGCCGGTCTTCACCCCGGCATTGGCAATCAGCAGATCGACCGGATGGGCCGCGTCGAACGCCTGCAGGCAGCGGGTCAGCGCGGCGGTCTCGGTCAGGGCCACGGCGGCGGTCTGAACCTCGGCGCCACGCGCGCGGGCGGCCTCGGCGGCCTCGGCCAGCCGCCCGGCGTCGCGCCCCATCAGCAGCATGTGGCGCCCCGGCGCGGCCAGTTCGGCGGCCAGCGCCCGGCCAAGCCCGCCGCTGGCCCCGGTCAGAACCACGGAACGGATCGGATCGGTCATTGCGGTCTCTCCCCGGCGATGAAGCGGGCCAGTGCCTCGGCGCCCCGGCGCGCATCGGGTCCGTCGAAGGCGCCCGGCACATGGTAATCATGGCGCAGAAACCGGCGGAACCGGTCGGCCTCGGCCGGATCGGGCCTTTCGGGCGCAGTCCAGAAGGCGTCGAGCCCGGCGCGGTGGCTCAGCCCCGGCAGGTCGTAGACGGCGCGGCCCAGCACCTTGACCGGCACGCCCTCCAGCAGCGCCGACAGCCCGACCGTGCTGTTGATGGTGACGATGCCCGCAAGCGCCGGGAAAAGCGCCTCGACCCGCCCGCCGGGGAAGACCGCGACGCGGTCGTCGATTCCGGCCTCCCGGGCCAGCCGTTCCGCGCGCCGGTCCCAGCGCCTGAGCCCGTTATCGAGCGGGTGTTCCTTGACCGCCAGCAGCGCATCGGAGGGCGCATGGGCCGCGAAAGAGGCCATGACCGCCGCCAGATCCTGATCCTGCGTCCGTCCGGTGCCGTGGTCGCGGATCTGGAAATCGGTATCGAGTTGCAAGGGCACCAGGAAGACCGGCCCGGCATGGGCCGCGATCCGCGCCAGCGCCGCCTCGGTCTGGCGGGCACGGGCGGGCGCGCGCACCGCCTTGAGGATCCAGCCGCGCCATTCGGCCCAGGGGCTGTCCAGCGCGTAATGCCGGTAGCGCGGATAGAAGACCGGCCCGAAAAGCACATTGGCCAGATGATAGGCCACATCGAAGGCGGCATAGCGCAGGAAGGACCCCGGCGCGGGCTCCGGCACCGGCAGATCGGGGCGTGTGTCTGTCGTGGCTGCGAACCGGGCCGGGATCGCAGAGCGGCCGCCGGTGCCCCAGGGCTCGACCGAGATCAGCCCGGGACGCAGATAGCCCTGCTCGATCACCCATGGCGTGATTCCGTCGGCAACCTTTGCCGCCGAAACAGCGTTGGCGTGATATTCACGTCCGTCGCCAAGCATCACGAGGTCCGTCAGGTTTTCGCCCCGGATGAGGTCGGCAAGGACCGCGCCGAAGCGCTCTGCCGACCCGCGATAGGCGATGTAGCGACCGCAGCCGGACGCCCAGTACAGGCGGTCGCCCGGTGCAAAGCCAACCCGCAGCACCTCTGCCCCCAAGCGGGCGCAGGCCGTTGCGACGTCACGAAAGAACGGCGACGAGGGTCCCTGCAGGAAAACGATCCTCCGGCCAGCCAGCGGAAAACGGGACAGAGACATTGACGGAGTTCCAAAGCCAGTTCGTCGCACGCAGAGGCCTTCTGCCGCACAAGCACGCGCAGGTTGTGGCACTCGATCCCGAGGCATGCAAGGGTCGCGTGTTCCTGATGCTGCAAGGCCACCCGTCCGGGTTCTGGCGCGATCTGGCCGCCGGGCTCGAGGCGGACGGCCACCGGGTGGTCAAGGTCAATTTCTGCCTCGCCGACCGGATCTTCTGGGGCCGCCGCCCGGCCATCGAGTTTCAGGGCGGGCTGAAGCGCTGGCGCCGCTTCGTCTTTCGCCTGATCGAACGCGAGGGCGTGACCGACATCCTTTATTACGCCGACCGCCTGCCCTATCACGCCATCGCGCTGGAACAGGGCCGCAGGCTGCGCCGCCGCTGCTGGGCGATCGAGTTCGGCTATCTGCGCCCCGACTGGCTGACGCTGGAGCCCGAGGGCATGGGCGCGCTCTCGACCTTTCCGAAGACCCGCAGCGAGATCGAGGCGCTGGCCGAGGGCGTTGAGGCGCCCGACATGCGCAACCTTTATCCCTTCGGCTTCGGGGTCGAGGCCTTCAACGAGGTCAGCTTTGCGCTGCTGCAAAGCTTCGGGCGGCCGTTCTACCCGCTGCACGTGTCCGACCGGCCGCACTGGCCGGTGATCGAATATCTCAGCTGGCTGCCCGGGCTGGTGCGCGGCCGCCACCGCGAACGCGCGGCCGTGGCCCTGACCGAACGGCTTGCCGCCGAGGGCACACCGTTCAACCTGGTCGCGATGCAGCTGGAGGTCGACTACCAGATCCGCGCCTCGTCAGATTATCCCGACCTGATCTCGTTCCTCGACGAGACCCTGCAATCCTTCGCCGCGACCGCGCCCGCGGACCGGCATCTGGTGGTCAAGCTGCATCCGCTGGACAGCGAGCTTGGGCGCTGGTTCTCGCGCATTCCGCGGCTGGCCCGGCGGCACGGCATCCCCGAGCGGGTGCATGTGATCCGCGGCGGCGATCTGGGGGCGCTGATCGGCGGCTCGCGCGGGGTGGTTCTCGTCAATTCGACGGTCGGCATCCATGCGCTGCGGATGGGCGTGCCGGTCTGCGCCATGGGCCGTGCGGTCTATGACCTGCCGGGCCTGACCCATCGCCGCGGGCTCGACCGGTTCTGGACCGCGCCCGACCCGGTCGACACCGACTATTTCCAGAGCTTCCAGCGGGCGCTGTCGACGATTCAGGTCAAGGGCTCGTTCTACAACCTTGAAGGCCGTGCCGCCGCCATCGCCGAGATGCGCCGCCGCCTCGCGGTCTAGCGGGCCGCGCCGCACGCCCGAGACAATGGCCCGGGCGCGTGCGAACCTGGCCGATCGTCAGGCCCGCTTTTCCGGATGCGCCAGAGCGTAGGCAAGAAAATCGTCCTCGGACATAGGCTTGGCGAAAAGATATCCCTGGAAGATGTTGCAGCCGATGCCGCGCAGGACTGTGGCCTGTTCGGCCGTTTCGACGCCTTCGACCACGGTGGCGATGCCCAGCGTCTCGGCGATTTCGATGATGGCGCGCACCAGATTGCGCGCGCGCATGTCGGTGGCCACCGGACGCACGATCCGCCGATCCACCTTCAGCGCCTGAGGCGCGATCTCCATCAATCCGATGATCGAGGCATGACCCGACCCGAAATCGTCGATCTCGATGTCGATCCCGGCCTCGCGGATCTGGGCGAGGTGGAAGCGGAACGCGTCGCTTTCCTCCTCGACAAGGATCGATTCCAAAAGCTCGAAGGTCACCTTGGTGCCGCTGCCGACCATCGAGCGCGCCAGCGACACCACATCCGGGTCGTGCATCCGGCCCGAGCTGACATTGAAGCTGATCTTGGGCAACACCAGCCCCTGCGCCCGCCAGCGTTCCAGCGCGCCGCGCGCCTTCTGCATCATGATCCGGTCGATCTCGGCCACGATCCGCAGCTGTTCGGCCACATGCATGAAGGCATCGGGTGCCAGCAAGCCCTTTTCGGGATGGCGCCAGCGCAACAACGTCTCGGCCCCCACCAGATGCCCGTCCTCGGCCGAGACTTGCGGCTGGAAGAAGGGCACGAATTCGTCGCGCTCCAGCGCCTCGTGCAATTCGGCGCCGATCTCGCGGTCGTTGAGGATGTTCCGGTGCAGGTCGGCGGTGAAGAACTCCATCCGGTTCCGCCCGCCCTCCTTGGCGCGGTAAAGTGCGGCATCGGCGAACAGCTGCAGCTCGGCCCCCATCGCGTCGATGTCTTCGGTATGGGCAATGCCGAAGCTGGCGCCAAACCGGCAAAGCCGCCCCTCATAGGTCAACGGGCGGGCCAGCGCGACCTGCACCCGTTCGACCACCTCGCGGGCGTTTTCGGCGCTCATGCCCGGCCCGAGCAGGATCGAGAATTCGTCGCCGCCGATGCGCGCCGCGAAATCGGCGGCGCGCAGGGCCCCGCGCAGCTCTTCGGCGACCCGGATCAGCACCCGGTCGCCCGCCTCGTGGCCCAGCGTGTCATTGACGTATTTAAAATGATCCAGATCGACCCGGATCAGCACCGCATCGCGGGGCCCGTCCCCGGTGCGCGCCGCCTCGATGCGGTCGGCGAGGACCTGGTCGTAGTAGCGGCGGTTCGGCAACCCGGTCAGCCCGTCATGCAGCGCCTGGCGTTCGTTTTCGGCCCGCATCGTCTCGGCCAGCTGATGCGCCTGGCGCAGTTCCGCCTCGCGCCGCACATCGGCGGTGACGTCATGCAGCGCCCCGGCCCAGACAATGGTGCCGTCGTCCTGGCGGCGGGGGGCCGCGGCCCCCGACAGCCAGACCTGCCCGCGTTCGGGGTGACGGATCCGGAACCGCTCGCTCCAGAGGCTGAGATCGCGGGCGCTTGCATCGGTGCTGTCGGCCACCCGCTGCAGATCCACCGGATCGACCCGCTTCATGACGTTGCGGTCCCGCGCCTCGATCTCGGCCCGGGTCAGGCCCATGATGTCTTCGAATTGCGGGCTGGTATAGGGAAAGTCGCTGCTGCCATCGGGCTTGCGACGGAATTCATAGAGTCCGACCGGGGCGATCAGGGCCACCGAGCGAAGCCGTTCGTGGGCCCGGCGCACCTCTTCCGCAGCCTCGGCGGCGCGGCGCTCGACGGCCAGTTTTTCGGTGATGTCGAAGACGTTGCCGAACCAGACAACGATCCCGCCCTCGCGACGGAACGGCAGCGACGCGACCAGTACCCACCGGAACTCGCCCTCGGGCATCCTGACCCGCAACCGCATCTCGAACGGGGTCAGCCCGCGCCGCGACTTCGAGATCGCCAGGCGCAGGTCCTGGATATGATCGGGATCGACCCGTCTGAGAAGCGCCTCTGAATCGGCCTCGATCTCGGCCCGGGTCAGGCCCATCAGCGCGGGCAGCTTGGCGCTGAAATAGGGCAGGTCGAATTGCCCGGCAGGCGTCACGCGAAAGACGAAAAGCGCGCCCGGCGCGTTGTCGGCAAGAGTGTTCAGCCGTTCGCCCGCCAGACGCGCGGCTTCGGCGGCCTCGGCGAGGCGGCGTTCGTTCTCCTTGACGTGGTCGATGCTGACGAGCGCTCCGGCGATCAGGTCGGGCTGGTCGGTCGCGCTGCGGTCGACCCGGCGTGCCACCGTCCGGTACCAGTGATAACTGCCATCGGCATGTTGCAGCCGGTGTTCGTGGGTATAGCCATCCGCGCGGTAGTCCAGCAGGTCGCGCATCCCCGCGACGGCCGAGTCGCTGTCTTCGGGATGGATCAGACCGCGCCAGCAGCGGTTTTCGGGCGGGAAGGCGTCGGGCGCGTAGCCCAGAAGCCCATAGGTGCCTTCCGGTATCCAGCCTTCGCCGGTGTCGGGGCAGACGACCCAATGGGCGATGCCGCTGCACAGCGCCGAGGTGCGCAGCATCTCTTCGCGGGTCTGCGATTCGGCCCGCGCGGCCTCGGCCTCTGCCAGCGCCTCGGAAAGCCGGGCCTCGTTCTGTTTCTGGCGGTCGGTGCAGGTATGGGCCCCCGCCAGCAGCGGCGGCAGCCCCTCGGCCCGGCGGTCGATCAGCCGCGCGACCGTCCGGTACCAGTGATAGGACCCGTCCTTGTGGCGGATGCGGTGATCGTAATCGTAAACCTCGGCCTCGCCCCGGATCACCGCGTCCATCGCGGTGGCGGTCGCCGGAAGGTCGTCGGGATGGATCAGGTCGCGCCAGCCCGCGTCGTCGGGCACGAAATCGCCCGGCTCGTAGCCCAGTTGCCGGAAGCCCTCGGCGGTCATCCAGGCCTCGCCGCGCTCGGCGCAGATCGACCAGGCGCCCATGTTGCCGCAGATCGCGGCGGTGCGCAGCATCTGTTCGCTGGCCCGGGCCTCCTTCCGGGCGATCTCGGCGGCAGCAAGCGCCTCGGCCAGCCGCGCCTCGTTGGCCTTGCTTGCCGTGATCTCGGTCAGGGTGCCGCAGACCATGTCGGGCAGGCCGGACCCCGCGCCGTCCAGCCAGCGCGCCTTGGACGCGACCCAGCACCAGCCGTCATCGCCGCGGCGCACCCGGAATTCGGCCGAGAACGCCTCGGTCTCGCGGCGGTAAAGCGCGTCGACGAGGCCCAGCGCCTCGCGCGCGTCGTCGGGATGGATCATGTCGCGAAATTCGGCCGACCCGATCCGGTGTCCCGGCGGATAGCCCAGCATCGCCGCCAGATGCGCATCGGCCCGCACCAGGCCCAGCGCGGGGATCGCATGCCAGGGGACGACATTGCTGTATTCGGTGGAAACCCTGAGGATCGTGGCCTGAAGATGAAGCTTGCCGCGCGCCGCCTCGGCCTCGTCGCGGGCCCGCCGCGCGGCCTCGAGTGCGCGGGCCAGATCCTGTTCATGGGTCTTGCGGGCGGTGATGTCCCGGCTGATGCCGCAGACCAGCGGCGGCAGGCCGACCTCGGCCAGCGGCACCAGCCGGGCGGTCGTTTCGTGCCAGCGCCAGCTGCCATCGGCGGTGCGCAACCGGGAATCGATGTGCAGAAGCTCGCTTTCCCCCGCCAGAAGTGCCTCCAGCGCGGCGCGCGCGGCCCCCGCATCGTCGGGGTGGATCACCTCGCGGAACCCGATCCGGCTGGTGTCGATGCTGCCCGGCCGATACCCCAGCGACCGGAAACAGGCATCGCTGAGCCAGTAGGTCCCGGTGGCCGGATCGAATGTCCAGTGCCCGAACCCCGCACCCTCGGTCGCGATCCGCATCAGGCCTTCGGTCTTGGCGGCCTCGGTGCGGGCGCGGCGCGCGTCGAAGAGGGCCTGCTGAAGCCTGGCCTCGTGGTCCTTGAAATGGGTCACATCCGACAGGCTGCCGCACAGGATCGTCCGCCGTCCCGGCGTGGCGACGATCCGGCGGGCGGTCGCCTCGACCCAGAGATAGCTGCCATCGCGATGGCGCAGGCGGCAGTCGATGCGCATGCTTTCGCTGCCGCCCCGGATCAGTTGCGCCGCCACCGCGCGCATTGCCGGGCGGTCCTCGGGATGCAGCCGCGCCCGCAGCCACGACGAGTCGAGGGCAACCTCGCCCGGCGCAAAGCCCAACAGCGCCGGGACCCCGTCCGCGACCCAGATCCGGCGCCGGGCGGGATCGAGATACCATTGCGCAAAGCCCGCCGCCTCGGCCGCGCGCTGCAAAACCTCATGGTGACGCGACATGCCTGGCGGAAGCCAGGCGGAAGCCTCGACGCCGGACCCGATCTCGCCCTGGCACGTCTCGGCGGCCCGCGGATCGGCACTGGCGCCGCAAAGCCCGACCGGTTCGGCCTGAACCAGTACGGCACCGGCGATCCCCGCAAGCCGGGTCAGCGAACAGTCGAGCAGCCGGTGGCGCCCGGTCCCGGTCAGGAACCCGCCCCGATAGCGGACCCGGGCGCGCGCCCCGTGCAAAAGCGTGGCGCGCGCGCCCTGCAGGCGCCGGGCGCAGCGCTCGGGCAGCAGCGCGCCGTCGCCCAGCCCGGCCCAGTCCGCCGATGCACGCTCAAGCAGCGTCGCGGCGGCAGAATTCGCCGCCAGAACCTTTCCATCGGACCCGGTGGCCCAGGCGGGTACGGCCAGCGCCGCCAGCAAATCGGCCAGCCGGGCACGGAGCGCCGCCGGCCCCACCGGGGCACCGGCGCGGCGCAAGGTCATGCGGGGATCGCGCTCCTTGCTCATGCGGCCTGCCACCGGCGCGGCCGGACGGGGCCGGGCCGGGCGAAGTCACCCGCTTGCGCACCGCGCGCGGTCCCGTCGGCGGTGAAATCGAGGCCCGAGGCCCGAGGCCCGAGACCGACGGGATCGGCCAGCATGACGGGCTTCCCGGGGCCCAGGTCCGCCGCTTCGGCGGAGAGGCCCGCGCAGGGGAGGTTGTGCCCCCCGCAGGCCGCGCGCCGATCGCGCGGACCAAACCGGCCCCGGGGGACGAGGCTGGAAGCGGCGGGCCGATGCCCCGGCAAAGCGGCTGCAAAGGTCGAGGCGATCCTTGGACAAGCCGAACCGGGCGCTCGCCCCGCGTCGCCCCCTTTCGGCGCTGTCCGAGGCACCAGGCCGGACCGGGCCGGCGCGCAGGGGTCCGGTACCGCGCAGCGCGGCGATCGGTCAACCGGAACGGAGCTTGGCATGGCACTCTCCAACGGCGTGACTCCGGTGCTTTCCCTTGCGTAATTCAGTCGTGCGACTCTGGCGTCGACGCCTAAATTTGCCGTTAAGCGGAACGGTGTCGTGCCGGTGTCGATCTCTGTTCAATATCAAGACTTTCGCTCAAAGACCGGTGATCTATGGCCTGGAACAGAAAAAGAACATCATGCCGCCCTCTTGGCGCCAGATCCGCTGCGGCGAACGAAACCGGCGCCACGGCGTTGTGAGACCGGGCCCGGTGCGACTCGCGGCCCGTCAAGCGCAACGACAAGCCGGGAGGTGCCCATGGCCCGAACCGAAGACTACACCCATGACGGGCTCAAAGCGCTGCGCGAGGCGCCGGTCTCGACGATCCTCGATGCGGTCGAGCAGACCGCGCGGGGCGACCGGGTGACGGTCCGCGGGCTGTTCGAGGCGCTGGGGTCGGTGTCTTTCCTGCCGCTGATGATGGCGCCCGCGCTGGCAGTGGTGTCGCCGCTGAGCGGGATCCCGGGGTTTTCCAGCCTCTGCGGTCTGGCAATCGCGCTGGTCGCCGGGCAGATGCTGATCGGCAAACGCCATCTCTGGGCGCCGGGCTGGCTGATGCGGCGCGAGATCCGGGCCGAACGGACCCGCAGCGCCGTCGACTGGCTGCGCCGCCCGGCGCGCTGGCTGGAATGGGCGGCGCGGCCGCGGCTGCGGTTTCTGGTGACGCCGCCGCTGGTCAAGATGCTGCAGGCGCTGTGCCTGCTGGCGGGACTGTCGATGCCGTTTCTGGAACTGGTGCCGTTCAGCTCGTCGCTGCTGGGGGCGGCGGTGGTGACCCTGTCGGTGGCCATGCTGGCGCGCGACGGCCTGCTGGCGCTGATCGGCCTCGCACCCTTCGTCGCGGCAGGGGCCGTGATCGCGGGTGTTCTGGGCTGAAACGCCGATCCGTTTCGAGACCGGGCGGAAAACGAAAAGGCGGGCCGAAGCCCGCCTTTCGCCAATCAGTTCTGAGCCTCGCGCGCCTCTTGCGAAATCGCGCCGCCAGCCTTCTCGATATCCTGGCCTGCGCCCTCGACGGTTTCGCAGGCAGCAACCCCGAGAAGCGCAGCCGCGGACAGGCAGAAAACAACGATACGGGTCATGGAACCTCCTGTTTCAATTACGGAATGATAACGCCTCTCATCCCGTTCGGGTTCCCTGCGATCGGCTTATTCTGCCGCTTCTTCGGTCTCGGGCTCCTCCTCTTCCTCGGCCGAGGCCGGCAGCGGCCGGAAAGTCAGATGCAACTCATAGCGGTCGGGGTCGGAATGAGCCTCGAATTCGGCATCGAGCTGCGTCGCGAAGGACGATATCAGCTGCCGCCCCATGCCCGAGCTTTCCGGATCGCCGGGCTCGGCCTTCGGTTCAGGGTCCTCGTTGCGGGAATTGACCACGCTCAGGCACACCCTGCCATCGTCAAGCGTCTGCAATGCCATGGTGATCCAGGCGGGCCCGCCCGAGGGCGGCGGCCGACAATACTTGACGGCGTTGATCGCGGCCTCGGTCGCCAGCAGCGACAGCGGCACCGACTGGTCGGGATTGACCTCGACCGGGCTGAACTGGGTGGCGATCTTGACGCTTTTGTCGGTGCCGTCGATATCGCCCACCACCACCAGCTGGCGGATGATGTCGTCAAGCAGACGGTCGGCGCGGACCATCGACAGCTTGCGCGCCATGTAGAGATAGCGGTGGATCGCGGCCAGCGCCATCACCCGGTCCTGCACCCGTTTCAGCAACCGCCGCGCCTCGGCGCTGTGGGCATTGCGGATCTGCATGTTCATGATCGAGGTGATGAGCTGGAGGTTGTTCTTGACCCGGTGATGGACCTCCTTCAGCAGGATCGTCTTCTCGGCCAGATCCTCTTCCAGCGCCCGGTCCTGTTCCGCAAGACGCCGTGTCATGCTGCGGAAGGCTTCGGCCACCACCTCAAGCTCGTGCGGGGCATGATCGAGCCGGGCATGGGCGAAGTCCGTATGGCCGCTGGCGTAAAGCCGCATCCAGCCTTGCAGCCGCTTGATATGCCGGATCACCAGCCGGTGGACCGCGAAATAGGCCACCACGATTCCCGCCCCCCACATCAGGATCGGGAAATACAGGGCCATGGTCCGGCCCGCCGTCGGCGCCAGGCTGTTGCGCCCGGGCGCCCAGCTGCCCATCACGAAGATGCGGTCGTCGATCACCGGAACCACGGCGAAATCGCGGATCTCTCCCAGCCGGTTCGTGCCGCGGAACGACTGCCGCCCCTCGGCCGCAAGCCGGTCGAGCGTGCTGTCGCGCGGCAGAACCTCTTCGAAGGACTCGGGCCTCGCGCTGTGCTCCAGCCGCCCGACGTCAGTGCCGTCCTCCCGCTTGGCCGCTTCGGCGGTCAGAAACTCGCCCTCGCGGTCGAAGACCAGCAGATCGACCTCGGCCCCGCCATCGTCCAGCGTGTAATAGGCCGCCGCATAGGGGATCGAGATCACCACAAAGCCACGCAGTTCGGAGGCCTCGTAGAGCGGTACGCTGACACGGACCACCCGCGCGCCCCGCAGCGCCACGCTCAGCCGGGTGTCGACGCGCGGCTGCGGATCGCGCAGCAGGTTCAGGAAATAGGATTCGTCGAGAATCCGCCGCCGCTCGCCGGTCGAGGAACAGGTGATCTGGCCCTCGGTATCGACGAAGCCCGCGAACAGGTAGGTCGGGCTGTCCTTGACCAGACGCGCCAGCACCGAGTCGCAGGAGACCCCCCCTCCCTCGAACAGCACATTCGCCGCCGCCACGGTGCGGGCGGCGCCGAACGCTTCCTGGATCAGCGCCTGGGTCCGCGAGGAGGCGCGCTGGGTCCGGTCCATCAGTGCCACCCCGGACAGCCGCTCGGTCTCGTGCAGAACATTCGAGGTCTGAGAGACAGAGATCAGCCCCAGCGGCAGCATGGCGACCGTCAGGGCGCCGATCAGCCAGAGCGCCAAGCTCTTGGTCAGGCGACGCGCAGAGATCCGCGCCTTGAGATTTTCGGTCATGCGAGCCGCTTGGACGACAGACCCGCCAGGGTCACCGGATCGGTCATCGACAGATCGTCGGTATCGTTCAGATGCATCAGCTCGGCCAGCCGCACCCGCGCCCGGTTCACCCGGCTCTTGATGGTGCCGACGGCGCAGCCGCAGGTGGCCGCCGCCTCCTCGTAGGAAAAGCCCTCGGCCCCCACCAGGATCAGCGCCTCGCGCTGTTCGTCGGTCAGCTTGGCGAAGGCGACCTTGAAATCCTCCATCGCCAGACGGCCGTCATGATGCGGCTTTTCCGACAGATGCGCGGCCAGCGCGCCATCCGGGTCCTCGACCTCGCGCCGTCGCTTGCGGTGCATCGAATAATAGGTGTTGCGCAGGATGGTGAACAGCCAGGCCCGCAGGTTGGTACCGACTTCGAACTTGTCGAAATTGGCCCAGGCCTTGACGATGGCGTCCTGTACCAGGTCATCGGCCGTGGCGGCGTTGCGGGTCAGGCTGAGCGCGAAGGCCCGCATCGCCGGGAGGTGGGTCACCAGTTCTTCCCTGGGATCCGACACCGCACTCACTTAGTGTCACCGTTATTTGCCTTGGCCACGTCTTCGCCATCGCCGCGCAGCTGTTCCAGCAGCTTGAGAAACCGGTCGGGGACCTGTTCCTCGACGGCTTGCGCATAGACGCGCCGCAAGTTTTCGTCGATCTGCTCTTGCATATGACCCCTACGGTCCTTCTTTGCCATTCCGGTCGGCCCGCCCTAACTTTCAGACTGCGGAACCAAACGCGCCGTCGCGACGTTCGGTTCCCATGAACAACAGTTTTTTCGAGGTCGCGCATGACGCATCCAAATCCCTCTGAAGATCTTTCCCGGGTGATCGGGGCGGAACTTCCCTATCTCAGACGCTACGCGCGGGCGCTGACCGGCAGCCAGACCAGCGGCGACGCCTATGCGATCGCGACGCTCGAGGCGATCCTTGCAGATCGCGGGATCTTCGAACAGGGCCTGCCGCCGAAGGTCGCCCTGTTCAAGGCGTTCTACGGCATCTGGTCGTCGTCTGGCGGACGGATCGGCGAGCCCGAACCTGTCTCGGGCATCGAGGCGCGGGCGCAATCGCGGCTGGCGTCCCTGACGCGCAATACTCGCGAGGCGTTGTTGCTGCATTCCATCGAGGGCTTCACCTATGACGAGGTGGGCGCCGTGATGGGTCTTCCGGGCGACGAGGCTGCCAGCCTGATCGCCATCGCGCGGGACGAGATGGCCCGCAGCATCGCCGGACGCGTGCTGGTCATCGAGGACGAGGCAATCATCGCCATCGACATCTCGGCCATCGTCAAAGGCCTGGGCCACGAGGTGACCGGCATCGGACGCACCCGGCGCGGCGCGGTCGATCTGGCGAAACAGACGCCGCCGGACCTGATCCTCGCCGACATCCAGCTGGCCGACAAATCCTCGGGTATCGACGCGGTGAACGACATCCTCGCCGAGCTGGGCGACCGGCCGGTGGTGTTCATCACCGCCTTCCCCGAACGGCTGCTGACCGGCGAGAGGCCGGAACCCGCCTTCCTGATCTCGAAACCCTATACCGAGGATCAGGTGCGGTCGGCCGTCAGCCAGGCGATGTTCTTCTCGAGCACCGAAACGCTCGGCGCCTGACCGACCTCGCGGCGGAGCACCGGGTGCATCCGCTGCGACGGTCCTGAAACAATCGACCCCGCCGGGATCTCCGACGGGGTCTTTGTCTGACGTGCCGCCCGCGCGGGCCTGCGGGCGGCGTGCAGTCTTCTTCGTCTTCATCTTAGGGCATGCGGCCCCGCAGCGCCCGCGCGACCAGCGCGATGACGAAGAGAACGAGGAAGACGAAGAACAGGATCTGTGCGATCCCGGCCGAGGCCGATGCGATGCCCCCGAACCCGAAGGCGGCGGCGATCAGGGCGACGACAAGAAAAACGAGTGCCCAATACAGCATTTCAAGGCTCCTTTCATGTCCGGTTGTGCTGACCCAACGTCGCCGGGGCCGAGTGGTTCCCGGCCTGTACAGGGGGTCTCTCGCAAGCGTGATCGCGCCGCGAGCGGGCGGAACCCTGTCCGGCACGGCGGCGTTTCCTCCGCGTATGCGATACCAAGCAACCGAAAGGAGGCCGTCATGGCACAATCGGCTCAGGCACGGAACGGCAGCGCCAGCGTTCAGGATCTCGAGGTCCAGATCGAGGCGCTGAAGGGCGACATCGCCCAGATCGCCCGCACGCTGGGGGATCTGAGCGAGGCGAAGAAGAACGACATGCGCGATTCGGTCCAGCGCCGCGCCGCCGAGATCCGCGAACGCGGCGAGGCAACGGTTGCGGGCATGCAGTCCCGCGGCGCCGAGCTTGGCGAACAGGCGGCCGATGCGGTCCGCCGCCAGCCCGCCGCCGCGATGGGCATTGCGGTGGGCCTGGGCTTTCTCGTCGGGCTGATGACGGGCCGCCGCTGATGTTCTCGCTGCCTCTCGACGAGGCCGAACGCCGGGCGCGCGCCTTTTCGCACCGGCTGGCGCTCGGCACCGCGGGCAGCCTCTGCGCGGGCGTCGGCGCCGCTTTCCTGACAGGGGCGGCCTGGCTTGTGCTTAGCGCCGGTCACGGAGCGGTCTTCGCCGCCACCGTGATCGGCGCGGCCTATCTGGGGGTGGGGCTGATCTTCTGGGGCCTGAGCCTGCGCCGGAGCCCGCCTGCGCGACCCGCGGCCCCGGCCGATCCTTACACGCCCTTCGTGCACATGGCGGAAGGCTTTGCCGCCGGGCTGGAAGCCGGCCGCGCCGCGCGTGCGCCCAACGGCGATGCGCGGCACTAAGCCCGGCTGCGTTCAGGACGCGGCCGGGCCGACCCAGCGATTGGCATGGCCCATCTTGCGGCCCGCGCGGGTTTCGGTCTTGCCGTAAAGATGCAGCGCGACCTTGGGATCGGCGGCCAGATCGGGCAGGCGGTCCATGTCGTCGCCGATCAGGTTCTCCATCACGATGTCGGAATGGCGCGCCCCGTCGCCCAGCGGCCAGCCCGCAACGGCGCGGATATGCTGTTCGAACTGGTCGATGACACAGCCGTTCTGGGTCCAGTGGCCGGAATTATGCACCCGGGGCGCGATCTCGTTGACGATCAGACCGGCTTTCGTCACGAAAAGCTCGACCCCCATTACCCCCACATAATCGAGCGCGTTCAGGATGCGCCCCGCCAGCAGCACCGCATCGGTCCGCTGCGCCACGGTCAGCGGCGCGGGTACGGTCGTCGTGCGCAGGATGCCGTCGCGATGCACGTTGGCGCCCGGGTCGAAACAGGCGACCTCGCCCGAGGCGCCCCGCGCCGCGATCACCGAGATCTCGGACGAAAACTCCACGAACCCCTCGAAGATCGCGGGGGCGCCCGCCAGTTCGGCCAGCGCCGCCGGTCCGTCCTCGGGCGCCATGATGCGGGCCTGCCCCTTGCCGTCATAGCCGAAGCGGCGGGTCTTCAGGATGCCGGGCACGCCGATCTCGTCCAGCGCCTCGGCCAGATCGACCTCGTCATCGACCGCGGCGAAGGGCGCGGTCGCCAGCCCCAGCCCGTTCAGGAAGGATTTCTCGACCAGCCGGTCCTGGCTGACCGCCAGCGCTTTCCGGCCCGGGCGGATCGGCACCACGGCCTCGATGGCGTCGAGCGCGGCGGTGGGGATGTTCTCGAATTCGTAGGTGACGACATCGACCGAGGCGGCGAACCGCGCCAGCGCCCCGGTATCCTCGTAGGGCGCGGTCGTCACATGGGCCGCGACATGACCGGCGGGCGGCTCGGGCGCGGGTTCGAAGACATGACAGCGAAACCCCAGCCGAGAGGCCGCGACCGACAGCATCCGGCCAAGCTGGCCGCCGCCGAGAATGCCGATGGTGGCGCCGGGGGCAAGGGCGTCGGCGCGGGGCTCACTCATCGGCCGGAACCTCGGGGATCGAGGCCGACAGATCGGCGCGCCAGCGGTCGAGCCGCTCGGCCAGCGCCGGATCGTTCAGTGCGAGGATACCCGCGGCCATCAGCCCGGCATTGGCGGCCCCCGCCGCGCCGATGGCCATGGTCGCGACCGGAAAGCCCTTGGGCATCTGCAGGATGGAATAAAGACTGTCGACGCCCGACAGCGCCCGGGTCTGGACCGGCACGCCGATCACCGGCACCCGCGTCTTCGAGGCCATCATGCCCGGCAGATGCGCCGCCCCGCCCGCGCCCGCGACGATGACCCGCAAGCCCCGCTCGACCGCCGTCTTGCCATAGGTCCAGAGCCGGTCGGGCGTCCGGTGGGCCGAGACGATGCGGGCCTCGTAGGGCACCTCCAGCGCGTCCAGGATGTCGGCTGCCTCTTTCATCGTGGACCAGTCCGACTGGCTGCCCATGATGATGCCCACTTTCACGTCGCCCATGCGGTTCGGCCCCCTCGTCTTGCGAGCGGGCACTATAGCCGCGCCGGACGGCGACGCAATGCGGCTAGGCGATGATGTCGGGCGTCAGCTGATCCTCGATCAGCGCGATGCGGTCCTTCAGGGCCAGCTTCTGCTTTTTCAGCCGCTTTAGGGTCAGGCTGTCGCCGGTCCCCTTCTCCTGAAGCGCGTGAATCGCGTCGTCGAGATCCCGGTGCTCGCGCCGCAGGACCTCCAGTTTGACGCGCAAGACCTCGTCCGAATTCATCTCGCTGGCGATGTTCATCTGGTTCCCGGGGCTGAGTCGATGCGGTTCCTTGAAGTGTTAACATAGCGATTTAATGCCCTTGCGGGAAGCCGCCCCGGTTCCCATATCCTGGGTCGGACCGCCGCGGACGCGGGGTCCCGGAACTTCCAGGTCGCTTGTTCAAGGACTTGACCAATGACGAAACTCACCCTCGGCTCGTATCCTTTCCTTCTGGGGTTCGAGCAGCTCGAACGCCTTGTCGAGCGGACCGCCAAATCCGGAAACGAAGGCTACCCGCCCTTCAACATCGAACAGACCTCCGAAACGGGTTACCGGATCACGCTTGCCGTGGCCGGTTTTCGCGACGAGGATATCGCGATCACCGTCGAAGACCGGCAACTGGTGATCCGCGGCCGTCAGGTCGAGGACTGCGCCGAACGCGTCTTCCTGCATCGCGGCATCGCGTCCCGGCAGTTTCAGCGCAGCTTCGTGCTGGCCGACGGGGTCGAGGTGACGGGGGCGACCATGGAAAACGGTCTTCTGCATGTCGATCTGAACCGGGCGGTGCCGGACAGCGTTGTCCAGACGATCCGGATTTCCAGAGCGTGAGGTAAACGGTCATGAACGAGAAATACGATCTTCTGCCCGAAGGCGGCGAGCGCATCGTCTATGTGCGGCCGGTCAAGGTCGCCGACCTGCCCGAAGAGGTGCAGCGTCAGGCCCTGGGGCTGGACGAGCTTTACGCCGTCCACGACGTCAATGGCGGCCGCCTCGCGCTGGTGCGGGACCGCAAGCTCGCCTTTCAGCTTGCACGCCAGAACGACCTGGCGCCGGTCAACGTGCACTGACGCCGCCGCGGCCCTCGGGGGCCGCCGCGCTCAGCCGGACTGGGCGCGGAAATGCGCCGCTGCCAGATCGAACAGCCGGTCGCGGATCGCGGGAGGTTCCATCATCATCTCGTGGCGCCCGTCCTCGATGACATCGAGCCGTCCGCCCGGCCAGTCGGCCATGCGCCGCCGAATCGCCAGCGGATCGACGATCCGCTCGCGCCCGCCAAGGAAGGTCAGGGCCGGCACGGCCGGAGAGCGCTGCCGCGCCAGCCAGGCCGCCTCGGACAGCGCCTCGCCCAGCCAGCTCAGCGTCGGCCCCGCGATGGAAAGATCGGGATGCGCGGTCAGCTGTCGGCGCAGGATCTCGTACATCTCGCGGTCGCCGGTCAGATCGTTCGTCTCGAAGGGCGTGGCCAGCACATAGGTCGTGCCCCCGGTGCCGGGCACCCGGACCGGCCCGAACCCCAGCCGGGGCGCAAGCCCGGTCAGCGCCCAGGCCAGGGGCGCGATCGCGGCGCTGATGCGGATGCCCCACATCGGCGCGGAAAAGACCGCGGTCGCCACGTCGAGCCCCTCGATCAGCGCACGCAATCCGATGGCGCCGCCCATCGAATGGGCCAGCATGTGATAGGGCCGGGGCAGACCCAGCGCCTCGGCGGCCTTGCGCACCGCCCGCACATCGGCCTGGAAATCGGCGAACCGCGCGACATGGCCCAGCGAGCGGTTTGCAAGCGTCCGGTCGGCCAGCCCCTGCCCGCGCCAGTCGATGGCCAGCGTGGCAAAGCCGCGGGCCTGAAGCGCGGCCGCCGCGGCGCCGTATTTCTCGGCATATTCGGTGCGCCCGGAAAACAGCAGAACGGTGCCCGCGGGCGCCTCGCGCCCCCAGACACCGATCCGTATCCGCACCCCGTCCTCGGTCCGCAGCCAATAGGCTCGGCCGCCTTCGGGGCCGTGGGCCACGTCCGCGTAAAGCGGCGCCTCGTCCATTGCGATCAGGTGAAGATCTGGGCCAGCTGCATCGCCTTGCCCATGTCGCCCTCGATCTTGAGCTTGCCGGTCATGAAGGCCGTGGTCGGGTTCAGATCGCCCTCCATCATCGCCCGGAACGTCTCGAGACTGGCAGACAGCGTGACGTCGGCCTCGGCATCGCCCGCATGGGCGCCGTCGGAATCGACGATGATGTCGCCGGTATCCTCGATGGCGAACTTGGCAACGCCATTGAAGCCGCCCGACAATTTGGCGTTCAGGGCCTCGACGGCCTTGTCCAGCGTGTCGCTCATTCGGGATCCTCCGATTTGTGAATGCGGGGCATGTCGCCTTTGTCCGCCTGTTGCGCTATTCTAAAGGACGTTATGGCCAAAACGCTGCGCATTCTCAATCTTGCCTTGGCGGTATTTTCCGCGTCCGTGTTCTTGGCTGAGCGGGGGCTTGCCGATTCCGCCCGGGCCGACGATCTTCTGGAAGAGTTGCAGCGGCCCGATCTGCCGAACTGGCAGCGGGTCGAGGACGCGCTTTGGACCGAATGGTCGAAATCGGGCTCGGCCTCGATGGACCTTCTGCTGAAGCGCGGGCGCGACGCCATCGAGGCCGAGGCCTTCGGCACCGCGATCGAGCATCTGACCGCTCTGGTCGATCATGCGCCCGATTTCGCCGAAGCCTACAATTCGCGGGCGCTGGCCTATTACCGGTCGGGGCTTTACGGACCCGCTCTGTCCGACCTGGCCCAGACGCTGGAGCTGAACCCCCGCCATTTCGGCGCACTGACCGGGCTTGGCACCATCCTCGAAGAGACCGGGCACGACACTGCGGCGCTGGGCGCCTATCGCGCCGCCCATGCTATACATCCCCACGATCCTGACCTAGAAGAGGCCGTGCACCGGCTCGAGGTCGTCACCTCCGGCCGGACCCTCTGAACGACGGGCGAAGGGGCTGAAGGATGACAGCGCAGTCGAGGATCACCGCGGTCCTCGGGCCCACCAATACCGGCAAGACCCATTACGCGATCGAGCGGATGCTGGCCCACCGTACCGGTGTGATCGGCCTGCCGCTGCGCCTGCTGGCGCGCGAGGTCTATGACCGGATCGTCGCGCTTCGGGGGCCGTCGGTGGTGGCGCTTGTCACCGGCGAGGAACGGATCGTTCCCGACCGCACCCAGTACTGGGTGGCGACGGTCGAGGCGATGCCCGAGGCGACCGGCGCCGATTTCCTGGCCATCGACGAGATCCAGCTTTGTGCCGATCCCGAACGCGGCCATGTCTTCACCGACCGGCTGCTGCATGCCCGCGGCCAGCACGAGACGCTGTTTCTGGGCGCCGACACCATGCGCAACGCCATCGCCGCGATGGTGCCGAAGGTCCAGTTCATGCGGCGCGAGCGGTTCTCCGAACTGGTCTATGCCGGGTCGAAAAAGATCAGCCGGATGCCGCCCCGCTCGGCCATCGTCGGCTTTTCGGTCGAGAACGTCTATGCCATCGCCGAGCTGATCCGGCGCCAGAAGGGGGGCTGCGCGGTGGTGATGGGCGCGCTTTCGCCCCGGACCCGCAACGCGCAGGTCGAGCTTTATCAGAACGGCGATGTCGATTATCTGGTCGCGACCGACGCCATCGGCATGGGGCTCAACCTCGACATCAGGCATGTGGCCTTCTCGGCGCTCGACAAGTTCGACGGCCGCCGGATGCGGCCGCTCTGGCCGAACGAGCTGGCACAGATCGCGGGCCGGGCCGGGCGCCACACCCAGGCCGGCAGTTTCGGCGTCACCGGCGAGGCGCGGCCCCTGCCCGACGAGGTGGCCGAGGCCATCGTCGAGAACCGCTTCGACCCGGTCGCCCGGCTGCAGTGGCGCAATTCCAGGCTGGACTTCGGAACACCGGAGCGGCTGATTGCCGCGCTGGAGACACACGCACAGGGCGACTGGCTGACGCGGGTACGCGAATCCGACGACCTGCAGGCCCTGAAATCGCTCTCGGGGCTGCCCGATCTTCGCGCCCGGATCCGCGATTCGCGGGACGTGAAACTTCTTTGGGATGTCTGCCGGATACCGGATTTCCGGGGGATTTCGGCCGCCGAACATGCCGGTCTGCTGGAACGGATCTTCGGCTTCCTGCATGGGGCGGGCCGGGTCCCGGACGACTGGATGGCGCGACAGGTCAAGCGCATCGACCGGACAGATGGCGACATTGACACGTTGTCGAAACGTCTGGCCTATATCCGCACCTGGACGTATGTCGCCCAGCGCACGGGGTGGGTCGCCGACGAACCGCATTGGCGCGAACAGACGCGCGCGGTAGAGGACCGCCTGTCGGACGCGCTGCACGGCGCATTGACGCAAAGATTCGTAGACCGGCGGACCTCCGTTCTGCTCCGCCGGTTGAAACAGAAGGAGAGCCTTGTGGCCGAGGTGAACGACAAGGGTGAGGTGACGGTCGAGGGGCAATTCGTCGGCCGTCTGGAGGGCTTCCGCTTCCGCCAGGATGCGTCCGCCAGCCCCGATGAAGCCAAGACCCTGCGCCAGGCGGCGCTGGTGGCGCTGGCTCCCGAATTCCACCTGCGCGCCGACCGCTTCTACAACGCGCCCGATACCGAGCTCGATTTCACCGAGCAGGGCGGGCTGATGTGGGGCGCGCATGCGGTGGGCAAGCTGGTGGCGGGTGCCGATCCGCTGAAGCCGGGCATCGACGCCTTCGTCGACGAGGAGGCCGGGCCCGACGTGATCGAAAAGGTCCGCCGGCGGCTGCAGCATTTCATCGACCGCCGGGTCGCGACCCTGTTCGAGCCGCTGCTGAACCTGCAGCGCGACGAGACGCTGACCGGGCTGACGCGCGGCTTTGCCTTCCGCGTGGTCGAGGCGATGGGCCTGCTGTCGCGCGACGGCGTCGCCCAGGAGGTCAAGGATCTGGACCAGGAGGCCCGCGCGGCCCTGCGCAAGCACGGGATCCGCTTCGGCCAGTTCACGATCTTCATGCCGCTCTTGCTGAAGCCCGCGCCCACCCGTCTGCGGCTGGTGCTGTGGTCGCTGGCGCGCAATCTGGACGAATTCCCCGAAAGCCCGCCGCCCGGGCTGGTGACGATCCCGGTCGTGCCCGGCGTGACCGAAGAGGTCTACCGGCTGGCGGGCTATCGCCCGGCCGGAACCCGCGCGATCCGGATCGACATGCTGGAACGGCTGGCCGATCAGCTTCGGTCGGAAGACACCCGGGGCGGCTTCGAGGCCAAGGCAGACATGCTGTCGATCACCGGCACCACGCTGGAACAGTTCGCCGATCTGATGCAGGGCCTCGGCTACCGCGCCGAAAGGGGCGAGCGGCCCAAGGTCAAGGCGGCCCTCGCAGCAGAGGCGCCCGAAGCCGAGGCCCCGGCCCCGGATGCAACCGCCGAGCAGGCGGCGGATCAAGCCGTCGACGCGACGCCCGAGGCGCCTGCTGCCGAGGTCGCGCCCGAGACTGCGGAAGAGACTGCGCCCGAAACCGGCGCTGAACCGGCTGCCGAATCCGAGGCCGCGCCCGCAGAGCCCCCGGAAGACGCCGAGATGGAGGTGTTCTACACCTTCACCTGGGCGCCGCCCCGGCGGCGGCAAGGCGGCGGCCGTCCGCGCGGCGATGGCGCGCAGGGCGGTCAGGACCGGGGACAAGATCGCGGGCAGGGCGACGGCCCGCGCGGCCGTGGCGGCAAGGGCGGCGGCAAACATGGCGGCAAGGGCGGCAAACATGGCGGCGGCGGTGGCAAGCCGGGCGGCAAGGGCGGCCCGCGCCATGACGGGCCCAAGACCTTCGAGGCCCGCCCGCCCCGCAAGGAAAAGCCCATCGACCCCGACAACCCCTTCGCCGCCGCGCTGATGGGGCTGAAGACCAAGAAGTAGCCCCGCGTGACCGAGGCCCCGCGCCAGACGCTCCGTCTGGACAAGTGGCTCTGGCAGGCCCGCTTCTTCAAGACGCGCACGCTGGCCACCAAACTGGTGGCCGGCGCCCATGTGCGCGTGAACGGCACCAAGACCGACAAGCCCGCGGCGCAGATCGGCCCCGGCGACACGCTGACCTTTCCCCAGGGCCACGAGATCCGCGTGGTCCGGATTCTGGCGCTGGGCGACCGCCGCGGCCCCGCGACCGAGGCGCGCACCCTCTACGAGGACTTGACCCCGATCAAGGAAACGCCGCCTGCAAGCCCTAAATACGAAGGTGGAGGCCGTCCGACGAAGAAACAGCGCCGCGACCTTGACCGAACCCGCAAACCGCCGCTTGAATGATCGGCAGTCGTGGTTTAGGTCCACCCAGATCGGAAAATCGAGAGTTCGCCCATGACTTACGTCGTCACCGACAACTGCATTGCCTGCAAGTATACCGACTGTGTCGAGGTCTGCCCCGTGGATTGCTTCTACGAGGGCGAGAACATGCTGGTGATCCATCCCGACGAGTGCATCGACTGCGGCGTGTGCGAACCCGAATGCCCGGCCGACGCGATCCGGCCCGACACCGAGCCCGATATGGACGAATGGGTCGAATTCAACCGGAAATATGCCGAGGTCTGGCCCTGCATCATCACGCGCAAGGATCCGCTGCCCGAAGCGGAAGAGCGCGACGGCGAAGAAGGCAAGCGGGCCAAGTACTTCTCGGAAACGCCCGGGGTCGGCGGTTGACGGAGCGCCGTTAACCTCTGCCGCTCACGGCTTGGGCAGGAAATTGCCCGCACATTCATGCGCTTGCCCCAACGGAACCAGCATGCCGCTTTCCGTGGGGCATTTTTTGTGTTATGCTTCCTTTACAAATGGCTGACCGAATCTTCAAACCACACGCAGAATCCGCCTTCTGCGGGGTGGTTTTTCAGCGCCAAGGGAAATGGATAAGCCGGGCATCGCTTGATCCGGACGTTTTCTTGTCGCTGCCCCTGCGGTCCATGCGAGGAAGTGCTGTATGACCAAGACCAAGAAATCCGAGTTCCGCCCCAACGATTACGTGGTCTATCCCGCCCATGGCGTGGGCAAGATCGTGTCGATCGAGGAGCAGGAAATCGCCGGCATCCCGCTCGAACTTTTCGTCATCTCTTTCGAGAAGGACAAGATGACCCTGCGCGTGCCGACCAACAAGGCGACCGAGGTGGGCATGCGCTCGCTCTCGACGCCCGATGTCGTGTCGAAGGCAATGGCAACGCTGAAGGGCAAGGCCAAGGTCAAGCGGGCCATGTGGTCGCGCCGCGCCCAGGAATACGAACAGAAGATCAATTCGGGCGACCTGATCTCGATCGCCGAGGTCGTGCGCGACCTGCACCGCGCCGACGACCAGCGCGAGCAGAGCTATTCCGAACGCCAGCTGTACGAAGCCGCGCTGGAACGTCTGACTCGCGAAGTCGCGGCCGTGTCCGGGATGGACGAGGTCGGCGCGCAGAAGCAGGTCGACGAGGTTCTGGTGTCGCGCGCGGCCTGACGCCGCCGCGCCCCTCAGGACAACACCCTATCCGAAGGCATCGGCCGCATCCCGGCCGGTGCCTTCCGGTTTTGGGGGCATCCTTTTCTCTTCCACGGCCGTCTTTTCCGTGGCTTGCGCACATTCGAACGGCGCGCGACCCGGGCGATCCGCGGGGCCTGACCCCACGTCACGCCCGTTTCCCGGAACCGGGCTTTCCGTTTCAAATCGGGACCATGACAGGTCCGTTCCGGATCGGCACTTCCGTGCCGCAAATCTCCGCGGCCAAAACCGGTTGATCAACTTCAAGTCGTATGCGAGAACGCGGGCGAGGATGAAGTTAACACTTCATTGAATGCGCAACCGCAAGCGCAGGCACGAAAAACGGGGCACACATTCCTGATGGGCACCGAAGCCGACCCCCGGCAGCTTCCCGACGAGATCCACTCCGGCACCGTACCTCCGATCGTCGGCATCGGTGCCTCGGCGGGTGGCCTGTCCGCCCTCGAGACCTTCTTCGAGAACTGTCCCTCGGATTCCGGTGCCGCCTTCGTCGTGATCCAGCATCTCTCGCCCAAGCACAAAAGCCTGATGGCAGGGCTTCTGGCGCGGCGCACGGCGATGCCCGTCAGCATGATCGAGACCGACACGCGGGTCGCGGCGAACCATGTCTACCTGATCCCGCCGGGTACGGTGATGCGCATCGATCGCGGCGTGCTGCGGCTGGCCCCCCGCAATGAGGGATTGTCGCTTCCCATCGACATCTTCTTTTCGTCCCTCGCGGAAGATTGCGGCGACCGGGCCAGCGGCATCGTGCTGTCGGGCACCGGCTCGGATGGCACGCGCGGCGCCATCGCGATCAATGCCGCGGGCGGTCTGGTCCTGATCCAGGACACCAAGGAGGCCAATTTCGACGGCATGCCGATGAGCGTGCGCCGCGCCGGGGTGGTCGATGCCGAACTGCCGGTCAGCGACCTGGCGCGGCGGGTGCTGGAACACCGCAGCCGCCCGCCTAAGATCCCGTTCGGCCCGGAACAGGATGCCGAGACCGGCCAGAGCGCCGCCGGATCCGACGGATCTTCGGGCGAGACCGACACGCTGGAGGTGATCTTCCAGGCGCTCGAGGATGCGACCGGCACCAATTACCGGCTCTACAAGGGCTCGACCATCCTGCGGCGGATCGGCCGCCGCATGCAGGTTCTGGGCCAGCCCGACCTGCAGAGCTATGTCGACCTGATGCTGTCCTCGCCGGGCGAGGTCACGGCGCTGAACCGTGAGCTGCTGATTTCGGTCACCCGCTTCTTCCGCGATGAAGACGCGTTCCGGGTGCTCGAGGAAACCGTCGTCCCGCGGATCGTCGAATCTTTGGGGCCCGACCAGACCGCGCGCGCCTGGGTCGCGGGCTGCTCGACCGGCGAAGAGGCCTATTCGATCGCGATCCTGCTGCACGAGGCGTTCCACCGGGCCGGGCGCACGCCAATGGTCAAGGTGTTCGCCACCGATGTCAGCCAGGACAGCTTGCAATTCGCCTCGGCGGGCACCTATCCGGCCTCGGTCGGGGCCGAGATCAGCCCCGAACGGATGGAACGGTATTTCATCGCCAATGGCGACACGGTGCAGGTGTCGAGCGAGTTGCGGCAATCGCTGGTCTTTGCACGGCACGACCTGCTGTCGAACCCGCCCTTCACCCGGATGGACCTGGTCAGCTGCCGCAACACGCTGATCTATTTCCGCCAGGACGCCCAGAAGGACGCGCTGTTGCGGCTGCAATACGCGATCCGCAAGGCGGGGTTCCTGTTCCTCGGCAGCAGCGAGACGCTGTCCAGCCTGCAGAACGGGTTCCAGCCGGTCGACTCCAAGCACAAGGTCTTCGTCCGGGTCTCGGCGCGACCCTCGGCCCAGTTCGACCTGTCGGCGCTGAAATCCTCGACCCCGTTCGATCACGGCCTGAAGTCGCGTCAGTTCGCCGTCGACAGGGACAGCCGCCCGACGATGAGCGCCCGCGCCTTCGGCGCCCGCGGCCCGGTGCGGGAAAGCCTGACCGACATGGCAATCAATGCCCTGCTCGACGCCTGGGCTCCGCCGTCGATCCTGGTCAATGACAAGCTCGAGGCGATCCATTTCTTCGGCGACCTGCGGCCCTTTTTGCTGACCCGGTCGGGCGTGGCCAGTCTGGAACTGGTGCGGCTGCTGCCGAAGACGCTGGTGGCGATGGCCAGCGTCCTGATCCATCAGGCGATCGAGACCGCCCAGGCCCAGGCCTCGGAACAGATCGAGGTGCGGCTGGAAGAGAACGCCAGCGTGCTGCGGCTGCATGCCATTCCCTTCGCAGGCACCGAACTTGGCGCCTGCGTTCTGCTGAGCTTCGAGACAGTCGAGCGCGAGCCCCGGACGACGCCCGAGGGTGCGCAGCGGATCGACCTGACCGCCGTGGCGCAGGCCCGGATCGACATCCTCGAACGGCAGCTCGACTCGACCCGGGCCGATCTGCAGACCACGATTCAGGAACTCGAGACCTCGAACGAAGAGCTGCAATCGACCAACGAAGAGCTGATGGCCTCGAACGAAGAGCTGCAAAGCTCGAACGAGGAACTGCAATCGGTCAACGAAGAGATCAACACGGTCAACGCCGAATACCAGGAAAAGATGGCGATGCTGAACCGGCTGAACGCCGATCTGACCAGCATGATCCGCGCCGTCGGGGTGGCGACCGTGTTTCTCGACGAGGCGCTGCTGATCACCCGGTTCTCGCCCGATGCCTGTTCGGTCTTCAAGCTGCGCGAAAGCGATGTCGGCCGGCCGCTGGGCGACATCGCCCACAGGCTGAAATACCCAGCCCTGCTGGACGACATCCGCGACACCATCCGCACCGAGGTCAGCTTCGAGCGCGAGGCGACGGCCGAGGACGGCGCGCTTTACCGGGTGCGGATCATGCCCTATGCGGTGCAGTCGACGGGCCATCGCGGGGCGGTCGTCACCCTGACCAACGTGACCGTCTATCGCGATCTCGCCCGTCTGCAGGGGGTCATCGACGCCCTGCCCGAACATATAGCGGTGCTGGATTTCGACGGCACCATCGTCCTGACCAACAAGGCCTGGACCCGCTTTGCCCGCGCCAACGGCGATTCCGGGCTGGAACGCTGCGGCCCGGGCGCGAATTATCTCGAGGTCTGCCGGTCGCCCATGCCGGGCCAGCCGGTGCCGTGGGACCCCGAAGACCAGCGAATCGCCCTGCGCGCGCTTGAGGGGCTGAAGTCGATTCTCGAGGGCAGCCAGACTTATTTCGCGCTTGAATACCCCTGCCATTCGCCGAGCGAACAGCGCTGGTTCTACATGACCGCCGCGACCGTGGCCGGAAGCGAGTTCGGCGCCGTGGTCAGCCACATCGAAATCACCTCCTGGTTCCGGAATATGAAACAGGGTTGACGTTGCGCCCCCCCAAACGACGCAACGTCACGACCGCTAACCCTCAAAAAACACTGCCGGATTTCCCTGTCGCGCTAAGGTTGTTTAATGGTTCGTTAGGTTTGTCGAACGACAGTCCGAACCGTTGGCGTGACTGCACCGAGGACTGTGCCAGAGATGGGACGACACGATGCGCCGGTTCCCCTGCCGGCTGCGGAAAGCGGTGGGACGAGTGACTTCGAGAGGGCTTCCCCCCAGCCCTCCGAGCCGTTGTCCGGCGTTCTGCGCCGGACGACGGCCGAAGGATGGAGCACTCTGGCACCGGGCAGCGTGCAAACCAGCACCGACCATCTGGAGCTGGTGCAGGCCGAACTTGAACTGCAAAATCAGGAGTTGCTCGAGGCGCATGCCGCCTCGGAGAGGGAGCGTCAGAAATACCTCGCTCTGTTCGAGCATCTGCCGCTGCCCGCGGTGGTGCTGGACCAGGCCGGGGTCGTGCGCGAAGCCAACGACTCGGCCGCCGCCGTCTTCGGCTTTCCCTCCGTCGATCACCTCTGCAACCGCTCGATCTACCGGATGCTGGACCAGGATTCCCGCAGCCGGGTCCATGCCTACCTGTCCGAGCTTCCGTCGCAGGACGAAACCGTCCCCCAGCCCGCGGCCATCGTGCCCGTGCATGTCGGGCGGCCCGGCGACGGGGTGCATCTGTCCTATCACGCCCATCTGGCGCGGCTCCCCTTCTGCGCCCATGACGGCGACCGGGTCCACATGCTGCTGGTCGACCGTCATGCCGATGACCGACAGGAACGCGACCAGCGCTGCCGGCAGATGCTGAGCGACGCGACCTCGACGCTCTTCCACGCCTTCGACCTGACCGGGAACCTGATCTTCAGCAACCGGGCGACGAGCGCATTGATCGGCAACGGCACAGGTCTGTCGGTTGAACAGCGGCGCGATTTCGACGGGCTTCTGGGCTCGCGCGCGCTCGATATCGAGGTGCTGATCTCGGGCAAACCGGCCAGCAACCACGGCAGTTTCGCCGCGACCCCGGAGGACCGGCGCAGCTTCCTGATCCAGAAATTCCCGCTGCGCGACGACAGCGGCAAGGTCTTCGCGGTCGGCGGCACCTCGACCGATGTCAGCGCGCTGATGGCCGGCCATACCGAGCTTTTCGCGGCCTTCAGCATCGCCAACGACCTGGCCAATCGCGACCCGCTGACCGGGCTCAACAATCGCCAGTGCTTCCTCGAGCATCTGCGCTCGGCCATGGCGCGGCTTGACCCGACGAGCAAGGGGCTGGTGCTTGGCTTTCTTGATATCGACGCCTTCAAGGACATCAACGACGGCATGGGCCACGAGGTGGGCGATGCCATCCTGTCGGCCTTTGCCGGGCGCCTCGAAGAGGCGATGGGCGACCGGGCCTGCGTCGGCCGGTTCGGCGGCGACGAGTTCCTGCTGTTCATGTCCGACACCGCGCCGGAAGAGGCCGAACAGATCCTGCACCGGACGCTGGGCGAGATCCGCTCGCCCTATGAAGTCGCAGGCACCCGGGTGCTGCTGACCTGCAGCGTCGGGCTCAGCCACTACCCGCGCGACGCCGGCACCGCCGAGGATCTCTTGCGGGCCGCCGACATGGCGCTCTACTCGGCGAAATCGAACGGCCGCGACCGGGTCTTCCATTTCAAGGAAAGCCTGCGCTTCACCAGCGAACGCCGCCTGCGCGTGTTCAGCGCGCTCCGCAAGGCCCTGTGCGAGGACAGCTTCCGGCTGGTGTTCCAGCCCAAATTCGACATTGCCGACCGCAGCCGGATCCTTGGCGCCGAGGCGCTGCTGCGCTGGCGCGATCCGCTGCTTGGCGACATCTCTCCGGGCGAATTCGTGCCTCTGGCCGAGGCCAACGGTCTTTACAATGCGCTCGACCTGCGGGTGCTCAAGCTGTTCGCCCGGCAACAGGGCGAGTGGATCAGGCGCGGGCTGCAGGTTCCGATTTCGGTCAACATCTCGGCGCGGTCGCTGCAGACCAGCGAACTTTTGCCGACGGTTCTGGCACTGCTCGACTACCACGACATTCCGCCCGAGCTGCTGCTGCTGGAGATCACCGAAACAGGGCTGATGAACTGCACCAGCGAGGCCTCCCAGAACCTCGCGGATCTGGCCGATGCCGGGGTGCGGATCTCGATCGACGATTTCGGCACCGGCTATTCGTCGCTGGCCTATCTGCAGAAGCTGCGCCCGAGCGAGCTGAAGATCGACCGCAGTTTCATCGCCCAGCTGAACGCCCGCGACGGCGCCTCGGACAGCATCGTGCGCGCCATGCTGGCGCTGGCCGAAAGCCTGCAGCTGACCACCGTCGCCGAAGGCATCGAGAACGAGGAACAACTGTCCTGGCTGGCCGAGAACGGCTGCGGCTGCGGCCAGGGGTTCCTGGTCAGCCCGGGGCTTGAGATCCCGGCCTTCGAATCCCTCGTCGCCGCGTAAGACGGCGCGAGGCGGGGAAGACCGCCCACCCGGACCCCGCGTCCGGGCCAAGACGGACAAGCCCACGGGGCGGTGCAACGCGCCGCCCCGTTTCGCATCGGCAATGCGGGTCCGTTGCGCCTCAGGCGCCAAGCTCCCGCACGGTGATGGTATAGGCAAAGCCCGACGGCTCCAGCTCGTCGCGCCGCCGCCCGTCGGATTCGGCCTGCGGGTACATCAGGAACGGCAGCGGCCCGTTCGCCGATCCGGGCAGCGTCACGTCATGGGCGGCGTTCAGGGCGATCCAGTTGCCCTCCCAGGCGCCGAAAAGACCAGAACGCACCGCCTGCACCGCCGGATCGGCCAGGGTCAGGGTCTTCGGCGGTTCCTCAAGCACGACCTTGCGCACATCGGCCGGGTCGGCAGGCACCCAGCCGAAGCCGTCCAGATAGACATCGGCCCGGCAATGCTGGGCCTTGGTCACATCGGACGACCCCGCGCCGAGGCTTTTGTAGCCGAAGGCCGAGGGCGCGACGCGAAGGCCATAAAGATCGCGCGCGGGCAACCCGGCGGCCCGGGCGAGGCCCACGAAAAGCGCGTTGAGATCGGCGCATTTCCCGGTCAGGTCGCCGCTTTTCAGCATCGAGGCCACATCGCCCAGACCGCAGCCCCGGGTCCTGGGGTTGCGGTCGGTGCTGTCGACCACCCAGTCGTAGATCCGCCGCGCCTTTTCCAGATCGCTGCCCGCGTCGCCGACGATGTCCATCGCCGTCTCGTACACGATGCCATCGGTCGGGATCAGCGCGGTCGGGGCGGTATGGCGGGCGCGCTCGGCCTCCGGCAAGGGCGGAAGATCCTGCGGGCGCGACAGATCGACGGCCCGGTCCTGCGCCGAGGCAACGGCCGTGACCACCAGGTCGGCGGGGGCATCGGCGGCGGGCCAGACCGCCTCGACGAACCGTGCCCCGGTGGCGCCGTCGGTCTTGAGGCCCGCACGCTGGGCATTGGTGGTCCAGCGCGCGGCGCCCGCCTGCATCCAGTCGCCCTCGGTCATCGCGGGCACCGGCACCCAGGCGCGGACCGGTTTTCCCACCCGCGGGATCGCCAGCCGCGTCGTTATCTCAAACCGGCGCCAGCCCGAGGGCTCGGGGGCGAACCGGGCCGCGGCCGGGCGCGGCAGCGCCATCCCAAGCGCCATCGCGGCCCCTGCGGCCAACACCGCCCGTCTCTTCATCGTCATGGCAAAGCTTCCTCCCTGCCGATCCGGGGCCCCGGCTCGGCCAGCGCGGGGGCCTATGCGGCGGGATTTAGCCCGGGCGAGGGAATTGCCCAGACGTCCAGCTGCCCGAAGGGAGATCAGCCCGCGACCGGCAGACGCTGGCGGACCAGCGTGGTCCAGTAGGAACAGCCCCAGCCGATGGCCTCGTCGTTGAAATCGTAGCGCGGGTGGTGCAGGCCCTGGCTCGGCCCGTTGCCGATATTGATCAACGCGCCCGGCACCTCGTTCAGCATGAACGAGAAATCCTCGCCCCCAAGGGTCGGCGGCATGTCGGTCGTGACCGCCTCGTCGCCCGCGACCGCACGCGCGGCGGCTGCGGCCAGATCGGTCTGGGCCGCGTGGTTCACCGTCACCGGGTAGTGGCGGATATACTCGACGCGGCCGGTCGCATCGCAGGCTGCGGCGATGCCCTCGACCATCTGCTTGAGCCGCGCCTCGATATGGTCGCGCACCTCCTCGCGCAGGGTGCGCACGGTGCCGGTGATCGAGATGTCCTGCGGGATCACGTTGAACGCATCGCCCCCGTGGATCGAACAGAGCGACACCGCCGCGCTGTCGATCGGGTCGATGGTGCGCGAGGTCAGGGTCTGAACCGCCTGGATCACCGCCGCCGCGACCGGCATCGGGTCGATGGTGGTGTTCGGCCGCCCGGCATGGCCGCCGCGGCCCGAAACGGTGATCCGTACCTCGTCGACCGAGGCCATGATCGGTCCCGGCGCGATGGTGAACTGCCCGACCGGCAGGCCGGGCCGGTTGTGCATCCCGTAGACCTCGTCGCAGGGCCAGCGGGCGAACAGCCCGTCCTCGATCATCGCCTTCGCGCCGGCGCCGCCCTCTTCGGCGGGCTGGAAGATCACGATCACGGTGCCGTCGAAGGCCCGGCTGTCGGCCAGATGCCGCGCCGCGCCCAGGAGCATCGCGACATGCCCGTCATGGCCGCAGGCATGCATCTTGCCCGGCACGGTCGAGGCCCAGTCGGCGCCGGTCTCCTCGCGGATCGGCAGCGCGTCCATGTCCGAACGCAGCCCGATCATCCGCCCCGAGGCATTGCTCTGGCCCCGGATCACGCCGACGACGCCGGTCCGGCCGATGCCCTCATGCACCTCGTCGACGCCCGCCGCGCGCAGCGCCTCGGCCACCTTCGCCGAGGTGCGCGGCAGATCGTACAGCAGCTCGGGATGGCGGTGCAGGTCGTGGCGGAATTCGACCAGTTCCGAGATGTGCTTGGCGACCCAGTTCTCGACGGCCATCCTTCAGTCCTTCTTCTTCATGCGATACCGGAAATCGCAGTGGCTTGCGCCCTGCATGATGGTCTGGGTGCGGGTCATCTCGATCTCGGGATTGTAGCCGATGCAGAAATCGCCATCGCGGTTGCAGGACAGCAGATGCCCGATCTCGCCGATCCCCATCTCGCGATACATCTCGGCATAGCGGCAGCGGGTGACGTTGAAATCCATCTTTTCCGACGACATCTCCAGCGGCTCGATTTCCAGCGCGTCTTCCTTCGTCCAGTTCGGCAGGATCGCGGCGTAGTCCACCAGATCCGGGGCGTGATCGAGACCGGCGGCCAGCGCCCGGCCCTGCTCGATCGCCGAGCGCGAGCAGGTCTCGCCGATCACCGCCTCGGCCTCGGCCCGGCCCGAACGTTCCGAGATCACGTCGAAGGCATGTTTCAGGATCATCGCCTCGATGCGGCGGCGTTCGAGGATCGGCAGGTCGTTCATTCTCTTGGCTCCTCGCTCAGAGATCGGGTTCGGTCAGGTCCTTGCGGCGCAGCCAGGCCAGATAGGCCGGGGCCATGCGGGTCAGCAGGGCGTGATAGGGGAAGGCCTGCGGCTCGGTCACCGGCAGCGCCAGCCCGCGCGGGTCCTCGCCCGCGACGGCGCGCGCCATCTCGCGGCCAAGCGCCGTGCCCAGCGCCACGCCGCGCCCGTTGCACCCGGCCCAGGCCCAGCCGTCGGGGCCGAGCTTGTGAACACGGGGGAAGCGGTCCCAGTTCATCGAGAGATACCCGGACCAGACATGGGTCATCTTCGGCACGCCAAGCTCGGGGAAGGCCTCGGCCAGGTTCCGCGCGGCCTTGGCCTCGGCCCGCCCGGCATCGTTCCAGCCGGGAATGATCGCGGCACCGGTGATCAGCCGGTTGCGCGCGTCATAGCGGAAGAAGCGCAGATCGCCCCGGGTGTCCGACACCGCTTGGCGTCCGGGCAGGATCCTGGCGCGAAGGTTCTCGCCCAGCGGTTCTGTCGCCATCTGCCAGGAATGGACGGGGATGAAGCTGCGTGCGATCTTCGGCGCAAGCCCTGCGGCCAGCTTGCCGGTATAGGCATTGCTGGCCAGGATCAGCGCGCGCGCCCGGACCTTGCCCGCCGCGGTCGCCGCGACCCATTCGGCGCCCTGCCGCTCGAACCATTTCACCGGGCTTTGTTCGTGGATCACCGTGCCATGGCTTTCGGCCGCGCGGGCCAGCTCGCGCGCCAGCGCCAGCGGGTTGATATGCCCGCCGGTGGGCGCATACATCCCGCCGTGCCAGAAGTCGCTGCCCAGGATCTGGGCGGTTTCCCTGGCATCCTTCAGCGACACGTCGAAGCCGAAGCGGCGCCAGGCCTCGACCCGCTTTTCGCTCAGCTTTACGCGGCCCGGCGAATGGGCGGGCTGGAACCAGCCGGTCTGTTCGGCCTCGGCCTTCAGCCCCTCGCGGCGCACGATGTCAAAGAGCAACCCCGCCGAACCGCCGATCAGCTCGGCAAAGCGCCGCCCGGTCTCGCCGAAGCGGGCGACCCAGGCATCGGGCTCGGCGGCGGTCAGGGTCGGGATCACCTGGCCATTGTTGCGCCCCGAGGCGCCCCAGCCAACCGCCTGCCCTTCCAGCAGCACCACCCGCTTGCCCTCACGCGCCAGATGCAGCGCCGCCGACAGCCCGGTAAACCCGCCGCCGATGACGACCGTGTCGGCCTCGACGGTACCCGCAAGCGGGGGCGCCGGGGTCCGGGGGGGCGCGGTATCGGCCCAGAGCGAGGGCGGAAAGGTCACGGGATCGGTCATGCCGGGGTCTCCTTGTCGGTCAGGGCGGCGGCGACCTCTTCGGGCAGCCAGAACCAGCGCAACGCCTCGTCATCGGCGTCAAGAGCGGTCCCGGCGGCGGCCGAGGCCGCAGCGCGGCCCTTTTCGACCAGACGCGCCGCCTCGGCAAGGCAGGTCTCGAAATCGGGGGCGGCCGCGTCGTCCTCGGGCATCGCCCAGAGATCCGAGAGGCGTTCGGGCGGCGGCGCTGGCTCGGCGCCCAGCGCGCGCCAGACCCCATGCGCGACGTCCAGCCGGTACAGCGGCAGCAGCGCCAGCCCGTTTCGCGCGATGAAGACCAGCGCCCGGGCCAGCCGGTCGACATCCTCGTCCGAGAAGAAGTAGTTCACCCCCAGCCGCACCCAGCCGGGTCGGAAGGCGGTATGGCCCCGCGCGACCGCCTCGGAAAAGCGGTGGCTGCGGGCGTCGTCGATGTCCAGCAGATGGTGCCCATAGGGCCCGGCGCAGGAACAGCCGCCGCGCGCCTGGATGCCGAACAGATCGTTCAGAGCCGCCACGACGAAGCCGTGATGCAGATGCCGCGCGCCGATGCGGATGTTGAACGAGAAGATCCCCAGCCGGGGCGCGTTGCGCGGCCCCAGAAGCTCGATCCCCGGCTCGGCCGACAGCGCCGCCTCGAGCCGGGCGCGCAGCTCGCCCTCGCGCGCCTCGATGGCCTCGGCGCCAAGCTCGGTCTTCAGCGCCAGCACCATGCCCGCGCGGATATTGCCGACGATCGAGGGCGTGCCCGCCTCTTCGCGCGCCTCGACCGCCTCGACATAGCATTGCTCGGCCGCGCTGACGAAGCTGACCGTGCCGCCCCCGACCACCGTGGGCCGGGGCGTCGTCAGCAGTGCGCGATCGGCGATCAGCAGACCCGAGGCCTCCGGCCCGCCCGGAAACTTGTGCGGCGAGACCAGCGCCGCGTCGATCCGGTCGCCCGCGCCCGGCGCGCTTTCGGCCATCCGGACCGCGACATAGGGGGCGGCGGCGGCGAAATCGATCACGCACCAGCCGCCCGCCTCGTGCAGAAGCCGCGCGACCGCGCGGATATCGGTGCGGATGCCGGTCACGTTCGAGGCCGCCGAGAATGCCCCCACCATCAGGGCCGCATCCGCATGGGCCGCGATCTCGCGCCTCAGCGTCGGAAGGCAGATCGCGCCCGCCGCATCCAGCGGAATGCGCACCAGCCTCGCCCCGCTCTCGCGCCAGGGCAGGTCGTTCGAGTGATGCTCATAGGGGCCTACGAAGACCACCGCCTCGGGGCCAAGCTGCCCGGCGGGCCCGCCCATCTGCAGCGCCCGGACCAGCTTGTCGGCGGCGCCGGTACTGCCCGCGCCGCAGAAGATGACGGCATGGGCCTCGTCCGCGCCCATGCCCTCGCGCACCGCCGCCCGCGCCAGTTCGCGCAGTTCCGTGGTGCGGCGGCCGGTATAGGAGGTTTCGGTATGGGTGTTGCCATAGACCGGCAGCACATGGCGCCGGATCGCGTCCTCGACAAAGCCCAGCGCCCGGCCCGAGGCGACATAGTCGGCATAGATCAGGGCGCGCGGACCGAAGGGGCCGGGAATGGCGGCACCCTCCCCGATCAGGGCGCGGCGGATGTCTTCGAAATGCAGTGACATGGGAAGGTCCTTCAGGCGGCGTCCGTTGCCAGGTCGGGCGGCGTCCAGCCACGGCCCGGGATCGAGGCCAGAAGCTGTTGCGTATAGGGATGGCTCGGCGCGGCAAAAAGCTCGGCGGTGACGCCGGTCTCGACGATCCGGCCCTTCTGCATCACGATCACCCGATCGCAAAGCTGGGCCGCGACCCTCAGATCGTGGGTCACGAACAGAACCGACAGGTCGAGCCGGTCGCGCAGGTCGGCCAGAAGCTTCAGCACCTGCGCCTGCACCGACACGTCAAGCGCCGAGACGGGTTCGTCGGCGACGATCACCTTCGGCTCCATCGCCAGCGCCCGGGCGATGCCGATCCGCTGGCGCTGCCCGCCCGAGAATTCGTGCGGATAGCGGGTGGCGGCGGCGGGCGACAGCTCGACCAGCTCCAGCAATTCGCGGGCACGCGCCCGGGCGGCCTTCGGGTCGGCGCCATGGACGATGGGCCCCTGCGCGATCAGGTCCTCGACCCGCTTGCGCGGGTTCAGCGAGGCCATAGGGTCCTGGAACACCATCTGGATATGGCGCCGCATCTCGCGCAGCTCGCGCGGCGAACAGGCCAGCAGGTCGGTGCCGTCGACCTCGACCGCACCGCAATCGGATTCCAGCAGCCGGGTCACGATCCGCGACACCGTGGTCTTGCCCGAGCCGCTTTCTCCGACGACGCCCAGCGTCTCGCCCCGGCGCAAGGTGAAGGACAGGTTGTCGACCGCCGTCACCGGCGCGCGCTTGCCCGAAATCAGGCTGCCGCGCGCGGCGAAGGTCTTGACCAGCCCCTCGGCCCTCAGAACCACCGGCGCATCCCGGAAATCGCGCGGGCGCGGCGGCACCAGTGCCGGGATCGCGCCGATCAGCGCGCGGGTATAGGGATGTTTCGGCCGGTTCAGCACCTCGGCGGCGGTGCCCTGTTCGACCATCTCGCCCTTGCTCAGCACCACCACCCGATCGGCAATCTCGGCCACCACGCCGAAATCGTGGGTGATGAAGAGAATGCCCGCGCCTTCCTTTTCCTGCAGCTCGCGGATCAGCTTGAGGATCTGCAGCTGGGTGGTGACATCGAGCGCCGTGGTCGGCTCGTCGGCGATGATCAGTTTCGGCTCGCAGGCCAGCGCCATGGCGATCATCACCCGCTGCCGCTGCCCGCCCGAGACCTGATGCGGATAGGCATGATAGACCGACCGGGGGTCGGGGATATGCACCAGATCGAGCAGTTCCAGAACCCGCGCGCGCCGCGCCTTGCGGCCCAGCCCGGTGTGCAGCCGCAGCACCTCGTCGATCTGCCAGCCCACCGTCTTCTGCGGGTTCAGCGCGGTCATCGGCTCCTGGAAGATCTGGGCGATGCGGTCGCCGCGGATCTGCTTCATCTCGCGCTCGGACAGCGCCAGCAGATCCTGGCCCTCGAAGCGGATCGACCCTTCGGCGACGCGGACATGGGGTTCGGGCAGAAGCCGCATGATCGCGCCCGCGGTCAGCGACTTGCCGGACCCGCTTTCGCCGACCAGACAGACGATCTCGCCGGGGTTCACGCTCAGGTTCAGCCCGTCGAGCGCGAAGGGGCGGTCGGACCCCTTGGGCAAGGCGATCTTGAGGTCGCGGATGTCGAGAACAGGATCGGTCATTGTTTCTTCTGCCTCGGGTTGAGCGCGTCGTTCAGCCCCTCGCCCAGCAGCGAAAAGGACAGCACCGTCAGCACGATGGCGATGCCGGGAATGACGGCGCAGTACCAGTCGGTGCGCAGGACCGCGCGGCCCTGCCCGATCATGTTGCCCCAGCTGGCATGGTTGGGATCGCCCAGCCCCAGGAAGGCCAGCGCGCTTTCCAGAAGGATCGACAGCGCCATGATGACCGAGGCGTAGACGATTACCGGCGGCAGCGCGTTGGGCAGGATCTCGCGAAAGATCAGCGCCCCGTTCGAGACGCCCAGATTGCGCGCCGCATCGACGAATTCGCGGCTGCGCAGCGACAGGAACTCGGCCCGCACCATCCGCGCGGGCGCGGTCCAGGACACGATGGCGATGGCGAGTGTGATATATTCGATGGACGACCCCAGGATCGCCACCAGCGCCAGCAGCAGCACGAAATTGGGGATGGTCTGGAAGGCCTCGGTCACGCGCATCAGCACATCGTCAACCCAGCCGCCGAAGAAGCCCGCCAGGGCGCCCACGACGACCCCGATGGCAATCGACAGCAGCGTCGCCAGAACGCCTACCAGCAGCGAGATCCGCGCCCCGTGGAACAGCTGGGCCAGGATATCGCGGCCGAGCTGATCGGTGCCAAGCGGCACGGCCCAGTCGGTGAAGGGCTTCGTCAGCGGGTCTCCCGCCCGGCGCAGCGGGTCGGTGGGCTCGATCAGCCCGGCCGTGGCCGCCATCACCAGCACGGCCCCGAACAGCACCAGCCCCAGCAGGGCGGCGCGGTTGCGGGCGAAGCGGCGCCAGAGCGCGACGGCGGGGGCGGCCTCGGCGCGCGGCAGGTCTGTGGTCGCGGCGGTCATTTCAGGGCGATCCTTGAATCGAGGCGGGCGTACAGCAGGTCGGTGAGGAAGTTCACGATGACGACGATGATCGCGCAGAGGAAGATGATCCCCATCAGCATGTTCATGTCGCGCTGGATCACCGACTGATAGGCCAGCTGGCCGAGCCCCGGCAGCGCGAAGATGGTCTCGACCACCACCGAGCCCCCCAGCACGGTCGAGAATTGCAGCCCCAGAAGCGTGACCACCGGCAACAGCGCGTTGCGCATGATGTGATGGATCATAAGCCGGGTCTCGCCCGCGCCCTTGGCCCGCGCGGTCCGCACGAAGTCGAGATCGGCGACCTCCAGCACGCTGGCCCGCATCAGCCGCAGATAGAAGGACAGGTAGATCAGCGACAGCGCCGCGGTCGGCATGATCAGGTGCAGCACGACGTCGATCACGTGATCCCAGCCGGTATAGAAGGCCGCGACATCGCTCAGCCCGCTGACCGGCAGCCAGCCCAGCTTGACCGAGAACAAGAGGATCATCATCAGCGACAGGAAGAAGCTGGGCGTCGCGTAGAAGATCAGCCCCAGCGTCGAGATCGCATTGTCGGTCAGCGAATAGGCGCGCCGCGCGGCGATGGCGCCGAGGCCCACACCGATGGAAAAGGCAAGGCTCAGCGAGGTGCCCATCAGCATCAGCGTGGTGCCGAGCCGTTCCCACAGGATCGCCGCCACCGGCTGTTCGTAGACGAAGGACCAGCCGAAATCGAACTGGATCAGCTTGGCCATGTAGCGCCCGAGCTGGACCCAGACCGGCTGGTCGAGCCCGTATTCGGCGCGCAGCCGGGCGATATAGGCGGCATCGGCGCCGCCCATGTCGCCGACCAGCGCATCGACGGTATCGCCGGGCGCCAGCTTCAGCAGCAGGAAGGTGCCCACCATGATCAGGATCACCACCGGCACGGCCTGCAAAAGCCGCCGCAGCGCGTAGGTGAGGACTTGGGTCAGTTGCATGTCGGAGGTTCCGGAAGGGGGGGCCAGGCCCGGACGGTCGCGCCGCCCGGACCCGGGGTCATCGGATCACTTCTCGAGCCAGAGATCGTACCAGCTCGACGAGTTCCAGCGCGGGGTGTTGTGGTGGTTGTGGAGCTTCTGCGAGGTGACCGAGATGAAGGGATGCTCGATCGCGAAGATCACCGGGATCTCTTCCATCGCGAGCTTCTGGATCGCGTGATAGTCCGCGGCCCGCTGGTCGGGATCAAGCTCGGCCTGGGCCTCGTCGATCATCCGGTCCATCTCGTCGGACTGCCAGCCGAACTGGTTCGACCAGGGGGTTCCCGCAGGCGAGCCCGAGCGCAGCCAGACCATGGTCGAGACCGCCGGGTCCGACCGGAACTGATGCCAGCCGTTCGCGGTGTCGAAATCGTGGTCGCGATAAACCCCGTTCAGGAAGCCCGGCGCATCGTTCGTGAGGATCTCGACCTCGATGCCGATCTCCTTCATCGCCTGGGCGAAATACTCGGCCCAGAGCTGGGTATACTCGCCCCAGGGCGCCGGCCGGTGGCGCAGCTTGAACCGGATGCCGTCGGGACCTTCGGGATGGCCGGCCTCGTCCAGCATCTTCTTGGCCAGCTCGGGATCGTAGGCATAGGTGGTCACGTCATCGGTGTAGTTCGCGCCGCCAGCGGACGGGATCGGACCCCGGCCCGGCTTGGCATAGCCGCGCATGATGGTCTTGATCGCATAGTCGATGTCGAGCCCGTGATAGATCGCCTGCCGCACCTTCAGATCGGCGAGGATCGGGTTGCGATGATTGAACTCGACGGTCGAGTGGGCGACGTTGTTCTCGTAGCCTTGGGTCCCGACATCGAAGCCGTCCATCTTCGAGAACCGCTCGATATCGGCCATCGAGACTCCGTTGAAGCCGGATTCGTGGATCTCGCCCGCCTCGATGGCCGCCGCCGCCGCCGACTTGTCGGGGATGAAGCGCCAGACGATGCGGTCGAGATAGGGGTATTCCTTGCCGCGCCAGTAATCGTCGTTGCGCCCCGCGATCACGTATTGCCCGCGCTTGTACTCGACGAACTTGAACGGCCCGGTGCCGACCGGCGCGGTATTGTGCTCGTTCCGCATGATGTCGGTGCCCTCGTAAAGATGCTTGGGCACCGGATGGCCGAGATCGGGCATCGCCGCGACGAACAGGTCCAGCGGCATCGGCTGCGAATAGTTGAACACGGCGGTATGGGGATCGGTGCAGTCGACCGACTCGAGGTATTGCTGCAGCGTCGAGGAATAGTTGAGCAGCGGCTTCCACAGCTCCATCGCCGAGAAGGCGACGTCGTCGCAGGTGAAGGGTTCGCCATCGTGCCAGTTGACGCCCTCGCGCAGATTGACGGTGATGTGCAGCCCGTCATCGGTCGAGGACCAGTCTGTCGCCAGCACCCCCACGGGGCCGTCATAGGACTTGTCGATCAGCGGCTCCATGATCTTGCCGGTGATGTTGTAGACCCCGGTCGAGGCCCGCAGCGCGGGATTCAGGATGCGCTGTTCCGAGGGCATGTGGATGATGGCGGTGCCGCCGTGCCGGGGCTCCTGTGCCGCGGCGGGTCCCGCCAGGGCCGAGACGGCAGCCCCGGCCAGAAGCCAGCCCCATGCCGATCCGCAGGCCGATCTGCTGGTCGTGATCATGTCGAAATCCCTGTTGTTATGGTCTTGCCATCCGGGCATGCGCCCCGGAAGCGTCCGCCCGACCAAAAAGCGGCAACCCGACAGCAACGTCAATGCAAATTTTGCGCTTCGACGATGATTATCGGAAGGACATCCTACCCTTTTGGCTATACTGCGCGAAAACATTCCCTCATACTTGCGGAAAGGGTGAACAAATATGCAGAACTGTGTCTGGATCACGGGCGCCGGTTCCGGAATTGGCGCGGCCATGGCGCGGGCCTTCGCCGGGGCGGGCTACCGCATCGCGCTGACCGCGCGTTCGGAGGACCGCATGACCGCGCTGGCCGAGGAACTTGGCGGCCCCGGCGACCGGCTGCGGGTCTTTGTCGGCGATGTCACCGACCGGGCGCGCATTCTGGCAATTGCCGAAGAGATCGTCCAGTGGGCGGGGCGGATCGACGTGCTGTGCAACAATGCAGGGCTGAACGTGCCGCTCCGGCGCTGGGACGAGCTTGACTGGGACAGCTGGGACCGGGTGATCGCCACCAACCTGACCGGCGCGCTGAATGTCATCGCCGCGGCGCTGGGGCCGATGCGGCGGCAGAAATCCGGCGTGATGATCCATACCTCGTCCTGGGCCGGGCGGTTCCATGCGCCCTTGGCGGGCGTGCCCTATGGCGCCTCGAAACACGCGCTGACCGATCTCAGCGCCAGCCTCAACGCGCAGGAGGGCGAAAACGGCATTCGCTCGACCGCGCTTTGCCCGGGCGAGGTGGCGACGCCGCTGCTGAACGGACGGCCCGGCTTCGACCCCTCCCGCGCGGCCGAAGTGATCCAGCCCGAGGACGTGGCCGCACTGGCGTTGCAGGTCGCGGGCATGAACCCCAATGTCGCGATCCATGAAATCACCTTTGCGCCGGTGCTGCGCGCGCCCCGCTGACCCGCCTGTTGAACTGAAGGAGCTTCCGATGAGCCATCCCGTAAAAGGCGTCGACCACGTCTTCCTGCTGGTCGAGGATCTCGACCGGTCCGCCGAGGCCTACCGCCGCCTGGGCTTCACGCTGTCGCCGAAGGGCCTGCACAGCGCGGCCAAGGGCACGGCGAACTACACCCTCATGTTTCCCGCCGATTACATGGAGCTGCTGGGCATCGTGACGCCCACCGAGGGCAACGCGCCCCGGCGCGAGGCTCTGGCGCGCGAGGGCGAGGGGCTGCGCGCGGTCGCCTGCCGGATCGACGATGCCGACGCCGCGAAGACCGCGCTCGACGCGCTGGGGATCGCGACCGCCGAGGTCGGGCATTTCGAGCGCCCGGTGCCGCTGCCGGGCGGCGGCACAGCGCCCGCGGCCTTCGCCACCCTGCCCTATGCCGAGGCCGAACTGCCCTTCGGGCTGGTCTTCATGTGTCAGCACAAGACCCGCGAGACGGTCTGGCTGCCCGAGCTTCTGACCCATCCGAACCGCGCCTGCGGCCTGGGCGCGATCTTTGCCCAAAGCGCCGATCCCGAGGCCGCGGCCGCCCGGCTGGCCCGGCTGTTCGCCGCCGGAACGGTCGTGCCCCTCGACGGCGGGGCCAGGGTCGAGACCGGCCCGGACTCGGCGCCGATACTCTGCCTGACCGGGGCCGCGCTGGCCGCGCGCTTTCCCGGGATCGATCTCTCGGCCCTGCCCGCCGAGGGTCTGGCGGGGCTCGCCATCCGGTCGGAGGACATGGCGGCGACGGCAGCCTGCCTGACCGGGGCCGGGGTCGCGCCGGTCGAGACCGCGGCGGGGCTGGCGCTGGCGCCCGCCGACTGCGCCGGGGCGGTGCTGGAGTTCGTTCCCGCATGAGCACCGGCCGCAAGACCCGCGGCGCGGACCGGAAATCGGGCGAAACGCCCGATTTCGACGAAATCGACCGCAAGATCCTCGAGATCCTGCAGCGCGACGCCGATCTGGCGGTGAACGCGCTGGCCGATATCGTGGGGCTCAGCCCCACCCCCTGCTGGCGGCGGATCAAGCGGCTGGAAGAGGCGGGCGTGATCAAGGGCCGGGTCGCGGTCGTCGATCATGCCCGCGCCAATGTCGGCATGACGGTCTTCATCGGCATCACCGCGCCCCGCCACGAGACGTCCTGGCTGAACAGCTTCCGCGCGCTGATCGACGACATCCCCGAGATTGTCGAGGCCTACCGGCTGACCGGGGCGACCGACTATATCCTGAAGGTCGTGGTGCCCGATATCTCGACCTATGACCGGGTCTACAAGACGATGATCGAGCGGCTCGATTTCTCGCAGATCAATTCCTCGATCTCGATGGAAGAGCTGAAATTCACCACCGCCGTGCCGACCAGCTATCTGTAACGCTCAGCCAAGCACGACCCCCGGCGCGGCGCCATCGGCCGTCTCGATCCGGCCGATCCGCGCGGCCGCTTCGAAGCCGTGCCGGGCAAAGACCTCCAGCACCGCCCCTGCCGTGTCGGGGGCCGCGCTGACCAGAAGCCCGCCGCTGGTCTGCGGATCGGTCAGAAGCGCGCGGTCGTCCTCGGCGAAGCCGTCGGGCAGCCGGACGCTCGCACCATAGCTTTCCCAGTTCCGGCCCGAGGCGCCGGTCGCGCAGCCCGCCGCCAACAGCGCGCGCACGCCGTCCATCACCGGCACCGCGTCCCAGTCCAGCACCGCCCGGCATCCCGCGCCCCGCGCCAGTTCCAGCGCATGGCCCGCCAGCCCGAAGCCGGTCACGTCGGTCAGCGCGTGCACGCCGTCAAGCGCCGCCAGATCGGGGCCGGGCGTGTTCAGCCGCGTCGTGGTGTCGATCATCCGGGCATAGCCGTCCGCATCAAGCAGCCCCTTCTTCAGCGCGGCCGACATCACGCCCGTGCCAAGCGGCTTGCCGAGGATCAGCAGATCGCCCGGCCGCGCACCGGTATTGGCCCGCACCCGGTCGGGATGGACGAGGCCCAGCGCCACCAGCCCGTAGATCGGCTCGACCGAATCGATGCTGTGCCCGCCCGCGACCGGAATGCCCGCCGCCGCGCAGGCTGCGGCACCGCCTTCAAGGATACGGCCGATGGTGGCGGTCGAAAGCTTCGCGATGGGCATGCCCAACAGCGCCAGCGCCAGGATCGGCCGCCCTCCCATGGCATAGACATCGCTTAAGGCATTGGTCGCGGCGATGCGGCCGAAATCATAGGGGTCGTTCACCACGGGCATGAAGAAATCCGTGGTCGCGACCAGCGCCTGGGTGTCGTTCAGCCGGTAGACCGCGGCATCGTCGGAACTGGCGGTGCCGATCAGCAGATCGGGCGGCACCGGCAGGCCGGGCATCTTCGCCAGCAGCTCGCTCAGCACCCCGGGCGCGATCTTGCAGCCGCAGCCGCCGCCATGGGCCAGGGACATCAACGCGGGCTCGTCGGTCATGCCGGGTCTCCTTTCGGGCAGTCCCCGCGATAGGACCGCCCGCAGGGCCCCGCTGTCAACGGAAAGCCTGTGCGGCGCGTGCCATCCCCGATGGCAGAGGGCCGCCTTTGACGCATCCGGCACTGGCGGCGGGCGCGCGGCTGGGGCATGTCGGAGGGGAGGCGGTTGCCCGCCGCGCCGGTCGACCGGAGCCCGAGATGCAGAACGACCACCGATCCCATGGCCTGTGGGAAGAGACCGCGCCCGCGCTGGCAGTGGCGGACACGCCCCCGCTGACAAGTCCCGCCGAGGCCGATGCCGTCATCGTCGGCGCGGGCTATACCGGGCTGTCGGCCGCGCTGCATCTGGCCGAGGCCGGACGGCGGATCGTGGTGCTTGAGGCGGCCGAGGTCGGCTTTGGTGCCTCGGGCCGGAATGTCGGGCTGGTCAATGCCGGGATGTGGACCCTTCCCGACCAGATGCCGAAGGCGCTGGGTCCCCTCTACGGACCCCGGCTGCTGGAGCTTCTGGGCTCGGCCCCGGCCGAGGTCTTTGCCCTGATCGCGCGCCACGGGATCGCCTGCGAGGCGGTGCGGAACGGCACGCTTCACTGCGGGGTCGGTGCTGCCGGGCTGGCCGAGCTGACCGAGCGCGCCCGGCAATGGCGCGCGCGCGGCGCCCCCGTCGAGCTGCTGGATGCCGCCGAGGCGCACCGCCGGATCGGCGGCGGGTCCTATGCCGGGGCGCTGTGGGACCGGCGCGCGGGCACCCTGCAGCCGCTGGCCTATGCGCGCGGGCTTGCCCGGGCCGCGATGGCCGCGGGCGCCACGATCCATGCCCGGAGCCCCGTGACCGGGATTGCCCGCGAGGGCGCCGACTGGGTGGCCCGGACCCCGACCGGGCAGGTTCGCGCGAAATGGCTGGTGCTGGCGACCGACGCCTATACCCGGCAGGTCGCGACCGGGTTGCGCCGCGAACAGATCCGCCTGCCCTATTTCAACATGGCGACGCCGCCCTTGCCGCCCGATATCCGCGCCACGATCCTGCCGGGCGGCGAGGGCTGCTGGGATACCAGACGGGTGCTGTCCTCGTTCCGGCTCGATGCCGACGGACGGCTGGTCTTCGGGTCGGTCGGGCAGCTGGCCGCGCCCGATTTCGCCGTCCATCGCGACTGGGCCCTGCGCGCCATGCACCGGATCTTTCCGCAGCTGAGGGGCATCGGCTTTGCAACGCACTGGTTCGGCTGGATCGGCATGACCGGCGATCACCTGCCGCGCCTGCACCTGCCGGGCGAAAACGCCCTCGCCATAGCGGGTTATAACGGCCGGGGCATCGCGCCCGGCACCGTCTTCGGCAAGGCCATCGCGGCCCATGTCGCGGGCGATCTGCCGCTTGAGGCGATGCCGCTGCCGGTCTCGAGGATCGCGCCCGCGCCGCTGCGCCGGGGGCGGGAGCTTTTCTTCCGCGCCGGGGCGGTGGCCACACATCTTGTCTCCGACCGCTGACGGAACCCGACCATGCCAAGCCTGCACCTGACCCGTCCGGTCCCGCCCGAAATCCTGTCCCGTGCCGCGGGCGGCCTGTCGATCCTCATGCTGTCGGCACTGATCGCGGGGACGCTTGCCACCGGGCGGCTGGCGGGCGCCGGGGCGGTTCTCGATATCGCGGCCGTCGCGGCGGTGGCGCTGGCGCTGTTGCGGCTCGACCGGGTGTCGCGGATCGCGCGGATATTCCTTGGCGCCGCCGCGCTGTCGGTCGCGCTGGTGGCCGCGACGCTGCCCGAGGCGATGCCCGCGATGCGGCAGGCGCTGATGCAGGGCACGGCCTTTTCGGCCTTCCTGACGGCGCTGGGGCTGATCCGGGCGCCGGTGCGCGGCTCGAAGGCCATCGCCCGGGCGGCCGAAGCGCTGTTCGCCCATACCGCCCGGGTGCGGATCGTCGCGGTCAGCCTCGGCGCGCAGGCGATTTCGGTTCTGTTCAACATCGGCACCATCGGCATGATCTCGGATATCGCCGCCGATCACGATGCCCGCCGCGCGACCGAGGGGCGGCGGCGGATCGACACCGGGGCGATGACGCTGGCCGCGCTGCGCGGCACGCTGATGATGACGGTCTGGTCACCGATCGGGCTCGGCTTTGCCATCGTCACCAGCGCGATCCCCACGCTCGACCCGGTGCTTTTCCTGGCGCTGGCCCTGGCCGCGGCCCTGACCATCGCGGTCGTCACGGCCCTTCTCGACGCGCGGAAGGCCCCCGCGCCGTCCGGGCAGGCGGCCGAGGCCGCGCCGCCGGGCTCGGCCGGGGCGCTGGTGGCGGTGCTGGCCGCCGTGGCCGGGCTTGTCGCGGTGACGATCCTTCTGCACCGGCTGCTGGACATCAGCTTCCTCATTGCCGCCTGCATCGTACTGCCGCTCCTGGCCGTGATCTGGCCCCGGATCGAGCGCGGCCTGCCCCGGTCCGGGGGCAGCGCGCTGGTCCGGGTCTCGGCCGCCTCCGAGGGCATGGCGACCGAAAGCACCATCTTCCTTGCCGCCGCCGTGATCGGGGCGGCCGTCGCCCAGGCGGCGCAGGCGATGGGCATCGACGCGCTGATCGAGCGCGGGTCCCTGCCGCCGCTTGCGGTGATCCTCGCCTGTCTGCTGGCGATCCCGGCCGCGGGCGCGCTGATGATCCCGCATTCCATCGTCATGGTGATGGCCGCGCAGCTGTTCGGCGCCAGCCCGGTCGGCGCCCAGCACCCCTATGCGCTGGGGCTGGCGCTGTGCCTGGCCTGGGCGCTGGCGATCTCGGCCTCGCCGATCTCGGCCATGTCGATCATCACCGGTCGGCAATTGCACCGCCCGCCCCATCATGTGAGTTTCAGGGTCAACCGGGGCTTCACGCTGATCGCCATGACACTGGCCGTGGCGATGACAGCCCTCGTCTATGTCGTCGAATAGGCCGCTCCCGGCACTCCCGGGCCGCGCCCAACAGGAAGGATCGCAGATGACCCTCAGGACCGACACCGAAGCCCTTCTGGCAACTCTCGGCGTCGACCGCAGCGCCTTTACCGGCGGCGGCATGGCCAGCTTCTCGCCCATCACCGGCGAAGAGATCGCCGATGTCGCGCCTGCCACCGCCGAAGAGGCCGCCGCCGCCATCGCCCGCGCCAGCGCGGCCTTCCGGGTCTGGCGCATGGTTCCCGCGCCGAAGCGGGGCGAGCTGATCCGGCTGTTCGGCGAAGAGCTGCGCGCGGCCAAGGCCGAACTTGGTCGGCTGGTGTCGATCGAGGCCGGCAAGAGCCCCTCGGAAGGCGCGGGCGAGGTGCAGGAGATGATCGACATCTGCGACTTCGCGGTGGGTCTGTCGCGCCAGCTTTACGGGCTGACCATCGCGACCGAGCGTCCCGGCCACCGGATGATGGAAACCTGGCACCCTCTGGGGGTCGTCGGCGTGATCTCGGCCTTCAATTTTCCCGTCGCGGTCTGGTCCTGGAACACGGCGCTGGCGCTGGTCTGCGGCGATCCGGTGATCTGGAAACCCTCGGAAAAGACCCCGCTGACGGCATTGGCCTCGATGGCAGTGCTGGCCCGCGCGCTCAAGCGGTTCGGCGAGGCGCCCGAGGGGCTGGTGCAGGTGCTGATCGGTGGCGCCGAGGTCGGCGCGGCGCTGGTCGACAGCCCCGATGTGGCGCTGGTCTCGGCCACCGGCTCGACCCGGATGGGGCGGATCGTCGGGCCGAAGGTGGCGGCGCGCTTCGGCCGTGCGATCCTGGAGCTTGGCGGCAACAACGCGGGCATCGTCTGCCCTTCGGCCGATCTCGACATGGCGCTGCGGGCCGTGGCCTTCGGGGCTATGGGCACGGCCGGGCAACGCTGCACCACCCTGCGCCGGCTTTTCGTGCATGAGGATGTTTATGACACGCTCGTACCCGGGCTGATCCGGGCCTATGACTCGGTCACCGTCGGCAACCCGCTGGAAAGCTCGGCCCTGGTCGGGCCGCTGATCGACGGCGCCGCCTATCGGGCGATGCAGGCCGCGCTGGCCGCGGCCCGCGCGGCGGGCGGAACCGTTCATGGCGGCGAGCGCGTGGCCATCGGCCCCGACACCGCCTTCTACGCCCGCCCCGCGCTGGTCGAGATGCCCGAGCAGACCGGCCCGGTTCTGGAGGAAACCTTCGCGCCCATCCTCTACGTGATGAAATACAGCGACTTCGACGCGGCGATCGAGGCGCATAACGCGGTCGGCGCGGGGCTGTCGTCTTCGGTCTTCACCACCGACCTGCGCGAGATGGAGCTGTTCCTGTCGGCCCGCGGGTCCGATTGCGGCATCGCCAACGTGAATATCGGCACCTCGGGCGCCGAGATCGGCGGGGCCTTCGGTGGCGAGAAGGAAACCGGCGGCGGGCGCGAAAGCGGCTCGGATGCCTGGAAAGGCTACATGCGCCGCGCCACCAACACCATCAACTATTCGCGCGATCTGCCGCTGGCCCAAGGCGTCGTCTTCGACATCTGAGGCGGTTCAGGAGGCAGGGTCGGACAGCTCCAGTTCGTCGAGATCCTCGCGCAGGGTCTCGACCGCGTTCAGGTGCAGAAGGCCCGCCTCGCCCAGCGCGGCGGCGCACTCCGTCGCCAGAAGCCGCATCAGCGCCAGAGCCCCGGCATAGGAATCGCGCGGCGTGCGGGTTTCCACCGCGCAGGTGAAGGTCCAGGCGGCATGGGCCGGGGCGCCGCGCAGGCTGGCATCGCAGACCAGCAGCACCCGCGCGCCGCGCGCGGCCACCGCCTGCACCAGCCGCGAGAACCGCGCCGGGCGCCGCCTGAGCCCGACGATCACCGCCACATCCTCGGGGCCGAGCCCGGCGACGCCCTCGGCCGCGGTCTGTCCATCCAGCAGAAGCGGCGCGACATCGGGCCGGATCTGGGCCAGCTGGGCGGTCAGGTAGTCGGCCAGAAACCGGCTGTTGCGAAATCCCATGACCCGCACCCGCCGCGCCCGCCCCAGAGCCCCCGCCGCATCGCGCAGCACGCCCGGATCGACCCGCGCCAGCGTCGCCTCGATCAGGTCGGCCTCGGCCCGGATCAGCCGGGCGAAGGGCCGCCCCTCCTGCCCCGGCTCGGCCTCTTCGGTCATGAACAGCGGCGAGCCGGTCTCGCGCAGCTTGCGGGCATCGAGCCGGGCGCTTTCGAAATTGCGATAGCCCAGCCGCTGCACGATCCGGCTGACCGTGGCGTTCGAGACGCCCGCCTGCGCCGCCAGTTCCGAGGCGCTCCAGACCGCCATTTCATGGGGCGCCGACAGGATCGCATCGGCCACCTTGCGCTCGCCGCCCGGCAGGCCGTCATAGGCGCGGTGGATCCGCTTGAGCAGCGATCCGGCCAGCTCGGCCCCGTCCTCGGTCTGTGCGCCCGGCTTGGTCATGGCCTATCGTTTTCACAGATCCGACTCTGGCGCAAATCGGTTTTCATGTCCCGCGCGCTGGTCCTGTTCGGACGGTCCGAGGGACATACTGTGCCTGATTTCAAGGCATATCCGGGCGCGATGCGCCCACCCGTGCAGCAAATCCGATATGAAAATATTCTTTCTTCATTTTTGCTTTTACGAAAATTTATTTTCCCATCCAGTCTGGCGCCAGGACGGCCTGCCCCTTCCCGTTCCGCTACGAAAGGACACCGCATGAACCGCAGAGACCTTCTGAAGACTGCCCTGGCCGGGACGGCGCTCGGCGCCTTCGGACCCGCTTTCCGGGCCGATGCCGCCACCGGCATCCTGTGGATGACCTGGGAGAACCTGGCCAAGGACGACTACCTTGCCCCGTTCCTCGCCGCCAACGACATCGCCCTGACCAAGACCTTCATCGGCACCGATGACGAACAATTCGCCAAGCTGCGCGCCGGCGGCGCCGATTCCGTCGACCTGATCACGCCCGGGCTCGACAAGGTGGAATACTACACCGCCTCGGACCTGCTGCAGCCCATCGACTTTGCCAGGGTGCCGAACGCCGCCAAGCTGTACGACACCTTCAAGCAGACCCCGCTGGGCAAGGTCGACGGGCAGACCTACGGCATCCCGTTCTACTGGGGCATCAACCCCATCGTCTACCGCGCCGACCTGATGGAAGCCGAACCAGACTGGTCGGTCTTCTTCGAGGGCGACGCGTATAACGGCAAGCTGGCCATGCGCGACTATGCGCTGGAAGGCATCATGATCGCCGCGATGTATCTGGGCATCCCCGAATCCGAGATGTTCACCATGGACGACCGCCAGCTGGCCGAGGTGAAGAAGGTTCTGAAGATCCAGAAATCGAAGCTGCGCACCTACTGGAACTCGATCGGCGACCTGACCAACCTCTTTGCCACCGGCGAGGTGGTCTGCGCCTTCTCCTGGGTGCCGCCCTATTACGAGCTTCGCGCCAAGGGCATCGACATGGGCATGGCCAAGCCCAAACAGGGCGTCATCGGCTGGTGCGATACCATCGCGGTGCCGAAGGGCGTCGAGGGCGCCCGGCTCGACGCGGCCTTCGCGCTGGTCGACTACCTGCTGGGCCCCGATTACGGCAAGATGCTGGCGGTGGGCGGGCCCTATGCGCAATCGACCTCGGCCGCGCGGGATCATCTGACCGAGGAGCAGCAGGACAAGATCTTCATCAAGGACCTCTCGGTGATGGACAGCTTCGTCTGGAAGCAGAACCCGCCCCGCTATGGCGACTGGGTCGCGCTCTGGAACGAAGTGAAGGCCAGCTGAGAATGGCTGTCGCCGAAAACACCGCAGCCGGGCGCCGGACGCGCCCGCTGCTGGAGGCCATCGCGCTTTACAAGTCCTACGGGTCCGTTCAGGCGGTGCGGGGGATCGACCTTGCGCTGGCGCATGAAAGCTATGTGACCCTGCTGGGCCCCTCGGGCTGCGGCAAGACCACTCTCCTGCGCATGGTCGGCGGCTTCGAAGCCATCGGTTCGGGCACCCTGATGCTGGACGGAGCGCGGCTTGACGACCTGCCCGCGAACTTGCGGCCGATCAACACCGTCTTTCAAAGCTACGCGCTGTTCCCGCATCTGACGGTGCTGGAAAACGTGGCCTTCGGGCTCAGCTACCGGTCCCTGCCGAAAGACCGGATCAAGGCCCGCGCCCGCGAGGCGCTGGCGACCGTCCGGATGGAGGCCATGGCCGACCGCCGACCGCGCCAGCTGTCAGGCGGCCAGCAACAGCGCGTGGCGCTGGCCCGCGCCATCGCCAACGAACCGCGCCTTCTGTTGCTGGACGAGCCGCTGTCCGCGCTCGACCGCCGGATGCGCAAGGACATGCAGATCGAGCTGAAGGACCTGCAACGGCGGCTGGGCATGACCTTCCTGCATGTGACCCACGACCAGGAAGAGGCCTTTGCGCTGTCGGACCGGATCGTCGTGATGCGCGATGGCCGGATCGAACAGCAGGGCGCGCCGGGCGACATCTATGCCCGCCCCGCCACCGCCTATGTGGCCGATTTCATCGGTGGCGCCTCGTGCCTGCCGGGGCGCATCCTCGGTCAGGTCGGCAAGAGCTATGCCATCGAGACCGCACTGGGCCGCCATGTCGTGCCCGGGGTGAGCGGGCTGAGCGTGGGGGCGCGCGCGGTGCTGTGTCTTCGATCCGAGAAGGTGGCGCTGGGGGAAACCGGCACGCCTGCCCATGTGACACACGCGGTCTATCGCGGCGCCGACTGGCTTCTCGAATGCGTGGCGGGCGGGCAGATCTTTCAGGTTACCCATGTCGGGCCGCCCCCCGCCCCGGGCGAGACGGTGCGGCTGTCCTTCGACCCCGACCGGGTCTGGATCGCGCGGGAGGCCGCCTGATGCGCCCGCAATCCGCCGGAACCTGGCTGGCCCTGCCCGTGGTCGCGGCGCTGGGCGCGCTTTGCCTCGCGCCGCTTGCGATCCTCTTTGCCTATTCCTTCTTCTCGGTCGATTTCGTCACCATCTCGCATGACCCGAGCCTGAAGAACTACGCCCGCATCCTTCAGTCCGAGACCTATCGCGGGCTGATCGCCCGGGCCTTCGGATCGGGGCTGCTGGTCGCCGCGATCACCGCCGTGATCGGCTATCCCGTCGCCTGGTTCCTGGCCAAGCGGGCGGGCGCGGCCAAGACCATGCTGCTGACGCTGCTGCTGGTGCCGCTTTATTCCGGAGACCTTCTGCGCATCTTCGCCTGGCGGGTGCTGCTGGGGGCCGAGGGCGCGATCAACCGCAGCCTGATCTGGCTTGGCGCCATCGACGCGCCGTTGCAGGGGCTGCTGTTCAGCCCGCTCGCCACCCATATCGCGCTGACCTACAATTACCTGCCCTTCATGGTGATCGGACTGTGGCTGGCCTTCGAAAGCCTCGACGACGCCTGGCTGGAGGCCGCGGCCGATCTGGGCGCCCCCGGACGGGACCGGTTCCGCCGGGTGACGCTGCCCCTGACCGCGCCCGGGCTGATCGCGGGCGGGCTGATGGTCTTCGTGATGGTGGTGGGCGACTATCTGACGCCGCAGCTTCTGGGCGGGGCCTCGGGCGTGACCGTCATCTCGGCCATCAACGACCTGTTCGGCACCGCCTTCGACTGGCCGCTGGGCTCGGCCATCGCCTGGACGATGCTGGCGATCCTGATGCTGTGCTTCGGCGCGGGCGCGGTCCTGATCCGGCGGTCGAGCCTCGTTGCGGAGGGCGCCTGAATGTCCCGTCTCGGTACGCTCTGGGTCTGCCTCGTCTTCGGCTTCATGTATCTGCCGATCGCCATGATCGCGCTGTTCTCGGTCAATACCTCGGACGTCATGGCCTTTCCGCTGACCGGCGTCACCGGCCAATGGTTCGCCGAGATCCTCGGCGACGGCCGGCTTGGCGGCGGGTTTCTGACCACGCTGGCGGTGGCCTTTCCGGTGGCGCTTCTGACCACGCTCCTTGGGGCCGCCGCGGCGCTGGCGCTGAGCTTCTACGCCACCCGCTTCCGGGTGCTGTTCGCGGCGCTTCTGCTGCTGCCCTTCCTGGTGCCGCGGCTGATCCTTGCCGTGGCGCAACTGATCCTTTTCAAGGAACTGGGCGTGTCGCGGTCGCTGCTGACGGTGATCGCGGGGCAGTCGGTCATCATCCTGCCCTTCACCACGGTCATCGTCGCCTCGGTCCTGATCCGCATCGACCGCCGACTGATCGAGGCCGCCGCCGATCTGGGCGCCTCGGGCTGGTCCAGCTTTCGCCGCGTGGTGCTGCCGCTGATGGGCAACGGGCTGATGGCCGCCTGGGTGATCGCCTTCGTGCTGTCCTCGTCGGAATACGTCCTGACCGCCTTCCTTTCGGGCCGCCAGCAAGCCCTGTCGGTGCTGGTCGCGTCGGATTTCCGCTTCGACCTTTCCCCCAGCCTCAACGCGCTCGCCGTGCTGATCGTGCTGGGCAACATCGCCCTCGTGGTGATCGCCGAGGCGATCCGCCACCGCTCGGGGCGGCTCAACTGACCATGCAGGGGACCATGACCCAGACGCTTTCCTTCACCAACACCCTGGGCCAGGGCGCCCGGACCGAAATCGTTTCGAACCCGCATTGCGCGCCCGGCTACGGTCCCGCGCAGGAGGTCGTGCTGAACGACACCGCCTTCGCCCGCGCCCGCGCCACCATCGCCGCCTGGCCCGGCTATGCGCCGACCCCGCTGCTGAGCCTGCCCGGGCTTGCGGCCGAGGCCGGGATCGCAGGACTTTACTACAAGGACGAGGCCGGGCGCTTCGGGCTGGGCAGCTTCAAGGCGCTGGGCGGGGCCTATGCGGTGCTGCGGCTTCTGTCGCGCGAGATCGCGGCCCGCGAGGGCATCGCCGAGCCCACGGCCAAGGCAATCCTGGCGGGCGATCATGCCGCAACCGTCGCCGCCATCACCGTCTGCTGCGCGACCGACGGCAATCACGGCCGGTCGGTCGCCTGGGGCGCGCGCACCTTCGGCTGCCGCTGCGCGATCTTCATCCACGCGACCGTGTCCGAGGGCCGCAAGGCCGCCATCGAGGCTTATGGCGCCGAGGTCCGCCGCTGTGCCGGAAATTACGACGACAGCGTCCGCGAGGCGCAGGAGACCGCCACCCGCGAGGGCTGGTTCGTGGTCTCCGACACCTCCTATCCGGGCTATACCGAGGTTCCGAAGGACGTGATGCAGGGCTATGAACTGATGGCGGCCGAGGCCGCCGACCAGCTTGACGCGCCCCCCACCCATATCTTTGTGCAAACGGGCGTCGGCGGCGTCGCGGCGGCAGCAGCGGCCCATTTCCGCCGCCGCCATGGCGCGGCCGCGCCGAAGGTGATCCTGGCCGATCCCGAGGCCTCCGCCTGCTGGATCGAGACGATCCGCGCAGGAACGCCCACCGCCGTCACCGGCGATCTCAACACGCTGATGGCCGGGCTTGCCTGCGGCGAGGTCTCGCTTCTGGCTTGGGACGTGCTGAAACCGCTGGCTTTCGCCGCGGTCTCGGTCGCGGACGCGGATGCGGTGGCGATGATGCGGCGGCTCGCGCATCCGTTGCCGGGCGATCCGGCCATTGTCGCGGGCGAATCCGCCGTTGCGGGGCTGGTCGCGCTGATGGCGGCCGCGGCGCCCCCCGAGGCCGCGGCGGCGCTGGGTCTGGGGCCGGACTCGCGGGTTCTGGTCTTCGGGACCGAGGGCGACACCGACCCCGCGCTTTACGAGAAACTGGCCGGTCGCCCGGCCGCCGAGGTGAGGGCCGAGGCATGACAGCGGACCTGACGATAAATCTCGACCGGCTGATGAGCCGGATCGCCGAGCTGGGCCGGATCGGCGCCCTGCCCGGCGGCGGCTGCAAGCGGCTGGCGCTGAGCGCCGAGGATGCCGAGGGCCGCGCGCTGGTCACCGGCTGGTTCCGCGCGGCGGGGCTAGAGGTCCGTACCGACGTGATCGGCAATTGCTGGGCGATCCGGCCGGGGCGGTCGGGCGGCGCGCCGGTGGTGATGGGCTCGCATATCGACACGGTCGCGACCGGCGGGCTCTATGACGGGGTGCTGGGCGTGCTGGGCGGGCTCGAGGTCATCGAAAGCGCGATCGAGGCCGGAACAGAGACTGAAAAGCCCCTTGCCGTGGCCTTCTTCACCAATGAGGAAGGCGCCCGCTTCGCCCCCGACATGATGGGATCAGGCGTGGCGCAGGGCGGGCTCGACCTGGACGAGATGCTGGCCAAGGTCGGTATCGACGGGGTGAGCGTGGCCGAGGCGCTGGCCGCCATCGGCGCGGCCGGGCCCGACCCGGTGGGCGCGCTGGCACCCGATACCTATCTGGAGCTGCATATCGAGCAGGGCCCGGTGCTGGAGGCCGAAGGGCTCGACATCGGCGTCGTGACCGGGGTGCAGGGGATTTCCTGGACCGAGATCACGATCGAGGGGCAGGCCGCCCATGCGGGCACGACGCCCATGGCGCTGCGCCACGACGCGGGGCTTGTGGCGGCGCGGATCGCGACCGAGGCCCGCGCCATCGCCGACGCGTTCGGCCCGCCGCAGGTCGCGACCGTGGGCCGGATCGCGCTGACGCCCGATCTGGTCAACGTCATCCCCGAACGCGCCGTGCTGACCGTCGATCTGCGCAACACCGACGAGGCCCGGCTGCAGGCGGCCGAGGCCCGGCTTTTCGAGCGCGCCGAGGCCTTCGCCGCCGCCGGGGGCTGCCGGCTATCGCGCCGGACGCTGGCCCGGTTCGAACCGGTGGCCTTCGACGCAACGCTGGTCGACGCGGTCGAGGCGGAGGCCCAGGCGCTGGGGCTGACGCACCGGCGCATGCCCTCGGGGGCGGGCCATGACGCGCAGATGTTCGCGCCGCGCTGCCCCTCGGCGATGATCTTCGTGCCCTCGCAGGACGGCATCAGCCACAACATCCGCGAATTCACCGCGCCCGGACAGATCGCGCCGGGCGTGCGCCTGCTGGCGCAGGTGGCGCTGGCCCGCGCGGGCCGGATCGACCAGAAAGGACAGACCGAATGAGCCGCAAGATCGTCGCCGCCGCCGCCCAGCTGGGCCCCATCGCCCGGACCGAGCCGCGCAGCTCGGCCGTCGCGCGCATGCTGGCGCTGATGGAAGAGGCCCACCGGCGCGGCGCCCGCCTTGTCGTCTTTCCCGAACTGGCGCTGACCAGCTTCTTTCCGCGCTGGCTGATCGAGGACGAGGCCGCGCTCGATGCCTTTTACGAAACCGAGATGCCGAACGCCGACACCCAGCCGCTGTTCGACGCGGCGGCGCGGCTGGGCATGGGCTTTTATCTGGGCTTCGCCGAACTGCTGACCGAGGGCGGTCTCAAGCGGCGCTTCAATGCCTCGATCCTCGTCGATCCCGAGGGCCGGATCGCGGGCCGCTACCGCAAGGTTCACCTGCCGGGGCATTACCATCCCGAGGACTGGCGCCGCTTCCAGCATCTGGAAAAGCGCTATTTCGAACATGGCGATCTGGGCTTTCCGGTCTACGACTTCATGGGCGGCAAGGCCGGCATGTGCCTGTGCAACGACCGCCGCTGGCCCGAGACCTTCCGGGTGCTGGCGCTGCGGGGCGCCGAACTGGTCATGCTGGGCTACAACACCCCGCAACACTATCCGCAGGCGCCCGAACACGACCATCTGCAGGATTTCCACAACCATCTCAGCCTGCAGGCGGGCGCCTATGCCAATGGCTGCTGGGTGATCGGCACCGCCAAGGCCGGGCTCGAGGAGGGCTGCGAGCTGATCGGCGGCAGCTGCATCGTCGCCCCCACCGGCGAGATCGTGGCAATGGCGCAGACCCGTGGCGACGAGGTGGTGACCGCCGAAATCGACCTCGACCGCTGCAGCGAGCTGCGCAAGAACATCTTCAACTTCGCGCTGCACCGCGAGCCCGGCGATTACGGCCCGATCTGCGAGGGTGCCGAGGCCCGGGCGGCCGAACGCGACGCGATCACGACAGCCAGCCGGTTCGCGCGCGACTGATGCGCCCGGCGCCCGCCCCGGCCGGGTTCAGGTGCCGTCCCGCCGGGCGTGAACGACGACCGACATGCCCGGCGCCAGACGGTCCTCGCCGGTCTGGCCGGGGTCGATCTCGATCCGGACCGGAAGCCGCTGGGCGATCTTGGTGAAATTGCCGGTCGCCGTCGAATTGCCGAGCACGCTGAATTCCGAGGCGGTGGCGGGCGACAGCAGTGACACGGTGCCCGTGAAGCGCCTGTGGCCCAGCGCGTCGACCTCGAAGCGCACCGGCTGCCCCGGATGCAGGCCCGACAGGTCGGTTTCCTTGACGTTGGCGATCACCCAGATCCGGGCGGGAACCAGCGACATCATCGCGCTGCCCGCGGTCACGTATTGCCCGACCCGCACGTTGATCTGGCCAAGCCGGCCGTTTTCGGGCGCGCGGATCACAGTATGCTCGATGTCGATCTTGGCCAACTCGACCGCCGCCAGTTCGGCGGTCACGCGGGCGCTGAGGGTATCGGTGCGGACCTTGGCGGTGCCGACATCCTCGCGGGCAACATCCACGTCGCTCAGCGCCTCGGTCAGGGCGGCCTCGGCCTGGCGCAACCTCAGGTCGCTGTCTTCCGCATCGGCGGCCGAGATCACGCCCTTTGCGCGCAGCCGGTCCTGCCGGTTCCATTCGGCCCGGGCGGTATCGACCGCGGCGCGGGCGGCCTCGGCCGCGGCCTTGCGCGAGTCGAGCGTGGCGCGGGCAGAGTTGATGTCCTGGTCGTTGGCCTTCAGCGCGGCGCGGGCGCTGGCCAGTTCGGCCTCGGCCCGCGCCAGGGTCTGCCGGGCGGTCCGGTCGTCGAGCCGCACCAGCACGTCGCCGGTCGCCACCGTCTGAAAGTCCGACACAGGCACCTCGGTCACATAGCCCGCGATCTGGGGCGACAGTGTCGCCACATTGCCCCGCACATAGGCGTTCTCGGTGCGGATCTCGTCCCCGGCGAAGGGCGGCAGATGCCAGGCGAAAAGCACGATGCCGATGCCCAGCACACCGATGAGCACGATCAGAACGGTCGGAATATGGTGTTTCAGGATTTGCACGGAAGAAACCTCATTCGGGGGCGGCGCCGGGGCCGGCCATCCGCGCCCGCAACCAGTCGCGGGCGACATGGCCCAGAAGTGCGGCAAGCGCGCAGAAAGCCAGCGTCGAGACCAGGGCAGACACATCGTTATAGGCGGAAACCGTGGCCTCGCGGGTGACGTCGGATGCCAGCCGGGCGACCGCCTGGATCTGCAACTGGCCCGGGTCGCTGACGCTGGAGGAAAGCTGCGCCCGGATCTCGGCCAGCCGCCCGGCCACAAGCGGGTCGCCGACCTGCAGCTGGGCGTCGATCCACTGCGCATGGGCCGTGGTCCGGGCAGCCACGAAGGTCCGGTAAAGCCCCGAGCCGATGGTCCCGCCAAGGATCTGGCTCGACAGGAACACGATGACAAAGCTCAGCAGATATTGCGGGCCCTTGCCGAGCGCCTTGACCAGCCCGGCCGCCATCGCCGACGGCAGGAACAGCGCGGCGGCGAAGCCGACCATGCCCTGGCTCAGCATCCGCTGGGCCGGGCTGACATCGGAATTGGCATGGGCCTCCAGCGCCGAGCCGACCGCGATCAGCAGAAGCGCCACGACATGAATCGCGGGCACGCGCTCGATCTTCATCACCAGCGCGCAGGCGGCGCCGCCCGCCACGGTGGCCAGCGAGATCACCCAGAACAGCGGCGCGATCTGTTCGGGCGCGTAGCCCAGCGCCTGAAACAGGCCGGGCGCCCCGGCGGTCTGTTCGGACAGGATGATCCGGAAGACCAGCAGCGCCGCGCTGAGATGCAGGATCTCGGGCGTCGTCAGCCAGCGCACGTCCAGAAGCGGCGCCTTGCGATGCAGCTCGATCACCAGCGCCGCCACCACTCCGGCGATCGACAGCGCCAGCACCGGTCCGATCCAGGGCGCAGCGGTCCACCAGTAGATGTATCCGGTGGTAAAGCAGGAGACGAGCCCGCCGAACGCGACGGCGATCAGTCCGAAGGAGATCAGGTCGAGCCCCCGGATCACCCGGACCCGGTCGCCATGCGGCAGCGGCAGGCGGAACACCAGACACAGGCAGACCATCGACATGCCGAGCTTGAGCAGCAGGATGCTGGTCCAGCTGCCATCGGTGAGGATCCCGGGGCTCAGCGCCCGCGCCAGCGGCATGCCGAGCGACATGAAGGTCAGCGCGCATGGCAGGCCCAGCCTCATCTTCAGCCGCTGCGGCAGCGGTTCCAGCGCATAGAGGATGGCCAGCGTCGACAAGGGCGCCGCCGAGATCCCCGACAGCAGCTCGACCGCCAGCGCCGAGCGCAGATCGACGGTCAGCAGGCTCAGAAGCGCCACCGCCGCATAAAGCGCGATGGACACTTCGGCAAAGCGGCGCAGCCCGTATTGCGCCCGGATCTTGATCAGCATCAGCGGCAACGAAGCGCGCGGGGCCATGAAGGCCACGATCAGCCAGGAAGTCTGGCTTTGGGTGGCGCCAAGCTCGCCGGCCAACGTCGGGATATTGGCCGCCAGAAAGCCCTGCCCCAGCGACTGCGAGACGCCGATGAAAAGCGAGGCGCCGATATAGGCCAGGGCCAGCGGCAGCGGTTTCGGCACGAAAGGCGGAGGTTCTGGCACGGGAGGGGCGGATGGCGGCGTCTCGCTCAACGGGCGCCCATCGCATCGAGGTTCCGCTGGATCTTGCGGATCGTCGCCAGCGCCCGGTCAAGCTCGTCGGGATCGATGCCGCGATAGACCTCTCGCCGCAGATCGTCGGTGAACTCCGTGACATCTCGCGCCTGCCGACGGGCGTCCGCCGTCAGATAGAGGCAGCGCACCCGCTTGTCCTCGGCCGAGAAGCGACGTTCGACCAGACCCGCCGCCTCGAGCGCATCGAGGGTGCGGTTCATCGAGGGCGTCCGGATATCCAGCCGCTCGGCCAGTTCGACCTGGGTCAGCCCCTCGCAACCGGCGATGGTGACCAGCGCCTGTGCCCGCGCATAGGTCATGTCAAGCGCGGTGGCGCGCGCATTGAACCGCTTGCGGATCCCCCGCACCAGCCGGAACACCTCGGGCAGAAACGTCTTCTGAACGGCCTGCATCGCCGGATCGCCTTTAATTACCCTGCTAATGATTAGGAAGATAAGGTTTCGCCCGGCAGAGGCAAGCAGGTACGGTTCACGACGTCTCGACAGAGCGGGAAAGGTCAGCGCCTCAGGGCGCCCGCCTCGCGGTCGAGCGTCGCCCGCTCGGCCGCGTCGAGGCGGGCCAGCGCTTCGGCTTCCGACCCGGTCTCGGCCAGGGCGCGTGCCCAGATCCGCGCGACCGAGGCGGCGCTCCAAGGCAAAACCGCCCGGGCCACCCAGGCCCGGGCCGGGGCAGGCAGGCGATCATGCGCCGCCATCGGGCAATGCCGCCGCCTTCGCCGCAACGGACTGCTCGCGTTGCCGGTCACGCCCGACGGCCCCAGTGCGAGAACGGGTCGGGTGGCCGCGCCCCGGCTTCCGGGTAGAACCGCGTCTCGGGCACCATCCACCGGTCGAGCAGGGCCCTGATCCGGGCGCGGTTCACCGCCATCCGGCGGCCCTCACGGGTTTTCAGCACATGGTTGAGGAGCGTGGTCTTTCCGGCCCCGAGAAAACCGGAAAGGACGGTTACGGGAAGGCGGTCGGCCATTTGGCACTCGGATGATACACTATATTATACGATATAGTATAACATACATGGTGGGGCAAGTGACCGTTCCATCGCCAGCGCCGAAGTCGGGATATGGTCGGCAGCGGCTCGGATCCGCGCCGGACGCGATTTTTCGCAGAAAAATCGGCCGCCCGTTCAGCTGTAGCTGCGGGCGCCGAAGATCGCGCTGCCCACGCGCACATGCGTCGCCCCCAGCGCGACAGCCTGTTCGAAATCGTCGCTCATGCCCATGGAAAGGCCCGAAAGCCCGTTCCGCGCCGCGATCTTCGCCAGAAGCGCGAAATGCAGGGATGGCGTCTCCTCGACCGGCGGAATGCACATCAGCCCCCGCACCGGCAGATCCATCCCCCGGCATTCGGCGACAAAGGCATCCGCCTCGGTGGGCAGCACCCCAGCCTTCTGCGCCTCCTCCCCGGTATTCACCTGGACGAAGAGATCCGGGCAGCCGCCCCGCTCCTGCGCGTGATCGGCCAGCCGCCGGGCCAGCCTGAGCCGGTCGAGCGAGTGGATCGCATCGAAAAGCTCAACCGCCTGCCGCGACTTGTTGCTTTGCAGCGGGCCGATCAGGTGCAATTCGACCCCTGCGAACCGCTCGCGAAAGGTCGGCCACTTGCCCGCGGCCTCCTGCACCTTGTTCTCGCCGAAGATGCGCTGGCCCTCCTCCAGCACCGCCTCGACCCGCTCCAGCGGCTGCACCTTCGAGACGGCGATCAACGTCACCGACCCGGGCGCGCGCCCGGCCGCCCGTTCCGCTTTTGCCAGCCGCGCGCGAATATCCTCAAGCCCCATTGTCGTCTCCGATTGCATCGCCCAGCGCCTCGGTCAGCTCGGCCAGCTCGTCGGCATGCCGCTGCCAGGCCTTCATCGAGGTGGCATAGATCGGCTGCCGCACCTGGGCGAGGCTCAGCGTCGCCACCCGGCGCTCGGTCTTGTGGAAATTCAGGCAATTGTCCTGCCAGTCCAGACCGCAGGCCGCGACCAGCGCCCGGGCCTGGGTCTCGGGATCGGCGATCAGGTCCTCATAGCGGATCTCGTAAAGATCGCCGGGCAGCTTCCTGCGCCAGAAAGCGATCATCTCGAGGAACATCCGGTAGTACAGCCCCAGATCGCGCAGGTTGGTCGCGTAGCGGTGCGTGCCCTCGGCAAACATGTTCTTGTAGATCGACAGGCAGATGTCGCGCGGATCGCGATGCACGACCACGATCCGGGCGCGGGGCAGCGCCAGCCGGACCAGCCCGGCCACCATATAGGTCTGGATCGACTTGTCGCTCACCAGATCCGACCCCGGAAACCGGCTCCGGAACTCTGTCTCGATGCGATGGCCCAGCGCCGCGATCTCGGCATCGCCGATCCGGTCGAGCGGCCGCAATCCGTCCGTCCCCTGCAGCAGCTTCATCGCCTCGGCCGCCACATAGACGATTTCGCCGCCGCCCGTGACCCGCGAATGACTGGCCACGATCTGCTCGACCAGAGTGGTGCCCGAGCGGGGCATGCCGGTGACGAAAATCGGCGCGTACTCCGCGACGCCCTCGATTTTTCGCTCAGAAAAATCGGTGCCCTCGAAGGCGGCCATCACCGCGTCGATCTCGGCCCGGCGTTCGGCGATGTCATAGGGATGCCGCGCCCGCATCAGGTCATTGGCGGGCCGAAGATAGGTGAAGACCCGGTCATGCGCCTTGATCTGCTCCATCGCGCGCGACAGCGCGAATCCCAGATGCATCCGGCTTTCGTCACCCAGCGCCGGATCGGCGAAAAGCGCCTCCATCCGGGCCAGCAGAGGATCTTCGGGCGTCACCTTGTAGGTGGCCAGCATGGTCCGGTAATGCTCGCCGTTGCGGGGCTCCAGCGCGATGGCCTGCCGGAAATCCGCCTCGGCGGCGGCAAACTCACCCAGCGATTGCAGCAGCATGCCGCGCAGACTGTAGCCCAGCGCCAGACCCGGCTCGGCCGCAATCGCGGCGTCGAAACTGCCCCGCGCGGTCTCGGTGCGGCCTTGCTTGGCCTGCGCCTCGGCCAGGCGGACACGGACGATGGCGCGGTCATGCCCGGCCGCCATCGCGGCCTCCAGGACTTTCTCGGCCGCCGCCGGGTCTCCGGTCTCCATCAGCAGATGCGCCAGTGCCAGATGCCCGTCGAGATAACGGGGCTCGGCCGCCACCGCCCGGCGAAGCGCCGCCTCGGCCTCGGCCTTCCGCCCGAGCCGGGCGAGCCCCTCGCCCAGCGCGACCAGCGTCAGCGGGTTCTTCGGCGCGCGCGCCAGTGCGGCCTCCAGGTGCCGGACGCCCGCCGCCACGTCGCCGGTCCGGACCAGAAGCCGACCGAGCCCACTGCGCAATTCGGGGTAGTCGGGCGCCAGCGCCAGCCCCGCCTCAAAGCTCGCGCGGGCCGCGGCGGTCTTGCCCTGATCGACCCGGGCAGCGGCCAGCAGGGCAAAGGCCACCGCCGAATCGGGATGCGCCCGGGTCAGGGCCTCGGCGCGCCGTTCGGCTTCGCCGGGGCGGCCCGCGCGCAACGCGGCCAGCACCGCCTCGGCTGCCTGCGGCGGCGCCGACCCAAGCGGGGCGCCGCCTTTCGCGGGGGCAAGCCGGGCCTCGAGCGTCGAAAGCAGCGCCGCGGGCAGCCCTGCCTTGCGCGCGGCCTTCAGAAAGCGCGTGGTCCGGGCGGGATCGCCAAGCCGGGCCAGCGCCCCGGCCTCCATCTGCCAGATCGCAGCCTCGGCGGGCCGGGCCTTGCGCGCCGTTTCGAACCGGGCGGCGGCCTCGTCCGCGGCACCGCGTGCCAAAGCGATCCTGCCAAGCTGGACCGCGGCCTCGGCCAGTCCGGGCTGACCGTCGAGAAGCGCGCGATAGGCCGCTTCGGCCGCCTCGATCCGGCCCGCGCGCTGCAGCCGCTGCGCCTCGTCGAAGCGGCGCTTCGTCTCGGTCTGGCTCAGCGGCAGCATGGTCGAACTCCTTCCGGGGCGGTGTCGGGGCCGGGGTAGCACGCCGCCGCCGCCTTGTCGATTTCGCGCCGGGCGCCGAACGCCGCCCCGCAAATGAAAAGAGCGGACCCGAAGGCCCGCTCTTCCCAATTCGAAGTCCGGTTGGACTTAGAAGGACATCGCAACGCCGAGCGAGTAGGTCTCGAAGTCGCCGTCCACATTGTCCACGTCCGAGTCGCTGTAGCCAGCGACGATCGCGGCGCCGCCGCCCAGATCGTAGGCCGCAGTCAGAGCCCAGCCATCGGCATCGCCGATGTCGGCTTCAAACTTGCCGTAGCTCACGCCCACCGACAGCGCGTCCATGGTGTAGCCCAGGCCGACCGCATAGTGGTCGATATCCGAGTTGCCAGCGCCGCTCGGATCGTAGTTCGAGTATTCGAACCCGGCTTTGAAGCCGTTGTTGAAGTCGGCCGACACGGTCGCGGCAATGATGTCGACTTCGGTGCCAGCGGCCCAAGTCAGAGTGGTGTAGTCTTCCAGGTTGCCCGGAGCCCAGCCGCCGAGGCCAGCTTCCAGGTATTGGTAGCCGAGGCCGAAGCCGAGGCCAACGCCGCCCATGTCGGTGTTGTAGCTGATCGCCAGGGCGTAGCCGTTGTCGGCGTCGTCGGTGCCGCTGTCGTCGTCGTTCAGTTCCATCGACGCCGAGAAGCCGAAGTCGCCGAAGGCGTAGTCGTAGCGCAGGATCTGGTTGTCGTAGGCGGCGTCGCCATACGAGCCCTGGTAGCCGGCGTGAACGGTTTCGTCGTCGCCGATGCTGTACTGGCCGACAGCGTTGTGGGCTTCGGTCAGGCGCTTGTCGACGGCGCCGTCGATTTCACCCAGGGTCAGGGTGCCGAAGTCGCCCGAGATGAACACGGCTTCGTTGTCGAGCGTGACGTTGCCGTTTGCGTTCGGCTCGGCTTCGGTCGAGAAGTCGACCGAGATCCCGAAGGACAGGCCGCTGTCGGTCTGGCCCGAGCCGACGACCGTCAGGGTGAAGTCGTTGTTGAATTCGGTGGTGGAGTCGTCGCCGTTACCGACAAAAGTGCTGACGCCCGGGGCGTCTTTGCCGCCGCCGACGATACCCATTTCCGCCGAGCCCGAGAAGGTGATGTCAGCCGCAGCGAAGCCGGCCGAGGCAACCAGCGCGGTGGTCGCGAAGAGAACCTTTTTCATGGTTTTCCCTCATTCGTTTCTAGATGCACCTCAGGCCGGAGCCCCGAACTGAGTATGTTGGTGGTGTCGCTCCTCCCCCCCTGAATTGCAAGGAACACGGTCCGGGACCGCGAACGCTCCGCCCGATTGATGCAGCGATGCCACACAGCGGGTCCTGCCCCGGCGGGCCTCGGAACAGCCTGCCGCACCCGCTGTCGGCCTTGCCGCGGGACGCGCGCGCAAACGAGCCTTTGAAAAGGGAAAAACCTTGTCGGCTTTCCATGCCTCCGGTAAAGACCCGAAAAGGATCGAAGGGGATAGTGAGAATGACCGTTTCCAGCTTCTCGCGCGTGGCGCTGATCGCCGTGGCAACGGCCGGTCTTTCGGGCTGCGGCGGCGGATGGTTCGGCGGCAGTTCCAGCCCCGAGGCGCGGCAGGCCAATCTGGATGCTCAGTACGAGAACACGCCGATGGCCGAAGTCGAACGCGAGCGCAAGACGTCGTCGTCGGTCTGGGATCTGTTCAACAGTGACGACCCCAATGTGACCGTCGAGGTCAACAAGTACCTCTGGCAGGCCTCGCTGGAAGTGTTGAACTTCCTGCCGATTCGGTCGGTCGATCCCTTTACCGGCGTGATCGCGACCGATTACGGCACCCCGCCCGGCGGCGGTCGGGCCTATCGTGCCACCGTCTATGTGCAGGACCCCGCGCTCGATGCGCGGTCGCTGAAGGTGTCGCTGCAATCGAAGGGCGGCGCCGTCAGCCAGGAAACCGTGCGCGCCGTCGAGGACGCGATCCTGACCCGCGCCCGCCAGCTTCGCGTCCGCGACAGCCGGCTCTAGCCTTCTTCCGAAGCCCGCCCGGACATGCGGGCTTGATACGGCCACGTGGCGCAGGCGGCTCTGGACGCCTTGCGCCTGCGCGACTATTGACATCGCCGTACCCCGCACCGACCGCCCGCAAACGAAGCACCGAGGACCGCAAGACATGGCGCGCTACACCCCAGCCGAGATCGAGCCGAAATGGCAATCCGCATGGGAGGCGGGCGGCACCTTCGCCGCCACCCGCGACGAAGCCCGGCCGAAATACTACGTGCTCGAGATGTTCCCCTACCCCTCGGGGCGCATCCACATGGGCCATGTGCGCAACTACACGATGGGCGACGTGGTCGCGCGCTACAAGATGTCCTGCGGGTTCAGCGTGTTGCACCCGATGGGCTGGGACGCCTTCGGGATGCCCGCCGAGAACGCCGCGATGGAGCGGGGCGGCCATCCCAAGGACTGGACCTATGGCAACATCGCCGACATGCGCGCGCAGATGAAGCCGCTGGGCCTCAGCATCGACTGGTCGCGCGAATTCGCCACCTGCGATCCCGAATATTACGGCCAGCAGCAGGCGATGTTCATCGACATGCTGGGCGCGGGGCTGGTCTATCGCAAGAACGCGACCGTGAACTGGGACCCGGTCGACATGACCGTTCTGGCCAACGAGCAGGTGATCGAGGGCAAGGGCTGGCGGTCGGGCGCGCCGGTGGAACGGCGCGAGCTGACGCAATGGTTCTTCAAGATCTCGGATTTCGCCGAGGAGCTGCTGGAGGCGCTGGACGGGCTCGACAACTGGCCCGAGAAGGTCAAGCTGATGCAGCGCAACTGGATCGGCCGCAGCCGCGGGTTGCAGATGGGCTTCGATCTGGTCGACGCGCCTTCGGGCTTCGACCGGGTCGAGGTCTATACCACCCGGCCCGACACGCTGATGGGGGCAAGCTTTCTGGGCATCTCGCCCGATCACCCGCTGGCCAAGGCGCTGGAGGCCGAGAACCCCGAGGTCGCTTCCTTCTGCGCCGAGTGCCGCCGCATGGGCACCTCGGAAGAAGAGCTGGAAAAGGCCGAGAAGAAGGGCTTCGACACCGGGCTGACCGTGCGCCATCCCTTTGACGAGACGTGGGAACTGCCGGTCTACATCGCCAACTTCATCCTGATGGATTACGGCACCGGCGCCATCTTCGGCTGCCCGGCGCATGACCAGCGCGACCTCGATTTCGCGCGGAAATACGGTCTTCCGGTGATCGACACCTTCGTGGCGCTGGACGGCGGCACGCCGGTCGGCACCGAGGCTTTCGTACCGGCGAAGCCCGAAAGGGTCCGCTGGCTGAAAGCCTTTGCCTGGGACGAGATCGCCAGCGGCGAAGAGGCCATCGAGGCCGCGATTCGCCATTGCGAAGGGAAAGGCATCGGCCAGGGCGTGACCAAGTTCCGCCTGCGCGACTGGGGCCTGTCGCGGCAACGCTACTGGGGCTGCCCGATTCCGGTGGTGCATTGCCCCGAGTGCGGCGTGGTGCCCGAGAAGAAGGAAAACCTGCCGGTCCGCCTGCCCGACGACGTGACCTTCGACCAGCCCGGCAACCCGCTGGACCGGCACCCGACCTGGCGGGACTGTGCCTGCCCGAGCTGCGGCAAGCCCGCGAAGCGCGAAACCGACACGATGGATACTTTCGTCGATTCGTCCTGGTATTTCGCGCGCTTCACGGCACCCCACGCGGCCACCCCGACCAAGATGGCCGAGGCCGACTACTGGATGAATGTCGACCAGTATATCGGCGGGATCGAACATGCGATCCTGCACCTGCTTTATTCGCGCTTCTTCGCCCGGGCGATGCAGATCACCGGCCATCTGCCGAAAAAGGCAATCGAGCCCTTCGATGCGCTGTTCACCCAGGGCATGGTGACGCACGAGATCTATGAGGTCAGAGAAGCTTTTCAGGGGCAAGAATATATTGGCATGACACAGCCCCAGCCAGCTGATCATCCCGTTCACACCTTCCGCTCTCGCTATTTTCTTCCTGAAGAGGTGATTGCTTTTGACCTAAAGGGTGATGTTCTCGAAGAGTTTCGAGGCTCCTTTCCTCTAGGTCGCGTAGCCGTTCCACGGCAACTCTTTGAAGAGCGCTACCCTAATTCGACGTCCCAAGAAGATCTCGAAGAGTTCTTTCGGGAACTAGACCCTCGCCTGCGTATTAGGGCGGTCCCCTCGGCCAAGATGTCGAAATCGAAGAAGAACGTCGTCGACCCGGTCAACATCATCCAGGCCTTCGGGGCGGATACCGCGCGCTGGTTCGTGCTGTCCGACAGCCCGCCCGAACGCGACGTCGAATGGACGGCGGCGGGCGCCGAGGCGGCGTTCCGGCATCTGGGCCGGGTCTGGCGCATTGCCGAAGGCCTTGTCGAAGAGATGAACGGCGGCGGCATCGCGGCCTATGAGGAAGAGGCGCCGGCAGCCGCGTCAGCCGATGCGAACGGCCCGGGCGCGGCCGAAAGGGGGGGAGACGACCTGGCCCTCCGCCGCGCCCTGCACAAAACCATCCACGATGTGACAATGGGTATCGAAAGTTTCGGCTTCAATACCTCGGTGGCAAAACTTTACGCCTTTACCAATACCCTGGCCAAATCCACGGCCTCCCTTGCCGCGCGACGAGAGGCCGCGACGGTCATGGCGCAGCTGATGGCGCCGATGACCCCGCACCTGGCCGAAGAGGTCTGGGAGGCGCTGGGCAATCCCGGGCTGGCGGCCGAGGCGCCCTGGCCCAAGGCCGATCCGGCGATGCTGGTCGAGGATACGGTGACGCTGCCGATCCAGATCAACGGCAAGCGCCGGTCCGAGATCCAGGTGGCCAGGGACATGCCCAAGGAAGAGGTTGAAAAGCTGGTGCTCGCCGACGATGCTGTGATCAAGGCGCTGAATGGCGGCGCCCCGAAGAAGCTGATCGTCGTCCCGGGCCGCATCGTCAATGTCGTCGTCTGACCGCCGCGCCTTTCTCGTATCCGGGCTGACCGCCGCGGGGCTCGCCCTGGCGGGCTGCGGCTTTCGTCCGGTCTACGGGCCCGGCGGCCCGGCCGACGGGCTGCGCGGCAGGATCGCGGTCGATGCGCCCGACTCGGTGGTGGGCTTCCTGCTGGTCGAAGAGCTCGAGACCCGGCTTGGCCGGGCCGAGGCGCCCCGCTGGCGGCTGGCCTACAGCATCGACACCGAAAGCGAAGGCCTCGGCGTCACCGCCGAGCAGGACACCACCCGCTACAACATCACCGGGCGGGTCGGCTTCCAGCTGCGCGATCTCGACAGCGGGCAGGTGGTGCAATCGGGCGAGGTCGCGTCCTTCACCGCCTATTCGGCGACCGGCAGCACGGTCGCGACCCGCGCCGCCGAGCGGGACGCCTACCGGCGGCTGATGGTCATTCTCGCCGATGAAGTGGTGACGCGGCTTCTCGCTACCTCCGGCACCTGGGCGCAATGAAGCTTTCCCCACGGGAGGCCACGGGGTATTTCGCCCGGCCCGAGCCGGATCGCGCGGGGCTTCTGATCTATGGCAATGACGCGATGCGCGTGGCGCTGAAGCGCCAGCAGGTGATCGCCGCCCTTCTGGGCCCGAATGCCGAGGAAGAGATGCGGCTCACCCGGCTGTCCGCCGCCGACCTGCGCGCCGACCCGGCGGCGCTGACCGATGCGGTCAAGGCGCGCGGCTTCTTTCCCGGGCCTCGCGTGGTCTTCCTGGACGAGGCGACCGATGCGCTGGCCGACCGGATCCTCGGGGCGCTGGCCGACTGGCAGAAGGGCGACGCGCAGATCGTGCTGACCGCGCGCCAACTGCCACCGAAATCGGCGCTTCGGAAAGCGTTCGAAGCCCATCCCGAGGCCTATGCCATCGGCATCTACGACGACCCGCCCGGCCGCCCCGAGATCGAGGCGATGCTGGCCGAAGCCGGGCTGGGGACGGTCGACCGCGCGGCGATGGGGACGCTTCTCGATCTGGCCACCGCGCTCGATCCCGGCGATTTCCGCCAGACCGTCGAGAAGGTCGCGCTTTACAAGCTGAACGATCCCGCGCCGCTGACGCCCGAGGACGTGGCCGCCTGTGCGCCGCGTTCGACCGAGGCCGAGGCCGATGCTCTGATCCATGCGGTGGCCGAGGCGAAGACCGCCGAGATCGGCCCGCTGCTGCGCCGGTTGCAGGCGCAGGGGATGGCGCCGGTCACGCTTTGCATCGCCGCGACCCGGCATTTCCGCCAGTTGCACGCCGCCGCCGCCGATCCCGACGGCGCAGCCTCGGGCATCAACCGGCTGCGCCCGCCGGTCCATTTCAAGGCGCGCGACCGGATGGTGCGGCAGGCGCAGGGCTGGGGCATGCACCGGCTGGAACAGGCGCTGGGGCTGCTGCTTGACACCGACCTGCAGCTCCGTTCGTCCCAGCGCGCCCCGCAGATGGCCCTGATCGAACGCAGCCTCGTCAAGCTGGCGGTTCTGGCGTCGCGGCGCGCTTGACCGCGCCGCGATTTGCTGGAACCCCTGAGGAACGTGCCAAGGGGGATGTGGCGATGTATCGGGTCATTGGCAGCGGCAACAGTCGCGCACGGCGGGTGCTGTGGCTGATGGAGGAACTGGGGCTCGACTACGAGCATGTGCCCGCGCTGCCCCGGTCCGAGGATGTGGTGGCGCTCAATCCCGCGGGCAAGGTGCCGGTGCTGATCGCCGACGGGGTGCCGATCCTCGATTCGACCGCGATTTTGACCTTTCTGGCCGACCGGCACGGGCAGATGACGCAGCAGGCGGGCACCATCGAGCGCGCCATTCAGGACAGCATGACTCAGTTCCTGCTGGACGAATTCGACTCGGCGCTGTGGATGGCGGCGCGGCACAGTTTCGTGCTGCCCGAAGAGCTGCGGCAATCGGCGATCAAGGACAGCCTGAAATGGGAATTCACCCGCAGCCAGGAAGTGCTGGTCGGGCGCATGGGCCCCGGGCCGTTCCTGCTGGGTCCCGAGATGACCGTGCCGGACATCATCCTGACCCATTGCGGCGACTGGGCCGAGGCCGCGCATTTCCCGATCACCCAGCCCCGGCTGGCCGAGTATCTGGCCCGGATGCGCACCCGCCCCGCCTACCGGCGCGCCCAGGCCGCCTGAGGGCTCAGCGCGCCAGCCGCCGCGCGGCCGCCTGCCCGGCCCAGCGGCCGGTCGCCAGGCAAGCGGTCAGCAGATAGCCGCCGGTCGGCGCCTCCCAGTCCAGCATCTCTCCGGCCGCGAAGGTCCCAGGCCGCGCGGTCAGCATCAGGTCGGGATCGAGCGCCTCCCACATCAGCCCGCCCGCGGTCGAGATCGCCTCGTCGATCGGGCGCGGCCCGGCATGGGCGATGGGCAGCGCCTTGATCCGCGCCGCCAGTGCGGGCCCTTCGGGCAGCGGGCGGCCGAATTCCATCAGCAGCGCCAGCCGCGCCGGGTCGAGCCCCAGCGCCTTGCGCAGATGGTTCGAAAGGCTCGCCTTGCCGCGTGGCCGCGACAGCCGGTCCGCCACCCAGTCGGGCGTCCGGTCAGGCAGCAGGTCGGCGACCAGCGGCGCCCCGTCGCGCAGCGGCCGGGACAGCGCATAGATGCCCCCGCCCTCGAGCCCGCGCGCCGAGATCACGAACTCGCCCCGGTGCCAGGGCCCGGCGCCGGCCCGCAGCGCCACGCCCTTGACCGGCAGCCCGAAATGGCGGGCCATCGGCCCCGACCAGTCGACCTTGAGCTCGACATTGGCGGGCGCGAAGGGCGCCAGCGGCAACCCTGCCTGTGCAAGCGGCCCGGCCCAGGCCCCGGTCGACCCCAACCTGGCCCAACTCGCCCCGCCGAAGGCCAGGATCGTGACCCCGGCCGCCATCCGACGCGGCCCCTCGGGCGTCTCGAAGACCGAGGCGTCGCCGTCCCAGCCGCCCCAGTGCCAGCGCCGCCGGAGCTGCGCCCCCTGTCCCGCGAGCCGCCCGAGCCAGGCCCGCAGGAGCGGGGAGGCCTTCATCGCGGTCGGAAAGACCCGGCCGGTGCTGCCCGCAAAGACCGGCTGGCCCAGCCCCTCGGCCCAGCGACAGACCTCGCCCGGGCCGAACGCCTCAAGCATAGGCCGAAGCCGCGGCGCGGCCTCGGCATAGGCCGCCAGAAAGGGCTCGAACGGTTCAGCCCTGGTCAGGTTCAATCCCGATTTTCCCGCCATCAGGAACTTGCGGGCGGGCGCGGCCAGTGCCTCGGCGATGACGACCGGCACGCCCGCCGCGCCCAGCGCCTCGGCCGCCATCAGGCCCGCCGGACCCGCGCCCACCACCAGCGCGGGAAGCCTTTCGGCCGCCTGCTCCGGCGCAGCCTCCTGCATTCCTGCCCTGTCGCTCATGGCCGCGCCTCCGTTCCGCTTGGCCGCGCGGCACAATGCCCGGCGGCCTCTGCATCCTCTGCCTCGGGAACCTCGAAGCAGCAAGGCCGAGCGGTTCCCCTGGACGGGGCAATTCACGGCGCGAGCGCGAAAACGAAAAGAGGGTCGGCGGGACCAAACCTGCCGACCCTCTTTGCGATCAGTGGTGCCGGTGAAGGGACTCGAACCCCCGACCCCATCATTACGAATGACGTGCTCTACCAGCTGAGCTACACCGGCACTGTGGCGGGGTCTTTAGCACCCTCGCGGGAGGGTGTGTAGACCCTTTTTGTCCTACTCCACCGACTTTTCCAGACCGCCGCCGACCAGCAGCGGCAGCATGTCCGACGCCCCGGCCAGCGCCGCCTGGTTCGCGGGCGCGGGCTTCCAGGCCAGCGTGTCGAACCCGCCGCAATGGCCGCAGACCGGCGCCCAGGCCGGCTGGACCGTGGCGCAGCTGTCGCAAACCCATTGCGGGCCGCGCGGAGCGCCCAGCGCCTTGGCCAGGAAGCCGCGCACGACCTCGTCGTCAGAGCCCAGACCGCGCTCGATCGCCGCCATCAGGGTCAGCGCGCGCACCGTCGGCGCGGTGTCGGCCAGATCGCCCAGCGCCTTGCGGGCGGCCGGGAAATCCTCGGCGGCGATGGCCAGTTCGGCCGTCAGCATCCGGGTTTCGGGATCGTCGGGCCGAACATCGGTCAGCTGGCCGAAACGCAAAATCCGGTCCTGCGGGGTCTCGTCGGGCACCAGTTCGGCGAAGGCCGCGGCGATGTCGGGATGGGGCTGAGCCTCCCAGGCGCGGCGCAGCACCCGCACCGCCTGCTTTTCGCGGCCCTGCGCGTGATAGGCCCGGGCCGCCATCACCGCGGCGGGCACCAGGTCGGGCGACAGCTTGTTGGCCTCGATCGACAGGTCGCGGGCGCGCGGCTCGTCGCCATCGACCATCAGATCGCGCGCCTCGCAAACCGCCAGCACCGCATCGCGGCGCCGGTGCAGGTCGCGCGGGATATTGCCGTGCCGGAGTTTCGCGTTCAGCGTCTTGCGCGCGCCCTTCCAGTCTTCGGCATTGGCCTGCAATTGCAACAGCGTGGTCTGGGTCTCGGCATGGCGCGGCTTCAGCACGAAGGCCTTTTCCGCCAGCTTGATCGCGGTTTCCGTGTCGCCCTCGGCAAGCTTCTGTTTCATCAGCCCGCGCACGCCCACGAAACGGGTGCGGTCGTCGCCCAGAAGCTTCTTGTAGATGTCGCGGGCCCGGCCCTTGTCGCCCAGCATCTCGGCCGCCTGGGCCGACAGCAGGTTGGTCAGGTCCGGCCGGCGCAGAAAGCGTTCGGCCTTGGCGGCGTTCGACATCGCCAGCCGCGCCTCGCCCGAAGCGAGTGCCAGCATGCCGTCGGCCAGCGCCTGAAACCCGCGACGCTCGCGCGAGCGGCTGAAATAGCGGCTGATCGCGGTTTCGTCGCCGTTCAGGAAGCGCACCAGCGCCACCAGGAACCCGGCGACGCGCAGCAGCAGCCAGACGCCGACCACGGTCAGCAGCGCCAGGATCACCGCCTGCAGCGGGCCCAGCACGAATTCCATGTCCGCGACCGCGACCCTGAGGCCCGGTCCCGTCTCCATCAGGATGCCGGCCCCATAGGCAAGCGCGGCGACGAGGATCACGAAGAAGAGGATCTTGAGAAGGGACCAGAGCATGTTTCGCGCGTCCTCAGTTGCTGTTCAGCGTTTGCTCGAGGCTCTGCGCGGCCTCCACGGCATTGGCGCGGGCACGGGCGGCACCGATCCAGTCCGACATCTCGGCCTTGGCCTCGGCATCAAGCCCGTCGAGTTCGGACAGCGCCGTTCCCAGATCGTCCTTGCGCAGCGCCGCCTCGGCCCGCGACAGGATCGCGTCGGCATCGTCGCCCTCCTTGGGCGTCAGCGAGCGCACGCCCAGCTGGCTGCGCACGAAGGCCTTGAACCTGTCCCCGACACCGCCCGCGGCCTGCTCCTTGAGCGAGGTTTCAAGCGCGGCCCGGGCCGCCGCCGGAAATTCTGATTGCAGCTCGGGCAGGGTGGCGACGCCGCTGTCGGCCACCGCCGTCAGTGCCTCGGGCACCTCGATCGACCCGAACTGGCCCAGCGCGGGCGCAAAGGGCGAGCCGTCGGCCAGCGCCGCGTCGATCCGCATCAGGGCACCGCGCGCCTCGACCTGGGCGGCCCGGTCCATCGCCGCGCCGATATCGGCCTCGGCCTTCTCGGCCACCTGCTGCACAGAGGCGCTGAGCTCGGCATTCTGCTCGCGCATCTGCGCAATCTGATCCTCATAGGCCTTGAGCGCGGCCGCCGCCTCGCCGCTGGCCGCTGCGGCCGGAGAATTGGCAAGCTCGGTCACGCGCGCGTCGATCCCGGCGACCTGCTCGGCGATCTTGCCGATCTCGGTCTGAAGCGCGTCGATCTGCCCGGCCAGCGCCTCGCTGCCGCCGCCCGCAGACAGGCCGTTCAGCGCGGTCTCGATCCGGTCGAGCCGGTCGCCATTGGCGGTCAGGGCCGCCATGCCCGTCTCGCCCAGCCCGGCGCTGGTGCCCGGGAAGGACCAGCCCTCGGGCTGGATATATTGCGCGGTGACGAAGCCGATGCCCGCGGCCAGAATGCCGCCCAGAACCGGGGAAACCGCTCCGATCAGGCCCGGCTTGGACGGAGCAGGGGCCGGTCCAGCGGCCGGGGCCTCGGGTTCCGGTGTCGTTTCGATTGGCTTTTCTTCCGGCGCCTCGTCCTGAACGGGCGCGGCCTCGGAGGGCGCGTCGGCGCGCTCGGGGCTGTCGGCGACCGGCTCGTCCGCCTCATCGCGGTCGCGCGCCGTGCGGATGGCCGCTTCCAGCCGGCCTTCGCCGGGCTCCTGTCCGCCTTCGGGATGCGACGGCTTGGTATCCAGGGAATCGGTTTCGTCTTCGGTTTTAGCCACGGGAACCCGCCTTTCGATTCGCTTCGTCTCAGACCGCGCGTCGCGCACCGCCTCACACATTAAAGACTCGCCGTTACGGCCTCAAGGCACCCCCACGGCGCCCATTACCGCAGCCAGACCGTCCATCATCGCCGGGCCGTCGGGCCGGTCGGCCTCGATCAGGGCCACCGGGTCCGGCCCGTCCCAGGAGGCCGTGACCGCGGCACTCATGCTCACCAGAGCCAGACGCCCCCCCGATCCGCGCAGCCGCTCGGCCACCAACCGGGCCGAGCGGGGCGAGAAAAGCGGCAGCAGGACCAGCGGCGCGGCCTCGATCTCGGCCAGGATCCCGGGCGGGAAGGGCAGGGCCTCCTGCGCGTAGACGATGCGTTCCTCGGTGGGGATGCCGATGGCACTGAGCGCCTCGGCCAGCTCGACCCGGGCATGTTCGCCGCGCAGGTGCAAAAGCCGCCCCTTCGGCGGCCGCGCGGTGAAATGCGCGATCATCGAGGCCGCGGTGCCCTCGGCCGCGGTGGCGCGGAACCCGGCGGCGCGGGCGGCATCGGCGGTGCGCTCGCCCACGCAATAGGCGGGCAGGCTCCGGTCGCCATTGACGGCCGCAAGCGCGGCGACCCCGTTCTCGGACGTGAACAGCACCCCCGCGAAACCGTCGAGCAAGACCGGATCGGTGCGCGGCACGATGTCAAGCACCGGCGCCGTGCGGATCGCGATGCCTGTGCCGAACCTCTGAACGAACGCGTCGGCAAAGCGGTCCGACTGGGCCCGGGGCCGGGTCATGAGAAGCAGCGGCGGATGCTGGGGCAAGGCGTACCTCCTCGCGGGATTGTGCCTGTGGTCCCCGTGGTGTTACCTGCCGACCGACGGGTACGCAACGGCAGAGCCATGGCCGACACACTGACGATCCTGGGGCTGGAGAGCAGCTGCGACGATACGGCCGCCGCCCTGGTGCGCCTGCGCGCGGGCGAAAGGCCGGAAATTCTGGCCTCGGTGGTCGAGGGCCAGACCGCGCTGCACGCGGCCTATGGCGGCGTGGTGCCCGAGATTGCCGCCCGCGCCCATGCCGAACGGCTGGATCTTTGCGTCGAACGCGCAATGGCCGAGGCCGGTCTGGGGTTCGGCGATCTCGACGCGGTGGCGGTCACCGCGGGGCCGGGGCTGATCGGCGGGGTCCTCTCGGGGGTGATGGTCGCCAAGGGGATCGCCGCCGCGACCGGGCTGCCGCTGGTCGGCGTCAACCATCTGGCCGGGCACGCGCTGACGCCCAGGCTGACCGACGGGCTGGACTTTCCCTATCTGATGCTGCTGGCTTCGGGCGGGCATTGCCAGTTCCTGGCGGTGTCGGGTCCCGAGGAGTTTGCCCGGATCGGCGGCACCATCGACGACGCGCCGGGCGAGGCCTTCGACAAGACCGCCAAGCTGCTGGCGCTGCCCCAGCCCGGCGGCCCTGCAGTCGAGCGCACCGCCGAAACCGGCGATCCGGCGCGCTTTGCCTTTCCGCGGCCTCTGATGGACCGGCCAGGCTGCGACATGTCGTTTTCAGGGCTGAAGACCGCGCTGCTGCGCGCCCGGGACCGGATCGTCGCCGAAAAGGGCGGGATCACGGTGCAGGACCGCGCCGATCTCTGCGCCGGGTTTCAGGCCGCGGTGCGCGACGTGCTGGCCGGCAAGGCCGCCCGGGCACTGGCCGCCTGTCCCGAGGCGACCGCGCTGGCCGTCGCGGGCGGGGTCGCGGCGAACCGCGCGATCCGGGCCGCGCTGGAGGATCTGGCCGACAGGGCCGGGCTGCCCTTCGTGGCGCCGCCGCTGTCGCTTTGCACCGACAATGCCGCGATGATCGCCTGGGCCGGGCTTGAACGCTTTCGCCTCGGTGCCCGCGACGACATGGCGCTGGCCGCCCGGCCGCGCTGGCCGCTTGACAAAAGAAGCCCCGCGCTGATCGGGGCCGGCAAGAAAGGAGCCAAGGCATGACAAGGATCGGAATCGCGGGGGCAGGGGCCTTCGGCACGGCGCTGGGCGTCGTGCTGGCGCAATCCGGGCGCAAGGCGACCATCTGGGCGCATGAGGCCGCCTTTGCCGAAGAGATCCGCAGCCGCAACGAAAACCCGCGCCTGCCGGGGGTTCAGCTGCCTGAAAACGTTTCTGTCTCGGCCCGGATCGCGGATATCGCCGAGTGCGACCTGATCCTGCTGACGACGCCGATGCAGGTGCTGTCAAGCGTTCTCGACACTTACGGGCCGGTGCTGAAGGCCCGGCACATGGTCGCCTGCTGCAAGGGCGTCGATCTGGCCACCGGGCGGGGACCGAGCGCGATCATCGCCGAAACCTGCCCCGAGGTGGTCCCGGCCGTGCTGACGGGCCCCAGCTTTGCCGCCGACATCGCCCGCGGGCTGCCGACCGCGCTGACGCTGGCCTGCGCCGATCCCGAGGCGGGCCTCGCGTTGCAGGAACGGCTGTCGACGCCGACGCTCAGGCTGTACCGCAGCACCGATACCGTGGGCGCCGAGCTGGGCGGCGCGCTGAAGAACGTGATGGCCATCGCCGCGGGCATCGTCATCGGCACCGGGCTTGGCGAAAGCGCGCGGGCCGCGCTGATCACCCGGGGCTTCGCCGAAATGCAGCGCTTTGCCCAAAGCTATGGCGCCGAGCCCGAGACGCTGGCCGGGCTGTCGGGCTTCGGCGATCTGGTGCTGACCTGCACCTCGCAGCAGTCGCGCAATTTCGGCTATGGCGTGGCGCTGGGGCAGAACGCCTGGTTCGACCCCGATGTGACCGTCGAGGGCGCGGCCACCGCCCGCGCCGTCGCCGCCATCGCCAAGGCGCGCGGCATCGACATGCCGGTGACCCAAAGCGTCGCCCAGGTCATCGACGGCCGCCGCAGCATCGAAGAGGCGGTCAAGATCCTGCTGAGCCGCCCCCTGAAGGAGGAATGACCATGTATTTCGCGCTGATCTGCCGGGACAAGCCCGGCCATCTGGAGATCCGCAAGGCCAATCGCGAGGCGCATCTGGCCTATGTCGCCGAGACCGGCGTCGTGGCGCAGGCCGGGCCCTTCCTCGACGACGCGGGCGACATGTGCGGGTCGCTGGTGATCCTCGATGTCGCGGACAAGGCGGCGGCCGAGGCCTGGGCCACGAACGATCCCTATGCCGGGGCGGGCCTGTTCGAAAGCGTCTCTGTGCAGGCCTGGAAGAAGGTCGTCGGCTGATGGCCTTCTGGCTGTTCAAATCCGAGCCCAACACCTGGAGTTGGGACGATCAGGTCGCGAAAGGCGCGACCGGCGAGGAATGGGACGGCGTGCGCAACTATCAGGCCCGCAACACCATGCGGGCCATGAAGATCGGCGATCGGGGCTTCTTCTACCATTCGCTCAGCGAAAAGGCCGTGGTCGGCATCGTCGAGGTGATCGCCGAGGCCCATCCCGACAGCAAGGCCGACGATCCGCGCTGGGACTGCGTCGACATCAAGGCGGTCGCGCCCTTGCCCCGGCCCGTCACGCTGGACATGTGCAAGGCCGAGCCGCGGCTGGCCGACATGGTCCTGGTCAACAATTCGCGCCTTTCGGTGCAGCCGGTGACCGACGAGGAATGGCGGATCGTCTGCGAGATGGGCGGGCTTTGACCGCCCGCCCGCTGCTCAGAACCGGTTCAGCGGGATCTTGAGATAGGACCGCCCGTCATCCTCGGGCTCGGGCAGGCGGCCGCCGCGCAGGTTGACCTGCAACGCGGCCAGCATCCGGTCTGGCAAGGAAAGGGTCGCATCGCGCGCCTGCCGGGTCTTCAGAAAGTCCTCGCGCGTCGCGCCGTCGAGATGCACGTTCCGGCGCTGCTCGGCCACCGTCGCCATCGGCTGAACCGCCGCGCCCTCGTCGGGATAATCATGGCCGATGAACAGCCGCGTCTCGTCCGGAAGCGACAAGAGCCGCCCGAGCGAGTCGTAGAGGACCGAGGCGCTGCCGCCCGGAAAATCCGCCCGCGCGGTCCCGGCACCCGGCCGCAGGAAGGTATCGGCCACGAAGGCAGCATCGCCCACGAGATAGCTGACCGAGGCCAGCGTATGGCCCGGCGTCGTCAGCACCCGCAGCGTCATCTGCCCAAGCGCGATCTCGTCGCCCTCGCGAAACAGCCGGTCCCAGTCGCGGCCATCGGCGGGGAAAGCCTCGGGCAGGTTGTAAAGATCGCGCCAGAGCGCCTGCACCTCGGTCACCCGCGCGCCGATGCCCCGCCGCGCGCCCAGCGCGTAGCCGAGGTAATGCGCCGCCGAGAAATGGTCGGCATGGGGATGGGTATCGAGCACCCAGCCGATCCTCAGCCCCTCGGACCGGACATGGTCGAGAATCCTGTCGGCATTGGCGGTCGTGACGCGAGCCTCGGCCGGATCGAAATCGAGAACCGGGTCGATCACGACGCCCTCGCGGGTGGCGGGGTCGTGGACCACGTATTGCAGGCTGCCTGTGGCCTCATCGTGGAACGATGTCACTACGGGCGAAGCTTTCATGGGAAATTCTCCGGTCGTTTAAGCGTCCGGGGGATCGATATCCCCCAAGACGAGAACAACCGGCATGGCGGACAGTTCCGCCAGAGGCGATGCGGCAGAGCCGGAGCGGGAGGTTATGAATGGAGGGTTCCGCAAGTGCAGAACCCTCCATCACCCCACGTGCACCCTAGCGCACCACACGTGAATTCTATGAGGGCCCTGCCATCCTGGCGGGCATGAATTGACCATACGCCGACCACGTCCTTTGCACAAACCCAATGTCCCTGGCATTTTATACGACTTGCTGGAAACAGTTCCGGGACAGGGCGGACTCTGTTGCGGTTCGTCCGGCGGGAACTAGCCGTAAATGTGTTCCTTCCCGAATTGCAGGACCAGCATGTAGTACAGCACGGCACGGTACTTGTGCGGGTTCGAGACGCCATAGGTCTCGATCGCGGCCTGGATCGCCTCGTCCAGATCGGGGCCGTCGGGCAGGCCCAGCTTGCGGATCAGGAAATTGCGGCGCACGGTCTCGATCTCGCCCGGCTGGGTGGCCGCCACGACCTCGGCATCGGCATCGTAGATCGCCGGGCCGCAGCCGATGGTGACCTTGGTCAGCAGATCCATGTCGGGCTCCATCCCGTATCTTGTCCTGAGATCCTGCGCGTATTTCTCGATCAGCTGATCGCGCTTTCCCATCTTTCCTCCTCCTTTGTCCTGAGGCCTCCTCTCCGGGATCGAGCCTAGGCGCCCCGGACCGTCGGGCAAGGAAAATCCGGGCCCCGCGCCGCCCGATGTGTCGCTTTCGCGTCTTGAGACCGGCGGGCGCAGGGTGTCAGATCGCGCCCGGGCCTGGACAGAGGGAAAAAACGACGTGACCTACCTGAAGACCACACCGACGCGCGACGGCTTTTTCGGCAGCTATGGCGGCGCCACACTGCCGCCGCCGCTGGAGCCGCATTTCGGCGAGATCCGCGAGGCCTATGACCGGATCTCGAAATCGGCCGATTTCATCCGCGAGCTGCGCTATATCCGCACCCATTTCCAGGGGCGGCCGACGCCGGTCTCGTACCTGAGGAACCTCAGCGATCTTTGCGGTGGTGCGCAGATCTATGCCAAGCGCGAGGATCTGAACCATACCGGCGCACACAAGCTGAACCATTGCATGGCCGAGGGCCTGCTGGCCAAGTTCATGGGCAAGACCAAGCTGATGGCCGAAACCGGCGCGGGCCAGCATGGCGTGGCGCTGGCCACCGCCGCGGCCTATTTCGGCATGGAGTGCGAAATCCACATGGGCGAGATCGACATCGCCAAGGAGGCGCCCAATGTCACCCGGATGAAGCTTCTGGGGGCCGAGGTGGTGCCGGTGGGTTTTGGCGGTCGCTCGCTGAAAGAGGCCGTGGACAGCTGTTTCCAAAGCTATATCGCCCAGGCCGATCACGCGCTTTTCGCCATCGGGTCGGTGGTGGGGCCGCATCCCTTCCCGATGATGGTGCGCAACTTCCAGCATGTGGTGGGGGTCGAGGCGCGCGAACAGTTCCTGGACATGACCGGCGAGCTGCCCGACATGGTCGCGGCCTGCGTCGGCGGCGGGTCGAACGCGATGGGGATCTTCTCGGGCTTCATCGAGGATGACGTGGCGCTTTACGGGGTCGAGCCCGCGGGCACCTCGTCCAACCTGGGCGATCACGCCGCCTCCATAGCCTTTGGTGAGGATGGCGACATCCACGGGTTCCGCACCATCGTGCTGAAGGACGAGAATGGCGAACCGGCACCGGTGCACACCGTGGCCTCGGGGCTGGACTATCCCGGGGTCGGGCCGGAGCACGCGCATCTGCACCGCAGCGGACGGGTCACCTACACCACCGCCAACGATGCCGAGGCGCTGAAAGCCTTCTTCGAGCTGTCGCGCCGCGAAGGCATCATTCCCGCGCTGGAAAGCGCCCATGCGGTGGCCTTCGCGATGCGCGAGGCCAAGGCGCATCCCGGCAAGTCGATCCTCGTGAACCTGTCGGGGCGCGGCGACAAGGATATCGACTATGTGACCGAAACCTTCGGCTTCGGCGAGGCTCTCTGAGCCGCTCGGCCGAACCTGCATAAAGCAAGGCGCCGCCCGGAAATCCGGACGGCGCCAGCCTCGCGCACGACGCGCGCAGATCAGTAGCGGTAATGCTCGGGCTTGAAGGGGCCTTCGGGCGTCACGCCGATATAGGCGGCCTGCTCGGGCGACAGGGTCGACAGCTTGACGCCGATCTTGGCAAGATGCAGCCGGGCGACCTTTTCATCCAGATGCTTGGGCAGGATGTAGACTCCGGGCGGATAGTCCCCCTCCTTGGTGAACAGCTCGATCTGCGCCAGCACCTGGTTGGTGAAGGAGGCAGACATCACGAAGGACGGGTGACCGGTGGCATTGCCGAGGTTCAGCAGGCGGCCTTCGGACAGCAGGATGATGCGGGCGCCCGAGGGCATCTCGATCATGTCCACCTGGTCCTTGATGTTGGTCCATTTGTGGTTCTTCAGCGCGGCCACCTGAATTTCATTGTCGAAGTGGCCGATATTGCCGACGATGGCCATGTCCTTCATCTCGCGCATATGCTCAATGCGGATCACGTCCTTGTTGCCGGTCGTGGTGATGAAGATGTCGGCCGAGGCGACCACGTCTTCCAGCACGACCACCTCGAAGCCGTCCATGGCGGCCTGCAGCGCGCAGATCGGGTCGACCTCGGTCACCTTCACCCGGGCGCCGGCACCGCGAAGCGACGCGGCCGAGCCCTTGCCGACATCGCCATAGCCGCAGACCACGGCGACCTTGCCCGCCATCATCACGTCGGTGGCGCGGCGGATGCCGTCGACCAGGCTTTCCTTGCAGCCGTACTTGTTGTCGAATTTCGACTTGGTCACGCTGTCGTTCACGTTGAAGGCCGGGAAGGGCAGCAGGCCGTTCTTGTGCAGATCATAAAGCCGGTGCACGCCGGTCGTGGTCTCTTCCGAGACGCCCTTGATCGCGTCGCGCTGTTTCGTGAACCAGCCGGGGGTTTCGGCCAGCCGCTTGCGGATCTGGGCGAACAGCGCCTCTTCCTCTTCCGAGGTCGGCACGGCGATCAGGTCGTCTTCGCCATTCTCGACCCGCGCGCCCAGCAGCACGTAAAGCGTGGCGTCGCCGCCATCGTCGAGGATCATGTTGGCCGTGCCCTCGGCGAACTGGAAGATCTTGTCGGTATAGGCCCAGTAATCGGGCAGCGTCTCGCCCTTGATGGCGAAGACCGGCACCCCGGCCTCGGCGATCGCGGCGGCGGCATGGTCCTGGGTCGAGAAGATGTTGCACGACGCCCAGCGCACATCGGCGCCGAGCGCGACCAGCGTCTCGATCAGAACGGCGGTCTGCACCGTCATGTGCAGCGACCCGGCGATGCGCGCGCCCTTCAGCGGCTTGGCCTCACCGTATTCCTCGCGGAGCGCCATCAGGCCGGGCATTTCGGTTTCGGCGATGTCCAGTTCCTTGCGACCGAACCCGGCCAGCGCGATGTCCTTGACGATGTAGTCCGGCGCCATGGCGCAACTCTCCTCGTAATTGTCGGCTCGAACGGCACATACCATCACGCGCATGGCTCGACAATGCGGCTGCGCCGTGGCAATCGGGCGGCCCAAGGGAAACGGATCGCTATGAAACAAGCGCGCGCATGGCAGAGAATGCTGTCGGGACGCAGGCTCGACCTGCTGGACCCGACGCCGTTCGATATCGAGATCGAGGACATCGCCCATGGCCTTGCCTTCGTGGCGCGCTGGAACGGCCAGACCCGCGGCGACTATCCCTATTCGGTGGCCGAACATTCCCTTCTGGTCGAGGAAATCTACGGCCGGATGCAGCCCGAGGCGCCGGTCCGCTGGCGGCTGGCTGCACTGCTGCACGATGCGCCCGAATACGTGATCGGCGACATGATCTCGCCGGTGAAAGCCGCCGTAGGCCCAAGCTATGGCGAGCTTGACAAGCGGCTGGCCTCGGCGATCCATATCCGCTTCGGTCTGCCCGCGGCGGTGCCCGAGCGGACCAAGAAGGCGATCAAGCGGGCCGACAGCCTGTCGGCCTGGCTTGAGGCGACCCAGATTGCCGGGTTCGACGCGATCGAGGCGAACCGGTTCTTCGGTCGCCCCCGACCCGAGTTGATCGAGGGGCTCGAGATCCGGTTGCGCCCGCCGGTCGAGGTACGCGCGGCCTATACCGCGCGTCATGCCGAGCTGATGGCGCGTCTATAACGCGACCGCCCGATGGGGCGGCGACGCGTGCCGGGTACGGGCTGTCGATCCAGCCGATCACCCCGGTCGAGGACGATCTGGCCGCAGGCAGGCAGTCCGCGCTGTTCGATCAGGACTGGCAGCGGATCGGCCATCACATCGTGACCCGGCCGGGGCAGCATTCCCCGCGGCTGCGCGCCTTCATCGACTGGTTGCGGCAGGCCTCACGTCAGGATCTGAGGCCTGCCCGGATCAGGTGCGGTCTTACCGCGGGCTGCGCTTGGCCAGGATCCGCTGCAACGTCCGGCGGTGCATGTTCAGCCGACGCGCGGTTTCCGAGACGTTTCGGTCGCATTGCTCGTAGACCCGCTGGATATGCTCCCAGCGCACGCGGTCGGCCGACATCGGGTTGTCGGGCGGCGGCGGCAGCGCCTCGCCATTCGACAGAAGTGCTGCGGTGACGTCATTGGCGTCGGCGGGCTTCGACAGATAGTCGGTCGCGCCGATCTTGACCGCGGCGACGGCGGTGGCGATGGCGCCATAGCCGGTCAGCACCACGATCTTGGCATCGGGACGCTTTTCACGCAGGGTTTCGACCACGTCGAGCCCGCTGCCATCCTCCAGGCGCAGGTCGACCACGGCATAGGCCGGGGGGCGCGCCGAGGCGATGGCCTTTCCGGCAGCGACCGTCTCGGCCATTTCGGGCTGGAACCCCCTCTTTTCCATTGCCCGCGCGAGACGCCGGAGAAACGGTTCGTCGTCGTCAACGATCAACAGCGACGGGTCGTCCCCGATTTCATACTCCTGCTCAGCCATGCGACACCCTCCTGGTGAGCGTAATATTCCGGACGTTCTAGAATGTTAACGGGGCAGGGTCAATTTAACTCGTTCCCGCTCAGGGCTTTCCCGCGCCGTTGTCGACAAGGCAGGCCACCCGCGCGGCCATGTCTTCGGGCGTGGTGTCGCGATCGAACACCTCGACCACGCCCGCGCCGGGAAAGGCGAGGTAGGTGAAGGTCGAATGGTCGATCAGGTAATAGGGGTCCTCGGGGTCGCGGATCCGAAAGAAGGTGCGGTAGGCGCGGCTGGCCCCCTGCACCTGGTCGGGCGTGCCGGTCAGCGCCAGCATCCGCGGATGCATCATCGAGGCGAAGGCCGCCAGGGCCTCGGGCGTGTCGCGGGCCGGATCGACCGAGATGAAGACCGGACGCACCTGATACCCCTGCCGTTCCAGAAGATCGACGGCATCGGCATTGCGGGCATTGTCGAACGGGCAGACATCGGGGCAGAAGGTGTAGCCGAAATAGATCAGCGTCGGGCCGTCGATCACATCGGTTTCTGTCCGTGCGGCGCCGGTCTGGTCGGTCAGGGTAAAGGGTCCGCCCAGTTCGGACAGACCGGACCGGGAGCCACCGCTGCGGCAGGCGGCAAACCGGTCCTCGGGCGCCCAGGGCCCCCAGATGAACAGCGCAGGCACCGCGACCGCCGCCAGAAGCGCAAGGGCCGCGCCTGCCAGTATGTACCGTCTCATCCGCGCCTCCGCCGCCATCCGACACCCGATGTGCTTCCCACATTGATCGCCCCTCGTGCCGCGATTAACAAGGGGACAGCCTGAACCTGGGGGTCCGATGTCCGATATTGCAACCGGCCTGCTGCCGCCAACCGAGCGCAGCAACTGGATCCGCCTGCGGACCCTGATCCTTCTGCGATGGGCGGCCATCGCGGGACAGGTCGTCGCCATCGCGGTGGCCATCCTCTATTTCCAGATCCAGCTCGATCTGGGGCTGTGCCTGCTGGTGATCGGCGCCAGCGTCCTGGCCAATGTGATCGCGGTGGCGATCTATCCCGAAAACCGGCGCCTGTCGGAAAACGAGGCGATGCTTACGCTGCTGTTCGACGTGGTGCAGCTGTCGGCGCTTCTGTTCCTGACCGGCGGGCTCAACAACCCCTTCGCGCTGATGCTGCTGACGCCGGTCACCATCTCGGCGACGGCGCTGGGGCGGATGTCGACGCTGTTCATCGCCCATACCGCCTTCGCGCTGATCACGCTGATGACCTTCTATCATGTGCCTCTGGTCGATGCCGCGGGAGAGATCCAGGAATTGCCCCATCTGTTCCTGTTCGGCTTCTGGGCCGCGCTGGTGATCGGGATTTCCTTCCTGGGGCTTTACGCCGACCGCGTGACCTCGGAGATGAACAATATGTCGGACGCGCTGCTGGCGACCCAGATGGCGCTGGCCCGCGAACAGAAGCTGACCGATCTGGGCGGCGTGGTCGCCGCCGCAGCGCATGAGCTGGGCACACCGCTGGCGACGATCAAGCTGATCAGTTCGGAACTGCTGGACGAGGTCGAGGACAAGCCCGGCCTGCGCGAGGACATCGAGACGCTGCGCGAGCAGGCCGACCGCTGCCGCGACATCCTGCGGTCGATGGGACGGGCGGGCAAGGACGACCTGCATATGCATACCGCGCCGCTGAAGGCGGTGATCGACGAGGCGGCCGAGCCGCATCTGGATCGCGGAAAGGAGATCGTCTTCAGCTTCGAGCCGATCCATGGCGGCAGCCCGCGGATGCCGGTGATCTACCGCCGCCCCGAGGTGATCCACGGGCTGAGAAACCTGATCCAGAACGCCGTCGATTTCGCCGAAAGCCGGGTCTGGGTCGTGGCGCAATGGACCCAGGACGAAATCAGCGTCCGGATCATGGATGACGGGCCGGGATATCCGTCGCACCTGCTGGGCCGCATCGGCGACCCGTTCGTGCGGATGCGCAAAAGCTCCGAACATCAGAAGAAGCGGCCGGAATACGAAGGCATGGGACTTGGGCTATTCATCGCCAAGACGCTGCTGGAACGCTCGGGCGCCACGCTGAGCTTTGCCAACGGGCGCGACCCGATGCTGACCTCGGAACGGTCCGATCAGCGCGGCGCGGTGGTCGAGGTCGAATGGTCCGCCTCCAAGATCGGCGTCAGTGCCGAGGCGCAACTGGCGGCTCTGGGCGAGAACACCCCGATCGAGGCCTGAGACCGCCCCGGATCAATCACCACACGCATACGTTGAGTTAACTGGAATTTAACCAAGATGACGTTTTACTGAACAGACTGACCGAAGGAGCCTCGCCCGCACCATGGATATCGACTTGACCTCTGCGCTGGTTCTTGCGGGCGTATCCCTGATCAGCGCGTTGGTGGCGGTATTCCTTTTGCCCCTCATTCCCCGACGCTCCCCGTCCCCGGGCGCGGAATCCAGAAACAGCATGGTATTTCTCTTCGATGGAGAACATCTGGTGGATGCCACGCCGGACGGGCGCCGGTTTCTGGCAGGCGGCCCCAAGGGCCTGACCGACTGGCAGCGGTTCTGCGCCCTGATCGTGCCGCGTTTCCCCGGTTTTCCCGAACGAATGGAGCGGTTGCCCAAGGACGGCTCGGCCCTTCTGACCGAAGCCGGGGGCGAGGCGCAGCTGACCGCGACCTGGCTTGACGGGGTGATCCGCCTGACGCTGCAGATGCCGCGCTTCGACGAGGATGCGGGCCTGACCGACGCCCAGAGCCTGGCCGCGCTGACCGCGGAACTGGCCACGCTCCGCGATGTGGTCGAGGCGATGCCGACCCCGGCCTGGCAGCAGGACGACAAGGGGGGTGTGGCCTGGGCCAACAGCGCCTATCTCGACATCGTGCGCAGCCGCCATGACGCGGGCCAGATCGTCTGGCCGCTGCCGGTGCTGTTTTCACAACCCAAGGGGGAACCGGGCTCGCCGCACCGTCAGGTCATCGACACCGGCAGCGGCTCTGGGACTGGTGCTGGCCGCGACCGCTGGTTCGACTGTGTGGCCGTCGAGGCCCATGGTGCCTCGCTGCATTTCGCGCTTCCGGCCGATGCCACCGTCCGGGCCGAGACCGCGCTTCGGAACTTCGTGCAGACCCTGACCAAGACCTTCGCCGAACTGCCCATCGGACTGGCCGTCTTCAACCGCAGGCGCGAACTGGTGCTGTTCAACCCCGCCATGTCCGAGCTTTTCAACCTCGAGCCCGAATTCCTGACCGGACGGCCCACGCTTCTGAACGTGCTAGACCGGCTGCGCGAAACCCGGATGATGCCCGAGCCGAAGAACTACCGGTCCTGGCGCGAACAGATCCTGCGGCTGGAACGCGATGCCAGCGACGGCGTCTATTCCGACACCTGGACCCTGCCCGGCGGACAGGTCTACCGGGTCACCGGGCGCCCGCATCCCGACGGCGCCGTGGCCTTCCTGTTCGAGGATATCAGCACCGAAATGTCGATGACCCGCCGGTTCCGCGGCGAGATCGAGACCGGGCAGGCCGTGATCGACTCGCTGCCCGAAGCCATCGTGGTGTTTTCCAGCGCCGGGGTCCTGACCCTGTCGAACAGCGCCTATGCCGAGCTTTGGGGCGAGGACCCGCGCCTGGTGATGGGTACCACCGATATCGCCGGGGCCACGGCGAAATGGCAGGCGCAATGCCTGCTGACCCAATCCGAGGCCGCCGCCGATCTGTCGCACCGCATCCGCCAGCGCGAAGCCTGGAGCTGCGAGTTGATCCGCCGCGACGGCAGACGGCTCGACTGCTTCCTCAAACCCGTCGCGGGCGGCTGCATGATGGTCGAGTTCCGCGACGCGACCCAGGCCGATGCGGCGGACGCCCACCCGGTGCCGCGCGCCTCGACGGGCTGATCCGACTTGCGGGGCCTCGGGCAGGCGTTAAACATGCGTCCATGTCCGGAACCCGTCTTTCCCTTTCGCTGGCCTCCGAGGCCCAGACCCGCGCCCTCGCCGACCGGCTGGCGGCGGTCCTCGGGGCTGGCGACACGCTGCTTCTCGACGGGCCGATCGGAGCGGGCAAGACTGCCTTCGCCCGCGCGCTGATTCAGGCCGCGCAGGCCCGCGCCGGGCTGCCGGTCGAAGACGTGCCCTCGCCGACCTTCACCCTGGTCCAGACCTACGAGGCGGGGCCGTTCGAGATCTGGCATGCCGATCTTTACCGGCTGGGCCATCCCCATGAGGTGCTCGAACTCGGGCTCGACGAGGCGTTCGAGCTGGCGCTTTGCCTGATCGAATGGCCCGACCGGCTGGGCGACCTGGCCCCGGCAGACGCCCTGCGCCTGACCTTCGGCCCCGGCCCATCCGACACCGCCCGGACGCTCGATCTCGTTTCGGCCGACCCGTCCTGGGCCGACCGCCTGTCCTTCCCTGCTGCAAAAGACGACCCCGATGCGTGACACTGCCTGCGCCGATTTCCTCGCCCGCGCCGGATGGGCCGAGGCCCGCCGCGCGCCCCTGGCGGGCGATGCCTCGAACCGCCGTTACGAGCGTCTGGCCCGCGGGACCGAAACCGCCGTTCTGATGGATGCCGATCCGGCGCGGGGCGAGGATGTCGGCCCCTTCATCGCCATCGCCCGGCACCTGACCGGGCTTGGCCTCTCGGCCCCCGCGATCCTGGCCGAGGACGCGACGCAGGGCTTTTTGCTGCTTGAGGATTTGGGCGACGCCCTGTTCGCCCGGGTGCTTGCCGACGATCCCGGACCGGAAGACACGCTTTACGCCGCCGCCACCGACCTGCTGGCCGATCTGCACCGCGCGGCCCCGCCTGCGGGGCTTGCCGCCTATGACGCCGAGACCATGGCCGATCTGGCCTGCCTGCCGTTCCAGTGGTACCTGACCGGGCTTGGCAGGCCCGCGCCCCAGGCAGAGATCGCGGCCTTTCGCGCCACGATCAGGACCCGACTGGAGTCCACCGCGCCGCCCTCGGTGCTGATCCTGCGCGATTATCACGCCGAAAACCTGATCTGGCTGCCCGACCGCAGCGGCGCCGCCCGGGTCGGGCTTCTCGATTTTCAGGACGCGCGCGTGGGCCATCCCGCCTACGATCTGGTGTCGCTTCTGGAAGACGCGCGCCGCAACGTGCCCCCGGCGCTGCAGGTCCGGATGCGCGCGCGCTATGTCGCCCGCACCGGCAGCGATCCCGACGCCTTCGCCCGCGCCTATGCCCTGACCGGCGCCCAGCGCAACCTGCGCATTCTGGGCGTTTTCGCCCGGCTGTGCCTGCGCGACGGCAAACCCGGCTATCTGCGGCTGATGCCCCGGGTCTGGGCGCATCTGATGACCGATCTCGACCACCCGGCGCTGGCCGACCTGCGCGATCAGGCGCTCCGCCTGCTGCCCCCGCCCGACCCCGACCGCCTTGCCAGGATCGAAAGCCGATGCGCCCGACGGCCCTGATGCTGTTCGCCGCCGGGTTCGGCACCCGGATGCGGCCGCTGACCGACGACCGGCCCAAGCCGCTGATCGAGGTGGCAGGGCGGCCGCTGATCGACCATGCGCTGGCGCTGGCCGAAGGCGCCGGGCTGAACCGCATCGTCGTGAACGCGCATTACCGCGCCGGGCAGATCGAGAGCCATCTGGCCGGACGCCACGGCATCGCCGTCCTGCGCGAGACCCCCGAGATCCTCGATACCGGCGGCGGGCTGCGCCATGCGCTGCCGCTGCTGGGCAGGGGCCCGGTCTTCACGCTGAACAGCGACGCGGTCTGGACCGGGCCGAACCCGCTGGCCACGCTGGCCGCCGCCTGGGACCCGGCCCGGATGGACGGGCTTTTGCTGCTGATCCCGCGCGACCGCGCGACCGGTCACGCCGGGACGGGCGATTTCCGGTGCGATGCCGACGGACGCCTGACCCGTGGCCCGGGCGGGGTCTATTCGGGCGCCCAGATCCTCAGGACCGACGGGCTGGCCGAGATCCCCGAGCCGGTCTTTTCGCTCAACCGCCTCTGGGACCGGATGCTGACCGAGGGGCGGCTTTTCGGCGTTCTGCATCCCGGCGGATGGTGCGATGTGGGCCATCCGGGCGGGATCGCCGAGGCCGAGGCGTTGCTGGCGGAGCAGACTGATGTTTGAGGGAAGCACGCCCCGCCTCTATGGCCTGCCGCCCGGCGCCGATTTCCCGCGCGATCTGCTGATCGGGCTGGAACAGAGACTGTCCGGCGCCCCTCCCGAGGCCTGGGCCGAGGTCGAGATCTGGGTCAATACCGAACGCATGCGGCGGCGTCTGGTCGCCCTTTTCCAGGCCGGGCCGCCGCGCCTGCTGCCGCGCATCCGCCTGGTGGCAGAGCTGTCCCGCCATCCGATCCTCGCCGATCTGCCCGCGCCCGTTTCGCCGCTTCGGCGGCGGCTGGAACTGGCGCAACTGGTCCGCGCGCTGCTGGACCGCGCCCCCGATCTGGCGGCGCGCAGTTCGGCCTTCGATCTGGCCGACAGCCTCGCCGCGTTGCTGGACGAAATGCAAACTGAGGGCGTGCCGCCCCGCGTGCTGCACCAGCTCGATGTCGGGAACCTCTCGGCGCATTGGGCGCGGGCGCGGCAATTCCTGACGCTGGTCGAGGGCTGGCTTGGCGCCGACCTGTCCGACCGGCCCGGCACCGGCGCCCGCCAACGGCTGGCGGTCGAACGCCTGGCCGCGCGCTGGCGCGCCGATCCGCCCCGCCATCCCGTCATCGTCGCCGGCACGACCGGATCGCGTGGCGCGACCGCGCTGTTCCTCAGGACGGTCGCCGGTCTGCCCCAGGGGGCCGCCGTGTTGCCCGGCTTCGACTTCGACATGCCCACCGCGATCTGGGAAGGCCTTGACGACGCGCTGGCCGCCGAGGACCACCCCCAGTTCCGCTTTCGCCGAATTCTCGACGACATGGGGATGGCCCCCGAGGCAGTCGCGCCCTGGATCGGCACGCCCGCCCCGTGCCCGCCGCGCAATCGTCTGGTCTCGCTCGCGCTCCGGCCCGCCCCCGTTACCGATCAGTGGATGGAGGACGGCCCCCGGCTGACCGGGCTCGACCGGGCCACAGAGGGGCTGACCCTGATCGAGGCGCCTTCGCCGCGCGCCGAGGCGCTGGCCATCGCGTTGCGGCTGCGCCGGGCCGCCGAGGACGGGCAAAGCGCCGCACTGGTCACACCCGACCGGACCCTGACCCGGCAGGTGACCGCTGCGCTCGACCGCTGGGGCATCCGGCCCGACGACAGTGCGGGCATGCCGCTGCCGCTGTCGCCGCCGGGGCGGTTCCTGCGCCAGGTCGCGGCACTGTTCGGGCGGCCGCTGACGGTCGAGACGCTGCTGGCGCTGCTCAAGCATCCGCTGACCGCCTCAGGCCCGGGCCTGCGCGCCGATCACCTGCGCTGGACCCGCGAGCTGGAACTGCATCTGCGCCGGAACGGTCCGGCCTTCCCCGATGGTCGCGCGCTGATCGGCTGGGCGGCGGGCAGCGAGGACGGGCGCGAGGCCTGGGCCGTGTGGCTTTCCGCAGCGCTGGATGGCGTCGATCGGGCCGGAACAGAGCCGCTTTCAACCCATGTCGTGCGCCACCGTGCGGCCTGCGAGACCCTCGCCGCAGGTCCCGGCAGCACCGACCCCGGCGGGCTTTGGCTGGAGGAGGCGGGTGCGCAGTCCCGCGCGGCGCTGGACCTGCTGGCCGACGAAGCCGACGCGGGCGGCGAGATGACCCCCGGCGATTTTTCGGCGCTGCTCGACTCGGTGCTGCGCGACGGCACCGTGCGCAGCGCGGTCGAGCCGCATCCCGGGGTGATGATCTGGGGCACACTCGAGGCCCGCGTTCAGGGCGCCGATCTGGTGATCCTCGGCGGACTGAACGAGGGCACCTGGCCCGAAACCCCGGCGCCCGATCCCTGGCTGAACCGGCAGATGCGGGCCGAGGCGGGGCTGTTGCTGCCCGAACGTCAGATCGGGCTGGCCGCGCATGACTTTCAGCAGGCGGTCTGCGCCCCCGAAGTGGTGATCTCGCGCGCGATCCGCACGGCCGAGGCCCAGACCGTGCCCGCGCGCTGGCTAAACCGGCTGACCAACCTGATGGACGGGCTGGGCGGCACTGGCGGCCCCGAGGCGCTGGCCGCGATGCGGGCGCGGGGGCAAGGCTGGCTTGACATGGCGCAGGCGCTCGACCGGCCCGCCGAACCGCTGCCCGCCGCGCGTCGCCCCTCGCCCCGGCCGCCCGTCGACCGCCGCCCCGACCGGCTGTCGGTCACGGCTGTCGAGCGGCTGATCCGCGACCCCTATGCCGTCTATGCCCGCCATATCCTGCGGCTGAAGCGTCTCGATCCGCTGGTGCGCAGCGCCGATGCGCCGCTGCGGGGCACGGTCCTGCACAAGGTGATGGAGCGGTTCCTGTCACAGCCGCTCGACCCCGATCCGGACCGGGCCCAGGCCGATCTGATGGCCATCGCCGACGAGGTTCTGGCAACCGAGGCACCCTGGCCCGCGGCCCGCGCGCTTTGGCGGGCACGGCTCGGGCGCGCGGCCGAAAGCTTTCTGCGCGACGAGGCGGTGCGCCAGGCCGAGGCCGTCTGCATCGCCCGCGAACACCCGGGCGCGGCGCGGCTGGACAACGGCTTCACCCTCACCGCGCAGGCCGACCGGATCGACCGCCGCCCCGATGGCCGCCTCATCCTCTACGATTACAAGACCGGCACGCCACCCAGCCTGAAGGCGATGGAGGCTTTCGACAAGCAATTGCTGCTGGAGGCCTGCATCGCCGAACGCGGCGGCTTCGAGGACATCCCGGCCGCGCCCGTCGATCACGTCACCTATATCGGCCTCGGCCAGCCGCCGAAGACCGTGACCAATACGCTGGACGACGATCTGGTCGCGCGAACCTGGGCCGAGCTTGACCGGTTGATCGCCCGCTATGCCCGGCCGGAACAGGGCTATACCGCCCGCAACCGCATCCAGAAGCGCAGCGACATCACCGATTACGACCTGCTGTCGCGCTTTGGCGAATGGGATGAAACCGACCCGCCAGACCCGGAGGATGTGGGATGACCCGGAACGAGGCGACCGAACGGCAGATCCAGGCGGCCGACCCGTCGGGGTCTGTCTGGCTGTCGGCCAATGCGGGGTCGGGCAAGACCCGGGTTCTGACCGACCGGGTGGCACGGCTTCTGTTGGCAGGGGTGCCGCCGCAGCGCATCCTGTGCCTGACCTACACCAAGGCCGCCGCAGGCGAGATGCAGAACCGGCTGTTCGACCGGCTGGGTGGCTGGGCGATGCTGGCCGATGCCGATCTGCGCAAGGCGCTGCACGAGCTGGGCGTCGAGACCGCCATCGGCGAGGACACCCTGCGCGAGGCGCGGCGGCTCTTCGCGCGTGCCATCGAGGCGCCGGGCGGGTTGAAGATCCAGACCATCCATTCCTTCTGCGCGGGGCTTCTGCGGCGGTTTCCGCTCGAGGCCGGGGTCTCGCCGCAATTCGTCGAGATGGACGACCGCAACGCCCGCCGCCTGCGGGCCGAGCTGGTCGATGCGCTGGCCGAAGGGCCTGAGGCCGATCGCTTTGCCGATCTGGCCCGGTTTCACACCGATGCCGAGCTGGATGCGCTGACCGCCGAGATCGCCAGCCATCGCGACCGGTTTCCGGCCACCGCCGACCCGGGCGCGATCTGGAAAAGCTTCGGCCTTTCCACCGATGAGGACAGCACGGTCCTGCTGCGCGGCGTCTTCACCGGGACCGAAGAGGCCCTGCTGACCCGGCTGAAATCCGCGCTGGCCGGAGGCGGCAAGACCGATCAGACCGCCGCCGCCAAGCTTGGCGCGCTGAATCTCGGCGGGGCCGACCGGGCCCTGTTGCTGGGGCTTGAAGATATCCTGCTGACCGGCTCGGCCGCCAAACAGCCGTTTTCGGCCAAGACAGGGTCTTTTCCCACCAAGGCGGTCCGGGCCGCGCTGGGGGCCGATCTGGTGCCGCTGGAAGACCTGATGATCCGGGTCGAAACCGCGCGGCCCCGGCGGCTGGCGCTGGATGCGGCCGAGCGGACGCTGGCCCTGCACCGCTTTGCCGAAGCCTTCCTGCCCGCCTATGCGGCGCGCAAACAGCTGCAGGGCTGGCTCGATTTCGACGACCTGATCCTGAAGGCGCGCGATCTGCTGACCGATCCGGGCGTCGCGCAATGGGTGCTGTTCCGGCTCGATGGCGGGCTCGACCATATCCTTGTCGACGAGGCGCAGGACACAAGCCCGGTGCAATGGCAGGTGATCGAGCTTCTGGCGCAGGAATTCACCGCGGGCGAGGGCGCGCGGAGCGGGGTCGAGCGCACGATCTTCGTCGTCGGCGACAAGAAGCAGTCGATCTATTCCTTCCAGGGCGCCGACCCCGAGGGCTTCGACCGGATGCGCGCGCTGTTCCGCGACCGGCTGGAAAATGTCGACCGCGGCCTGTTGAACCTGACGCTGGAGTATTCGTTCCGCTCCTCCGAGGCGATCCTCGGCGCCGTCGACCGGACCTTTCCGGAAGGCGCGCGGGCGGGGCTCGACCGCGAGATGCGGCACCGCGCCTTCCATGCCGATCTGCCCGGGCGGGTCGATATCTGGCCCGTGGTCGAGGATAGCGAGGCCGCCGATCCGGGGCATTGGGCCGATCCGGTCGACATGCTGGGCGCCTCGCATCACAGCGTGCGGCTGGCGCGTCAGGTGGCATCGGAAATCCGCGCCATGATCGACCGGGGCGAGACCGTTGCCGCCAAGGGCGGGGGACGCCGCCCGATCCATGAGGGCGACATCCTGATCCTGGTGCAAAGCCGGACGGATCTGTTTCACGAGATCATCCGCGCCTGCAAGGCCGAGCGGCTGGAAGTGGCCGGCGCCGACCGGCTGAAGATCGGCGGCGAACTTGCGGTGCGCGACCTGACCGCGCTTTTCTCCTTCCTGGCGTTGCCCGAGGACGACCTGTCGCTGGCCTCGGCCCTGCGCTCGCCCTTGTTCGGCTGGAGCGAGGATGCCCTGTTCCGGCTGGCAGCACGCCGCAAGGGCTATCTCTGGCAGGCGCTTAGACACGCCGATTGGACTGGCACAGAGACGATTCCGGTGTTGCAGGCGCTGCTGGACGAGGCCGATTTCCTGCGCCCCTACGACCTGCTGGAACGCATCCTCACCCGCCATGACGGGCGCCGCAGGCTGGTGGCGCGGCTCGGGCAGGAGGCCGAGGACGGCATCGATGCGCTGCTGACCCAGGCGCTGTCCTATGAGACGACCGAGGTCCCTTCGCTAACAGGCTTCCTGGCCTGGCTGTCGAGTGGCGAGGTCGAGATCAAGCGCCAGCTCGATGCGGCGGGGCGGCGGATCCGGGTGATGACGGTGCATGGCGCCAAGGGGCTCGAGGCGCCGGTGGTGATCCTGCCGCATACGGCGCAGCGCACTGTCACCATCCGCGACCAGATCTATACGCTGGAAAACGGCCTGCCCGCATGGAAGACCGGATCGGACGAGCGCCCCGAGGCACTGGCAGCCGCCCATGCGGCGCGTGTCCAGCGCGAGGAGGAGGAACGGTCGCGGCTGTTATACGTCGCCATGACCCGGGCCGAACAATGGCTGATCGTGGCGGCGGCCGGAAAGCTCGCGAAGGATGGCAGCGACTGGTACAGCCGCATCCGCCGCGGCACCGAGGCGCTTGGCCCCGTGCCACACGATTTCGGTTTCGGCGAGGGGCTGCGCTATGAACGCGGGCTCTGGCCGGAAGACCGCGTCGTGATCGCGCCCGAGACGGCGCTGCCCGAAACCGCGCTTGCCGACTGGGCGCTGCGCGACGCGCCCCGCCCCGAACGGCCGCCGCAACCGCTGTCGCCGTCCGATCTGGGCGGCGCCAAGGCCCTGTCGGGCGACCCGCTTGGCACCGCCGAGACCGAGGATGTCCGGGCGGCGGGCACCTGGATGCACCTGCTCCTGGAACATCTGCCGGGCACCGATCCGGCCGACCGCCCGGCGCTGGCCCGCGCGCTTTTGGCCACGGCCGACCCGCCCGCGCCCGAGGCCGCGATCCCGGCCCTTGCCGCCGAGGCCGAGGCCCTGATGGCGCGGCCCGATCTGGCGCCGGTCTTCGCCCCCGGCACGCTGGCCGAGGTTCCGCTGACCGCGCCCCTGGGCCAGGGGCGGCTGAGCGGCACGGTCGACCGGCTGATCGTCTCGCCCGGCCGGATCACCGCCGTCGATTTCAAGACCAACGCGGTCGTGCCGTACCGGCCCGAAGACACGCCCGAGGGCATCCTGCGCCAGCTGGGCGCCTATGCAGTGGCGCTGGCGCAGATCTATCCCGGCCGCGAGATCGAGACGGCCGTTCTGTGGACCCGGACGGCCAGGCTGATGACGATCCCGCGAGAGCTGGGCCAGGCGGCGCTGGCCCGGGCGGGGCTGGCTTGACGCTAAGGGTCGCGGTCCTTACTTTCCGGCCTCGATCCCAGGTTCCAAGGAGAGACCCAGATGCCCACCCATGCCGTCACGGACGACACCTTCGACGCCGAGGTGCGCCAGTCCGACATTCCCGTCGTCGTCGATTTCTGGGCCGAATGGTGCGGCCCCTGCAAGCAGATCGGCCCGGCCCTGGAAGAGCTGTCGGTCGAGCTGGAAGGCAAGGTGAAGATCGTCAAGGTCAATGTCGACGACAACCCGACCAGCCCGGCCCAGCTGGGCGTGCGCGGCATCCCCGCGCTCTTTCTGTTCAAGGATGGACAAGTCATTTCCAGCAAGATCGGCGCCGCGCCCAAGGCCGCGCTGCAGAACTGGATCCACGAATCCGTCTGACCCCAAGTTCAGGCTGAGACAAAGGGGCGCCCCGGCGCCCCTTTTTCGTGCCCGGCTTGTGGGGCAGCATCGCGCGCATATATCGGACCCGGAAATCGCAGGAGAACGGCATGTCGAAAACCGAGTTTCCCGGATGGCACGGGACCACCATCATCGGCGTCCGCCGCGGCGGGCAGGTGGTGATCGCGGGCGACGGACAGGTCAGCCTGGGCCAGACCGTCATCAAGGGCACCGCCCGCAAGGTGCGCCGCCTGTCGCCCGGCGGCTATGACGTCGTCGCGGGGTTCGCCGGATCGACGGCCGATGCCTTCACACTCCTCGAACGGCTGGAGGCCAAGCTGCAGGCAACCCCGGGCCAGCTGCAGCGCGCCGCGGTCGAGCTGGCCAAGGACTGGCGCACCGACAAGTATCTGCAAAAGCTCGAGGCCATGCTGATCGTCAGCGACGGGGCCGAGCTTTACGTGATCACCGGCGCGGGCGACGTGCTTGCCCCCGAATTCGACGTGGCCGCCATCGGATCGGGCGGCAACTACGCGCTGGCCGCGGCCCGGGGGCTGATGGAAAATACCGAGCTTTCGGCCGAAGACGTCGCCCGCAGGGCGATGGCGATCGCGGCCGATATCTGCGTCTACACGAACGGCAACCTGACGGTGGAGACCATTTCCCGATGACCGACCTGACCCCCCGCGAAATCGTCTCGGAACTCGACCGGTTCATCATCGGCCAAAGCGATGCCAAGCGCGCGGTCGCGGTCGCGCTGCGAAACCGCTGGCGGCGCAAGCAGCTGGCCGACGACCTCCGCGAAGAGGTCTATCCCAAGAACATCCTGATGATCGGCCCGACCGGCGTCGGCAAGACCGAGATTTCGCGCCGTCTGGCCAGGCTGGCCCGGGCGCCCTTCATCAAGGTCGAGGCGACCAAGTTCACCGAAGTGGGCTATGTCGGCCGCGACGTGGAACAGATCGTGCGCGATCTGGTCGATATCGCGCTGGTGCAGACCCGCGACTGGATGCGCGAGGACGTCAAGGCCGCCGCCTACAAGGCCGCCGAGGACCGGGTGATCGCCGCCATCGCCGGATCGGATGCGCGCGAGCAGACCCGCGAGATGTTCCGCACCAAGCTGAAGAAGGGCGAGCTTGACGACACGACGATCGAACTCGAGATCACCGACACCTCGAACCCGCTGCAAGGGATGGAGCTTCCGGGCATGGCGCCGGGGCAGGGCCAGCAGGGGATGATGTCGCTGGGCGATCTCTTCGGCAAGGCCTTCGGCGGGCGCACCGTCAAGAAGCGGATGACCGTGGCCGAAAGCTACGAGATCCTGATTTCGGAAGAGGCCGACAAGCTTCTCGACGACGAGACGGTGAACCGGACCGCGCTGGAGGCGGTGCAGGAAAACGGCATCGTCTTCCTCGACGAGATCGACAAGGTTTGCGCCCGGTCCGACATGCGCGGCGCCGATGTCAGCCGCGAGGGCGTACAGCGCGACCTGCTGCCGCTGATCGAGGGCACGACGGTCTCGACCAAGTACGGGCCGGTGAAGACCGACCATATCCTGTTCATCGCCTCGGGCGCGTTCCATATCGCCAAGCCCTCGGACCTGCTGCCCGAATTGCAGGGCCGGTTGCCGATCCGGGTGGAACTCAGGGCACTGACCGAGGGCGATTTTGTCCGCATCCTGACCGAGACCGACAACGCCCTGACCCGGCAATATACCGCGCTGATGGGCACCGAGGATGTCACCGTCGAATTCACCGAAGACGGCATCGCGGCGCTGGCCCGCGTCGCGGCCGAGGTCAATGAAAGCATCGAGAATATCGGCGCGCGGCGGCTTTACACGGTGATGGAACGGGTCTTCGAGGAACTCAGCTTCACCGCGCCCGACCGGGGCGGCGACAGCGTCCGGGTCGATGCGGATTTCGTCGAGAAAAACCTGGGCGAGCTGACCAGATCGGCCGACATGACCCGCTATATCCTCTGATCCCGCCTAGCGGGGTCGCCGCAGATAGACGTAGAAGGCGCCCTCGCCGCCATGCTTGCGGTGGGCGGGGGTCACCTGCAGCACCGCGCCGGTCAGCGGCGCCTGTTGCAGCCAGTGCGGCACCTGCCGCCGCAGAACCCCGCGCCGGTCGGCGAAGGCCGGTTCCCATTCCGTGCCGCGCCCCTTGCCGGTGATCACCAGCACCAGCCGCCGCCCCTCGGCCTGACTGCGCAGGATGAACCCGATCAGCGCCGGATGCGCTTCGGCCAGGGTCATGCCGTGCAGGTCAATCCGTGCCTCGGGGTCGAGCTTGCCCCCCTTCATCCGCAGAAACGCCTTGCGGTCCATGCGGATCGAGGCCGGGGCCGGGTCGGGCGCGGCGGCCGGGGAGGGCGCCTTCGCGCCCAGCCGGAACGGTGCCAGCGGCGGCGGCGCTGCCTTGAGCGGCGGGGCGGGGACCGGCGCGGGCGGTGCCGTGTCGGGCACGGGGTCGGGGGCTGCGTCGCGCATCGGGCGAACCCGGCGCGCGACCTCGTCCCAAACTGCGCGGTCCTCGCGGCTGAGGCGGCGGCGACGCAAGGCTCAGCCTCCTGGCAGAAGCGCAAGCGCCAGGTCGATCGGCAGCAGCACCACGATCCGGCCCGGATCGCGCACCTCGCCCGCCAGCCGCCCGGCACCCGCGCCGGTGCCATAGAAGATGTCGGCCCGCTGCGCCCCCTTGATCGCCGAGCCGGTATCCTGCGCGACCATCAGCCGGTGCAAGGGATGCCGCCCGCCCTTCTCGATCCAGACCGGGGCGCCCAGCGGCACGTAGGCGGGATCGACCGCGAGACTGCGCATCGGCGTGACCGGGCGGTTCATCGCCCCGAGCGGCCCCTTGCCCGGCGGCAGCGCGTCGAGTTCGCGGAAGAAGACGAAGGACGGGTTGTGCAGCAAAAGCTCGGCCCCCGCTTCGGGATGGCGCCGGACCCAGGCGCGGATCACCCGGGCCGAGACCTGATGCGCCTCATAGACCCCGCGCCGGACCAGCTCTTTGCCGATCGACCGGTAGTCGTGGCCGTTCTTGCCGCCATAGCCGACGCGCAGCAGGGTGCCGTCGGGCAGGGTCAGTCGGCCCGATCCCTGCACCTGAAGAAAGAACACGTCGACCGGGTCTTCAAGCCAGGCGATTTCCAGCCCGCGCCCGTCAAGCACCCCGCCTTCGGTGATCTCGCGGCGCGAGAACCAGGGCCGGTCGGCGGGCAGGTCGGGCGGCAGGCGGTAGATCGGATAGCGAAAGCGGGCATCGGGGGCGCGGGCGGCCTTGAGCACGGGCTCGAAATAGCCGGTGAACAGCGCCGGGCTGTCGCCGCCGATCAGGACCGGCCGGAAGAACAGCTCGAAGAAGCTGCGGGCGCTCGATTGCCGTTCGGACAGGGCACAAAGCGAGGTCCAGGGCGGATCGGGCAGGTCGGGGCAGGTTTCGCGGAAGGTGGCCAGCGCCTGGGCATGATCGTCGGTGTCCCAGCCCTTGAGATCGGCAAAGGACAGCATCTCGACCGATGGCGCCGCCGTGCCCGGGCCGGCGCCGCCCAGGGCCATCGCCAGACAGACCGCCGCCCCGAAGCCGCGAAGCGCGCGCGAGGGCGCCTCGTCGCTGGTCGGGGAGGGTGCTGCGCTGCGCTTTTCCACGGGGCCCTGCTGTCGCGATCCGCTGCGCCGCGTTCCGCCCGACCCGGGTCCGGCCGGGCGCAGGCGCGCGCCCCGGGCGCAGGTCGGGGCCAAGCCCCGTGATAGCGCCAAACGCCGCCCGGTCCCAGACCGGATGTGCCGAAACCGGCCCGGATCGGCGGAATGATCGAAAGACAGGCTGACCCGGCAGGCCGCAGTCCCGCCGGGCCGGTCACCCGGTCAGCGGCAGTTTTCGAGCCGCGCTTCCAGCGCCAGTTTCCGGCCCTTGGCGGCCGCGAGATCGCCCGCCTTGTCGCCGCCCGAAAGGGTCGACATCGGCACCAGGATCAGGAAGACGCCGATCGCATCGGCGGTCGCGGCGCCCGATTGCTTGCGCGACAGCTCTTCGACCTCGGCATTGACCTTCATCAGCTCGTCACGGGCCTTTGTGCAGCTCATCTTGTCGTACATGCCGGCGGGCATCGGAGCGGGCGCGATGGCGTCGGGGCGTTTGGCACAGGCAGAAACCGACAGGACCAGGGCAACGGACAGCAGTCCGACGAAACGATATTTCACTGCAGCAACCTCAAAAAATGGAACTCATCACGAAAGGGTGAATACCTTCCCGGGATGAGAATGCCAGCCGTTTCGCGCCGGGAGAAATCTGACGCAGCGTTTGGAACCGCGGGGCCGGGTAGAGGGTTCAGGACACCGGAGCCCAGAGCACGTCTTCGATCCGCGGCGCGGCGGTGGCCAGCATCGCCAGCCGGTCGAAGCCGAGTGCGATGCCCGAGGCGGGCGGCATCAGCGCCAGCGCCGCAAGGAAATCCTCGTCCAGCGGATAGCGCTCGCCATAGACGCGCTCTTTCTCGTCCATCTCGGCCTCGAAGCGGCGGCGCTGTTCGGCGGGGTCGGTCAGCTCGCCGAAGCCGTTGGCCAGTTCGACCCCGCAGGCATAGACTTCGAACCGTTCGGCCTCGCGCGGGTCGTCGGGGCAGGCCCGCGCCAGTGCGGCTTCGGCGGCCGGATAGCGGTCGAGCACGGTGATCCGGCCGCGCCCCAGATGCGGCTCGATCCTCTCGACCAGAACCCGGCTGAAGATGTCCGACCAGCTGTCGCCCGCGCCGAAGGCGATCCCGGCGGCGCTGGCCTGGGCGGCAAGCCCGTCCCGGTCGGTGCCGCCCCCGGGCGCAAGCGTCGCCAGAAGGTCGATCCCGGCAAGATCGGCGAAGGCTTGCGCCACCGACAGCCGCTCGACCGGGGCGAAGGCATCGCACTCCTGCCCGCCATGGCAAAGCCGCCTTGTGCCCGCCGCCTCGCAGGCCAGTTGCAGCATGCGGGCGGTGTCCTCCATCAGCCGGGTGTAATCCTCGCCCGCGCGATACCATTCCAGCATGGTGAATTCGGCGCTGTGGCGCGGCCCGCTTTCGCGGTTGCGCCAGACATGGGCGAAGGCCGCGATCCGGGTCTCGCCCGCGGCCAGCAGCTTTTTCATCGCGAATTCGGGCGAGGTGTGCAGATACATCCGCCGCGTCCCCCCGTCCGTGCCGATGGCCTCGGTCGCGAAGGCATGCAGATGCGCCTCGTTGCCGGGGCTGATCGCCAGCGCGGACGGGTCGACCTCGACGAAATCCCGAGCCGCCAGCCAGCCCCGGATCGCGGCCTGAATCCGGTTGCGCGCCAATAGCGCCGGGCGGCGGTCGGCATGCCGGGTCGGGGTCCACCAGGGCGTGTCGGTCATGCGCTGCGCCTTTCTTTCTTCTGGAATTTCGCGCCAAGTTCGGCTACGGCCGTGTCCGATCAGCCGGATATACCGCAGCAAGACCGTCCACAAGGAATCCCCCGTGAAAGTCATCGCCTCCTCGCTCCGCAAGGGCAACGTCGTCGAAAAGGATGGCCAGCTCTACGTCGTTCTCAAGGCCGAGAACTTCCATCCCGGCAAGGGCACGCCCACCACCTCGGTCGACATGCGCCGGATTTCGGACGGCGTGAAGACCACCGAGCGCTGGAAGACCACCGAACAGGTGGAAAAGGCCAATGTCGACGAGCGCGAATACGACTTTCTCTATGACGACGCGGAAGGGTTCCACTTCATGAACCCGGAAAGCTTCGATCAGGTGGCGGCGCATCCCGACGTTGTCGGCGACTCGGCGGCCTATCTGCAGCCGGGGATGCGGGTCTTCCTGCAGACCTTCGAGGGCAACCCGATCTCGATCGAACTGCCGCAGAAGATGGTGGTCGAGGTCGCCGAGACCGAACCGGTGGTGAAGGGGCAGACCGCCTCGTCGAGCTACAAGCCCGCGATGACCGATATCGGCGTGCGGGTGATGGTGCCCCCCCATATCGACGTCGGCACCCGGATCGTGATCAACACCGCCGACAACACCTACGTCGAACGCTCGAAGGACTGATCCGGGCGGGATGTCCGGCCGCCTGCCGCGCGGCCGGACCCGAGGACGCCTAGCGCGTCTTCAGAAGCGCGATCACCGCCGCTCCGATCTCGGCCACGGCGGCGTTGCGCGTGGCCCAGTCGGCGGGACAATCGGACAGATAGATCGCCACGACGACCGGCGCCCGGCCCGGGGCCCGGATCATCGCCACAAGATTGCGGGTATACTCCCGGCCGCCACCCGACTTGTCGGAAACCGTCCAGCCCGGCGGCGCGCTGGCACGGATCAGCGACGCGGTGACCGAGCCATGGCTCATCCAGTCCGCAAGGCGTGCCCGAGAGGCGGGCGACAGCACATCCCCCAGCAACAGCCTCTGCCAGGTCGCCGCCATCGCCGCGGGGCTGGTGGTGTCGCGCGGATCGGCCGGGTCCAACAGGTTCAGGTCGGGTTCGGTGCGGTCGAGCCGCGTCACCGGATCGCCGATCCGGCGCAGAAAGGCCGTCACCTCCTGCGGGCCGCCCAACCGCGCGATCAGCAGATTGGCGGCGGTGTTGTCGCTCATGTCGAGGGTGGCGAGGCAGAGATCGCCAAGCGTCATCGTCCCGCCGACATGGGTCTCGGCCACCGGGGCGTAGTCGAGGATCGCCTCGGGCGGGATCGCCACCGCATCGCCCAGCGACAGCAATCCCCGGTCGGCGCGATCGAGCACAGCGGCGCACAGCACCGACTTGAAGGTGCTGGCCATCAGGAACCGTTCTGAGTCGCGGTGGCCCCAACCCCAGTCGGACCCGCTGTCGCGGATTGCGACGCCGATCCGCGCGGGCAGGGCGCTTTCAAGCCGGGAGATGGTGTCGGCCAGCGCCTGGGCCGCGTCGTCCTCCGCGGTGCGGGCAAGGGCAGGGCTGCTTAGCGCGAGGCCGAGGGCAAGTCCCGCCAGAAGGCGCGGCAGTCGAAGGGCATGGGACATCGCGAAAGACACTCCTTGGCGGCGACCGGCCGACCGGGTCTGGGCCCGAAAGGGCCGGTCATGGGGATCGAGGGCGCGCGTGGTCCTGAAGATCTGATAGGGAGGCACCCCGTCCGAGACCAACGAGAAATCGTCACGCGCCGCATGAGCAGAGGTAATGGAGATGGACCGGCCCGACATTCCGCTGAACGGCCCGCGCGTCTTCGAGGTCGCGGCGCGGCAGGGCAGCTTTACCCTCGCGGCAGTCGAACTGCGGGTGGCACAGGCCTCAGTCAGCCATCAGATCTCGCGGGTGGAAGATCTGCCGGGCACCGCGCTTCGGCCGCGCACGCCCCGCGGACTGGTGCCGACCGACGAGGGCGGATGCTGTGTCCGGTGCTGGAACAGGGGCACGACGGAATGGCGGGGGCGCTCGACCGGATCGCGCGCCGACGCCGGAAATGGCCCGTCTTGCCGCCTGGCTGAAGGCCGAGGCACTGAAAGGGGACGAGGGGCCTTCAGGCGCGCCGCCGCATCGCGGCCTGGCGCGTCACTCGTCGGTCGCGACGAGCTGCCAGTTCGGATCGTCCGAGCCCATCACGCGGGCAAAGGTCCAGACATCGCGCTGACGCTTGATTTCGCTGGGGCTGCCCTCGACGATCTCGCCCGCCTCGTTGCGCACGACCGAGGTCAGTTCGCCCACGAACCGCACCATCAGTTCGGCCTCGCCCGTCTCGCGGTCATAGGTCGCATCCTTCAGCGACAGCTCGCGCACGCCGACGAAATTGGCATCGACCGACAGGCCCTGTTCCTCGCGAAGCCGGATCACTTCGGCAAAGCTGTCGCGGACATCGGGGGCCAGAAACGCCGCTACGTCCTCGATGGTGCCATGCTCGAAGGCCATCAGGATCATCTCGTAGGCGCCGCGCGCGCCATGCAGGAATTCGCCGACCGAAAAGCCCGGTTCGGCCAGTTTCATCGCTGCCAGCGCCTTCGCGGCCGGGCTGCCATCCTCGACATGGTCGGTGATGTCGGTATCTGGACCGCCCTCGATCACTTCGAAAGCCCGGCGGCTGTCGGCCCGGCGCGCCGCGGGATCGGGCATCTGCACGGGCGGTTTTTCAAACCCTTCGCGCGTGCCAAGGACGGATCGCAGCCGCAGGATCAGGAACACGGCGATCCCGGCGAGAACCAGAAGCTGGATGATGGCAGAGCTCATGAAAACCTCGCGGGTCGCGGGAAGCGTTTGTATCGAAGCGTTACCGCACATATGTAAGGTACGCCTTCGATCAAGTCCACCGGGCCGCACGAAGCAGAATGAGGTGATGCAATGTGGCTTTTCCTGCTGTTCCTGTCGATCCCGCTGATCGAGATCGCGCTTTTCATCCAGGTGGGCGGGCTGATCGGGCTGTGGCCGACGCTGGGCATCGTGCTGGCGACCGCCGTGGCGGGCACCTGGCTGATGCGCCAGCAGGGCGCGCTGGCGCTGTCGCAGGTACGCAATTCGTTCAACGAGTTGCGCGACCCGACCGAGCCGCTGGCCCATGGCGCGATGATCCTCTTTGCCGGGGCGATGCTGCTGACGCCGGGCTTTTTCACCGACACGATGGGCCTTCTGCTGCTGATCCCGCCGGTCCGGTCGGCGGCCTATCGCTGGCTGTCCAAACGCGTGGTGGTGCAGTCGGTCGGCTTCGGCGCCCCGCCGCGCGGCGGCCCGGCCCATGCCCGGCCGCGCCCGGCCCGCGAGGACATCATCGACGGCGATTTCGAGGACCTGTCGTCGCAGGGCGCACCGGAAGACCGTGACTCGCTGCCGCCTTCGGGCTGGACGCGGCATTGAGCGGCGGGGACTGACCTGCTAAGCGAAAGCGCAACGCAACCCTTCGCAGGAGCACGCCATGAGCGAGACCGAAGGCAACGGCGCCGCCGCGCAACCGCCGCAAGTGAGACTGCAGATCCTGGGCCAGTACATCCGGGACATGTCCTTCGAAAACATTCTGGTCCAGAAGGGCGCCTCGGGCGAGGTGACGCCCGACGTGACGGTGCAGGTCGCACTCGACGCGCGCAAACGTCCGGCCGAGCACCAGTACGAGATCATCACCAAGTTCACCGTCTCGTCGAAGAACAAGGCCGACCAAAGCCAGCTTTTCCTGATGGAACTGGACTATGCCGGGCTCTTCCATATCGAGAACGTGCCCGAGGACCAGCTGCATCCCTTCCTGCTGATCGAATGTCCGCGCATGCTGTTCCCCTTCGTGCGGCGCATCGTGTCGGACGTGACGCGTGACGGCGGTTTCCCGTCGCTGAACCTCGAGCCCGTGGATTTCGTGGCACTGTACCGTCAGGAAATCGCGCGCCGCGCCGCCGCCGTTCAGAACGAACAGACGCCGAGCGGCACCGCCTGACCCCGCTCAGTCGTAGTTTTTCCAAAGCGCGCCGTCGCCCATCGCCTGAACAAAGGCCCGATGGGCGGCGGCTTCGTCATCCGTAAGTCGCGGGGGCAGGGGGGTCGGCCGCGGGCGCGGGCGCCAGGCAGCGGCGTCTCCCTCGGACCCGCCGCCCGTGGCCCGAGACCGGGTGGCCAGCATGAAATCGGGTTGTCGGCCGCCGATCAGTTCCAGATAGACCTCGGCCAGGATCTCGGAATCGAGCAAGGCGCCGTGCTTTTCGCGCATCGTGTTGTCGATGCCGAAGCGGCGGCAGAGCGCGTCCAGCGTCGCGGGCGAACCCGGAAACTTCTTGCGCGCCATGGCCAGCGTGTCGAGCGCCTGGCTCATCGGCAGCTTGGGCAGGCCGAGCCAGCCCAGTTCGGCGTTCAGGAACTTCATGTCGAAACTGGCATTGTGGATCACCAGTTTCGAATCCTGCACGAAATCGAGGAATTTCCGCCCGACCTCGGAAAAGGGCGGCTTGTCGCGCAGCGTGACCTCTCCGGGCTTCGCCGGTCGCGGATTGGCCAGAATATCCGGCCCGATCCCGTGCACGCCGAAAGCCTCGTCCGGCATGTCGCGGCCGGGGTTGATATAGACGTGAAACGTCTCGCCGGTCGGCAGATGGTTCCAGAGCACGACGGCGCCGATCTCGACGATCCGGTCGCCGGTCTCGGGCTCGAAACCCGTGGTTTCGGTATCGAGAACGATCTCACGCATCGGCAGTCCCCAGCTTGTCGATCAGCGCCGCGACCCCGGCCCCGGCCTGGTCGAGCGTCAGCGTCTCGATCACATGATCGGCGCGGGCGCGTTTTTCGGCATCGGGCATCTGCCGGGCCAGGATCGCGTCCAGCTGCGCCTCGGTCATGCCCGGACGGTCCAGCACCCGGGCGCGCTGAGCCTCGGGCGTCGCGGTCACCACCAGCACCGCGTCGAGCCATTTATCGGCCCCGGTCTCGAACAGAAGCGGGATGTCCAGCACCAGAAGCGGCGCCTCGCGGTGCCGGTCGATGAAGGCCTGCCGGTCGGCCGCGACCAGCGGATGCACCACCGCCTCGATCCGCATCAGCGCCTCGGGCTCGCGCGCGATCCAGGCCTTCAGCGCGTCGCGGTCGACGGCCCCGTGACGGACCGCCTCGGGGCAGAGCGCGGCCAGCGGCCGGACCGCGCCGCCACCTTCGGCATAAAGCGCGTGCACGGCGGCATCGGCATCCCAGACAGGCACGCCCTTCTCGCGGAACAGCGCGGCTGTGGTCGATTTGCCCATGCCGATGGAGCCGGTCAGCCCCAGAAGAAACGGCCGGCTCATGCGTCCAGCAGCACTGCGCGCGCGGCCTCGTCGACCTCGGGGCGGCGACCGAACCAGCGCTCGAACCCGGGCGCGGCCTGATGCAGCAGCATCCCCAGCCCGTCGACCGCGACACAGCCCCGCGCGCGCGCCTCGCGCAGGAAGGCGGTTTCCAGCGGCACATAGACCAGATCGCTGACCACCGCATCGGGCGAAAGCGCGTCGAGCGGCACCTTGAACTCGGCCTTGCCGACCATGCCCAGCGACGTGGTGTTCACCACCGTCGCGGCGCCGTCGATCATCGCGGCCGCCTGCACCCAGTCATGCACCACGATCTTGGGACCGAACTCGGCCCGCAGCGCCTCGGCGCGCGAGCGGGTGCGGTTGGAAACGCGGATCTCGCGCACGCCCTGTTCCGACAGCGCGGCGACGACGGCCCGCGCGGCGCCGCCCGCCCCCAGAACCGCGGCGGGCCCGGCGGTCGGATCCCAGCCCGGCGCGCCCTGGCGCAGGTTCTCGATGAACCCGATCCCGTCGGTATTGTCGGCATAGACCTTGCCGTCGGCGCGGAAGATCAGCGTGTTGGCCGACCCGATCAGGGCGGCGCGATCGGACACGGAATCGGCCAGACTGAGGATGGTTTCCTTGTGCGGAATCGTGACGTTGATGCCCACGAATCCCATGCGCGGCAGCGCCTCGAGCACCTGTTTCAGGTCGGCATGGGCCACGTCCATCGGAATGTAGAAGCCGCGAATGCCGTAGCGTTCCAGCCAGTGGCGGTGCAGCAGCGGCGATTTCGAATGCGCGATGGGAGAGCCGATGACACCGGCGAGGGGGATTCTGTCACTCATGCCATCAAGACTCCTCTGGTCGTCAGGAAGGTCAGCAGCGGTAGCAAGGGCAAACCCAGAACATCAAAATAGTCGCCCTCGATGGCGGAAAACAGACGCACGCCTTCTTCTTCCAGCTTGTAGCCGCCCACCGCATCGCGCACGGCGGGCCAGTTCCGGTCAAGATACTCGTCCAGGTAGCGGTCGGAAAACGGCCGCATCGTCAGCGAGACCTCGCCGACATGGCGCCAAAGCGGGCGCATGTCGTCATAGACCACCACCGCCGACAGAAGCTGATGCTTGCCGCCCCGCAGGTTGCGCAGCTGATCGCGCGCCGCCTCGCAGGTTTCGGCCTTGGCCAGCACCTTGCCACGATGGGCCAGCACCTGGTCGCAGCCGATCACCAGGGTACCGGGGTGCTTTTCGGCGACCCGCTTGGCCTTGAAGGCGGCCAGTTCCTCGGCGATGTCGCCTGGCCCCGCGGCCTCGGCCTCCATCGCGGCACGGATCGCGTCTTCGTCGACGCGCGCGGGCACGACGTCGAAGACAAGCCCCGCCCGGGTCAGAAGCTGGCGCCGGATGGCAGAGCCGGAGGCAAGGATCACAGGTTCGGGCATCGGTTCGGGCATTCTGGGCAACCCTGTGGAAAAACACAGGTGAGACGGTCGCACGGTTTCAGGATAAGAGGCCTCAGAGCCTTGGGGTGCCGTTCCGGGGTGGAAATGTCAAGAATCCGGGGACTCAAATCCACCGTGGATGGATGGGATCCCGACCTGTGAACGAATCGTCGCAGACCATTCATTCAAAAGTTATCCACAGATCGCAGACCGATCCATGAGGTGTATTTTCTTTTTACAATAGAAGGTTACCGATTTTCCGCGCAGATCTCGACAAGTTATCTCCACTTTCTTCCACAAGGGCCCGAGCTGTGGATGAGAGCGTGGAGTGACCAGTAATCCACATCCTCCACAGGCCCTACAAAATCATCATCTTTTCTTTTCTTTTCCTATTGCTCTAGAAGAGGCGCGGTAGGCGACCAAGCGTAGCGAGGCAGACGATGTCCGAATTCCTGTCCAACCTGTATCCGTGGACCAAGTCGCTCCACATCATCGCAGTGCTGACCTGGATGGCCGGGTTGTTCTATCTGCCGAGGATCTTCGTCTATCACACCGAAAAGGTGACCCCGGGCCACGAGACGGACGCGCTGTTTCAGGTCATGGAGATGAAGCTGTACCGCTACATCATGAACCCTTCGATCATCGCGGTCTGGATCTTCGGGTTGGCCTTGGTGCTTACACCAAATGTGGTGTACTGGGACTCGATCTGGCCCTATACGAAGGGGGCCTGCGTGATCGCGATGACCTGGTTCCACATGTGGCTGGGGGCGCGGCGCAAGGATTTCGTGGCCGGGCGCAACACCCGGACCGGTCGGACCTTCCGCATGATGAACGAAGTGCCGACGCTTCTGATGCTGGTCATCGTGTTTTCGGTGGTCGTCAAGTTCTAGGCCGCGCTGCTCCGAGTTGACTCGGGGGCCGCACCGGGCTAAGCAGCTTTCTTAACTCGGATCGTCCGGTCCGGGGATTCCCGTATAACGTGTGCGCAGCCTGCCCGGCGCCGTCATCCGCAAAGCTTTCCCATGACCCAAGACTGTCTGAACCTTGCCGATCTCAAGGCCCAAAGCCCCAAGGATCTTCTTGCCATGGCGGAAGAACTTGAGATCGAGAACGCGTCGGCGATGCGCAAGGGCGAGATGATGTTCTCGATCCTGAAAGAGCGCGCCGAAGATGGCTGGGAAATCTCGGGCGATGGCGTCCTCGAGGTCCTGCAGGACGGCTTCGGCTTCCTGCGCTCGCCCGAAGCAAACTACCTGCCGGGTCCGGACGACATCTATGTCTCGCCCGACATGATCCGCATGCATTCCCTGCGCACCGGCGACACGGTCGAGGGCGTGATGCAGGCGCCGCGCGAGAATGAACGCTACTTCGCGATCACCAAGGTCACGAAGATCAACTTCCAGGATCCCGAGCAGGCCCGGCACAAGATCAACTTCGACAACCTGACGCCGCTTTACCCGGACGAGCGGCTGAAGATGGAAATCGAGGATCCGACGATCCGCGACCGGTCGGCCCGGATCATCGATCTGGTGGCGCCGATCGGGAAGGGCCAGCGCGCGCTGATCGTGGCGCCGCCGCGGACCGGCAAGACCGTCCTGCTGCAGAACATTGCCAATTCGATCGAGACCAACCACCCCGAGACCTATTTGATCGTCCTGCTGATCGACGAGCGGCCGGAAGAGGTGACCGACATGCAGCGGTCGGTGAAGGGCGAGGTCATTTCCTCGACCTTCGACGAACCGGCGACGCGCCACGTCGCGGTGGCCGAGATGGTCATCGAAAAGGCCAAGCGTCTGGTTGAACACAAACGAGATGTTGTGATCCTTCTCGATTCGATCACAAGACTTGGGCGGGCCTATAACACCGTCGTGCCGTCCTCGGGCAAGGTGCTGACCGGTGGTGTCGACGCCAATGCGTTGCAACGGCCGAAACGGTTCTTCGGGGCCGCGCGGAACATCGAAGAGGGCGGGTCGCTGACCATCATCGCGACCGCCCTGATCGACACCGGCTCGCGCATGGACGAGGTGATCTTCGAGGAATTCAAGGGCACCGGTAACTCCGAGATCGTGCTCGACCGGAAGGTCGCCGACAAGCGGGTCTTCCCGGCGATGGACATCCTCAAATCGGGCACGCGGAAAGAGGATCTTCTGGTCGACAAGTCCGATCTGCAGAAAACCTTCGTTCTGCGCCGGATCCTCAACCCGATGGGCACGACCGATGCCATCGAATTCCTGATTTCCAAGCTCAAGCAAACCAAGACGAATTCGGAATTCTTCGATTCGATGAACACCTGAGGCGGCATCGCCCGGAGGTGATCCCTGGACACGATCTTCGCCCAGGCGACGGCACGCGGAAAGGCGGGCGTCGCCGTGATCCGCGTTTCCGGCCCGCGGGCCATGACGGCTGCGCGCGCGCTGGCCGGATCGCTTCCCGCACCTCGACAGGCGGGCCTGCGTCGGCTGACTGATGCCGAGGGCGTGCTTCTGGACGAGGCTCTGGTGCTTTGCTTTGCGAAGGGGGCGAGCTTTACTGGCGAGGATGTTGTAGAATTTCAATGCCATGGCAGCCCTGCAACGGTCGCTGCAGTGTTGCGTGCCTTGGGCGAACAGGATGGGCTGCGGCTGGCCGAGCCCGGAGAGTTCACCCGGCGGGCGCTGGAAAATGGCGTGCTGGACTTGGCCCAGGTCGAGGGGCTGGCAGATCTGCTTGAGTCAGAGACAGAGGCTCAGCGGCGTCAGGCCATGCGCGTCCTGTCGGGAGCCCTTGGGGAAAAGGTCGCGTTGTGGCGCGAGTCTCTGGTCCGCGCTGCCGCGCTGCTGGAAGCCACCATCGATTTTGCTGACGAGGATGTACCGGTCGACGTGACCCCCGAGGTCGCCGGTCTTCTTTCCGGGGTCTCGACCGCGCTTGAGACAGAGATCGAGGGCGTCGCAATGGCCGAGCGCATCCGGGAAGGCTTTGAAATCGCCATCGTCGGACCGCCGAACGCCGGAAAATCCACGCTTTTGAACCTCTTGGCGGGCCGAGAGGCGGCGATCACTTCAGAACACGCGGGCACGACGCGCGACGTGATCGAGGTTCGGTTGGATCTGCGCGGTCTTCCCGTGACATTTCTCGACACCGCCGGCCTGCGCGAGAGCACCGACGAGGTGGAAACCATCGGGATTGCGCGAGCCATCGACCGGGCAACCGCGGCGGATCTGCGCGTCTTCCTTCTTGACGAGACCGGCCGAACCGAGGGCATGGCGCCGGGGCCGGAGGACATCGTTTTGCGCGGCAAGGCCGATCTGGACAGCGGGGCGGCAGGTGTGTCGGGCAAAACGGGGCAGGGCGTGGCCGAGCTGGTCGAGCGAATTGCCGCGATCCTTGATGACCGCTCGACACGGGCGGTCACGGCGACGCGAGAACGGCATGCTGAAGCGATGAGGCGGGCGCGAGGCGCTATCGCCGAGGCGCAGAATCAGTTATCTCACGGCATGGAAACGGCGGAGCTGGCGGCTGAGGATATCCGCCGGGCAGCGCGGGCGCTCGAGTCGCTGCTTGGCAAGATCGATGTCGAAAACCTGCTCGATGAGATCTTTGCGCGCTTCTGTCTGGGAAAGTGAGGAGTGTTTCACGTGAAACATCGCAGCTTCGATGTCGTCGTGGTCGGCGGCGGCCATGCCGGGGCCGAAGCGGCGCATGCCGCTGCCCGGCTGGGCGCGCAGGTCGCCCTCGTGACACTGCGCCGCGACGGGATTGGCGTCATGTCCTGCAATCCGGCCATTGGCGGGCTTGGCAAGGGGCACCTGGTGCGGGAGGTCGATGCGCTTGACGGGCTGATGGGGCGGGCGGCCGACCGTGCCGGGATCCAGTTTCGGCTTCTGAATCGTCGTAAGGGTCCCGCCGTGCAAGGGCCACGCGCCCAAGCTGACCGAAAATTGTACCGCAACGCCGTGCAGACGATGCTGTCCGTCACGCCCGGCCTGGAGATCATAGAAGGTGAGGCCGCCGACCTGATCGAACGCGATGGCCGGGTGGCGGGGATTGTCCTCGCGGACGGGGGGGAGATCACGGCGGGCGCCGTGGTTCTGACGACCGGGACATTCTTGCGCGGCGTCATCCATATCGGCGACCAGCGTCGACCCGGCGGCCGGATCGGGGACCGGCCCTCCGTGCGTCTGGCGGAAAGGATCGACGGCTTCGGTCTCCCGCTCGGTCGGCTCAAGACCGGCACACCGCCTCGCCTTGACGGAAGGACCATCGATTGGGATCGGCTCGACAGCCAGCCCGGCGATGAGGACCCGGTCTTGTTTTCATTTCTGTCGAAAGGGATCGAGGTCCGTCAAGTGGCCTGCGGAATTACGCACACGAACCCGCAGACGCATGAAATAATTCGGGAAAATCTGCCTCGATCGGCGATGTACGGCGGTCATATCGAAGGGGTCGGCCCGCGCTACTGCCCCTCGATCGAGGACAAGGTCGTGCGCTTTGCCGACAAGGAATCGCATCAGGTCTTCCTTGAACCCGAGGGCCTCGACGACCCGACCGTCTATCCGAACGGCATTTCGACATCTCTGCCCGAGGACGTGCAGGAGGCTTACGTCCATTCCATAGTGGGACTCGAGTCGGCACAGATCCTGCAACCCGGTTATGCCATCGAGTATGACTATGTCGATCCGCGCGCGTTGTGCTCGTCGCTGGAATTGCGCGACGTGCCGGGGTTGTTCCTTGCCGGGCAGATCAACGGCACGACGGGCTACGAGGAGGCGGCCGCCCAGGGGGTGGTCGCCGGGCTCAACGCCGCGCTGCAAGTGAAGGGCCAGCGGCCCGCGACCTTCACGCGGACGACAAGCTATATTGGCGTGATGATTGACGATCTGGTGACGCGCGGTGTCAGCGAGCCCTATCGCATGTTCACTTCGCGCGCCGAATTCCGTCTTTCGTTGCGCGCAGACAACGCGGATCAGCGCCTCACGCCCGCGGGGATCGAGGTTGGCTGCGTGGGTGAGACGCGCAAACGCGCCTTTGGCGACAAGATGGAGCGGCTTACTGCGGCGCGTGGTCGGCTGGAATCCCTGTCTCTGACGCCAAAGCAGATCGCGGCTGCGGGGATCAAGGTCAACGCGGACGGGACCCGTCGAAACGGCGCCGATCTTCTTGCCTTCCCGGATGTCGTGTTCGACGACCTGATTCCGCTCGATCCCGCGCTTGAGAATGTCGATATCGAGATCCGAACCCAGTTGGCGCGCGACGCACTATATGCGCATTACATCGATAGACAGGCCCAAGATGTAGAAGCCATGCGCCGTGACGAGGCGCAAAGCCTCCCGGCGGACTTCCCTTACGATCAGTTGGAAGGTCTGTCGACCGAATTGAAGTGCAAGCTATCACAAGCACGGCCCGAAACTCTGGCGCAGGCCGCGCGCATCGATGGCATGACCCCGGCGGCCGCGACGCTGATTCTGGCGCGGCTTCGGCAGATGGGGCGACGATCGGCATGAGCGGCTCCCTCCAGGTGCTCGGCGATGTTTCACGTGAAACATCCGAGCGACTGTCCGCCTATGCTGCGCTTCTGCGCAAGTGGAACCCGGCGATCAATCTTGTGGCGCGCTCGACGCTGGACGATCTGGAGACCCGACATTTCAAGGATTCCGCACAGCTTTTCGGGCTATGCCCGACAGACGCCCGCCATATGGTCGATTTGGGAAGCGGCGGAGGCTTTCCGGGACTCGTGATTGCCATCCTGGCGCGCGAATTGGCCCCGGATCTGCATGTGACGCTGATTGAGAGCGATCAGCGGAAGGCCGCGTTTCTGCGGACGGTGTGCCGGGATCTCGGCCTTGCGGCGACAAACGTGATCGACTCCCGAATCGAGTCAGCGAAACCGCAGGGCGCGGATGTCCTGTCGGCCCGCGCCCTGGCCCCGTTGCCCCGGCTTTTGGACTACGCAGACAGGCATCTGGCGCCCGGAGGCGTCGCACTCTTCCCGAAGGGCGCGCGTTATGCTGAAGAGCTCGACGCGGCGCTTGCATCCTGGCGGTTCGACGTTCAAAACCATCCCAGCAAGACCGATCCGCAGGCCGTCGTTCTGAAACTCGGAGGCATCGCCCGTGTCTGATCCCACGCGCCCCAAAGGGCCGAAAATCATCGCGGTTGCAAACCAGAAGGGTGGGGTGGGCAAGACCACCACCGCCATCAATGTGGCCGCGGCGTTGGTCGAGCTTGGCAAGACCGTGCTGATTGTCGACATCGATCCACAGGGCAATGCCTCGACCGGACTGGGGGTCGACCCCGACGCGCGGACCCGGACCACTTACGATCTGATCCTCGGCGACGCCCCCTTGTCCGAAATTCTGATGAAAACGAAATCGGACCGGCTTTATATTGCGCCATCAACCACGGATCTGAGCTCTGCCGATATCGAAATGGTGGCAAACGAGCGGCGCAGCTTTCTGCTGCATGACGCCTTGCGCCAACCGGCGATTGACGCCTACGCGTTCGATTTCGTCTTGATCGACTGCCCGCCGGCGCTGAGTCTTCTGACGGTCAACGCGATGGTGGCGGCTCATTCGGTGCTGGTGCCGCTGCAAAGCGAGTTTTTCGCGCTGGAAGGGCTGTCGCAGTTGATGCTCACGATCCGCGAATTGCGCCAGACCGCGAACCCGACGCTTCGGATCGAGGGCGTGGTGCTGACCATGGCCGACCGCCGGAACAACCTGTCGCAACAGGTCGAAAACGATGCGCGGGCCTATCTGGGCGATCTGGTGTTCCAGACCGTGATCCCGCGCAATGTGCGGGTCAGCGAGGCGCCGTCCTATGCGATGCCAGTGCTCGACTACGATCCGAATTCACGCGGGGCCGAGGCTTATCGGGCTCTGGCGCAGGAAATGCTGGAGCCGAAGGTGCCGGTTGGCGCCTGAGGCGGGGAGATTGACATGAGACAACCGGAAAAACGCGGCCTCGGGCGCGGCCTGTCGGCGCTGATGGCGGACGTCAAGATCGAGCCCGCGGCCGAGCGGGGCGAGGCGACGCGCGGCAAGGCCGATCTGATGGTGGCCTTGGATCTGCTGGAGCCCAATCCGGATCAGCCGCGGCGGATGTTTGCCCAAGAGGCGCTTAAGGAGCTTTCCGACTCGATTCGTGAGAAGGGGGTCATCCAACCCCTGATCGTGCGGCCCAGCAAGCGCAGCGAAGGGCGATTCGAGATCGTCGCGGGTGAACGCCGCTGGCGCGCCTCGCAACTGGCCCAGCAGCATGAGGTGCCGGTCATCGTCCGCGAGCTGGACGATATCGAGGTGCTGGAGATCGCCATCATCGAAAACATCCAGCGGGCCGATCTGAATCCGCTGGAAGAGGCGATGGGCTACCGTCAGTTGATGGATCGCTTTGGGCACACACAAGATAAGGTAGCCGAGGCGCTTGGGAAAAGCCGCAGCCACATCGCCAATCTGTTGCGTCTGCTGCAATTGCCGGAAGAGGTGCAGGGCCATCTGCGCGAAGGGCGGTTGAGCGCGGGCCACGCCCGCGCGCTGATTACGACTGAAGATCCGGCCAAACTGGCGCGGCAGGTGATCAAGGGTCAGCTCTCGGTGCGTGCGACAGAGAAACTGGCCAAGGCGGGCTCTGGGCCGAAGCCGCGCCGGGTTCCGCCACCACTTGCGAAAGATGCCGATACCCGCGCGCTCGAGCAGGATCTGGCGGCCAATCTTGGCGTTGGCGTCTCGATCGAGCATCGCACCGACGGATCTGGCGATCTTGTCCTGTCCTATGCCTCGCTTGAAGAGCTGGACCGGCTTTGTGCGGCGCTGAGCTCGCCCGGGGGCGGCTTCGACTGAGGGTTAATCGGGCAGCAGCGCGCGGATTACCGCATTCAGCACAGCGCGGCCCGCGGCCGTGGCGCGTAGGAAACCCGCCTCGGCCCGGACCAGGCCAAGTTCGGACAACTCATTGATTTCTTTAGAATCCAACGGCACGCCCGCCAGCCTCTCGTAGCGCGTCAGCGACAGTCCACGGGCGAGGCGGAGCCCCATCATAAGATATTCGACACCCTGATCGGCAGGGGAAACCGGGCTTCGCGACAGCTCGCCCGTGCCGGTGCGGGCGACCCGGTCGAGCCAGGCGGCCGGGGCAAGCGGCGTGTCGGTTGCCAGCCGTGCGCCGTCCAGGGTCAACCGGCCATGGGCGCCGGGGCCGATTCCGGCATAGTCGCCCGCCTGCCAGTAAATCAGGTTGTGCCGCGACTCGGCACCGGGCCGGGCGTGGTTCGAGACCTCATAGGCGGGCATTCCGGCGGCGCCGCAGATTTCTTGCGTCAGGGCGTAAAGATCGGCGCCGAGATCTTCGTCGGGCAGGCCCTTCAGACCGCCGCGCGCCAGCCGGTCTCCAAAGGCGGTGCCGGGTTCGACGGTCAGCTGGTACATCGACAGGTGATCGGCGGCCATGGCCAGCGCTTCGGTCAATTCCTCGCGCCAGGCGGCGAGGGACTGGGCCTGCCGGGCATAGATCAGGTCGAAACTGACGCGGGGAAAGCGGGCGCGGGCGATCTCGAAGGCGGCGCGGGCCTCGGCTACGCTGTGCATCCGGCCGAGCCGCCTCAGGTCTGCATCGTTCAAGGCCTGGACGCCCAGCGAGACGCGGTTGACGCCGGCCTCGGCAAATCCCGTGAAACGTCCGGCCTCGACCGAGGTCGGATTGGCCTCGAGCGTGATTTCCATGTCATTCGCGGGGGTCCAGACAGACCGGGCGGTCTCGAGGATGGCGCCGACCAGGTCGGGGGCCATCAGGCTGGGGGTGCCGCCGCCGAAAAAGACGGTGTTCAGCACACGGGGGCCGGTTTCGGCGGCAAGGCGGCGGATTTCGGAAAGATAGGCGTCTTGCCAGCGTTTCGTGTCGATCTCGGCCGACACATGGCTGTTGAAGTCGCAATAGGGGCATTTCGACAGGCAGAACGGCCAGTGGACGTAAAGCCCGAACCCGCCTTCCTGCCAGTCTTCAGCGGTCAAACAGGCTCACCAGTTTCTCGAAGGCGCGGGCGCGGTGGCTGATCTTGTTCTTTTCCCAGCGGTCCATCTCGCCGAAGGTGATGTCGTAGCCTTCGGGCTGAAAGATCGGGTCGAAACCATGGCCCTGATCGCCGCGCATCGGCCAGACGATGCGGCCGGGCATGCGGCCCTCGAACACCTCGTCATGGCCGTCGGGCCAGGCCAGCACGAAGGTGCAGCAGAATTGCGCGGTCCGGGGCTCGGGGGCGTTGGCCTCCTGAAGTCTGGTCCAGACCTTTTCCATCGCCATCGGGAAGTCGCGACCAGAGCCTGTTTCGGCCCAATCGGCGGTATAGACGCCCGGGGCACCGTCCAGGGCATCGACCGCAAGGCCGCTATCGTCGGCCAAAGCGGGCAGGCCGGTCGCCTTCGCCGCCGCATGGGCCTTGATCCGCGCATTGCCGACGAATGTGTCCTCGGTTTCTTCGGGTTCGGGCAGGGCGTGGTCGGCGGCGCCGGTGACGGAAATGCCGAAAGGCTTCAGCAGATCGGCGATTTCTTCGAGCTTGCCGCTGTTATGGGTCGCCACCAGCAGCGTCTTTCCGTCAAACCGGCGCATGTCTCAGGCTCCGATCGCAGCTTTCTGGGCGGCGACCAGGTCGGCCACGCCCTTTTCGGCCAGATCGAGAAGCGCATTCATCTGTGCGCGGGTATAGGTCGAGCCTTCGGCCGACATCTGCACCTCGATCAGCTTGCCGGACCCGGTCATTACGAAATTGCCGTCGACGCCCGCTTCGCTGTCTTCGGGATAGTCCAGATCCAGCACCGGCTGACCTGCATAGATGCCGCAAGAGACGGCGGCGACCGGATCGACCAGCGGGTCCGAAATGACCTCGCCGGTCTTCATCAGCTTGTTCACGGCCAGCCGCAGCGCGACCCAGCCGCCGGTGATCGAGGCGCAGCGGGTGCCGCCATCGGCCTGGATCACGTCGCAGTCGACGGTGATCTGGCGTTCGCCAAGCGCCACGCGGTCGACGCCCGCGCGCAGGCTGCGGCCGATCAGGCGCTGGATCTCGACCGTGCGGCCGCCCTGCTTGCCCTGGGCGGCTTCGCGGCGCATCCGGGTGGTCGTGGCGCGCGGCAGCATCCCGTATTCGGCGGTGACCCAGCCCAGACCGCTGTTCTTGAGGAAGGGCGGAACGCGCTCTTCCAGCGTCGCGGTGCACAGGACATGGGTATCGCCCATGCGGATGAGGCAGGAGCCTTCGGCATGCTTGGTCACGCCGGTCTCGATTGAAACCGGGCGGAGTTCGCTTACATCACGACCTGATGGGCGCATCGGACTGTCCTTTCTTGGCGTTGGCGCTTTGCTCCCATGAGCCGGACGCCGATGCAACCCCGATTGATCGGGCCGATTGACGTGATCGGGATCTTCCCTTTAATGGCACCGCTTCGATGGAGGCGCGGCAGGTGAGCACCCAAGGCATTCTCGAAGAAATGAACGACCGCTCGCGCGAAGTGTTTCGCCGCGTGGTCGAGGGCTATCTCGAGTCCGGCGACCCGGTCGGGTCGCGCACGCTGACCCGGACGATGAGCGAGAAGGTCAGCGCCGCCACGATCCGCAATGTGATGCAGGATCTGGAATTCCTGGGTCTTCTGAACAGCCCCCATGTGTCGGCCGGGCGGGTGCCGACGCAGCTGGGGCTGAGGATGTTCGTTGACGGGCTTCTGGAGGTGCGCGATCTCAAGGAGGAAGACCGCGAGAAGATCGATGCGACGCTGGGGTCGAATACGTCCGATGTGGGGACGCTGCTCGACCGGGTGGGCGCGGCACTGTCGGGCGTGACCCATGGCGCAAGCCTCGTCCTGGCGCCGAAGCACGAGGCGCCGATCAAGCATATCGAATTCGTCAGCCTCGGGGCCGACCGGGCGCTGACGGTTCTTGTCTTTGCCGACGGCCATGTCGAGAACCGTCTGTTCCAGCCCGCGCCGGGGCAGACACCGTCCTCGATGCGGGAGGCCGCCAATTTCCTCAATGCGCTGGCCGAGGGGCGCACGCTCAGCGAGTTGCGCGAGGCGATGAAGGTCGAGATCGCGCGGCGCAGGCAGGAACTGGACGAGCTGGCACGCACCATGGTCGAGGCGGGGCTTGCGGTCTGGGAGAGCGAGGGTCAGGATCAGGCGCGGCTGATCGTGCGCGGCCGGGCGAACCTGCTGTCCGATCCGGCAGAGGCCGCCGATCTGGACCGGATCCGCAGCCTCTTCGACGATCTGGAACGCAAGCGCGACATTGCCGAATTCCTCGAACTGGCCGAAGAGGGCGAAGGCGTGCGCATCTTCATCGGCTCCGAGAACAAGCTTTTTTCACTTTCGGGTTCCTCTTTGGTGGTCTCTCCATATATGAACGCGGACCGTAAGATCATTGGCGCCGTGGGGGTGATCGGACCGACCCGGCTGAACTACGGGCGGATCGTGCCGATCGTGGACTATACCGCCCAGCTGGTGGGCAAGCTGATCGCCGACCGCGGCAAGGGATGAAAGATGGCAGAACCTGAAAAGACCGAACCCGAAGACCTTGCGACCGAGACCGCAGGCGAAACCGAAGCCCCCGAGATCACCCCGGCGGAGGTCGAGGCGCTGAGGGCCGAGCGGGACGAGCTTCGCGACCGGTTCATGCGGGCGCTGGCCGATGCCGAGAACGCCCGCAAGCGGGCCGACCGCGACCGCCGTGAGGCGGAGAATTACGGCGGCTCGAAACTCGCGCGCGACATGCTGCCGGTCTACGACAACCTCTCGCGGGCGCTGGAGGTCGTGACCGACGAACAGCGTGCGGCCAATGCGGCGCTGCTGGAAGGGGTCGAGCTGACCCTGCGCGAGCTTCTGAACGTCTTCTCCAAGCACGGGATCGTGCGGCTGGCGCCCGAAGTTGGCGACAAGTTCGATCCGCAGCATCATCAGGCGATGTTCGAGGCCCCGGTGCCCGGCACGAAGGCGGGCGACATCATCCAGGTGATGGCCTCGGGCTTCATGCTGCATGACCGGCTTTTGCGTCCGGCGCAGGTGGGCGTCTCGTCGACACCGGCCTCCTGAGACCTAACTGTTTCCTGTGAAACGCCCGGCGCATAGGCCGGGCGTTTTTCTTTCGGCGCTAGTCCGGCCGCGCCAGGGCCTTCAGTTCGTAAAGCAGCTCCAGCGCTTCGCGCGGGGTCAGTTCGTCGGGATGGATGGCCGACATCCGGTCTTCCAGCGGCGAGGGGCCGGCCGGCACCGGGGCAGGGCGCTGCGGGATCGCGGCGGCCGAGAACAGCGGCAGATCGTCGATCAGCGTGGCATGGGACCGCCCGCCCTCGCGCTCGCCGCGCTCCAGCGCGTCCAGCACCACCCGGGCCCGGTCCACGACGCTGTCGGGCAGGCCCGCCAGCCGCGCCACCTGCACCCCGTAGGACCGGTCGGCCGCGCCCTTGCGGACCTCGTGCAGGAAGATCACGTCGCCTTCCCATTCCTTGACCGCCACGGTCGCGTTCTCGACCCCCGCCAGCTTTTGCGCCAGCGCGGTCATCTCGTGGTAATGGGTGGCGAAGAGCGCGCGGCAGCGGTTCGTGTCGTGCAGGTGTTCCAGCGTCGCCCAGGCGATCGACAGCCCGTCATAGGTGGCGGTGCCGCGCCCGATCTCGTCAAGGATCACCAGCGCGCGGTCATCGGCCTGATTGAGGATCGCGGCGGTCTCGACCATCTCGACCATGAAGGTGGACCGGCCCCGCGCCAGATCGTCCGAGGCGCCGACCCGGCTGAACAGCTGCGACACCAGCCCGATATGGGCCGAGGCGGCGGGCACGAAGCTGCCCGCCTGCGCCAGCAGCGCGATCAGCGCGTTCTGCCGCAGGAAGGTTGACTTACCGGCCATGTTGGGCCCGGTCAGCAGCCAGATCGCGGCACCTTGCCCGCCTTGGGCCAGGTCGCAATCGTTGGCGATGAAGGGCGCGCCGCCCTGACGCCGCAGCGCCCGTTCGACCACCGGATGCCGGCCTGCGGTCACGGCAAAGGCGCGGCTGTCATCGACCAGCGGTTCGCACCAGTCCTCGCCCCGGGCCAGATCGGCAAGGCTTGCCGTCAGGTCGATCTCGGCCAGCGCGGCGGCGGCCTGCCCGACCGGCCCGGCCTCGGTCAGGATCGCCGCCCGGAGGTCGTCGAAAAGGCGCTTTTCGATTTCCAGCGCCCGGTTGCCCGCGTTCAGGATGCGGGTTTCCAGTTCAGACAGCTCGACCGTTGTAAAGCGCAGCGCATTGGCCGTGGTCTGGCGGTGAATGAAGGTGTCCGACAGCGGCGGCGACAGCATCCGCTCGGCATGGGTCGCGGTCACCTCGATGAAATAGCCCAGCACGTTGTTGTGCTTGATCTTCAGCGAGGAAATGCCGGTCTCGTCGATGAACCCTGCCTGCATACGCGCGATCACGCCCCGGCCCTCGTCGCGCAGCGTTCGTGCCTCGTCGAGACCCTCGTCATAACCGGTGGCGATAAAGCCGCCATCCCGTGCCAGCAGCGGCGGTTCGGCCACCAGCGCCCGGTCGAGCAGGTCGACCAGCGCGTCATGCCCGGTCAGCGAGCGACGCGCCTCGGCGATCAGGGCTGGCAGATCGCAGCCCAGCCGGTCGGCCAGCGCGCCCGCCTGGGTCAGCCCCGTACGGATCGCGGCCAGATCGCGCGGCCCGCCCCGGTCGAGCCCAAGCCGCGACAGCGCCCGGTCCATGTCCGGGCATTTCCGCAACTCGTCGCGCAGCGCATTGCGCAGCCCGGAATCCTCAACCAGTGCGCGGACCGCATCGAGCCGCGCGCGGATCGTCGGCAGATCGCGCGAGGGGCTGGAAAGCCGCCGTTCCAGCAGCCGCGCGCCTGAGGCGGTGACGGTTCGGTCGATGGCGGCCAGCAGGCTGCCCTCACGCCCGCCGGAAAGGCTGGCCGTCAGTTCCAGATTGCGCCGGGTCGCGGCGTCGATCTGCATGGTGCCGCCCATCGCCTCGCGCACCGGCGGGCGCAACAGCGGCAGCTTGCCCTTCTGGGTGATCTCCAGATAGTCGACCAGCGCGCCCATCGCCGACAGCTCGGCCCGGCCGAAGCTGCCGAAGCCTTCGAGCGTGCCGACCGAGAACAGCGCGGTCAGCCGCTTTTCGGCCGAGGCGCTGTCGAAGCTCATGCGCGACAGCGGGGTCACGGCGGCGCCCGCATCAGAGACTGCCTCGGCCCAATCGCGTTCGGTGGCCTCGTTCAGCAGCACCTCGCGCGGGGCAAGCCGGGCCAGTTCGGCGCCCAGCCGCACGCCCGGGCAACCGATCACCCGGAATGCGCCGGTCGAGATGTCGACCCAGGCCAGGGCGGCTTCGCCCCGGACCTCGGCGAAGGCGGCCAGGAAGTTGTGGCGCCGGGCCTCCAGAAGGCTTTCCTCGGTCAGGGTGCCGGGCGTGACCAGCCGGACCACGTCGCGTTTCACGACCGATTTCGACCCGCGCTTCTTCGCCTCGGCCGGGTCTTCCATCTGTTCGCAGACCGCGACCCGGAACCCCTTGCGGATCAGCGTCAGCAGATAGCTTTCGGCGGCATGGACCGGCACGCCGCACATCGGGATGTCCTCGCCCAGATGCTTGCCGCGTTTGGTCAGCGCGATGTCCAGCGCCTCGGCCGCGGCCACGGCGTCGTCGAAGAACATCTCGTAGAAATCGCCCATTCGGTAGAACAGCAGCGCGCCGGGATGGGCGGCCTTGATGTCCAGATATTGCGCCATCATCGGTGTGACGGATGCGCCGGCTTCGGTCACGGAACCCCCCTGTCGCTGGTCCGCGGACCTTACAAATCCGACCCTGCGGCGAAAAGCGGGAAATCCATGTCGATTTTCAAGTCTATTGAGGCGCGGGCGCCGGAGGGTTAAGACGCTTTTCACCTAGGAGGAGACCCCCGACAATGGCCGAGAAGTCCAAGATCACACCGGAAGAAGCGCTGAGCTATCATATCGAGCCCGTGCCGGGGAAATACGAGATCGTGGCGACCAAGCCCATGACCACCCAGCGCGATCTCAGCCTGGCCTACAGCCCGGGGGTCGCGGTGCCGGTGCAGGCCATCGCCGACGCGCCCGAGACCGCCTATGACTACACCACCAAGGGCAACATGGTCGCCGTCATCTCGAACGGCACCGCGATCCTCGGCATGGGCAATCTGGGCGCGCTGGCCTCGAAGCCGGTGATGGAGGGCAAGTCGGTCCTGTTCAAGCGCTTTGCCGATGTGAACGCGGTCGATATCGAGCTGGACACCGAGGACCCGGAAGAGATCATCCGGGCGGTGCGGCTGATGGGGCCGACCTTCGGCGGGATCAATCTCGAGGACATCAAGGCGCCCGAGTGTTTCATCATCGAGCAGCGGCTCAAGGAAGAGATGGACATTCCGGTCTTCCATGACGACCAGCACGGCACGGCGGTGATCTGCGCGGCGGGGCTGATCAACGCGCTGCATCTGTCGGGCAAGAAGATCGAGGATTGCAAGATCGTCCTGAACGGCGCGGGTGCGGCCGGGATCGCCTGCCTGGAACTGATCAAGGCTATGGGGGCGAAGCATGACAACTGCATCGCCTGCGACACCAAGGGCGTGATCTACCAGGGCCGCACCGAGGGCATGAACCAGTGGAAATCGGCCCATGCCGCCAAGACCGACGCGCGCACGCTGGAAGACGCGATGGTGGGGGCGGATGTCTTCCTGGGCGTCAGCGCCAAGGGCGCGGTGACGCCCGAGATGGTGGCCTCGATGGCCGAGAACCCGGTGATCTTCGCGATGGCGAACCCCGATCCCGAGATCACGCCCGAAGAGGCGCAGGAGGTGCGGCCCGACGCCATCGTCGCGACCGGGCGGTCGGACTATCCGAACCAGGTCAACAACGTGCTGGGCTTTCCCTATCTCTTCCGCGGGGCGCTGGATATCCATGCCCGGGCGATCAATGACGAGATGAAGATCGCCTGCGCCGACGCGCTGGCCGCACTCGCCCGCGAGGACGTGCCCGACGAGGTCGCGATGGCCTATGGCACCAAGCTGACCTTCGGGCGCGACTATATCATCCCGACGCCCTTCGATCCTCGGCTGATCTACACCATTCCGCCGGCGGTGGCGCGGGCCGGGATGGATACCGGCGTCGCTCGGCGGCCGATCGTCGACATGGACGAATACGAACAGCGGCTGAAAGCGCGGATGGACCCGACGGCTTCGGTCCTGTCGGGGATCGCGGCGCGGGCCAAGGCGGCGCAGGCCCGGATGATCTTTGCCGAGGGCGATGACGAACGCGTGCTGCGCGCCGCCGTCAGCTATCACCGCGCGGGCTATGGCCAGGCCATCGTCGTCGGCCGCGAGGCCGAGGTGAGGGAAAAGCTGCAGCAGGCGGGGCTTGCCGATGCCTATCGCGAACTCGAGGTGGTGAACGCGGCCAATACCGGCCATCTCGAGGCCTATCGGTCGTTCCTGTACCAGCGCCTGCAGCGCAAGGGCTACGATACCCATGACATCAACCGGCTGGCCGCGCGCGACCGGCACGTCTTTTCGGCGCTGATGCTGGCCAATGGCCATGGCGATGCGCTGGTGACCGGGGCGACCCGGAAATCGGCCCATGTGCTGGAACTGATCAATCACGTCTTCGATGCCCGCGCCCAGGACGGCGCGGTCGGCGTGACCGCTCTGCTGCACAAGGGCAAGATCGTCTTCATCGCCGATACGCTGGTGCATGAATGGCCCGAGGAAGAGGATCTGGCCAATATCGCCGTGCACGCGGCCAATGTCGCACGCGGTTTGGGGATCGAGCCGCGCGTGGCCTTCCTCAGCTTCTCGACCTTCGGCTATCCGGTCAGCGAGCGCGCGACCAAGATGCATCGCGCCTCGGAGGTGCTGGCCAGACGCGGGGTCGATTTCGAATTCGACGGCGAGATGACCGTCGATGTGGCGCTGAACCCGGTGGCGATGGCGCGCTATCCGTTCTGCCGCCTGTCGGGGCCTGCAAACGTGCTGGTGGTTCCGGCCCGGCATTCGGCCTCGATCTCGGTCAAGCTGATGCAGGAGATGGCCGGGGCCACGGTGATCGGCCCGATCCTTGCCGGTGTCGACAAGCCGATCCAGATCTGTTCCACGGTCTCGACCGTCAACGACATCCTGAACATGGCGCTGCTTGCCGCCTGCGAGGTCGGGTAAGCGCGCGTCACGAGGCTCCGGCAAAGGGCGCGGCGTCGCCCCAAAGCGCCCGCACCCTTTCGTCGCGCCCGCAGCCCGCGCGATAAAGCTTGTAGGCCTCGGCCTTGGTCTTGGGCCCGAACCGGGTCAGGATCAGGTCGCGGCTCTTGTAATAGTCCTGGTGATAGGCCTCGGCTTTCCAGAAGGTCGCGGCGGGCAATATCTCGGTCGCGATCCCGGACCCGAGCGCCCGCCCGGCCTTGCCCTTTTCGGCCTCTGCCACGCGCCGTTCGGCCGGATCAGAGACGAAAATCGCGGTCCGGTAGGTTTCGCCCCGGTCGCAGAACTGACCGCCCGCATCGGTCGGATCGACCGAGCGGAAGAACAGCTCGACCAGCCTTTCATAGCTGACCACGTCCGGATCGTAGGTGATCTTTACCGCCTCGACATGGCCGGTGCCGCCGCGCGCCACCTGCCGGTAGGCGGGATGGTCGACATGACCGCCGGTATAGCCCGAGACGACGTCGCTCACGCCCCGGACCTTCTCGAAATCGGCCTCGACGCACCAGAAGCAGCCGCCTGCGAAGATCGCTGTCTGCGGCTCGGCGGCCTGGGCGCGATGGCCCTGTGCGATATGGCCCAGGGCGATGGCCGCGATCAGCAAGGCCGTTCTGATGGTTCCGAAGGACGTGCCCATGAAGGCCTCCCTTTCCCGATATCGTCGAGGAAAAGGATAGAGCCCCCGGGAAATCGCGCGAAACGCAAAAGCGCGTGAACTCGCGAAAGCGGGGCCGGCCCGCGCAGGACCGGTCCCTGAAGCGGATCAGCCCTTCAACTTGCGGTTCCGCGTCGCCAGCAGGCGCAGGCGCAGGGCGTTCAGCTTGATGAAGCCCGCCGCATCCTTCTGGTCGTAGGCGCCGGCGTCGTCTTCGAAGGTGACGTGGCTTTCGGAATAAAGCGAGGCCTCGGACCAGCGGCCGACGGTGCGGACCGAGCCCTTGTAGAGCTTCAGCCGGACGGTGCCCGAGACGTGTTCCTGGCTCTTGTCGATCAGCGCCTGCAGCATCTCGCGTTCGGGGCTGAACCAGAAGCCGTTATAGATCAGCTCGGCATATTTCGGCATCAGCTCGTCTTTCAGATGCGCCGCGCCAAGGTCGAGCGTGATCTGCTCGATGCCACGATGGGCCTCGAGAAGGATCGTGCCGCCGGGCGTCTCGTAGATGCCGCGCGACTTCATGCCGACGAAGCGCCCCTCGACCAGATCGAGCCGACCGATGCCGTGCTTGCCGCCCAGCTCGTTCAGCTTGGTCAGGACCGTGGCGGGCGACATCGCCTCGCCGTTGATCGCGACCGCGTCGCCCTTCTCGAAGGTGACCTCGATATATTCAGGCTCGTTCGGCGCCTTTTCGGGGTCGACGGTGCGCTGATAGACGTAATCGGGCGCCTCTTCGGCGGGGTTTTCCAGAACCTTGCCCTCGGACGAGGTGTGCAGGAGGTTCGCATCGACCGAGAAGGGGGCCTCGCCGCGCTTGTCCTTGGCGATCGGGATCTGGTTTTCCTCGGCGAAGGCCAGGAGCTTGGTCCGGCTGGTCAGCGACCATTCCCTCCAGGGGGCGATCACCTTGATTTCCGGGTTCAGCGCATAGGCCGACAGCTCGAACCGGACCTGGTCGTTGCCCTTGCCGGTGGCGCCATGGGCCACGGCATCGGCGCCGGTCGCCTCGGCGATCTCGATCAGGCGCTTGGAAATCAGCGGCCGCGCGATCGAGGTGCCCAGCAGGTACAGCCCCTCATAAACCGCATTGGCACGGAACATCGGGAAGACGAAGTCGCGCACGAATTCCTCGCGCAGATCCTCGATGAAGATCTCCTTGGCGCCCATCATCTCGGCCTTCTTGCGGGCGGGCTCGAGTTCCTCGCCCTGGCCCAGATCGGCGGTAAAGGTCACCACCTCGCAGCCGTATTCGGTTTGCAGCCATTTCAGGATGATCGAGGTGTCGAGACCCCCGGAATAGGCCAGGACGACTTTCTTGGGCGCGGACTTGGGCGCAGACATGGGGCGACCTTTCGTCATTCGGATATCGGGCGGCGGATAGCTCTTTTCCGGGGCCAGAGCAAGGGAACCCGCGCGCAACGGGACGCTTGCGCGCGCAGGGCGAACGCGCCAATGCTGCGGCATGACCGAGTTTGCCGAAAAGGCCCGCGCCGCCGAAAAGGCGATGCGCGCGCTGTTCCCGCCCACACCGCTGCAACGCAACGTGCACCTGTCCGAACGCTACAAGGCCGATATCTGGCTCAAGCGCGAGGATCTCAGCCCGGTGCGGTCCTACAAGCTGCGCGGCGCCTTCAACGCGATGCGCAAAGCGCTGGAAGGTGCCACCGAGGCACCGGTCTTTGTTTGCGCCAGCGCCGGGAACCACGCCCAGGGCGTGGCCTTCGCCTGTCGGCATTTCGGGGTCCGGGGCGTGATCTTCATGCCGGTGACGACGCCCGACCAGAAGATCGGCAAGACCCGGATCTTCGGCGGCGAGAATATCGAGATCCGCCTGACCGGCGACTATTTCGACAACACGCTGGCCTCGGCCCAGGCCTATTGCCGCGAAGTGGGCGGGCATTTTCTTGCGCCCTTCGACGACGAGGACGTGATCGAGGGGCAGGCCTCGGTCGCGGTCGAGATGATGTCTGTGCTGTATCACACCCCCGATCTGGTGATTCTGCCGGTGGGCGGCGGCGGTCTGGCCGCCGGGGTCGTGTCCTTCCTGCGCGAGACCGCGCCCGGGATCGGCTTCCGGTTCGTCGAGCCAGCGGGCGGCGCCTCGCTGACCGCCGCGCTGGCCGAGGGCGGGCCGGCGACCCTGCCCAAGGTCGATACCTTCGTCGACGGGGCGGCGGTGGCCCGGATCGGCGCGCGCACCTTCGAGCGGCTGCGCGGGATCGACCCGGCGCATGTGCTGCTGGCGCCCGAGGACCGGATCTGCACCACCATCCTCGATCTGTTGAATGTCGAGGGGATCGTTCTGGAACCCGCGGGCGCGATGTCGGTCGATGTGCTGCCGGGGCTGGCCGAGGAGATCGAGGGCAAGTCGGTGATCTGCGTCACCTCGGGCGGCAATTTCGATTTCGAGCGGCTGCCCGAAGTGAAGGAACGCGCCCAGCGGTTTTCGGGCGTGAAGAAGTATTTCATCCTGCGGATGCCGCAGCGGCCCGGTGCATTGCGCGATTTTCTCGATCTTCTGGGGCCCGAGGACGATATCGCGCGTTTCGAATATCTGAAGAAATCGGCGCGCAATTTCGGCACCGTCCTGATCGGGATCGAAACGACGGAGGCGCGCAATTTTGCAGCGCTTTTCGCGCGGATGGAGGCGCAGGGCCTGACCTATCGCGATATTACCGAGGACCCGACGCTCGCCGATTTCCTGATCTGACGGGCGCCTGCTCGTCAGGCGACGTCGCGGCGCGTGCGGACCCTGCCCAGAAGCTCGACCTTCGAACTGGCATAGGCCGCGGTCAAGGGCACCAGATCGACGTTCTGGCCCTGGGCCAGCTGGCGTTCGATGCCCTGACAGAGCACGCAGAAATCCTTGAACCCGAGATTGAGCGCAGAGCCGCGCACGAAATGCAGATCGGCGGCCAGATCGGCCGGGTCGCGCCCCGGCGCCACACGCTCGATCACCTCGTCGACCTCTTCGAGAAAAAGATCGAGCACCTCGTCGAACGCGTCTTCGCCGACTTCGTCCCGCAACTCGTCAACGCGAGTCCAGTCGATCATCGCACATACTCCATCGCCTTGCCTCTCCGTCGGCCCGGAGGCTAGCCGAGACCGCTTAACGGGGTCTTAGCCCATATCTGGACAGATGGGTCTAATTCGCGCGTTCATGGGGCGTTAAGTCGGCGGCTTTATGAACTAAAGCCAGATCAGGACCGGGACTCCCGTGAACGCCCAGCCAGACCCGACGCATCTCGACCCTGCCAAGGCCAGTCTCGTGCGACTGGTTCTTCTGGTCGATGACAGCCGCCTGCAACGGCGGATCCTGCGCGCATCGCTGGAACGCTGGGGATATGAGGTCGCCGAATGCGGCTCGGCCGAAGAGGCTTTGGATATTTGCCGCGACCGGCCGGTCGACCTGATCATCAGCGACTGGATGATGCCGGGCATGAACGGCCCCGAGTTCTGCCAGGCCTTTCGCGATTTGCCGCGCGAAAGCTACGGCTATTTCATCCTGCTGACCTCGAAATCCGAAATGGTCGAGATGATCCACGGGCTCGATGTCGGGGCCGACGAATTCCTGACCAAGCCGGTCAATGCCAGCGAGTTGCGTGCCCGGATCGCCTCGGGCGAACGCATCCTCCGGATGGAACATCAGCTGCGCGACAAGAACCGCCTGCTGACCGATGCGCTGGCCGAATTGCGCACGCTTTACGACGCGCTCGACCGCGATCTGGTCGAGGCGCGCAAGCTTCAGCAATCGCTGGTGCCCGAACGCCACCGCCGGTTCGGCGGGTGCGAGGTGTCGCTTCTGCTGCGCCCTTGCGGCCATGTCGGCGGCGATCTGGTCGGGTTCTTTCCCGCCGGGCCGGGCGAGGTCGGGGTGTTCTCGGCCGATGTGTCGGGCCACGGGATCAGTTCGGCCATGCTGACCGCGCGTCTGGCGGGGCTTCTGGGCTCGCGGTCGCCCGATCAGAACATCGCGCTGGAACCCGCGCCCGGGGGCAGCTATCGCGCCCGCCCGCCCGCCGAGGTCGCCGCGCATCTCAACCGGCTGTTTCTCGAGGATATCGAGACCGAACATTATTTCACGCTGCTGCTGGCCTTCGTCACGCTGGACACCGGGCAGATGCGGTTCGTTCAGGCCGGGCATCCGCATCCGGTGGTGCAGCGCGCGGATGGGGCGCTTGACTATCTGGGCGAAGGCGGGCTGCCGCTGGGCCTGATCCCGGGCGCCAACTTCGAAAGCTGCGAAGTCCGGCTTGCGCCGGGCGACCGGGTTCTTCTGGTGTCGGACGGCATCACCGAATGCCCGGCGCCGGACGGCGCCCAACTGGGCGACGAAGGCCTGCGTCGGCTGATCGAGGCCAATGCCGGGGTGCGCGGCCCGGCCTTCCTCGATGCGATCCAGACCGGGCTGACCGCCTTTGCGGGCGGCCGCGGCGAATTCCCCGATGACGTTTCGGCCGTGCTGTTCGAGGTCGGCTAGCGCGCCAGCCCCAGCCACCGCCGCACCGCATGGCGGTCGCCGGCATTGCCAAGCTGTCGCGCGGCCACGCCGGCCGGCATCCACAGCGCGGTATGCCCGGGCTCGCTGGGCGGACCATAGGGGCGGACCGGACGGCCAAGATAGATGGTGCAGAGCTTCTCCGCCCAGATGTCGTATTCGGGCATGTAGGTGAAGCGCCGGAATGCGCCCAGCCGCCGACGCAGCTCGATCTTCCAGCCGGTTTCCTCGAACACCTCGCGATGCAGCGCCTGCAGGGGCGACTCGCCCGGGTCGATGCCGCCGCCGGGCAGCTGGTATTCGGGCACCGGCCTTTGCTGATGAGTGACCAGCAAGAGCCCGTCGCGTTCCAGAAGGGCGTAGGCGCCCTGTCTCAGCTTGTAGCTCTGGTCCGCCCTGACCGCCTCGCCGAATCGCCGGATCATTGCCGCCTCTTTGTGCTTTCGTTGCCGCGTCTATATAAGGCGGGTATGCCAAGGCCCAGAGCCCAAGGGAACCTCATGTCCATCGGATCGAAGATCGCCTGGGACGATACCGTCCTTCCTTTCCAGCTTGACCGCAGCGACGTTCGCGGGCGGGTCGCCCGACTGGACGGCGTGCTCGACCATGTGCTGGCGCAGCACGACTACCCGCCTTTGATCGAGGCGCTGGTGGCCGAGATGGCGCTGCTGACCGCGCTGATCGGGCAGACCATCAAACTGCGCTGGAAGCTGAGCCTTCAGGTCCGGGGCGATGGCCCCGCGCGGCTGATCGCGACCGATTACTATGCGCCGTCCGAGGATGGCGCCCCGGCCCGCATCCGCGCCTATGCCAGCTTCGACAAGGACCGGCTGGACCCTTCGGCCGACCCGTTCTCGCAGATCGGGCAGGGTTATTTCGCCGTGCTGCTCGACCAGGGGCCGGGCACGGTGCCCTATCAGGGCATCACGCCCATTGCCGGTGGCTCGCTTTCGGCCTGTGCAGAGACGTATTTCGCCCAGTCCGAGCAGTTGCCGACCCGCTTCGCGCTCAGCTTCGGGCGGGCGATGCTGCCTGGGTCGGGCAAGGGCGAGCATTGGCGCGCGGGCGGGGTGATGCTGCAGCTGATGCCCAGGGCCTCGATCCCGCAAAGCCCCGAGGGCGGCAGCGGCGAGGAGGGTCTGCTTCAGGCCGAGGACATGCTGGAGGGCGCCCAGGCCGAACACTGGAAGCGCGCCAACATCCTGCTCGACACCGTCGAGGAAATCGAACTGGTCGGGCCGCGCGTGCAGCCGACCGACCTGCTGGTGCGGCTCTTTCACGAGGAGCGCCCGCGGGTCTTCGACCCGCAGCCGGTGCAGTTCGGCTGTACCTGTTCCGAGGCGCGGGTCCGGCAGAGCCTGTCGATCTATTCGGCCAAGGATATCGGCCACATGACGACGCCCGAGGGTGTGGTGACCGCCGATTGCCAGTTCTGCGGCGCGCATTACGTGCTGGACCCGGCGACGCTGGGCTTCGAGGCGGAGAAGGACCCCGATGCCGAGTGACCCGTTCGAGGCGCTGGCCGCGGCGCTGGCCCGGCCGGGGCGCGAAACCTCGGACCACGACCTGAACCCGGGATTTGCATTGCCCGAGGGGCGGGTGCTGCGCCCGGCGGCGGTGCTGGTCGGCCTCGTGCCGGGGCCGGACGGGGTGCAGCTGATCCTGACCAAACGGTCGTCGCGGCTGACCCACCATCCCGGCCAGATCGCCTTTCCCGGCGGCAAGCTGGAACCGGGCGAACAGCCGGTCGCGGCGGCGCTGCGCGAGGCGCGCGAGGAAATCGGCCTGCCCGAAAGCCATGTCGAGGTGCTGGGCACCATGCCGCCGCACGAGACGGTGACCGCCTTTACCGTGACGCCCGTGCTGGCCCGGCTGCGGCCGGATTTCCTGCGGGTGCCCGAGGCAGGAGAGGTCGACGAGGTCTTCGACGTGCCCTTCGACCATGTCCGCGACCCCGCCCGGTTTTCGATCCAGTACCGGATCTGGCGAGGCCAGCGGCGCTATTATTACACCGTGCCCTACGGCCCCTATTACATCTGGGGCGCGACCGCCCGCATCCTGCGCGCGCTGGCCGACCGAGTGGCGTCATGACGCGCGTCTTCGGCGACTGGTTCTTCGCCGACCACACCCAGGCGGTCTGCGCAGTGCTGACCCGCGCCGGATACCGGGCGCTTTTCGTCGGCGGCTGTGTGCGCAACGCGCTTCTGGGCGTGCCGGTGACCGATATCGACATCGCCACCGATGCCCGGCCCGAAACCGTCATGGCGCTGGCCGAGGCCGCCGGGCTGAAGGCGGTGCCGACCGGGTTCGACCATGGCACGGTCACGGTCGTGGCGGGGCATCTGCCGCATGAGGTGACCACCTTCCGGCGCGATGTCGAAACCTTCGGCCGCCGCGCCGTCGTGGCCTTCGCCGACAGTCCCGAGGAAGACGCCCGCCGCCGCGACTTCACCATGAACGCGATCTATGCCACGCCCGAGGGCGCGGTGATCGATCCCCTTGGCGGTCTTGCGGATCTTGCGGCGCGGCGGGTCAGGTTCATCGACGATGCCGATGCGCGGATCCGCGAGGACTTTCTGCGCATCCTGCGCTTTTTCCGGTTTCATGCCTGGTATGGCGATGCCGAGGCGGGGCTCGACCCTGACGGTCTGGCGGCCGCGGCCGCGAATTCGGCCGGAATAGAGACGCTTTCGAAGGAACGGATCGGCGCCGAGATCCGCAAGCTGCTGGCGGCGCCCGACCCCGCACCCAGCGTCGCGGCGATGGCGGCGGCGGGGGTTCTGGCGCGGACCCTGCCCGGGGCCGATCCGCGCGCCCTGCCGGTTCTGGTGGCTCTCGAACAGGCGCAAGGGCTGCCCCCCGATCCTGTCCGGCGGCTGGCGACGCTGGGCGGCGAGGCCCCGGCCAAACGGCTGCGCCTGAGCAAGGCCGAGGCCCGGCGCCTGGAGCGGTTGACGGGTGCTGCGGGGCAGATGGCGGGTGCCGCCGAGCTGGCCTACCGGCTGGGCCCGGACATGGCGCGCGATGCGGTGCTGTTGCGCTCTGCCGCGCTGGGCCAACCGCTGTCCGGCGATCTGGCATCCGAGCTTGCCCGGGGCACCGCCGCCCGGTTTCCGCTCAGCGCGGCCGATCTGATGCCCGGGTTCGACGGTCCGGCGCTGGGCGCGGCGCTCAAGCGGCTTGAGGCGGACTGGGTCGCCTCGGGCTTCCGGCTGAGCGCGGCCGAACTGATCGCCCGCGCCCGGCAGGGATAGGCGCGGGTCGCGCCCCCCTGTTCGCGGGGTGTTCCTCTTGCCCGGCCGCCCCTGTAAGCTTTGCCCGTCCCGAACGAGATCCCGCCATGTTCCGCTATTTCGAAAACCTGATCGACCCCTATGCGCCCTATGCGCAGAGCGATACGCCGCCGAACCGGCTCTGGCCGTTTCTCGCGGCCTATATGTGGCCGTTCCGCAAGGTTTTTGCGGTGGCGGCGGTGCTGGCGCTGCTGGTGGCCATTGTCGAGATCTGGCTGATCGACGTCATGGGTCGGCTGGTCGACATGCTGTCCTCGGGCACGCCCGAGCAGGTCTGGCAGGAGCACGGCCTGTCGCTGATCGGGCTGGCACTGTTCATCCTGGTCCTCAGGCCCGCGCTGCAGGCGCTGGACGTGGCAGTGCTGAACAACGCGATCATGCCCAATTTCGGCACGCTGATCCGCTGGCGCGCCCATGCCCATGTGCTGCGCCAGTCCGTTGGCTGGTTCGAGAACGACTTTGCCGGGCGGATCGCCAACCGCCAGATGCAGACGCCCCCCGCTGCGGGCGAGGCGGTGTTCCAGATCTTCGATGCCATCGCCTTTGCCTTGGCCTATGTCGGCGGCGCGCTGGTGCTGCTGGGGCAGGCCGACCCGCGGCTGATGCTGCCGCTTCTGGCCTGGCTTGCGCTTTATGCGGTGCTGGTGCGCTGGACGATGAAGAACATCGCCGTGGCCTCGAAGGCCTCGTCCGATGCGCGCAGCACCGTCACCGGCCGGGTGGTCGATGCCTATACCAACATCCATTCCGTCAAGCTTTTCGCCCATCACGACAGCGAGCTTGGTTATGCCAAGGAGGCGATCGAGGATCTGCGCAAGGCCTTCGGCACCGAGATGCGGATCATCACCAAGATGGATGTGGCGCTGACCGCGCTGAACGGGTTCCTGATCGTCGGCGTCGTCGGCTGGGCCATCGCGCTGTGGATGCAGGGTCAGGCCAGTGTCGGCGTGGTGGCGGCGGCGACCGCGCTGACGCTGAGGCTGAACGCGACGACCGGCTGGATCATGTGGGCGCTGTCGAGCTTCTTCCGCTCGCTCGGGGTGATCTCGGAAGGGATGGAGACCATTGCCCAGCCGATCGAGCTGGTCGATGCGCCGGACGCGGCCGCGCTTGCGTTCCGCGAGGGCCGGATCGAGATGCGCGCGCTGACCCACCATTACGGGCGCGGCTCGGGCGGGCTCGACCGGATCGATCTGGTGCTGAAACCGGGCGAAAAGGTCGGGCTCGTGGGCCGTTCGGGCGCCGGGAAATCGACCCTCGTCAAGCTGCTTTTGCGGTTCTACGACCCCGAGGGCGGGCAGATCCTGATCGACGGGCAGGACATCACCCGTGTCACCCAGGAAAGCCTGCGCCGCCAGATCGGAATGGTCAGCCAGGATGCAAGCCTGATGCATCGGTCGGTGCGCGACAACATCCTTTATGGCCGCCCCGAAGCCAGCGAGGACGAGATGATCGCGGCCGCGAAGCACGCCGAGGCACATGACTTCATCCTCGATCTGCAGGACCCCGACGGGCGGCGCGGCTATGACGCCCATGTCGGCGAGCGCGGCGTCAAGCTGTCGGGCGGTCAGCGGCAGCGGGTGGCGCTGGCCCGGGTGATCCTCAAGGACGCGCCGATCCTGGTGCTGGACGAGGCGACCTCGGCGCTCGATTCCGAGGTCGAGGCGGTGATCCAGAAGACGCTTTACGGGGTGATGGAGGGCAAGACCGTGATCGCCATCGCGCACCGGCTGTCGACCATCGCCCATATGGACCGGATCGTGGTTCTGGACGGCGGCCACATCGCCGAGGACGGGACCCATGCCGCCTTGCTGGCGAAGGACGGGCTTTACGCCCGGTTCTGGGCGCGGCAGTCGGGCGGCTTCATCGGAACGGAGGCGGCCGAGTGAGCCATCGGATCGAGAGGCTGTCGCTGAAGGGCGAGGGGCTGACCGGCGACGGTCTGACCGTGGCCTTGGCGCTGCCCGGAGAAGAGGTCGAGGGCGAGGCCGATAACGGCCGCATCGCCCGGCCGCGGATCGTGACGCCGGTCGCCGACCGGGTGCGGCCGCCCTGCCGCCATTTCGCGTCTTGCGGCGGCTGCGCGCTGCAGCACGGGTCCGACGCCTTCGTGGCGGGCTGGAAGACGCAGGTCGTCGAACGGGCGCTTGCGGGGCAGGGGCTCGAGGCGCCGGTGCGGCCGATCCTGACCTCGCCGCCCGCCAGCCGCCGCCGCGCGGTGCTGGCCGGGCGGCGTACCAAGAAGGGCGTACTGGTGGGCTTTCACGCCCGTGCCTCGGACGTGGTGACCGAGATCCCGGATTGCAGGTTGCTGCATCCCGATCTGATGGCGGCGCTGCCCGCCGCTGCCGCCGCGACCCTTCTGGGCGCTTCGCGCAAGGGGGCGCTGGCGATCACGGTGACACGGTCGGAAGACGGGGTCGACATGGCGGTGGCCGAGGCGAAACCGCTGGACACCGCGCTGCGGATCGACCTGGCGGCCCTGGCCGAAACCCACGATCTGGCGCGGCTGAGCTGGAACGGCGAGCAGCTGGCCGAACGCCGTCCGCCCCGTCAGGCGATGGGCCGGGCCCATGTCGTGCCGCCTGCGGGTGCCTTCCTGCAGGCGACAGAGGCGGGACAGGCGGCGCTGACCCAGGCGGTGCGCGAGGCGCTGGACGGGGCGCGCAAGGTCGCCGACCTGTTCGCCGGGGCGGGCACCTTCGCGCTGCCGCTGGCCGAGACCGCCGAGGTGCAGGCGGTCGAGGGCTCGGCCGCGATGCTGGCCGCGCTCGACCGGGGCTGGCGCGGCGCGCCGGGGCTGAAACGGGTCACGACCGAGGCGCGCGATCTTTTCCGCCGCCCGCTTCTGCCCGTCGAACTGGCCCGGGTCGAGGCCGTGGTCATCGACCCGCCGCGCGCCGGGGCCGAGGCGCAATGCGCCGAGATCGCCCGGGCGGATCTGGCCCGGGTGGCGATGGTCTCGTGCAATCCGGTGACCTTCGCGCGCGATGCGAAACGGCTCTGTTCCGGCGGATTCCGGCTGGACTGGGTGCAGCCGGTCGACCAGTTCCGCTGGTCGGGCCATGTCGAGCTGGCGGCGCAGTTCTCGCGCTGATCGCGCTTTTGGCCGTCCAACGCTTGCGCTAGACTGGTTCGAAACATCAAGGGCGCGAGCAGACCCCAATGATCGACCGACGCGCGTTTCTGACGCTGACCGCCATGGCGGCCCTTGCGGGCTGCAGTTCGAAGTTCAAGACCTATGACGGCCCCGAGGTCACCCGGGTCGTGGTGATGAAGGGGCAGCGGGCGCTGTACCTGCTGCACCACGATCAGGTGCTGAAGGCCTACCGCATCTCGCTGGGCTATGCCCCGGTCGGCGACAAGCAGATCGAGGGCGACGGCAAGACGCCGGAGGGGCGCTATCACATCGACCGCCGCAACCCCGACAGCGAGTTCCACCTGTCGATCGGGATTTCCTATCCGAACGAGGCCGATATCGAAGAGGCCAAGGCGCTGGGCAGGAAACCCGGCGGCGACATCTTCATTCACGGGCGCGCCCGCAAGAACCGGCGCCGCAAGGGCGACTGGACGGCCGGGTGCATCTCGGTCACCGATGCCGAGATGGAGGACATCTATGCGATGGTGCGCGACGGCACGGTGATCGACATCTTCCCCTGATCGCCGCGCCGCGAGGCGGGACCTTGCGGCCCCGCCGACGCCGGGGTCAGGCGCCGGACCCGGCGGTGGTGCGCTGTCCGGTGACCAGCGTCCACCAGATCTTGCCGTTCATTTCCTGATAGAAGGCGAAGCCCAGATCGGTCGCCTGCGGATCGAGGATGATGTTCCGGGTATCGGATTCCTCCATCCAGGCGGCCAGCGTCTCGAGTTCGGTCTCGTAGGTCTCCGAGATGTCCTCGCCGCGCAATTGGCCCTGATAGCCCGCCCGGGCCACCCGGTCGAGCGGTGACGACCCGTCCGAGCCGAAATGCCAGGGCCGGTTCTGCACCGACATGTCGCGCGAATGGGTGGCGGCCGCGGCGTTCAGCCGCGAATCGAGCTCGAGCGGCGTGAGGCCCCGCGCCTGGCGCAGCGCATTGATCGAGTCGAGCATCCGGTACTGGATCTTGCCCTGGTCGGACCGCGAGATCCGGTAGACCGTCGGCAGAGGCTTGCCGTCGGGACCGATGCGAACCTCTCCCCCTGTCGAGCAGGCGGAGAGCGCGAAAAGAACGGCCACGAGGCCCAAAGCCGGTCGTATCATAAGAAAAACCCCAAGAGTCGGTCTTTTGGTCTTTAGCCGCTTGCGCAGGCGTGTTCAAACCCTTCGCGCGGCGATCTGCCAGGAGTGACGCCGGTTTGAATTGCTCCGCCCGATGGGTAACCTTATGGTCAGGCCGAACTTCCAGAAAAGACGCGACATTCGGAGCGCAAGATGACGACCCGTTCGACCCGCGGCCTTACCCGCCGCCATTTCCTCGCCGGCACGGCCCTTGCCGTGACCGCGGGACCTGCCCTCGCCAACACCACCGAGATAGAGCCCGATCTGACCGACATGGTGCGCCGCAACATCTCGAGCTTCCGGGCGCTCGACTGGCATCCCTATTTCTCAAACCTGAAGAACGGCGCGATCCTGGTGGACACCACCTCGCGCGCGCTGCATTTCTGGTCGGAGGACGGCTCGATCTACAAGCTGTACCCGACCTCTGTGCCGCTGTCCGAAGACCTGACCCGGCGCGGCCGCACCAGCGTCGTGCGCAAGGTCGAGGGGCCGGACTGGCGGCCGACCCCTGCGATGAAGCAGCGCAACCCCGAATGGCCGGACTATGTGCCGCCGGGTCCGGACAACCCGCTGGGAACCCACGCGCTTTATCTGGGGTGGACCTATTACCGGATCCATGGCACCCATGACACGCGCAAGATCGGGCGCCGGTCCTCGAACGGCTGCATCGGTCTTTACAACGAGCACATCGCCGAGCTTTTCGGCCTCGCCAAGGTGGGGGCTCAGGTGTTGCTAATTTGACGACATCGCGGACGTCTTTGGGGCAGGCCGCTGCGGTCGATTGCAAGCATCCGGGCCCATCCCTTACAGAGAAAATACATGTGTAGGATGCCGCGAAGGGGAGAGTCCCTGCGCTGCTGTTACAGGAGAGACAGATGAAGAAAATCGCCCTTGCCGCCGCCTTCGCGGTTGCCGCCACCTCCGCCTTCGCCGGCGGCTACTCCGAGCCGATGATCGAGCCGGAAGTGATCGCTCAGGACACCTCGTCCTCGGCCCAAGGCATCCTGGTGCCGGTTCTGGCCCTGATCCTCATCGCCGCCGTCGCGTCGAACTGAGATCAGTCCGCAAGGACACGAAAAAGGCGGTGGCCGGGAGCCACCGCCTTTTTTGTTGTCTGCTGTCCAAGCGACCGGGGCGCAGCCGCGGCGGCAGGGCGACTCAGTCGGCCCAGCCGCGCAGATTGGACTTCACGATCTCGCCCAGCGCCCGGATATGGGCGTCGTCGTCGTTGAGGCAGGGAATGTAGGTGAACTTCTCGCCGCCCGCCTCCTCGAAGCTCTCGCAGATCTCCTCGTTGATCTCCTCAAGCGTCTCGATGCAATCGGCCGAGAAGGCGGGCGCGATCACCGCGATGCGCTTCTTGCCGGCCTGTGCCAGCCGGGCCACCTCTTCGACGGTATAGGGCTGCAGCCATTCCTCGGGGCCGAAGCGCGACTGGAAGGTCGTGGTGATGCGGCTGTCATCCCAGCCGAGCCGTTCCTTCAGCAGCCGCGTCGTCTTGAGGCAATGGCAGTGATAGGGGTCGCCCTCGGTCAGATAGCGCTGCGGCACCCCGTGATAGGAGCAGACCAGGATGTCGGGTTCGTGCTCGGCCGCGGCATAGGCCCGCTCGACCGAGGCGGCCAGCGCCGAGATGTAAAGCGGGTCGTCGAAATAGGTGCTGACGGTGCGCACGTCGGGCTGCCATTTCTCGTCCATCAACGCCTTGAAGAAGCTGTCGCAGGCGGTGGCCGAGGTGGTGCCGGAATATTGCGGGTACAGCGGGAAGAACAGGATCTTCTGACAGCCCTTTTCCAGCAGCGACCGGACCCGGGCACGGGTCGAGGGGTTGCCGTAGCGCATGCAGAAATCGACCACGACGCGGTCGCCATAGGTCGCCTTCAGCTCGGCGGCCAGCTTGGCGGTCTGCGACTTGGTGATCGTCATCAGCGGGCTTTCGTCGGCCTCGTGATTCCAGATCGACCGGTAGTTCTCGCCGGACGCGAAGGGCCGCTTGGTCAGCACCACCAGCTGCAGAAGCGGCTGCCAGACCCAGGGCGAATAGTCGATCACCCGCTTGTCGGACAGGAATTCGTTCAGATACCGGCGCATCGACCAGTAGTCATAGCCGTCCGGTGTGCCCAGATTGGCCAGCAGCACACCCACGCGCGCCGGAGGCACCAGCGGGTGATCGTCGGGCCCGTGCAGGGGCCGTGTCTCGGTCAGACCGGAAGCCGCGGGTTTCCGCCCGTCTTGGTTGGAATCAAACATCGCCTTGGTCCCGGTATCGCGTCTGTCGAGCCTCAAACTCTCAATCCTCCCGGAAATATACAGATTGGAACGCAGGTCAATCGGAACTGCCGCTGTCGCCGGACCCCGGGCGCGGCGTGTGCGCGCCCAGTGCGTCGGCCAGGCGCATGCGCGCCGAGCCGGGTTTCAATGCCTGCGGTTGGGTTTCCGCAGGCGCCCACCCGGCAAGGTAGATCATTTCGACCGTCGCGGGGATGCGGCCATCCGGCATGGTATGGATTTCCGCATAGCGCCGCGCGGCCTCGTCGAACAGTCGGCGCGGCGCGGGGCGGCGGTGGCGCGCGGCCAGAGAATTGGTCTCGCCCATCGCGCGCAGGTCGTGCATCAGGCGGTGGAGATCCTTGTAAGATAACGATATTTCAGCACAGTCTGCGACGGGAAGGGCCAGCCCGGCGCGTTGCAGCAGCCCGCCCGCGTCGCGGATTTCGGCCATCGGCAGCACCCGGGGCGACAGTCCGCCCAGAATGGCGGTCTCGGCTTCGGCCATCGCGCCGCGCAGCTCGTGCAGGCTGCGGCCGCCGAACAGAACCCCCAGGAACAGCCCGTCGGGTTTCAGCGCGCGGCGGCACTGGATCAGCTGGCCGACCGGGTCGTTCGACCAGTGCAGCGCCAGAGCGTGAATCACGAGATCGTGCGCGCCGGGGTCAAGCGTCAGGGTCTCGTCGGCGGCCACCAGCCGCGCCGATGGCAGGATTTCGGCCCAGGGCTTTTCGAACGGGGTCACGACGGCCGGGGCCGTAAAGGTTCTGTTAACCTCGTTCAGCCTCTCCTTGATCTCGGCGGCCGCTGCCTCGTGCAGGAACAGCGCGGGCCCCGCCCTGAGGGCCCGCGCGCGGTGCAGCGCCAGGGCATGGCGGTCGGTCAGGTCGGGCGGTCGGGTCATCTTGGCTCCGGCAGGTTGCCCGGCGCTATGTAGGGGACGAGGCCGATGTTGCAAAGCGCCCTGCGACTCATCTACCCGCCGCGCTGCATTGCCTGCGGCGAGCCGGTCGAAAGCGACCATGCGCTGTGCGCCCGCTGCTGGGGCGAGCTCGACTTCGTGACGGGTCTGGTCTGCGATGCCTGCGGGGTGCCCTTGCCCGGCGAGGATACCGGCGATCCGGTCTTGTGCGACGACTGTCTGGCCGGGCCCCGTCCCTGGAGCCGGGGGCGGGCGGCGCTGCTGTACCGCGGGCGGGCGCGCGGGCTGGTGCTGGCCTTCAAGCATGGCGACCGGACCGACCTGGCCCGGGCCGCGGCGGGCTGGATGCTGCGCGCCGGGCGGCCGATCCTCGGTCCGGGGCTGCTGGTCGCGCCGGTGCCGCTGCATCGCTGGCGGCTTCTGCGGCGGCGCTACAACCAGTCGGCGCTGCTGTCGCGGGTCGTGGCCGAGGGCACGGGGGCCGAGCATTGCCCCGATCTGCTGGTCCGCATTCGCGCCACCCGCCCGCAGGAAGGCATGACCGCCGAGGCCCGGGCCGCGAACCAGGCCGGGGCGATGGCGGTCGCGCCGCGCCATCGCGACCGGCTTCCGGGCCGGACGGTGTTGCTGATCGACGACGTGATGACCTCGGGCGCGACACTCGGCGCTGCGGCCGGAGCCTGTCTGGCGGCGGGGGCGGCCGAGGTCCGGGTGCTGGTCCTGGCCCGCGTTGCGAAAGCCGAGTAAAGACCTATAGTCTCGGCAAAACCTCAGGAGCCGCGATGCAACCGGTTGAAATCTACACGACGTCCAGCTGCGGGTACTGCCACGCCGCCAAGCGGCTGCTGGACAGCAAGGGCGTGTCCTACGCCGAGCTCGACGTGACCGCCGATCCGGGTCTCCGCCAGGAGATGATGGAACGCGCCAATGGCGGCTATACCGTGCCGCAGATCTTCGTCGGCGAGACCCATGTCGGCGGTTGCGACGATCTTTACGAGCTTGACCGCGCGGGCAAGCTCGACCCGCTGCTGGCAGGATAGGCCGATGCGCGCGGCACTGATCCAGCTGACCTCCTCGGACCTGCCGGACGAGAATATCGGTCTGGTGCGCGAGTCGATGCACGAGGCGGTGGCGGGCGGCGCCGATCTGATCCTGACACCCGAAGTGACCAACTGCCTGTCGCCCAGCCGGGTCCGGCAGAACGAGGTGCTGAAAGAAGAGGCAGACGACCCGACGCTGGCGGCGCTGCGGCAAGAGGCCGCGTCGCTTGGGGTCTGGCTGCTGATCGGGTCGCTCGGGCTGAAGACTTCGGACCCCGACGGACGCTTTGCCAACCGGTCCTTCCTGATCGGGCCGGGCGGCGCGATCGCGGCGCGCTATGACAAGATCCACATGTTCGATGTCGAGATCAGCGAGACCGAGACCTTCCGCGAATCCGACGGCTACCGGCCCGGGACGCGCGCGGTGGTGGCGCCGACGCCCTTCGGCACGATGGGGCTGGCGATCTGCTACGACCTGCGCTTTCCGCATCTGTTCCGCGCGCTGGCCCATGCCGGGGCCGAGATCCTGACCGTGCCCGCCGCCTTTTCGCCGGTGACCGGCGCCGCCCATTGGGAGCCGCTGTTGCGCGCCCGGGCCATCGAGAATGGCTGCTACGTGCTGGCACCCGCGCAATGCGGGCTGCATCCGGCGGCCGAAGGGCGGCCGCGGCGCACCCACGGGCACAGCCTGGCGGTGTCGCCCTGGGGCGAGGTGCTAGCCGATGGCGGCGAGGCGCCCGGCATCGTCTATGTCGATCTCGACCGCGAGGAGGTCGTCCGGGCCCGGGCCCGGGTGCCCTCGATCTTCCACGACCGGGACTTCGAGGCGCCGTGAGCGAGATCAGCGAGAGCCTGGTCGTGACGCTGTTCAGCGAGATTTTCATGGCCGATCAGCTGGCGCGGAACCGGATCTCGAAGGCCTTGCCCAAGGGCATGGAAATCAGCCATTTTTCGGTGCTGAACCATCTGGCACGGCTGAATGAGGAACGCAGCCCGGCACAGCTGGCCGCGGCGTTTCACGTCACCCGGGGGGCGATGACCAACACGCTGACCCGGCTGGAATGGGCCGGGCATGTGCATATCCGGCCCGACTGGGACGATGCGCGGCGCAAGATGGTGTCTATCAGCCCGTCCGGCCGGTCCGCGCGCGAGGCCGCGATCCAGGCGGTGGCGCCGGTCCTGGCCGAGGCTGTCGCCGATATCGGCGAGGACCGGCTGAAAGCGGCGCTGCCGGTCCTGAGGATGCTTCGGCAGAAGCTGGAAGGCTAGGGGCGGCCGGGCCGCCCCCGCAAGGCGTCAGGCTGGCTTGCGCGCGGCGGTGACGTAGTTCACCGACAGGTCGCGGCTTGAAATCGACCAGTCCCAGGTCAGCGGGTTGAAGACGAAGCCGCTGCGGTCCAGCACCTTCAGTCCGGCCCGCTCCAGCAGCCCGCACAGTTCGTCCGGGGTGATGAACTTCTGGTATTCATGGGTGCCTTTCGGCAGCCAGCGCATCACGTATTCGGCGCCCAGAATGGTCATCACGAAGGCCTTGGGGTTGCGGTTGATGGTCGAGCACAGATGCAGCCCGCCCGGTTTCAGAAGCTCGCGGCAGGCGGTCAGATAGGCCAGCGGATCGGCCACATGCTCGACCACTTCCATGTTCAGCACCACGTCGAAGCGTTCGCCCGCGGCGGCCAGCGCCTCGGCGGTGGTGTGGCGGTAATCGATGGTCAGCCCCGACTGTTCGGCATGAATCCGCGCGACCGGGATGTTGCGTTCGGCGGCATCCGCGCCCACGACCTCGGCGCCGAGGCGTGCCATCGGTTCGGACAGAAGCCCGCCGCCGCAGCCGATATCGAGCAGCCGGAGCCCCTTGAAGGGCGCCTCAGCGGCCAGATCGCGGTCGAATTCCGCGGCGATCTGGCGCGTGATATAGTCCAGCCGGCAGGGGTTCAGCATGTGCAGCGGCTTGAATTTTCCGGCCGGGTCCCACCATTCGGCGGCCATGGCCTCGAATTTCGCGACTTCGGAAGGGTCGACGGTTGTCTCTGCAGCTTGCATCGCGGGCTCCGTTCCTGTCTTCTGTCTGCACCCCCTTGGGGGGTCGGTTCCCGGGGATATATAGACGGGTCATGGACAAATCCGCAGGCCAAAAGCGCGCATCGCAGCATCTTTTCCCGCCGATCGACCCGTTCGATCAGCGGATGCTGGAGGTTGGCGACGGCCACCGGATCTATGTGGAGCAATGCGGGCACCCGAGGGGCATTCCCGTGATCGTGCTGCATGGCGGCCCCGGCGGCGGCTGCAGCCCGGCGATGCGGCGCTATTTCGATCCCGCCGAATTCCGGATCGTTCTGTTCGATCAGCGCGGCTGCGGCCGGTCGCGGCCCCATGCCAGCGTGACCTCGAACACCACCTGGCATCTGATCGCGGATATCGAGAAGATCCGCGCCGAGCTGGGGATCGAGCGCTGGGTGCTGTTCGGCGGCAGCTGGGGCGCGACACTGGCGCTGGCCTATGCCCAGACCCATCCCGAGCGGGTCGCCTACATGGCGCTGCGCGGCGTCTTCCTGATGACGCAGGCCGAGCTTGACTGGTTTTACGGCGGCGGCGCGGGTCAATTCTGGCCCGATCTCTGGGCGCGGTTTTCCGATCCGATCCCGGCCGATGAGCGGTCCGACATGATCGCCGCCTATCACCGGCGGCTGTTTTCCGGCGACATGATGATGGAAACCCGGCATTCGCGGGCCTGGGCCGCCTGGGAAAACGCGCTGGCCTCGATCGAGCATGAGGGCCCCGCCGGAGAGGCGCCCGCCGATTACGCCCGCGCCTTCGCCCGGCTCGAGAACCACTATTTCAGCAATCGCGGCTTTCTCGACCGCGACGGGCAGTTGCTGGACGACGTGCCGCTGATTTCTCATATCCCGGCGACCATCGTGCAGGGCCGCTATGACATGGTTTGCCCGCCCGCCTCGGCCTTCCGGCTGGCCGAACGCTGGAGCCGGGCCGATCTGAAGATGGTGCCGATGGCCGGACATGCCCTGTCCGAGCCGGGAATCAGTGCCGAACTGGTGCGCACGATGCGCAACGTCCAGCGGCAGGCCGGACTTCTGGGACTGTAGCTCATGCATGTGAATGCCCGTTTCTGGGACCGTCTGGCGCCCCGCTATGCCCGGATGCAGGTCCGCGACCCCGATGCCTATGAGAAGAAGCTGGCGATGACGCGGGCCTATCTTGGCCCCGGGGGGCTGGTCTTCGAATTCGGCTGCGGCACCGGCACGACGGCCTTGAAGCACGCCCCTCATGCGGGCCATGTCACCGCCATCGACTGCGCCCCCGCGATGATCGGGATCGCACGGCAGAAGGCGGCCGAAGCCGGCATCGGCAATGTCGAGTTCCGGGTCGGCGATCTGGCGGACATGCCCGACAACCCCGGCGCCTACGACATGGTGATGGCGCATAACGTGTTGCATCTGCTGCCGGATCGGGCGGGCGCGCTGGTCCGCGTACACCGGATGCTGAAACCCGGCGGGGTGTTCGTGTCCTCGACCGCCTGCGCGGCCGGGGCACCGCGGCTGTTCCGCTGGATCGCGAAGGCGGGCCATGCTGTGGGGCTCTTGCCGCTCTTCAACCTGCTGACCGCCGACGCGCTGCGGGCCGAGATCGCCGCGGCGGGGTTCGAGATCGCCGAGGACTGGCGCCCGGAGGGCGGCCGCGCGCCGGTGCTGTTCCTGATCGCGCGGAAGCCCGCCTGAGGAGGCCGGACCAAGGGGCCGCGCGACAGTCTCTTGCCTTTCGGGCGCCGGAGGCGTATATCGCCACTCGACAACGGTGGTTCGGCGTCCAAACCCGAACCTCCTCCGGATGAGTTTGTGCGGGCCGTTGGCCCGCTTTTTTGTTTCTGGAACGCTGCCCCATGTCCGAACTCATTGCCAAGACTGCCATCGACCGGCGCCTGGCCGAGATCCTGACCCCGGTCATCGAGGGGATGGGCTTCGAGCTGGTGCGCGTCCGCCTGATGGGCGGCAAGACCAAGACCCTGCAGGTGATGGCCGAACGGCCCGATGGCGGGATCGAGGTCGACGACTGCGCCAAGATCTCGACCGCGATTTCGGCCGTGCTCGATGTCGAGGACCCGATCGAGGAAGCCTACACGCTGGAGGTGTCCTCGCCCGGCATCGACCGGCCCTTGACCCGGCTCAAGGACTTCGAGACCTGGGAGGGTTACGAAGCCAAGCTGGAGACCGCCGAGATGATCGACGGCCGCCGCCGCTTCAAGGGCATGCTGCAGGGCGTCGAGGACGGCGAGGTTCTGATCGAGATCGAAGGCCCCGAGGGAGAGCCGGTGATCATCGGCCTGCAATACGGCTGGCTGTCGGACGCCAAGCTGGTGCTGACCGACGAGCTGATCCGCGAGATGCTGAAGGCGCGCAAGGATGCGGGCCTCATCGACGAGAGCGACTTTGACGAGATCGAGACGGACGACGGGTCCGTCCCGCAGGAGGACTGAGACATGGCGATTACCTCTGCCAACCAGCTCGAACTGTTGCAGACCGCCGAGGCGGTGGCGCGCGAGAAGATGATCGACCCCGATCTGGTCGTGCAGGCGATGGAAGAGTCGCTCGCCCGGGCCGCCAAGTCGCGCTACGGCTCGGAAATGGACATTCGCGTGTCGATCGACCGCAAGACCGGCCGTGCCACCTTCACCCGCGTCCGCACCGTGGTCGAGGACGAGGCGCTGGAAAACTATCAGGCCGAGCTGACCGTCAAGCAGGCCAAGCAGTATCTGGCCGATCCGCAGATCGGCGACACGGTGGTCGACGAGGTGCCGCCGGTCGAGCTGGGGCGGATCGCCGCGCAGTCGGCCAAGCAGGTCATCCTGCAGAAGGTCCGCGAGGCCGAGCGCGACCGCCAGTACGAGGAATTCAAGGACCGCGCGGGCACCATCATCAACGGTCAGGTCAAGCGCGAGGAATACGGCAACGTCATCGTCGATATCGGCCGCGGCGAGGGCATCCTGCGCCGCAACGAGAAGATCGGCCGCGAAAGCTATCGCCCGAACGACCGCATCCGTTGCTACATCAAGGACGTGCGCCGCGAGACCCGCGGCCCGCAGGTCTTCCTCAGCCGGACCGCGCCGGAATTCATGGCCGAGCTGTTCAAGATGGAAGTGCCGGAAATCTACGACGGCATCATCGAGATCAAGGCCGTGGCCCGCGACCCGGGCTCGCGCGCGAAGATCGCGGTCATTTCCTATGACAACTCGATCGATCCGGTCGGGGCCTGCGTCGGGATGCGCGGCAGCCGCGTTCAGGCGGTGGTGAACGAACTGCAGGGTGAGAAGATCGACATCATTCCGTGGAATGAGGATCAGGCGACCTTCCTCGTGAACGCGCTGCAGCCGGCCGAGGTCTCGAAGGTCGTGATCGACGAAGAGGCCGGCAAGATCGAGGTGGTGGTGCCCGACGAACAGCTGAGCCTCGCCATCGGCCGCCGTGGCCAGAACGTGCGTCTGGCCTCGCAACTGACCGGGCTCGACATCGACATCATGACCGAGGCCGAGGAAAGCCAGCGCCGCCAGGCCGAGTTCGAGGAACGCACCCGGCTCTTCATGGACACGCTGGATCTGGACGAGTTCTTTGCCCAGTTGCTGGTGTCCGAGGGCTTCACCAATCTCGAAGAGGTCGCCTATGTCGATCTCGACGAGCTTCTGGTGATCGACGGGGTCGACGAGGATACCGCTGGCGAACTGCAGGCCCGGGCCCGCGACCATCTGGAAGAGATGAACCGCAAGGCGCTGGAACATGCCCGCGAGCTGGGTGTCGAGGACAGCCTTGTTGACTTCGAGGGCCTGACACCCCAGATGATCGAGGCCTTGGCTCTCGACGGCGTCAAGACGCTTGAGGATTTCGCGACCTGCGCCGACTGGGAACTTGCCGGTGGCTGGACCTCGGTCAATGGCGAGCGGGTCAAGGACGAGGGGATCCTCGAAAAGTTCGACATGTCTCTGGAAGAAGCCCAGACCCTGGTGATGACGGCGCGCGTCCAGCTTGGCTGGGTCGATCCGTCAGAGCTGGAGCCGGACGCCGACGCCGAAGAGGATGTCGGCGAGGAGGAGGCCGAGGCCTGAGGCCCGGCCCCGGAGACCGGACATGGCCCGAGGCGGTGCAGGCAGATCGGCCGACGAGCCGGAGCGGCGGTGCATCGCCACGGGCGAGGTGGCGCCGAAGGCCGGGCTGATCCGGTTCGTGGTCGGCCCCGAAGACGAGGCGGTGCCCGATTTGCTGGGCAAGCTTCCGGGCCGCGGCATGTGGGTCGCGGCCGACCGTGACGCATTGGAAAAGGCGGCGAAGAAGCGCCTGTTCTCGCGTGCGGCGAAACGGCAGGTGGCGGTGCCCGGGGATCTGCTGGAGCAGGTCGAGGCGGGATTGCTGCGCCGGGTGGTCGACAGCCTGTCGCTGGCCCGCAAGGCCGGGCTTGCGGTGGCGGGGTTCGAGAAGGCGAAAGGCTGGCTGGACAGCGGGCAGGCAGTTGTCCTGATCCAGGCCAGCGACGGGTCGGAACGGGGCAAGACCAAGCTTCGCCCGCCCCGCGAAGAAGGTGGATTCATTGGCTGTCTGACGGCCCGGGAATTGGGTTTGGCTTTCGGTCGGGAACATGTGATACATGGCGCGCTTGCGGCTGGCGGACTCACGGAACGTGTAGTAGAGGATGCCGCCAAGCTTTCGGGCGTACGCAAGAAAGACGGGGGAGGGACCCCCGGAAAGGGTTGAAGACCTTATGGACGATACTGACGGCAAGAAGACATTGGGTTTGCGCGGGAGTTCGCGGTCCGGCCAGGTGAAGCAGAGCTTCTCGCATGGCCGCACCAAGAACGTGGTCGTCGAGACCAAGCGCAAGCGCGTCGTCGTGCCCAAGCCGGGAGCCGCCAAGTCTGGCGGCGGGGCCGGGGGCGGACATGCCGGAGGCGATCCGTCCAGGCGCCCGGCCGGGATTTCCGACGCCGAGATGGAACGCCGGCTGAAGGCGCTTCAGGCCGCCAAGGCGCGCGAGGCCGACGAGGCCCGCCAGCGCGCGGAAGACGAGCGTCAGCGCGAGGAAGAGCGCCAGCGCCGCCGCGAGGAAGCCGAGGCGAAGGAGCGCGAACAGCGCGAGATCGAAGAGGCCGCGCGCCGCAAGGTCGAAGAGGAAGAGCGCCGGAAGCGCGAGGAAGAGGAAGCCGCCAAGGTCAAGGCGGCGGCCGCCGAACGCGCGGCCGCGCCTGCGTCGGCCAAGCCCGCTGCAGCCGGTGCTGCGGCGCCCGCCGCCGATGGCGATGCACAGCGCACCGCGGCCAAGACCGCGTCGCCGCGCAAGGTCGACCGCGAGCGCGAAGGCGCCGACGACCGTCCGGGTCGCGGCAAGACCACGGCCGCCAAGGGCGACCGCCGCTCGGGCAAGCTGACTGTCAGCCAGGCGTTGACCGGCGGCGAAGGCGGGCGTCAACGCTCGCTTGCCGCGATGAAACGCAAGCAGGAGCGCATGCGCCAGAAGGCGATGGGCGGTGCCGACAAGCACGAGAAGGTCGTGCGCGACGTGCAGGTGCCGGAAACCATCGTGGTGCAGGAACTGGCCAACCGGATGGCGGAACGTGCCGCCGACGTGGTCAAGTCGCTCATGCAGATGGGCATGATGGTCACCCAGAATCAGTCGATCGACGCGGATACCGCCGAGTTGATCGTCGAGGAATTCGGCCACAAGGTCGTCCGTGTGTCGGATGCCGACGTGGAACAGGTGATCGACACGGTCGAGGACAAGGAAGAGGATCTTCAGCCGCGTCCGCCGGTCATCACCATCATGGGCCATGTCGACCACGGCAAGACCTCGCTTCTGGATGCGATCCGTGACGCCAAGGTGGTCGCGGGCGAGGCTGGCGGCATCACCCAGCATATCGGCGCCTATCAGGTGATGACCGATAGCGGGGCGCTCTTGACCTTCCTCGACACGCCCGGCCACGCCGCCTTCACCTCGATGCGGGCGCGCGGCGCCCAGGTGACGGATATCGTGGTTCTGGTGGTCGCGGCAGACGACGCGGTGATGCCGCAGACGGTCGAGGCGATCAACCACGCCAAGGCCGCGGGCGTTCCGATGATCGTCGCGATCAACAAATGCGACAAGCCCAGTGCCAACCCGCAAAAGGTGCGGACCGATCTTCTGCAGCACGAGGTCGTCGTCGAGGCGATGTCGGGCGAGGTGCAGGATGTCGAGGTTTCGGCGCTGACCGGCAAGGGGCTCGACGAGCTGCTTGAGGCCATCGCGCTGCAGGCCGAGATCCTCGAACTTCAGGCCAACCCCGAACGCCAGGCCATGGGCGCGGTGATCGAGGCGCAGCTTGACGTGGGCCGCGGTCCTGTCGCCACTGTTCTGGTGCAGAACGGCACGCTGAAGCAGGGCGACATCTTCGTCGCGGGCGAACAGTGGGGCAAGGTCCGCGCGCTGGTCAACGACAAGGGCGAGCGTGTGAAATCCGCCGGTCCGTCGGTTCCGGTCGAGGTGCTGGGCCTGAACGGCACGCCCGAAGCGGGCGACGTGCTGAACGTGGTCGAGACCGAGGCCCAGGCCCGCGAGATCGCCGAATACCGTCAGCAGGCCGCCAAGGACAAGCGCGCCGCTGCGGGGGCCGCGACCACGCTGGATCAGCTTCTGGCCAAGGCCAAGGAAGACGCCAACGTGGCCGAGCTGCCGATCCTGGTGAAGGCCGACGTGCAGGGCTCTGCCGAGGCCATCGTCCAGGCGATGGAAAAGATCGGCAACGACGAGGTGCGCGTGCGCGTGCTGCATGCCGGTGTCGGTGCCATCACCGAAACCGATGTGGGTCTGGCCGAAGCCTCGGGCGCGCCGATCATCGGCTTCAACGTCCGGGCCAACGCTCCGGCGCGGAACGCGGCGAACCAGAAGGGCGTGGAACTGCGCTATTACAGCGTGATCTACGATCTGGTGGACGACGTGAAGGCGGCGGCCTCGGGCCTCTTGTCGAACGAGATCCGCGAGAACTTCATCGGCTACGCGCAGATCAAGGAAGTCTTCAAGGTCTCGGGCGTCGGCAAGGTCGCGGGCTGTCTGGTCACCGAGGGCGTTGCCCGACGGTCGGCCGGAGTGCGCCTGCTGCGCGACGACGTGGTGATCCACGAAGGTACGCTGAAGACCCTGAAACGCTTCAAGGACGAAGTCGCCGAGGTCCAGTCGGGCCAGGAATGCGGCATGGCCTTCGAGAATTACGACGACGTCCGCGCAGGCGATGTCATCGAGATCTTCGAACGTCATGAAGTCGTGCGCACGCTGTCCTGATCCGGGCGGACGTCACATCGCGAGAAAACGGAAGGGGCGCCGCGAGCGCCCCTTTTCGTTCTCGTGAGTGGGGTGGGGGAATGGGGCCGACTAGGCCGCCGCCTCGATCGGCATGCCCTCGAACAGGCGGGTTCCGACGCGGACCACGATCCGCCCATTCGCCCGGCAGAGCACGAAAGCGCCCTGCACCGAAACGCAACTTCCCAAGCGGATGGTTCGTATCATTGTGCTTTCCTCGATCAGCGGCAATTCCAAGCTTTGCGCGAATTCATTAACCAATAAACAGAAACTTGATGACCAGGCTCCGGTTTCCGCTTGGACGTGGGGTCATGCCGCCCGAGGGTTGCCGTGATCGGGCGGATCATGTCGACCGGAGTGCAGGGCCGGAGCCAGCAACGCCGACGGTCACGACGGGCAAGCCGGCCACCCGAATCGATTCGGGCCGTTAAGTCGATGGCCTCGATTGGTGCGCGCCTCGGGCGAAATACGCCGTCAGACCTCGATGATCGCACTACGGTTGCGCAGCAAGAGGAACCCGCCGACCAGAAGGCAGAACCCGGCGATCCCCAGCGGATAGGCCAGCATTATATAGTCGCCGCGATAGATCGGATAGAAGGCGCGGCGGGCCTCTCCGACCAGATGGATGATCGGGTTCCACCACAGGACGTCACGGGCCTGGCGCGGCAGGCTCTCGAAGGTGAAGAACACCGCCGACAGGATGAAGAGCGGCCGGTTGATGATGCTCCAGACCCGTTGCCAGAGCGGGAAGAAGGTAAAGACCACCGCGTTCAAAGTGCCGATGCCCAGCCCCAGAAACGCCGCCGTCCCGAGCGCCAGGAAAAGCGGCCCCAGCGACAGCCGCACCGGGTCGTCGGTCACGACCAGAAGAGTCGTGAACACGAGGAAGCTGACCGCGATCACGGTCAGGAACGACAGAAAGAACCGCGCCAGAACCGAGTCGAGCGGCGTGACCATCGGGAAATGCATCAGTTGGCGGTTCACGAAGATCGACGAACTGACCACGCTCGCGATTTCGGAATAGGCATAGAAGGGGATGTACCCGGTTGCATAGAACAGGATGAAGCTTTCGCCCAGCGGTGGTGTGTGAATGAACTGCGAGAAGGCCAGCGCCAGGATCGCGATCATCCCGGCCGGGTCCAGCACCGCCCAGACATATCCGCCCGGGGACCGGCCGTAGCGGGTGATCATTTCGCGGATCACCAGCGCCCCGAAGACGCGCAACGCCCCCTGCAACGGATTGGTCCGGGACGGTTTTGCGGCGGGACTCTGAGATCTCATGTGATGTCCTGAGTTGCGGCGACTCAACCTCCGGCATTGCGCACGGGGCAGATATGCTTACCATTGCTTGCATATCTCCGACAGATGGAAGCCATCGTGCAAGTCGTGCCGAAAATTCAGGGTGGCCAATCCGTCACCCATGAGATCTCTGAAACCGACAAGGATCGCGCGCGCCTGCGCCACCGGCTGATGCGCCTGGGTCTTGCCGTGGTCGTGGTGCTGCCGACAGTGGTGGCGGCGCTTTATCTCTGGCTGATCGCCGCCGACCAATACCATTCCGACTCTGCCTTCTCGGTCCGGTCGGAGGACTATTCGAACCCGCTCGAGGCGCTCAGCGTCTTCACCCAGGTCGGGTCGTCCTCCGGGTCCGACTCGCAGATCCTTTACGATTTCATCCGCTCGCAGCCGCTGATGCAGCAGGTCGACGCCGATCTCGACCTTCGCGCGCTGTTCGGCAAGCAACCGTCGGATCTTGTCTTCTCGCTGGAGCGCGATGCCTCGCGCGAAGACATGCTGGACTACTGGCAGCGCATGGTGAAGGTCGCGGTCGATCCGCTGACGGGAGTTCTGTCGCTGCAGGTCCGGGCCTTCGCGCCCGAAGATGCAGAAGCTATTGCGCAGTCGATCCTGGCCCAGAGCGGGCGCATGGTCGACGATCTCAGCCGAATCGCGCGTCAGGATGCGATTCGCTTCGCGCTGGAAGACCTTGAGGAAGCCGAGGTCCGGCTGCGCGACGTGCGCCGCAAGGTCCGGGTGTTCCGGCTGGAAAACGACATCATCGACCCGACCGAGGCCGCGCAATCGCAGATGGGCGTGATCGCGGCGCTGGAGGGGGAACTGGCCAGCGCCCTGGTGGAACGCGAGACGATCACCAGTTTCGCGGGCGAAGAGGACCAGAGGGTCAAGCGGGTCGACCGGCGGATCGAGGCCGTGCGCAGTCAGATCGATCAGGAACGCCGCCGGATCGGCAGGCCGACTTCGGGGCCCTCCTCGCTGGTGGATGCCATTGGCTCCTACGAGGAATTGCTGGTCGATCTGGAATTCGCCCAGCGTGCCTATACGGCCGCGCTGGCCGCCTCGGAACAGGCCCGTGCCGAAGCCCGGCGGACCAACCGCTATCTGGCCGTGCATATCCCGCCGACCCTGGCCGAGGACAGTCTTTACCCGCAGCGGGGCCTGCTGATCCTGCTGGTTCTGATCTGCTCGCTGGCGGTCTATTTCACGGGTCTTTTGATCTATTACAACGTCCGCGACCGGGGCTGAGCGATGCTGGAATTTCGCGGTGTCGAAAAGTCCTTCCGCCTGCCGGGCGGCGGGCGGCGCCATATCCTGCGAGGCCTGACGCTGGACTTGCCGCGCAAGCACCGCGTCGCGATCATCGGGCGCAACGGGGCGGGCAAGTCGACCTTCCTGCGGATGATCGCGGGCACCCACCGGCCTGATCGGGGCGAAATCCGGCGGATCGGCCGGGTCAGCTGGCCGATGGGGTTTTCCGGCGGCTTCCATCCCGCGCTGACCGGCCGTCAGAACGCCCGCTTCGTGGCCCGGATCTATGGCGCCGATACCGATGCGCTGGTCGAGGAAGTGGCCGAGTTCTGCGAGCTCGGCCCCTATTTCGACGCACCGTTCGAAACCTATTCCTCGGGGATGAAGGCCCGGCTGGCGCTGGGGGTCAGCCTCGCCACGAATTTCGACTGTTATCTGGTCGATGAAATCACCGCCGTCGGCGACGCCGCCTTCCGCCGCAAGGCCGAAGCCGCCTTTGCCGAACGGCTCGACCGCGTGCAGATCATCATGGTCTCGCACTCCGACGACACGCTGCGCAAATACTGCAATGCCGCGCTGTTACTTCAGGACGGCCACGCCTGGTTCTTCGACGATCTCGAAGACGGGCTGGCGGCCTATCGCGCGACGCTGAGCGCATGACTCTCAGGCCGCCCGGTGCTGCGCCGCCCGCGTTTCTGACCGGACGGTTCTCGCCGACGGCCGATCTTTATCTTGGCTTTTCCTGCCGGGACCGTATCGCCTGCGGCGCGCTTCGCCAGATTTCGCCGACCGTCTTCGCGACAGGCGAAACGCTGATCGTGATCCGCCATGCGGCCGGGCTCCGGGCGCTGCCGCCCCATCGTCGGCTGATCTACCTGATCGACGACGACATCCGCGCCGGGATCGGCGATCGGGCGCTGCCGCCGATCTATCGCGCCAAGCTCGCGCTGCTGGAATGGCCCGAAGCGCGCCGGTTCGAGCCCCTGGCCACCGCGATCCTGACCACAAGCCCCAAGCTGGCCGCGACGCTGCGTGTGCGCCGCCCGGGCGCCCGGGTGGAAGAGATCGCGCCCGCCTGGCCGGTCGCCGAGATGCCGGTGCTGGACCCCTCGGCGCCGATCCGGCGGATCGGGCTGCTGATGGGGCGAAGCCATGCGCGCGACGCGGCACCGCTTTGGGCACCGCTCCTGCGGTTGCTGGATCGCAGGCCGGGGCTCGCGCTGACGGTTTCGGGCAATCTCGCCCTGCCGCGCGCCGTCGTCCGGCACAGGGCGGTCGAGGTGCTGCCCGCGCTCGATTGGGCGGCTTATCTGGCCTGGCTGCGGCAGGCGCGGCTGGATCTGGGATTGGTACCGCATCTGGCCTCGCGGCGGTTCAACGCCGCGCGCTCGGCCAGCAAGCTTGGCGAATACGCGATGGCGGGCGCGGCGGTGATCGGGTCCGACAGCTGGCACGAAGCGGCGCGCGGTGCGATGTGCGGCCGCTGTCTGGCGCCGGGCGCCGATCCGGCGGCGTGGATCGCGGCCATCGACCGGCTGATCGACGACCCCGCCTCGGCCCGCGCGATGGCCGCCACGAACCGCCGGGCGCTGATCGCCGCCGATGCCGAGGGGCATCAGCGGAGGCTCTGGGCCTCATTGCTGGACGCGGCCGAAGACTGAGCGGTCCCGGCCAGGGCGGCGGCCAGCCGGTCGGCCAGATCCCGGGGGCTGGCGTCCAGCGGCAGCACCTGTCCGTTCGGGTGCGCGGCGGCGGTTTCGCCCTGGGCGCCGATGTCGAAGGTCAGCACCGGCAGCCCCGTCGCCAGACATTCATGCACCGTATAGGAAAAGGTCTCGGGCCAGATGGCGGGCACGAACCAGGCGCCGATGGTGTGGGACGCGGCCAGGGTCGCGATTTCGTCCCGGCGGTAGCGCCCGTGAACGGTCATCCCGGGATGGGCGAAGGCGGGGTCGAGCTCGCCCAGAACCACGATCTCAAATCCCCTGTCCGGCAGTGCGGCCAGCGCCTTAAGCACAGCGGCCCCCTTGGCATGCCCGATCCGCCCCAGAACCCCCAGCCGCGCAGGGCCCGAGGGCGGTGCCAGCCGCGGCGGCAGATGGCCGACATGGTGAGGGCGCAGCACCAGATGCGGGGCGAGATCGGGCCAGACCCGCGCCACGCGCCGCGCGCTGTCGGCGGAAAAGACGACGATCTCGTCGGCGCGGGTTGCCGCGCGGTGCCAGGCCTGTCGCCAGGTCTCGATCCGGGGCGGCCGTGCGCCCGAGGTCACCGCCAGTTTCCGGTAGCAGGCCTGACAGGGAACGGGGTCGGGCAGGCCGCAGAACCGGCCCGCCGACCCGATCAGCGTGTGGGACGGGCAGAGCGGCAGAAAGTCGTGGAAGATCAGCTCGAAACGGTCCTGCGGCCGCAGCCGGTCAAGCATGTCGTTCAGCAACCCAAGCGGGTCGGCCGCGCCCACCAGATTGGAATAGATCAGCCGGATGCGGGCGGGCCGTGACAGCAGGGCCGCGGCCCCGGTCCGCGACAGGCGCTGATGCAGGGGCGGGCCGCTGTCGTGAAGCTCGGCCAGCACCCCGGCAGGGTCGTCGCGCAGCACCAGAGCCACGTTGCCTTGCGCCCGCCCGGTCGCGATGCGGTCGGCCAGCCAGAATTCGGCCCCGCCGCCCAACCGGTGCCCCAGGAAGACCTGCACCGGCTTGGCGCTTCCCAGCCCGGCAAGGCGCGCCGCCAGCGAAGTTTCGGACCCGGCGGCGGGGGGGGCCTGTGACGCGGCCTCGGTTCCGGGGATCAGCGCGCGTTCCAGCCGCGTCCCGGCGCCGCTGTCGCCACGCAGGAAATAGGCCGCAATGTCGCCTGTATGCCGCAGGGGCAGAAACGCCAGCGCCGCCACCGCCGAGAGCGCTCCGCGGACACGTTGGTCGGGACGATAAAGCGAAATCGCGACCGCGGGCGCGCCCTCGATCTGCCAGACCAGATGCCGCCGTCCGGGCAGGGTGAGCCGCACCGGGCCGTCCCCGGGCTCGACGTGCCGCGTCGCGGCCTCGGTGCCGATGCGGGCCGGGCGCGTGGCCTGCGCCTCGAGGCTGACGACCCCGTCGCGGGCCAGCGTTGCGATCCGGATCGTTTCGGAAGGCGCGACCCGAATGCGGCGCATGCCTCGCCGGCCCTGCAGTCTGGACCAGAGAAGATGCAGCAATACCCGCCGCGCGGCGGCCATTCGCGAGGTAGCCATGCGGCCAATCTAGCTTATGCGATATGGACTTGGCCAGCGTGCCGCCAGAAACCGCAGGCCAGACCCATGCGTTCGGGGGGAACGCGTGACCGGCCCGCGCCACGCCGGACCCGTGGTTGACAGGGCCGATTTCGCAACAATAGAAATGTGCACCGGTCGCTAATCTTATGCGGGAAGGCGCGTGCATGGACTTGCGGGCTCGATCTGATCTGGAGTGCGTGGCCGTACTGCGTTTTCCTCGGCAGGATCTCCGGTGATCTCCTTGCGATGGCGTGTCGGTGGGACCGCCGATCCGATCGATTTCGCGATCGAGGCGGTGACGGTCAAACGGATCGCAGGTCGGGCGTGGCGGATGGCAGGCGGCGGCGAACCGCTGGACCTGGAGCTTGTGTCTGGCGGCCGGGTGCTGATGACCGCAACGGCGGACCGTCCGGCGCCATCGGGTCTTTCTGGCGCGTTCGAGTTCCGTCTGGATGGCGGAACCGCTGCAGCCATCGGCCACCGGGCGGTACATCTGCGCGTCGCGGGCGAAAAGCGGCCTTTCGCGAAGCTGCATCTGCCTGGTGGCAAGACGGTGCGGGCGGGGCGGCGGGCGACGCTTGTGTCGCGGACCATCCGCGCGGCCTATCTTTGCCGGTTGCGCACGGAATTTACGGTGAACCGTCCACTTGGGGGCGGCGAGGGCGTGATCGAGACGGTGGCGTTGCGCGACGGCGTGCTGCATGTGCGCGGCCGTTCCAGGGTGCCGGTCACGATCCGAAGCGAGACCGCCCGTGTCGACCTGGCCAAAAGCGGTACGGAAGATCAGGCGTTCGATCTGCGGCTGACAGGACACAGGCTGCTCTGGGTGGAGGGCGCGGGACTGCCGCTTCTGACGGTCCGGCTGCCGCCGCCCCGGTTCTCGCCATTGGCAACGGTGCGCACCGTCGTCGACTTTTGCCGTGTCCCGTTTCTCTTTGGGGGTAACCTTGCCCGGTTTCTCTTCCGGGGCGATACCAAGGCGGGCGACCCGATCGAGGCGTTTTTGCTGCGTCTGCGCCCGGCCTCAGAGGCTGGGCCAGAGGTCGTACCCGGGCTTTTCGCAGCGGCCGCGCCGCCGAGGCCTGCGCCCCCCGCCGACATCGTTCTGCCGGTCTTCAACGCCGCGGACGATCTGCGCGTCTGTCTGGAGCATCTGGCGCGGAACACGCCGCCTGAGCATCGGGTGATCGCGATCGACGACGCCTCGACAGACCCGTCCATCGCGCCGATGCTGGACGCTTTCGCGCGCGCCCGGCCCGGCACCCTTTTGTTGCGCAACGCCGAGAATGGCGGTTTCATCGCCAGCGTGAACCGGGGCCTCGCGGAAAGCCGTGGCCATGTGGTGCTGCTGAACAGCGATGCCTTCGTCCCGCCGGGCTGGATCGACCGGCTGATGCGGCCGATCCTCGACGATGCGCTGATCGCCTCGGTCACGCCGATGAGCAACGAGGCCGAGATCGCGACCGCTCCGGTGATCTGCCGCCACGAGCCCTTGGCCGAGGGCCAGGCAGAGGCCATGGATGCCATCGCCCAGCGGCTGAACCCAGCGGCCGCCCGGGCCGAAAGCCCGACCGGGGTCGGGTTCTGCATGGCGATGTCCCGGCGCTGGCTGGACGAGGTGCCCCGGTTCGATACGGCCTTCGGGCGCGGCTATGGCGAAGAGGTCGACTGGTGCCGTCGGGTGGGCGAACGGGGGGGGCGCCACCTTCTGATCGGCGATCTTTTTGTCGAACATCGCGGTGGCGGCAGTTTCGGACCCGAGAAGGCGGTACGCATCGCGGCGGCATCGCGACTGATCAATGACCGGTATCCGGCCTATGATGCGTCCGTGGCGGATTTCATACGCAAGGACCCTTTGGTCGGTCCGCGGCTTGCGCTGGGCCTTGCCCGTGCGGGGACCGAGGCGCCGCTGCCGGTCTATCTGGGTCATCGCCTGGGCGGGGGGGGCGAACACTGGCTGCAGGACCGGATCGCCCGCGATCTGGACGAGGGCGGTTCGGCCCTGGTGCTGCGGGACGGTCCCGAACCGGAAACCGTGGCGGTCGAGCTTTATCGTGCGGCGGGTCAGACCCGGGCCGTCCTTCCGCTGGCCGAACTGGGCGGCTATCTTGGCGCTGCGGGCCGCAAGACCTTGGTCTATTCCTGCCTTGTCGGCGCGCGCGCGCCGCTGGATCTGGCCGAGGTGGCTGCGATTTCTCTGGGCGCAGAGGACCGCTTCCGGATGGTGTTTCACGACTATTTTCCGCTGTGCCCATCCCGTAACCTCCTGGGCCATGACGGCCGGTTCTGCGACCTGCCCGGGGCCGAGCGGTGCCAGGCCTGCTATGAGCGGCTTGCCGCCATAGACGAGACGTGGCCTGCCCGCATTTCCGACTGGCGGGGCCGCTGGCACGCGCTGGCCGCGCGGGCCGAGACCATCGAGGTGTTCTCGCCGTCTTCCCGAACGCTGGTCGCCCGCGCCTGGCCTGACCTCGCCCCGAGACTTGCGCTTCGGTCGCACCCGCTCGCGTTCCTGCCCCGCCCGGTGCAGCCTGCGCCCCGCGCGCGCCCGGTTTTGGGCGTGCTTGGCAGCATCGGGTTCGAGAAGGGGGCCGCTGTCTTGCGCGACCTCGCGGCGGCACCGGGCGTGCGGATGGACATCGTTGTGATCGGAAAGCTGGACGAGGCCTACGCCCATCGCGGCATACGGGTCATTGGTCGCTACCGGCGCGAAGAGATTTCGGATCTGGCAGAAGCCTATGGGGTCGGGCGCTGGCTGATCCCGTCGGTTTGTCCCGAGACCTTTTCCTATGCGACCCACGAATGCCTTGCCACCGGGCTGCCGGTTTTTGCTTTTGACTTCGGCGGGCAGGCCGATGCGCTGCGCGGCGCCCCGAACGGACATCTTCTGCCGCGCGACATCGCCCCCACAGAGCTTGCCGCCCGACTTCTGGCGCCGCCGCCGAGCGACAGGCCCGCAGAGAGGAAAGAACTGACTGCATGACGATCGGCCGGACCGGAACGACGACCCACCCCGCCCCCGCGGGTCCCATGCCCATAACTGTGAAACCGGCCCTGTCGGACATCTTTGCGCCGGATGACGAGGAAAGTGCCAAACGCCGGATTGCGGGCGCCCGCCGGGAGAAGGCGGAACGCACGTTGCTGATCCATTTCACACCGCGGTCGGGGTCGAGCTGGCTGGCCTCGCTGCTCGAAGCGACCGGGTGCCTGGGGATTGGGCACGAGCTTTTCAATCCGAGCTTCATGCCGCAGAACGCGCGGTATTTCGGAGCCCGGACTCTGACCGAATATGTAGAGATGGCGCGGCGGTTTCCCGTACGGCAAGGCAGCCTCAGCTTCAAGATCACCTCGCACCAGCTGCATGCGGTCTTTGACGATCCCGATCAGTTCTTTGCAGCCTTCGCCGACGCCGCGAGCGTCTGGCTGATCCGAGAGGATATCGTGGCTCAGGCGGTGTCGCTGGCCAAGATGGTGCAGACGCAGGTGGGTCACACGGCGGATTCCGATGGCGAGACGCGGCGCAGGGCCGAGGCTGGCTTTGCCTATGACCGGAGTACGATAAAATACTGGTTGAGACACATTCTGGCTGCCGAACAGTGCACTGAGAACTGTCTCAGGACCTACCGGATCGCCCCCCTCAGGCTGTCCTACGAGCGGATCACCGCAATCCCGCCGCGCCAGCTGGTCGAGCTGATGGCCAACTGGTGCGGGTATCCGGGCCTGCCCGACGATGCACCGCCATCGTCCCGGCATGAAAAGATCGGGACCGCGCAGAACCTCGACTATGCGGAACGGTTCCGCAGGGAAAACCGCGGCTTCCTTGCCAAGGTCGAGGCAGAGCGGCGGTCATGGCTGGACCGGCTGGACGACCCGGGCCCGGGCTTGCCCAAAGGCTGAACGGCCATCGACCCGGGAAACAGACCCAAAGGATGGAAAGCCTTGGGGCCTGTCGGAACCGGACGGAAACCGCCGCGGAGGCCCTTGTCTTCCTGCGTCCGGTTCATCGTCAGGCGGCGAAGACGCCGAACCTGTTCATTGCCAACGAGCTGGCCAAAGCGATCCGGGAAGACTGGGCGAGGCGAGGCTTTTGGATCTGACCGCAGCCGTGGTGCCGACCCAAGCCGGATCCGGCACGGTCGCATCCCTTCTGCGTGCGCTGGGCACGGTCGAGGTGTTTGACGACGAGGCCGCGCTGACCGCCCCCTTGCCGACAGCGCCGTTGCCACCAGGGTGTGCGCCCATAGGGTCCTCTGGTAAAGGCCCTGCCCACAGCATGTCCGCGTGACGGCTCAAGTCTGCGCCAGCTTTTCCTGCAGCGACCTCAGGCTTTCTGCCGGTTCCGGGTCTTCCGGGTCCGGCTGGATTGTCAGATCGAGGCTCGGATCGGTTCGCCGGAGTTTTGGTTCCTGTCCGGAAGGCTCATTCGCGCGGTGCGCGGGTCTGCCCGGGCACCGCGTTGGTCCCGATCTGACGGTGCCTGTCGACGTCACTCGACAGAGAACCCGCGCACTGGCTGACCCCGTTTCGGGGCGGACGGCGCAGTCCGGCTATTTTGGGGCAAGCTGCGGGGATTTGCGCAAAAATCGGGCAAATTGGGCGAGCATCCTGCAAGAATTGCCATGGGCCTTGCCTGCCCGGGGCCATGAGTCGAAAAATGTGACTCCGAGGACGAGGCGGGCTTTCCGGCATCGGGTCAAGGCGGGCGAGCGCTGATTACGCTGACCGCATCGAGTCCCTGGCTGCCGGTTTTCGCGCGGATCGGCGGTTGCCAAAGACCCCGCGGCAGATAGAGTGCACTATGGCCAACGGAATGCCATCAGGGAAAGAAAGGGCCACATCATGAAATTCAGTACACTCCTTGCAGGTGCCTCGGTCGCGCTGACGGTGACGGCGGCGGCTGCCTCGGCGCAGGATATGTCGTTCTTCCGGATCGGCACCGGCGGCACGGCGGGCACCTACTATCCGATCGGCGGGCTGCTGGCGAATGCCATCTCGAACCCGCCCGGGTCGCGGTCGTGCGAAGAGGGCGGCTCGTGCGGCGTGCCGGGCCTGGTGGCCTCGGCGCTCTCCTCGAACGGCTCGGTCGCGAACATCAACGGCATCGCCGGGGGCACGCTGGAATCGGGCTTCGCCCAGTCCGACGTCGCCTCCTGGGCCCATTCCGGCACCGGGATCTGGGAGGGCAAGCCCGCGGTCGAAAGCCTGCGCGCCATCGCCAACCTCTATCCCGAAAGCATCCACCTGGTGGCCGACGCCGACTCGGGGATCAAGAGCGTCGCCGATCTGAAGGGCAAGCGGGTGTCGCTGGACGAGCCGGGCTCGGGTACGCTGGTCGATGCGCGGATCATCCTCGAAGGCTACGGCCTCTCGGAAAGCGACGTCACCGCCGAGTTCCTGAAGCCCGATCAGGCCGCGGACCGGATGCGCGACGGCGCGATGGACGCCTTCTTCTTCGTCGGCGGCTATCCGGCGGGCGCCATCGCCGAGCTGGCCAGCCAGCATGCGGTGACCCTGGTGCCGATCTCCTGCGAGGACGTGCCGACGATCTGCGAAACCTACAGCTTCTTCGCGTCCAATACGGTGCCGGGCGGCACCTATGAGGGCGTGGACGAAGACACGCAGACCCTGTCGGTGGGCGCGCAATGGGTGACCAGCGCCAGCCAGCCCGACGACCTGATCTACGGCATCACCAAGGCGCTGTGGAACGAGAATACCCGCAAGCTTCTGGATGCGGGTCATTCCAAGGGCAAGCTGATCACCGCGGAGACCGCTCTTGACGGTGTCGGCATCCCGCTGCATCCGGGTGCGGAACGCTTCTATCGCGAAGCGGGTCTGATCCAGTGATCGCGAACCGCGCGGCGCGATTTGCGCGGCGCATCTGATCGGGGTGGGGCCGCGGCACGCTCGCGGCCCTTTCCGTTTAAAAGACAGGGTGGGCAAGCATGACCGAGAACCGGACTGAAACGGCGCAAGGCACGGCAACCGAGACGCTCAGCGCCGAGGATCTGAAGGCGCTGGAAGAGAAGTTCGATCCCGAGATGCGGTTCCGGACAGTGGCGCGGCCGCTGGCGATGCTGGCCGCGGCGATCATGTTCCTGCTGTCCTGCTATCACTATTACACGGCCGGTTTCGGCATTCCCCCGGCGACGACCCATCGCGGGTTGCATATGGGGGTGACGTTGCTGCTGGTCTTTCTCAGCTTCTCGGCCTTCGGCCGACGAGAGGTGCGCCCCGGACCTCTGGCCCCCTGGGGCATGCCGCTGATCGACTGGATCCTGGCCGGTGCCGGTCTGGTCGCGGCGCTGTACGTGCCCTGGATCTATGCCGATCTGGCGTTCCGGGTGGGCAACCCTTTGCCCGTCGATATCGCGATGGGCACCATCCTGATCGTCGTGCTGCTGGAGGCCGTGCGCCGCTCGATGGGCTGGCCCTTGCCGGTGATCGCGATCCTGTTCATCGCCTATGCCTATTTCGGCCGCTCGATGCCCGGTATCCTGGTTCATCCCGGCGCAAGCTGGTCGAACATCGTCAACCACCTCTATCTGACCTCGCAGGGGATCTACGGCACCGCGCTGGGCGTAATCGCGACCTATGTGTTCCACTTCGTTCTGTTCGGGGTGATGGCTTCGCGGATCGGGCTGGGGCAGCTTTTCATCGATATCGCCTCGGCGCTGGCCGGGCGCTATGCTGGCGGTCCGGCCAAGGTCTCGGTTGTGTCCTCGGCCTTGTTGGGGTCGATCTCGGGCTCGTCCATCGCCAATACGGTGACCACCGGCGCGCTGACCATCCCGGCGATGATCCGGATCGGCTATCCCCGTCACTTCGCCGCCGCGGTCGAGGCGGCCTCGTCCACCGGCGGGCAGATCACGCCGCCGGTGATGGGCGCGGTCGCCTTCCTGATGATCGAATATCTGGGCGTGCCGCTGACCACGATCCTGACCGCGGCGCTTGTGCCTGCCTTCATGCATTTCTTCGGCGTGCTGGTGCAGGTTCATCTCGAGGCGCGCCGCCTCGGCCTGCGGGGCCTGCACCCGTCCGAGCTGCCCAACGCGTGGCGGGTGTTCCGCAAGGGCTGGCTGTCGGTCCTGCCGCTGATCCTGCTGATCGCGATCCTGCTGTCGGGACGTACGCCCTTTGCCGCCGCCTTCTGGTCGATCACCGCCTGCATCGGCGTGCTTTTGATCCAGAAGGTTCTGGCATCCGGGCTGGTCGACGGGGTCCGGGCCGCCGCCTACGAGGTCTGGGAAGGCTTTGTGCTGGGCGCGCGCCAGTCGCTGGCGGTCACCGCCGCTGCGGCGCTGGTGGGCGTGGTGATCGGGGTCGTGACCCTGACCGGCGTCGGCTTCAAGATCGCCTATATGGTGACCGGCGTCGCCAGCGGCTGGGCCAATGACGTCCATGGCTGGCTGGCGGTGCTGCCGGTCGAGCTGATGACGGTGCCGACGCTGACGCTCTTGTTCACGCTGATGCTGACGGCGGTGGTCTGCATCCTGATGGGCTGCGGCATTCCCACGACGGCCAATTACATCATCATGGTGGCGGTGGCCGCGCCGATCCTCGGCCTGCTGGGGGTGCAGCCGCTGGTGGCGCATTTCTTTGTCTTCTATTACGGCGTTCTGGCCGACATCACGCCACCTGTGGCGATGGCCGCCTATGCCGCGTCCGGGATCGCCGGGGCAAACGCCTTCAAGGCCGGGAATACCGCGTTCCGGTTGGGGATGGGCAAGGTGCTGGTACCCTTCGTCTTTGCCTTCCAGCCCGCGCTGCTGCTGGTGACCGACGGCTTCACCTGGTCGGCCTTCTTCCTGGCCGCCTTCGGGGCGGTGATGGGGATCTGGGCGCTGGCGGCTGCGGTGTCGAACTGGCTGTTCGCGCCGCTGCACTGGGCCGAGAGGATCCTGCTGGTGATCGCGGCGCTGCTGCTGGTCGCACCCGATACCGGGGCGACCGTGGTCGGGCTGGCGCTGTTCCTGCCGCCGGCGCTGCGGCAGCTGGCCTTCCGGCGGCGGAGCATGGCGTGAGGCGAAGGGATCGGTGACGGCGATGGCCCAAGTGATCTTCTATGAGAAGCCGGGCTGTGTCGGCAATGCGCGGCAGCGGGCGGTTCTGACGGCCTCGGGCCACGCGCTTGACCGTCGCGACATCCTGAGCGCCGGATGGACGGCAGAAACCTTGCGCCCCTTCTTCGGCGACCGGCCGGTCGCCGAGTGGGTCAACGCCAGCGCGCCGCGCGTCAAGTCGGGCGAGATCCGGCCCGAGGCGCTGAGCGAGGCCGAGGCGATGGACCTGATGCTGGCCGATCCGCTGCTGATCCGTCGGCCGCTGATGCAGGTGGGCGAGGCGCGGATGGCGGGGTTCGATCAGGCGGCCGTGGCCGACTGGATCGGCCTTGCGCCCACTCGGACGCCGGTCACCGATGCGTGCCCGCGCCAGCCCGACGCGCCGTCCTGCCCGCCGCCTGAGGTCTAGACGCCCGGCCGCGGTCGGGTCAGCCGTTGTAGTCGGCGTCGGCGACTTTCTCCAACCAGGTGACGGGCGATCCGTCGATGCTTTGCTGGATGGCGATATGGCTCATCGCGGTTTCCGCCGCGGCCCCGTGCCAGTGCTTGTCGCCCGCCGGGAACCAGACGACATCGCCCTGGCTGACCTCTTCCACCGGGCCGCCCTCGCGCTGCACACGACCGCGGCCGAAGGTGATGATGAGGGTCTGCCCGGCGGGATGAGTGTGCCAGGCGATCCGCGCGCCGGGTTCGAAGGTCACATGGCTGCCGCCGGTGCGGCCGGGCTCTTCGGCCTGGAACAGCATGTCGACGCGGACGGTGCCGGTGAACCAGTCCTCGGGGCCTTTCATCGAGGCATTGCTGCCCGAGCGGATGATTTTCATGGTCTTTCTCCTTTGAATGGGCGCGGGAATCAGCCGCGCAGACTGTCGAAACGGCAGATCAGGGCCGCGCCGCCGGGCTGAATGCAGGCGCGTGCTGCGGTCCCCAAGGCGAAGGGGGCCGCGAACCGGCCGGTCCGCAATCCGCCCGCATCGAGGGGCTTGAAGCCGATGGCGCGGATCAGGTCGGCGGCGATGTCCGTGGCCCCGGTATCGTCGCCCTGGACCGTCGGATGCGGGGCCGCATCCGGGCCAAACAGCATCGCGTTTTCGTCCCGGGCGAGAGGGGCCGGGCAGGTCCGGGTCGCGGGACCGTGCGAAAACGACCTCGTGACCGCAGGCGGCCCAGAGCCGCCCGCGCCCGCCGCTCATATGCCCCGGTTCGGGAATGCCGATCCTCATGGTCCGCTCCTGCAGTCGCGCGGGCGCTCCCGGTTGCGGCTTTCGAAGACGGCCTTCGCCACCGGCAGTGCCGACAAGACCCTGGGCCAGCCGGCATGGAAGGCAGGATGCGACAGGATCGCGCCGGCCTCGGCCTGGGTCAGGCCGTTATCCATCGCGCGGTCGAGATGGAAGGTTATCTGCTCGGGCCGGCCCGCCGCGATCAGCGCCGCGACGGTCACCATGCTGCGGTCCCGGGGCGCGAGGTCGGGGCGCGAGGTCGGGGCGCAGCCAGAGGTCGCGAAACAGAAGCTTGCGCGTGGTGTCGGCGCCGCCCGTGCTGACATTGCCGAAGGTGCCGCGCACCGGGGTCTCGCGCGCGGCTTCGGCCTCTTCGTCCAGCGGCAGCAGGTCGGGATCGACCGCGGGCAGGTCTGCGGGGGCGATACCGTGCGCGGCAAAGACCGGCGCGGCGGCCTCGGTTGCGGCGATGGCGTTGCCCCGGCCGGTATAGAGGGCCAGATGGGTGATCGTCTCGGACAGCTCGGCCGGGGTCACGCCCACGTCGAGTGCCAGCGTGACATGGCGTTGCAGGGTGTCGGTCTCGTGCCGGGTCATCAGCGCCGCGAAGGTGACAAGCGCGCGGTCGCGCAGCGAAAGCTCTGCGCCGGTCCAGACCGGCCCGACGAGATCGGTCTTCGAATAGGCCTCGAGCGCGGGGGAAACGGAGCGCGGGGGGAACGCGGCCGACCGCCTCGGGCAGCCGGAGGCCTGCACCGTCGGTGGCCGCAGCGGACGAGATCACGGCAAGGGCCGCCGCGGCGATATGGGGGGGCATGAGGCGCTCCTGTCGGGAAAGTCCAGTTCACCCGGCAGATGTGGCGCCATCCGGGCCGGGCTTAATGCCCGGACTCGTCACGGCACTTATGCGGCATATTCATAGGCCCCTATCCGCGGTCCCTGAGGGCCTCCAGAACCGCGTCGAACGCGGAGGACGGCCGTTGCCGACTGGGGTAGTAGAGGTGGAAGCCGGGAAAACAAGGCGAGTAGTCTTCGAGACAGGTGACCAGCCGACCCGCCGCCAGATGATCGGCCGCCAGCCGTTCGGGGACGAGCGCCAGACCGTGCCCGTCCACCGCGGCGCGCAGCACCGGGTTGACGGTGTTGAAGCAGACCTGACCCTGGACCTTGACCCGGATCTCGGTGCCGTCGGCCTCTTCGAATTCCCAGGCATAAAGCGCGCCATGGGTCGAGAGGCGCAGGTTCACGCAACGATGCCCGGTCAGGTCCTGCGGAGTTTCCGGCACCCCGGCCCCGGCGAAGTAATCGGGCGCGCCGATGCAGACCATCCGTTCGTCGGGGCCGATCCGCATCGAGATCATGCCCTCGCTGACCTGCTCGCCATAGCGCACGCCCGCATCGCATTGCGAACTGGCGAGATCGGTATAGCCGTAATCCATCACCAGCTCGATATTGACCGAGGGGTATTTCTTCAGCATGGGCGACAGCTTGGGCCAAAGCAGCGACTCGATGGCATATTCGACCGCGACGATGCGCACGGTCCCGGTCGGCGTGTCGCGGGACTCGTTCAGCGCCATCAGCCGTGCCTCGATCTTCTCGAAGCACGGGGTCAGCGTCGCCAGCAGGTCTTCGCCCTCGAGCGTCGGCGCGACCGACCGGGTTGTGCGGGTCAGCAGCCGCAGGCCAAGCCGCGCCTCGAGCCCCTTGATGGTGTGGCTCAGCGCCGATTGCGACACGTTCAGCCGCGCAGCGGCCTTGGTGAAGCTGCGTTCTTCCGCGACGGCGGCAAGCGCGACGAGGTCGGTGATGTTTTCGCGAAGCATGTGAGAGGACCGGATCTGCGGATCGTCGATCATGACGGATGCGTTCGCGATATATGATCTGTGCTCATGAGGCCAATCATTATCCTGCCATCGGGGCCGCCAGAACGAGCGCCAACAGCCAGGGGCCGTTTCACTGCGGGGGCCTCCTTGCTCGGATCGGTGCAATCGGAGTCTCCGGCATGGGTCGGGCGGGGCGCGGGAAAACGCATGGCGGGCCGCAGGCATAACTGCCTGAACGGCACCACCTTTACCTACGGGTCCGAAGACAAGCTCCTGGGCGGGGTCACCTATGGCGGCTTTTCGAAGAGGATCGTCGTGAAGGAAGACTTGGCCCGACGCATTCCGCCGGGGGGCGACCTGCCGGGCGCCGCGCGGCTTCTGTGCGCCGGTATCACCACCTTCTCGCCGATCAACCTGTGGGATCTGAAACCCGGCGAGAGAATCGGCGTGATCGGCATGGGCGGGCTCGGCCATATGGCGGTGAAGCTTGCCGCCGCCAAGGGGTCCGAGGTCGTGGTCTTTTCCACTTCGGAAGACAAGATCGCCGATGAAAGGGGCTTTGGCGCGGTCGAGGCCTATCTGTGGTCGGACGAGGCCGCGATGGCGCGGAATACGGGCAGCTTCGATCTGATGGTGGCGACCGTGCCGGTCGCCTATCCGATGCAGCAGTTCCTCAACCTGCTGAATCTGGGCAAGACGCGGGTCAATATCGGTGCGCTGTTTCTGGTCTAGGGCGCGCCGGGCATGCCGATGGGCTTTGGCCGCCAGAGCCTTGCCGGCTCGATGATCGGCGGCATCGCCGAAACCCAGGCGGTGATCAACGTCGCCGCCCGTCCCGGCATCGCGGCCATCTGCGAGATGATCACGCCAGCCCAGATCGCCGATTCCTATGAGAAGCTGGTCAACCGGCAGGCGCGCTATCGCCATGTCATCGACATGACCGCCGCCTGACCGGCACGGTCCCCCGGCCGCATCCATGAGAGCCCGCCATGTGCGCAAGCAGCACGCAGGGGCTCATCCTCTGCGTATCTGCCCGCAGGTCCTTTCCCCAGGACCGCGACGCGCAAGATGCGGCCGGTCCTGGGTCCACATCCCGCAGGAAGGCAAGCCCCGAGACATGACCAGGATCACTTTAATTGCCGGAGACGCGGTGCTGCCCGCCACGCTGGACGACACGCCCTTCGCTGCGCCGCGGCCCAAGGAGGTGACACTGAGCGATTATCGCGGCCGCGAGAAGGTGTCGGATCTGCCGCGAAAGCTTCGGCCCCACGGGGCGCCTGCCCGCCTTGCCGCGCGCCCGGGCGATATCACGACCTATGCCCCGTGGGGCAATCTTGCGATTTTCGTCAAACCCTTCGGCGCCCCCTCGCGGCTTGTCCGGCTTGGCGCCTTCGACGGGGAGTTCGGCGCTCTTCTCAAGAGCGGACGCGTTCCGGTCCGCATCGAGATCGCCCGTTAGCCGGCACGGCCCTCCGTTCTGCGGCAGCGCGCGGCCAGCGGTGCGCAAGCAGGCCGGAAATTGGCCCGTAGTGTCCGAAGCGTGCCCCGGCACCCGCCATCCGGCCCTTTGGAGCCCGGACAGGAAATGCTGCTGCGGTTGTTTCGCAATTCCCGACGTCTCGGTTTTTCTCTCCCGATTTATGCCATTTTTGCGGGTTAAGTCCCTGTTCATGTCCGCGTTCTAAAGCTGGGGGCGGGTGAATCGAGGTGGTGCTATGGCCGTTGGAACCAACGCGCCGGTCATCATCAAACGAAAGAAGGTTGTCGGTGGCGGCGGGCATCATGGCGGTGCCTGGAAGGTCGCGTATGCGGATTTCGTCACGGCGATGATGGCTTTCTTTCTGCTGATGTGGCTGTTGAACGCGACGACAGAGAAACAGCGAAAGGGCATTGCGGATTACTTCAATCCGACAATTCCGGTGAACCGTGTGTCCGGGGGCGGCGAAGGCGCTTTCGGCGGCGAATCGATCTTTTCCGAGGAAACGCTGATCCAGCGGGGCACCGGGGCGACCCAGCCCAGCCCCTCGCCCGACCGTCAGGCGAAGGGCGAGATCGGCAGCGGCCCGGTCGAGCAGAAAGACGACAAGGGAACCAATTCCGCCGATGCCGAGGCCGAGACCCAGGCTCTCAAGAAGCTTGAGGACATGATCAACGGCAAAAGCGGCGAGACGATCCTGAGCGAGCAGATGATGCGGCACATCGTGACGCGACTCACCGATGAGGGGCTGATCATCGAGCTGTTCGATATCGAGGGGGTCCCGCTTTTCGATGCGAACGATCGTCCGACCGAGATCCTCGAACAGCTGACCGAGGTGATCGGCGGCGCCTTCGGCGTGGTGCGCAACAAGGTGTCGGTCGCCGGTCATGTCAGCGCCCGCCCCGTCGTTCTGCTGAACAATCCGGTCTGGGACATCTCGACTCTCCGTGCGCAGACGGTGCGCAAGATGCTGGAGGACCAAGGCGTGGCCCCGGCCCGGATCGAGCGTGTCACCGGCTTTGCCGACCGGAAACCCGCGGTTTCGCGGCCAATGGCGGTGCGCAACAACCGGATCGAACTGACGCTGCTGAGGTCGGATCTGAGAAACTAAAGAAAATTTTGAATGTTAGGGCCGCGTTAAAGACAAGGATCGTACCTCTGGCCTGACGGGAACAGCAGCAAAGAGGCGCCCCCAAATGACGATTTCTTCCTCGCTCAACGCAAGCGTCGCCGGTCTCGCGGCGAACGCCACTCGCTTGGCGACGATTTCCGACAACATCGCGAACTCCTCGACCTATGGCTACAAGACGGCAGAGGCCGATTTTCATTCTATGGTGATCAACGGGTCGCGCGGAAGCTACTCCGCGGGCGGCGTCCGGACCACGACCACCCGGATGATCGACCAGTCCGGGGCGCTTCTGACCACGGCCAACGCGACCGACCTCGCGGTGCGCGGCCGGGGCTTCCTGCCGGTGATGACCGAGTCCGAGCTGATCTCGAACGTCGGCAACTACACCATGTACATGACCACGACCGGGTCGTTCCGCACGGACGAGGATGGGTATCTGAAAACCTCGACCGGGCTCGTCCTGATGGGCTGGCCCGCCGATGCCAGCGGCACGATCCCGTCCTATTCCCGCGACACGACCGACGACCTGGTGCCGATCCAGATCCAGACCAACCAGTTCGCGACCGAACCGACGACGGAAATGACCCTCGGCGTCAACCTGCCCGCGACCGAGACGGCCTTCAACTCGGCCTCTGCGACGGGCGATCCGCTGACCCTGTCGGTCGAGTATTTCGACAACCTCGGCACCTCGCAAAGCATCGACATCGTCTATACGCCCGATACGTCGGTCGCGGGCCTGTCCAACACCTGGAACATGCAGCTGACCGACTCGGCCACCGGCGCGGTGGTGGGCGATTACGATCTCGTCTTCGACGACAGCCAGACCTATGGCGGCACGTTGTTGAGCGTGACCGACAATACTGGCGGCGCCTGGGATCCGGCGACCGGTATCCTGACGGTGCAGGTCGGCCCCAACGCGGACACGATGTCGATCAATATCGGCGCCTTCCAGAGCCGGTCGATCACGACCCAGCTGTCGGACAGCTTCGCGCCCACCAGCATCACCAAGAACGGTTTCCCGGTCGGCAACATGACCTCGATCGAGATCGACTCGAACGGGTTCGTCCGCGCCAACTTCGACACCGGGATTACCCGCACGCTGTATCAGGTTCCGATCGTCGACGTGTCGAACCCGAACGGCCTCTATACCCATGACAACCAATGCTACAGCCAGTCCGACACCAGCGGCTCGTTCTTCATGTGGGATGCCGGCGACGGCCCGACCGGCGATGTGGTGAGCTATGCGCTTGAGGAATCGGCGACCGATGTCGCCGGCGAACTGACCGAACTGATCCAGACCCAAAGGGCCTATTCGTCGAACGCGAAGGTGATCCAGACCGTCGACGAGATGCTCCAGGAAACGACTAACATCAAACGGTAATCTGTCCCGGCGGCGGGAAGAGGAGGTGACACATGAGCCTGAGCGCGAGCCTGGCCAACGCCCTATCCGGCCTCAATGCCGCTTCCCGCGGTGCCCAGGTCGTTTCGTCGAACGTATCGAACGCGCTGACCGAAGGCTATGGCCGGCGCGTTCTGGAAACCACGCCGAACACCGTCTCGACGTCGGGCAGCGGTGTGAAGGTCGTGGGGGTGCGCCGCGACGTGAACCAGCAGCTGATCGGCGACCGGCGCTTCGCAGATGCGGCCTCGGCCGAGGCCGAAACCCGCGCCGACGGTCTCTCGAAGCTTGAGGCCGCCTTTGGAACGGCAGACAGCGCCGATTCGATTTCCGGCAGCATTGCCGCCTTCGAATCCGCGCTTACCGCCGCGGCCAGCCGACCTGACAGCGATGCCCGGCTTGCAACCGTGCTTTCGGCAGCCCAAAGTCTCACCGGCAGGATCAACGATGCGGCCGATGCCATCCAGCAATCGCGGATGGATGCGGAATCCGGCATCGCTTCGACCGTGCAGACCCTGAACGATACGCTTCAGCAGATCGCCGAGCTCAACACCGAGATCTGCAAGCAATATTCCTACAACAACAACGCCAACGCGCTTGTCGATCAACGCCAGATCCTGATCGACAAGTTGGCCGAGATCGTCCCGATCCGGGAGATCCCGCGCGACAATGGCATGGTGGCTCTTTACACCGAGAACGGCGCTGCCCTGATTGACGGCCCTCCGGCCGAATTCTCCTTCTCAAGCGCTGGCGTGATCGTTCCCCAAATGACGGTCGAAGGCGGGGCCCTCAATGGCCTCTACATGAACGGCAAACCCGTCAAGGTGTCGGGCACCTACGCGGCGATGGGCGGCGGCAGTCTAGAAGCCCTGTTCGAACAGCGTGACGTCACCGCGGTCCAGGCGCAGACCGATCTCGACGCGCTCACGCGCGACCTGATCGAACGTTTTCAGGATCCGGCGGTCGACGCCTCGCTTGGGGCGACCGATGCGGGTCTCTTCACCAATTTCGGGGCCGCCTTCGACCTTGTTTCCGATCCCAATGCGGAGACCGGACTGTCCACGCGGATCGGCGTGAACGCCCTTGTCGACCCGGATCAGGGCGGTGCGCTCTGGCGGCTCCGCAGCGGGCTGATGGCCGGGTCGGCGGGCTCGGTTGGAGATGCGAGCCTGCTCAATTCGATGTCCGATGCCCTGACAGCCAGCCGCACCCCAAGCTCCGGTTCTTACACGACTCAGGCCTTCACCATGGCCGATCTCGCGTCCGAAGTGGTGTCCGGCATCTCGGTTCGCGCGCAATCGGCCATCGACCAGTCCACTTTCAGCACGGCCCGTGCCGCGACGCTTCGGGAAGCTGAACTCGCCGACGGTGTCGACACGGACCACGAACTGCAGATGCTGATGCTCTTCGAAGAGGCGTACGCCGCCAACGCGAAGGTCATGAAGACGATTGACGAACTGATCAACCTGTTGATGGAGCTTTGAGTCATGTCTTTAATCTCTATGGGAGATCTGGCGCAAAGCCTCGGACTTCGCACGCGTAATGCCGAGGTCAAGGCGCAATTCACACGGCTGGCGGAGGAAATGGTCAGCGGGGTAACCTCTGATCCGGCGGCCCGGGTGCGGGGCGATTTCCGCCCTCTCGGTGCAATCGAGCGCAGCTTGACGATGCTAGACGCCTATGACCTAGCCACCTCCGAAACCAAATCGACGGCCGACGTCATGCAGGCGGCGCTGGGGATTCTCAGCGATACGGCGAAGGACATAGGGGCGACCCTGATCAGCGGTTCGTCGGGTCAGCACGAAAACATGATCGCCGCGGCGGGTCAGGAGGCGGAAGAACAGTTCCGTCAGGTTGTTGCCGCTCTGAACACGCGATTTGCCGGGCGGTCGTTGTTCGCTGGCGATGCGACCGACTCGCCGGCGCTGGCAAGTGCCGATACGATCCTGTCGTCGATTGGGACCGCGATCAGCGGCCTGACCAGCGTCACCGACATCGAAACGGCAATCGACAACTGGTTCAATACACCCGGCGGTTTCGACACTGTTGCCTATCAGGGCTCGACAACCGCAGTCGGGACGGTTCGCCTCAACGAAACAGAGACCGTTCGCCTTGACATCACCGCCACGGACCCGGCCATCCGCGATGTGCTGAAGTCCCTGGCGACCGGTGCACTTCTGGCGGACCCGGCGCTCCTTTCCGGGAACCCGGTGCAGCGGTCGCTTCTGGCGGAATCTGCGGGCGAAGGCCTTCTGACAGCCGACAGTGCCCTGACCGACCTTCGGGCGCTGCTTGGTGTCCGCCAGGAAAAGATCGAATCGATCGAAACCGAAAACAGTGCCAATCGGACAATGCTGTTGCTTGCCCGCGAAGGCGTTCTTGGCGTCGATCCCTATGAAACCGCCACCCAGATGGAAGCCGTCGAATCCCAGATCGATACGCTCTACACGGTCACGGCACGCCTGGCGCGCCTCAGCTTCACGAACTACATGTCATGATCAGCCGCCTGACCCTTCTTCTCGCCACCCTTCTTCTTGCCTTTCCGGCCTTTTCGGCGCCGATCCGTATCAAGGATCTGGTGGAGTTCGATGGGGTTCGGGGCAATGATCTGGTCGGATACGGCCTCGTCGTCGGTCTCAACGGGACCGGCGACGGGATCCGAAATGCGCCTTTCACCGAAGAGATCATGTCCAACATTCTCGAACGGCTTGGCGTTAACGTTACCGGAGAGCAGTTCCGGCCCAAGAACGTCGCAGCGGTTCTGGTCACCGCCAGCCTGCCGCCCTTTGCCCGCGCCGGGTCTCAGATCGACGTGACCGTTTCGGCCATCGGCGATGCCAAAAGCCTTTTGGGCGGCACTTTGGTGATGACGCCGCTGAACGCGGCCGACGGTCAGATCTATGCGGTGTCGCAAGGGGCCGTGATCGCTGGCGGCGCTTCTGCGGAGGGCGACGGCGCGAAGGTCGTCGAAGGCGTTCCGACGTCGGGCGTTATCCCTTCGGGTGCGCGGGTCGAGCGTGAAATCGATTTCGATTTCGGGTCGCTCAATCGCCTGCGCTTGGCGCTGCGCAACCCCGACTTTACCACGGCGGGGCGGATCGAAGCCGCGATCAACAATGATTACGGCCGCGGTGTTGCACGCATGGTCGATTCGGGCACCGTCGTGCTTGACATTGGTGCAACCCGCGCGGCGTCGCCTGCCCATGCTCTGCAACGCATCGAGGGGATCATGGTCGAGCCTCAGCAGAAGGCGACGGTCGTGGTCGACCAACGATCGGGGACCATCGTGATGGGGGAAGACGTACGCATTTCTCGCGTGGCGGTGTCTCAAGGGAATCTTACGTTGCGCGTGCAGGAAGAGCCACTGGTCATTCAGCCGAACCCCTTCGCGCAAGGGCAGACCGTGGTCGTCCCGCGGACCAGGGCGGAAATTGAAGAAGATCCGGGAACGGGTCTGGCCGAGATCAACGAAGGAACATCTTTGTCAGAAGTGGTCGCGGGGCTGAACGCCTTGGGGGTTTCTCCGCGCGACATGATCGACATTCTCAAGAGCATCAAGGCAGCTGGGGCTTTGCATGCGGATTTTGTCGTCCGGTGATCCCAGTATCGTGATCCTCTGTCCCGAGGCATTCTGTATTTCGCGCCGGTCCTGGCCGTGATGCTCGGTGCGGGCCTGCTTGATCGGGATGTCACGGCAGGCAGGCCGATGACGGAATGATCGCCTAAGGTGCTATCATTGCTGGCGTTACGGATCGGGTACGCTGGATGGCGCGTTATCATTCTGCCCCGGCGGCAGGGCGCCGACCAGGCGGACCACGGCTTGATAGTCGGAGAAGATACCGACAATCTGGGTGCGACGCTTGATCTCGGCGTTCAGTCTCTCGATCGGGTTTGTCGAGTCCAGCCGTGCCCGATGGGCCTTGGGGAAAGACATGCGGGCCAGGACGTCATGCTCGGCCTCGTCCATGATGGTGGCGAACTTGGGCACTTTGGGCTGGAGCTGATCGGCGACTGCGCGCCGCTGCGGGGTGACCGCGTCGTCAGTGTCCGGGCAAAGGCGGTGGCGATGAAAGCCGAGACGCCCGCTTGTTCCGGCAAGGGCAGAAAGGCGTTGCGCTGGAAATGGATGCGGCAGCGCCGCCAGGTGGCGCTGAGAACCTTGGAGATGGCGGTCTTGATGCCCGCATGGGCATCCAAGATCGACAGCGTTGCGCCGCGCAGACCACGCCTTGTGAGCTTGCGCAAGAATTCGGTCCAGATCGGTCGACCTCGGATATACCTGTTGGCAAGCCCGGAACCTCGATCTGTCGGTCGGTGCTCACCCCGATGACAATGATGCCGGCAACCGACACGATCCGCTCGCCCCGGTGCGCCGTGAGGGAGGTGGCGTTGATCCAGGGACAAGGCCAGTCACCTTCGAGGGGGCGGTTCAGGCACGCCTTCATCTTGCCGTCGATCTTTTCGCAGAGCCGCGAGACCTGGTTTCTGCTTATCCCCGACATGCCCTTCGCCTTGCCGAGGCGATCGACGGGCCGTGTCGCGATGCCCTGAGCATACGCCTCGTGAAGAGATCCATGCCCGCCATTGACCAAGAGGATGGCGCCCGCTCCCGGCATCGCAATGTGCCACATTGGGTGCTGTGAAAAGTCACCAATGAGGGGAGCTATCCACGAGCGGGCGTGGCACGATCGGGGTCGATCTGGCGAAGAGTGTTTTTCAGTTCCACGGTGTCGACGATGAAGGGAAGCTCGGTCTCGCGCCGTCAGCTTCGGCGCGGTCGGATGCTGGAGGTCTTTCACAACCTGCCGGACAGTTTGGTCGGCATGGAAGACTGTGCCAGCGCGCGCTGCTGGGCGCGGGAATTGACGAAGCTCGGGCACGGGGATCGGCTGATGCAGCCGTCCTGCGTCAAGGGCTATGTGAAGAGAGGAAAGACCGACAAGGCGGATGCGGAGTCGATCTGCGGGGCGGTGTCTTGGCTGTCGATGCACTTCGATCCGGTGAAAGCCGAGGAGAGGCGGGACCTTCTGATGGGCCACAAGGCGCGGGAGTTCCTCGTCCGCCAGCGGACCCTGACCGTGAACGCGATCCGGGCGGATCCGGGATTGTAGTGGCGAAGGGTATCTACAATGCCGACCGGCTGATTGCGGCCTGCGACCGGGCCGACGTTCCGGTGTCGGCGCGCGAGGCGCTGACACTGCCGGCCGACGGGTCGGTCGGAACACAGGAGAAGATCGCGCGGCTGATCGCAGATATCCACGCTGACGCCAAGGCGAACGACGCCGCGCAGCGCCCTCGGACGATCCCCGGCATCGACAGGATCACGGCCAGCGCGCTGGTGGCGGCGCTGCGGGAGGCGTCGGGCTTCAGGTCGGGTCGGGACCTGGCTGCCCGGATCGGCCTCACACCGAAACCGCATTCCACCGGTGGCAAGGGGCGGCTGGGCCGGATCTTGAAGACGGGCAACCGGGATTCGCGGCGCCTGCTTTTTCTCGGCACCATTGCCCCGGTCGGTGCGCGCCGCCGAGGAGAACCGGGCGAGGACTGGCTGTGGATGATCACAGAGCGCAAAAAGCCCGAACAGGCCGCCATCGCGCTGGCCAACCGCATCGGCCGACCGGACTGTGCGCTTCTGAAGAACGGACCCGAAAATCAGGCGACCCGTCCCGCGCGCCTGAAACCGGGGCATCTGCCTGAGAAGAAAGGCAAGTGTATCGTGAGATGATGGCAATTGGCGGAGATATCGCGAAGGGCACCCGCGCGGGTCGACCGGGTGCAAGTGGCGGGTCTCGATCAGCGACGCGATGGCCGCCCAGATCTGGGCCTCTGCGTCATGGCCGACAAAGAGGGCTGTCCTCGGGTTCAGACCGATGGGGCGTTCGACGGTGGTGTTGTCAAGCTCGATCCGGCCAACGGTCAGGAACAGGCGGAGGCCGTTGCAGTATCTCGCGATGCGGGTCGGCCTTGCGCCGAGGGGCGACTGCCTCGGGACAGGGGCGCGATGCTTGGAGGGTCCTTCCTCGAAGTCGCCGATGGACGGCACCGAACGCACGTGTCTTGCGGCGAGACGCGCAGTGGGATCGAGGCCGGGGATGCGATGCGATAGAGCCCACCAATGCGCTGTGTGCATTCTCGGCGATTGGTGCGGAGCCGGTCCCGGCGATCTTCACCAGCCTGCGCCTGGCACACACCCAAGGATAGCCAGCCTGATCTCGGGATCCAGGTGTAACCGGGATAGCTGTCCTCCTGCGGGGCGCCACCAGAACCTTGCAGGATGCGCTCGGCCTGTTGGCCACCGCGTCCCGCTGCAGAGCAGGAGGCTACACCGGGCGGTGCCCCGCCGCCTGATGGACGCTCGTCCCGTTCCAGGGTCCAGGAAGCACCGGTTTTCGCTCTCCGCCGCCCCGGGCCGAGCACCGGGGCGCGGGTCGCGTCCCTAAAGAGCTTGGACGAGCGCTTCAATCCGCCATCAGCGCATCAAAGACCGGCCGCAGCTCGAAAACCCGTTCTTCACCGGCACCGCCAGCCCGTCGTGCCCTTTGCGATAGTCCACAGGCTTGGTCGCGACCCATATTGCCGCGAACTCGACTTCGTCTTCCGGGGCTGCCAGCACGAGCTTGCCCGGCCGGGCCAGGGGCCGCCAAGTCGATCACCGGGCGCCTCGACGCCGTGCTGACGCGCCACAGCGGCCACGGTCACACCGGGCGCAGGGTTTTGGCCACGGATCCGCGCCTTCACGGCATCAGGCCATTTGCGGCCGCGCCGAGCGCTCCTCGGTCCACGAGACCCTTCAATAGGGCATCCATCGAGACACTCGCTCCGGATCCACTCCGAGCATCAGAAAGCCGCGCGGCAGCTGGGGCCAGACCACCGGGTACGGCGCGCTGCGGGAGGTCGACGAGAAACCGCGCGGTCGCCTTATGGGGCGGTTTCGGTTCGAGCGGCAACTGGCGACGGCGCCCGGGATCGAGGCATCCGGAATCCGGCAAGGACGGATTCGGTTGTGGTCCGCCACACGGTTCCTTGCCTGCTGGCTTCCTGCGCCTTGACGCTGGCGTCGAGGGCACAGCGCGAAGAAGGCGCGGCGCCGATCCTCAGCGAAGGCCCCGGGACGTTTGCCGGATGACGGCGATCTGGGCATAGCCGCGGAAGAGCACGCGATGGGTTGCCTCGCCGCCGGTCTCGGCCGCGATGCGACCCACGACCCCGGCGAGGTCGGTGCGGGGCTCCACATGGAACCGCGCAAGCCAGGCCCGAAGCCCCTTTCCGAAAGCCTCTGGCAGTCCCGCCTGATCGTGAAAATCGACGATGTGCAGCGTACCGCCCGGGGCCAGATGGCGCACGGCTTCGCGGATCGCCTCGGGCCAGTCGGGTATCATCGAAAGCGCGTAGGAAATTGCGATCCGGTCGAATGCGCCGGTGCCGAACAGCGATTCGGGATCGAAGCGGCGCGCGTCGCCCTCGGCCAGCAGCGCCCGACCGTTCAGCCGGGCCGAGGCGGTGCGCAGCATCTCGCGCGAGATGTCGAGCCCGAACAGCCGCCGGCCGGGATAGCGCGCGCCGATCCGGGCGAGGTTCCGGCCGGTGCCGCAGGCAATCTCCAGCACCCGGCCCTTTGGGGGTGGGGCGAGATCGGCGATCAGCCGGTCGCGGCCCAGCAGGAACCAGGCCCGGGTCGCATCGTAGATCAGCCGCTGATGCCGGTAGGTCGCATCCATCAATGCCGCGTGCTCGGGCGTATCGGTCATCGGGTCAGCCCCGGAGCCGGTAAAGATGGACCGCCCCGTAGATCGCCGACCTGTCTTCAGCCGAGCCGCGGCGCGACGCCCCGGTGTCATAGGTCCAGCGCCCCAGGATCGCGTCGGGCACCCGGCCGGGCAGGATGTCGGGTTCGCCGCCGGTCCGGAACAGCACCCGCGCGCCCGGCGCCGCGGCCCGGGTCAGTTCGGTCCAGAGCGCGGTCAGCTGGGCATCGGTCATCCAGTCCTGCGCATCGAGCAGCACCGCGCAGTCGACCGACCCCGCGGGGCGTTCGGCCAGATAGTCGGTGACCGAGCGGTTCCTGACCGAGACGCGTCCGGCCATCGCGCGCACCGTTTCGAAGGCGGCGGGGTCGAGGTAAGGCGGTACCGCGCCTCCTGCGACCCCGCCATAGCGCCGTTTGCAGGCCTGCCAGATGAAGTAGTTTTCGGCCACGGGAAAGTCGCAGAAAAGCTTGCGCACGCGTTCGCGCAGCACCGGGATCACGTCGCCACCGCCATCGGCGGCCAGCTTGTCGTGCTGGGCGGGCGGAATGCCCAGCCCGAACAGCGCCGCCCGCCGCCGCGCCAGCGCGCGGACCAGCGGCCGGTCGAAAAGCGGGCCGACCTCGGTTTCGAAGAAGCGGCGCTGATCCTCCAGGCTTTGGGCCGCAAGAAGCCGGTCGAAATCGACCCCGCCCAGCCGCGCCACCAGCCCGGCCGCGCCGAGGAACCGGCCCAGCAGGCCATGGCGATAGGCGCCGCGCGCGAAGATTTCGATCCGGCGGCGGCCGAACACCCGACCCTCCCACCAGGCCCGGGATGCCGCGTCCAGATGCGGTGCCAGATACCTGTCATAGGCCCGGACGTTCGACTGGCGGTCGGCCGCGCCGAAGAAGGTGAAGAACGCCGCCTGATCCGGCAGGTGCAGCGCCGCCGCGCGCTTGAGGCTCAAAAGCGCGACATGGGCGGGCGACAGATCGACCGCGGCCACTTCGGCCGGGCGCCGGGTGAGATAGGACATGACGTTGCAGCCGCCCGAGGCGATGCAGACCACCCGGTCGCCCTCTGCCAGATCCAGCGCCGCCATGTCGGCGACCGGGTCCTCCCAGATCTGAACATAGACCAGCCCCTGAAAAAGCCGCGAGAAGGCCCGTTCCAGCAGGCCCGTGGCGGAGAGGGCACGGTTCTGGTGGACGGCCGCGCCGAGCTGGGCTTCGACCGATGCGGGGGGAACAGAGATATCGCTCATGCTGCCTCGCGGTCCTGGCTGCGGCGACGCCCGCCCAGCAGGCGCAGACGGTCGCGGTGCAATGCCCGGGCCCGCATCTCGGCCGCCCAGTCGATCAGCTCGAACCGGCCGTCGGGATGCTCGATCACGGCGGTACAGCTTTCGACCCAGTCGCCGCAATTGACATAGGCGAGCCCGTCGACGGTCGACAGCTCGGCCTTGTGGATATGGCCGCAGACGATGCCGTCATACCCGCCCCGGCGGGCCTCGGCGGCCAGCACGTTTTCGTATTCGCTGATGTAGTTGACGGCCTGCTTGACCTGCTGCTTGGCCCAGTTCGACAGCGACCAGTAGGGCCCGCCCCAGATCCGCCGCGCCCGGTTCAGAAGGGTGTTCAGCCCCAGCGCCGCCCCGTAGGCCCGGTCGCCCAGATGCGCCAGCCACTTGGCGTGCATGACGATCGAATCGAACTGGTCGCCATGGGTGATCAGATAGCGCCGCCCGTCGGCCGCCACATGGACGGCCTGGCGCTTGACCTCGATGCCGCCGAAATGGGTGCCCAGATAGGCACGCAGCATCTCGTCGTGATTGCCCGGGATGTAGACGATCTCGACCCCGCTCCGGGCGCGGGCCAGGATTTCCTGCACCAGGTCGTTATGGGTCTGGGGCCAGTGCCAGGTGCGTTCGAGCCGCCAGCCATCGACAATGTCGCCCACCAGAAAGATCCGCTCGGCGCTGTGATGCGACAGGAAATCGAGAAGCATCCCGGCCTGACATCCGCGCGTTCCCAGATGGATGTCAGAAATAAATATGGTGCGACATTCCATAGCGGGACCCATGATGTAGACTCCATTCGGAACCGGATACCCGGTTCGTGCAACATCCATGTGACGCGGGCCCGCATCGGCCTGCGGCGGAATCGTCGCAATTCGGCCCGGGGGGAGCCCTAGCGCAGCCAGATCTCGACCCGGCGATTGAGCCGGTGTGCCATCGCTTCGGGCAGCCGGTCTTCGGGCAGCCCGCCCGTGCAGGCCAGCGGCAGCAGGGCGCCGAATGCCACAACTTCCAGCCGGACCCGGCCGAAATCGGCGGCCGTCGCCGCGGCACGCAGGGCGTCCCGCACGGCCTCGGCGTCCTTTCGGGCCAGCGCGCGGTCGGCATCGGGACCGTCCCCGCCATCGGCAAAGCCCGCAAGGATCAGGGTGTGGCCGTCGAAGGTTCCGGCTTCCAGCGCCCGCGCCAGAGCCTCGATCCCAGACTGCGACAGGGCTTCGTCCGTTTCGGGGCCGGGGCGGACGGTTTCGGTCAGGCGCACCGCGCCGCGCAGAACCGACATCATCCGCTGCAACTCTGCCAGACCGGACCCGGGCGCGGCCTCGGCGATGGCCAGGGCCAGCCGGTCGCCTTGCCGGGCAAGCGGGATTTCCTCGCGCATGAGATCGGCAAAGCCCGCCCGTCGCATCGCGATCTGGGCCGCGGGCGTGGCAAGATAGTCGAGGAAGGCCCCGGCAAGCGACGGCAGCTGCGGTGCGCCGAGGTAAAGGAAAAGCGGCACCACGAAAGGGTAGTCGCCGGTCTTGATGCCTTGGCGCGAGGCCAGAAGCCGGGTGCCGCATCCGGCGGCCAGCGGCACCTGAACCGCGCCGCCGAGCGCCGAGAGCCGGGTCAGTCCGACCCCCATCGGGTCGGCCGCCACCGCCCCCGAGACCGCCGCCGCATCGGCGTGCTGGCGCGCCGAAGAACCCGGCGCCTGTCCCTCCAGAAGCCGCGCCTCGGGGGTCCGGCCGAGCCCTGCGCCGGGCCGCGGCAGATGGGGCGTCACCGGGGCTTCCGCCCCGCCGATCCGGGACCAGTCGACGATCTCGCCGGTCAGCAGCCCGCGGAGGGTTTCAAGCGTAAGGCCGCGCCCGGGGTCCCCCATCCGGGGGTCTGGGGCCACCACCGGCACGATGGCGTCGAGCGCGATCAGCCGGCGGCGGTGGCTTGCGGAAAGGTCTCCAAGCCCGGCTTCGCGTCCATGGGCGACCTCTTCGGGCAGGATGGCGCGGTCGGCCATTGCGATATCGGCGCCGCCGGTCAGAAGATCGGCAAAGCCCTCGCCGGTGCTGCCGGTGGTCAGGGCGATTTCGGCACGCAGCGTCCCGTCGTCCGGGTCGCGCAGCCGGAACAGACCCCGCCGCCCGTCGGCAGCCCGCTCGACCGTCATCCCGCGTGCGGCAGCGAAGCCCTCGATCAGGGCGGGCATCGCGACAGCGCCCAGCGCTGGCGTCCCCGAAAGCGCGAACCGGGCGACACGCGCCTCGGCGCCGGGACAGGCGGCGCCCTTGCAGGTCACGGCATCGGCGTTGACCGCGAGCGGGCCATAGATCGTGTCGAGCCGATAGGTCCCGCCGTCGAAGTCCAGCAGGTGGCCGCCGATCTCGACCGCGCCGTCGCGCGACATCAGCGTCACGTCCCCGGCCAGGGCGGGCCGGGCGACCGGAAGGCACAGCGCCGCGCAAAGCAGGATGCCGGGCAGACAGCGCATGTTCAACCGGACCGCATTGCCTTTGTCGGGCCCGAGTGTCGGGGCTGGCGGCGCCGATTTCAACAGGGCCGCCGGACGGCCGCCGGTCCTAGACCAGCTGACCGTGGCAATGCTTGAACTTCTTGCCCGACCCGCAGGGGCAGGGATCGTTGCGGTTCGGGTTGCCCCAGGTCTCGGGGCGGCTCTCGTCGAAACCGGGGGCCGCAGAGGCCAGCGCCGCCGGGGCGGGTTCGGTCCCGTCCGCAGGCGCGTCGGCATGCGAGGGCTGGGCCTGTGCCGTCGCCTCGGCCAGCCGGGCCTGCTGTTCGGCCAGTTGGCGGATCATCTCGTTCCGCTCGTCTTCGGTCAGCGGCCGGATCTGTCCGAGTTTCTTGGTCACATCCTCGCGCAGGCTGTTCAGCATCGATTCGAACAGCGCGAAGCTCTCGGTCTTGTATTCGTTCAGCGGGTCGCGCTGGGCGTAGCCGCGGAAGCCGATGACCGAGCGCAGGTGTTCGAGCTTAAGCAGATGTTCGCGCCACTTGGTGTCGATGGTCTGCAGCAACATCTGTTTTTCGATGTTACGCATCGCCTCGGGGCCGAATTGCGCCGCCTTCGAGGCCATCGCCTTGTCCGAGGCATCGGCGATCCGTTCGGCGATGGTCTCGTCGTCGACGCCCTCTTCGTCGGCCCAGTCCACGATCGGCAGATCGAGGTTCAGCGACTCGGCCACCGCGCGCTGCAGGCCCTCGGCATCCCATTGATCGGCATAGGACCGCGGCGGGATATGGGTCTCGACCAGATCGTCGATCACCTCGTGGCGCATGTCCTGCACGATATCCGACAGGTCGTCCGCTTCCATGATCTCGCGGCGCTGGCCGAAAATGACCTTGCGCTGGTCGTTCATCACGTCGTCGAATTTCAGCAACTGCTTGCGGATATCGAAGTTGCGGCCCTCGACCTTGGCCTGGGCCTTCTCGAGCGACTTGTTCACCCAGGGGTGGATGATCGCCTCGCCATCCTTCATTCCCAGCGTCGACAGCACCTTGTCCAGCCGTTCCGACCCGAAGATCCGCATCAAGTCGTCTTCCAGCGACAGGAAGAAATAGGACCGGCCCGGATCGCCCTGACGGCCCGAGCGGCCGCGCAGCTGGTTGTCGATCCGGCGGGATTCGTGGCGTTCGGTGCCCAGCACGTAAAGACCGCCGGCCTCGAGCACCTTCTGTTTTTCTTCGGCATGCTCGGCCTCGATGCGCGCGCGCACCGCGTCGGGATGGGCGGTCGGGTCGGCGTCGAGCGCCTCCATGACCTTCATCTCGGCATTGCCGCCCAGCTGGATGTCGGTGCCGCGCCCGGCCATGTTGGTGGCGATGGTGACCGCGCCGAAGCGGCCCGCATCGGCCACGATCTGGGCTTCCTGTTCGTGGTGACGCGCGTTCAGGACGTTATGCGGGATGCCCTGTGTCTTGAGCATGTCCGACAGCATCTCGGATTTCTCGATCGAGGTGGTGCCGACCAGAACCGGCTGGCCGCGCCCGTGGGCGTCCTTGATCGACTCGACGATGGCCGCGTATTTCTCGGTTGCGGTGCGGTAGACGGCGTCATGCTCGTCGATCCGGGCGATGGGGCGGTTGGTCGGGATCTCGACCACGCCAAGCCCGTAGATCTGCATGAATTCCTCGGCCTCGGTCGCGGCCGTCCCGGTCATGCCCGCAAGCTTGTCGTACAGCCGGAAATAGTTCTGGAAGGTGACCGAGGCCAGGGTCACGTTCTCGGGCTGGATCTGGACGCCTTCCTTGGCCTCGATGGCCTGGTGCAGCCCGTCGGACAGCCGCCGCCCGCGCATCATCCTCCCGGTGAATTCGTCGATCAGCATCACCTCGCCGTCGCGCACGATGTATTCCTTGTCCTTCAGGAACATCTTGTGCGCCTTCAGCGCCTGCTGGGCGTGGTGGACGATGGTCGTGCTTTCGGGGTCGTACATCGACTGCCCCTCGGGCAGGATGCCCATTTCATGGAGCCGCTTCTCCATGAACTCGTTGCCTTCTTCGGTGAAGGTCACGTTGCGCATCTTTTCGTCGAGCTTGTAATGCTCGTCGGTCAGGTCGGGCACGACCTTGTCGAGGGTCATGTACAGCTCGGACCGGTCCTGGCTCGGCCCCGAGATGATCAGCGGCGTGCGCGCCTCGTCGATCAGGATCGAGTCGACCTCGTCGACGATGGCGTAATAATGCCCGCGCTGGGCCATGTCCTTCAGCTCGGACTTCATGTTGTCGCGCAGGTAGTCGAAGCCCAGCTCGTTGTTCGTGCCGTAGGTGATGTCGGCGCGGTAGGCCGCGCGCTTTTCGGGTTCGGGCTGCCACGGATAGACGACGCCCGTGGTCATGCCGAGCATGGCATAGACCTTGCCCATCCACTCGGCGTCGCGCTTGGCCAGATAGTCGTTGACGGTGACGATATGCACGCCCTCGCCGGTCAGCGCGTTCAGATAGGCCGGGAAGGTCGCGACCAGCGTCTTGCCCTCGCCGGTCTTCATCTCGGCGATATTGCCCCGGTGCAGGAAGATCCCGCCCACCAGCTGCACGTCGAAGGCCCGCAGCCCCAGCGCCCGGCGCGCGCCCTCGCGGCAGTTGGCGAAGGCCTCGGGCAGGATGTCGTCCAGCGCCTCGCCCTCGGCGACCCGGCGGCGGAATTCCGCGGTCTTGGCCTTCAGCCCGTCGTCGTCCAGCGCCTGAAACTCGGGCTCCAGCGCGTTGATCCGGGCGACCAGCGGGCGCACCTTCTTGACCAGCCGGTCGTTCCGGGTCCCGAAGACCTTACGGGTGAGTGTTCCGATGCCCAGCATGTTCTCTCCGCGCGGATGCGTATCTGACAGGATCTTGTACGACGGACCGCTTGCCCGCCTGAGAATGCGGCAATAGAAGTGGCCAAGGAAATAAGGCCGACCCCGAGAACCAGTTGCGATGTAAGGGGAGGCCGGAATGGTGTCAACGCCGCCAAGTGCCCGGCGAGAAGGAGAGCCCCATGACATTTGCCCTCAAACCGCTTGCCGCGCTGACCCTCGCGGCGGGGATGGCGCTGCCCGCGCTGGCCGCGGATATCGGCCCCGACACGGTCGTCGCGCGGGTGGGCAATCAGGAGATCACCATCGGGCACATGATCGTGCTGCGCGCCCAGCTTCCGCCCGACTATCAGCAGCTTCCCGACGACGTGCTGTATCAGGCGGTGCTCGACCAGCTGATCCGCCAGACCGCGGTGGGCGAGGCCATCGGGACGGACCTCTCGAAGGGCGCGAGCCTCGCGCTTGAAAACGAACGCCGGTCCTTCGTGGCGGGCGAGGCGCTGTCGCGCGTCGCGGAAGAGGCCGTGACCGACGAGGCGGTGCAGGCCGCCTATGACGCGGCCTATGGAGCCGCGCATCCGATCAACGAATACCATGCCGCGCATATCCTGGTGGAAACCGAGGACGAGGCGAAGGCGATCGAGACCGAGCTGGCGAACGGTGCCGATTTCGCCGAACTCGCCAAGGAGAAATCCACCGGTCCCTCTGGTCCGAATGGCGGCGATCTGGGCTGGTTCTCGGAAGGGATGATGGTCCAGCCCTTCGAGGAGGCCGTGGTTGCGATGAATCCGGGCGAGGTTTCGGCCCCGGTGCAGACCCAGTTCGGGTGGCACGTCATCAAGCTTTACGAAAGCCGGTTGAAAGACGCCCCGGCGCTGGACGATGTCCGCGGCGATCTGGTGCAGAGGATCCAGCGCGAGGCGATGGAGCAGGCGCTTGAAAAATACACCGAAGAGGCAGACGTCACCCGGAACGAGATCGAGGTCGACCCGGCGATCCTGAAAGACCAGTCGCTGCTCGACCAATAGGTGCCAATCCAAGAGGGACAGATGGCCAAGGACAAGAAGAACAAGGTCGATACGGGCGAGACCAAGAAGAAAAAGGCCAAGATCAAGCCGCTGAAGCGCGAGATCGAACGCCTGCGGGCGCAGCTGGTGGCGGTTGCCGAAAAGGTTCCCGCCAAGACGCCGGTGATCTCGCCGCTCGCCCCCGAGGCCGGGTTCCCGGCGCTGCCGGTGATCGAGGGTGCCGAATTCGCGGCGGCCGAGGCCGGGGTGCGCTACAAGGGGCGGCTTGACGTGATGCTGGCCCGGCTGGCCCCCGGCACGGCCGTGGCCGGCGTCTTTACCCGGTCGGCGACGCGCTCGGCGCCGGTTCTGGACTGCGAGGCCAAGATCGCGGCCAAGCCCGGACAGAAACAGGGCGCGGCGATTCTGGTGAATTCGGGCAATTCCAACGCCTTCACCGGCGCCGCCGGGGCCGGGGCCGTCTCGGCGCTTTGTGCCGCCGCGGCCGAGGCCGCCGCTGTGCCAGAGGCGCGGGTCTTCACCGCCTCGACCGGCGTGATCGGCGAGCCGCTGCCGCATGAGCGGATCTCGGCGGTTCTGGGCGATCTGGCGGCGCGGCTGTCGCCCGAGGCGCTGCCGCTGGCCGCGCGGGCGATCATGACCACCGACACCTTCCCGAAGGGCGCGACCGCCACGGTCGAGATCGACGGACAGCAGATCCGCATCGCGGGCATCGCCAAGGGCTCCGGCATGATCGCGCCCGACATGGCGACGATGCTGGTCTACATCTTCACCGATGCGAAGATCGGCCAGCCGCTTCTACAGAAGATGCTGGGCAAGCTGACCGACGAGACCTTCAACTGCATCACCGTCGATGGCGACACCTCGACCTCGGACACGCTGATCGTCGCGGCTACCGGCAAGTCGAAGGTGCCCGAGATCACCGATCTGCGCAGCTCGGCCGGGCGCGCCTTCCAGGAGGCGCTGAAGGGCGTGATGCTGGATCTGGCCCATCAGGTGGTGAAGGATGGCGAGGGCGCGACCAAGTTCGTCGAGGTCGCGGTGACCGGCGCGGCCAGCCCGGCCGATGCCCGCAAGGTGGCGATGTCGATCGCCAATTCGCCGCTGGTCAAGACCGCCATCGCGGGCGAGGACCCGAACTGGGGCCGGATCGTGATGGCCGTTGGCAAGTCGGGCGCCAGGGCCGACCGCGATCTTCTGTCGATCCGCTTTGGCGAGATCCTCGTCGCCGAAAAGGGCTGGGTCGCCGAAAGCTATGCAGAAGAGGTGGGTGCCGCCTACATGACCCGTGAGGAGCTGGTCATCGGGGTGGATCTGGGCCTTGGCAAGGGCGCCTCGACGGTCTGGACCTGCGACTTCACCAAGCGCTACATCGAGATCAACGCGGATTACCGGTCGTGAAGATTGTCCTCGTGGCCGCCGTGGCCCTGATCGATGCGGATGGGCGGGTTCTTCTCGCCCAACGCCCCGCGGGCAAGGCCATGGCGGGCCTTTGGGAATTTCCCGGCGGCAAGATCGAGCCGGGCGAGACCCCCGAGGCCGCGCTGAAGCGCGAGCTGAAGGAAGAGCTTGGCATCGACACCTGGGAAAGTTGCCTCGCGCCGCTGAGCTTCGCGAGCCATTCCTATGAAGATTTCCATCTGCTGATGCCGCTGTTTGCCTGCCGCAAATGGCAGGGCCAGCCCCAGCCCCGCGAGGGTCAGGTACTGAAATGGGCGCATGCGCGGGATCTGCGCGATTTCCCGATGCCCCCGGCCGATCTGCCGCTGATTCCGGTGCTGCAGGATTTGCTGTAGCAACGCACGGGGCCGCGCATCGGCCCGGCCGTTCTGGCCCTGTTGCCATGGCTCTTCGGAAAGAATGGCTTCAGGCGCTCCATTTGCGCTTCGGACAGCCAGTGGAGGTTGCTCATCGGTCAGGTCTCCTTGCGAGGCCTGAATCACGCGAACCGCCCGAAATCAATGGGTCTGGACCCTAAGCCGACGGATCGGCGTCGTAAGAACTGCGCTTCGCGGATGCCGGGCGCGGTGAAGGCTGCGGATTCGGCGATCGGAAGAGAAGTTCGCTCAGAAGACCTTCACACCTCGGAAATGCCGCACAATGCTTGAATGGCCGGTCTCGAGACGCCGCGGTGCGGCATCGGCGCCAGGAACGAATGTCGGCTTCGGGCCGGACTCGACGGGAGTTGCCAGGACGCCGCGGCCGTCCCGAAGCCGCGAACGGCATGGTCAAGGCGGTGGGACAACTGTTCAAATTTGCGGTTCGCTACGAATTTTGCGACCGGAATCCGGCGGCGGAGGTCGAATATCTTCACCCGAAGAACGCGGACGGCTTCCATTCCTGGAGCCTGGAGGAGATCGCGGCTTACGAAGCAAGGCATCCCGTCGGGACAATGGCCAGGCTAGCGCTGGCCCTGGCGCTCTATACGGGGCAGCGACGCTCGGATCTGGTGCAGCTCGGCAAACAGCACGTGCGCGATGGCTGGCTGATCTTCACGCAGCACAAGAACCGGAACCGCAATCCGGTCCGCCAGGAGATCCCGATCATTCCGGACCTGCAGAGGATCATTGACGCAAGCCCGGTTGGCGATCTCACATTCCTGGTCACCACCTTCGGCCAGCCCTTCACGTCGAACGGCTTCGGCAACCGATTCCGCAAATGGTGCGACGAGGCGAGTTTGCCGCAATGTTCGGTTCACGGCCTGCGCAAGGCTGCGGCTGCCCGCCTCGCCGAGCTGGGCTGCACCGAATTCGAGATCATGGCGATCACTGGGCACCGGACCTCGAAGGAAGTCACTCGCTACACGCGCGCGGCAAGCCAGAAGGCCCGTGCGGAGAGCGCCCTCAAACGCATGTCGCGGGAACAGAAGTAGGGCAAAACTGTCCCACTTTTTGCTGCTGTAACGGCCAGTGGGACAAAATCATGGCATAAGCCTATGATTTCATTGACTAAAGGTTTGAAGTGGTGCCCGGGGGCGGAATCGAACCACCGACACGAGGATTTTCAATCCACTGCTCTACCCCTGAGCTACCCGGGCGAGGGCGAAGCAATCGTGCTTCGGGTGGCAGGTGTTTAGGCGAGAGCAGCGGGGGTGTCCAGAGGATCCGATCCGTTTCCGAAGGATTTTTGTCGCACACTGACCGTTCTGCGCGTGGGAGCTGTCCCGGCCGGACGGCAGGTCCTGTCCGTGTGAAGAGCACCAGATAGTTCCGCCTTTTTGGTCAGAGGATTTGCCTCTGCCGCGCAGGCCGGTGCCGTTTTCCCTACAAAAATCCATGCGGCCTCGATCCACGCCCATGTTGTGTTGATCTCTCCGCAGCCCTTTCCCCTGTCAAACCCGAGGATGGCCCATGAGCGCCCATTTCTTCGTCGTGACGGGCGGCCCCGGTGCGGGCAAGACCAGCCCGATCGCCGAGCTTGCCCGCCGCGGCTTTCACACAATCCCCGAATCCGGCCGCGCGATCATTCGCGAGGAAATGCAGAGCGGCGGAGACGCCCTTCCCTGGGCCGACCTTGCTGCCTGCGCCGAACGGATGCTGGAGCGGGACCTGCGCGCCCACCGCGCCGCACGGGCACTCTCAGGCCCTGTGATCTTCGATCGCGGCATTCCCGACATCTTGGGATACCTGACGCTCTGCAACCTCCCCGTGCCGCCCCATGTGGCCACTCCACGACAGGGTTTCGGCCGTTCTCGAGGTGGCTTTACGACCAAAATCCACCTCCTCGTCAACGCACACGGGCTTCCCATGAGGACAGAGATCACGCCTGGCCAAACGTCAGACTATCTCGGCTTCGATCTGGTGATGGCGGATAATCTGCCCCGCCCGAGCGTGCTCATCGCAGATCGCGGCTACGATGCAGACAAGATCAGAAACGGCATGGAGGCGCGCAACGTCCTGCCCGTGATACCGATGCGCAAGTCCCGCAAGAAGCGCATTGGTGTCGATCGCTCGCTGTATCGCCTGCGTAATCTGGTCGAACGCTGCTTCAACAAGCTCAAGAACGCCAGGCGTGTCGCGACCCGCTACGACAAGACCGCTGAGAGCTTCCTCGGCTTCATTGACATCACGTCGATCCGTCTCTGGGTCCGCCATTTGTCAACATGACCTAGGAAGCACTCTGATCGAGGTGAAACCTACGGACCGGAACTGTGTTTCTGGCGACTTCCGGCAGGTCCTGATGTATGGGATCTTGAAGTACGCCTCGTCAATCGAAGGCGAGCTGGACGTGTGGACTGATTGCCTGCTGCTGAATCCCCGCAGGAACTCCGCCTTCCTGGTGAATTTTGACAAGCTGCTTCGCTCTGCTTCCGCGAGTTCCGGTCGTGTCGAAGTATATGAATACCTGCGGTTCGTCTTCGGCCATGACTTGGAAAGGAGATAGGGTGTTGCCACCTGGAAAGGCTCGTGGGATGCGGGTGATTCCGGCAGGGGCAACGCAGGGTAACAGCCGGCAGCCGCGCGCCAGAACAGCCCAACCGCTTGATTTTCGAGGTGTATGATGGTGCTGCTGGACAGGATTGAACTGTCGACCTCTCCCTTACCAAGGGAGTGCTCTACCACTGAGCTACAGCAGCACTCTTGGAACGGTGCCGTCCGGGCGAGACGCTCGGGCACGTTCCGGTGGGCGGCTGATTAGACGGAAAGTCCGGGCGACGCAAGCGGTATCTGGACGGTTTTTTGCCCCTGCGCTACTAGGGACGCCATGACAGGCAAAACCCCCAAGACGGGCGTGCCAAAGCCGTCCGGGACCCGCGAAGAGCGTCTCAAGCAGGCGCTGAAAGCCAACCTCGCGCGCCGCAAGGCCCAGGCCAGGGCCCGCGAAGACAAGCCCAAAGGGCAGGAAGAGCAGAACTGATGGACCAGATCATGATCCGGGGCGGGGCGCCGCTGACTGGCGAGATCCCGATCGCAGGCGCCAAGAATGCCTGCCTCGCGCTGATGCCTGCGACATTGTTGACCGACGAGCCGCTGACGCTGACCAATGCGCCACGCCTGTCCGACATCCGCACCATGACGACGCTGCTGCAATCGCTTGGCGCCGAGGTCTCGGCGCTGCATCGGGGCAAGGTGCTGGCGCTGTCGAGCCACCGGCTGACCAGCCACCGCGCCGATTACGACATCGTGCGCAAGATGCGCGCCTCGATCCTGGTGCTGGGCCCGCTGCTGGCGCGCCACGGCCAGGCCGAGGTCTCGCTGCCCGGCGGCTGCGCCATCGGCGCGCGTCCGGTCGATCTGCATCTTCAGGCGCTGGAGGCGATGGGCGCCCGGCTGGAACTGCGCGAGGGCTATGTCCATGCCGAGGCGCCGGGCGGGCTGAAAGGTGCGGTCTTCGAGTTTCCCAAGGTGTCGGTCGGGGCGACCGAGAACGCGCTGCTGGCGGCGACGCTGGCCAAGGGCACGACCGTCCTGAAGAACGCCGCACGCGAGCCCGAGATCGTCGATCTGGCCCGCTGCCTTCGCGCCATGGGCGCCCGGATCGAGGGCGAGGGCACCGCCACGATCACCATCGAGGGCGTGACGGCGCTGGGCGGGGCGACCCACCGGGTGGTGACCGACCGGATCGAGCTGGGCACCTACATGCTGGCCCCCGCCATCACCGGCGGCGACGTGACCTGCCTTGGCGGGCGGCTCGATCTGCTGCCGGCCTTCGCGGAAAAGCTCGATGCCGCAGGGATCACGGTGGAACAGACCGACCGGGGCCTGCGCGTCGCGCGCAAGAACGGCCGCCTGTCGGCGGTCGATGTGACGACCGAGCCCTTCCCGGGCTTTCCGACCGACCTGCAGGCGCAGATGATGGCGCTGTTGTGCACCGCCGAGGGCACCAGCCGACTGGAGGAAACGATCTTCGAGAATCGCTTCATGCACGCGCCTGAACTGGTGCGGATGGGGGCGCGAATCGATGTCTCGGGCGGTACGGCCACGGTGACCGGTGTCGGTCGGCTGAAAGGTGCGCCGGTCATGGCCACCGATCTTCGTGCCAGTGTATCGCTGATTCTCGCCGGTCTGGCCGCCGAGGGTGAAACCGTGGTCAGCCGGGTCTATCATCTCGACCGCGGCTACGAGAAGGTGGAACAGAAGCTTGGCGCCTGCGGGGCCCATATCGAACGGATGAGCGCGGAATGACCGAAGACGCACGGTTCGAGGACGGGGCGGAACGCCCGCTGCACCTGATGGCCGCCGAGGCAAGCGATCTCGAGGTGATTTCGGCGCTGGTGCAGGATGGGGTCCTGCCGGTCACCGAAATGCGCTGGGACCGGTCGCGGCGCCGGTTCGCGGCGCTGGTCAACCGGTTCCGCTGGGAGGACAAGGAGGCCGCCGAACGCCGTGGCCGCCCGTTCGAGAGGGTTCAGGCCGTGCTGACCGTCGAGGACGTGACCCAGGTGGTCAGCCAGGGCATCGACCGGTCCGACCCCGATCTGGTGCTGTCGCTGCTGGCCGTGGCCTTCGAGCCCGGCGAGGACGGCACCGGCCGGGTGGTGCTGACGCTGGCGGGCGACGGGGCGGTGGCGCTCGAGGTCGAATGTCTCGAGGTGACGCTGACCGATGTGACCCGGCCCTATGCCGCGCCCTCGGGCAAGGCACCGCGGCATCCCTGACACGGGGCGCCGGCCGATCCCTTTGGGGAGGTTCACCCTTCGGCAAAATGCGGCTATGCAGCATTGTAAAGCTTGCGAGGACCCCAATGCCGGTATTCCTGGACACCGCCGCTGCCGATTTCGAGGCGCAATTCTCGGCTCTGCTGAGCGCCAAGCGCGAGGACAGTCCCGATGTGGATGATGCCGTCGCGGCGATCATCGCCGATGTGAAGGCGCGGGGCGACGCGGCGGTGATCGAGCTGACCGCGAAATTCGACCGGCTGGACCTGACCCCCGAGACGCTGGCCTTCTCGTCCGAGGAAATCGACGCTGCCTGCGCCGCCGTCAGCCGGGAGGACCGCGCGGCGCTGGAACTGGCGGCCGAGCGCATCCGTGCCTATCACGTGAGGCAGATGCCCGAGGGCGCGCAATGGACCGACCCCGAGGGCGCGACGCTGGGCTGGCGCTGGACGCCGGTCTCGGCCGCGGGGCTTTATGTGCCGGGCGGGCTGGCCTCTTATCCGTCTTCGGTCCTGATGAACGCGATCCCGGCCCAGGTGGCGGGGGTCGAGCGGCTGGTGATCTGCGCGCCCACGCCCGATGGCAAGGCCAACCCGCTGGTCCTGATGGCCGCCCGGCTGTCGGGGGTCGAGACGGTCTACCGGATCGGCGGCGCCCAGGCGATCGCGGCCATGGCCCATGGCACCGAGACCATCGTGCCGGTCGACAAGATCACCGGTCCCGGCAACGCCTATGTGGCCGCGGCCAAGCGGCGGGTCTTCGGCAAGGTGGGCATCGACATGATCGCGGGTCCGTCCGAGATCCTGGTGATCGCCGACCGCGACAACGACCCCGACTGGGTTGCCATCGACCTGCTGTCGCAGGCCGAGCATGACGAAAGCGCCCAGTCGATCCTGGTGACCGACGATGCCGCCTTCGGTCGCGCGGTGGCCGAGGCGGTCGAGGCGCGGCTGAAGACGCTGGAACGGCGCGCCATCGCGGGCGCCAGCTGGCGCGATTTCGGCGCGGTCATCATCGTGCGCGATCTGGCCGAGGCGGCCGCGCTGTCGAACCGCGTCGCCCCCGAGCATCTGGAACTGTGCGTGGCCGATCCCGAGGCGCTGGTGCAGAAGATCACCCATGCCGGGGCGATCTTCATGGGGCAATGGACCCCCGAGGCCATCGGCGACTATATCGGCGGCCCGAACCATGTGCTGCCCACCGCGCGCTCGGCCCGGTTCTCGTCCGGGCTCAGCGTCCATGATTTCATCAAGCGCACCACGCTGGCCCGGATGACGCCCGAGGCACTCAAGGCGATCGGACCCGCCGCAGAGCGGCTGGCGATTTCGGAAAGTCTCGAGGCGCACGGTCTGTCCATCCGGGCCCGGCTCGACCGCCTGAACGAGGACGCGACATGACGACCGCCCGTCTTTGCCATGTGGAACTGGACGATTCGAACCTGCCGCCGCCGACGCCCGAGATCGAGCAGGAACGCAAGGTGGCGCTGTTCGACCTGATGGAAGACAACTCGTTCTCGTTGCCCGGGCGCGAGGACCGGCCCGCGCCGCCGGGCCCGTTCCGGCTGACGCTGTCGATCCGGGAAAAGCGGCTGGTCTTCGACGTCAAGACCGAGACGGGCAGCCCTGCCGCCGAGTTTCACCTGTCGCTGTCGCCGTTCCGGCAGGCGGTGAAGGATTACTGGCAGATCTGCGAAAGCTATTTCGACGCGGTGAAGCGCCTGCCGCCCAGCCAGATCGAGGCCATCGACATGGCCCGCCGCGGCATCCACAACGAGGGCGCGCGGCTCTTGCAGGAACGGCTGGAAAGCAAGGCCGATCTTGATATCGACACGGCGCGACGCCTCTTCACGCTGATCTGCGTTCTCTATCACGGGGGCTGAGGTGACCGGGCAGCTGCCCTCCTCGGTACTGTTCTGCTGCGACCATAACTCTGTCCGCTCGCCGATGGCCGAAGGACTGATGAAGAAGTTCTACGGCCAGCGCGCCTATGTGCAGTCGGTGGGCGTTCACAACGACCGCGAGATCGACGGCTTCACCGTCACCGTCTGCGACGAGATGGGGGTCAAGCTCGACCGCCACCGGGTGCGGTCCTTCGACGAGATGGAGGACTGGGGCGACGACCTGTCGGGCTTCGATCTGATCATCGCCCTGTCCCCCGCCAGCCTGCGCCGGGCGCAGGAGCTGACGCGGTATTATCATCTCGATGTCGAATACTGGCCAGTGCTGGACCCGACCGGGCTTGGCGAGACCCGGCCCGACAAGCTGGCTGCCTACCGCCAGACCCGCAACCAGATCGTCGATCGGCTGATCGGGCGATTCGGCCCCCCCGCGCGGGGCGCGGGGGATTGATCGTCAGTCCTCGGTCCAGTCCCAGGGACGGGTGAAATTGCCCAGAAGATGCACGACCGCCTCGTCGTCCACCGGACCCTGACGTTCCAGCCGGGCGACAAGGCCGCGCTTGCGGTCCTCGACCACCTCGCGCACCCGCACCGGATGCCCGGCCTCGGCCAGTGCCGCGTCATAGACCCGCTGGATCGCCAGCTTGCGCAGTCCCGGCTTGAAGACCTTGCCGACGGCGGTCTTGGGCAATTCGTCGAGGATCTCGATATGCTTGGGGATCGCGGCGCGTTCATGGATATGCACGCGGGCATGTGCCATCAGGTCCTCGGGTGTGGCGGTGGCCCCACTGACCAGCTCGACATAGACGCAAGGCAGTTCGCCCGAAAAGCTGTCGGGCTGGCCGATGGCGCCGGCGAAGGCCACGTCGTGATGGCCCAGCAAAGCCTCCTCGATCTCGGCCGGGTCGATATTGTGCCCGCCGCGGATGATCACGTCCTTGGCGCGGCCGGTGATGAACAGATAGCCGTCCTCGTCGATCCGCCCCAGATCGCCGGTGCGCAGGAAATAGCCATCGGCAAACAGGCCCAGATTCTTGGCCTTCTCGGTATAGGTCGAGCCCGGCACCACCCCGGGGTTGGAGATGCAGATCTCGCCCACCTCGTCGGTCTCGCATTCGCGCTGGACGTTGCCGTCGCCATCGCATTTCAGGATGCGGATCTGGGTATAGGGGAAGGGCAGGCCGACCGATCCGATCTTCTTGGTCGAATCGGGCGGGTTGATCGACACGAGGCAGGTGGCCTCGGTCAGCCCGTAGCCCTCGCAGATGGTGACGCCGGTCGCGGCCTCGAACCGGTTGTAAAGCTCGACCGGAAGCGGCGCCGACCCCGAGAAGGCGTAGCGGAGCGTCGAGACATCGGCATCGACCTTGCGTTGCATCAGCGCGGCGATGGCGGTCGGCACGGTGATGACGAAGGTCACGCCCCAGCGTTCGATCAGCTTCCAGAAATTGTCGAGCACGCCATCGCCGCGATAACCCGCGGGCGTCGGCATCACGAAATGCGCCCCCGCCGCCACCACGGACATCAGCACCGGATAGGCGGCGAAGACGTGAAACAGCGGCAGCGGGCAGATCAGCGTGTCGTTCTCGCGGAACAGAAGCGTATGGCCCAGCCAGCCGTTATAGATCATGCCCGAGACGCGATGCTGGGCGACCTTGGGCATCCCGGTGGTGCCGCCGGTGTGGAAATAGGCGGCGAAGCGGTCCTCCTCGGGGTCGTCGAAGGTCAGCCGGTCGGCGGGCTCGGCGGCCAGCGCGCGGTGAAAATCCAGCACGTCGGCATGGTAATGGCCGGGCGATTTCTTGCGGATCAGCGGCACGATCAGCCGCTTGGCTCCGGTCAGGTAGCGGACCAGATCGACCTCCAGCACGGTCTGCACCTTGGGCGCATGCCGCACCGCCTCGGAGACCTTCTGCGCGACATCGGTCCTGGGGAAGGACTTCAGCGTGACCACGACCTTGGCCCCGGTCTCGCGCAGGATCGCGGCGATCTGTTCGGCCTCGAGCAGCGGGTTGATCGGGTTGACGATGCCCGCCACGGCGCCGCCCAGAAAGCAGACCGCAGTCTCGTTGCAGTTGGGCAGGATATAGGCGACGACGTCGTCCGGGCCGATGCCCAGGCGGCGGAACAGGTTCGCGGCCTGGGTGATGCGGCCATGGAATTCGGTCCAGGTCAGGGTCTCGGCCGGGTCCTTCGGACCCGAGAAGATCTGGAAGGACACCGCCGGGCGGTCCGGAAAGGCCGCCGCAGTGCGCGAAACGAAGGAATAGATGGTCTTCGGCCGGTCGCGCGTCTCCCAGGGGGTTTCGGCGGCGATGGCCAGCCATTCGCGCCGCGCATACTCCATGCTCATGCTGTTCACGATGTCATCCTCCCATGCGGCCCGTTTTGATCGGGCCTGCTTTCCCATGGATCGGAAGGATGGGGCGAAATGCCGCTCGCTGCAAGATGTCCGCCATGCGGCAACGCAGCGTCCGCCCGGCCTCTGCCCGACGGCCGGTCATCGGCGCCGATGTCGTGCCGGACCGTCCGGTCCGCCCTTGAGGTTGTCCCCACCTGTCCTCCGCCCGTTGCCCGTTGCCCGTGGGGCAGCCTAGGCGTAGCGCTTTGGCAGGCAAGCGAAATCCGGCTCAGGCGGCGGTCTCGACCCCTGCGGTGAATTGAAGCCGGGCCAGCCGTGCATAAAGCCCGCCCTGCGCCACCAGCGCGTCATGGGTGCCCTCGGCCACGATCCGGCCCCGGTCCAGCACGACGATCCGGTCGGCCTTCTTCACCGTGGCCAGCCGGTGGGCGATGATGATCGTGGTCCGGGTCGCGGCCATGCGGTCCACGGCCTCCTGCACCGCGCGCTCCGATTCCGCGTCCAGTGCCGAGGTCGCCTCGTCCAGCAGCAGCACCGGCGCGTCCCGCAGGATCGCCCGGGCGATGGCGATGCGCTGTTTCTGCCCGCCCGACAGCATCAGCCCGCGTTCGCCCACCTCGGTGTCGTAGCCCTGCGGCAGCGCGCTCAGGAAGTCATGCGCGGCGGCGGCGTGGGCGGCCGCCTCGACCTCGGCATCGGTGGCGCCGGGCCGACCAAAGCGGATATTCTCGCGCGCGCTGGCCGCGAAGATCGCCGGGTCCTGCGGCACCAGCGCCAGACGGCTGCGGAAGGCCTCGCGGCCCAGATCGCGCAGATCGGCCCCGTCGAAGAGAACGCGGCCCTCCTGCGGGTCGTAGAACCGCAGGATCAGCTGCATGACCGTGGTCTTGCCCGCCCCCGAAGGACCGACCAGCGCCACCGTCTCGCCAGGCCGCACGGTCAGCTCGATGCCGTCGAGCGCGGGGGTGTCCGGCCGGGTCGGATAGGAGAACCGCACGCCTTCGAACCGGATCTCGCCACGGGCGGGCTTGGGCAGGGGCAGCGGGGCCGCCGGGTCGGTCACGCTGTCCCGCGCGGTCAAAAGCTCGACCAGCCGTTCGGTGGCGCCGGCGGCGCGCTGCAATTCGCCCCAGATCTCGGTCATCGCGGCGACAGCGCCCGCGACCATCACCGAATAGATCACGAACTGAACCAGTTCGCCCACGCTCATCTCGCCCGCGCGGACGTCGCGCGCGCCGACCCAAAGCACGCCGACGATGCCCGCGAAGACGAGGAAGATCACGATCACGGTCATCACCGCCCGGGTGCCGATCCGGTGCCGGGCCGAGAGGAAGCTTTGTTCGGTGACCGCCCGGAACTGCGACCGGGCGCGGCTTTCATTGGTGAAGGCCTGGACCGTCTGTACCGACAAGAGCGCCTCGGAGGCATTGCCGGACGAGGCGGCGATCCAGTCCTGGTTCTCGCGGCTGAGCCGCCGGAGCCTGCGCCCCAGCAGGACGATCGGCACGATCACGGCGGGCACCAGCAGCAGCACCAGCCCCGACAGCTTGGTCGCGGTCGCCAGCATCAGCACCAGCGCGCCGAAGAAGACGAGGATGTTGCGCAGCGCGAACGAGGCCGAGGAGGACAGCACCGACAGGATCAGCGTGGTGTCTGTGGTGATCCGGCTCAGCACCTCGCCGGTCATGGTCTTCTCGTAGAAGGCGGGACTCATGCCGATCATGCGGTCGAAAACCGCGCTGCGGATATCGGCCACCACCCGCTCGCCCAGCCGGGTCACGAGGTAATAGCGCAAAGCCGTGCCGACGGCGAGCAGCGCGACGATGATCAGCGCCAGTCCGAAATAGCGATCAAGCAGCGCGGCCGTTTCGGTGTCGAAGGCATCGACCACCTGGCGCACCGCGACCGGCATCGCCAGATAGACAAGCGCGGTCAGAACCAGCGCGCTCAGCGCCGCCGCCAGCATCCGCCGGTAGGGGGCGACGAAGGGCCAGAGCGCCTGAAGCGCGCCGATCCGTTTCGATTTTTCGCGATCGTCCTGCGGCTGCGGGCGCGGCGGCATGGGCACACTCCTTTGGGTCCCTGCGCAGGTAGTGGGCGGGTGGGCACGGGTCAACAGGCGACAGCGGAGCGCCTGTCGCGGGCCTGTCCGGCAGGGTCAGGAATTGCCGACGATTTCGGCAACCCGGTCCGAGATTTCCTCGAAGCGCTGGCGCAGCGTATTGTCGTCGAAGGGCTGCAGGTCGGGCAGCTGCCGGGTCATGATCTCGCCGAACAGCCGGTCGGTCTCGTCGATGAAATTCAGCACGTTCATCGAGTTCACCGCGGTGTCATAGGTCGAATAGGTGACGTCGAGCCAGGATTGGGCCTTTTCCATCGCCTCGGCCGACCGCGCCTTCTGCTGGTCGAGGATCTGTTCGTAGCGCGCGATCACGTCCAGCGACAGTGCATTGGCGGCGATGTTCTTGGCGTAGATTTCCTGCTGTTCGGGCGTTGCCGTGGCCATGCGCTCGCGGGCGAAGGCGACGGTGGCGTCGATCTCGGCCTTGATGGTTTCAAGCGCGGGCAGGTAATCCTCGTCGAGTCGGCGCAGGTACTCGCGATGCACCATGACCTGCAATTCGGCCATCACCACGAAGACGCCGTAATACTGAAGCTGCATCCCGGGCGAGGGCGCGGTGCCCTGCATCAGCGCCTTCAACTCGTCGGTGATCTTGCGGGTGATGTCGAAGACCGTGAACATCTTCAGCAGATCGTCGCCATCGGCCCGCGAGGTCAGGCTGTCGATCTCGTCCTCGCCAAGCGTCGCCCCGGCCTGGGCGAAGGTCTCGCGCAGCGCGGTCTTGCGCGCCGCCACCTCGGCCTCCAGCGTGGCCGCAGCGGCCTCGCGGTCGGCGATCCGGTCCTCGATCTTGTCGGTCGCGTCGGGGTCGGGCTCGGGCTTCTGCCGGGCCAGATACAGATCGCGGCGCAGCACCTCGATCTCGCGCCCCAGACCCGCGATCTCGGCCCGAAGCCGCCGGATCTCCTCGATGGCGCCGACATTGCCGTCCTGCAAGAGCGCCCGCTCGATCTCCAGCACCAGATCGTCGACATCGCCTTCGAGGCTTTTGGTCGACCGGCCGAGCAGCCGGAACCCCTGATCGCGGCTTTCCTCGATGCGGCCATGCAGTTCGGTCAGATCCTCGCCGCCCTCGACAAGCCGGTCGAGGTGCTTTTCAAGCGGCGTCTTCGGCGGATCGGCGTCCCACAGCGTCCAGGCTCCGGCGGGCTGAAGGCAAAGCGCTGCGGCGCAGCTCAGCGCAAGGGTCGGGCGGCGGAACGAACGGGCCATGCTGTCACCTTCCATTGGCGGACCGGTGGCCCGCGCAGTCGGTCTGGGTGGACCAAGCCTAGCACGCCCGCGCGGCCCGCGCATCCTTGCCCGCGCCGCAGGAGGGGGCCGGGCGCGGGTCCAGACCCGCGGGCCAGTCCGTGGATCCGCTTGCGATTGTCTCCCCGCGCCAAAGCCCTTGCCCCGGCCCGCTGCGGTCCGATCCAGGCGCTGCGAACCCGTTGGAGGGACCCCAATGCCGGGGCCGCCGTTTCACACATTTACGACTTGAATTATTGGCTGATCGGGCGCATTTACTTGCGCGCCCGGAATCCTTCCGGGCTTACCCCTTTTTGGAGTGACCATGGCCAAGGAAGAAATGCTCGAATTTCCCGGCGTCGTGAAGGAACTCCTGCCGAATGCGACGTTTCGGGTCGAGCTGGACAACGGCCATGAGATCATCGCGCATACGGCGGGCAAGATGCGCAAGAACCGCATCCGCGTTCTGGCCGGCGACCGGGTTCAGGTCGAAATGACCCCCTACGATCTGACCAAGGGTCGGATCAACTATCGTTTCAAGTAAACCTTGAGGCTGATCCTCGGCTCTCAGAGCCCGCGCCGGAAAGATCTTCTGGCGCAGATCGGGGTTGTCCCCGATGACGTGCGTCCCGCCGATATCGACGAAACGCCCCATCGGGGTGAGCTTCCCCGTCCCTACTGTCTTCGCATCGCCCGCGAAAAGGTCCGCGCCGTTTTGGCCGCGCCCGATGACCTGGTGCTGTGCGCCGATACCGCCGTGGCACTTGGGCGGCGCATTCTCGGCAAGCCTGCCGATGCGGGCGAGGCGGCCGCCTTCCTTTATGCCATGTCGGGTCGGCGGCACCGGGTGGTGACGGCGGTCGCGCTGCGCCTCGGCGACCGGATCTGGGAGCGCGATGTCGTGACGCAGGTGCGGATGAAACAGCTGAGCGATGCCGAGATCAACGCCTATCTCGCCTCGGGCGAATGGCAGGGCAAGGCGGGCGGCTATGGCATTCAGGGCCGCGCGGGTGCCTTCGTGCCCTGGATCGGCGGATCGTTCTCGGCGGTCGTGGGGCTGCCACTGGCCGAAACCGCGACGCTTTTGCGCGCGGCAGGCTATCCTCTGGATACGGAGCGCACATGAAGGGACGCAGCATCCTGCTGGACGAGATCGGCGGTCGAAAGGCCGCCGCGCTGATGGAAGACGGCAGGCTCGAAGACCTGCTGATCGACCCGCCGGACGAGCGTCCGATGCCGGGCGCGATCCTCCGGGGCGTTGTCGACCGGCAGATGAAGGGGCAGGGCGGGGTCTTCCTGCGGCTGCCCGAGGGGCGGGCCTTTCTCAAGCAGGCCAAGGGGTTGCGCCCCGGGCAGGGGATTCTGGTGCAGGTGACGGGCTATGCCGAGGAGGGCAAGGCCGTGCCGGTCACGCCCCGCATCCTGTTCAAGAGCCGTCTGACGATCCTGACGCCCGAGGCGCCCGGCCTGAACGTGTCGCGCGCGATCCGCGACGAGGCCGAGCGCGACCGGCTGCTGGAGATCCTGCATGACGGGATGGAGGGCGCACCCGAGGGGCTCGGGGCAATCCTGCGCTCGGCGGCCGAGGGCGCCGACCCCGAGGCCGTGGCCGAGGATATTGCCGCCCAGCGCGCGCTGGCCGAGGCGATCCTGTCCGAACCTGCCGATGGCGCGCCCGAGCTGTTCCTCGACGGACCCGACTCTCATGCGCTGGCTTGGCGCGACTGGCCTGCGCCCGACGATCTTGACGACCGCGCGGGGTCCTTCGCCGACCATGGTGTGCCAGAAGCGATTGAGGCGCTTGCCGGTCCCGAGGCCCTGCCCGGCGGCGGATCGGTCCATGTCGAGCCGACCCGGGCGCTGACCGCGGTCGATGTGAATACCGGTGCCGACAGCTCGCCCGCCGCGGGGCTGAAGGCCAATATCGCCGCCGCCCGCGCGCTGCCGCGGCTGTTGCGCCTGCGCGGGCTCGCAGGCCAGATCGTGGTCGATTTCGCGCCGATGCCCAAGAAGGACCGGGTCGCGCTGGAACAGGTGATGAAGGCCGCCTTTCGTGCCGACGCGGTCGAGACGACCTTTGTCGGCTGGACCCCGCTCGGGCATGCCGAACTGACCCGCAAGCGCGAACGCCTGCCGCTCAGCGAGACCCTCGCCCGATGACCTGCCCCGTCTGCAAGAAGCCGACCGATCCGGCCTATCGCCCCTTCTGTTCGCGCCGCTGCGCCGATGTCGATCTGGGCCGCTGGCTGACCGGGGCCTACAGCGTTCCCGGCGACGCGACCGACCCGGCCGAAGCCGAAGACGACCTGCCGTCTTCGCCGCCCCGCAGGCACTAGAGGGCCCCAGCCGCGGCGTCGATCGGCGTGCTCCGGTTTCGGCTGCCCGCGCCGCCTGTGCGACGGATCTCTTCCGATCCCTTCGACCTGGGCCTCTCGAGGACCGCTGGCGCGCTGGCCCACAGGCGAGTCGATGCCGGTTCGGACCGCGCCCCCACCGCAGCGCCTTGCCCCGAGGCCCGGCGCCGTAAAGATGTTGCGTCACTTTCCCCGCGACTGCGCCGCAACCGTGGTCGGAGTTGCGGAAGCGGCATCGCCCCAAATGCTTCGTTACGTCCATGGCCATAGGTTCGGGGCGTCTTTGGGTAGCAGTGCCTTGGCTGGCAGTTCCTCGGTTCTTGTCGTCGTCAGCGGGGCGTCCGCCCCCGGCGTCAGCTTACGCATCCGTTCGGCGGTCCAGGCGACCCACCGACGGCCTCGGGGTCGCCCTATCCGAAGAGATGATCCTCCCTGGCTTTGCAGGTTCGGGACTCGATCCGGGGCTGACCGGCGCTCCACTCTTCGGCGGTGGGATCAATGACACCGGACGCGATCTGACCCATCGGACCGCCGAGAGGCGCGCTCTGATCGGCGGGGGCGGCCTCGATTGCGTCTTTCCCTGGCGGGCCATGACAGATCGGTATCGAGAGGCTGCCCATGACGACGCTTTCCGGCGGATCGGGCGATGACGAATTTACCGTCCCCGACACACAGGCCTTCACTTCGATCGGTGGCGGCGCCGGCACTGACCCCCCTGAAATCCGAGAGAGTCGCGAGCACGGCGGGCACGTCTATTCACTATACCGGCGCCGGTGCGCTCGATTTCTTCGAATTTGGCAGCTTCACCTGGAAGGGCACCGCCACCGGGATCGAAGTGGCCCAAGGCACTGCTTCTTGCGACTGGGTCGTTGCGACCTCGAATACCACGGCGGCGACCTATAGCACCGGCACGGACAGCGATACGGTCTATGGCGGCTGGGGCGACGAGACCGTCCGGCTCGGCGACGACAATGACGTGTCTTGCGGCAATGCCGGGAACGACCTGATCTATGGCAACGCGGGCAACGGCACCCTGTCGGCGGGATCGGGGTCCGACACGCTGTACGGCGGTGCCGGTAACGATACGTTCGGGATCTACGACAGCAACCAGACGGCGGTGGTCTATGGCGATGACGGCGGGACCGAGGCGCTGGCCCGCGCGAAACAGCTTGCGGCACAGGGCTGGCCCGGCGTGCGGGTCGTGCGGGGCCAGAACGGGTGCAGCTAACACCCCATCCTGCTCGAGGCGCATTCGCCGATCTGTGCCGAGGGCATCTGGGTCGAAACCTTCTGGCCGGGGCCGTTCGGTTTTCGGCGCTGGGTCCGTCCTCGCGGCAAAGCCCGCTGCAGGCCTTCCCCGGACTTTCCGACTGTCTTCCCGGGCTGGTCCCCGTCGAGGCCGCCTATTCGTCCCGGGTCCGTCCGGTGCTGCGAAGCCGCGAGGTCACGGCACTGGCCAAACGTATCAAGGCGCTTGGCCAGTGCCGCACCACTACCAGGTCCGGCACGCCGGCCGCCTGCATTTCCGCCATTCGATGACCGTGCAGATCCCTAAAGATAGCCCTCGGCCCGAAAGCTGAGGTCGCGGGCCTTGCCTACGATCAGATGGTCATGCAGCACGAGGCTCAGCGCGGCGCAGGCGGCTTCGATCTGCGCGGTCATGGCGATGTCGGATTGCGAGGGGGTCGGGTCGCCCGAGGGGTGGTTGTGGACGAGGATCAGGGCCGAGGCGTTCAGTTCCAGCGCCCGCTTGACCACCTCGCGCGGATAGACCGGCACGTGATCGACGGTGCCGCGGGCCTGTTCCTCGTCGGCGATCAGTACATTCTTGCGGTCGAGAAAGAGGACGCGGAACTGTTCGGTCTCGCGATGGGCCATGGCGGTGCGGCAATAGTCCAGAAGCGCGTCCCAGCTTGACAGCACGGGGCGGTGCATGACGCGGGTCCGGGCCAGCCGCTGGGCGGCCGCCTCGACCAGCTTGAGCTCGACGATGACCGACGGACCGACGCCGCGCACCTCCTGCAGGCGGGTTACCGGGGCCGAAAGCACCCCGTTGAAGTCGCGGAACCGGTCCAGAAGCAGCCGGGCCAGCGGCTTGACATCCTGCCGGGGCAGGGCACGGAACAGAACCATTTCAAGCAGTTCGTAATCCGGCATCGCCGCCGCGCCGCCCGCCATGAACCGGTCGCGAAGACGGCGGCGATGGTCGCGCAGATAGGAGGGCAGCCGCTCGCCGGGAGCAAGCGCCCTGACCGGCGCCTCCGCGAAAAGCGGCAGCACCGGTTCGGCGGGCGATGGCGGGGGCGTCGGGCGCGGCATGACCCAACGGTAGCGGGAACAAGGTGAACGAAACGTTAAGGCTGCGGGGAGACCGCGGGCCGCCCGGCCCGCATCAGCTTTTCATCCCGTCCCAGAAGCTTTTCACCTTCTTGAAGAAGGACGAGCCCTCGGGATTGTTTTCCTCGCTCAGTTCCTCGAATTCGCGCAGAAGCTCTTTCTGGCGCGTGGTGAGGTTGACCGGGGTCTCGACCGCCAGCTCGATGAACATGTCGCCCTGGGCATTGCCGCGCAGCGCAGGCATCCCCTTGCCGCGCAGCCGCATCTGCTTGCCGGACTGGCTGCCGCCGGGCACCTTCACCCGCGACCGGCCGCCGTCGATGGTCGGCACCTCGATCTCGCCGCCAAGCGCCGCGGCGGTCATCGAGACCGGCACCCGGCAAAAGAGGTTCAGCCCGTCGCGCTCGAACAGCGGGTGATCTGTCACCTCGATGAAAATGTAAAGATCGCCGGACGGACCGCCGCGGAGCCCCGCTTCGCCCTCGCCCGCAAGCCGGATCCGGGTGCCGGTCTCGACGCCCGCGGGGATGTTGACCGACAGCGCGCGTTCGCGCTCGACCCGGCCCGCGCCGCCGCAGGACTTGCAGGGGTTCTTGACGATCTGGCCCATGCCGCCGCAGGTCGGGCAGGTCCGCTCCACGGTAAAAAAGCCCTGCTGTGCCCGGACCTTGCCCATGCCCGAACAGGTCGGACAGGTGGCGGGTTCTGCGCCGCCGGCCGCGCCGGTGCCATTGCAGACCTCGCAGGCGACCGAGCTGGGTACCTTGATGGTCTTTTGCAGGCCGGAATAGGCTTCTTCCAGCGTGACCCGCAGATTGTAGCGCAGGTCGGACCCGCGCGTGGCGCGCTGGCGCCCGCCGGGACCCGCCCCGCCCATGAAGTCGCCGAACAGGTCGTCGAAGACATTCGAGAAGGCCGAGGCGAAATCGCCCTGGCCGCCGAAGCCGCCGCCCATGCCGCCTGGGCCGCGACCCCCACCCTGTTCGAAGGCGGCATGGCCGAAGCGGTCATAGGCCGCCTTCTTGTCGGGGTCCTTCAGCGTCTCGTAGGCCTCGTTGACCTCCTTGAACTGCGCCTCTGCCTTGGGATTGTCCGCATTGCGGTCGGGGTGCAGTTCCTTGGCCTTCTTGCGATAGGCCTTCTTGATCTCTTCGGCCGAGGCCCCGCGGGCAATCCCGAGAACCTCGTAGAAATCGCGCTTTGCCATCAGCTAACCCTAACCCTCTTCCTGGAACGCGTTGGCCGGCCCGGTTGCCCGGACCGGCCGCTTCGGGTCCGGTTGCGCCTCACGAGCGCTTGCGATCGTCCAGATCCTCGAACTCGGCATCGACGATCTCGTCGTCCACACCGGTCGGCTCGTCGCGGTCGTCGTCGGCCTCGGGGCCGGAGGTCTCCTGCTGCTGGGCCTTGTAGATGGCCTCGCCCAGCCTCATCGCGGCTTCGGACACGTTCTGGATGCCGCCCTTGATCTTGCCGGCATCTTCCGAATCCAGCACGTCCTTCAGCGCCGCGACCGCCAGTTCGATCGCCTCGACGGTCGAGGGATCGACCTTGTCGCCATGTTCCTCGATCGACTTCTCGGTCGAGTGGATCAGGCTTTCGGCCTGGTTCCGGGTCTCGACCAGTTCGCGGCGTTTCTTGTCGGCTTCGGCATTGGCCTCGGCCTCGCGCACCATCTTGTCGATCTCGTCATCCGAGAGGCCGCCCGAGGCCTGGATGGTGATCTTCTGCTCGCGGCCGGTGCCCTTGTCCTTGGCCGAAACCGACACGATGCCGTTGGCGTCGATGTCGAAGGTCACCTCGATCTGCGGCATGCCGCGCGGCGCGGGCGGGATGTCTTCGAGGTTGAACTGGCCGAGCATCTTGTTGTCGGCCGCCATCTCGCGTTCGCCCTGGAAGACGCGGATCGTCACGGCGTTCTGGTTGTCCTCGGCGGTCGAGAAGATCTGGCTTTTCTTGGTCGGGATCGTGGTGTTGCGGTCGATCAGCCGGGTGAAGACCCCGCCGAGCGTCTCGATGCCCAGGGACAGCGGCGTCACGTCCAGCAGAACGACGTCCTTCACGTCGCCCTGCAGAACGCCGGCCTGGATCGCGGCGCCCATGGCGACCACTTCATCCGGGTTCACGCCCTTGTGCGGTTCCTTGCCGAAGAACTTGGTCACTTCCTCGATGACGCGGGGCATCCGGGTCATGCCGCCGACCAGCACCACCTCGTCGATATCCGAGGTCGAGAGTCCGGCATCCTTCAGCGCGTCCTGGCAGGGCTTGATCGAGCGCTTGATCAGGTCGCCGACAAGGCTTTCCAGCTTGGCGCGGGTCAGCTTCATCACCAGGTGCAGCGGCGTGCCGGCCTGCGGGTTCATCGAGATGAACGGCTGGTTGATTTCGGTCTGGCTGGAGGAGGACAGCTCGATCTTGGCCTTCTCGGCGGCTTCCTTGAGCCGTTGCAGGGCCATCTTGTCCTTGGCCAGATCGACGCCGTGTTCCTTTTTGAACTCGTCGGCAAGGTAGGCGACGATGCGCATGTCGAAGTCCTCGCCGCCGAGGAAGGTATCCCCGTTGGTCGATTTCACCTCGAAGAGGCCGTCGTCGATTTCCAGAATGGTGATGTCGAAGGTCCCGCCGCCGAGGTCATAGACCGCGATGGTGCGGGTTTCCTTCTTGTCGAGCCCGTAGGCCAGCGCGGCCGCGGTCGGTTCGTTGATGATCCGCAGCACCTCGAGGCCCGCGATCTTGCCCGCATCCTTGGTGGCCTGACGCTGGGCGTCGTTGAAATAGGCCGGAACGGTGATGACGGCCTGCGTCACCTCTTCGCCAAGGTAGCTTTCGGCGGTTTCCTTCATCTTCTGCAGGATGAAGGCCGAGATCTGGCTGGGCGAATATTTCTCGCCACGGACGCTGACCCAGGCGTCGCCATTGCCGCCGTCGACGATGGAATAGGGGACGTGCTTCTTGTCCTTCTCGACTTCGGCGTCATCCACCCGGCGGCCGATCAGCCGCTTGACCGCAAAGACGGTGTTTTCGGGGTTGGTGACGGCCTGGCGCTTGGCGGGTTGTCCAACCAGACGCTCGCTGTCGGTGAAGGCCACGATCGACGGGGTCGTCCGCGCGCCTTCGGCATTCTCGATCACCCGGGGTTGCGCCCCATCCATGATGGCGACGCAGGAGTTGGTGGTCCCGAGGTCGATCCCGATGACTTTACCCATGATATCTTAACCTCTTCATTCGGCGATGTTGTGGGGAGCAGACCCTCAGGAGGCCTCTGCGCCCCGATCCCAGGGGGCCACGGCAGACCCGGGCCCGTTTCTCGGGGGTATATAAGGAGGGGTGTCAAACCCTGCAAGCGCAGCCTATGACAGATTTGTGAGTGTGGTGAACGATGTCTGAGACAGAACGACCGGGCCGCCCCGCGCCCGCGCTGGTGGTGCGGGGGGTCGAGGTTTTCCCGGGGCTTCTGGACCCCTCGGCCCAGGCCGCACTGGTGGCCGAGATCGCGGCGGTGATGGCGGCGGCACCGCCGGTGCAGCCCGAAACCCGGTTCGGGCGCAAGATGAGCGTGCGGATGACGTCGGCGGGCAAATATGGCTGGGTGTCCGACCGGCGCGGCTATCGGTACGAGACGCAGCACCCTTCAGGCGTGGCCTGGCCGCCGATCCCGGCGCCGGTGCTGGCTCTGTGGCACCGGGTGACCGGGGTCGACCGGGCGCCCGACTGCTGTCTGGTGAACCTGTACCGCGAGGGCGCCAAGATGGGCCTGCATCAGGACCGCGACGAGGCCGATTTCGGCTGGCCCATCGTCTCGGTCTCGCTGGGGGACGAGGCGCGCTTCCGGATCGGCGGGATCGAGCGCGGCGGGCCGACCGACAGCCTCTGGCTGAAATCGGGCGACGTGCTGGTGATGGGGGGCGCGGCGCGGCTGATCCATCATGGCATCGACCGGGTGCGCGGCGGCAGCTCGACCCTGATCGAGGGCGGCGGCCGGATCAACCTGACGCTTCGGGTGGTGGACTGAGGCCGGGGGGCATACCATCCGCCGGGGCGAGCTTGCGGGTGTGGCATTCGCCCATCGGCCCGATCACGGTCGGCGCGATGGCCAGCCGCAGCGGATGGCCGACCGCGGTGGAATGCGGGTCGTAATCGACGAAAGCAAGGCCGCGCGCCGGGTCGATGCAGTGAAACAGCGGTTCCGGTCGAAGAAGACCGGCATGCGGCCGGTCCATGGTATTGGCCGCGAACATCTTGCCCGACGCGATCAGGGTCATCCGTTGGAAGGCGGTCGAGGCCAGCCCCACGACGCCCGGCGCCCAGGGCTTCAGCGCCAGGAAGACCATCCCCACCGACAGCCCGGAAAACCAGGCCAGCAGCATGCCCATGGCCCCGACGGGGCGGTCCACGGTGATCGGGGTGAAGGCGGCGTGATAGACGAAGCCCACGAAAACCATCGACAGGATCTGGATATAGAGCGTGCCGAGCGCGGCCGCGGCGATGGCGATGATCGTGTTCATCGGCGCGTGCTGCATCATCGCCGAGGCCGGTCCCTCGGACCCCGCCACGGCGGCCATGGTCTTGTTGAAGGTCATGAACAGGAACACGCCCGACATCAGGTAGATCAGGAAATCGCCCCGGATCGCGGCACCGCGCAGGCCCACGAGGGTGAACATCGCGTAGAACGACACCACCGGCAGAACGGTTTGCAGGATGTTCATGATCAGGCCCGGACCCGCGTTGCGGTGGCTCTTGCGCACATGCCGCACCGAGGCGTGATAGATCAGCGCCAGCAGGCGCAGCCCGCCCTGGGCGGTGCCGGTCGGTCGGGCCGTCTGGAACGTCGCCTTTTCCGTGTGTCCTTGCCGTTTGTGGGCAAGCCAAGCATAAGGAGCTTGCGAATTCGTTTCGTGCCGCGCGACGCAACCAGGAGGCAGGCTTGGACTACGAACAGCTCGAGACCGTGATGCGGAAAACGGCGCTTCTGGCCGGCGCGCGCATCATGGAGATCTACGGCGCGCCCGATTTCGAGGTCCGTGCCAAGGCCGATTCCAGCCCGGTAACCGAGGCCGACGAGGCCGCCGATGCGCTGATTTCAGCCGAGCTGAGACGCGCCTTCCCGGAGGCGCTGATCGTGACCGAGGAACAGGCCGACACCCATACCGAAAGTGCTGCCGATTTCCTGATCGTCGATCCGCTGGACGGGACCAAGGAATTCGTCCAGCGCCGGGGCGATTTCACCGTGAACATCGCCAGGGTCGAGGGCGGAGTTCCGGTGCGGGGCGTTGTCTATGCCCCGGCGCGGGGGCGGCTTTTCTACACCCGTGCCGATGGCGCGACCGTCGAGGAAACCGGCGATCTGGCGCTCGACGCGGTCGGGCCGGTCACGCCGCTGTCGGTCTCGGCCCCCGACAACGGCGCGCTGATGGTCGTGGCCTCGAAATCGCACCGCGATCAGGCGACCGACGATTACATTGCGAAATATGCCGTCCGGGACATGACCTCGGCCGGATCGTCGCTGAAATTCTGCCTCGTCGCGACCGGCGAGGCCGACCTTTACCCGCGGCTCGGGCGCACCATGGAATGGGACACCGCGGCCGGGCATGCGGTGCTGGCGGGCGCAGGCGGCAAGGTCGTGCGCTTCGACGATCACAGCCCGCTGTCTTACGGCAAGCCTGGCTACGAGAACCCGTTCTTCATCGCCTATGCACCGGGCGTCGATCTGAAAGACGCCTGATGTCCGTCGTCATCGTGATCCCGGCGCGGTTCGCGTCCTCGCGCTATCCGGGCAAGCCGCTGGCGATGCTCCGGGGCGCGTCCGGGCAGGAAAAGAGCCTGATCCGGCGGTCCTGGGAGGCGGCGCAGGCGGTCTCGGGCGTCGACCGGGTGGTGGTCGCGACCGATGACGACCGTATCCGCGCCGCCGCCGAGGCCTTCGGCGCCGAGGTGGTGATGACGTCGGAGACCTGCGCCAACGGCACCGAGCGCGTGGCCGAGGCGCTCGATGTGCTGGGCGGCGCGGTCGAGATCGCGGTCAACCTGCAGGGCGATGCGCCGCTGACGCCCGCCTGGTTCATCGAGGATCTGGTGGCGGGGCTTCGCGCCGATCCCGGCGCCGATCTGGCGACCCCGGTGCTGCGCTGCGACGGTCAGGGGCTGGCCGCGTTGCTGGACGATCGCCGCGCGGGCCGGGTGGGCGGCACCACTGCGGTTTTCGGCGCGGGCAACCGGGCGCTTTATTTCTCGAAAGAGGTCATCCCCTATACCGGGCAGACCTATGCCGACAGCGCCCCGACGCCGGTCTTTCACCATGTGGGCGTCTATGCCTACCGGCCTGCGGCGCTTGACGCCTATCGCCGCCTTGCGCCGGGCCCGCTGGAAGGGCTCGAAGGGCTCGAACAGCTGCGATTCCTCGAACACGGGCGGCCTGTTCTCTGCGTCGAGGTCGAGGCGCGCGGCCGCCAGTTCTGGGAACTGAACAACCCCACGGACGTTCCGCGGATCGAGGCGATGATGGCCGCGATGGGGCTCGACTGAGATGCACCCCGCATCTTGAGGCTCTTGCGAAGAGCCAGGGTGGCGGGACCCCGCCGAAGTCTCGGTCGGCGGAAGGGGAACCTTGCGCATGTCACAAAATGTTCCCAACACAGGGATAAATCGGCCGAATTATCGGGGATTATTAACAGATTCTGTCGATGTTCCGAGCCAGCCCGGGAAATATGGGCTAGAATGAAATGAAAGCGACGAGCGAGTGAGATCATGAACCGGCAAGTAACGAAGGCGGTTTTTCCCGTTGCGGGATTGGGGACGCGGTTTCTTCCCGCGACGAAGTCGATCCCGAAAGAGATCATGACGCTGGTGGACCGACCGCTGATCCAGTACGCGATCGACGAGGCGCGGGCGGCCGGGATCACGGATTTCATCTTCGTGACGTCGCGGGGCAAAAGCGCGCTCGAGGATTATTTCGACCACGCGCCGCATCTGGAAGACTCGCTGAAGTCCAAGGGCAAGGACGACCTGCTGGAGATCCTGCGCAGCACCGACATGGAAAGCGGGGCGATCGCCTATATCCGCCAGAAGATGGCGATGGGGCTGGGCCACGCGGTCTGGTGCGCGCGGCGGCTGATCGGCAACGAACCCTTCGCGGTGATCCTGCCCGATGACGTGATCGCGGCCGAAACGCCCTGCCTGCAGCAGATGGTCGACGCCTATCAGGACACCGGCGCCAACATGGTCGCCGCGATGGAGGTCCCGCGCGAGAAGGCCTCGGCCTATGGCATCCTCGACGTGGCCCGCGACATGGGCGACAAGGTGCTGGTCAAGGGCATGGTCGAGAAGCCGAGCCTCGAGGAGGCGCCCTCGAACCTGGCGGTGATCGGGCGCTATATCCTGACGCCGAAGGTGCTGCACAATCTCGACCAGAACCTGCGCCACAAGCGGTTCGGGGCGGG
>NZ_SOEB01000005.1 GCF_004365965.1 Rhodovulum visakhapatnamense
TGCCGAACCGCGCGGCGAGCTGGTTCATGGTGGCAATGGCGTCCTGGCGCTGGCCCCAGACCGCGCGCTTCTTCTGCTGCCGCCCGTTCCGGGTCGCGACCTCGTACCAGCTGCCGAAGGCCGCGATATCGCCGGTGAAGCGGATGACATCGGCCACCGCCTCGCAATAGATCGCAAACGGATCCTCATAGGCCGGATCGAGCCGCCGCCTGGCCGCCAGCACCGGCGCGAGCCGGTCCCAGGCGTCGCGCCCCTCGGCGCTCATCCAGCCGGGCGCCTCGGGCACGGGCGCCGTCTGGTCGGCCTTCATCGGCACGACATTGTCGAGCTTCGGCTTCTGACCGCGCATCGGACCTCCCTCTGTTTTTGTCTCGGGGGCTTATGTTCGTGGGCTTTTTTTGCCAATTCGGCCCGCGCAACAGGAAAGCTCCCATGCGCGGTTCCCGAGGGGGGCCCCGGATTTTTGGACACCCCCCGGTGTCAGTTGCGCCCCAGCACCTCGCGGGCGGTCTTGCGGCTGTGGCAGCTCTTGCAGAGCGCCTGCCAGTTCGAGCGATCCCAGAACCGGGCGCGGTCGCCCTCGTGGCGGGCGATGTGATCGACCTCGGTCGCCGGGGTCACCAGTCCCAGCCCCGCGCAATCGGCGCAGAGCGGATGGACCTCAAGGAAGGCCGCCCGCGCGGTCTTCCAGGCGGGGCTCGCATAGAGCTTCGCGCGGCGCCGGATCTCTTCGGCCGTCTTCACCTTCGCCCGCCGCGCGCGGTTCCGCTCAATCCGTTCGGCCTCGTGCTCTTCGCAAAGCGCGGCGCCAGGCACAGCGAGGTCGTCGCAGCCCGAGGCCGCGCAGAGCTTGCGGATCGTCATGGGGGAGGCCTCCCGGAAGTTTGTCGGCAGATGGGCCGAGCCCAAAGCGCGACACCTATTGCTTTTTGGAGGCCGCTTCTTTTTCTGCCCGCTCGGCCTCATCGAATATCTGATCAATCCGCCCGCGTTTCTTAGAGCGGAAATACACGCCCGCTCCCAGTGACAACGCACCGAACGCGACGCAAGTCAGGCAAACAGCCGTTAGAGGAGTGATGATCAGAGCTTCGGCCTCAAGAACCTGTTGAACGAGAACCCAGCCCGCACCAGACAGAAGGAACACTCCGAATGAGGCCCAGAACGACGACATCCCATCGAATACGCGAATGGTTTCCAAATCAACTTTTGTCACTCCGACCACCTTTTGCTCACGGACCATATGACGGTTGATAAGCAATGCGCTATTCTGCGGAGAAATAACGAGCGCCCGGCGCCTCATCTCCTCTAGAGTTTCGGAATGGTCAGTCGACACCTGCTCCCCCCGATTGAGGCGAGCTACCATTCTTGTCTTTGAGTACGCCGGACAACACAGCGTTCAAGAAATGGGTGTTTCCGCAGTTCGAGCACATCAGCCCGACATACGTGTAGACTGGACCCGTTCCCCACATACTCTCATCAGGGAACGGCTTCACTTCCAGAAGGTTGTCCAGGACAACCCACTTCCGCTCGCCGCAGATCGCGCACTTGCCGATCAACTGCGTTCGAGAATGCAACCAGTTCCCGAACTCTTCTTTCTGCGACTCAGACAATTTTTCTACTGACATGGCCGCATCGTGACCACACCGGTTGGTCTACGTCCAGATGTCGAAGATCAACCGCAAAACAAAACGCCCGCAGCGGGGATCCGCTACGGGCGCAGCTTGGGTGCTGACCGTTTGTCAATCATGGATGCCTAAATAGTCAAGAAGAATTTTTCCACGGGGTCATCGGCGGCATGTCGTCGGTCAGGCGGAGACTGCGCAGTCCGGCAGCTTCGAGCGCACACCGGACCTCCAGAAGGTAGCCGTACCAGTCGAGCCAGGCGCGCCGAGCCGATGCGATCTGACCGGCGGTAGGATAGTAGGTCACCGGGCAGCACGGCGCGCGCAACTCGACCAGCTTGTTGCCGTTCCGACCGCGCCCGGCCCGGTATCGCCAAGTGTCGCCGAAGTCCTGCGCGGCGCGCGGCCCTGCCGGGCTCGGCCGCCACTTGACCGGAACGCAATGCGGACGGGCGTCGGGCATCCAGTCGGGGGTGCGGCCCGCCCGGGCGAGGTCGGCAACCAGCGTCGCGGCGTACCAGGGCAGCACGTTCCGGACCACCGTCGCGATCAGCTCGGCATCGTCATGCGGGCTCGACCGGCCGCGGCTCGTGTCGACCCGGGTGCCCAGCTGGGCGCGTTCGAGGGCGACATATTCCATGCCATAGGACCGCCAGCCGGTGCCGCCGACCGCCTCGATCTCGTCATGGTCGAGCCGGGCGCATTCGGTGCCGAAGGCCCATTCCAGCGCCGCCCGCACCGGCATCGCGCGCCGGGTCCGGGGCGCGGGCGGCACCCTCACCCGGGCCACCGCCGTCATGCCGCGACCCCGGCCTTGCGCAGAGCCCGCGGCCCCACCGCCACCCGGATCCGGTCGAGCTCGACCTTCAGGACCGACAGCTCGGCCAGCTTCTTCTCGGCCGCCGCCCGCTGCCGCGCCGCCTCGTCGGCCACCGCCCGCATGTCGCGTTCCAGCGCCTCCATCCGGCCGAGCGCCGCCGCGATGTCCTCGTTGCCGCCATCGGGCCCGAAGAACGCATCCCGGATCTCGGCCACCCAGCCCGGCATCACCCCCAGCACCTCGGCCACCGTCGCGTCGGTGTCCCCCTGCCGGTAGCGTTCCGCTGCGGTGTCATAGACCTCTTCCAGCAGATCCATGATCTCGCGCTTCTGCGCCCGGGTCGGGTGCCGCAGCGCCTCGTCGGGTTTCGGCGCCGGGGCCGGTTTCGTCGTCGTCTTCGTCATGCCTGTCGCCTTTCGTTTCGCCTCGCAGCCCGGGCAGTGCAGCTTGCCTTTCACCTCGGCCCAGCCCCGCCCGATCATTTTCCGCCTCGTCTGCCCCTCGTCCGGCGCCCAGGCCTGGCCCGGCCGCCGCAGGTAATTGCAGGTCACCACCTCCTCGCGGCCGCAGCCGTCGCAGATCACGCGCGCGCGGTTCACGCCCTTGCCCTGGATCGCCCGGACGCTCATGTCGCAGCCCCCGCGAGATCGGCGATCCGGCGGCAGCGGGCGAGGCGCGCCTCGCGGTCGCGCAGCCAGGCCGCCTCGGCCGGATCGAGGCGGGCCGGATCGGCGCCCGCCAGATGCGCGTGGCGGCGCAGCGCCTCACCCGCCGCCTGGCGGATCTGCCCCAGCGCATAGCTGCCCGGCCAGCGGCGGTTGTGGCGCAGATCGTCCAGCAGTTCCGGCGCCCAGCCCTCGGCCAGCGCCTGCCGCCCGACCGCATGGGCAAAGACCGCCCGGATCAGCGGCGAGGCATCGTCGGCGGGCGGCTGGATCTGCGTCGCCGCCTTCAGGATCGCATTGGCGATGGGGAAGCGGTCACGGTCCTTGCCGCCGGGGGCGGCCGCCGCCATCTCCTCGAGCGCGGCGAGGTTCGGCGCGCTCATGTAGGCCAGCCGCTTCGCGAGATCGGCCAGCATCTCCTCGAACTGCGCCTTCGTCATCGCGCCCGGCTTCACCAGCCCGCGCCGCAGCAGCGGCCCGATCAGCAGATCCCGCACCCGCTTTTCGCCCTCGGCCTGTTCCTTCGCGTCCATCGCCGCTTTCCTCTTCTCAGCCTCGCCCCGCCTGGCCCTCCGCGCCCCCGTCCGGGGCGGCGCGACCAGTTTTCTCTTCTCGTTTCTTCTCGTTTCCTCTCCTTTCAGCGGTGACGGAAACGGCGCAAAAAAAGGGGATCGCCCGGCGGAAACACGGAAAATTCCGTGACTTTTCCGTCCGGTTCCGTGATTTTCCGTGATTGTTCCGGAATATTCTGTGACGGTAACAGAATGTCACAGATCGAACCTGACCGGCTCATCGGGCCATCTCCGCGGTGAACTCGTCCAGCGCCTGGCGGATGAAGCCTTCGCGGCGCTGGGTTTCGGGGTAGCGCTCGGCCAGCCAGTCGTCGAAACGGTCGAGGAATTGCGGCCCGCGCAGAAGCTGCCCGGCCCCGATCCGTTTCTCGATCATCTCGCGCAGATCCTTCAGCCGCTTGTTGCGGCGGCGCTGTTCGGCCTCGGCGCGGTTGCGGCGGCTGCTGGCCAGCGCCTCGACCGCGACCTCGGTCACCACCGGATGCGCCAGCCGGATCTCGCCATTGTCGCAGCGCACCCGCGACCAGCCATGCAGCGGCGTCATCTCGCGCTCGCAGATCTGGTGCCAGCGGTCGACCGTGATCCCCAGCGCCTTGGCCAGCAGGCGTTCGTCGGTCGGCAGCGTGCCCACCGGGGTCTCGTCATGGGCCTCGCAGATCAGCAGGAAGCCGTACCAGCCGACCTCGGGCTCGGCCAGCTGGCGGAACTTGCTCTTGCGCCAGCGCTTGAGGTTCCATTGCACGAAGAAATGGGAATCGAGCCGGTCCTCGCTGGAAATCGGGTAATCCGGCAGCCCGCCGGTCTCGACCGGGGCCAGATGGCGACGCGCGGCCATCACGCGGGCGCCCCGTCCGGGCGCAGGGGATCTGGGCTATCCATGGTGAAGCTCCTCCATCTGGTCCGGGCCTGCGGACCCGGTCGGTGACGATGTGCGGGGGCTGGCCTGCCGGGCGCTGAGCGCCATTGCGGCGGCCAGAATGCGTTCGCGGGCGGCGCGGCCGCCCCGGGTCAGGGCATGGGAGAGATAGTCGTCAGAGAACCCCAGCGCCCGGCTTGCCTTGCGCTGCGAGGCAAAGCGCAGGCCCCCGATCTCGACGGGATGCGGGTCGCGGCCGGGGCGGCGCTGCGGCCGGCCGATCCGGTCGGGATCGCCATCGGCGAGCGCCTTCCAGACCGCCTGCGGCGTCACCCCGAAGCGGGCGGCGGCGGCATGGGCATCCGTGAAGACCTCGCCCCGGATCCTGACCGGCATCGGCTCGGCCCCCTTGCGGCCCGCGCCGACCCGGTCGAGCCGCCCCTTGCGCGCAGCCGAGCGCACCGCCTCGGGCGTCACCCCCAGCGCGCGGGCGGCGGTGGCCGCATCGGGATAGGTCGTGCCGCGGATCGTGAGGTCGGTGTAAATCCGCGTGGCCATCACATCCCCAGGGCCTCGCGATAGAGCTGCAGGACCGCCTCTTCCTCGGCGATGTCGTCCGCGTGCCGCTTGCGCAGCGCGATGATCCGGCGCAGGGCCTTGGTGTCGTAGCCACGCGCCTTGGCGGCGGCCATCACCTCTTTCTGCTGATCGCCGATCTGGGCCTTCTCTTCGGCCAGCGCCTCGAAGCGTTCGATGAAGCCCCGCAGCTCGTCGGCCGCGACCCGGTAGGTTTTTTCGCGCACCGCCTCATCCTCGGCGGTCTCCTTCATCGGGGGCCGCAGCCCGGCGGTGAAGCTGTCGAGCGGGATCGGGCCGGTCACGCCCGCCCCCCCTTGAACCGCGCCAAAAACTTTTCCGCCCGCGCCTCGAAAACCCGGGCCGCGGCGCGGGCTCTGCCCGCGCGCACCTGATTGAAGCGTCCGGCGACGCGCCAGTAGATCCGAATTGCCAGTGTCATGCCGTTTGCTCCGGGTCGAAGAGTTCGAAGACGGTCTCGGCGCCCGCCAGCGCCAGCACCGCCAGGACGTAATGCAGCCCCGGCGCGTTCTCGGACCGCAGCCAGTTCCGCACCGTGCGCGGGTTCACCGGCCGCTGCGCCGTGTTCAGCGCCTCGGCCACCAGGTCGGCCAGCTCGGCCTCGCTCGTTGCTTCGGGGAAAGACCGCCACAGAAGCGAGGCGAACCACTTCCGCTCCCGCTCCTGCGGGTCGCGCAAATTCTGGAAGGACTTTTGCATAGCGACATCCCTATGGTGGCTTCGTGCAAAATGACTCGGGGGCGAAATCGATGGGGCGGAGACTGTCAGCATGGGGTGTCCTCTGAAGAAGCGAGCCCGTTCCGCATTTCCGAGAGACGAACCCGAACTGCATTCGCCGTCTCTGGCCAAACGCGCCTTCCCTCACAAAGACGGCGGTAGAAGCGCCCGCCTTGCCCTGCCCGCTCTCCCACTGTGCTCGGCGCGATTCCGAGCAATTCAGCGGTGGCCTCAATCTCGGATCTAAGTTGATCGGCGGTACTCATGGCAAAGCACGCTAGTGTGATTTTTCACACGTATCAACGGGAAATTTCACATTCGCGCTCCAATTTGTCGCGCGGTAAACTTCTCACCATGGACGAGAATGAGACCTTTCGCAGCAACCTGCTGACCGCCTTGCGGGAGTCCGGGATGACCGAAGCCGAACTGTCGCGAAGGGCTGGCCTCAACCGCCGCGCCGTAACCGACATAAAGGAATGTCGCGTCGTTAGCCCGAAGCTCTCAACCGTCTTTGCTCTCAGCGCCGCTTTGGGACGGGATCCCGGGGAGATGATGGGCTTGGGGCGTCGCCCGCAGCTTCGTGAGAGTCTGACATCTCTTCTCTCTGAATACGACGAAGATGCTCAAGCGCAGCTAGAAACCGCGATTCGCTCGTTTCCCGTCGCGCCCGGCGCAAAGCAATAAGCGCCGCCACCTCCTGAAGGTGTGAAAATTCACTCTCGCAACCCGACATCCTAGGGATGCTGGAACATTTGTGAACGCCTGACAAGCGTGAAATTTCACACTGTTTCCGTTGCCGATGTGATTTTTCACACCCATACTCCCCCTCACCACAATCGGAAAGGGGAGACCCATGAAGACCATCCTGACCACCGCCGCCCTGGCCCTGCTGGCCGCGCCTGCGCTCGCCGCCGTCAATGCCACCGAGGATCTGTCGGCGATCCGGCAGCCCTCGGCCGATGGCGCGGACTGCTTCGCCGCCATCGCGGGCACCAACGCCTTTCAGCGCACCCACGCCCCGGGCTGCATCTATTACCGCGCCCCCACCGGCACCGACCCGAAGGAGGTCGAGGCCGCCGATCCCGAGCCCGCCGATCCGGGCGAGACCGAGGGCGACGATAGCGAGAACGCCGGTCTCTGAGCATCGGTGCGGGCCGCGCGTCGGCCCTCATCCCATGCCCAGACCCGGAGGACCCCATGCCCCGCATGCCCAAAATCCCCGACCTTCCCGCAACCTACGGCTTCGGCACCTGGCGCGACGCGCTGCTGGGCGCCCTGATCGGCGCGCTCTTCGTCGGCTCGGCCTGGGGCGGCCTCACGCTGGCCGAAATCGCCCACGGAAGTCTCTGATGGGCACGATCCTCGCCATCGCCCCGGAACTGGCCGATTTCGTCGCCGAATGGCGGTCCGCCGCCCCCGAGGTGCAACTGGCCGCGATCCGCGGCGCGCTGCGCCGCCGGGGCATCGCCCAGCCCGCGCCCGACGATCCCGCACGGGCAGGATACGAGATCCAGCTCTTCGGCCTCGCCGCCCTCGGTCGGGACGAGGCCGACGCCGCCCGCACCTGGATGGACGCGGCCGCCCGCCGCTGCCCCTTCGCCTGAAACCGCAAGGAACACCTCATGTCCGACGACATCACCGCCACCGACCAGCCGCGAGACCCGGCGGGCCGGGCCCCCGAACCGGACTGGATCCTGAAATTCTCGATCAAGGGAGGCGATATCGTCGAATGGATCGCGGCGAAATCGGCCGTCTTCGGCGCGCTGGAAGAGCTGAAGACGCAAGACCGCGCAACCGGCCCGTTGAGCTGGTTCTTCCTCCCCATGGGGGCGATCAACATGGGCGAGGTTCTGTTCGTCACGATCCGCCCGCGCCCGCCCGAGCCCCAGCCCGAACCCGAGCCCGCGCGGCGAGCGCGCTTCAGCCTGGTTTGAGCCGAATGTCGGCCCCCCTCCGCATCCTGATCGGCTGCGAGACCTCGGGCGTGATGCGCCGGGCCTTCGCCGCGCGTGGGCACGATGTCTGGTCCTGCGATCTGCTGCCCGCAGAGGACGCCACCAACCGCCACATGATCTGCGATATCCGCGACGTGCTGGATCTGGGCTGGGATCTGCTCGCGGTGATGCATCCTCCCTGCACCCGGCTCTGCAATTCGGGCGTGCGCTGGCTGCATGTGCCGCCGACCAACGCCCCGGCCGAGGCGCGTCCGGACGAGCGCGCCGCCTGGCCCGACCTGCCCGAAGAGGCCCGCCGCGCCATCATGTGGCGGCTGCTCGACGAGGGGGCGGCGCTCTTCTCGGCCTGCTGGCGGGCGCCGATCCCGCGCGTCGCGGTCGAGAACCCGGTGATGCACCCGCATGGCCGCGCCCGCCTGCCCCGCGATCTGCCGAAACCGCAGATCGTCCAGCCCTGGTGGTTCGGCGAGCCCTTCTTCAAGGCCACAGGGCTCTATCTGCGCGGCCTCTCGCCCCTGAGCGCCACCGACGACCGCCTGACCCCGCCCGCGCCCGGCACCGAGGCGCACAAGCGCTGGAGCGCGGTCCACCGGGCCTCGCCCGGCCCCGACCGCTGGAAGAGCCGCAGCCGCACCTTCGAGGGCCTCGCCGCCGCTGCGGCCAGCCAATGGGGCGGCGACGCAAGACAGGAGGCCGCGTGATGCCGCAAACCACCCCCGACCGGATCGAGGAAATCGAGAGCCTCGCCCGGCACAATTGCGACGAGCTGGCGGGCCTGACCGCCGAACTCGCCGAGTTGCAGGCCCGCGTCGATAAGCTGGAAGGCCGGACGGCCGAGGTACCGCCCTGTCCGACCTGCCCGCGATGCGGAGGGATTGGCGCGATCAGCAGGGAGGGTGGGACCGATGGCGATCACGCGTGATTTCGCGCCCCGCCTGATGCCAGCCCCGCAGGCGGCGCACTATCTTGGGGTCTCGGAAAGCACCTTGCGCAAGTTGGGCATTCAAACCCTGCCGCTTCGTGGCAAACGCCTCTATGATCGCTTCGACCTCGATGCCTTTGCGGACAACCTGGAGCGGGGCGAGGAATCGGACAGGGAGGAAGGGGCGTGCGACCGAGCCTTCGGCGTGGCGTCGTGAGCTTGACCGGCATCTTCGTGGTCCGGCGCAGAGGCAAGGTCTACACCTATTACCGCACCAAGGGGCAGCCGCTGGTGCCGCTGCCCAACCTGCCGCACGACCACCCGGACTTCCTGACAGCATACGCCGAGGCCAGACGGGCCGCACCGAAGCAGAAAGGGAGACCCGCCGGAACGGTCGGCGCGCTGGCCGAAGCCGCGATGCGCTCCGATGCCTTCAAGGCCCTGAGCGATGTCTACCGGGCCACCCTGCATCGGCACTTCGACACCATCACCAAAACGGCTGGCGACGCGCCAGCCAAAGGGCTGCGCCCCAAACACGTCCAGAAGAACGTGATCGAAGCGGCAAGCCCGGTCGACAGGCTGAAAGCGTGGCGATTCCTTGCTGGCCATGGCATGGCCGCGGCGCTGCTCGATCTCGATCCCACCGTCGGTGTCCGCGCGCCAAAGAGGCGCAAGACCACCGGTCACCCGCCATGGACGCCGGATGAAGTCGATGCGTACCGCGAACGCTGGCCGGTCGGCACGGTGCCGCGCCTGGCATTCGAGTTGATGCACTGGACGGGGGCCCGGCTTTCCGATGCCGTGCACCTCGGACCGGGCATGGTGGATCGCGGCGGCGTCCTGACCTTTCGTCAGTCCAAGACGCGCGATCCGGCCTACATCCCCTGGACCTGCCCCCTGCCCGCATGGGCCGCGAAGCTGGCCGAGGATCGGGAGAAGATGCACAGAGCCATCGAGGCGGCCTCTGGCGGCCACATGACCTATCTGGCGACCGCGCATGGCCAGACGCGCTCCTCAAAGGCGCTGGGAACGCTGATCCGGGAATCGGCCCGCATGGCCGGAATCGAGAAAAGCGCCCACGGGCTGCGAAAGGCGCGGGCCGTGGCCCTGGCCGAGGCGGGCGCGACGACCCACCAGATCGCGGCCTGGACCGGGCATGTATCGCTCAAGGAAGTCGAGCATTACACGCGGGCGACTCAGCGTCGGGCAGCGGTCGTGGGAATAGAACAGGAACAGAACGTTGCAAACACTTCCGCGCAAAGTGAAAAACGCGGGGAAAAGTGAAGCAATTTCAGTTGGATAAGTTTGAATTGGCGCGCTGGGGAGGATTCGAACCCCCGACCCCTTGATTCGTAGTCAAGTACTCTATCCAACTGAGCTACCAGCGCGTGGGAGGCTCATGTAACGCCGTTCGGAGAGGGGTGCAAGGGCCAAACCGACCGGAAGAGCGCAGTTTTTTTCGCGGGCGGCCTTCAGGGCTTCAGCCGGGCAGATCGCCCTCGCCCGGCAAGGCCGCCGCGGCCTTCGGCAGACGGATCTCGAAGGCGGTGCCGGAGGCGTCGCTGCGGCGAAGCTCCAGCGCGCCGCCATGGCCGCGAACCAGTTCCATCGCGATCGCAAGGCCTAGGCCGGTGCCGTCCTTGCGGGTGCCGCCGTGGAAGGGCTGGAACAGATGCTCGCGCGCCTTGGGCGGCAGGCCCGGGCCGGTATCGGTGACCTTGATGATCCAGTCTTCCTCGGTCTCTTCGGCGCGGATGCCGATCTCTCCGGGCTTGCCGGAGGCCACGATGGCCTGGCGGGCGTTGCGGACCAGATTGGTCAGCACCCGCAGCAGCTGCTCGACATCGGCGCGCAGCGTCAGACCGGCCGGCACGTCCTCGGAAAAGCTGATGTCATAGTCGCCCGCCGCCAGCCGCTCGCCGTCGACGACCTCGTTGACGATGGGCGCCAGCGCCAGCCGTTCGAGCCGCGGCGGCGGCTCCTGCGCCCGGCCGAAGGCCAGCGTCGCCTCGCACAGATGCACCGCGCGGCTGATCGCGCCGACGATCTTGGGGGCAGCGCGCTTGACCGCCGGATCGTCGCTAAGCTCCATCCGGTCGGCGAAAAGCTGGGCCGTGGTCAGGATGTTGCGCAGATCGTGGCTGATCTTGGCGACGGCCGCGCCCAGCTGCGCCAGCCGATCCTTCTGGCGCAGCGCGCCGGTCAGCTCTTCCTGCAAGGCCCGCAGCGCGGTCTCGGCCTCGTTCAGCTCGCGCACCCGGGCCGAGGGGACGATGATCCGCCGGTTGTCCTCGGGGGCCTCGGCATAGACCAGCATCGCCCGCACCACGCGCCGGATCGGCACCACCAGCAACCGCCGCGCCGCCAGGAACAGCAGCAGCGCCGACAGCACCGAGATCACCGCCGACAGGACCAGGATCCTGAGACCGTAGTCGATCATCGCCTTGCGCAGCTCGGCGGTGCTCATCGTGACCTCGATCAGCAGGCCCGCGCGCTGGACCGGCTGCCCGATCACCCGGATCACCCGGGTCTTGGGGTCGACCAGCCGGATCAGCGCATCGGGGATAAGATCGAACACGCCCGCCTCGCGCAGATCGAAGCTGCGGTAGACCGGTTCGGGAATCGGCGAGGACAGGACCAGTTCGCGCGCCTGGTCGCGGCGCAGCACGATGTTGTAGACGCCCGCATTCTGCAACAGTTCGCGTTCAAGCTCGTCGCCGATCATGCCGTCGCTGGCCAGAAGCGCGAGCGAGGCAATCTGCGACCGTTCCAGCCGCGCCAAAAGGAAATCGACGCGAAACCGGGCGACCGACGGCACGAAAATCAGGACCTCGGCCAGCATGACGAAGACAATCGTCAAAAGCAGGAAGCGTCCCGACAGGGAATTGAGAAACATGTGCCTCGCCCTCGCCCCGGCAGGGCGTCAGGGCAGCAGGCGCTGAATCGCCCTCACCCCCCGCTTGACCCAGGGATTCTCGAACAGTTTTGGGGAAAAATAGGCACCCGCCGCCCGCTTGTTAAGCTCGCCCAGTGTCGGATAGGGCGCAACCATGCCGGCGATGGCGGTCATCCGCTGACCGCTGGCGATGGCAAGAGCCCAGGGAGCGACCAGTTCGCCGGCCTCGGCGCCGACCAGAGTCGCCCCCAGAGGACGGCCGCGATGGACCACGACCTTGACGAATCCCTGCCTGCGGCCGCTGGCCACGGCGCGGTCATTCCCGGCGTAATCGGCCCGCACCACATCGATCGCGGCGCCATGGGCGGCGCGGGCCTCGGCCTCGGTCGGGCCGATCTGCGCCAGTTCGGGGTCGCAATAGGTGACGCGCGGGATGTGGTCGGTCCGGGCCCGGGCGGGCAGCCCGAACAGGATCGGCCGGATCACGACGCCCGCATGATAGCCCGCCAGATGGGTGAACTGACCCTGCCCGGCGGCATCGCCGATGGCATAGATCCGGCGGTTGGTGCTGCGCAGGCCGGAATCGACCCTAACCCCATGGGCATCGGTCTCGACCCCGGCCGCGCGCAGGTTCAGCCTGTCGAGCGCCGGACGGCGACCCGCCGCGACCAGCAGATGGCTGCCCTCGATGGGGCCTGCGTCGGTTTGCGCCGAGATCGCCCCAGCCTGCCCCGTGACGCGCCGCAGTTCGGTGCCTTCGAGGATCTCGGCGCCCTCGGCGCGGAGCCGGTCCAGAACCAGCGCCACGGCCTCGGGATCTTCCCGGCCAAGCGCCCGGCGTCCCTCGATCACCGTCACCGGCACGCCAAGCCGGGCATGGGCCTGGGCCATCTCGATGCCGATCGGCCCGCCGCCCAGAATCAACAGCCGCTCCGGGCGTTCCGTGAGATCGAACAGGGTCTCGTTGGTCAGGAAAGGCACCTCATCGAGCCCCAGGATCGGCGGGATCGAGGGGCGCGAGCCGGTGGCGATGACGAAGCGGCGGGCGCGGATCGTCTCGCCGCCCGCCTCGAGCTCGCGCGGGGACCGGAACCGGGCCCAGCCGCGGATCACGCGCACCCCGAGCCCCTCGAACCGCTCGACGCTGTCATGGGGCGCGATTGCGTCAATTGCGGAACGAACGTGGGCCATCACCGCGGCATGGTCGATCCGGGGCGCGGCCCCGGCGATGCCGCAGCCGCCCGCCCGCATCGCCTGGGCCTGGGCCGCCGCAGCGATCAGGGCCTTGGACGGCACGCAGCCATAGTTCAGGCAGTCGCCACCCATCTTGTGGCCTTCGATCAGCACCACGCGGGCGCCCATCTGCACCGCGCCCGCAGCCAGCGACAGCCCGGCGGACCCCGCCCCGATGATGCAAAGATCGGTCTTCGTCGGTGCCATGGGCCTAGCGCCTCCGCCGCAGGGCCCGGAGCACGATGGGCAGCGCGGCCAGCGCCGCGAGGCCCAGAAGCGGCCCCAGCACCTGCGGTTCGAAGACGATCCCCAGATCGGGCCGCTCGCCCCGGGCGAAGACCTCGCCCAACCCGGCGCCGACCCAGGTATAGACCAGCGCCCCGGGCATGATCCCGAAGAAGGTGGTGAAGGCAAAGCGCCCGGCCGAGACCCCCACCAGCGCGGGCAGCAGGTTCGCCACGAAGAAGGGCACCGCAGGCACCAGCCGGATCAGGAACAGGACCGACAGCTCATTCTCGCGCAGCCCCTCGCGGAGCGAGGCGACGCGGCCCTCGCTGGCGTCGAGCCGGGCCGCGAGCCTGTCGCCCAGCCCCCAGCGTGCCGCAAGGAAGATCAGCACCGCGCCAAGCGTCGCGGCGGTCACGTTGAAGAGCACGCCCGGAAACACCCCGAACAGGAAGCCGCCCGCCAGTGTCGCCACCGTCGCCCCGGGCAGCGAGAAGGCCACGATGGCGACATAGGCCAGCATGAAGCCAAGCGCCGCCCCGGCGTAATTCGCGTCTCGCAGCGCGATCAGCGCCTCGCGATGGGCCGCCAGCGCCTCGAAATCGAGCTGGTCGCGCAGGGTCAGCGCGCCGACCGCCGCCACTGCGGCAATCGCGATCAGCGGCAGGTGGCGGCCTCGGGCCAGCCGGGTCTGGGGCATCTCGGTCGTCTCTGTCATGATCCTCTGGGCCGCTCTGGCGGCGAATGAAGGGTGGGATGCGTTCTTGGACAAGATGCACGGCCCCTGCCGCCCTGCACAGGCCGTTCACGCCGCATTGATCGTTGGTGACCGGACTCCGGCCCCTTCGGAACCGCTTGCGCGGTGCGGACGCAGCCGATTGCAACATTTCCCGCGCGGGACGAATTGACTTGCCCGCGCCAAGCCCCTAAAGGACGGGCTTCGAACACCATGGGGCCTTCGAATCCGCACGCGGTTTGGGTCCATCTCGACGGAGCGACGCGCGATGAAACGCACCTATCAACCTTCGAACCTGGTCCGCAAGAAGCGTCACGGCTTCCGGGCCCGCATGGCCACCAAAGGCGGCCAGAAGATCCTGAACGCCCGCCGTGCCCGTGGCCGCAAGCGTCTGTGCGCCTGAGACCACGCCTGACGGCGACCAAGACATGACACCGCCGGGGATGGGCGGGGCCTCCGACATGCCGGAGCGTTCCGAAGCGTCCCCGGCGGTTTCGTCATGCCTGACGGTGCTGTCCAAGCGCGCCGACTTCCTGCTGGCCGCGCGCGCCCGGCGGCAGTCGGCCCCGGCCTTCACGCTGCAGGCGCGGCGCCGGGAGGAGGCGCCCGGGGGCGGCATCCGGATAGGCTTTACCTGCTCCAAGAAGGTCGGCAATGCCGTCGCCCGCAACCGCGCCAAGCGCCGGTTGCGCGAAATCGCCCGGGCCGAGCTGCCGCAGCATGGCCGCCCGGGCTGGGATTACGTGTTGATCGGCCGCCCCGACGCGACCGCGACCCGCCCGTTCGAGGCGCTTCGCGCCGATCTGCGCCGCGCCCTCGACCGGCTGCATGCCGACGCGCCATGAGCCCGCTCGCGCGCCTCTTTGCCCTGCCGATCCGGGCCTACCGGCTGGTGCTGTCGCCCTGGATCGGGTTCAACTGCCGCTATCAGCCGACTTGTTCGGCCTATGCGCTGGAGGCGCTGGAACGGCACGGCGCGCTGCGCGGCGGCGCGCTGGCGCTATGGCGGATCCTGCGCTGCAATCCCTGGGGCGGCTGCGGCTACGACCCGGTGCCGCCAAAACCTGGCGAGCCGCCGCCAGAGGGCTGACGGCGGGCCGCGCTCCGGGGCCGCGCCTTTCCCCTTCCCCGACGGCGGGCGATCTGGCATAGGCTGCGCCATGTTCGACGAGCCCGACGATATCCACCCGCTGTTTTACGGCGCGCCCTCGACCACCGAGTTCAAGAAGCTGCGCAAGCGGATCATTCGCGACACCCGCGAAGCCATCGAACAGTACGGGATGATCGAGCGGGGCGCGCGCTGGCTGGTCTGCCTGTCGGGCGGCAAGGACAGCTTTACACTGCTGGCCGCACTCCACGAGCTGAAATGGCGCGGGCTGCTGCCGGTCGAGCTGCTGGCCTGCAATCTCGACCAGGGCCAGCCGGGCTTTCCGGCGACGGTGCTGCCCGAGTTCCTGACGAAGATGGGCGTGCCGCACCGGATCGAGTATCAGGACACCTATTCCATCGTCATGGACAAGATCCCCGAGGGGCGCACCTATTGCGCCTTGTGCTCGCGCCTCCGCCGCGGCAACCTCTACCGGATCGCCCGCGAGGAGGGCTGTTCGGCCGTGGTGCTGGGCCATCACCGCGACGACATTCTCGAGACCTTCCTGCTGAACCTCTTCCATGGCGGGCGGCTGGCGACGATGCCGCCGAAACTTGTGAACGAGGAGGGCGATCTGTTCGTCTACCGCCCGCTCGCCCATGTCGCCGAGGCCGATTGTGCGCGCTTCGCGCAGGCGATGAGCTATCCGGTGATCCCCTGCAATCTGTGCGGCAGCCAGGACGGGCTGCAGCGGATGCAGGTCAAGGCGATGCTCGACCAGTGGGAGGCGAACCATCCCGGGCGCCGCCAGAAGATGTTCCGCGCGCTGATGCATGTGCGGCCCTCACATCTGCTTGACCCGGCGCTGTTCGATTTCGCGGCGCTGGCGCGTCCGGCGGCCGGGACGCCCGGCGCCTTGCCCGGGGAGGCGCCGGACCCCTGACGGCCCGCCCCTTGCCTGGGTTGCGTATCGGGTATTTTATCCAAGAAGAAGAACGCGCTGCCTTCTTCCCGGTCCGGATACCCCCAGAGGATGCCCGCACCGGGCGATCCGCCGGGACGAGGCAGGGCGCAGGCCCGCGCCGTCCCGGCCCAGCCCCTGTGCGTCGGCAAAACGACTTGACCTCCCCGGCCTCAATCTGTTGAAGCACCCACACCTTTAAAAGGACGGGGTGGCGGTCTGCCATGGACGATCAGAACAAGAATCTCATTCTCGCAACGGCGCTCAGCTTTCTGGTGATCCTCGGGTGGTTCCTGCTGTTCCCGCCCGAACAGCAGACCCCGAGCGAGGAACCGGCCGTCGCGACGACGACCGCGACCGACAATGGCACGACGCCGGACGTCGCCGCCGCTCCGCCCGCGGCCCCGGGCACCGGCGCGGCCGCCACGCCCGAGACCGCCGCGCCCTCGCTGGCCTCGGAGGCGCCCCGGCTTTCGATCGAGACGCCGCGCCTGACCGGGTCGATCTCGCTGCTGGGCGGGCGCATCGACCGGCTGTCGCTGAAAGGCTATCACGAGACGCTCGATCCGGACTCGCCGCTGGTGTCGCTGCTGGAGCCGGTCGGGACCGAACGGCCCTATTACGCGCTTTACGGCTGGGCGCCCGCGGGCGATCTGGGCTATGAGGACGTGCCCGGCGCCAACACGCTCTGGACGCTTGACGGCAGCGACACGCTGACCGTCGAAAGCCCCGTCTCGATGCATTGGGACAATGGCAAGGGCCTGACCTTCCACCGCACCATCAGCATCGACGAGAACTACATGTTCACCGTCGCGCAAAGCGTCGAGAACGCCACCGGCGGCGCGGTGCGCCTGGCCCCCTATGGCATCGTCGCGCGTCATGGCCAGCCCGAGGGCAGCCGGTTCTACATCCTGCACGAGGGTGTCGTCCGGCAGACCGACGAGGAACTGGAAGAGATCAAGTACAAGAAGATGCCCGACATGGATTATGTCGAGCGCGAAGGGGCCAATGCCGAGGTCACCGGCGTTCAGGAGAACGGCTGGATCGGTTTCACCGACAAGTACTGGATGACCACGCTGATCCCGGAACCCGGTCAGCCCTTCACCTCGGTCGCGAAATACGTCTCGGGCCCCGACATCTATCAGGTCGAGGCGCGGCTGCCGGTCGTGACCGTCGCGGCCGGTGCGACCGAGGGCACCTCGACCATGCTGTTCGCGGGCGCCAAGGAATGGGAGACGATCCACCATTACCAGACCGATGACGGCATCTTCCGCTTCATCGACTCGATCGACTGGGGCTGGTTCTTCTTCTTCACCAAGCCGATCTTCCGTGTGCTGCACTGGCTGAACGGGGCGATGTCGGGTCTGGGCGTGCCGGGCTCGATGGGCTGGTCGATCATCCTGCTGACCGTCATCATCAAGGCCGTCGTGCTGCCGCTGGCCTACAAGTCCTACAGCTCGATGGCGAAGATGAAGGAACTTCAGCCCAAGATGGAAGAGCTGAAGGAGCGCTGCGGCGACGACCGCCAGAAGCTGCAGCAAGAGATGATGGCGCTCTACAAGAAAGAGCAGGTCAACCCCGCCGCGGGCTGTCTGCCGCTCTTCGTGCAGATCCCGATCTTCTTCTCGCTCTACAAGGTGATCTTCGTCACCATCGAGCTGCGCCACGCGCCCTGGATCGGCTGGATCCACGACCTGTCGGCGCCCGATCCGTCCTCGATCCTGAACCTGTTCGGCCTGCTGCCCTATGCGCCGCCGGAGCCGGGCTCGTTCCTTGCGATCCTGTCGCTGGGTGTGCTGCCGATCCTGCTGGGGATCTCGATGTGGCTGCAGCAGAAGCTGAACCCGACGCCCACGGATCCGACGCAGGCCATGGTCTTTGCCTGGCTGCCCTGGGTGTTCATGTTCATGCTGGGCAACTTCGCCAGCGGGCTGGTGCTGTACTGGATCTGCAACAACACGATCACCTTCATCCAGCAATATGCGATCATGCGCATCCACGGGTATCACCCCGACGTGCTGGGCAATATCCGGTCGAGCTTCCGCAAGAAGAAGCCGGAACCGGAGCACAAATGACGGCACGGCTGGCCCGGATCTATCGCCACCCGATCAAGGGCCACGGCGCCGAGGCGCTGGAGGCGGTGGATCTTCAGGCCGGCCGGACCCTGCCCTGGGACCGCACCTGGGCCGTGGCGCACGAGGCGTCGCGGGCAGACGGAACCGGCTGGGCGCCCTGCGCGAATTTCTCGCGCGGGGCGAAGGCGCCGCAGCTGATGGCCATCGGCGCGCGGCTGGACGAGGCGGCCGGGCACGTGACCCTGACCCATCCCGCCCGGCCCGATCTGACCTTTTCTCCCGACCACGAGGGCGCGGCCCTGATCGACTGGGTCCGCCCGCTGATGCCCGGGGACCGCGCCGCCTCGGCCCGGATCGTCCGGGCGCCGGGGCGCGGCATGACCGACAGCGCCTTTCCCTCGATCAGCCTCCTGGGGCTCGCCTCGCTCGAAGCGCTGTCGGAAAAGGTTGGCCAGAGCCTGTCGCCGCTGCGCTTTCGCGGGAATTTCTGGATCGAGGGGCTTGCCCCCTTTGCCGAGTTCGACTGGGTCGGACAGAAGGTGCGGCTGGGCCGGGCGGTGATCGAGGTGCGCGAGCGCATCACCCGCTGTCTGGCGACCGCCGCCAACCCCGAAACCGGCGAACGCGACGCCGACACGCTGGGCGCGCTGCAGACCGGCTGGGGGCACAAGCAATTCGGCGTCTATGCCGAGGTGATCGAGGGCGGCCGCGTGGCCCTTGGCGACGCTGTGGAGGCGCTATGACACCCCTTCCCTTCCCCCTGACGCCCGAACCCGATGCCGAGGCCGCCGAACGCGGGCGCAAGCTTTTCGCGGGGCCCGTCGAGTTCCTGAAGGGCGTCGTTGCGATGGACGGGCTGCCGCCCGCCGACCGGCCCGAGCTGTGCTTTGCCGGGCGGTCCAATGTCGGCAAGTCGAGCCTCATCAACGCGCTGACCGGGCGCAAGGGGCTGGCGCGGGCCTCGAACACGCCGGGGCGGACGCAGGAGATCAACTACTTCACCCTGGGCGACAGCCATTACCTGGTCGACCTGCCGGGCTATGGCTATGCCGAGGCGCCGGTGAAGATCGTCGAGAAATGGCAACGCCTGCTGAAGTCCTATCTGGCCGGACGGCAGACGCTGCGCCGCGCCTTCGTGCTGATCGACGCGCGGCACGGGGTGAAGGCGGTCGACGACGAGATCATGAAGCTGCTCGACGGCGCCGCGGTGACCTTCCAGACGGTGCTGACCAAGGCCGACAAGGTGAAGGCCGCCGACCGCGACGCGGTCCTGACCCAGGTCCGGGGCGCGCTGGCGCGCCACCCCGCCGCCTTCCCCGAGATCCTGCTGACCTCGTCCGAGAAGGGCGACGGGATCGCCACCTTGCGCGCGGTGATCGAGGGTATCGGCTAGGGCCGGCGGCGCGTCCTTGGGCCTGCTCAGACGTGCTGGCCCGCGTTCACCTCGATCTCGGCGCCGGTGACGTAGCTTGCATCCTCCGAACAGAGGAAATGGATCACGCTGGCCACTTCGTCGGGCTGGCCCAGACGGCGCAGCGGCAGGCCCTCGACGATCTTATCGGTGCCGGGGCTCAGGATCGAGGTCTCGACCTCTCCGGGCGCGATGGCATTCACCCGGACGCCGAGCGGGCCGAAATCATGGGCCATCTCGCGGGTCAGCGCCGCCAGCGCCGCCTTGGATGTCGCATAGGCCGCGCCCGCGAAAGGGTGCACCCGGCTGCCCGCGATCGAGGTGACGTTGACGATGGCGCCCTTGGCGGCGGCCAGTTCGTCCTGCAGACCGCGCGCCAGCACGATCGAGGCGAAGAAGTTCACGTTGAAGACCTGCCCCCAGGTCCGCATGTCGGTGTCCAGCGTGTTCAGCCGCCCGCCCTCTTCGGTCTTGGGCGAGATCCCGGCATTGTTGACCAGCGCGTGCAGCTTGCCATCGGCCAGCTTGCCGCGCACCACCTCGATGGCGCGCTTGGTCATGGCGGGCTCGGCCAGATCGATCTGGATATGGTTCTCGGACCCGCCGGGCCAGGGACAGCGCGGGTCGAAGGGATGCCGCGAACAGGTCAGGACCCGCCAGCCTTCGGCCGAAAAGCGCTTGACCGTCGCATGCCCGATGCCCCGGCTCGCCCCGGTCAGCAACATTACCCTCTGTTCCATCGCACCCTTCCCGTTCTGCGGAGTGCTGAACGTAAGCCCGGTGCGCCAAAAGACAATCGCCCTTGGCCTGCGGACGCGCAGGCGCTAACAGAAGTTCAGCAGACGGACCCGCAGGATGAGAAAACAGACGGCCATGAATCGCGACTGGATCGCCACCGCCCGGACCCTGTCCGAGGCGCTGCCCTATCTTCAGCGCTATACCGGCGCCATCGTCGTCATCAAGTTCGGCGGTCACGCCATGGGCGACGACGCCGAGATGGAAAGCTTTGCCCGCGACGTGGTGCTGATGCGCCAGGTTGGCGTGAACCCGGTGGTGGTGCATGGCGGCGGGCCGATGATCAACGAGATGCTGGCCAAGCTCGGTGTCGTGTCCGAATTCGTCAAGGGCAAGCGGGTGACCGATGCCGCCACCGTCGAGGTGGTCGAGATGGTGCTGTCGGGCCGCGTCAACAAGCGGATCGTGCAGGCGATCAACGACCAGGGCGGCAAGGCGGTCGGACTGTCGGGCAAGGATGCGGGGCTGATCGTCTGCGACCAGACCGACCCGGCCCTGGGCTTCGTCGGCACGCCGTCTGAGGTCAATCCGCTGGTGCTGCGCCAGTTGTTCGAGGCCGGGATGATCCCGGTCGTGGCGCCGCTGGGCGCGGGGCGCGAGGGCGAGACCTTCAACATCAACGGCGACACTGCGGCCGGCGCCATCGCCGCGGCGCTGAAGGCCGACCGGCTGCTGCTGTTGACCGATGTGGCCGGGGTCAAGAACGCGGCGGGCGATGTTGTGACCGAACTGACCCCCGATCATATCCGCGAGATGACCGCCTCGGGCGTGATTGCGGGCGGGATGATCCCCAAGACCGAAACCGCATTGACGGCCATCGAGGGCGGTGTGCGCGCGGTGGTGATCCTCGACGGGCGCGCGCCCAATGCCTGCCTGCTGGAGCTTTTCACCGATCACGGGGCGGGGTCGCTGATCCGCGCGCCGCGTCCCTGACGCCGAACGCGCTGGCCGGGAGAGCAGAGCTGTGACAGGATGCGCCCGACCCGCGACAAGCAAAGCGGCCTGCCGATGAGTTTGCGCCTGATCCTCGTCCGACACGCGAAATCGAGTTGGGACGACCCGAGCGAGGACGATCACGACCGCCCGCTCAACCCGCGTGGCCGCGAGGCGGCGCCGAAGGTCGGCCAATGGCTGGCCGAGCGCGGGCATGTGCCCGCCGAAGTGGTCAGCTCGACCGCCCGCCGCACACTGGAAACCTGGGACCGGATGGCGCCGGTGCTGGGCGAATCGACGGTGATGCGGCGCGATCCCGGGCTTTACCACGCCCCTGCCGAACGGATGCTGGAGGCCCTGAACAATTGCGCGGCCTCGCCGGTGCTGATGCTGGGCCACAATCCCGGCATCGCCGATTTCGCGGCGCGGCTGCTGGACGGCCCGCCCGACGCACAGCGCTTTGCCAGCTTTCCCACCTGCGCCACGCTGGTCGCCGATTTCGACGCCGCCGACTGGACCGAGATCGAGTTCGGCACCGGGCGGATGATCGACTTCATCACCCCCAAGCAGCTTATGCCCTGACCCGCGGGCGCGGCCGGTCGCGCCCGCGGGCCGGTCTTCGGCCTAGTCGGCGCCGCCGGGCGTTCCGCTGAAGGTCACGGTCACATCCTCGTCGCGGGCGATGAACTGGCAGGCCAAGCGATAGCGCGGCGGCATGTCCCGCACTTCGGCATCCTCGATTTCCTCCTGGGTCAGCTTGCCCAGATCCTTCAGCTTCTGCTTTTCCTTGTCGGTCAGCATGATCGCCTTCTTCTGGTCGGGGTTGTCATAGGTGACCTCGATCAGGCACGAGCCGCAATTTCCGTCCCGGCAGTCGAAGGGGATCGGAATCCGGTTGTCCTCGGCCAGAGCCAGGATGGTCTTGGTATCTCCCGCCACGCCGTAAACGGCCTTGTCCTTGTGCATCAAGGGGGAGGAGAAGGTGATGATCGCCATGTCGCTAGATCCCTTGGCTGGGGCCGCCCGCACCCGAAGGCCCGGACGGCTGATGGTTGGTTCGAACCGTGTGCGCGTCTCCACCCTTGGGGAAGCAGCATTCATGCCAGCGCGTGACCCGGCTTTCGCGGCACTCGCCGCGCCAAAGTGGGGGAAATCCGACATCGCCCCCGCCAAAGACGACAAGGGCGCCCGGGCAGGCCCGGGCGCCAGTCGCGGAAAAATCGCAATCGACGGGCTATCAGTGCCCGAGGATCTGGCTGAGGAACAGTTTGGTCCGGTCGGAGCGCGGGTTGTTGAAGAAGGCCTCGGGTTCGTTCTGTTCGACCACCTGGCCCTGATCCATGAAGATCACCCGGTTCGCCACCTGCCGGGCAAAGCCCATCTCGTGGGTGACGCAGATCATCGTCATTCCCTCTTCGGCCAGCTGGATCATGGTGTCGAGCACCTCCTTGATCATCTCGGGATCGAGCGCCGAGGTCGGTTCGTCGAAGAGCATGATGTTGGGCCGCATGCAGAGCGAGCGCGCGATGGCGACCCGCTGCTGCTGGCCGCCCGACAGCTGACCGGGATACTTGTTCGCCTGTTCCGGGATCTTGACCTTCTCGAGGTAGTACATGGCGGTTTCCACCGCTTCCTTCCTCGGCACCTTCCGGACCCAGATCGGGGCAAGGGTGCAGTTTTCCAGGATCGTCAGATGCGGGAACAGGTTGAAGTGCTGGAACACCATCCCGACCTCGGACCGGACCTGGTCGATATGCTTGAGGTCATTGGTCAATTCGATCCCGTCGACGATGATCTTGCCCGACTGGTGTTCCTCCAGCCGGTTGATGCAGCGGATCAGGGTCGACTTGCCCGACCCCGAGGGGCCGCAAACGACGATCCGTTCGCCCTTGTTGATGGTCAGGTTGATGTCGCGCAGGACGTGGAACGCCCCGTACCACTTGTTCATGCCGAGGATCTGGATCGCGACCTCGTCCGAAACGGTCAGCCTGGACCGGTCGATGGCAGTGTCAGACATGGATGGACCTCCTCAGCGGTGCTCGGTCCGGAGCTTGCGCTCCAGATACATCGAGTAGCGGGACATGGAAAAACAGAAGACGAAGAACATCAGCGCGATGAAGCCGTAAAGCTCCCAGACGATGCCGTTCCAGTTGACGTCGGCCCGGATCGAGTTCGAGAAGCCGACCGGGTCGAGCAGCCCGATGATCGACACCAGCGTCGTGTCCTTGAAGACGCCGATGAAGGTCGAGACGATCCCGGGGATCGAGATCTTCAGCGCCTGCGGCATGACGACCAGCCGCTGCGCCTTCCAGTAGTCGAGCCCCAGCGCGTCGGCCGCCTCGTACTGGCCCTTTGGCAGCGCCGCCAGCCCGCCGCGGATCACTTCGGCCATATAGGCCGAGGCAAACAGCGTCACCATGATGATGACCCGGAGGATGATGTCGAAATTGGTCCCCGGCGGCATGAAGTAGTTCAGCAGCAGCGACGCCACGAACAGCAGGGTGATCAGCGGCACGCCGCGGATCAGCTCGATGAAGCCCACGCAGATCGCGCGCAGGATGAAGAGGTCGGACTGCCGCCCCAGCGCCAGCAGGACGCCGATGGGCAGCGACAGGGCGATGGCGGTCAGCCCGATGGTGATCGACAGCATGAAGCCGCCGAAGTTGCGGCTGCTCACGGGCTCGATCCCGAGCGGCCCGATCTGGTGCAGCAGGGTCGCGAAGGGCCCCGCCAGCAGAAACCACCACAGGACCGGCAGCAGCCCCGCCACAACCGCCCCGAGGAGGCCGCCCGCAAGCGGCGCGACGATGCGCTGGGCCGCATAGCCCAGAACGAAGCCCAGCGCGACCGAGACCGGCAGCCAGACGGTGCCGCCCCACAGAAGCCAGGGCACGACGAACGGCGCCGCCAATGACAGGTACAGCATCTTGCGCGGCAGGCCGGTGAACAGGACCGGCGCCATCCCCGCCAGCGCCAGGGCGAAGCCAAGGATCGGCCTCCAGTACAGCTCGGACGGGTAGAAGCCGAAGATCAGCTGCAGCCAGCGTTCGCGGATCACTGCCCAGCAGGCGCCGCTGGCCTCGGAACCGTAGGCGGCCTTGATCTGGTCGCGGCATTCGGCCAGCGACCCGGCCGACCAGCTGGACTGGAAGATCCAGGGCAGGATCGCCGCCAGCACGTAGCCGATCAGGGCCAGCGACAGCACCGTCAGGATGGCGTTCAGCCAGGACGAAAAGAGGTTCTGCCGCAGCCAGCCGAGCGCGCCCACCGAGGTCGCCGGCGGCGGTTCCTGGGGCAGCATCGCGTCGCGGACGAAGGCGGCGCTATGGGCATGGGTTCCGCTCATCCTACCGCTCCACCAGCCTGACCCGGGTATTGTACCAGTTCATCCCCATCGAGATCGCCAGCGAGATCGCAAGATAGACCAGCATCAGCATCAGCACGCATTCAAGCTCGCGCCCGGTCTGGTTCATGGTGATGCCGCCCAGCGTACCGGTGATGTCCATGTAGCCGACCGCGATCGCCAGGGACGAGTTCTTGGTCAGGTTCAGGTATTGCGAGATCAGCGGCGGGATGATGACCCTGAGCGCCTGCGGCAGGATCACCAGCGACATGATCCGGTTCGGCCGGAGCCCCAGCGCCGCCGCGGCCTCGGACTGACCCTTCGAGATGGCCAGGATGCCGCCCCGGACGATTTCGGCGATGAAGGCGGCCGTGTAGAAGCTGAGCGCCAGCCAGAGCGCGATCAGCGAGTTCCGCATGTAGACCCCGCCGCGGAAGTTGAAGCCCTTGAGTTCCGGATAGCCGAGGTGAAAGCCCAGTGCGACCAGCATAACCAGCACCGGCACGGCGACCACGCCGAGGCGCAGATACCAGGTGGTGGGCCTCAGCCCGGTGGCGTTCTGGACCCGATCCGCCCGCGCCCGGATCTTTGCGGAAACGAAGAGCCCCGCCCCAAGCACCGCGAGAATGGCGATCAGGTCCAGACTGATATTGAAAGCGCCGAAGACCGGCAGATCGCCGAGGCTGCGCGAAAACAGCGGCTCGGGGACGTAGACGCCGCGATTGGTCAGCGCCACGCTGTCGCCCAGAAGCATCGAGGCGGTGGCATCCTCGCCCCGGAAGGCGTTCGGCGGCGGCAGCGTCTCGATCAGGATCGCCATGAAGAACACGATCCACAGCAGCACCGGCACGTTGCGGAACATCTCGACATAGACCGTCATCAGCCGCGCCACGAGCCAGTTGCGCGACAGCCGCAGCACGCCGATCACGACGCCAAGCACCGTGGCCAGCGCGCAGCCAAGGACCGCCACCAGCAGCGTGTTGAGAAGCCCGACGAAGGCGGCCCTCAGATGGCTGTCGCGGTTGGTATACTCGATGAGGGTCTGGTTGATGTCGTATTGCGCCGCGCCCGTCAGAAAGCCGAAGTCGATGGGCTTGCCCATATTGGCGAGGTTCTGCACGGTGTTGCTGACGATCCAGGCCACCAGCAGCATGAAGGCGATCAGTGCGACCACCTGGATGGTGAGCGATCGGTAGCGGGTATCGAAGATCAACATGCGCAGACGGAACGTCTCGCGCGGTACGTCCGGATAGCTGGTCATGCGGGCGCTCCCTGTGGCTCCCTCCCGGCAAAAGGATATCCTGCGCGGACCGTTGCGGCCGCGTCCCTCCGGGGTTTTCTTGTTCTTGGTCCAGATAGGCGAAGGGCGCGGTCTGGTGCCGCGCCCTTCGAAGTCTGGTCTTACCGGAACGGCGGCGCGTACATCAGCCCGCCATCGGTCCACTGCGCGTTCAGCCCGCGCGCCAGGCCGATGGGGGTGTTTTGACCGATGTATTTCTCGAACAGCTCGCCGTAGTTGCCGCCCGCCTTGATCGCCTTCACCGCCCAGTCGGCCGGCAGGCCCAGCATTTCGCCAAGGGTGCCCTCGGTGCCGAGCAGACGGTTGATTTCCGGGTTGGTGGTCGGCGCCGCCGCCAGTTCGTCGATATTGGCCGAGGTCACGCCGTATTCCTCGGCGGCGATCAGCGCGTTCAGCGTCCAGCGGACGATGTCGGCCCATTCGTCGTCGCCATGGCGCACCAGCGGACCCAGCGGCTCTTTCGAGATGATCTCGGGCAGGACCACATGCGCGGTCGGGTCCTCGAAGGTGGCGCGCGTCGCGGCCAGCCCCGAGGCGTCGGTGGTGTAGACGTCGCAGGCGCCGGCCAGATATTGCTGCTGCGCCTGTTCGTTGGTCTCGATCGGCACCGGCTCGTAGGTGATGTTGTTCACGCGGAAGAAGTCCGCGAGGTTCAGCTCGGTCGTGGTGCCGGTCTGGATGCAGACGGTGGCGCCGTCGAGTTCCTTGGCCGAGCTGACGCCCAGCGCCTTCGGCACCATGAAGCCCTGACCGTCATAATAGTTCACGCCGACAAAGGTGAACTTGAGGTCGACATCGCGCGAGAAGGTCCAGGTGGTGTTGCGCACCAGCATGTCGATCTCGCCTGAGGCCAGGGCGGTAAAGCGGGTCTTGCCGGTGGTGGGCACGAATTCGACGGCCGAGGAATCCCCCAGCACGGCGGCGGCCACCGCGCGGCACACCGCCACGTCGAAGCCCTGCCAGTCGCCGTTGGCATCCGGCGCGGCGAACCCGACAAGGCCCGTGTTGGTGCCGCAGTTCAGCTTGCCGCGCGCCTTGACGTCGTCGAGGGTCGCCGCTCCCGCCGCACCCGCGGCGCAGGCGGCTACGGTCAGCGCGCCAAGAATAACGGATTTCTTCATGTTTACCTCTTCCTGAATATCCGTCCGTTCAGACGGCTTATATTTCCCCCCCGGCGGGCAGGGGCGTGGCTATGAGAGATCCCAGCCCCTCAGCGCCTCAAGTTTGGGCAAAATACCGCCATCAGGTCAAGGGCACAGGGGGTCCCCCCGCTTTCCCCGGCGGGCAGGGCTGCGACCATTGCGGCTTGCACAGTATTTAGGCAGCCGGGATCACCCCGGCGGCATCAGCGCGATGCCCGGGACAGATCGAGGAAATGCCGGGCCTGCAGGAAGTCGCGCCGCCGGGCGGCCGCGACCTCGGCGGCCTCGGCATCGCTGCCCCATTGCTCTTCCTGCCAGGTCTCGTCGATCCGTGACAGATCCCACAACCGTTCGGGGGTCTCGACCGCCTCGGCGGCGGCCAGCCCGATCACCAGCGACCCCGAGAGCCCGACCAGATCGTGCAGCGCGGTCAGCTCGAACGGGTCGAAACCGGCGACGCGGGCCCGGAGCCGTGCCAGGCTCTCGGCGGGCTGACGCATCGGAATCACCCCCGCCGTGGGGGTCAGCGGCGCGCCCAGCGCCTCGGCCGCCCAGGCCAGCAAGGGGTCCCATGCCGCCGCCTGACGGTGGGCCAGCGCGGGCGGATTCTCGGCGCGGTGACACAGAAGATCGCTTTCGCCATAGGCGGCGATCAGCTCGGCCACCTCTGCCCGCTGCACACGCACCTTGTCGATGGCGGCATTGGCGGCCCGGGTGACCGGCATGCTCAGCGGCGCAACCTGATCGTCCTGCGCGTCCCATTCAAGCGCGATGGCCTCGGCCATGGCGCGGGTCGGCACCACCAGCGGCATCTTGGCCGGGGTCTTGACCGGACGCCCGTCCAGCAGCACCGCAAAGCCGCCTTCGGCCGCGTCGATGCCCGCCTGGGTCCAGAACCGTTTGAGCGCCCATTCGGTCATGCCGTCTCTCCCACCAGCGCCAGCACCGCCGCGGGCAGGTCGGCAAAGCGCTCGACCACCGCGTCCGCCGCCCCCAGACGGTCGGCCGGGTGATAGCCCCAGGCCACGGCCAGGGTGCGAACACCGGCCGCGCGGCCCATTTCCATGTCGAATTCGGTGTCGCCGATCATCACCGCCCGGTCGGGCGCGACCCCGGTCTCGGCCAGCGCGGCCAGCACCATCGAGGGATGCGGCTTCGAGGGATGGTCGTCCGACACCTGCCGGGTGGCGAACTGTCCGGCCAGCCCATGCGCCTTTAGGATCGCGTCGAGCCCGCGCCGGGACTTGCCGGTGGCAATGCCCAGCTCCAGCCCCTCGACACCGGCCAGCAGGGCCAGCGCCTCGCGCGCGCCAGGGAAAAGCGGCGAGGCCGCCTGCCCGACCCTGAGCGCGAAGAACTGCTGCCGGTAGGCCTCGACCATGCGGTCGAGCCGCTCGGCGGACGCATCGGGCGCCAGCGCCGCCAGCGCCAGCGGCAGCGACAGGCCGACGACGCCAAGCACCTCGTGCGGGGGGGGCAGCGGCAGGCCCTCGGCGGCAAAGGCCGCCGCCATCGCGCCGGCGATATGGGCCTGACTGTCGACAAGGGTGCCGTCGACATCGAAAAGGGCAAGGCGGCGCGCGGTCATTCCAGATCCTCGAACGGGTCGGTCGGCACGTCGGCCTCGGACCAGCCGAGCATGTCCCAGGTGCGCTTCATATGCGGCGGCAGCGGTGCGGTCAGTTTCAGATGCGCCCCGGTCACAGGATGGGTCAGCGACAGGTGGCGGGCATGCAGATGCAGCTTGCGGCTGATCTCGCCGCCCAGCTGCGCGCCCCAGCCCTCGCCCAGGTTTTCCTGCCCCGAGCCGCCATATTTGCCGTCGCCGACGATAGGATGCCCGATCTCGGCCATATGCGCGCGCAACTGATGGGTGCGCCCCGTCACCGGCACAAGCGCGCACCAGCTGGCCCGCGTCCCCAGCGCCGACAGCACCGCGTAATCCGAGGTGGCGCGCTTGGCGCCCTCGGTCTGGTCGACCTTGGCGGGATGGATGCACAGCATCTTTTCGCCCTCGCCGCCCGAGCCGTGCCCCGGCGCCTTGACCAGCCCGAAGCGGATCGTGCCCATCCGCGGATGCGGCACGCCCGCCACCACGGCCCAGTAGATCTTGCGGGTCTCGCGGGCGCGGAAGGCGGCGGTCAGGTCCTTGGCGATGGCGCGGGTCCGCGCGAGGATCAGCACGCCCGAGGTGTCGCGGTCGAGCCGGTGCACGAGGCGCGGGTTCTCGTCATAGCCGAAGCGCAGCGCCTCGCCCATGCCGTCGACATGGCGCGCCTGCCCGCTGCCGCCTTGCACCGGCAGGCCCGGCGGCTTGTTCAGCGCGATGATATGGGCGTCGCGGAAGATCACGCAGCTGCGGATCATCTCTGCATCGGCGTCCGAGACCTTGGGCTTGGGCGCGGCCTCGACCTCGCCCGGATCGGGCAGCGGCGGCACCCGCACCTTCTGGCCCGCCTCGAGCCGGGTGGCGGGCTTGACCCGGCCGCCATCGACCCGGATCTCGCCCTTGCGGCAGAGCTTTTCGATGCGCCCCTGCGAAACATGGGGAAACTGCCGCCGGAACCAGCGGTCGAGCCGCTGGTCGCCATCGCCGGGGGCCACGGTCAGGGTCTGCACACCGCTCATGCCAGAACACTCCGCATCAGCCAGAAGGCCAGCGCGATGGCCCCCAGCGACAAGATCAGCGACCCGGCCACATAGGCCATCGCCAGTTCGGCCTGGCCGCGTTCGTAAAGCGTCAGCGCATCCAGCGAGAAGGACGAGAAGGTGGTGAACCCGCCCAGCAGGCCGATCTGGAAGAAGGGCGCGTAGGGCGTGCCGCCCTTTTTGGCCAGAACCACGATCAGCACCCCCATCAGGAACGAGCCAAGGATATTGACGAAGATCGTGCCCCAGGGAAAGCCGCGCCCCAGAAGCGAGGTCATCGCCACGCCGGACAGATAGCGGCCAACGGAGCCGATTGCGCCCCCGAGGGCGACTTGCAGGAGTGTCGCGCCAGTCATGGGCTTCCCATCGCGCCGCCGCGCGGGCTTGTCAACTGTCCTGCCGCCGGTCGCGGAGCTTTGAGAAATAGTCCAGCCGCCGTTTCAGCTCGCGTTCGAAACCGCGTTCGACGGGCGTGTAGTAGACGCCGCGCCGCATGCTTTCGGGAAAGTAGTTCTGGCCCGAAAAGCCATCCTCGGCTTCGTGGTCGTACTGATAGCCCGCACCATAGCCCTGGTCCTTCATCAGCCGGGTCGGCGCGTTCAGGATATGCTTGGGCGGAGGTTCCGACCCCGTCTTCTGCGCCGCCTGCCGCGCCGCCTTGTAGGCGCTGTAGCCCGCGTTCGATTTCGGCGCGAGCGCGAGATAGATCACCGCCTGCGCCAGCGCCAGTTCGCCCTCGGGCGAGCCCAGCCGTTCATAGACCGACCAGGCATCCAGGCAGATCGTCTGGGCCTGCGGATCGGCAAGGCCGATATCCTCGATGCTCATGCGGGTGATGCGGCGGGCCAGAAAGCGCGGGTCTTCGCCGCCCTCCAGCATCCGGGTCAGCCAGTAAAGCGCGGCATCGGGGTCCGATCCGCGCACCGACTTGTGCAGCGCGGAAATCAGGTTGTAATGGCCGTCGCCGCTTTTGTCGTATTGCGCAGCCCGCTTCTGCAGCCGCCGCGCCAGATCCGCGGGCGCGAGAGGCCCCGTCACCTTCCAGGCCATGACCTGCTCGATCAGGTTCAGAAGCGCGCGCCCGTCGCCGTCGGCCATGGCGATCAGCTCGTCCCGGGCCTCGCCGGTCAGGGGCAGCGGGCGGCCGATCTCGTGTTCGGCGCGCTGCGCCAGCAGCTCCAGATGCACGGGGGCGAGCCGTTCCAGCACCAGCACCTGCGCCCGGGACAGCAGCGCCGCGTTCAGCTCGAAGCTTGGGTTTTCGGTCGTGGCCCCCACCAGAAGGATCGTTCCATCCTCCATATGCGGCAGAAACCCGTCCTGCTGGGCCTTGTTGAAACGGTGGATCTCGTCGACGAACAGAAGCGTCCCCTGCCCGTTCTCATGTCGCAGCCGCGCCGCCTCGAACACCTTCTTCAGATCGGCCACCCCCGAGAAAATCGCGCTGATCTGCACGAAGGACAGGTCGGTTTCGTCCGCCAGCAGCCGGGCGATGGTGGTCTTGCCGACGCCGGGCGGCCCCCAGAAGATCAGCGACGACAACGTGCCCGAGGCCAGCATCACCCCCAGCGGCGCCTCGGGCCCCAACACATGGTCCTGCCCGATTACCTCGGCCAGCCGTCGCGGCCGCAGCCGGTCGGCCAGCGGGCGCGGCCCGGCGCCGGTCCGGCCGGGCGCGGTCTTGGGGGTCTGGTCGAAAAGGTCAGCCATCGGCGGAGCCTACGCCGAACCCGTCAGACACGGAAGCGCAAGACGCTGCGCCGCCCGCCCCGAAGATATTCGACATACCAGCTGCGCCCGCCCTCGCGCGCGGCCCGCGCCACATCCGCGGTGGTGGCGACGGGGCGGTCGTTGATCTGCAGCAGGATGTCGCCGGGCGCCAGCCCGACGCGGCCGCCGACCGAGCCGGGATCGGTGACCAGAACGCCCGCAAGCCCCGAGGGCAGGCCGTTTTCCTGCAGCACGGCGGGATTGAGGTTCACGACCGACAGCCCCGCCAGCACCCCTTGCCCGCGCACCGTCAGCGGGTCGCGCGGCGGCGTCTCGGGCGGGGCGATCAGATCGACGCGGGCGGTGCGGGGCCGCCCATCGCCCTGATGCAGATAGCTGACCTCGATCTGGCGCCCCACGCCCTCGGCCGAGAGGCGGAACAGCATCTCTTGCGGGGTGTTGACCGGATCGCCGCCCAGCGTCAGCACCACATCGCCGACGCCCAGCCCTGCCGCGCGGAACGGGCTTTCGGGATGCAGCTTGCTCAGCACGACGCCGCGCGGCGTGTCCATCCCCAGCGCCTCGGCCAGGCCCGCATCGACCGGCTGGCCGGAAAGCCCCGCCCAGGGCCGCTGGAACCGGCGCGCGCCGGTCTGGGCCTGCTCGATGAAGCGCGAGACCAGATTGGCGGGAATCGCGAAGCCGATGCCGTTCGACCCGCCCGAACGCGACAGGATCGCGGTATTGATGCCGACGAGCCGCCCGGCCATGTCGACCAGCGCGCCGCCGGAATTGCCCGGGTTGATCGCCGCGTCGGTCTGGATGAAATAGCCGCGCCCGCCGCCGATCGAGAGCCCCGAGCGGGCGAGCCCCGAGACGATGCCCGAACTGACGGTCTGACCGATCCCGAAGGGGTTGCCGATGGCCAGCACCAGATCGCCGACCTCGATCTCGTCGGAATCGCGCAAGGGCAGCGAGGGCAGATCGCGGGCGCCAGTCAACTGAAGGACGGCCAGATCGGCCTCTTCATCGGCCAGCAGCACCTGCGCGTCGAATTCGCGGCGGTCGGCCAGAACGACCCGGATCTGATCCGCGCGGCCCACGACATGGTAGTTCGACACGACCATCCCGTCGGGCGACACGATCACCCCCGATCCCAGCGCGTTCTCGACCCGGGGCTGGGCGCGGCCGAAATTGCGGAAGAGATCGGAAAAGAAGGGATCGGCCGCGAAGGGCGTCGGCACGTCGGCGACCGTGCGGCTGGTGAAGACGTTGACCACCGCCGGGGCGGCCTCGCGCACCACCGGGGCAAAGCTCAATTGGATCTCGGCGCGGCTGCCGGGCGCGCGGGTCTCGGCCCACAGGGGCGCGGCGGTCAGGGCAAGACAGAGACAGGTGACAAATCGGGTCATCGGACGGCTCCGGATCGGCGGCATGGCCGATCATATGCGGCCCCACGCGCATAAGTTCAACGGCCGCCGGGACCGGGACAGGACCCGGGTCGGGCCGGGGCGCCCCTTGCGGATGCGCGCCCCGGCCCCCTCACCGGTCCGGAGGGTCTAGTGAAGGTTGGCGGCGAAGTTCATCGAGATCACCTGGTTCCGGATCCCGTCGATTTCCATCACCGGCCCCATCGCGGTCATGTCGATGCCCACGCGCTTGTTCCAGAGCGGCCAGTTGGCATTCAGAAGCGCCAGGCACTGGGTCGCGCCGAGGCTTCGGGCGGCGCGGGCCAGCTCCTGCACCAGGTTGAAGTAGATCGGCCGGCGCAGATGCAGCGGCACCTTCTGGGTCACGAAGCAGCGCGAGCTTTCCCAGACGGTTTCGCCGACCGGAGCCTCGTCGTGAAGAAGATGCGACGGGATCGTGTCCAGAAGCCCCTTCTGCGCATCGCGGATCATGTAGGAATAGATCCCGCAGCGCGCCGTGGTGGGGGTCAGCCGGTTGCCGGCCAGAACCTGGCCCAGATCGTCATGCACGACGACCCAGCGGCTGGCGGGGGTGTCGTACTGGTCGTATTCCATGCCCATGGCCTCGGGCAGGTCCCACTTGTTGCGTTCGATGAACAGATCGCGCCTTGCGCGAAGCATGTTCGCAAAAAGCTCGCCATGGTTGTGTAGATTTTCAAAGGAGAGAGTCGTGGTCTGCATAGGTGCCTCCTGCAGGGTGGTGGTGGGTAAGAACCGTGCGGAGGGCGACTGCGTTCAAAGCAGTCTGTAGTCTTTTGCGCGCTGAATCGCTTCGGCCGTCGTGCGTGCCATCAGCCTCTGTCGCGCAGAGGACAGTCTGGCCTTGAGTGCACTTTCGGAGATTCCCAGCTTGCAGGCCGCAGCTGCATGGCGATCGCCATCCGCAATGCATTTCAGCGCATCGATCTGAGCCTTGGTAAGCTCTTGCGGTGGCTCGGTCATGTCGTGGAGACGACGCACGAGGGCTTCGATCTGGGCGATCTCGCTATCCTCGAATTCCCGATCTGCTCTTGCCACACTCGCAATGGTTCTGGAGGTTATCGGCCCCCAGGAGATCGTAACGCCGTACTTGAGACCGAACCGCGCGGCATCGACGAAAATGCCGAACGGGTCGGGAATGTTGTCATTGCTCCACCGTGTCGCGCCGGTGGTTGAGAAGCCCCAGGCGACCGACGGGTCGCGCAGGAGGTAGCCATGTTCGGTATAACGCGCCAGCCACTCTGGCGCATACGTCTGGAATGCGAGCAACGGGGATGTAAAGCGGATATGCAAGCCGATATTGTATCCCTGAGGCGCAAGCGCATCGAGGGTCCGCAGTTCCCGATCGAACACCGACTTTTCGAACATGGCTTTTTAGACAAGTTGCCTCGATGCCAGTCAACCGTAAATTGGCGTCGGTTACGTATAGTTTTTTTGAGTCTGTCGGAGCAATCAGTGCGGGCAATGCATCCTGGTTTGTTCAATCGTGTCATGCGCTTGCCGACACCCGTTCGGACCGAGATCCTGGAATATGCGGGCTCGGCACAGGTGGAGGATGCCCAGCTTCGATCCCTGCTCGATGACGCGGTTGCGCGCATCGAGAATGCTGGCCCGACGGCGCAAGAGCGCTCGGGCGAACCCAAGGGCCGCCGTAACGCGGCCTGAGATCATGGCGCCTGGGGGGGCGTGGGTCCAAGGGAACGAAAACGAAGGGGCCCTGCCGAAAGGCTGGGCCCCGTGTTTTTCCAGGGTTTTCCGGCTTTCCCGAAGAAGTCCCGGTCGCTTTTCCGATGCTTCACTTCCGGTGCGTCGTTTCCGATGCGCCGGTGTCGGCCCGCCTGGGCCCGCGCGAGGCGGGCCGGCCCGGCGGGCCGGGAAGAGCTCAGTCTTCGGCTGTCTCTTCGGCTTCCAGCCGGGCGCGGTCCGCAAGGCCCTTGGCGTCGAGATCGCGGTCCACGAATTCGACGATGGCCATCGGGGCCATGTCGCCATAGCGGAAACCGGCTTTCAGCACGCGGACATAGCCGCCATTGCGTTCGGCATAGCGCGGGCCGAGCACCTCGAAGAGTTTCGCCACATGGGCGTCCTGCTTGAGACGGGCCGCGGCCTGACGGCGGGCATGCAGGTCGCCGCGCTTGCCAAGCGTGATCAGCTTGTCGGCAATCCGCTTGAGTTCCTTGGCCTTGGGCAGCGTCGTCTTGATCTGCTCGTGCTCGATCAGCGAGCCGGCCATGTTGGCGAACAGCGCCTTGCGGTGTTCGTGGGTCCGGTTGAGGCGGCGATAGCCGCGGGCGTGACGCATTTCAAACTCCTATGTTTTGCTTTGTCTGGCGGTCCTGCGTTTGGGGCCGCTCTCCTTGGGGCGGAATTGCCCGGGTCTTGCACGCCGGGCGAACCTGCCGCCCGGCGCGAACGAGGCGCCTCAGAACTGGTCCTCGAATTTCTTCGCCAGTTCCTCGATGTTTTCCGGCGGCCATTCCTCGACATCCATGCCAAGGTGCAGGCCCATGCCGGACAGCACTTCCTTGATCTCGTTCAGCGACTTGCGGCCGAAGTTCGGGGTCCGCAGCATCTCGGCCTCGGTCTTCTGAATGAGGTCGCCGATATAGACGATATTGTCGTTCTTCAGACAGTTCGCCGAGCGGACCGACAGTTCCAGTTCATCCACCTTCTTCAGCAGAAGCGGGTTGAACTCGAGCCCGTCATCGTCCGACTCGCGGCTGGCCGATTCCGGCTCGTCGAAGTTGACGAAGATCGACAGCTGGTCCTGCAGGATGCGCGCGGCGAAAGCCACGGCGTCGTCCGGCGTGACCGACCCGTCGGTCTCGATCTTCAGGGTCAGCTTGTCATAGTCCAGCACCTGGCCCTCGCGGGTTGGCTGGACGTCGTAGGCGACCTTCTTGACCGGCGAATAGATCGCATCGATCGGGATCAGACCGATCGGCGCGTCTTCGGGCCGGTTCTTGTCGGCAGCGACATAGCCCTTGCCGGTGTTCACGGTCAGTTCCATGAACAGGTCGGCCCCGTCATCGAGGTGGCAGACCACGTGGTCGCGGTTCAGGACCTCGATCCCGGCGCTTTCCGAGATATCGCCGGCGGTGACGACGCCCGGCCCCTTGGCCGAGATCGACAGCCGTTTCGGCCCCTCGACATCCATCCGCAGAGCGACGCCCTTGAGGTTCAGCACGATGTCGGTGACATCCTCGCGGACCCCGGCCACCGACGAGAACTCATGCAGCACGTTGTCAATCTGGACGGAGGTGATGGCCGCCCCCTGCAGCGAGCTCATCAGCACCCGCCGCAGCGCGTTGCCAAGCGTCAGCCCGAAGCCGCGTTCCAGCGGCTCGGCCACGACCGTCGCCTGACGCGCCGGATCGTTACCCGGCTTGATCTCGAGCTGGGTCGGCTTGATGAGTTCCTGCCAGTTCTTGTGGATCATGCGTGTCTCCTCAATTCCTGCCCGCAGCCCATGTCCAGAAGCAGCAGACGCCCGAGGTCAATTAAGACAGGCGCGGGCCACGCGGAAGCCGCGCAGCCCGAGCGAAAGGTACGAAATCAGACCCGGCGGCGTTTCGGCGGACGGCAGCCGTTATGCGCGATCGGGGTCACGTCGCGAATCGACGTGATGTTGAAGCCGATGGCAGCCAGCGCGCGCAGCGCGCTTTCACGGCCCGAACCGGGGCCCTGCACTTCGACTTCGAGCGTCTTGACGCCATGTTCCTGAGCCTTGCGGCCGGCATCCTCGGCAGCCATCTGGGCAGCATAGGGGGTCGACTTGCGCGAGCCCTTGAAGCCCATGGTCCCGGCCGACGACCAGGCGATGGCGTTGCCCTGAACGTCCGAGATCAGGATCTTGGTGTTGTTGAAGGACGAATTCACATGCGCCACACCGGCGGCGATGTTCTTGCGTTCCTTGCGGCGGACCCGGGTTTTATCGCGTGCCATATCTCGAGCCCTCCCTTATTTCTTCTTGCCGGCGATGGGTTTCGCCGGCCCCTTGCGGGTACGGGCGTTGGTATGCGTCCGCTGACCGCGAACCGGCAGGTTGCGGCGGTGACGCAGGCCGCGATAGCAGCCGAGGTCCATCAGGCGCTTGATGTTCATCTGGACTTCGCGGCGCAGGTCGCCCTCGACGGTCAGGTTGGCGTCGATATGTTCGCGGATCGACAGCACCTCGGCGTCCGACAGCTCGTTGACCCGGCGGGTCTTGTCGATGCCGACGGCCTCGCAGATCGCGTCGGCCGTGGTCGGACCGATGCCATGGATGTAGGTCAGGGCGATCGGCACCCGTTTCCCGGTGGGGATGTTGACGCCAGCAATACGTGCCACGCGCAATATTCCTTTCGTTGCGGTTCCGTCGCTCCAGAACCTTTTTTCACAACTATGGCCCGAAAGCCTGTCGCCTCCGGGCCGCCTTGATCGGACCGCCGCTCCGGGTCAGCTTCACCCGCCTGCGGCAATTGGTCGATTCTCTATCGAGACGCCGTGCGTAGGGCGATTCTGCGGACCCGTCAAGGGCATTCATAAGCTGTCAAGATCCATTTCGCGGATTTGCCGCCCATTCGCCGCATCGCGCCCCGGCCACCATCGCGATGGACCGACGGCCGCCGCAGCGCTATCCTTTCGGTTGTATCCCTCGCCCGCGGGCCGCGGCAGCAGCGTTCGCATGTCCTGCCAGAAAGGAGGATCCGCGTGAAGTCTTCTGACACACGGTCCCGTCCGCGCGTGCCCGCCAGGACCGCCGCCACCGCACCGCGCCACGCCCCCTCGCCCGTGTCGGCGACCGCCCCGCTCGACACCCTCAGGGGCCTTGCCGAGACCAGCGCCCCTGTCCAGCGGTTGCGCGCCCTCGGCCCGGCCCTGCAGCGCGAGGTCGACACCTCGTCGAGCCCCTTCCTGCCCACCTACGGCCCGAACGAGACGCCGGCCTGGAAGAAGGAAACCGGCATCCCGAAATGGGCGCTGGACGAGCTTGGCGGCAACGAGGAGGTGACGCTGATCTGCAGCCTGAAGGACGGCATCATCGGCAGTGTCTATTTCCCCGAGGGCGGGCGCATCCGGACGACCCATGGCAGCGGACCGGAAAAGGAGCAGACCCCCGAGCGGGTGACACAGCAGTTCAACATGGACATGAGCAAGGCCCGCAAGATCTTCAAGGACGGCTCGCCCAAGCTCCTGGCCAGTCTTTACGACAAAACCGACGCGACCAAGACCGAGGAAGAGCGCAAGAAGGAGGCCGCCAAGGCCTGGGACCGCGCCTTCAAGAGCTGGCTGTCGAACCAGCTGGTCAAGACCCCCAAGGAAAAGCTGCCCGACTGGATCGAGCCCGTCACCGGCCCCGACAGCGCCTTCGACCCCACGACCGGGGCACCGCCCAAGGACAGGAAGCTGTTCGAGGTGTTCACCACGCTCGAAGGCGTCGTCACCGGCTGGCACCCGTCGCGCGGGCTGGCCGCCAAGTTCCAGACCAGCAAGAAGGTGGTGAACGTGCTCAACGCCGCCATCGAGCAGATCAAGGGCATCAAGGATCCGGGCGAACGGAACAAGGCGTTCTATGCCTACATCAAGCCCCGCATCCCCGAATTCGCCGCCCAGATCAGAAAGCCCGATCAGGTGTGACGGCCCGCCGCCATGCCGGGGCGGACCGTCCGGATCAGGCGTCCAGAATGGCCTTGATCGCGCCCGAGACCTCGTCGATCTCCGCCAGGCCGTCGACCCCGGTCAGGTCGCCCTTGGCATAGTAATAGCCGATCAGCGGCGAGGTCTTCTTGTAGTATTCCATCAGCCGCTGCCGCAGGCTGGTCTCGTTGTCGTCGGCCCGGCGCTTGAATTCGGTGCCGCCGCATTTGGTGCATTTGCCGTCGGCCGGGATCGGCCTGGTCAGGTCGTTGTAGACCTCGCCGCAGCTGCCGCAGGTCGACCGCGCGGTGATCCGGGCGACGAGCGCCTCGTCATCGACGCGCATCTCGATCACCGCATCGAGCTTTTGCCCCATCCGGTCCAGCAGCGCGCCAAGCGCATCGGCCTGGGCCAGCGTCCGCGGAAAGCCGTCGAAGATGAACCCGCCCCCGGCGCCCGACTCGAGCTTTTCGGCGATCAGGCCGATCACGATCTCGTCGGTCACCAGTTCGCCGCGGTCCATGACCTCGGCCACCTTCCGTCCCATCTCGGTGCCCGAGCTGCGCGCCTCGCGCAGCATGTCACCGGTGGAAAGCTGGGTCATGCCCCGTTCCTCCACGAGCCGGCGGGCTTGCGTACCCTTACCGGCTCCGGGGGGGCCCAGTAGGATGATGTTCATCTGCGAGCTGTCCCTTTTCTTGCGCCTTTGCGCTTGCGCCTGAGTTGCGATTTCTCGATCAGCCCCTCGTACTGATGCGCCAGCAGGTGGGACTGGATCTGTTGGATCGTGTCCATCGTCACCGAGACCACGATCAGGACGGACGTACCGCCGAAGTAGAACGGAATGGCCAGCTGCGAGCGCAGGATCTCGGGCAGGAGGCACACGAGCGCCAGATAGGCCGAGCCCAGCACCAGAACCCGGGTCACGACATAGTCCAGATAGTCCTGGGTTCGCTTGCCGGGCCGAATGCCGGGGATGAAGCCGTTCTGGTTCTTGAGGTTGTCGGCCACGTCCTCGGTCTTGAAGGCCACGTTGAACGTGTAGAAGTAGGTGAAGAACACGATCATGGCCGAGAAGAACAGCAGGTACAGCGGCTGACCGGGCCCGAAATAGGCCAGGATCACCGACATCACCGGACCGGTCTGGGCGCCCGAGAAGGTCGAGATGGTCGTGGGCAACAGCAGCAGCGACGAGGCGAAGATCGCCGGGATGACGCCCGCCGGGTTGACCTTGACCGGCAGGTGGCTCGACCCGCCGTCATACATCTTCATGCCGACCTGACGGCGCGGATACTGGATATGGATCTTGCGCAGCGCGCGTTCCATGAAGACCACGAAGGCGATCACCAGGACGACCATCACCAGAACGCCGATGATCACGCCCGGATGGATCGCGCCGGACCGCCCCTGGCTGAGGAACTGCGCCAGCGCCGCCGGAGCCTGGGCGATGATGCCGACGAAGATGATCAGCGAGATGCCATTGCCGACGCCCCGCGCGGTGATCTGTTCGCCCAGCCACATCAGGAACATGGTGCCGCCGACGATGGTGATGACCGTCGAGGCCCGGAAGAACCAGCCCGGATCGGTCGCCAGATTGCCCGCCTCGAGGCTGACCGCCAGACCGTAGGCCTGGAAGGCCGCCAGCAACACCGTGCCGTAGCGGGTATACTGGTTGATCTTCTTGCGGCCCTGTTCGCCCTCTTTCTTGAGCGCCTCGAGCTGCGGGACCATCGCCGCCAGAAGCTGGACGATGATCGAGGCCGAGATATACGGCATGATCCCCAGAGCGAAGATCCCCATCCGTCCCAGCGCGCCGCCGGTGAACATCGACAGGATGCCGCCGAGCCCGGTCGAGGCGCGCTCCATGAAGTCGCGAAGCGCCGCCCCGTCGATGCCGGGAACGGGGATGTAGGTGCCAAGCCGGTAGACGATCAGAAGCCCCAGGGTGAACAGGATCCTCTGGCGAAGCTCGGTGGCCTTGCCGAAGGCCCCCCAGCTCATGTTCGCCGCCATTTGCTCTGCTGCTGATGCCATGCTGAGCCTCTTTCAAGGACAGCGCCGCCGGACCGTCTTCCGGCTCCGGCGGCGCATTGGAAAACTAGGGCAGATTTAAGCGGCGAGGACGCCGCCCACAATCCCTTAATTCGAAGCCTTACGCGGCCTCGGCCGAAACGGTCGCGACCTTGAGCGACCCGCCGGCCTTCTCGACCGCCTCGATGGCGGCTTTCGACGCGCCGGTGACTTCGATCGAAAGCTTCGAAGTCACCTCGCCTTTCGCCAGCACGCGGACGCCATCGAGCTTGCGGCGCACCAGACCCGAGGCGATCAGCGCATCTTCGGTGATCGCGGCCGAGCCATCGAGCTTGCCGGCGTCGACGAATTTCTGGATCAGGCCCAGGTTCACCACCGCATAGGCCTTGCGGTTCGGCTTGTTGAAGCCGCGCTTGGGCAGACGTTGGTAGAGCGGCATCTGACCGCCCTCATACCCGTTGATCGCCACGCCCGAGCGGGATTTCTGACCCTTGATACCGCGACCGGCGGTCTTGCCCTTGCCGGAGCCCGGGCCGCGGCCGACCCGTTTGGCTTTCTTGGCGGCGCCGTCATTGTCGCGCAGTTCATGCAGTTTCATGTCGCTTCTCCTTTGCCGGACGCGCCCCCGAAGCGAATTGGGCGGCCACGGCGTTTCTTGATTGGTTTCGTGCAGCCCTGCTGGGCCACCGGGGGCGTATAGACGCAGAGCCGCCGCGAAGCAAGGGATTCGCGGGCGCCCGCTTCCGGCGCCCCGCCCTGCCCCGCGCTGCCCTGCCCGCGCCGGGGCGTCCCCGCGAAACGGAAAAGGCGCCCCGGATGTCCGGAGCGCCTTTCAGATCTGCGAACGGGCGATCAGCCGCGTTCTTCGATGATCTCGACCAGGTGCGGGATCTTGGCGACCATGCCGCGGATCGCGGGGGTGTCTTCCAGTTCCCGGGTCTTGTGCATCTTGTTCAGCCCCAGACCGATCAGGGTCCGGCGCTGGATGTCGGGGCGGCGGATCGGCGAGCCGATCTGCTTGACGACGATGGTCTTGGCCATGCTCGGATCTCCTTACGCTTCGGCCGCTTCGGCAACCGGCGCATCGTCCTTCTTGAGGATTTCAGCGACCTTCTTGCCACGGCGTTGCGCAACCTGACGCGGCGAGCTTTCGCGGGCAAGCCCGTCCAGCGTCGCGCGGATCATGTTGTAGGGGTTTTGCGAACCGATCGACTTGGCGACCACGTCCTGGACGCCCAGCATCTCGAACACGGCGCGCATCGGACCGCCGGCGATGATCCCGGTCCCTTGCGGGGCGGTGCGCATCACGACGCGGCCCGCGCCATGGCGGCCCTCGATGTCATGGTGCAGGGTGCGGCCTTCGCGCAGCGGGACGCGCATCAGGCTGCGTTTGGCCTGCTCGGTCGCCTTGCGGATCGCCTCCGGCACTTCCTTGGCCTTGCCCTTGCCGAAGCCGACGCGGCCTTTCTGGTCGCCCACCACCACGAGAGCGGCAAAGCCGAAGCGCTTGCCCCCCTTCACGGTCTTGGACACGCGGTTGATCGCCACGAGACGATCGGCGAATTCCGGGGTTTCCTCGCGATCGCGACGGTCCCGGCGGTTCTCACGTTCTGCCATATCTCGTCTCCTTAGAACTTCAGGCCGCCTTCACGCGCGGCGTCGGCCAAGGCCTTGACGCTGCCGTGAAAGAGGAAGCCGCCGCGGTCGAAGTAGCATTCCTCGACGCCGGCTTTCTTGGCGCGCTCGGCAATCGCCGACCCCACCTTGGCAGCCGCCTCGACGTTGTTCTTGCCGATGACGCCCAGCTCTTTCTCGAGCGAGGACGCCGCGGCCAGGGTCACGCCCTGAACGTCGTCGATCAGCTGCACGCTGATGTTCTTGTTGCTGCGATGAACCGACAGGCGAAGCCGCCCGGCATTCATCTTGCGAAGCTTGTTCCGAACGCGCAGGCGGCGTTTCAGGAACAGGTGTCTTTTGCTGTTTGCCATCTGTCGCGCCCTTACTTCTTCTTGCCTTCCTTGCGGAAGATGAACTCGCCCTTGTAGCGGATGCCCTTGCCCTTGTAGGGCTCGGGGCCGCGCCACTCGCGGATGTTCGCGGCGACCTGGCCGACCTGTTGCTGGTCGATGCCTTCCACCACGATCTCGGTCGGTTTCGGGGCGGTCACGGTGATGCCCTGCGGAACCTCGAAGTTGACTTCGTGCGAGTAGCCGAGGTTCAGCTTGAGCACGTTGCCCTGCATCGCGGCCCGGTAGCCGACGCCCTGGATCTCAAGCTCGCGCTTGAAGCCCTCGGTCACGCCCTTGACGAGGTTCTGAACCATCGTCCGGGACATGCCCCATTGCTGACGGGCGCGCTTGGACGTGCCGCGCGGGGTGACGCTGACGGCGTTTTCCTCGACCGCGATGGTGACATCGTCGGTCGCGGTAAAGCTGCGGGTGCCCTTGGGCCCCTTCACTTCGACGGTCTGGCCGGAGACGGATGCCGAAACACCCGACGGCAGCTCGACCGGTTTCTTACCAATACGAGACATTGCCTTCCTCCTTAGAACACCGTGCAGAGCACTTCGCCGCCGACATTCGCCGACCGCGCAGCCGCATCCGACATCACGCCCTTCGACGTCGACACGATCGAGACACCCAGACCCTGGCGCACCGAGGGCAGGTCCTTCACGCTCATGTAGACGCGCCGGCCGGGGGTCGAGACGCGCTTGACTTCGCGAATGACCGGCTGGCCTTCATAGTATTTCAGGCTGACTTCCAGCTCGGGCAGGCCGGTCTTGCCGGTCGTCGCCTCGTAGCCGCGGATGTAGCCTTCGTCTTTCAGCACGTCCAGCACCCAGGCACGAAGCTTGGAGGCGGGCGTACGCACCGTCGATTTGCCACGCATCTGCGCGTTGCGGATGCGGGTCAGCATATCGCCGAGAGGATCGTTCACAGACATCTCTTCCCCTCCTTACCAGCTCGACTTCACCATGCCGGGGATCTGGCCCATCGAGCCCAGATCGCGCAGCATGATCCGCGAGATTTTCAACTTGCGGTAATAGGCGTGCGGACGCCCGGTGAGCTGGCAGCGGTTGTGCAGCCGGGTAGCCGAGGAATTGCGCGGCAGCTTGGCGAGCTTGAGGCGCGCCTTGAACCGCTCTTCCATCGGAAGATCCTCGTTGGTCGCGATTTCTTTCAGCTTGGCGCGTTTGGCGGCGTATTTCTCCACCAGGCGCTGGCGCTTGAGTTCGCGCTCGACCATAGATTTCTTAGCCATGTGGTGTTCTCCCTCCCGCGATCAGCTGTTGAACGGCATGTTGAAATGCTTCAACAGCGCCTTCGCTTCCGCGTCGGTGCTCGCGGTGGTGGCAATGACGATATCCATGCCCCAGACCTCGTCGACCTTGTCGTACTCGATCTCGGGGAACACGATGTGCTCTTTCAGGCCCATCGCGTAGTTGCCGCGGCCATCGAAGGACTTGCCGGGGACACCCCGGAAGTCGCGAACGCGGGGCATCGCGATGGTGATGAGGCGGTCGAGGAATTCGTACATCCGGTCGCCGCGCAGCGTGACCTTGGTCCCGAGCGGCATGTCCTCACGGACCCGGAAGCCGGCGATCGATTTCTTGGCCTTGGTGATGACCGCTTTCTGACCGGCGATCCGGCTGAGGTCTTCCTGGGCGGATTTCGACTTCTTGGAATCGCGCACCGCTTCGGCGCCGCAGCCGATGTTCAGCACGATCTTGTCGAGCCGCGGGATCATCATGTCGTTCTTGTAGGCGAACTCTTCCTTCAGAGCGCCCCGGATGGTTTCCCGGTAGAGCGCCTTGAGGCGCGGGGTGTAGGTGGCAGCATCAAGCATCGATCACTTCCCCCGATTTCTTGGCAAAACGAACCTTCTTGCCGTCTTCCACGCGGAAGCCGACGCGGGTCGGGCCGCCCTCTTTGGGGTCGACCATGGCGAGGTTCGACAGGTCGATCGGCATGGCTTTCGGCATGCGGCCGCCCTGGCTCGTCTGGGTCTGGCGCTGGTGGCGGACCGCCATGTTCAGGCCCTCGACCACGGCCTTGCCGGCCTTGGGGTCGACCGACAGGATGGTGCCTTCACGACCCTTGTCCTTGCCGGCGAGCAGGACGACCTTGTCGCCCTTCTTAAGCTTGGCAGCCATCAGAGCACCTCCGGAGCCAGCGAGATGATCTTCATGAAGTTCTTCGCGCGCAGTTCGCGCACGACGGGCCCGAAGATCCGGGTGCCGACAGGTTCGTTGTTGTTGTTGAGGATCACGGCGGCGTTGCGATCGAAGCGGATCGCGGTGCCGTCCTCGCGACGGACTTCCTTGGCCGTGCGCACGACGACAGCCTTGCGGACATCGCCTTTCTTGACGCGGCCGCGCGGAATGGCTTCCTTGACGGAAACGACGATGATGTCGCCGACAGAAGCGTATTTCCGCTTGGACCCACCGAGGACCTTGATGCACTGCACCCGGCGTGCGCCGGAGTTGTCAGCGACATCCAGATTGGTCTGCATCTGGATCATTTGGTTTCTCCCGACCTTTGGGAACTGGTCCCAGGGTTTCGCTCAAACCGGAAGGCGGTACAGGTCAGACCTGCGCCACCACCTCCCAGCGTTTCGTCTTCGACTTCGGCGCGCATTCCTGAATGCGGACCGTGTCGCCCACCTTGAAGGTGTTGTTCTCGTCGTGAGCCCGGTATTTCTTGGACTTACGGATGGTCTTTTTCAGCACGGGGTGCGTGAAGCGGCGTTCGACCAGGACGGTGACGGTCTGATCGTTCAGATCGCTGGTCACGGTGCCTTGCAGGATACGTTTGGGCATCTGTCAGGCTCCCCTTATTCCGACGCCTTGGCGGCTTTTTCGTTCAGCACCGTCTTCACGCGGGCGACGTCGCGGCGGACTTCGCGGATGCGGGCGGTGTTCTCGAGCGCGCTCGTGGCCTGCTGAAAGCGCAGGTTGAAGGCCTCTTTCTTCAGGCTCGCCAGCGCATCGCGCAGCTGGTCGGGCGTCTTGTCTCGCAGTTCCTGGGCGTTCATCGCCTTTTTCGTCCTTTCAACATCAACGGAGGGCCCCAAGCCTCTCGCGAGGGTCACCCTGATTCCGATGGAGGTTCGCGGATGAGAGGCCCGCATAAGCCCCTAACCCGAATAAAGCAAGCCCCGATCGCATCCGCCCGTCCGGGCCGCGCCTCGGGAACCACCGGAAAGGAAAGGCCCCCGCCTTGGCGCGGGGGCCCCTCGTGATTTCAGGCGACCGGAATTACCAGTCTTCGCGTTCGACGATCCGGGTCTTGATCGGCAGCTTCATGGCCGCAAGACGCAGCGCCTCGCGGGCGATGGCCTCGTTGACACCGTCGATCTCGAACATGATCCGGCCCGGCTTGATCTTCGCGGCCCAGAAATCGACGGAGCCCTTCCCTTTACCCATCCGGACCTCGGTCGGTTTCGATGAGACGGGGGTGTCGGGGAAGATCCGGATCCAGACCCGGCCCTGACGTTTCATGTGGCGGGTCAGGGCGCGGCGGGCAGCCTCGATCTGACGCGCGGTCACTCGCTCGGGCTCGGTCGCCTTCAGGCCGAAATGGCCGAAGTTGAGCTCGAATCCGCCTTTAGCCTGGCCGTGAATCCGGCCCTTGTGCATCTTGCGGAATTTCGTGCGCTTGGGTTGCAGCATCTCTGTTCTCCTTCAGGGCTCAGCGGCGCGGACGGGACGGGCCGCTCCCGCCCTCCTGGAGCTCTGCCTGACGACGGTCGCGGGCACTGGGATCGTGCTCCATGATCTCGCCTTTGAAGATCCAGACCTTGATGCCGATGATGCCGTAGGGCGTCGTGGCTTCGGCGGTGGCATAGTCGATGTCGGCGCGCAGCGTGTGCAGCGGCACCCGGCCTTCGCGATACCATTCCGTCCGGGCGATCTCGGCGCCGCCGAGGCGGCCCGACACGTTGACCCGGATACCCAGCGCCCCCATGCGCATGGCGTTCTGCACCGACCGTTTCATCGCGCGGCGGAAGCTGACCCGGCGTTCCAGCTGATGGGCGATCGATTCCGCCACCAGCTGACCGTCAAGCTCGGGCTTGCGGACCTCGACGATGTTCAGGTGCAGCTCGCTCTTGGTCATGTTGGCAAGCTTCTTGCGCAGCGTCTCGATATCCGCGCCTTTCTTGCCGATGATCACGCCCGGACGCGCCGTGTGGATCGTCACCCGGCATTTCTTGTGCGGACGCTCGATGATGATGCGGCTGACGCCGGCCTGCTTGCACTCGTCCTTGATGAACTCGCGCATCTTGACGTCTTCCAGAAGAAGATCGCCGTAATCCTTGGTGTCGGCGTACCAGCGGCTGTCCCAGGTCCGGTTGACCTGGAGGCGCATGCCGATCGGATTGACCTTGTGACCCATTAGGCTTGCTCCTCGACCTGGCGGACCTTGATGGTGAGTTCCGAGAACGGCTTGATGATCTTGCCGAACCGGCCACGGGCGCGCGGCTGCCCGCGCTTCAGCGTCAGGTTCTTGCCCACATAGGCCTCGGCCACGATCAGTTCGTCGACGTCGAGGTTGTGGTTGTTCTCGGCGTTGGCGATCGCGGACTGAAGGCATTTCTTCACGTCTTCGGCGATCCGCTTCTTCGAGAAGGTCAGATCGGCGAGCGCACGGTCGACCTTCTTGCCGCGGATCATCGCAGCGACCAGGTTCAGCTTCTGCGGAGAGGTGCGAAGCATGCGCGTCTTGGCCATCGCTTCATTCTCGGCCACGCGGCGGGGGTTCTTTGCCTTGCCCATGACGCTTACCTCTTCTTCGCTTTCTTGTCGGCCGCGTGACCGTAATAGGTCCGGGTCGGCGAATATTCACCGAACTTCTGGCCGATCATCTCTTCGGTCACCAGCACGGGAATATGCTTGTGGCCGTTGTAGACGCCAAAGGTGAGCCCCACGAACTGGGGCAGGATGGTCGAGCGGCGCGACCAGATCTTGATGATCTCGTTGCGGCTCGACTCGCGGGCTTTCTCGGCCTTCTTGAGGACATAAGAGTCGACGAAGGGGCCTTTCCAGACAGAACGAGACATGGCTTAGCGACCCTTCTTGCGCGCGTGACGGGACCGGAGGATGTACTTGTCGGTCGCCTTGTTGCGGCGCGTCTTGGCGCCTTTGGTCGGCTTGCCCCAGGGGGTCACCGGGTGGCGGCCGCCCGAAGTCCGGCCTTCACCGCCGCCATGGGGGTGGTCGATCGGGTTCATCACGACGCCGCGGACCGACGGGCGTTTGCCCAGATGGCGGTTGCGGCCGGCTTTACCGAGGTTCTGGTTCGAGTTGTCGGGGTTCGACACCGCGCCAACGGTCGCCATGCATTCCTGACGGACCAGGCGCAGCTCGCCCGACGACAGCCGGATCTGCGCATAACCGCCGTCACGGCCGACGAACTGGGCATAGGTGCCCGCGGCGCGCGCGATCTGGCCGCCCTTGCCGGGCTTCAGTTCGACGTTGTGAACGATCGTGCCGATCGGCATGCCGGTGAAGGGCATCGCGTTGCCGGGCTTCACGTCGGCCTTCTTCGAGGCGACGACCTTGTCGCCGACGCCCAGGCGCTGCGGCGCCAGGATGTAGGCCTGTTCGCCATCCTCGTAGCGGATCAGGGCGATGAAGGCGGTCCGGTTCGGGTCGTATTCGATCCGTTCAACGGTGCCGACCACATCGAACTTGGTCCGCTTGAAATCAACGATGCGGTAGAGGCGTTTCGCCCCGCCGCCCCGGCGGCGTGCCGTGATCCGCCCGGCATTGTTCCGGCCGCCCGATTTGGTCAGGCCCTCGGTGAGGGTCTTGACCGGGCGCCCTTTCCAAAGCTCGGAACGGTCGATCAGAACCAGCCCACGCTGGCCCGGCGTCGTCGGCTTGTACGACTTGAGTGCCATGCTTTCTGTCTTCCGTCAGCTTCGGACCTGATTGGTCCGGTTGTCGTCAGGGGTCCGAAAACCCCGCCTTGGTCGAAAAAATCCGGCCCCGGTCGAGCCGGGGCCGAAGATTCGCGGCGTTCTATCAGAGACCGGTGGTCACGTCGATAGTGTTGCCCTCTTCGAGGGTCACATAGGCCTTCTTGACGTTCTTGCGGCGGCCGAGAATGCCCTTGAACCGCTTGACCTTGCCCTTGGTGATGGTGGTGTTGACCGCCTTCACCTTGACGCCGAAGAGGTTCTCCACCGCTTCCTTGATCTCGGGCTTGTTCGCGTCCATCGCCACCTCGAAGACCACGGCATTGGCCTCGGAGGCCATCGTCGCTTTCTCGGTGATGATCGGCTTGCGGATCACGTCGTAATGTTCGGGCTTCACGCTCATTTCAGTCGAGCCTCCAGGGCTTCGACACCCGCCTTGGTGAGCACGAGGGTGTCACGGCGAAGGATGTCATAGACGTTGGCGCCCATCGACGGCAGCACATCGAGACCCTCGATGTTGCGGGCCGCCATGGCGAAGTTCTCGTTCACCTCGGCACCGTCGATGATCAGCACGCGCTTCCAGCCCAGGTTCTTGACCGACTTGGCCAGTTCCGAGGTCTTGGGCGCGGCCATCTCGGCCGATTCCAGAACGATCAGTTCGCCCGCCTTCAGCTTGGCGCTGAGCGCGTGCTTGAGGCCCAGCTTGCGGAATTTCTTCGGCAGGTCGTGGGCATGGCTGCGCGGGGTCGGGCCCTTGTAGACGCCACCCTTGCGGAAGATCGGCGCGTTCCGGTCACCGTGACGCGCGCCGCCGGTGCCCTTCTGGCGATAGATCTTCTTGGTCGAGTAGCTGGTCTCGGACCGGGTCTTGACCTTATGGGTGCCGGCCTGCGCGCGGGCGCGCTGCCAGCGCACCACGCGGTGCAGGATGTCGGTGCGCGGCTCGAGGCCGAAGATCTCGTCGCCGAGATCGACGGTGCCGGCCTTGGCGCCGTCCAGTTTGATCACGTCGAGTTTCATTCTTCGCCTCCTTCGGCGGTCGCTTCGGCAGCGGGCGCCTCGGCCGTGGCCGACTTCAGAGCCGCCGGCAGGACCAGGTTGTCCGGGGTCGGTTTCTTGACCGCGTCCTTGATGGTCACCCAGCCGCCCTTGGCGCCGGGGACGGCACCCTTGATCATGATCAGGCCACGATCGGCGTCGGTCTTCACCACCTGCAGGTTCTGCGTGGTGACGCGGGCCGAGCCCAGGTGACCGGCCATCTTCTTGCCCTTGAACACGCGGCCCGGGTCCTGACATTGACCGGTCGAGCCGTGCGAGCGGTGGCTGACCGACACGCCGTGCGAGGCGCGCAGGCCGCCGAAATTGTGCCGCTTCATGACACCGGCAAAGCCTTTACCGATCGACGTGCCGCTGACATCGACGAACTGGCCTTCGAAATAGTGGTCGGCGGTGATTTCCTCACCGACGCCGATCAGGTTCTCGGGGGCCACGCGGAATTCCGCGAGCTTCCGCTTGGGCGCCACGCTGGCCTTGGCGAAGTGGCCGCGCATCGGGGCCGACACGCGCTTGGCCTTGGCCGAGCCCGCGCCCAGCTGGACCGCGGTGTAGCCGTCGGTTTCGACAGTCCGCTGGGCCACGACCTGGCAGCCGTCAAGCTGCAGGACCGTCACCGGCACCTGACGGCCGTCGTCCATGAACAGCCGGGTCATGCCCAGCTTCTTTGCGATAACTCCAGAGCGCATCTCGGGTGCCCTCCTCAAACCTTGATTTCGACGTCGACACCGGCAGCCAGGTCGAGCTTCATCAGCGCGTCCACGGTCTGGGGGGTCGGGTCGATAATGTCGAGAAGCCGCTTGTGCGTGCGGATTTCCCATTGATCGCGGGACTTCTTGTCGATGTGGGGACCACGAAGAACCGTGAATTTCTCGATCTTGTTCGGCAGCGGAATAGGCCCGCGCACCTGGGCGCCGGTCCGCTTGGCGGTATTCACGATCTCCTGCGTGCTGGCATCCAGAACGCGGTAGTCGAAGGCCTTCAGCCGAATGCGGATATTCTGACTTTGCATGTTTTTGTGCCCTCAGGCTGAAGGGCGGGTCCGACGGACCCGCCCGGGCCTTTTCGTTACTTGATGATCTTGGAGACGACGCCGGCGCCGACGGTGCGGCCGCCTTCGCGGATGGCGAAGCGGAGCTTCTCTTCCATCGCGATCGGCGCGATCAGCTCGACCGTGAACTTCAGGTTGTCACCCGGCATCACCATCTCGGTGCCCTCGGGCAGCTGAACCGTCCCGGTCACGTCCGTCGTCCGGAAGTAGAACTGCGGACGGTAGTTCGCAAAGAACGGCGTGTGACGGCCACCCTCTTCCTTGGTCAGGATATAGGCCTCGGCCTCGAACACCGTATGCGGCGTCACCGAACCCGGCTTGCACAGAACCTGGCCGCGTTCCACCTGGTCGCGGTCGATGCCGCGCAGCAGCGCCCCGATGTTGTCGCCCGCCTCGCCGCGATCCAGCAGCTTGCGGAACATCTCGACGCCCGTGCAGGTCGTCTTCTTGGTGTCGCGGATGCCGACGATTTCAAGCTCGTCGCCCACGTTCACAACGCCACGCTCGACACGGCCGGTCACAACCGTGCCACGGCCCGAGATCGAGAACACGTCCTCGATCGGCATCAGGAACGGCTGGTCGATCGGACGGTCCGGCGTCGGGATGTAGGCATCGACCGCAGCCATCAGTTCCTTGATCTTGGTCTCGCCGATTTCCGGATCGCGGCCTTCCATCGCCGCCAGCGCCGAGCCCGCAACGATCGGAATGTCATCGCCGGGGAAGTCGTAGGAGGACAGAAGTTCGCGCACTTCCATTTCCACGAGCTCCAGCAGCTCTTCGTCATCCACCTGGTCGACCTTGTTCAGGAACACCACCAGCGCGGGCACGCCCACCTGACGCGCCAGCAGGATGTGTTCGCGGGTCTGCGGCATCGGGCCGTCGGCCGCGTTCACCACCAGGATCGCGCCGTCCATCTGCGCAGCCCCCGTGATCATGTTCTTCACGTAGTCGGCGTGGCCGGGGCAGTCCACGTGCGCGTAGTGCCGCGCCTCGGTCTCGTATTCCACGTGCGCCGTCGAGATCGTGATCCCGCGCGCTTTCTCTTCCGGCGCCGCGTCGATCTGGTCGTAGGCCTTGAAGTCCCCGAAGTACTTCGTGATCGCAGCCGTCAGCGTCGTCTTCCCGTGGTCAACGTGGCCGATCGTGCCGATGTTAACGTGCGGTTTCGTCCGTTCGAACTTTGCCTTACCCATGGTGGCCTCCTCTAGTTCCTTGATGGCGGGCGCTGCCGAGGGGCGCGCGCCCGGCCCGTGTCACGTTCAGGCGTATTTCGCCTGGATCTCGTCGCTGATGTTCTGCGGGACCGGCTCGTAATGGTCGAACTGCATCGTGAACACGGCGCGGCCCGAGGACATCGAGCGCAGCGTGTTGATGTAGCCGAACATGTTGGCCAGCGGCACCATGGCGTTGATCACGTTGGCATTGCCGCGGGTATCCTGGCCCTGCACCATGCCGCGACGGCTGGTCAGGTCGCCGATGATCCCACCGGTATATTCCTCGGGCGTCACCACCTCGACCTTCATGATCGGCTCAAGCAGCCGGGCACCGGCCTTCTTGAGACCTTCGCGCATCCCTGCGCGGGTCGCGATTTCGAACGCCAGAACCGACGAGTCGACGTCGTGGAAGGCACCGTCGACAAGCGCGACCTTGAGGTCGATCACCGGGAAACCGGCCAGCGGGCCCGAATCCATGACCGACTTGATGCCCTTCTCGACGCCGGGGATGTATTCCTTCGGCACCGCACCGCCGACGATCCGGCTTTCGAACGAGTAGCCCTCGCCCGGTTCGGTCGGCATGATTTCCAGCTTGACGCGGGCGAACTGGCCCGTGCCGCCGGTCTGTTTCTTGTGCGTGTAGTCGACCTCGGCCTTGTGGCTGATGGTTTCGCGGTAGGCCACCTGCGGAGCGCCGATATTCGCCTCGACCTTGAACTCCCGCTTCATGCGGTCGACCAGGATGTCGAGGTGAAGTTCACCCATGCCCTTCATGATGGTCTGGCCGGACTCGATGTTGGTCTCGACGCGGAAGGACGGATCCTCGGCCGCGAGACGCTGCAGCGCCAGAGCCATCTTTTCCTGGTCGGCCTTCGATTTCGGCTCGACCGCGATCTCGATCACCGGATCGGGGAAGGTCATGGTTTCCAGAACCACCGGCTTGGAGACGTCGCAAAGCGTGTCGCCCGTGGTGGTTTCCTTCAGACCGGCCAGCGCGATGATGTCGCCCGCAAAGGCTTCATCGATTTCCTCGCGGTTGTTCGAGTGCATCATCATCATCCGACCGACGCGCTCTTTCTTGCCCTTGGTCGAGTTGAGGATCGACTCACCCTTCTTCATCACGCCGGAATAGATCCGGGTGAAGGTCAGCGAGCCGACAAAGGGGTCGTTCATGATCTTGAACGCCAACGCCGAGAAGGGCTCGTCATCGGCAGCATGACGGGCGATGTTGCGCTCTTCGGTCTCGTCATCGGGCAGGAAGCCCATATAGGCGGGCACGTCCAGCGGCGAGGGAAGATAGTCGATCACGGCGTTCAGCAGCGGCTGCACGCCCTTGTTCTTGAAGGCCGAGCCCGCGGTCACCGGCACGAAGGCCAGCGCCAGGGTGCCCTTGCGGATCAGCGCGTGTAGCGTTTCGGTGTCGGGCTCGTTGCCTTCCAGATAGGCCTCCATCGCGTCGTCGTCCTGTTCGACGGCGAGCTCGATGAGGTTCGAGCGCCATTCATCGGCCTCGTCCTTCAGCTCGGGACGGATCTCCTGACGGGTCCAAGACGCGCCCAGATCCTCGCCTTTCCAGGTCCATTCTTCCATCGTGACGAGGTCGATGATGCCTTCCAGCTTGTCCTCGGCGCCGATCGGCAGGGCGATCGGGCACGGGGTCGCGCCGGTGCGGTCCTTGATCATCTTCACGCAGTTGAAGAAGTCGGCACCGATCTTGTCCATCTTGTTGACGAAGACGATGCGCGGAACCTTGTAGCGGTCCGCCTGACGCCAGACGGTCTCGGTCTGCGGCTCGACGCCGGCATTGGCGTCGAGAAGGCAGATCGCACCGTCGAGCACGGCCAGCGAGCGTTCGACCTCGATGGTGAAGTCGACGTGGCCGGGGGTGTCGATGATGTTGAACCGGTACTTGGTGTCCGAGGTCCCTTCCGCGGACGGATCTTCCTGGCGCTGCCAGAAGGTCGTGGTCGCAGCCGAGGTGATGGTGATCCCCCGCTCTTGCTCCTGCTCCATCCAGTCCATGGTCGCGGCGCCGTCATGGACTTCGCCGAGCTTGTGGGACTTGCCGGTGTAAAAGAGGATGCGCTCGGTCGTCGTGGTCTTGCCCGCATCGATGTGGGCCATGATCCCGAAGTTCCGGTAGCGTTGAAGAGGATAAGCGCGGGCCATTGGAAGGGTCCTAGAGGCTAAAGGTCAGTTACCAGCGATAATGGCTGAACGCTTTGTTCGCGTCGGCCATCTTGTGGGTGTCTTCGCGTTTCTTGACGGCGGTGCCGCGGGACTGGACCGCGTCCATCAGTTCGCCGGCAAGCCGTTCTTCCATGGTGTTCTCGTTGCGCTTGCGGCTGGCATCGATCAGCCAGCGGATCGCAAGGGCCTCGCGGCGCTCGGGGCGCACTTCGACCGGAACCTGGTAGGTGGCACCGCCGACCCGGCGCGAGCGAACCTCGACGGCGGGTTTCACGTTGTCGAGCGCTTCGTGGAAGACCTCGACCGGAGCGCGTTTCAGGCGGGTCTCGACGCGGTCGAGCGCGCTGTAGACGATGCGTTCGGCGACCGATTTCTTGCCGTCGACCATCAGGTTGTTCATGAACTTCGTCAGCACGCGATCGCCAAACTTGGCGTCGGGCAGGATTTCGCGCTTCTCGGCAGCGTGACGGCGGGACATCTACGTCTCTCCTTACTTCGGACGCTTCGCGCCGTATTTCGAGCGGCGCTGCTTACGGTCTTTGACGCCCTGGGTGTCCAGCACACCGCGGAGGATGTGATAGCGGACACCGGGAAGGTCTTTCACCCGGCCGCCGCGGATCAGCACGACCGAGTGTTCCTGCAGGTTGTGGCTTTCGCCGGGGATGTAGCTGATGACCTCGAAGCCGTTGGTCAGACGCACTTTGGCGACTTTCCGCATGGCCGAGTTCGGCTTCTTCGGAGTGGTGGTGTAAACGCGCGTGCAGACGCCGCGTTTCTGCGGGCAGGCCTGCAGGTGCTGCGACTTCTGGCGTTTCACTTTCGGCTGCCGCGGCTTGCGGATCAGCTGTTGGATCGTCGGCATTCCGGTTCCCCGTATTGCAACCCGTTCAAATCTCGTCTTCGGTGCGCACCCGCCATTCTCAAACGGCAACGCGAAAACCGCATGCGTTCCCCTGTTCGCGGGAACGACGCGGTGTAGCTCCAGAGGATCGGGGCATGGGAGCCCGGATCATGACCACATCAGTTTCGGTATCAGGCGCGGCAGGTGGATCCACCAGCCCGAAGTGGGCGCGGTATAGGGCGAGTCGAACGGGGTGTCAACACCGCTTGGCCCGCCCGGGCCCCGCGCCCTGCCCCGGCTAGCGCATCCGAAGCGGTACCGGCCCCTGACGGATCGCCAGCCGCCGCTCGCGGTGGAAGGTGTAGACCCCCGTCGCGACCACGATCGAGGCACCGAGAATGGTGAGCCCCGACGGCCATTCGCCGAACACCGCCGCCCCCAGCAGCAGCGCCCAGAGAAGCGCGGTATAGCGGAATGGCGAGACCACGGCCACGTCGCCCACGCGCATCGCCGCGACCGAGGTGACATAGCCGAAGATCAGGAAAAGCGTCGCCCCGGTCAGCTGTGCCCAGGCCAGCGGCGCGATGGGCAGCCAGCGCGCGTCGCTGACGGCAAGCCCGGTCGCGGCGAACAGCATGACCCCCAGTGAGGCGGAGGTCGCGACCGCGGTCGAGGGCACCGCCCCCGACAGCCCTCGGGTCACGAGGTCGCGCAGCGTGACGCAGGCGACCGAGATCAGCGCATAGACCGAATAGAGGGTGAAGCCCTCGGTCCCCGGCCGGACGATCAGCAGGACGCCCGCGAATCCGACCAGGATCGCCAGCCAGCGCCGCCAGCCGACAGGGGCGCCCAGGAAGACCGCGCCCGCCAGCGTCACCGCCAGCGGGATCGCCTGGATGATGGCGGTCACATTGGCCAGCGGCGCGTGAAAGAGCGCGGTGATGTAGAAATAGGCCGCCCCGACCTCGGCCAGGGTCCGCAGCGCAATCCGGCCCTGATCGCGGCGCGGCAGGCGCAGCCTGAGGCCGCCCGTGGCCAGCCCGAAAACGATCAGAAGCGCCGAGGTGCCAAGCCCGCGCAGGAACACCGCCTGAAAGAACGGTACGCTGTCCGAAGCCGCCTTCATGCAGGCATCGTTGAAGGTGAAGGCGGCCATGCTGATCATCATCAGGACGGCGCCGCGCATGTTGTCGGAGAGGGTGGTCATGGAACTGCCTTAGCATCCCGGGCGCCCGGGCGAAGGTCTGTTTGCGGCATTCTCGACAAAGCGGCAAGAAACCTTTGTCGCCAATGCGCTATCCGCGCGGGACGGCCTGCCGAAAGACTGCCGAAAGCCGGTCTGGGGCCTGCACGGGGCCTGCACGGGGCCTGTCTGGGGCCTGTCTGGGGCCTGTCCCGGACGCGACCGGGGAAAGAAAAACGCCCCCGCCGGTACGGGCGGGGGCGTTCGATGGTCAGGCGGTCTGCCGGATTACTCTTCGCGGCTTTCCGGGGTCTCGACCAGACCCAGATCGTCGTCGTCCAGCGGGCCGAAGGGATCCATCGGCGCGGCCAGGGCGGCGGCTGCCACCGCATCGGCCTGACGTGCCTCGATCACCTTCTGGTCGCGCTCGGCCGCGATGCGGCGCACGCGCTGGCTGGCCCCGCCGGTGCCCGCCGGGATCAGCCGGCCGACGATGACGTTTTCCTTCAGGCCGACCAGCTTGTCGCGCTTGCCCTGAACGGCCGCCTCGGTCAGCACCCGCGTCGTTTCCTGGAACGAGGCCGCCGAGATGAAGGACCGGGTCTGCAGCGAGGCCTTGGTGATCCCCAGAAGGATCGGTTGGCCCTCGGCGGGACGTCCGCCGCGCGCCAGCACCTTGTCGTTGGCTTCGTCGAACTCGGACTTGTCGACATGTTCGCCCTTCAGAAGCGTCGTGTCGCCGGAGTCGGAGATCTCCCACTTCTGCAGCATCTGCCGGACAATGACCTCGATGTGCTTGTCGTTGATCTTCACGCCCTGCAGCCGGTAGACGTCCTGCACCTCGTCGATCATGTAGTTCGCCAGAGCCTCGACACCCATGATGGCGAGGATGTCATGCGGCGCCGGGTTGCCGTCCATGATGTAGTCGCCCTTCTGCACGAAGTCGCCTTCCTGCACCGGGATGTGCTTGCCCTTCGGCACCATGTACTCGACCGGCTGCAGCGTGTCGTCCGCAGGCTCGATCGTGATCCGCCGCTTGTTCTTGTAGTCGCGGCCGAACCGGACATAGCCGTCCACCTCGGCGATGATGGCGTGATCCTTCGGACGCCGCGCCTCGAACAGTTCCGCCACCCGCGGCAGACCGCCGGTGATGTCCTTGGTCTTGGCGCCCTCGCGCGGGATCCGCGCCACCACGTCACCGGCCCGGATGTCCTGCTGGTCCTCGACCGACAGAATGGCGTCGACCGACATCGGGTAGGTCACCGGGTTGCCCGCCTCGTTGCGCACGGGTTCGCCGGTTTCGGGATCGACGATGATGATCTCGGGCTTGAGCTCGTTGCCCTTGGGCGCGGTCCGCCAGTCCGACACGATCTTCTGGGTCATGCCGGTGGCATCGTCGGTGTCCTCGCGGACCGAGATCCCGGTCACGAGGTCCACGAACTTGGCGCGCCCGGCCTTCTCGGCGATGATCGGCAGGGTGTAGGGGTCCCATTCGAAGAGCTTGTCGCCCCGTTTCACCCGGGCCTCCTCGGCCACGAAGACCTTTGTGCCATAGCCCAGCTTGAAGCTCGCCCGCTCGACGTCGTTGTCGTCGACGATCGCCAGCTGCATGTTGCGGCCCATCACGATGTGTTCGCCCGCCGCATTGGTCAGCAAGTTCGGGTTGCGGAACTCGATCCGGCCCTCCTGGCTGGCCTCCTGGAAGGATTGCTGACCGCCCTGGGCGATGCCGCCGATGTGGAAGGTCCGCATCGTCAGCTGCGTGCCGGGCTCGCCGATCGACTGCGCGGCGATGATGCCGACAGCCTCGCCGATATTCACCTTGGTGCCGCGTGCCAAGTCACGGCCGTAGCAGGCCGCGCAGACGCCCTCTTCGGCCTCGCAGGTCAGCGGCGACCGGATCCGGACGGTGGCGACACCGGCCTTCTCGATCGCATCCGCCTTGCGTTCGTCGATCAGCTCGTTGCGGGTGACCAGCACCTCGTCGGTGCCGGGTTTCAGCACGTCATCAGCCGCGACACGGCCAAGCAGCCGCTCCGCCAGGGTCGCCACGACCTCGCCATCGTTGATCGCCGCCTCGCAGGTGATGGCGTTCTCGGTGCCGCAATCGTCGCTGCGCACGATGCAGTCCTGAGCGACGTCGACCAGACGCCGGGTCAGATACCCCGAGTTCGCCGTCTTCAGCGCGGTATCGGCCAGACCCTTCCGGGCACCGTGGGTCGAGTTGAAGTACTCGAGCACGGTCAGGCCTTCCTTGAAGTTCGAGATGATCGGCGTCTCGATGATCTCGCCCGAGGGCTTGGCCATCAGGCCGCGCATGCCGCCCAGCTGTTTCATCTGCGCGGGCGAGCCCCGGGCCCCCGAGTGGGACATCATGTAGACCGAGTTGGGTTCCATCTCGGCGCCCGCGTCATCGACGCGGACCGCAGAGATTTCCGCCATCATCGCGGTGGCCACCTCGTCGGAGCATTTCGACCAGGCATCGACGACCTTGTTGTACTTCTCACCCTGGGTGATCAGGCCGTCCATGTATTGCTGCTCGAACTCCTTGACCTGGTCGCGGACGCCCTCGACGATCTCCCACTTGGTATGCGGGATCACCATGTCGTCCTTGCCGAACGAGATCCCGGCCTTGAACGCCTCGCGGAAGCCCAGCCCCATGATCTGGTCGCAGAAGATGACCGACTCCTTCTGGCCGCAATAGCGGTAGACGGTGTCGATGACCTGCTGCACCTCTTTCTTGCGCAGCAGCCGGTTGACCAGCTCGAACGGCGCCTTGGCGTTCATCGGCAACAGCGCCCCCAGCCGGATCCGGCCGGGCGTGGTGTCGTACCGCTTGAAGACCTCGTTGCCATGCTCGTCGATCTGCTTGATCCGCGCCTTGACGCGGGCATGCAGATGCACCTCGCCCGCGTCCAGCGCATGCTGGACCTCGTCGACATCGGCGAAGGCCATGCCCTCGCCCTTCATGCCCTTGCGTTCCATCGTGATGTAGTAAAGCCCGAGGATCATGTCCTGGGACGGCACGATGATCGGCGCGCCGTTGGCGGGCGACAGCACGTTGTTGGTCGACATCATCAGGACCCGCGCTTCCAGCTGGGCCTCGAGGCTCAGCGGGACGTGCACGGCCATCTGGTCACCGTCGAAGTCGGCGTTGAAGGCCGAACAGACCAGCGGGTGCAGCTGGATCGCCTTGCCCTCGATCAGCGTGGGCTCGAACGCCTGGATACCCAGACGGTGCAGCGTCGGGGCCCGGTTCAACAGCACCGGGTGTTCGCGAATGACCTCGTCGAGGATATCCCAGACCTCGGGCCGTTCCTTCTCGACCAGCTTCTTGGCCTGCTTGACGGTCGAGGAAAGGCCCTTGGCCTCGAGCCGCGAATAGATGAACGGCTTGAACAGCTCGAGAGCCATCTTCTTCGGCAGCCCGCATTGGTGCAGCTTGAGTTCGGGACCGGTCACGATCACCGACCGGCCAGAGAAGTCGACCCGTTTCCCCAGAAGGTTCTGCCGGAACCGGCCCTGCTTGCCCTTCAGCATGTCGGACAGCGATTTCAGCGGCCGCTTGTTGGCGCCGGTGATGACCCGGCCGCGGCGGCCGTTGTCGAAGAGCGCATCGACCGCCTCTTGCAGCATCCGCTTTTCGTTCCGGACGATGATGTCGGGCGCGCGCAGCTCGATCAGCCGTTTCAGACGGTTGTTCCGGTTGATCACCCGACGGTAGAGGTCGTTCAGGTCCGAGGTCGCGAACCGGCCGCCATCGAGCGGCACCAGCGGCCGCAGTTCCGGCGGAATGACCGGAATGACCGTCAGCACCATCCATTCCGGACGGTTGCCGGATTCGATGAAGCTCTCGACAACCTTCAGACGCTTGATGATCTTCTTCGGCTTCAGTTCGCCGGTGGCTTCCTTCAGCTCCTCGCGCAGCTTCTCGGCCTCGGCCTCGAGGTCGATCTGAGACAGCATCTCGCGGATCGCCTCGGCCCCGATCCCGGCGGTGAAGGCATCGGTGCCGAACTGGTCCTGCGCGTCGAGATACTCTTCCTCGGTCAGCATCTGGCCGTAGCTCAGGTCGGTCAGACCGGGCTCGATCACCACATAGTTCTCGAAGTAAAGCACCCGTTCCAGATCGCGGAGCGTCATGTCCAGCATCAGGCCGATGCGGGAGGGCAGCGACTTCAGAAACCAGATATGCGCAACCGGGGCGGCCAGCTCGATATGGCCCATCCGTTCCCGGCGGACCTTCTGCAGCGTCACCTCGACGCCGCATTTCTCGCAGACGACGCCGCGATACTTCATGCGCTTGTACTTGCCGCAAAGGCACTCGTAGTCCTTGATCGGCCCGAAGATCCGCGCGCAGAAGAGACCGTCACGTTCGGGCTTGAACGTGCGGTAGTTGATGGTTTCGGGTTTCTTGATCTCGCCATAGGACCACGAAAGGATCCGTTCGGGCGAGGCCAGCGACACCTTGATCTCGTCGAACTGCTTGGGCGAGGCCAGCGGGTTGAACGGGTTGGTGGTCAGTTCCTGGTTCATATTGAAGTCCTCAAATCAGCGCAAAGAGATGGGCAAGGGCGCGATTTTTCGCAGAAAAATCGGGACGAATTTCCTGCGAAAATTCGGGCACCCTTATTCCTCATCCTCCAAGTCCAGGAGTTCCATGTTCAGCCCGAGGCCGCGGACTTCCTTCACCAGAACGTTGAAGGATTCCGGCACGCCGGCCTCGAAATTGTCCTCGCCCTTGACGATCGACTCGTAGACCTTGGTCCGGCCCGCCACGTCGTCCGACTTCACCGTCAGCATTTCCTGCAGGGTATAGGCGGCGCCATAGGCTTCGAGCGCCCAGACCTCCATCTCCCCGAACCGCTGACCGCCGAACTGCGCCTTTCCGCCCAGGGGCTGCTGGGTGACGAGGCTGTACGGACCGGTCGAGCGCGCGTGGATCTTGTCGTCGACCAGGTGGTGCAGCTTCAGCAGGTACTTGACGCCCACGGTAACTTTCCGGGCAAAGCGCTCGCCCGTCCGGCCATCGAAGAGTTCCGACTGGCCCGACGTGTCGAAGCCCGCGCGGGTCAGGGCGTCGTTGACGTCCTGTTCCTTGGCGCCGTCGAAGACCGGAGTCGCGATCGGAACGCCGCGGACCACTGTCGAGGCGGACTCGACCAGAGACCTCTCGTCCATGTCGCGCAGGATCTCCTCATAGGCCTCCTCGCCATAGGCAAGCCGCATCGCCTCGCGCACCGGGGTCAGATCGCCCGAGCGCTTGTACTCGCCAAGCGCGTCGTCGATCTTCAGCCCCAGACCGCGCGCGGCCCAGCCCATATGGGTCTCGAGGATCTGCCCCACGTTCATCCGCGACGGCACGCCGAGCGGGTTCAGTACCAGGTCGACGGGCGTGCCGTCGGCCAGGAAGGGCATGTCCTCCATCGGCACCACGCGGGAGACGACCCCCTTGTTGCCGTGCCGACCGGCCATCTTGTCGCCGGGCTGAAGCTTGCGTTTGACCGCGATGAAGACCTTGACCATCTTCATCACGCCCGGAGGCAGGTCGTCGCCGCGGCGGACCTTTTCGACCTTGTCCTCGAAGCGGTGCTCGAGCGCGCGTTTCTGGGCCTCGAACTGGGCGTTCAGCGCCTCGACCTGACCGGCATCGGCCTCGTCTTCCAGCGCCAGCTGCCACCATTGCCCCTTGGACAGGGTCTCGAGCAGCTCTTCGGTGATTTCCGAATTGGGCTTCACGCCCTTCGGACCCTTCACCGCGACCTTGCCGAGGATCATCGACTTCAGACGCGCGTAGATGTTGCGCTCGAGGATCGCCTGTTCGTCGTCCCGGTCGCGGGCCAGGCGTTCGACCTCTTCGCGCTCGATCTGCAGCGCACGCTCGTCCTTGTCGACGCCGTGCCGGTTGAACACCCGCACCTCGACGACAGTACCGTAATCGCCCGGCGGCAGACGCAGCGAGGTGTCGCGCACGTCCGAGGCCTTTTCGCCGAAGATCGCCCGCAGCAGTTTCTCTTCGGGCGTCATCGGGCTTTCGCCCTTCGGAGTGATCTTGCCGACAAGGATGTCGCCCGGCCCCACTTCGGCGCCGATATAGACGATGCCCGCCTCGTCGAGGTTGCGCAGGGCTTCCTCGCCGACGTTCGGGATGTCGCGGGTGATCTCTTCCGGCCCGAGCTTGGTGTCGCGGGCCGCGACCTCGAATTCCTCGATATGGATCGAGGTGAAGACGTCATCGCGCGCGATGCGTTCCGAGATCAGGATCGAGTCCTCGTAGTTGTAGCCGTTCCAGGGCATGAACGCGACGATCACGTTCTTGCCGAGCGCCAGTTCGCCCATGTCGGTCGAGGGACCGTCGGCGACGACCTCGCCCTTCAGGACGGTGTCGCCCACCTTCACCAGAGGCTTCTGGTTGATGCAGGTGTTCTGGTTCGACCGCTGGAACTTGCGCAGCCGGTAGATATCGACGCCCGGATCGCCGGGTTCAAGATCCTCGGTGGCCCGGATCACGATCCGCTGGGCATCGACCTGGTCGATGATCCCGCCGCGGCGCGCCATGATCGCGGCGCCCGAATCCTGCGCCACCACCTGCTCGATGCCGGTGCCCACGAAGGGCGCATCGGCCTGCAGAAGCGGCACCGCCTGACGCTGCATGTTCGCGCCCATCAGCGCGCGGTTGGCGTCGTCGTTTTCCAGGAACGGAATCAGCGAGGCCCCGACCGACACCAGCTGCTTCGGCGAAACGTCGATAAGGTCGACGCTTTCGCGCGGCGCCATGGTGTATTCGCCGGCCTGCCGGGTGTTCACCAGATCGTTGATGAACTTGCCCTCGCCATCGAGATTGGCGTTGGCCTGGGCCACGGTGTGCCGCATCTCTTCGGTCGCGGACATGTAGTGGACCTCATCGGTCACCTGCCCGTCGATCACCCGGCGATACGGGGTCTCAATGAAGCCGTACTTGTTCACCCGCGCATAGGTGGCAAGGCTGTTGATCAGACCGATGTTCGGCCCTTCCGGCGTCTCGATCGGGCACATCCGGCCATAATGGGTCGGGTGAACGTCGCGGACCTCGAAGCCCGCCCGCTCGCGGGTCAGACCGCCCGGCCCGAGCGCCGAGAGACGGCGCTTGTGGGTGACTTCCGACAGCGGGTTGGTCTGGTCCATGAACTGCGACAGCTGCGACGAGCCGAAGAACTCGCGCACGGCGGCAGCGGCCGGTTTGGCGTTGATCAGGTCCTGCGGCATCACCGTGTCGATTTCGACCGAGGACATCCGCTCCTTGATGGCGCGTTCCATCCGCAGCAGGCCGACGCGGTACTGGTTCTCCATCAGCTCGCCGACGGAGCGGACCCGGCGGTTGCCGAGGTGGTCGATGTCATCGACCTCGCCCTTGCCGTCGCGCAGTTCGACCAGCGCCTTGATGCAGGAAATGATGTCGTCGCGGCGCAGCGTCCGCTGGGTGTCGGGCGCGTCGAGATTCAGACGCATGTTCATCTTCACCCGGCCCACGGCCGACAGGTCGTAGCGTTCGGAGTCGAAGAAGAGCGACTCGAACAGCGTGGTCGCCGCCTCGACGGTCGGCGGCTCGCCCGGGCGCATGACGCGGTAGATGTCCATGAGCGCGGTGTCGCGGCCCATGTTCTTGTCCGCCGCCATGGTGTTGCGGATGTAGGGACCGACGTTGATGTTGTCGATGTCGAGCACCGGGATGTCGGTGATGCCCGCATCCAGCAGCTCTTTCAGCGTGCCGCCGGTGACGTCGCCGTCCTTGTCGACGGTCCAGGTCAGTTCGTCGCCGGCCTCGACATAGATCGCGCCGGTGTCTTCGTTGATGATGTCCTTGGCGACATAGCGGCCAACGATATGTTCGAACGGCACCATCAGTTCGGTGACCCGGGCCTCTTCGATCAACTTCTTGACCTGACGCGGCGTGACCTTGTCACCGGCCTTGCAGATCACCTCGCCGGTGTCGGCATCGACCAGGTCATAGGTCGGACGGGTGCCGCGCACGCGTTCGGGGAAGAACTTGGTGACCCAGCCGCGGTTGCGTTCCAGCCGGAACGTCACCGTGTCGTAATAGGCATCCATGATGCCTTCCTGATCGAGCCCCAGCGCGTAAAGCAGGGTCGTCACCGGCAGCTTCCGGCGACGGTCGATGCGCGCGAAGACGAGGTCCTTGGCGTCGAATTCGAAATCGAGCCAGGAGCCGCGATAGGGAATGATCCGGCAGGCGAACAGCAGCTTGCCCGAGGAATGGGTCTTGCCCTTGTCATGGTCGAAGAACACGCCCGGCGACCGGTGCATCTGGGACACGATCACCCGTTCGGTCCCGTTCACGATGAACGTGCCGTTGGCGGTCATGAGCGGCATGTCGCCCATGAACACGTCCTGCTCCTTGATGTCCTTCACCGACTTGGCGCCGGTATCCTCGTCGAAATCGAACACGATCAGGCGCAGCGTGACCTTCAGCGGGGCCGAAAAGGTCATGTCGCGCTGCTGGCATTCCTCGACGTCGTATTTCGGCCGCTCCAGCTCGTAGCGGACGAACTCAAGAACGGCGGTCTCGTTGAAATCCTTGATCGGGAAAACCGACTGGAACACCCCCTGGATGCCCTCGCCATCGGCGGGCGCGGGCCCCTCGCCGGAGTTCAGGAACAGGTCGTAGGAGGATTTCTGGACCTCGATGAGGTTCGGCATCTCCAGCACTTCGCGGATCTTGCCGTAATATTTGCGGAGTCGTTTCTGGCCAACGTAGCTCTGCGCCATCTGTGGTCTCGCCTTTCGTCTGTCGCGGGCGCATCCACCGTCGGGCCCCGGTGGCGCGCCGCTCGCGATGAGGGGGATAAGGTTCCATTCCTGCGGTCCGTCCCACCGGCCGCTCCCGAACCTCGAACCGCACCTTGGAAAGGGCTTTAGAAAGCAAGCCCTTTCCAAGACAGGTTCGGCTGGGCCCGGACAAACCGCCGGACCCAGCCAACATCTTTCAGGTCACGGGCGCTCGGCCCGCGATCCCGATCACTTGAGCTCGACTTCGGCGCCAGCCGCTTCGAGTTTGCCTTTGATGTCCTCGGCTTCGGCTTTGGAGACTTGCTCCTTGACGGCCTTGCCGCCGGCTTCGACCAGGTCCTTGGCTTCTTTCAGGCCAAGACCGGTGATCGCGCGGACTTCCTTGATGACGTTGATCTTGTTCGCGCCAGCCGATTTCAGGATGACGTCGAATTCGGTCTGCTCTTCGGCAGCGGCGGCTTCGCCACCGGCAGCCGGGCCGGCCATCATGACGGCGCCGCCGGCGGCGGGCTCGATGCCGTACTCGTCTTTCAGGATGGTTTTCAGTTCCTGGGCCTCGAGAAGCGTGAGGTTCACGATCTCTTCGGCAAGTTTCTTCAGATCAGCCATGTTCTGTTCCGTTCTTTCACATTGTCTGTTCCAACGCGAGGCATCTGCCCTTCACGCGGGATCACAAGTTGCTCAAGCGGCTTCCGCACGCTCCTCGATGGTCGAGAGGATGCTCGCGATGTTGGAAGCGGGCGCGCCAATCGCACCGGCGATGTTCGCGGCGGGTGCACCGATGCAGCCGACGATCGAGGCGATAAGCTCCTCGCGCGACGGCATTTCGGACACTGCCTTGACACCGGCCCGGTCCAGGGCCGTCTCGCCCATGGCACCGCCGAGGATCTCGAATTTCGAGTTGTCCTTGGCGAAGCCTTCCGCGACCTTGGCAGCAGCCACCGGGTCCTCGGAATAGGCAAGAACGGTCATGCCCGTCAGAAGAGTGGCCATGCTGGCGCAGGGCTTTCCTTCCAGGGCGATCTTGGCGAGCCTGTTCTTGGCGACGCGAACGGACCCACCCGCTTCGCGCATGCGTGCGCGCAGGTCCTGCATCTCGGCAACCGTGAGACCCGCGTAGTGGGCAACCACCACGACGCCAGAGCTTTCGAAGATCTGGCCGAGTTCGTCGACCACTTTCTCTTTCTGGGCTCTATCCACAGTTTCACTCCAATTTGGGGGTTTCCCCCCGGCTCTAGGTTTGCCGGCCTGACTGCCGGCTTTCGGGTCCGTATGGGTCCCGAGGCCAGGATCGCCCGAGGGTTTCCCCGCGGAAATCTGTCTCGTTTCCCCATCTCGGGAAGGACATTAAGCGAGGCTTGCGCCCTGCACCCTCCGTCTCGGACAGGACGGGGCGTTTCCGCCCCGCCATTCCCGGGCACGAGTCCCGGGAATTCTCGCGAAGATAGGAGTTAACCTATCTTAAATCAATTCCCGGTTGCCGAAGTCACGTCGACCGACACGCCCGGGCCCATGGTCGAACTGAGGCTGACCTTCTTCATGTAGGTGCCCTTGGCGCCGGCCGGCTTGGCCTTGACCACGGCATCGACGAAGGCGCGCACGTTCTCGGCCAGCTTGCCGGCGTCGAACGAGGTCTTGCCGATGCCGGCATGGATCACGCCCGCCTTCTCGACCCGGAACTGGACCTCACCGCCCTTGGCGGCCTGAACCGCCGTGGCAACGTCCATCGTCACGGTGCCGACCTTGGGGTTCGGCATCAGGTTGCGCGGGCCCAGGATCTTGCCGAGACGGCCGACGATCGGCATCATGTCCGGCGTGGCGATGCAGCGATCGAATTCGATCGTGCCGCCCTGGATGGTTTCCATCAGATCCTCGGCGCCGACGATATCGGCGCCCGCCGCCTTGGCTTCATCGGCCTTGGCGCCGCGGGCGAAGACCGCCACGCGCACGGTCTTGCCGGTGCCGTTCGGCAGGGTGACGACGCCACGGACCATCTGGTCGGCGTGACGCGGATCGACGCCGAGGTTCAGCGCGATTTCCAGCGTCTCGTCGAACTTGGCCGAGGCATTGTCCTTGACGAGGCTCACCGCCTCTTCGACCGACAGGTTGTCCTTGCCAGCGAAGGCTTCCCGCGCGGCGCGGACACGTTTCCCATGTTTCGCCATCGCGCTTACCCCTTCACCTCGATGCCCATCGAGCGGGCCGACCCCAGGATGATCTGCATCGCGCCCTCGACATCGCTGGCGTTCAGATCCTTCATCTTCGCCTCGGCGATCTCGCGCACCTGGGCCACGGTCACAGAGCCCGCGACCTCACGGCCGGGCTTTTCCGACCCTTTCGGACGGTTGCGCTTGCCGACCGGCTTTAGGCCCGCCGCCTTCTTGAGGAAGTAGGACGCCGGGGGCGTCTTGATGTCCATCGAGAAGGACTTGTCCTGGTAGTAGGTGATGACCGTCGGGCACGGGGCGCCGGGCTCCATGTCCTGGGTCTTGGCGTTGAACGCCTTGCAGAATTCCATGATGTTGATGCCGCGCTGACCGAGCGCGGGACCGACGGGCGGCGACGGGTTCGCCTGACCCGCCTTCACCTGAAGCTTGAGCTTCCCGATTACCTTCTTGGCCATCCGGCCATCTCCTTCTTGTCACCGCGCCGGTCCCTCGCGAGGGCGGCGCTTCGGTTTAGTGGTGCGGTCCGCGGGCGCGCCCGCTCGCCTCCCACAGATTCACGTCAGAGCTGCCCCTTGGACACCTGCGTGAATTCCAGCTCGACCGGGGTGGCCCGACCGAAGATCGACACCGTCACCTTGAGGCGCTGGTTGTCGTCGTCCACTTCCTCGACCATGCCCGAGAAGCCCTCGAACGGCCCGTCGGTCACACTTACGTTTTCGCCGATCTCGTAGGTGATCAGCGACCGCGGCTGGGCCTCGCCTTCTTCGACGCGGTTGAGGATCTGGTTCACCTCTTCGTCGCGCATCGGCATCGGCTTGCCCTGCGGCCCGAGGAACCCGGTCACCCGGTTGATCTGCGTCACCAGGTGATAGCCGCGGTCGGTCATCTCCATGCGCACCAGCACATAGCCGGGCATGAAGCGCCGCTCGGTCGTCACCTTCTTGCCGCGCCGGACCTCGATCACCTCTTCGGTCGGCACCAGGACTTCCTCGATCTCTTCCTCGAGACCGGCATCCGCCACGGCTTGCTTGATCTGTTCGGCAACCTTCTTCTCGAAGTTCGAGAGAACGCTCACCGAATACCACCGCTTCGCCATGTTGCCCCTTACCTCGTGTCCGACGGCCGTTCAGGCCGCGATGATCTTGCGTTGTCCGGAACAAAAAACAGCGCGCAACCCGAATCGATGCACGCCGGAGCCCAGAAAAGTAGCGATGCCCTACCGTTCCCACCGCCGGAATTCAAGCCCCGGGGAGATCGCGGCGCCGCATCTCAGCCGAAAAACCCAAGCAGAAGCTGCAATCCGCTTCGGATCAGCCAGTCGACAAAGAAGAAGAAGACCGCCGTCAGAGAGGCCATCACGAAGACCATGATGGTGGTCAGGAACACCTCGCGCCGGGTCGGCCAGACCACCTTCGAGATTTCCGAGCGGGTCTGCTGAATGAACTGGAGGGGGTTCGCCATGGGCCTGCGGGGTCCGTTCTGCCTGTCAACCGCGCCGAGATACGCGCTTGGGCGCCGCTTTGCAAGGGCAGCGCCCGCCGCGACCGCTGCCTGCCGCTTCCGCCTCTCCTGATCCCGGCCGCGGCGACCCGGCACACGGATCGAGGGCCGCGCCTTTCCTGGATCGGCAATCGCGTCGAGTTTTAGCCACTGCCTGTCCCGGGGTTCACCGGTTGTTCAGACACCGGGCGCAATGAACGGTTGAGATCACAAGGGGTCGGATTGGTGGAACATCCTTTCAGAACAGTATCCGGAAAGCTTCTTCTCGCGACTGGTGCGGCGGTGTCGGTGATTGTCGCCGGCTTTTCGGTCTACAGCGGCTGGCAATCCTCTCAGAGGGTCGACCGCGAGGTGATGGAGCTGGCCTCGGAAAAAGCCGCGCTCGTTGCCCAGAAGGTCGCCGTTCAGGTGACCGAGGCCACCTCGGCCGGCGCGGCGCTGGGCGGCGGGCTCGCGGGGTATCTGGGCACAGGCCATGCCGACCGGTCCGACATCATCGCGATGATCGAGGGCATTCCGGCCCAGTACGACAATATCTTCGGCGCCTGGATGGCCGGCATTCCCGGCGGCGGCACGAACGATCTGCTGACCGGCGAGGGCGGCATGAACGAGGACGGGGTGTTCGCGCCCTGGTGGCACAAGGGCGCGGATGGCGGGCTCGAATTCGCCACCTTCAACGTCGGTGCCGACGATGGATGGTTCAAGGTGCCGACCACGACCGGCAAGCCCAGCATCACCGAACCCTACATGGGCGAAGGCAACTTCATGATGACCAGCGTCGCGCTGCCCATCCGGGTCGGGGACGAGATCGTCGGCATCGCCGGTGTCGATATCGGGCTGGGCGATCTGACCGCGATGCTCGACGACCTGTCCGCGTTCGAGGGCGGGAAGAGCCTGCTGGTCAGCCAGGGCGGCAACTGGCTGACCGCCAGCGACCCGTCCAGGCTGAACAAGCCCTATGACGACACGGGCGCCGACGTCGTTTCAGCCGCACTTGCGGACGGCCGGATGCGCGTGATCCGCGACATGCCGGACCGGGCCACGCGGCTGGTCTATCCGTTCACGGCGCCAGGGATGAACACGACCTGGGCGGCGCTGGTCGACGTGCCGGCCGAAGTCTTCGCGGCCCCGGTGCGGGCCGAGATCGCCCGGACGATGGTCAGCGGCGCCCTGATCCTGGCGATGGCGCTGGGCACCATCTACCTTGCCTCGATGGCGATGGTGCGCCGCCCGCTGGCCCGGATGCTGGCGGCGGTCGACGAACTGGCCTCGGGCGATTATGCCAAACCCGTCCCGGGACGCGAGCGGGGCGACGAGATCGGCGCGATGGCGCGATCGGTCGAAGCGCTTCGCCAAGGGTTGCTGGACAAGGATGCGCTTGAAAAGGGCCAGGAACGGTCGAGGGCTGAACAGGCCAGCGTGGTCCAGAGCCTCGCGGCGGGGCTGAAAAGCCTGTCCGAAGGCGACCTGACGCGCTCGATCGAAGAGACCTTCGGGGCCGAATACGAACAGCTTCGTCAGGACTTCAACGCCACCATCGACACGCTGAACGCGCTGATGGGCGAGATCGTCGAGAACTCGACCGAGATCACCACCCGCGCCGAGGAAATCAGCGGCGCCTCGGACGACCTGTCCCGGCGGACCGAGAACCAGGCCGCCACCCTGGAAGAGACCGCCGCCGCCATGGACGAGATGACCGCCAGCGTGCGCGCCGCGGCCGATGGCGCGGCCCAGGTCGAGAACGTGGTGCGCGAGGCGCGCGGCAATGCCGAACAGTCGGGTCTGGTGGTCAAGGAAGCCATCGGCGCGATGTCCGAGATCAAGAAATCCTCCGACGGCATCAACCAGATCATCGGGGTGATCGACGACATCGCCTTCCAGACCAACCTTCTGGCGCTGAACGCGGGCGTCGAGGCGGCGCGGGCGGGCGAGGCGGGCCGGGGCTTTGCCGTTGTGGCCTCCGAGGTGCGGGCACTGGCCCAGCGGTCCTCCGAGGCCGCGAAAGAGATCAAGACGCTGATTTCGTCCAGTTCCGATCAGGTCGAATCCGGCGTGGCGCTGGTGAACCGGACCGGCGAGGCGCTGACCGACATCGTCGAGCGCGTCAGCAACATCGCTGAACTGATCGGCGACATCGCGACCGGCGCTCAGGAACAGTCGGTGGGCTTGGGCGAGATCAATGTCGGCATCAACGAGCTGGACAAGGTCACCCAGCAGAACGCCGCCATGGTCGAGGAGGCGAACGCCGCCGCGGTGACGATGAAGCAGGAGGCGGGCAATCTGCAAAGCCTCGTCGCCCGGTTCCGTCTGAAGGGCAGCGCCCCCGCCGTCGCTCGCCCGCGTAGCCCGTCGCCATCCGCCTATGCGGAAGCTGCGTCATCCGGCACGGGGAGCCAGCCGAAACGGGCCGTGAACGACGCTGGCTGGACGGACTTCTAGGCCGCCCTCCGCGACGCCCGGACAGAGGACCCATCGGCGGGCCCGGTGTCGCCGGAGCCGCCATCGCGTCCACTCCGCGCCCGGCCGCACGAGGACAGGCTTCGGTCCCTTCGCCGCGACGATCAGGCCGCCGCCGCCTGCCCCAGATAGGCCGTCAGGGTGGCACGGGTTCCCTCGGCCCAGAGGCGGCGCAGCCAGTCCGAAAAGGCCGGGGCTCGGGCGAGGCCCCCGTAGATCCGGGCCTGAGCCAGCCAGACGGCCGGGTCCTGCCGCGCGGCCAGCGCGGCCTCGGACAGGGACGGCCAGTGGGGGTCGTTGGGCCCGATGGCGCTGTCATCCTCGCGGGTTCCCGCGCACATCCGGGTCCAGAGCGCCTCGGTCAGGGCAAGCCCCTGCACCGAGCGACCCGCCGCCAGCCGTTCGCGCAACACCGGCAGCACGAAACCCGGATGCCGCGAAGACCCGTCGAAGGCGACGCGCCGGGTGGTGTCGTGGATCGCGGCATTGCCGAAGCGCCGCGCGATGAGGTCGAGACAGGCGGCCGGGGTCCTGCCGGGGACCGGCGCGACATGGGCCACGATTTCCTCGCTTTCGACCTTGCGAAAGAAGCCCGACAGGTCGGGGTCCTGCATGCAGGCGGCGATGGTCGGCAGGCTCAGCAATTCGCCCGCATTGGCCAGCACCCGATGGCCCGCATTCAGGATGCGGATCTTCGTCCGCTCATAGGCATGCACGTCGTCGGTCAGCGTGGCCCCCGCCTCTTCCCAAGGCGGCCGCCCGGCGCGGAAGCTGTCCTCGATCACCCATTGGCGGAAATTCTCATGCCTGACCGGGGTGCGATTCCCGATGCCGCGCGAGCAGACCAGGTCCAGTTCGCGCGGGCCGGTCGCGGGCACTAGGCAATCGACCATCGCATTGGGAAATGCTGATCTTTCGGTCGATCCAGTCCGCAAGATCCGGGTCCGACGGCCGGGCAAGCCCGACGACGGTCTGGCGCAGCATCGCGCCATTGTTCTGCAGGTTGTCGCAGCATTGCCCGGTGAAGGGCCCCTGCCCCGCCGCGCGGCGCACGCGGAGCGCCGCCACCATCGCGCCGAAAGCCGTCGCGGGACGGTCGGGATGGGCGGGATCGAGCCTGCCGCCCGCATCGGAGTAATAGCCGCCCTCGGTCACGGTCAGCGAGACGATGCGGATCGCGGCGTCGGACATGGCACGGATGAGAGCCCCATGGTCCTCCTCGACCGGCAGGAAATAGATCATCGCGCCCGTCACCTCGGCCAAGACGCCGTTCGGATCGAGATCTATCAAGGTCGTCAGACAGTCCTGCGCCAATAGCCGGTCGCGCATGTCCGCATCCTGCGGGCGCACCCCGCCCCGAGGATCGCCCAGTCGAGGGCCAGCCCTTGCTGCATCAGCCGGTGCAGATACCAGGCCTGATGCGCCCGGTGGAAATTGCCAAGGCCGATCTGCACGATGCCAGGGCGCAGCCGGGCGCGGTCATAGCGCGGCCGGGCGATCGCCTCGCGCAGATCGGAGAGGGAGCGCACGCTCAGCCGGATCGGGGACGTTTCGCCGGGAGCGTCGGCCATCAGCCCATCCAGTTCCCGCCATCGACATTACGGGTCTGGGCGACGATGTAGCCGGCCTCGCTGAAGGCCAGAGACACTGCCATTCCGGTCAGTTCCTCGGCCCGGCCCATGCGCCCGTAAGGCACCGCCGCGCCGACCTCGGCCTTCTTCTGGCCGGGCGCCTTGCCCTCGTGGCGCGCGAAGACGGCGTCGACCCCGTCCCAATGTTCGCCATCGACCACACCGGAGGCGATCGCGTTCACGTTGATGCCATGCCGGATCAGGTTCAGCCCGGCCGACTGGGTCAGGCTGATGACAGCGGCCTTGCTGGCGCAATAGACCGCGACCAGCGGTTCGCCGCGCCGTCCGGCCTGACTGGCCATGTCGATGATCCGGCCCCTGATCCCCGCCTCGATCATGTGGCGCGCGACCGCCTGCAGGGTGAAGAGCGTGCCCGCCACATTGACTGCAAAGGCCCGGGCGTAATCCCCGCGCGAGATCTCGGCGATGGGGGCGGCGGTGAAGAGGGCTTGCGTTGTTGATCAGGATGTCGATCCGGCCCAGCGCGGCCGCGGTTTTGGCGACGCCCGCCTCGATGCTGTCCTGCCGGGTCACGTCCATCCCCACGGCGATGGCGCCCTCGCTTAGTTGGGCGGCGGCGGCGCGGGCTCGACCGATGTCGAGATCGGCCAGCGCGACGCGCGTCCTCGCGCAGACAGGCACGGGCGAAGGCCGACCCGATGCCCCGCCCGGCGACGGTGATCAGCGCGGTCTTTCGCTCAAGCCGCCTCATCCGGTCCGAAGCCCCGCCGCGTCGAAGCGGTGCATCGCATCGGGCCGGGGCGTCATGTGGATACGGTCACCATGGTTGAAGCCGCCCTCGCCATCGGCGCGCACGGTAAAGGTTTCCGCCAGCCCGGTGCCATGGACATCGAACATGGTGTCCGAGCCCAGATGCTCCGACACGCCGACCGCGCCCGACCACTCGCCCCCGGATGTGGAAACAGCGATATGTTCGGGACGGACGCCCAGCGTCCGGGCCCCGACCCGGCGAGCCGCCTCGCCCTCGATGAAATTCATCCGCGGCGCGCCGATGAAGCCCGCGACGAAGAGGTTCCGCGGCGTGCGGTACAGTTCGAGCGGTCTGCCCACCTGTTCGATATGACCCGCGCGCAGCACCACGATCCTGTCGGCCTTGGTCATCGCATCGACCTGATCATGAGTCACGTAAACCTTCGTCGTGGTCAGCCTCTCGTGCAAGTCGCTGATCTCAAGGCGCTTGCCGACCCGCAGCGCCGCATCGAGATCGGATAACGGTGCGTCGAAGAAAAACGCCGCCGGTTCGCGCACGATGGCCCGGCCGATGGCGACGCGCTGGCGCTGACCGCCCGACAGTTGCCCCGGACGGCGGTCGAGAAAATGGGTGAGGTTCAGCACCGAGGCCGCAGCCTCGACCCGCCGCTCGATCTCGGCCCGGTTCATCTTCGCCATGCGCAGCGGAAAGGCGATTTTCTCGCGCACGCTCATATGCGGGTAAAGCGCATAGGACTGGAACACCATGGCAAGGCCGCGCCTGGCGGGCGGCACGTCGGTCGCGTCCTTGCTGTCGATGCGGATCTGGCCGCTGCTGACATCCTCGAGCCCCGCGATCAGGCGCAGCAATGTGGACTTGCCCCAGCCCGAAGGCCCGACGAAGACCGTGAACTCGCCATCCTCGATGGTCAGGTCCAGACCCAGTTGCCGCGCTTGCCCTTGCCCTCGCCGGGCGCAAGCGCAAAGTCCACATGATCGGCCACGGTCGACTCCGCAGGGTTCGTCACGAAAGAGGCCGCGACGGTCGCGTCGACCCACATCGCGCATTTGCCCCGCTTGAACAGCGACAGGTTCTCGTTGAAGCCGTTATTCGACGCACCCGGAGGCCCGGCCTCGTTCATCAGGTCCAGATAAAAGCTCAGCGTCTCCTTCCAGGCGCCGCTGTCGAACTGCGCCTTCCAGTCCTCGTCGAACCTGCGGGCGCCGAAGGAATTGCCTGTCGCCGTCAGAAGGGCCACGTTCTCGCCCCAGCCCGCCTTGCCGCGCAGGCAGATGCCGTAGACCTCGTTGTCCTTGTCGGTCGGCTGCAGCGCGGCCTCGGCCACGAAATCCCAGGGCGGCGCCTCGGGCATCGTCAGTCCGGCCTGCTCGAACAGGGCGGTGCGGTACATGATCATCAAGCTTTCGCCGTAGAAGGGCGCATAAAGTGTGCCGTCGTGCGAAAGCCCGTCGCGCATCGCGGGCAGGATGTCGTCGGCATCACAGGCGGCCGGCAGGTCGTCCAGCGGTACCAGCCAGCCATTCGCGCCCCCAGATCGGGGTTTCGTACATGCCGATGGTCATGATGTCGAACTGGCCGCCCTTTGCGGAGATGTCGGTCGTCACCCGCTGGCGCAGCACGTTTTCCTCAAGCGTCATCCATTCGATCTGATGGCCGGTCTTTTCGGCGAAGTCGCCGGTGAGCCCCTGCATGCGGATCATGTCGCCGTTATTGACGGTGGCGATCGTGATGACATCCGCCTGCGCGATGCCCGCTGCCGTCAGGTAACAGGCCATCCCCGCACGAAATGCGTGTTTCGCGTACATCCGTCTCCTCCCTGAATCTGGATGTGACGCAATAACGCTACAGGCGGCACTGCCGCTGCGCAGGTTTTTTTACGCGCGACTGGTTTTGGGATCTCAGGCCGAGTCCCGCATGACCAGCCGTCCCTCGAAAAGCGTCGCCTGCCCGGCCGACGCATCGCTTGCGATCCCGCGAAACAGCGTTTCGACCGCCAGCCTGGAAATCGCCTCGCAATCCTGCGCTACGGTGGTCAGCGGCGGGCAGGCATGGCGCAAGAACGGATGATCGTCCTGCCCCGCAACGCGCAGCGCGCAGCCGTCGCCATGCCCGACCCTCAGCCCCGCCTCGTAGCAGGCGGTCAGAAACCCGATGGCCAGCCGGTCGTTGCTGCAAAGAACGGTATCGGTCCGGACCCGCCCCTCGGCCAGCGCCCGCGCCCCGCCGTGCCGCCCGATTTCCTCGAAGTTCCAGCCCTCGCCCTTGACCCGGATGACATGGGGCGTCTGGCCGAGCCGCTCGATCGCCTGGAGGTAGCCCAGCCGCCGCTTGCAGGCATTGGGGTTCGAGGGGGTCTTCATCTCGAAAAGGCAGGGCGGCTCGCCGGTGCGGCACAGGTAGTTGACGATCAGCGTCGCGAATTGCGGGTTGTCCGACCCGACGAAGGTCAGACCCGCCACATCGACCATGCTGTCGAACAGCACCGTCGGGACATCGGCACAGAATTTCTCGATCGCGCGCAGGTTCGAGACCCGGCCCAGCGGCGCCAGCAGGACGCCCGCCGGCTTCAGCGCCCGCAGGCTGTCGAGGATGTCGTTTTCCAGCGCCGGATCATCATGGGCACCGTACAGCGCCGGCCGGTATCCGGCAGCAATGCAGCGCTGTTCAAGATCGCGCGCGATCTCGGCGAAGAAGGGATCGGCCAGACAGGGCACCACGATACCGAGATTCTTGGTCAGCTTGCGGTTCTGGTTCATCGCGAAGATGTTCGGGCGATAGTCATCCTTTTCCAGCGCGCCCTCGATCCGCACCCGGGTCGGGGGGCGCACGCTGGCCGGGTCATGAAAAAACTTCGAGACGGTGGGCCGCGACAGTCCGCTGGCCGCCGCGAATTCCTCCATGTTCCTGATCTTTCCGTCGCTCATCGGGCCCCGCAGCCGGAACGGACCCGCGCGACGCCCCCGGCCGCTGTCTTCCCAGATCGGTTTTTCTTGCCGCGCGGAAAGGTACAGGCCCATTCTGGCAGCACCGACAGACCCCACAGCGCCTATCTGTCGCCCGCCCCCCCTTTACGGGGACTCGCCGATCCGGTCTGTCAAAGCAGGATCCGGCCGGTCAGGCCAGGACCATTTCCGGCACCTCATCGGGCACGATCAGCCGGGCCGCAGTTGCCGCAACGATATCCTCGACCGCAACGCCCGGCCCCCGCTCGCGCAGGACAAGACCCTCGTCGGTGGGCTCGATCACCGCCATTTCGGTCACGATCAGGCTGACCCGGCGCAGCGCGGTCAGCGGCAGGGTGCATTCGGGCACGATCTTCGGATCGCCCTTGGCGGCATGGACCATCGCCACGATCACCCGGCGGGCGCCGGTGACCAGATCCATCGCGCCGCCCATGCCCGGCACCATCTTGCCCGGAACCATCCAGTTGGCCAGATGGCCCTTTTCGTCCACCTGCAGCCCGCCCAGCACGGTCATGTCCAGATGCCCGCCCCGGATCAGCCCGAAGCTCATCGCACTGTCGATCGAGGCGGCCCCCGGCACCGCGGTCACGAAACCGCCGCCCGCATCTGTGAGGTCGCGGTCCTCCATCCCGTCCGGCGGCCGCTGGCCCAACCCGATCACCCCGTTCTCGGCCTGAAAGAAAACACGCATGTCGTCGGGCACGAAATTCGCCACCATAGAGGGCAGGCCGATCCCCAGATTGACCAGCATCCCCTCGCGCACCTCCTGCGCCACGCGGCGGGCGATCACTTCCTTGGCGTCCATCAGATCAACCTTTCCAGAATATGGTCGACCAGCACCCCGGGCGTCTTGACCGCATCGGGCGGGATCATCCCCACGGGCATGATGTGATGCGGCTCGGCGATCACCGTGTCGGCGGCCATCGCCATCACCGGATTGAAATTATGCGCGGTCAGCGTGTATTCGAGATTGCCGACGTAATCGCATTGCCGCGCCCCGATCAGCGCGAAATCGCCCCGGATCGGCTTTTCCAGCAGATAGGTCTTGCCGTCGACCTCGACCGTCGGCTTGCCCTCGGCGACGACGGTGCCAAGCCCCGTGGCGGTCAGCACGCCGCCAAGCCCGACGCCGCCCGCGCGGATGCGTTCGACCAGCGTGCCCTGCGGCACCAGCTCGACCTCGAGATCGCCCGCGATCATCTGGCGCTGGGTTTCGGGGTTCAGGCCGATATGGCTGACGATGCACTTCGCCACCAGCCGGGCATCGATCAGCTTGCCGATGTCCTTGCCCGGCCGCGCTGTGTCGTTGGCGATCACGGTGAACCCGCCTACCCCACGTTCGACCAGCGCGTCGATCAGCCGGTGCGGCGAGCCCACCCCCATGAAGCCGCCGATCAGCAGCACCGCGCCCTCGGGGATCATCTCGGCGGCCTCGGCCGGTTTCAGCGCGCGCTTCATGCCGCGGCCTCCGCGCGCCGGGCCAGCATGTCGCGGGCCGCGCGGGCGATGACGATTTCCTCGTCGGTGGGAATGATCAGAATGCGCACCCGGCTGAAATCGGTCGAGATGATCCGTTCGCCCCGCATGTTGCGGGTCTCGTCCAGTTCCATCCCGATCCAGCCCATGCCCGCACAGACCTTTTCGCGGATCAGGGCCGAGTTCTCGCCGATGCCGCCGCAGAACACCATGGTGCTGATCCCGCCCAGCGCCGCAACCAGCCCTCCCAGTTCGCGGCGGATGCGGAAGACAAAATAGTCGATGGCCTGGCGCGCCTCTTCGGTGCCTGCGGCTTCCAGCGTGCGCATGTCGTTCGACAGGCCCGACAGGCCCAGAAGCCCCGACTTGCGGTACAGCTCGTCCTCGATCTCGGCCGGGGTCATGCCCTCGTTCATCAGCATGTAAAGCAGCACGCCCGGATCGAGCTGGCCGCAACGGGTGCCCATCGGCAGCCCGTCGAGCGCCGAGAAGCCCATGGTCGAGGCGATCGAGCGCCCCCCCATCAGCCCGCACATCGAGGCGCCGTTGCCCAGATGCGCGACCACGGTCCGGCCCATATGCAGATGCGGCGCGATCTGGTGCAGCGTTTCCGAGATGTACTGATAACTGAGCCCGTGGAACCCGTAGCGCCGCACGCCCTGGTCGTAATATTTGCGCGGGATCGCGAAAGTATCGTTGACCCAGGGGTGGTTGCGGTGGAAGGCGGTGTCGAAGCAGGCCAGTTGCACCGCCTCGGGGAACAGCTTCAGCGCCGCGCGCGCGCCCGCCAGATTGTGCGGCTGGTGCAGCGGCGCCAGCGGCTCGAACTGGGCAAGGCGGTCCATCACCGCCTGGGTCAGCTCGACCGGCTCGTCATAGTCGGGCCCGCCATGCACCACCCGGTGACCGACGGCGTCAAGCTTGGCCTGAGGGCGTTGTTCCTTCAGGAACTCGACCGCCCGGGCCAGGGCCGTGTCGTGATCGGGCACATGGTTGCGGCCGAATTCCTGGTCGATCAGCACGAACCCGTCCTGCCGCTTGGCCTTGATATGGGCGCGCTCGCCCGCTCCGATCCGCTCGATCGAGCCGACGATGCGCGGGTCGGGGTCCTCGACCGTGCCGTTCAGACGGAAAAAGCCGAATTTCAGCGAGGAGGACCCCGCATTCAGGGTCAGAACATGCGACATGGGTCTACTCCGCTGCCCGCCGGGCCGGCATCAGCCCGTGCAGCCGGGCATTGTGCAGCGTCGCCACGGCACAGGAGGCCAGCCGCGCCTTGTCGTCGTCCGACCGCGAATTGAGGATGATCGGCACGGTCGCCCCCATCACCACGCCCGCGCCCTCGGCGTGACTGATATAGGCCAGTTGCTTGGCCAGCATGTTGCCCGCATCGAGGTTCGGCACCACCAGCACCTCGGCCCGCCCCGCCACCTGCGAGGTGATGCCCTTGGTGCGCGCGGCCGCCAGATCGACCGCGTTGTCCATCGCCAGCGGCCCGTCGACCATGCCGCCCTTGATCTGGCCGCGCTCGGCCATCTTCGACAGAAGCGCCGCATCGAGCGACGAGGGAATGTCGGGGTTCACCGTCTCGACTGCGGACAGCACGCCGACCTTCGGCACCTCGATCCCGATGGAAATGGCCAAGTCGATGGCGTTCTGTACGATGTCGACCTTGGTGCGCAGATCGGGCGCGATGTTGATCGCGGCGTCGGTCACCAGCAGCGGATGCGGCACCCCCGGCACGTCCATCACGAAAACATGGGTGAAGCGCCGCCCGGCGCGCAGACCGTTCTCTTTGCGCAGCGCGGCCTTCAGCAGCACGTCGGTATGCAGATGCCCCTTCATCAGCGCCGCGGCCCGGCCGCCCGCCACCAGATCGACCGCAAGATGCGCGGCGCGGTCGTGATCCGTCGCCTCGACGATCTCGATCCCGGCCAGCGAGGCGCCGATCTCGGCCGCGGCCGCCGCGATCTTCGCGGGATCGCCGATCAGGATCGGCGCGATGATCGTGTGTCGCGCCCCCAGAAGCGCCCCGCCCAGCGAGCGCGCCTCTTCGGGGCAGACCACCGCCGTCGGCAGCGGCGCCAGCGGTTCGGCCTGCGCGATCAGCGCGTCGAAATGCCGGTGGCGCTCGATCACCAGACCGGGAATCTCCAGATCGTTGAACACAAGCTTCTTAGGCGGCGCCTTGACCTCGGCCTCGCCGTCCAGCACCAGCGCCCCGTCCGAACAGCGTTCGACCCGGGTTTCCAGAACGATCCGGTTCGGCGGGCGCTTCTCGACCACCCTCACCCGGGTCAGAAGCTCGTCCCCGGCATGAGCGCGTTCATGAAAGATCAGGCTCTGGCTCTGGTAAAGCGTTCCCGGACCGGGCAGGAGGTTGCCCAGCACCGCCGAGATCAGCGAGGCCTCCCACATCGCGGGCGCGACCGCCTCGGTCGCCCCGTCGCCGTCGCCATCGACCCGCCCCAGATGCATCGGGTTGTAGTTGCCAGAGGCGCTGGCGAAGACATAGAAGTCGTCTTCCGTGCAGATCCGGACGATCTCGGCGCTGTCACCCACCGAAATCTCGTCATAGGTGCGGTTTTCCGTAATCTTCATTCGGCCGTCTTTCCTTCTGCACCCGCCTTTGCCCGGCCCGAAGGCTTCGGGGTTTCGCTGACGCTGTCTTCGGGTCCGGGATGTTCGACCGCATCGCGGGTGGCCCGGGGGGCATCTGCGCCCGGAGGCGCCAGCGGGTCGTCGATGACATCGGCGGTCAGCGGCTTCAGGCCCAGCACAGACCGGAACCGTTGCAGCATTTCCAGCGTGTGCGGCGCCATCTCGTCGATGGGTCCCGGCACATATTGCACGACGCGCACCGCCAGCTCGCGTTCCTCGGGATCGCGCAGCAGCTTGGGCAGGGTTTCGATGGCGCCCTCGGGATCGTAGGTCGCGATCAGCGTCTGTTCGTGCAGGATGCGCGCCCGGCACTCGGCCGTCAGCGAGGCGAAGGGCTCGTCGCGGTTCAGCACCCGGGCCGAGCGTTCCAGCCGGTCGCGCCGCACCGACCCGCGGCTTTCGGCCAGCAGGATCAGCATGCGGATCACCGCCTCGACGAAGCCGCCCTGATCGACATGCGACAGCACCGTCTGCACGATCGGCAGGGCGCGCAGCTCGGCCGTCGACTTGCGGGTGCGCCGCAGCGCCTCGGGGGCACCGAAGGCCCGCGCCCAGGGCGTGTTCCAGAGCGCGAAGAAGCTCATCTCGTACCAGGCGTCGCGCATGTCGCGGCCGAAATCGATCCATTGTTCGGTCAGATCGGCGGCAAAGCGTTCGGCCCAGAGGAAGGGATTGTCGATGGCCGCCGGGTTGCGGTCGTCGCGCACCTTCTCGGCCGCGGTCGAGATCGGCGCGATCCAGGGGTTCATCGACGACATCATCGCCCGCTGCAGCCGCAGCGGATGCATCCGACGCGTGGCCTCGGCCGCCTGCGCGTTGACCGAGGCCCGGACGATCGGGCGGACCATCGCGTCATAGGCTTCGGACTGGATGTGACTCATCCGCGAGACCGCGGCAAAGGCCGCCTCTTCGTCGCGCCCGCCCGAGATCTTTTCCAGATCCGCGAAGGTCCGTTCGGCGAAGCTGACCAGGAACTTGCGGTTCTGACCCCGGCCTTCGGCGGCGTCGATCCTCATTTCGTAAAGACCGGGCGCCAGCGCCTCGATGGTCTTCAGCGTCGAGGACACCTCGGTATGTTCCTTCTTGGCGATCTTCGAGGACACGAAGATCCCCAGATGCCCGACCTCTTCATGCACCATATAGACGATGCGCTGGCCACGGATGCGGATCTCGTCGACCCCGGCATAGCCGTCGAGGATCCAGTTCAGCGCCTGCTGCGGCGGCGTGATGTTGTCGCCATGGCTGGTGAAGACGATGATCGGCGCCTGGATCATCTTGAGGTCGACCGGCCGGCCGGGTTCCAGCATCGCGGTGTTCTTGGTCAGCCGGTTGCCGACAAAAAGCTGTTCGACGACCCAGCGGATCTCGGGCTCGTTCAGCGTGAAGAAGCCGCCCCACCAGCGTTCGAATTCCAGAAAGCGCTGGCGCGCGCCGGGTTGGTCGATATCGCGGAAGATATCGTAATACTTGCGGAAATAGTTGCGGCTGGGGTTCAACAGCTCGAAATTCGTCACAAGGTTGGCGCCGTCGAAGCGGCCGCCCCCCAGATCGGACCACAGCATCGGCTGCACGGTGCCGCCGAGGATGCCGCCATTATAGCGCATCGGGTGCCGACCGACCTCGCCCGACCAGGTCGCGACCGGGGTGCCGTTCAGCACGATCGGCCCGGTCAGGTCGGGATTGGTCGCCGCCAGCAGAAGCGTCGCCCAGCCGCCCTGACAGTTGCCCATGACCACGGGCTTGGCGGCCTCGGGATGAAGCCGCGTCACCTCGCGCACGAATTCCGCCTCGGCCCGGCAGACATCGGCGATCGTCTGGCCCGGCTTCGGATCGCGCCCGAAGGCCACGAAATAGACCGGATGGCCCTCTTTCAGCGCCACACCGACCTGGCTGTCGGGCTTGAACCCGCCGATGCCGCCGCCATGGCCCGCGCGCGGGTCGATGATGATATAGGGCCGCTTGTCGTCCCACACCTCGATCCCGTCGCGCGGCAGGATCCGCAACAGCTGATAATTGCAGGGATGCGGCAGGTCGGCTCCGTCGATCACCACCTCGTAATCGTAGATCAGCACCGGCGGGCAGCCCGCCGCCTCGTGCTCGCGAAAGATGTCGCCGCGCTCGCGCAGCGTATCCATGGTCAGCACCCAGCGTTCGCCGGCATCGCGCAGATAGTCGCGATAAGAGGCGGCGAGGCTCGCGGGCGTCAGGTCGGTCCCCGAGCTTCGCGCCGCATCCATCAGCCGACGCATCTGCGCCAGCAGATCGCGCGCCCGGGTCGAATGGGTGTCGAGCATGCGGTTGCCGTGCCGCCCGGCCACCTCGCGCATCAGATCGGCGTTTTCCAGCGCGGCGCTGGCCACAGCCGTCATCAGCGCCAGCCGGTCCTGCGCCATCGCTCCCGAGCCCCCGATCAGGGCGTGCATCATCTCTGCGGCGTCGTCGGAGGAACTGCGTTCCACATGCATGTTCATGGTCGTCTCCTTCAGCCGATGATCGAATAGCCGCCGTCGATGGCGTGAACGCCCCCCGTCACGTTGGACGCCTCGCGGCTGGCGAGAAACGCGCAATAGGCTCCGACATCCTCGATCGTGGCCAGGTGATGGGTCGGCGCCCGCTCGGCCGCCGCATCGAGCAGTTCGTCGAATTCCGCGATCCCAGAGGCCGCGCGCGTCGCCAGCGGCCCGGGCGAGAGCGCATGCACAGAGATCCCCTTCGGCCCCAGTTCGGCGGCGGCATAGCGCACCGTCGATTCCAGCGCGGCCTTGACCGGCCCCATGACGTTATAGTGTTCGACCACGCGCGTCGCTCCGGCAAAGGACACGGTCATGCAGGTGCCCCCGGCGGGCATCAGCGCCTCCGCTCTCCGAATCATTCTAAGGAAAGAGTGTACCGAAATGTCCATCGCCAGCGAAAAGCCTTCGGCCGAACAGTCGACGACGCGGCCGTGCAGGTCATCGCGCGGGCAGAAGGCAATCGAATGCACCACCGTGTCGAGCCGCCCCCAGCGCGCCCCGATCTCGGCGAAGACGGCATCCATCTCGGCCTCGTTGCGCACATCGAGCGGCAGGAAAATCTCGGCGCCGATCTCCTCGGCCAGCGGCCGGACGAAAGGTTCTGCCTTCTCGTTAAGATAGGTGACCGCGATCCGGGCTCCCTGGGCGCGCAGCGCACGGGCGCAGCCCCAGGCGATGGACTTGTCGTTCGCGATCCCGACGATCAGTGCCGTCTGGCCTTCCAGTGAAAACATGCGTGCTCCCTAAACCGCTGCGGCCCTGCCCTTGCATCTGCAGCGTCTTTGCACCTGCAGCATAGCGCGCTTCGGATCTCTTTGCACCTGCAGCGTAAGCGGCGACGATGACAAAGCTGTGGCAGGGGGCGGAAAAGGCGCGGGCCGCACTGCGGCCTTCGCGAGCCGGGCGCTTTCAGGCGGCGGAACCGCCGAGCGCGCGGAGCGCCCGAAGCTCGGGGCCGTCCTCGCCCTCGATCCCGTCCAGCACCAGATGCAGGGTCTCGACCAGACGGACCATATGCTGCACCTCGGCCGCGCCGAACCGCCCCGACGCGCGCGAGAGCCCGGCCAGGCTGCGCGAGGTCGCGGGGCCGACCGAGACCGTCACGCCATTGGCCACGCCAAAGGACCGCGCGGCGGCGAACACGCCGACCGGGTCGTCAAGCGCGGGATCGTCCCAGTGGATGGCGCCGGTAGTGCAGAACCCCCAGCGGACCGACGGGTCGCTGACCACCAGCCCGTTCAGGTCGTAGTGATCGCACCACGCCTGCGGATAGGTCCGGTACATTACCAGCGGCCGGGTAAAGCGGATATGCAGCGCCACCACGAAACCGGTATCGCAGCCTTGCCGCAGCGCTTCCAGCAGTTCGGCGACCTTGTTTACCCTGTTCATTGACATCCGCCGCGCCCCGCAAACGCCCATGGAAATCCGGTGCCGCTCCTGCTACCAAAGCGCCGCATAGTTCAAGCCCTTCCCGACCAGATGTATAGCCGATGGATCTTCGCAAGAAACTGACCGACCGCCTCGCCACGCTTGCCCCTGCAGGGTTCTATGTCGGGCTGCGGCTCGGGTTCGCCTATCCCGCACAGGAAATCAACCGCCTGCCCGGAGACTGGACGGATCACTATGCGCGCAGCGGACTTATCGTGCAGGACCCCGTTTTTCGCTGGGTCTATGCGCGCACCGGCGTCGTGTCCTGGGCATCGCTGGCCCATGACGATCCTGCCGACGTCTTCGGGCAGGCGGCCGCCTTCGGACTGCGCTTTGGGGCCGTGGTCTCGGTGATGCGGCCGGGCGACTCGGGACGGCGCAGCTATGGCACCTTCGCCCGGTCGAATCGCGCCTTTGGCTCGACGGAAATGGCCGAACTTCTGGGCATCGTCACGCGCCTGCACGCGGCCGACTCCGGAGAACGGCCCCTGACCCGCGCCGAAACCGAGGCACTTCGGCTCCAGGCCGATGGCCTGCGCCTGAAGGAGATCTCGGCCGAGCTCGACATCTCGATGAGCGCGGTGAAGGCGCGGCTGGCCAATGCCAAGCGCAAGCTCGGCGCCGCCACCACCTCGCAGGCGACATCTCTGGCGCGCTGCCGCGGCGTGATCTGACGCCTGCGGCACGCCGCATTGTTCCGAATTTCGCAATCTTCCGGCGCCCCGACCTTTCCGGGCCGAGGCGCGCCACAGGACGCGGTGCCCGGCGCCTGGCAAGCCCGGTTCACCCCCAGAGGCTTGCAGATTTGCATCTGCGGCGCACCGGGCGCGTTCGTATTGCGGCCCGCTTTACTGAATTTCGCCCAACGACGGGCAGGAATGCGGAGGTCAATTCAATTCTTGCTGAGCGAGCCGGTTCCGCATGGTGGAACTTCGCATGTTCAATTAGTATATGTATCGCCGCAATCAATTTATTAATAGACGCCCGTGCACGAAAGCCCGCTTTTAAAGACGCCGAAAGCATGGCGCCGCTTAAAATGCGCTCCGGCCGCCATTTCGCTCTTGGCAAAGACAATTTCTCGGTACAAAGTCCCGCCATTGCAGACGACTAACAGTCGATCCCCACTCGATCGAAGGAAAACCGAGATGCCAAAAGACCTAGAAACCCTGACGCTGAAGGAGCTCAAGGAACTCCGCAAGGACGTCGATACCGCGATCTCTTCTTTTCACGAACGCGAGAAGGCAAAAGCCCGCGCAGTTCTTGAGGCAACCGCCAAGGAAATGGGTTTCTCTCTGGACGATATCCTGGGCAAGAAGGCGCGCCGGGTGAAACCCACGGCGAAATACCGCAATCCCGAAAATCCCGCCGAAACCTGGAGCGGTCGCGGACGCCGTCCGCGCTGGCTGGAAGAGGCTTTGTCGAACGGCGCAAGCCTCGAGGATTTCGCCATCGCCTGACCCCTCTCCCGGGGCCGGGCGCCACAGGGGAGGCGCCACCCCGGGACGTTCCTGATCTGCGCCTCCCGGGAACCGGTCCGGCGGGACGACCCCTGGCGGGCAAGACAAAACCCGCCCCCCCTTTTCCTTGCCCGTGCAGCGCTCTAGACAGGCGGCACAATCCTTGCACCGGGAAGGGCTCGCATGACCCGCGTCTTCATCACCGGCACGGCCGGATTCATCGGGTTCCACCTCGCCGATCTTCTGCTGTCAGAGGGCATGACCGTCCATGGCTATGACGGCATGACCGACTATTACGACGTGTCGCTCAAGCGCCGCCGCCTGGCGCAACTCGACGGCCGCGAAGGTTTCGCGATGACCGAGGCGATGCTCGAGGATGACGAGGCGCTGTCAAAGGCCGTCGACGGCTTTCGCCCCGACATCATCGTCCATCTCGCGGCCCAGGCCGGCGTCCGCTACAGCCTCGACAACCCGCGTGCCTATATCGATTCGAACCTCGTCGGCACCTTCAATGTGATGGAAGCCGCCCGGCGCCAGTCGGTCCGCCATCTGATGATGGCCTCCACCTCGTCGGTCTATGGCGCCAATACCCAGATGCCCTTCGCGGAAACCCAGAAGGCCGACCTGCCGCTGACGATCTATGCAGCCACGAAGAAGGCGACCGAGGCGATGGGCCATGCCTATGCGCATCTGCACGATCTGCCGACCACGATGTTCCGCTTCTTCACGGTCTACGGGCCCTGGGGTCGCCCCGACATGGCGCCGATCAAATTCGCCAGCCGCATCGTCCGGGGCGAGCCCATCGACATCTACAATCACGGCGACATGTATCGGGATTTCACCTATGTCACCGACCTGGTGCGCGGCATCCGCCTGTTGATGGATGCCGTCCCCGAACGGCCCGCCGATGGCTGCGTGCCCGAAGGCGACAGCCTGAGCCCGGTCGCCCCGTTCCGGGTGGTCAATATCGGCAATTCCGAAAAGGTGCGGCTGCTCGACTTTATCGACGCGCTCGAATCGGAGCTCGGAACGCCTGCGATCCGCAACTACATGGACATGCAGCCGGGGGACGTTCCGGCCACCTGGGCCGATGCCTCGCTGCTGCAACGCCTGACCGGGTATCGCCCGCAAACCCCCATGCCCGAGGGCGTCGCCCGGTTCGTTGCCTGGTTTCGGGCAAACGACGCCTCCTGAGGGACGCAATCCGCAGGAAAACAACGGAAAGCGGCACCGTCCCCGCCGTTGCCCCTTGCCGGGCGACGGCCTGCGTGGTTACGTGACAGGAGGAAGGGTTTCCTGCTTGGCGACAATCCCGTTTCGCGAATACTATTTGTTTAGAGCGGTTGCCTAAGACGACATCATGACCGCGTATTTTCAGATTGCTGCCCAGACGTTCCGCGCCCTTGCCTGCGCGGCCTTGGTGGCTGTTTCCCCGTCTGCAGTCTCGGGCCAGACCATTCCGCATCCAGGCGCCGTCCGGCTGGCGATCCAGAATGCCGACGCCCATGCCCCACGCGCGAAATCGGTGGTCGATCTGCAGGGGCTTCGCGCCTCGCAATCCGCGCTGTCGCGCGATGGCACCCGGGTTCGGCTGACCTCGCTCAATCCTAATGCCAACGGCTGGTTCCTGCTGGAAATCGACCGCCCCGGCCAGCGGAGCGAGGCTTATCACCTCGAAAATCCAGACCCGCTGACCCGCGATGTCGCGCTCAGCGACGATCCGGTTCCGGCGATCCTGCTGACCGAGAGCCAGACCCGGTACAAGTGCCGCCCCTGGACGGTGGCGACGCCCGAACTGTCCGACGCGCGCGCCTCGGGCCTGCCATTTGCGCCGATCTGCGACAGCCATCTTTACCTGCGCAACCCGGTGTCGGGCGCGCGCACCAATCTTGAACGGACGGCCGAATTCCTGCGCGACAATGTCTGGTTCGGGGAATCCCTCGTCGGCTTCGTCAAGGATACGCTTTACAAGGACCGCTATCTCGCCAGCGGCGAGGTTTTGACCGGCGCCGATCCGGGCGAGGTGAACCGCCTGCTCGGCCGGGCCGACCTGCGCGATTTTCCGGTCATGTATACGACCATGACCTTCGATCTTGTCGGCGCCAGCCCCGAACGCATGGAGATGGGCGCCTGGTATGCCGTGCGCGGCGCCCCCGGCATCTATGCCTCTGCCATGCAGCCGCGCATGATCAGCCCCGAAATCCTCGGGCACCGGGGCGAGACCAACGCGCTCGACGGGGTCGAGTCGCGGGCCGATGTCTATCTCGTGGCCTTCGACATGACGAATTTCGACATCGGCTACGAAACCGGAACCGAACATCCCCGGCTCGAATGGTCCTCGCGCCCCTCGCGTGGGGGCCAAAGCTGGAACCTGCCCGGCCCGGACGGGTTCAACACCGCGCGCCCGCTGGCAACGATGGGCATGGTCAATCCCGAAGAGGCCCGCCGGATCGCGGCCACCTTTACGGGTGGGTTCAAGCGCGACCATGGCGCCTTCCGGTTCGGGCCGATGGCCGGGTTCAACAACGGCCACCATTACGGCTTTATCGTGCACGGAACGGTGCTCAGCACGCTGCAGCCCGGGCTTTCGACGCTTTACGTGCTGGATGACGGCACCGTTCGCATGAAGACCTGGGCCGAGGCCGACGATGCGCTGCTGCCGCAGATCCGCTTTGCCCGGCAGAATGGCGTGCCGATCATCGAACGCGACCCCGCGACCGGAAACGGCATGGTCGGCCCGCTGGTCCGGCAATGGGGGGCGGGCAACTGGTCGGGCTCGGCCAATGCCGATCTCCGGACTCTTCGCGCCGGAGCCTGCATGAAGACCGCCGCAGGCCGCCAGTTCCTGATCTATGGCTGGTTCTCGACCGCGACGCCCTCGGCCATGGCCCGCACCTTCCAGGCCTATGGCTGCGATTATGCCATGCTGCTGGACATGAATGCCATCGAACACACCTATATGGCGCTTTACACGCCGGAAAAAGGTGGCGGCATCGACGCGCGCCATCTGGTCGCCGGCATGAGCCGGATCGACGAGAAAAGCCGCGACGGCCATGTCATTCCGCGCTTCATCGGCTTCCCGGACAACCGCGACTTCTTTTATCTGATGCGCAAGGAGCCGTTGCCATGACCCGCATTCTGGGCCTTCTCACGATCTGGCTCGCCCTTGCCGCAACGCCCGGCACCGCGCAAAGCCTGGCCGAGTCGAACGCCCAGCTCTTTCGCGAACTGCAATCGGTGCGCGGCGTCGACGGCGCCGCGATCGAGAGGATCCAGCAAATCTTCGCACGCTCGCGGGTTCTGGGGCAGGGCAATCCGGCGATCACCCGCCACGCCATGACCCGCGAAGAGTGCAACGCCCGCGCCGGCGGCAATGCGCTGGCCGCCTATGCCGACAAGCGGTTCGAACGGATCTGCGGCGCCAAATACATGGCTCCGCTTTACGATCCGCGGACCGAACGGCCCGAGGACGCGAAGGCCTGCATCGACCAGTTCGAATATCCCGATATTCCCTGCAGCTATCCGGTGGTCTGGGTGAAGGCCAAGGAAGCCGCCGAAATCTGCGCCGCCGAGGGCAAGCGACTGTGCGACGCGCATGAATGGGAAGGCGCCTGCGCCGGCGCGCTGGAGCCGCCGGACTACCGCTTCGACCTGGCGCGCGGCCAGTCGGACTCGGGGGCCGTCAACCGGATGCGCGCCGCGCATAACGCCAAATACCAAAGCTCCGCCAGCTGGAGCTATGGCCCTGCCTTCCGTACCGGGGTCTGTGCGCAGGACAGCGTGAAAAGCCCGACCTGCCCCGGCGGCGGGTTCGGCAATTGCGGGTCCAACACCTACCCGACCGGAAGCTTCAAGAGCTGCACCAGCCCGCTGAAGGTCTATGACATCAACGGCAACGCCGCCGAACACATGAACCTGCCGCTCGCCCCCGACCAGATGGCCAGCTCGGGCAGCACGCGGCTTGGTGTGACAGAGATGAAAGGGTCCTGGTTCATCTGGGACAAGTATCGCGCCCATCCCGACTGGTGCCGCTGGCGCGCGCCCTTCTGGCACGGCGCGCGGGTGATGAGCCCGGCAAGCCACGAGAATTACCACCTCGGCTTCCGCTGCTGCAAGACACTGGACTGATCGCCCCCGGCGCCGGCGGCGCTTGGGCCGCCAACCGCGCGGCACGGGCGGACGGCACATGAGATCAGCATGATGCCCGGGTGCGATCCCCCCCTCTCATGCGCGGACAGAAGCCTGTGCCCCCTGACTTCGGGATCTTGCCGCAAGGGTCTTGGTGCGCCCGACACTCCGGTCGCGCCGGTCGGCCTCCCCGCGAACCGTGCCGGAGACGCCTGCAGACCTGCGGATTTTCCAGTGTGCCGAAGCGAGAGGCACCGGCGCTGGTGGCACCGGCGCTCCCGCGACGCATCAGGGCCGCAGCACGAACATCACGTAGTCGGGGGCAAGGCGCTCGACGACTTGGGCCGCGCCAAAGATCTCGTTCAGCTCCGCAAAGGACGAGGACGAACAAATGCCCCGGATCGGCCGACCTGTCAGGGCGCGCAGCCTGGGCCCAAGGTCGTCCTTGTGAGCGAGATAAACGAACGGGCGTCCGTTCGAAGCATAGAATGACACGGCCCCTGGCGAGAAACGGGTCTTTCTGTCCCAGCCGCAGGCGACCAGTGTCTCGTCGTCCTGCAACTGCGCGCCCACGGTCGGCAGTACGGTCGATTGCGCGGCCTGGTCACGGGACGATTGCCCGGACAGCAGGATGGCGGGTTTCAGCGGCCCCAGCAGCAGCAGCGACATGATCCCGGTGACGATCCATTTCCGGCGCAAAGTGGCCTGCGACTGGAAGATCCAGACCGCCACGACTGCGCAGAACAGCGGCACGAGGTTCAGGGTATAGCGCGGATAGACCGGGCCACCGGCCAGGACGATGCTGGCGACATATCCCACCACCACGGCCGTGAAGCCAAAAAGCCGCGGGTCGCGCAAGAGCCAGGGCAGGACGAAAAGCCCGGCGATGGCACCGAGCCTCAGGAAAGGTTCGTCGCGGATCACGATCCCCCAGACATCCCCGAGACCGCGCATCCCGGAGGCGGCATCGGGGGAAAACCGGCCGATCAGTTCGTTGTCGACGGCCGATCGAATGGCCGCAGGGCCGTGCAACAGGATCTGCAAGAGCGGCCAGGCGGCCGCGAGGCACAGTGCCAGAAGACCCGCGGCCGGAAGGATCCGGGACCTCAGGCCGGGCAAGGCCACGCCCAGAAGCCGCGCGGCCAGCGCCGCCCCGGCGACGAAGACGGCCACGGCGGCAAGGGCGCCGGGCGATTTCTGCAAGGCACCAAGACCGACCGCCACCGCGGCCCACCACCAGTTCGACGGGCTCTGCACAGCGCGCCAGGCAAAAAGCAGGGCGAGCGTGACGAAGGCGGCCGACCCGGTCTCGAGCATGCCGGACATGGCATGGGACCAGAACTCGGTCGAACTGGCCAGCAGGATCACGGCGGCGGGCGCGGCATGGGGATGCGCGGGCGCGATGCTGCGCGCCAGAGAGGCCGTCGCGATCAGACAGACGACCGAAAAGATCCAGGACGGGATCCGGATCGCGACGGTTTCGTCGACCCCCGCGCCCAGAAAGACCGCGCCCATCCAGTATTGCAAAGGCGGCTTCTGGAAATTCGGAAGGTTCGAGGAATAGACGGTCGTCCAGTCTCCGAAGCGCAGAAAACCGCTCGTCCGGTCGAGGGTGAGAAATTCGTCAAAGCGGTAGAGCTGGCCGACCGGCAGTTGCGTGAGGTAGAAAAGTGCCAGACCCGAGATCAGGATCAGGCCAAGCTTCTGCGGATCGCGGAGCCAGGAGTTCATGAAATCCTCTTCTCTTCGGCCAGGAACGGATCGGGCGATGGGAGTACGGACAAGGACGGGTAGGCTGCCCGCAACGGGTCATGCCGGGTGATGGCGGAAAAGTCCATTCCGCAGTGGAGAGAGGCGCCGTCTCACCCACGCTGCGGGATTACCCTCCGCCATGCGCCGAAATCCGCGACAAGCGAGAAAATTCGCCCCAGGGTCAGGATCCACCCCCGGTAACTGACGGTTGCCGCGAGAGCGATGGCCGGGAGGAGGACCTTTGGGCAGCGGTCATAGCGGGTCGCTACGCGTCTTCACTCCTTGAGCCTGCCGACCATGATCTCGATCCGGTTGCGGCGCGTGTATCGGCGCTTATCGTATTTGACCGGGGTCTTGCGTTGCTTCCGGCCAGGGATGCAAGCGCGTATCCCTTTGTCTTGCAAAGCTTCTTGGAACCAATCGGCATCATGGCCGCGATCCCCGAGCAGCCAGTCGATTTTTGGGAGGCTGTTGAGCAACGCCCTTGCGCCGATGTAGTCACCGACCTGACCGGTGGTGACGAACAGGTCGAGCGGGCGCCCCTGGCTGTCGCAGATGACATGCCGTTTGGTATTCATGTGTCCACTTAACCTTCTTTCCATGCTAATTTGGGAAAGGCGGACCCCGCGACGGATGGAACAGCGAAAGCGACGAAACCCAAGGCTCGCGACGCGAAGACCAAGATCGCGCAAACCCGCATGAGCGTTCTGGAACTGGCAAAAGAACTCGGCAACGTCGCCGAAGCCTGTCGCCAGCGCGGCATGGACACCACCAGCTTCTACGAGTGGAAACGTCGGTTTCAACGCGGTGGGTCGCCGTCGCGCATCTACCCGACACAGACCGCGGCCAACGCGCGGAGGTTCCAGCGCGACCTCGAGCGCGCGGCCCCGATGAAGATCACCCGCGTGCTGACCGATAACGGCAAGGCCTTCACCGACCGGCTGTTCGGCCTGCGCAAGCGCAGCCCCACCGGACAGCACGAGTTCGACCGGCTAAGCGCGGACCTCGGCATCGAGCATCGTCTCGCGCCACCGATGCGGCCGCAGACCAACGGCAGGGTCGAGCGCTTCAACGGCCGGATCGAGGATGTCCTGCAGAGCCATCGCTTCCGGAGCGGCGAAGACCTGGAGCAGACCATCCTGCGCTACGTCCACCTCTACAACAGCCAGCTTCCACAATCAGCCCTGAAGGGTCGAACGCCCATCGACACCCTCAAGGACTGGCAACGTCAAAGGCCCGAGATGTTCAGGAAGCGCGTCTGCAATCACGCGGGATGTGACAGCTAAAGACAGTTGCGCCCTTGCGCTTGATGACAATCTGCGCCCTGTAACCTATGGTGCCGTCTTTCCGCGGCCGGGGGGTGATGGTGCCCATACAACCAGTCCTGCAAGAGTCGATTTTAGTCCGGCATTGTAGGACCGATCTCTGCAAACCGGGAAAAATAGAGCGGAACGAGGCGAGACGAAGGCAAACGAGCGATGGCGCAATACACAGAAAATAAAAGAAAATATAACGCTATCAACGCCGCCCGCCTTTCGGTCGCGCCGATGATGGACTGGACAGACCGACATTGCCGCTACTTCCACCGGCTGATGAGCCGCTCGGCCCTGCTTTATACCGAGATGGTGACGGCTCCCGCCCTGGTCCGGGGGGGCGCCCTGCATCTGCTGGACCACGCGCCAGCGGAACACCCGGTTGCCGTTCAGCTGGGCGGCTCGGACCCCGCGGAACTTGCCCGGGCCACGCGGCTGTGCTGCGAGGCCGGTTATGACGAGGTGAACCTGAATGTCGGCTGCCCCTCGGACAAGGTGCAGTCGGGCGCGTTTGGCGCCGTCCTGATGAAGACCCCCAGCCTTGTCGCTGAATGCGTTGCCGCAATGCGGGCGGCGGCGACGGTCGAGGTCACCGTCAAGTGCCGGATCGGAGTCGACGATCAGGACCCGCAAGAGGTGTTGCCGGCCTTTCTTCAGACGATCTCGGCCGCCGGAGCAACGCGGTTTACCATTCACGCGCGAAAGGCGTGGCTGCAGGGGCTCAGTCCGAAGGAAAACCGCGATGTGCCGCCACTTGACTACGATCTGGTGCACGAGATGAAACAGGCCTTCCCGGAATTGCACCTGTCGGTCAATGGCGGGATCGGCACACTGACCGAGGCCAAGGGATTTCTGGAAGACGGGCTCGACGGGGCGATGATCGGGCGCGCCGCCTATCACGATCCCGCCGGGATCCTGCTGGGCGCGGACGAAGAAATCTTTGGCCAGCCCGGACGCAAGACCGCGCGACAGGTGGCCGAAGAGATGCGTCCCTATATCGCGCGCCACCTGGGGGCCGGAGGCCGGTTGCACGCCGTCACCCGCCACATGCTGGGGCTTTTCGCCGGACGCCCCGGGGCGCGAACCTGGCGGCGTCTGCTGTCCGAAGGCGCGGCCGGACCGGGGGCGGGTCTCGACGTATTCGATGCGGCGCTTGAGGCGATGCCTCCGATGCCCGAGCCTCTGCCGGTGGATGCGGCACGGAACGCCTGACCGCTTGCTCGCCGGTCCTGGCTGTCGCAAGGCGCGCCGTCGGCGGTGCGGCGTACAGGGCTGACCGATGCCGACGCCGCCTCCGATGAGCGTCGTCTCTGTCACCCGCATCGCGCGCGAGCCGGAGCCAAGAAGCCTCTCGGGCCGCCCGCTGGACGTTTGCCCGTCTCTGTCAATGGGGAACGACCTTGTTACGGCCAACCCTATGGGGCGGCGTCAGCCGAGCCAGATCCTTCCGAAAGCCCCCCGCTCCGATGCCGAACCTTCATTGCCGGGCCAGAGGGCGCATGCGTCTCCGCTTTCTTTGAAGAGACCGACAAGCAAGCGGCGGGACAAGGGGCGCCCCGTCTCGACCATCCGGGTCGGCCAAGTCCGAAACTGAGGGCAAGATCGCATCGTTCCCGGCCCCCTCCCAAAGCAGCAGGATGCGCCCGGTTCCGCCGCGATCCAGCAGGTCCTGGAGCGTGGTAAAGGTTGCCCCTTTCCCGGAGCCGGGCCGTTTCCGGCGTCTGGCAATCCGCAGCCCGGGCCAGCTACCGCCGCCCCAGCCTGCGTGTATCGACCCGGCGGACTCTGCCTGGGTCTGGCCAATGCTCTGAATGCCTCGCCCAGCGTGGGGACCCTTCGCCGTCTGTCGCTTGATGCAGTCGTCCAACTGTACACCTTCGCCACGTTCTCCCGCGTGGCATAAGCAGGATTTCACCTCGCGTCGGGCCGAGGGCTTTAGGCGGGCCGCACCCCCCTGGCCCAAAGCGCAAACCGCCCGTCGGATTCGACCTGCACGTCGACGAAGCCCGCGCGCGTCATATGGGCACTGAGCGAGCCGATCGTGAACCCGGTCCGATGCGCCATGAAATCGTTCCCACCCTGGATCGAAGGCCTGTAGCCGTAAAGGATATCGATGGGCGAGATCGGCCCCGCAGCCGAGATATAGGCAGGCTCTTCGAGCAACCCCTGGGCCACCAGCATGGCGACGCGCTGCAGATCGGGCATCGTCATCAGCGCAAATCCGCCCGGCCGCAGCACCCGGCAGAACTCGGACAGCGCCAGCGGCACTTCATGGGCGCGCAAATGCTCGAGATTGTGGGACGACCAGACCGCGTCGACCGAGCCCTCGGCCAGCACCCGCATGTCAGTGATGCTGGCCACAATGTCGGGCATCACCGAGGGATCGATGTCCAGCCGAAGCTCGCGCCAGCCATCGGCCGGAAAGGCATCGGCCGGAAGCTTGGCGGGGTCGGCCATGCCGCAACCCACATGAAGTACGGTCTTGAGAGTGGCAGTCACGTCTTCCGGGTCGAGGGTGAGGGTGTCCATGAAGGAGCTCCGGTTTCAGGATCGGGGTTCGCGCAGGCTTTCGCTCAACCCGTTGAGAACCGGATCGAGGAAATAGGTCAGGAGGGTCCGGTGACCGGTGGCGATGTCGCTGGTCAGCGTCATGCCGGGCATCAGCCCGTCGGGCAAGGCGACGTCGCGGTCGAAGGCCACGCGCGCGGCATGGCGGGCCGGGCCGCCACCTGTCGGCACGCTGGAACTGGGCGCCACATCGGTCAGCCGCCCCGCGATCAGGCCATGGCGGCGCCAGGGAAAGGCATCCACCTTGATCCGCACCGGGTCACCGGGATGGACCAACCCCACATCACGGGACAGCAGCCCGATCTCGGCATGCATCGCACCGCTTGTGGGCGCGATCACCACCACCGGATCGGCGATGGTCATCAGCGAGCCCGGCCCCCCCTCGGCCACCGACAGCACGACACCGGCCTGCGGCGCGCGCAGATCGTAAAGCCGCGCGCGGTCGGTCGCCTGCGACAACTGGCGGTCGATCACCGCCAGCCGCGGCCGGAGCCCGGCCAGTTCCTCGAGACGGCTCTGGCGCAGGTCGCTGTCGAAGGCGGCAAGGCGGGCAGCGGCGGTTTCGCGTTCCTGGCGCAGGGACAGCAGCTGGGCCATGTTGTCCCGGCTGCTGGTCTCGGCATCGAGCCGCAGCAGCCGGGCCTGGTTGACCGCCAGGCGGGTGCCGCTTTGCCGCGCCAGCAGGGTTTCGTGCATGGTCTCGATCTCGCGCGCCGTCGCGACCGCCTCGGCCAGGGCAGGAACGCTTTCCAGCGCCGCGTCGATCCCGCCGTCGATCTGGGCAAGCGCCGTGACCAGCTGGTCGCGCTGGGCGGCCTCGGTTGCGGCGCGCTCGCTCTGGATCCGGGCCTGAAGGGCAAAGTCCTCGCCCTCACCCGTGACCGCGCGATTGTCGAGTTCGGCCTCGATCCGGGCGATCTGGGCCTCGATTGCCACGCGCTCGGCGGTCAGAACGGCAGCGTCGGTCGCAGGATCGCGCGCATCGAGCCGCGCCAGAAGCTGGCCCGGCTCGACCGCGTCGCCCGGGCGCACCAAAAGCCGGTCGAGCACCGCCGAGCCCAGAGGTTTCATCACCACAGGCGGATCGTCGGTCACGATGCGTCCCTCGGCAGTGACCACGACGTCGATCGGAACGAAAGCCGCCAGCGTGACCAGCGCGACCAGAAGCACAGCGGATCCGAACGGCCAGAGCCGCAGCAGCCAGGGCAGAGGTTCCTCGCGGACCTGTACCAACGGCGGCTGGAACGGAAGCGCGTCGCGCGCGACTTTGCTCATGGGCGGGCGCTCATGCCATATGCTCGGTCTGCTGGCGCCAGAGCATCGCATAGGTTTCGCAGCGCGACAGAAGGGTCTCGTGCGGAGCCATGTCGAGCAGTCGGCCCTGATCGAGCACTAGGATCTGATCTGCCCGGACCAGCGAGGACAGCCGGTGCGAGACCACGATCATGGTGCGGCCATGGGCGATGGCGGCGAGGTTGCGGTTGACCAATGCCTCGGATTCGGGGTCGAGCGCCGAGGTGGCCTCGTCCAGGATGAGGATACGCGGGTCGGCCAGCAGGGCGCGGGCGATGGCAATGCGCTGGCGCTGCCCGCCCGACAGGTTGGCGCCGCTTTCCTCGACCATGGTGTCGAAGCCCATCGGCAGGCGCCGGATGAATTCGTCGGCGCCCGCCAGCGTCGCCGCGCGCAGCACGGCCTCGAGCGGGGCACCGGGCACCGCGACCGCGATATTGTCGCGGATCGAGCCGCGAAACAGCAGGTTGTCCTGCAGCACGATGCCGACCTGACGGCGCAGCGACGACAGAGCGATGTTGCGGATATCGATGCCGTCGAAAAGGATCAGGCCCTGTTGCGGCGTCTCGATCCCCTGGATCAGCCGCGTCAGCGTGGTCTTTCCCGAGCCCGAGCGCCCGACGATGCCCACGACCTGCCCCGGCGCAACCGAAAGACTGACCCGGTCGAGCGCCGGGGTCGCGGCGCCGGGATAGGCAAAGCCCACCTCGCGCAGTTCGAGCGCCCCCGACAGCATCGGCTGCGCCAGCTGGGCGTCATCCTGCCGTTCGGGTGGGTGATCCATGATTTTGCGCAGCATGCGGATCGACAGCGCGGCCTCCTGCCATTCGTTGATCAGGCCCACGATCTGCACCAGCGGCCCCGAGACGCGACCAGACAGCAGCAGGATCGCGACCAGCGTGCCGACCGTGATCGTGCCCTGAAGCGCCAGCCCGACGCCGACCGCGACCACCGTGACCTGCATCATCCGTTCCAGAAGCCCGGTCAGGGTGCCGGTCAGCGCCGAGATCCGGCCCAGATCCCATTGCTTGCGCACAGACTGGGCAAGGCTGTCTTCCCACAACCGCTGGCGCGCGGGTTCCACCGCCAGCGACTTGACCGCGCGCATGTTGTGCAGCGTTTCGACCAACAACGCCTGACGTTCGGCCTCGACCCCGTAAAGCGCGTTCAGCCGGCTCTGCAGGATCGGCAGCATCAGCCCGATGCAGCCCGCGATGGCGATGGCGTAAAGCGCGATGATCAGCGTCAGCGTGCCCGACAAAAGCGCCAGCGTGGTCAGCAGAAGCGGCAGCAGGGCCGCATCCAGCATCGTCTGCAGAAGCCGCCCGGTCAGGAAATGGCGGATCTTGTCGGTCTGCTGGATGTTGCGGGTCATTACCCCGGCGGGCGTCGTCTCGAACACGGTCATCGGCAGGCGCAACAGATGGGCCACGCTTTGCGAGCCGATATCGGCATCGATCCGGCCGCCCGCGATCTGGCTGAGCCGCTGGCGCACATAGCCGAAGCCCGCATCGAAGAGTACCAGCAGCACATAGACCGCGGTCACCGACATCAGCGTGTACCAGGCCTGATGGGCGATCACCCGGTCGATCATCACCTGCAGCAGCAAGGGCAGCGAAAAGGCGATCAGGTTGCCGGTGACGACCGCCACGGCCACGCCGGCAAAAAGGCTGCGCTCGCGCCGAAGCGCGGGCAGGAACCAGCGCAGGCCGAAGGCCCGGGCCGCGTCGGCCTTGCCATCCGTTCGCCCGATCAGGATCAGTCGGCCGGTCCAGCGCAGTTCGAATTCCTCCCAGGGAACGCTGCGCACGCCATCGGCCTCGTGCCGTGGATCGAGCAGCGCCGCGGTGCGCGCCTTCTCGACCAGACCGGCATGGACCAGCACGATCCAGCGGCCCTGTTCGACCTCGGCCAGCACCGGCAGCCCCTGCCCCAGCCGCGAGGCCATGCGCCATCCGGCCTTGCCGATCAGGCGGCAGCGCAGGCCCTTGGCCGCGAACAGCGCCATCAGACCGGGCGCGAGGTCGTCCTGTCCCAGATCGGGCAGCTCGTCAGGGCTGAGGATGATGCCGTTATGGGCGGCGATCAGGAACGCGCCGCGCAGCGTCGACAGCTGCGGCGTATCGAGCGCGAGGGTTTCGGACAGTTGGGAATCGTGGACCGACATGCGCCATGTGTACGCAAGCCACCATTAACGGGCGGTTGTCGGGAAACGGCGCGGGACAGAACTCCCGGCGGGGGCGGACCCCGCCGGGAGCGACGGATCAGCCCGCCCGGTTGGCGCGCCAGTAGGCGCGGGACACGGCGAAGACGGTGCCGCTGAGCGCGATCAGCGCGATCAGGTTGGGAATGGCCATCAGGGCGTTCATGATGTCGGCCACGATCCAGATCACGCCCAGATTGGCGACCGCTCCGACGACCACGCCGGCCACCCAAAGCAGGCGGAACGGCAGGATCACCTTCGACCCGAACAGGTATTCGGCCGCCCGTTCGCCGTAATAGCTCCAGCCGAGGATGGTGGTGAAGGCGAAGACGATCAGCCCGAGGCTGACGATCAGTTCACCGCCCGGCAACCCGGTCTGGAAGGCCAGCGCCGACAGCGCGGCCCCGGTCTCGCCGCTGGTCCAGACCCCGGTGGTGATGATGACCAGAGCGGTCATCGAGCAGACAAGGATCGTGTCGATGAACGTGCCCAGCATCGCGACGTTGCCCTGGCGCACCGGATCGTCGGTCAGCGCCGCGGCATGGGCGATGGGCGCGGACCCGAGCCCCGCCTCGTTCGAGAAGACGCCGCGCGCCACCCCGAAGCGGATCGCGGCCATCACCGCCGCCCCGGCAAAGCCGCCGGTCGCTGCGGTGCCGGTGAAGGCATCCTCGAAGATCAGCGCCAGCGCGCCCGGCACGGCCTGGTAGTTGACGGCAAGAATGACCAGCGCGCCAAGGATGTACAGAACCGCCATCAGCGGCACCAGCCATTCGGCGACAGCCCCGATCCGCCGGACCCCGCCCACGATCACCACGAAGGTGACAACGGCCAGCGCGATCCCGGTCCACAGATGCGGGATGCCGAAGGTCGACTGGACCGCATCGGCCACCGAGTTGGCCTGCACCGTGTTGCCGATCCCGAAGGCGGCGATGGTGGCGAAGAAGGCGAAGATCCAGGCCAGCCAGGCAAAGCGCGGACCGAGCCCGTTCTTGATGTAATACATCGGCCCGCCGACATAGCGGCCATTGGCATCGACCTCGCGGTAATGCACGGCCAGCACCGCTTCGGCATATTTGGTGGCCATGCCGACCAGCGCGGTCAGCCACATCCAGAACACGGCGCCCGGACCGCCCAGGAAGATCGCGGTCGCAACGCCCGCGATGTTGCCGGTGCCGATCGTCGCCGAAAGCGCGGTGGTCAGCGCCTGAAACGGCGTGATCTCGCCTTCATGGCCTGCACCGCCCTTCTTGCGGCCCTCCAGCATCATCTTGAAGCCGTAGCCCAGCTTGCGCTGCGGCAGGAAACGAAGTCCCACGCACAGATAAAGCCCGGTGCCCAGCAGCAGCACCAGAACCGGCGGCCCCCAGACGAAAGAGTCGATCGAGTTGAGTATCTCCAACATTTACTTTTCCCTGTTAGTTGTCGGATGGTCCGCCACGGCCGGAACGGAGAGCGGGAATAGGGTCGGCCCCGGCGCGCTGACGCGGCCGGGGGACCGATCCGCAGGCGGCCGGCCGATCCGGTCGGCGAAAGGCACAAGACGCGGCGCGAAGCGGAAAAAGGGCGACCTCTGTCGGGCCCCGAGGCGGAGCCGGACAGCGGGACCGTCGCGACGACACGAACAGCCCCGCGGAGCGCAGGGCCATGACACGCGGCGCGGAAGGCGCTGGCGGGACAGAGGATAGCGTGGCAGAGCGCAGACCTGCGCTCCGCCGTCCGATCGTCATCGGCTCACGCCAGCTCGGCTGCCGCCCGGTCCGACCAGGTGTGGCCCGAGCGTCCGTGGTAGAAGCCGTTCACGAAGGGTGCCTCGATGCCAAGCTCGCGCAGTTTGGCATCGCCTTCGGCCGGGGCCATCCGGCCCTGCAGCACGTCGTCGAACAGGCGCGTCACCGCGATCATGTCGCAGGTATGGGGCATCACCCGGAAATGGGTCACGCCAATCGACTTCAGATCCTCGATATCCGGCATCAGATCGAGATAGCCATAGCTGAGCGTCTGGATGCCGTTGACCGTCAGGAAGGGCTTTTCGTCCATCGTCTTCAGCGTCATGCCGTCGAGATCCTCGCCGCAGACGAACTGGCAGTTGTCCTTGGTCCGGGCATGCGCCCGGGCATGGTAGCAGCGTGCCGACAGCGCCAGCGAGGCCCGGCCGAAGACCTGCACCTCAAGCCCGACGCCCAGCTCGGCCGCCTTCTCGCCCAGCTTGGCAACCGCGGCCCGCGGCAGCTCGGGCAGAAGCGCGAAATGGTTGGCGCCCTGCTCGTGCAGATAGGCCATCGTGTCTTCGTTATAGACGTTCAGCAGCGCGCCGATCCGGTGCGGCTTGTTCTTGAGGTACAGAAGTGCTGCGGTGTTGTTGACCTCGAGGTCGCGGCCCTCCTGCTCGGCCCATTCGCGCAGCAGGTTGCGTTCGCGCTTGATCACCACTTCCGAGAACGAGCAGAACACGACCTTCTTGCCCGCGCGTTCCAGCCGGTCGGCGACCTTGTCCAGATGGTGGTCGTCGAAGAACGGCGTCCGCTTGGAACAGATCACCTCGCCCAGATAGACGGTCGAGACCGGGCTTTCGTCGGCGATCCGGTTGTAGAAGTCGAGCTTCATCTCGGCGGGCCAGTGGAACAGGTTCGGGCCCAGCGTCAGTTCGGCAGCCATCGGGCTTACCTCCATTTCTTGGTCTTGAGCGCACCCTCGGTGTGTTTCTGACCCTCGGTCAGCGCCACCAGATCGGCCAGCTTGGGTTCCTGCCCCGCCATGATCGAATCGACGGCCTCGCGGAAGGCGGCGACCACTTTCTTGACATAGGCGCGGCTCCGCTGGCGGCCCTCGATCTTGAAGGCATGCACACCCGCATTGATCAGATCGGGCAGCATGGTCGAGGCGTTCAGGCTGATCGGCTCCTCGAAGGCATAATAGCCGTCATCGCGGGCATCGCATTTGTAGCGGCCCTTGCAGATCGTCGGATAGCCCGCGGTCTCGTCCGGCTTGAACCGGTCGATCATGTAATCGCCGAGGATCGTCGACATGCTGCCATCCTCGGCGCGTTCGTATTTCACGCAGGAGGCGGGCGAGCAGGCCCCGTCCATGTTGGTCGACTGGCCGGTGACGTAATTGGTCAGCGAGCAGCGGCCCTCGACCATCAGGCCATGGTTGCCGAAGATGAAGGTCTCGACCTCGCAGGGGATCTCTTCGACCAGGCCCTTGATCTCGGACACGGTCATGATCCGGGGCAGCACGATCCGCTTCACCCCGAATTCCTGCACGTAATACCGGATCGCCTCGGGGGACGAGGCCGCCGCCTGCACCGACAGGTGGATGCGCATCTGCGGATGGGTCTTCTGGATATAGGCCGCAACCGCGATATCGGCGACGATGCAGGCATCCGCGCCCAGCTTGGCCGACAGGTCGGCCGCGTCCTTCCACAGCTGCACATTGCCCGCGGGCGGGAAGGTGTTCAGCGTGATCAGCACCTTGGTGCCGCCGTCATGGGCGTATTTGATGGATTTCTCCATCTCTTCGGGGGTGAAGTTCAGCCCCACGAAGTTCCGCGCATTGGTGGCGTTCTGATAGCCGCAATAGACCGCATCGGCCCCGGCATCGACAGCCGAGCGCAGGGCGGCGGGCGTGCCCGCCGGGCAGATCAGTTCGGGTTTGATCATGAGTGCGACCCTTTCCGTTTCTGGGCGTTCTCGGCCGCCCGGCGCAGCATGTTCAGCGCCCCCCGGCCCGGCGCGCCGAACATGTCGGCCACGCTTTCGGCAATCGGATCTTCCACGTCGTCCAGCGCGTTCCGGAGGCAGACCACGGCCTCGGTGTCGCCGGTCACGATCAGATCGCGCGAGAAGAACAGCGCGTCGCCGTCCTGTTCGGTATCCATCAGCGTCAGCAGGTCGAGGAACTTGCCCGAGATCCGCGCGCAATGGGGCGGCAGGACGCGGCGCCGGTTCAGCGCCTTGAAGTCCAGCGCGTCCGGATCGGGCCGCAGGTACAGCATGAACGGCATGTCGACCGGGTCGATCAGGAAATAGGCGTGGCGGTGATGGCCCAGCCGGTCGAACATGTCCGGATTGTCGGCCGCGATCTTGGTGACGATACGCTTGAGGACCGGCTGCAGAAGAAATAGCGGCAGCGGCGGCAGGAAGGGAAACCCTCCGGGCGCGCCGGGCAGGCGTGGAGTTTGGGGTGCGGTTGTCATGGCTGGTCGATACCCGGATGTGGGAGAATCCGGATTGACTTAGGTCAAACCTGTCGCACTGTCCGGGGCACCAATTGCCGCAGGGATCGCGCGAACGCCTGTGCTGCAAGGCAAAGCGCCCGCCGGACCCGGCGGTTTCCGCTCTCACAACTGCGTGAAACGCACGGTTCGGACGGGGACATGCCCCTGCCCTGCGCGCTCAGTCCGGCACGTCGATCGGCGGGCGGCAGACCATATCGGCGTGGATCGTGCTGAAATTGGTTCCCACCTTGCGCACCCCCAGAAGCATCTGGCTGGACATGGCGTCGCCCCGTGCCTGAAGCTCGGGGCTGGGCATCACGGTGAAGACCGCCGAGGTCCGGCCGGGCCGGGTGGCGCTGGGACCGCGCGGGGTCACCAGATAGATCCGCCGGTCGGGGCTGGCGCGAAGCTGACTTTGCGCGAATTCGCCGGCCGCGCACCAGAGCTGGGCCCCGCCGTCGCCGGGCCTCGCCAGCACCTCGAATTCGCCGGGAGTGCCCGTCGGATCGACCCGGTTGCCATGGTCGGTCAGAATCGCGTGCGGCGCGCGGGTCGGTCCGCCTTGCGGAACGCAGGCAGCCAGGCTGGAGGCGGCGGCAAGAATGGCAAGGCAGGGCAGAAGGCGCATGGGGGTCATCTCCGTCCGGGCCGCGAAACTGGCATGCGGACCCGTTCTCCCTTGGATAGAACCGCGGCCCGGCCCCGGCAAGGGGGGTGCGATCACGGCTTCGGCACGGCTGCCATACCTGCGCCCCGGCCAGGCTGGCTATCAGGGTCCGCCCCCAGCGCCGCCCCGAAGTCCCGCCAGACGGCTTCGTCCCAGTATCGCGATGCAGCACCCGAGGTCGACGGCAGCACCCAGACCGGCAGCCCGTCATGATCGAACTGGCCATAGCCCAGCCGCTTGACCCCCAGAAAGACCTGCGCGGCGCGCTTGCCGTTGAAAGCCAGGCTGCGGGGCCGCCAGATCTCGACGAAGCGGGCCAGGCGGTCGGGGTCGTGGGCGGTGGCCGGGACGGCCGCGTCCATGCCCCAGGCGCCCTTGGCCAGATCGGTCAGCCCGATGCCCAGCGCCAGCAGCCGCGCCTCGCAGCCGACGGCCAGCGGTTCGGGCACCAGCCCCGCCCGGTAAAGCACGGGCCAGAAGCGGTTCCCCCGCCCGGCATAGTAAAGGCCCAGCTCTGCCGAGCGGGGCCCCGCGGCCATGCCGCAAAAGACGGTACGCAGATCGGGCGCGACATAATCGGGAAGGATGTCCTCCGATCCCATGGCCGCGCCCTCCCGGGGCGTCCGTTACTGGTCGAGGAAGCTTCTGAGCTTGCGCGACCGGCTGGGATGCTTGAGCTTTCTCAAAGCCTTGGCCTCGATCTGGCGGATCCGTTCGCGGGTCACGCTGAATTGCTGGCCGACCTCTTCCAGCGTGTGGTCGGTATTCATGCCGATGCCGAACCGCATCCGCAGCACCCGTTCCTCGCGCGGGGTCAGCGAGGCCAGAACCCGCGTCGTCGTCTCTTTCAGGTTCTCCTGAATGGCCGAATCGAGCGGCAGGACCGCGTTCTTGTCCTCGATGAAATCGCCAAGCTGGCTGTCTTCCTCGTCGCCGATGGGCGTTTCGAGAGAGATCGGCTCCTTGGCGATCTTCATCACCTTGCGGACCTTCTCCAGCGGCATCTGCAGCTTCTCGGCCAGCTCTTCCGGCGTCGGCTCGCGGCCGATCTCGTGCAGCATCTGGCGGCCGGTCCGGACCAGCTTGTTGATCGTCTCGATCATGTGCACCGGGATACGGATGGTGCGCGCCTGATCCGCGATGGACCGGGTGATCGCCTGCCGGATCCACCAGGTGGCATAGGTCGAGAACTTGTAGCCGCGGCGGTACTCGAACTTGTCGACCGCCTTCATCAGGCCGATATTGCCTTCCTGGATCAGGTCGAGGAATTGCAGCCCGCGGTTGGTGTATTTCTTGGCGATCGAGATCACCAGACGCAGGTTCGCCTCGACCATTTCCTTCTTGGCCTGGCGGGCTTCCTTCTCGCCCTTCTGGACCTGGCTCACGATGCGGCGGAATTCCTGGATGTCGACGCCGACATACTGGCCGACCTGGGCCATCTCGGCACGCAACTCGCTGACCTTGTGGCCCGATCGTTCGGTAAAGGCCGCCCAGCCGCGCCCGCCCTTGCGGGCCATGTGATCCATCCAGTTCGGGTCGAGCTCGTGGCCGCGATATTCGTCGATGAATTCGCGCCGGTTGATGCGGGCCTGGTCGGCCAGCTTCACCATGGCGCTGTCGATCGACATGATCTTGCGGTTGATCCCGTAAAGCTGGTCGATCAGCGCCTCGATCCGGTTGTTGTGCAGATGCAGCTCGTTGACCAGCAGCACGATCTCGGCGCGCAGCTTCTGGTATTCGGCCTCGTCCTTGTCGGAAAAGCGATGGGTCGTGCTCAGCGTGGCCTGGATCCGCTTGTCCTGGATCTCGGAAAGCTTGGAATAGTCCTCGGCGATCTGGTCGAGGGTTTCCAGCACGCGCGGTTTCAGCGCCGCCTCCATGGCCGCGAGGCTCATGTTGGCCTGTTCCTCGTCCTCGTCATCGTCGTCGCGGCGGATCGGGTTGCCGTCGGCGTCGAGTTCGGGGCTGTCTTCGTCCTTGCGGCTGTTGGGGTTCGCGGCCTCGACCTCGAGCCCGTCGACGACCGGCTCATCGCCCTCGTCCTCCTCGAGCGAGCGCCCGAAGGTGGCATCGAGGTCGATCACGTCACGCAGCAGGATATCTTCGTTCAGAAGCTCGTCGCGCCAGATGGTGATCGCCTGAAAGGTCAGCGGGCTTTCGCAAAGCCCCGCGATCATCGTGTTGCGGCCGGCCTCGATCCGCTTGGCGATGGCGATCTCGCCCTCGCGCGACAGCAGTTCGACCGAGCCCATCTCGCGAAGATACATCCGCACCGGATCGTCGGTGCGGTCCAGCGTTTCGGACGTACTGGTGGCCAGCGCAACCTCGCGCGAGGTGGAGGTCTCGACCACTTCGGTCGATTTCTCCTCGCCCTCTTCGGCCTCGTCTTCCTCGATGATGTTGATGCCCATCTCGGACAGCATCGACATCACATCCTCGATCTGTTCCGAAGACACCTGGTCGGGCGGCAGCACCTGGTTGAGCTGGTCATAGGTGATGTAGCCGCGCTCCTTGGCCTCGGCGATCATCTTCTTGACCGCAGCCTGGCTCATGTCGAGCGCGAGGTCGGCGTCCTGCTCGTCGGTCTTGCTGTCGTCCGTGTCCTTGGCGGCCATGAAGGTCTCCTTGCAGGATGGCTGATTCGTCCACCGGGTCAAACCGACTCAATAGCGCGAATCAACGGGAAGAACACCTGTGTACCCCCGATTCGTTGATAAAATCTCAACTTTCCGGGGCATTGCGGCGTGACGTTCTTCCTTTGCCATAGTCGATTCGGTCCAGAAGTTCGGCGAAGGCATCGCGTTCGTCCCGGTCCACATGCGCCCCGTTCGGGGCAAGCTCGAAGTCGGCCTCGTCCTCCTCCTCGGAGAGGCCGGCGCCGTGCCGCGCCCGGGCCGCCTGGCTCAGGCGCCAGGTCACCCCCTCGTCGGCAAAGCCTTCCAGGTCGCGCATGCCCTCCTCGATATCCCGTTCTGCCCCGCGAAGCCGGATCAGACGGTTGAACTCGTGCGAGATGCAAAGTGCGGCCTTTTCGGTGTCGCCCGGGGCATGAACCGGCGGCGCAATGCGCACATGGCTGAGCGAGAAGAGCTTTTCAAGGGGTTCGGGTCCGATGCGCCGTTCGACCGCGGCCAGCATGGCCTCGCGGTCGTCCTGCGGCGGCAGGCTCAGCAGCGCCTGTTGCAGCGCCGCATGGTCGGGCGCGGCGCAGACCAGCGCCTCGAGCTCGCCCGCGAATTGCGCGATCAACTCGGGATGGGTGATCAGCGCGGCCAGAATCACCGCCTCGCGCAGCTCTTCCTCGAAGCGCGGGATCGCCTGCACCAGCTCGGAACTTTTGGTGCTGGCAACAGGCCTTAGGCGCGGCTCGCGCGGCCAGCCGCCCTTGCGGAACCCGCCGCCGCTGCGCGCCGGACGGAACAGTTCCCAGCGCAGGCGCTTCAGATCTTCGGCGTAATGATGGCGCAGGGTCTGGTCGGGGATCCTGCCGATGGCGGCGGTAAGATCGCGTTCCAGCGCGGCGCGGCGTTCGGGGCTGTCGAAGACCCGGCCCTCGGTCGCCCGGTCCCAGAGGATCTGAACCATCGGCCGGGCCTCGTCGAGGATCTTGCGCATCGCCCCGGCGCCGCCCGCCCGGATCACCTCGTCGGGGTCCTGACCGGGCGGCAGGATCGCAAAGCGCAGCGCCTGCCCGGCCTCAAGCAGCGGCAGCGCCAGATCCATCACCCGCCGCGCCGCGCCGATCCCGGCCTTGTCGCCGTCGAGCGCGATCACCGGCTCGGGATGAATGCGCCACAACAGCCGCAGCTGATGCTCTGTGACGGCGGTGCCCAAAGGCGCCACGGCCGCACCGAACCCCGCCTCGGACAGCGCGATCACGTCCATATACCCCTCGGCCACGACCAGCGGCTGGCCCTTGCCCGCCGCCTCGCGCGCCCGGTCGAGGTTGAACAGCGTATGCCCCTTGTCGAAAAGCTCGGTCTGGGGCGAGTTCAGATATTTCGCATTGTCGTTCGGGTCCATCGCCCGGCCGCCGAAGGCGATGACCCGGCCGCGCCCGTCGCGGATTGGAAAGAGGATCCGGTTGCGGAAGACGTCATAGGGCTGACGCCCCTTGTCCGAGGGCCGCGCCAGACCGGCCGCGAGAATCAGGTCCGGGTCGAGCCCGCGCCCGGTCAGATGCGCCCACAGCCCCTGCCAGCCGGGTGGCGCAAAGCCGATCTCCCAGCGCGCCTGCGCCTCGGGACTCAGCCCGCGCCGCGCGAGATAAGCCCGCGCCTCGGCGCCCGCGCCGGTCTGCAACTGCATCCGGTAATGCCGCTGGGCAACCTCCATCACCTCCAGCAGGCGGGTCTGGCGGTCTGCCCTGACCTTGTCGGCGGGATCGCGCACCGGCATCGGCATCCCGGCCTCGCGGGCGAGGATCTCGACCGCCTCCATGAAGCCGACATTTTCGGTTTCCTGCACGAATTTGACCGCGTCGCCCTTCGCCTGGCAGCCGAAGCAGTAATAATAGCCCTTACGGTCGTCGACATGGAAACTGGCGGTCTTTTCCTGATGGAACGGGCACGGCGCCCAGAGATCGCCCTTGCCCTGGTTCGACTTCCGCGCGTCCCACATCACCTTGCGCCCCACCACCTGGGCGATGGAGGTCCGCGTCCGCAACTCGTCGAGGAATCCGGGGGGCAAGCTCATGCCGAACAATATCGGGCGCGGGGGGCGGCTGTCCATATCGGCCGGGCCTGCGGGCGGCAGCGAGTCGCCGCCAGACGCGGGACGGCGGCCGGTTTCGGCTCAGCCCCGCCCGGCCTTTTCCTGCAAAAGCGCGGTCAGGATCTCGGCCATCGCCTTGGCCTCGCCCGCCGAGGTCACGCCGCCCACGCCCACCCGGCGACCGAACCGCCACCAGACCCCCGGCGCCCAGGCGCGCGGCAGGGCCTCGGTCAGGCTCAGCGAAAACCCGTTCGAGGGCTTGAAGGCCAGCATGCCCCGGTCGAGCCCGGAAATCCGCTCGATCCGCGCCAGCTCGCGCCCGCGGTCGTCGAAAAGACCCTCGCGCGTCAGCACCAGCCGACGCGCCGTCGCCCGGCGCATCGCCTCGGCCAAAGCCAGCGCCCCCGCTCCCATCGCCAGCAGGAACGCACGGTATCCGATGCCAGCGGGCGGATGCACAAGCGCGATCTGCAACAGCAGCCCCGCCAGTGCCAGCAGCACGCCCAGACCGATCACCCGGCGCACGGCCGACACCCTGAGCGTTGCCAGTTCTTCCGTCATTTCCGCCCCTTTCGCCCCGCGCCAGACGCGGCCCGCATGAAATTCGTGCAGACGCGGCGATGCTGCCCTGTGATTCCGGCAGAGTATCGCGTAGGCTCGCCTCTTGTTGGGCGAGAGGGTCGGCGTCAACCCGCGACCGGACAGACGCGGCGAAAAAGCACCTTGCCCGAGGCGACGAAGTCGCCATCTTTGGGGGGAAGCCAATTCATTTTGGTGGACAGGATCAACACAGGTGGATCATGACTGACAAAACTTCGGAAAAGCCCGCGCAACTCCTGGAAGACCCGACTCCGTTCTCGAATCGGATGAACTGGCCTCTGCTCAGCGCGTCCAACTCGAAAACCGAGCTGAAAACGGACGATCCGACGCCGTTCTCCAGCCAGTTCAAGTGGCCGCTGCTGTCGGGCCGCAAGTCCCAGGTCGAGCTGACCACCGGGACGACCCCGCTTTCCGACATGATGAAATGGCCGCTGCTCAGCGACAAGGCGACCATGTTCGACACCGAGCTTCCCTCGGCCGAAGGTGGCAGCAAGGCCACCGGCGACAGCCCGGTCAGCAAGTTCATTCGCGGCATCATGACCGGCGAACCGCAGAAGTAAGCGGACCGGCCAAAGCCGTTTTTGGCGCGGAACCCGCCGGGATCTCCCGGCGGGTTTCGCGTTTTCGGCATTTGGGACGTTGGACGCCGCCGCACCGGACGGTCCGCGCGTCAGGCCGAGACGGCCTTCCGCACCATGCTCCAGTAAAGATCCTCGACCTCGGCGCGACTCAGCCGCCCCTCGTCGCGGTACCAGGTGGTGACCCCGGTCAGCATCGCGATCACCGCGAAGGCCGCATGCTTGCTGTCGGCCACATCGAACGCCCCCTCGGCCGCGCCCTGGCGCAGGATGTCCTCCAGCACGGTCTCGTAGCGGCGGCGAAGCGCCTCGATCGCCCGGAAATTCGCGGGATCGAGGTTCCGCAGTTCCATATAGGCGATGAAGACCGCATCGGGCCGGTCGAGGTGAAAGCGCACGTGAAAACGGGTGAAGGCCTCCAGCGCGTCGCGCGCGCCGACCCCCTTGGGCAGCGTCTCCCAGGCGGCCAGAAGCTCGTCGAGATGGCTTTTCATCAGCTCGAACAACAGCCCCTGCTTGTCGGGGATGTAGTTGTAAAGCGCGCCCGCCTGCACGCCCACCTCGGCCGCGATCCGGCGCATCGACACCGCGGCGTAGCCATGCCGGGCAAACAGCGCCTGCGCCGCCGCCCGCAACCGCGGGCCGGTGATTTCGGAATGGGACCCGGAGGTGCGTGCCATCACCCCAGAGTATCTGAACGCGCGTTCAGTTCAATCCCTGCCCCATCCGCGTCCTGCGCCGTCTTGCCGTCGCCCGGCCGCCCCGTCTATGGTGCGCGCGGTCAACGGAGGAGCCCATGGCGCGCCTGCCCCTATGCCTTGCCGCAGCGCTGCTGCCCGCGCTTGCCGCCTGCACCGATTTCCCCGAGATCGACGCGGCCGAACGCGCCGTGACGGGGCCGACCCTCGCCCCCGAAATCGCCCCGATCGACCCGCTTCTGGACCGGGCGCAGGCGGTTCGGGACCAGGCGCCGCCCGAACCCTCGCTGGAAGGCCGGGCCGCAGCGCTGAAGGCCCGCGCGGCCCGGCTGCGCGCCCGCGAGATCTGAGCCGACCCCGGGCGCGCCCCGGTCGCGTTGCATGCCCGGCGGCTTCGCGCTAACAACCCGCGAACCCTCAGCCTGTGATCCGGGAGCCGCCTTCATGACTACCCCCTTGCGTCTTGGCATCGCCGGTCTCGGCACGGTCGGAGCCGGCGTCCTCAAGATCGTCCAGTCCCGCGCCAATCTGCTGGCCCAGCGCGGCGGGCGGCCGGTGGTCGTCACGGCGGTTTCGGCCCGCAGCCGCGGCAAGGACCGCGGCGTCGATCTGTCGGGCTATGCCTGGGAGGACGATCCGGTGGCGCTGGCCCGGCGCGACGATGTCGATGTGCTGGTCGAGCTGATGGGCGGCTCGGATGGCCCCGCCAAGGCCGCGACCGAGGCCGCGCTGGCCGCGGGCAAGGACGTGGTGACCGCGAACAAGGCGATGCTGGCGATCCATGGCCAGACCCTGGCCGAGACCGCCGAGGCGGCGGGTCGGGTGATCCGGTTCGAGGCGGCCGTCGCGGGCGGCATCCCGGTCGTCAAGGCACTGACCGAGGGGCTTGCCGGCAACCAGATCGCCCGGATCATGGGGGTGATGAACGGCACCTGCAACTACATCCTGACCCGGATGGAACGCGAGGGCCTGCCCTATGAGACTGTCTTCGACGAGGCGCAGGCACTCGGCTATCTCGAGGCCGACCCGACGCTCGATGTGGGCGGCATCGATGCGGGTCACAAGCTGTCTCTGCTGACCGCCATCGCCTTCGGCACCCGGGTCGATTTCGACGCGGTCGAGCTGGAGGGGATCGAACGGATTTCCATCGTCGATATCCGCCACGCCGCCGATATGGGCTTCCGGATCAAGCTTCTGGGCGTCGCGCAGATGACCGGGCGCGGGCTCGAACAACGGATGTCGCCCTGCCTGGTGCCGGCGCAATCGCCGCTGGGTCAGCTTGAGGGCGCGACCAACATGGTGGTGCTGGAAGGCGATGCGGTCGGCCAGATCGTGCTGCGCGGCGCGGGCGCGGGCGAGGGTCCGACCGCCAGCGCGGTGATGTCGGACGTGATCGACATTGCCCGCGGCTACCGGGTCGCGACCTTCGGCCAGCCCGCCGCCGGGCTCGAAAGCGCCCGCCCGGCCCGGGCCACGGTCGCGGCGCCCTACTATCTGCGGATGGAACTGCAGGACAAGCCCGGCGCGCTTGCCAAGGTGGCGGCGGTGCTGGGCGAGGCCGGGGTCTCGATCAACCGCATGCGCCAGACCCGCCACAGCGAAACCACCGCCCCGGTTCTGGTCGTCACCCACAAGACCACCCGCGACGCGCTGGATCAGGCGCTGAAGGGCTTCGCCGCGACCGGCGTGGTGGTGGGCGACCCGGTCGCGATCCGGATCGAGGACGTCTGATCCGCCGGATCGTCTCGCCCGAAGCCGAGTCGCAGGGTCACACCCATTCGCTCGGTGCCGGGCGTGCGGGATGGTCACGAATTGTTTCCATCCACCCAAAAGTGACGTTGCGTCACCGGCAATTTACCGCCGATTAACCTTAACAGGGCATTAAGGCAGGGTTTCTCTCCAAACGGGAGCCCCATGCCGCAGGTCATTTCCCTGGCGTCGGCGCGCAGCCGCCGCGCGCCCACTCCCGAGTCCGTCGCCCCCGCCCGCCCGAGCGACCTGCGGCTGGGCGAGTTGCTGCTGGCCTCGGGCGCGCTGTCGCCCGAGGCGCTTGGCGGCGCGCTGGCCGGGCGGGCCCGGATGGAGATCCGGCTGGCCGATCTGCTGCTGGCCGAAGGTCTGGTACCGCCCGACGAGATCGACGCGACGCTGTGTCGGCTGCATGGCACCGGGCGCGCCGATTTTCAGTCCTGCCCGCCCGACCCCCGGCTGATCGACAGTCTCGGCCCGGCCCGCTGCCTGCGCGACGGGCTGCTGCCCTGGCGCCGGGTTGGCGGCGCCACGCTGATCGCCACCGCCCGGCCCGAACGGTTCGAGGATCACCGCGCCGACCTGCCCGCCGATCTGCAGCCCGCGGTGATGGTGATCTGCCGCGAGGGCGAATTGCAGGAGGCGCTGGCCGCGCGGCGCGCACCCGCTCTGGCGCGGGCGGCGGAAACCCGGGTCGGCGCCTGGGACAGCTGCCGGTTCTGGTATCGCGCAGGTCCGCGCGCCAGCGTGGTCCTGGGCCTCTCGGGCCTCGGGCTTGCAGCACTCATCTCGCCGCGGGCGGTGCTGACGCTGCTGACCCTCTGGACCGTGCTCTGGATGGTTCTGGGCACAGCGCTGAAGGCCGCGGCCGCGATCGCGCAGATCCGCGCCCTGCTGCGCGCCCGGCGCCATCCGCCGCCCCCCGAGCCGACCATCGCCCGGCTGCCCGCGGTGTCGATCCTGGTGCCGCTGTTTCGGGAAACCGAACTGGCGCCCAGGCTGATCGCCAGGCTCGCGCGGCTCGACTATCCCCGCGCGTTGCTCGACATCTGTCTTGTGACCGAGGCCGATGACAGTGCCACGCGCGGCATGCTCGACCGTACCCGCCTGCCGCCCTGGATGCGCTGCCTGACCGTGCCCAAGGGGCAGCTGAAAACCAAGCCGCGCGCGCTGAACTATGCGCTGGAATTCTGCCGCGGGTCGATCATCGGGGTCTACGACGCCGAGGACGCCCCCGCCCCCGACCAGATCCGCAGGATGGTCGCGCATTTCCACAGCCGCGGCCCCGAGGTCGCCTGCCTGCAAGGCGTGCTCGATTTCTACAACGCCCGGGCCAACTGGCTGGCGCGCTGTTTCACCGCCGAATATGCCGCCTGGTTCCGGGTGATTCTGCCCGGGCTTGCGCGGATGGGCGTACCGGTGCCGCTGGGCGGCACGACGCTGTTCTTCCGGCGCCCCGCGCTTGAAGCGCTGGGCGGCTGGGACGCCCATAACGTCACCGAGGATGCCGATCTGGGTATCCGTCTGGCCCGCCACGGCTACCGCACCGAATTTCTCGACAGCGTCACCGAGGAAGAGGCCAATTGCAGCGCCTGGCCCTGGGTGCGGCAACGGTCGCGCTGGCTCAAGGGCTATGCCATGACTTGGACGACCCACAGCCGCCGCCCCGGCCAGTTGCTGCGCCAGCTCGGCCCCTGGGGCACCTTCGGGATGCAGGTGATGTTCCTGGGCACACTCACGCAATTCGTCTTTGCGCCGCTCCTGTGGTCGTTCTGGCTGGTGCCGCTGGGGCTGCCGCATCCGCTGGCCGCGACGCTGACGCCGACCGGTCTTGCGGTCCTGTTCGCGCTTTTCATCGCCGCCGAGGTCATCAACCTGGCCATCGGTGCGCTGGGGCTGGCGCGGGCGGGCAAGCCCGGGCTCATCCCCTGGCTGCCGACGCTGCATCTTTACTTTCCGCTGGCCTCGATCGGGTCCTACAAGGCGCTCTGGGAAATGGCCGTGCGGCCGTTCTACTGGGACAAGACCCGGCATGGGCTGCATGAGGGCGAGACCCGCCGCGCCCCCGAAATCATCGCCGAGGCCCGGCCGCACAGCCCCGAGGATCAGCCCTCGGCCAGCATAGCATCGGCGTCGTGACGCAGCCGCGTTTCGAACGCGATCGAGATATGCCGCTTGAGCGCATCATAGGCGCCATCGCCGTCGCCCGCCTCGATGGCGCCGACGATGGCGTCATGCTCGGCCAGCGCATCGCGCCCCCGCCCCTCGACCGCCAGCGACGTCGTCGCCATCAGCGCCATGGTCCGATGCACCAGATCGAGCTGCTGCACCAGATAGCGGTTATGCGAGGCCAGATGGATCTGCTTGTGAAACCGCCGGTTCGCCCGTGCCAGCGCGGCGGGGTCGTTCAGAAGCTTGAAATCGTCCTCGACCATGCCGCGCAGCACCCGGGTTTCCTCGGCGGTGGCATGCCGCGCCGCCAGCCGCGCCGCCAGCCCCTCGAGTTCGGCCCGCACCACGTAAAGCTCGGCCATCTGATCATGGGTCAGCGAGGCCACGATCAGGCTGCGCCCGTCGCGCGACAGCAGCGACTGGGTCTCGAGCCGCTGCAGCGCCTCGCGGATCGGCGTGCGCGACACGCCGAAGCGTTCGGCAAGCTCGCTCTCGACAAGCCGGTCCCCGGGACGATAGACACCGACGTCGATCGCCTCGAGAATCAACTCGTAGGCATCCTTTTGTGCGGGTCTGACGTCCTTCATAACCATGGGCTCCTGCATACGATGGTAGACAATAGGACTCCGAGGCCTCGCAAATCAAGTCCTCCTCCTTGTGCCGATTGCCGCAGAGCCCTATCCAAAGGCGCATGATGCCTAAAGATTTCTCGAACCTGAGCGGCTGGGTCTTCGATCTGGACAACACATTGTATCCGCCCGAAGTCCGGTTGTTCGACCAGATCGAGGTCCGGATGACCGCCTTCGTCATGGAGACGCTGGGCGTGGCCGAGCCCGAGGCCAACCGTCTGCGCAAAAGCTACTGGGCCGAATTCGGGACGACTCTGGCCGGACTGATGGCGCTGCACGGGGTCGAGCCCGGCCCCTACATGACCCGCGTCCACGACATCTCGCTGGACCAGCTCACGCCCGACGCGGACCTGCGCGCGGGCATCGCCGCCCTGCCCGGGCGCAAGATCGTGCATACCAACGGCTCGGCCCCCTATGCCGAACGGGTCCTGGCGGCGCGCGGGCTCGATGGCGTCTTCGATGCGGTTTTCGGGGTCGAACATGCGGGCTATATTCCCAAACCCCGGCGCGAGGCCTTCGAAATCGTCGCGGCGCTTGGCGGCATCCTCCCGGGCGAGGCCGCGATTTTCGAGGACGACGCCCGCAACCTGGCCGAACCCTGCGCCATGGGCATGCGCACCGTGCATGTGGCCCCGGTCCGCGAGGACGCGGCCCATATCCACCACCATACCGACGACCTGACGGCCTTTCTCGGGCGCCTGTGCCGCCTTTAGTCGGCCTTGCCTTGAACACCGTTGTATGCGACGGGATGCCGCGTGGGGCGCCAGAGCGAGGCTCCCATATCGGGAGCATCAAAGGGAGAATCGCATGACTTCGGAAACGACCACCGAGCCCACGGAAACCCCGCGCTGGCTGCGCAGTTTCTATGCCATTCCGGTGATCGGCTGGATCGCCCGCGACTTGAACGAGGGCGACGAGGACAACGTCTGGTATCTGGTCGGCGGCGCGCTGTGCCTGTGGGTCCTCGCGATCCTGCAATGGGGCGTGCTGGGGCTGTATCTGCCCGCGGTCGTTGCCACCTGGGTGTGCCTCGGGATGCTGATCTGGATCAGCCGCGGCTGAGCCACGATCTCTTGGACCCCACCTCTTGGACCCCGGAGGCCGGCAGGCTATCTGAGGATCAGGAGGCACCCAGATGACGCGCATTTCCACCGATATCCTGATTTCCGGCGGCGGCGTCGCCGGACTGACCGCCGCGGCGCTGTTCGGCACCGAGGGCTATTCCGTGATCTGCGTGGACCCCGCGCCGCCGGTCACCGAGGAAACCGCCGAGGGCGCCGACCTGCGCAGCACGGCCTTCCTGCAACCCTCGCTTGCCGTGCTGAAGGCAGCCGGGCTCTGGGACCGGCTGGCCCCCTTCGCGACCGACCTGCAGGTGATGCGGATCGTCGATGCGGGTGGCAAGATCCCCTCGCCGCGCATCACCCGCGATTTCAACGCGACCGACGTGTCGGACCTGCCCTTCGGCTGGAACCTGCCGAACTGGCTCTTGCGGCGCGAGATGGTGCGGCGGCTCGAAGACCTGCCCAATGTCGATTTCCGCCCCGGCACCGCCACCACCGGGGTGCTGACCCGCGACGCGGAGGCGCTGGTCGATCTCAGCGACGGCACGAAGGTCTCGGCCCGGCTGCTGATCGGCGCCGACGGGCGCAATTCGCCCGTCCGCGAGGCGCTGGGGATCGGCGTGCGCACCATGCGCTATGGCCAGAAGGCGCTGGCCTTCGCCGTCACCCATTCCGAGCCCCATAGCAATGTCTCGACCGAGATCCACCGCTCGGGCGGACCGTTCACGCTGGTGCCGCTGCCCGATCGCGACGGCCGCCCCTGTTCGGCCATCGTCTGGATGGAACGCGGCCCCGAGGCGCTGCGCCTGGCCGCCCTGCCCGAGGCCGAGTTCAATGCCGAGATGACCGCGCGCTCGGGCGCGATCTACGGGCCGCTCCGGCTGGAAACCCGCCGCACCGTCTGGCCGATCATCAGCCAGGTCGCGCACCGCATGTCGGGCGAGCGGACCGCGCTGATCGCCGAGGCCGCCCATGTGATGCCGCCCATCGGCGCGCAGGGGCTGAACATGAGCCTCGCCGATCTGCGCGTGCTGCTGGATCTGTGCCGCGCCGCGCCGAACCGGATCGGCGAAGACCCGATGCTCGATCTCTATCACCGCCGCCGTCACCCCGAGGTGCTGGCCCGCGTGACCGGCATCGACCTGTTGAACCGCGCCTCGATGCAGTCCGCGCAACCGCTCCGCGACCTGCGCGCGGCGGGGGTGGCAAGCCTTTACGCGCTGAAACCGGTGCGCAGGACACTGATGCGGCTGGGCATGGGCGCGCGCGGCTGAGCGGCGAGCGCGCCTAGCCCAGCGGCCCGGGCAGGCGTTCCTCGCTGAGAATCACGTTGGCCTCGACATTTCCGACGCCGGGCAGGGTCATGATCCGGCGCCGCAGCACGCGCTCGAAATCGGGCAGGTCGCGGGCCACCACCTTCAGCCGGTAGTCGAACAGCCCCAGCACATGCTGCACCGTCTGCACTTCGGGGATCGCGGTCACCGCGCGTTCGAACTGTTCCAGCCCGACCCGCCCCTTGGTGGCCAGCTTGACGCCCAGAAACACGCTGACCGAAAAGCCCAGCGCCTCGGCATCCAGCACCGCCCGGCGCCCGGCGATGACACCCGACTCTTCCAGCCGCCGGATCCGCCGCCAGCAGGCCGGCTGGCTCAGCCCGAAGCGCCGCCCCAGCGCGCCCGCGCTTTGCGTCGCATCCTCGGCCAGCGCGCGCAGGATCTTGCGGTCGATCTCGTCCAGCTCGATCACAGCGGCAAAGCCTCGGCGCGCTTGATATCGGCCACATGCATCAGCGCCTCGATATCGGCGATATGCGGCAGGGTCAGGATGCGGGTGCGGTAGAGTTCCTGATAATGCGCCATGTCGCGCGCGAGGATGTTCAGCCGCACATCGACCCGGCCCAGAAAGGTCTGGATCTCGCGCACCTCGGGCACCTCGCGCGCCGCCGCGACGAATTCGTCGAAGGCGCGGGGATTGGTCTTGTCGAGCGAAAAGCGCAGGCTGACCTCGACCGAATAGCCCAGCGCCCGCCAGTCGATCACCGCCTGGATGGCCTTCAATGCCCCCTTGGCGCGCAGCTTTTCCAGCCGCCGCCAGCAGGTCGCGGTGGTCAGCCCGGCCCGATCCGCCAGATCGGCGGTCGAGAGTCCCGGCTCGGCCTGCAGATAGCGCAGCAGGCGGCGATCGGCATCGTCCAGTTGAATGATCATTGCGACTCTGCCAGGTCAGACGAATGCATTTTTCCGTTTCTGGCGAATTTCTTCAAGTAATGAAACCCGTCCCGTTCGGGATGCGCCTAAATTCGCGCCAACCGACCCTCATGAAGGACGAACGCGATGCGCGTGTATTACGACCGTGACTGCGACATCAACCTGATCAAGGACAAGAAGGTGGCGATCCTGGGCTACGGCTCCCAGGGCCATGCCCATGCGCTGAACCTGCGCGACTCGGGCGCCAAGAACGTCGTCGTCGCCCTGCGCGAAGGCTCGGCCTCGGCCAAGAAAGCCGAAGCCGAAGGCCTGGCCGTGATGGGCATCGCCGAAGCCGCCGCCTGGTGCGACCTGATCATGTTCACCATGCCCGACGAGCTGCAGGCCGAGACCTACAGGAAATACGTCCATGACAACCTGAAGGAAGGCGCCGCCATCGCCTTCGCCCACGGCCTGAACGTGCATTTCGGCCTGATCGAGCCGAAGCCCGGCGTCGACGTCATCATGATGGCCCCGAAGGGCCCCGGCCACACCGTGCGCGGCGAATACGTCAAGGGCGGCGGCGTGCCCTGCCTGGTGGCGGTCGCCAATGACGCGACCGGCAAGGCGCTGGAACTGGGGCTCAGCTACTGCTCGGCCATCGGCGGCGGCCGCTCGGGCATCATCGAGACGAGCTTCAAGGAAGAATGCGAAACCGACCTCTTCGGCGAACAGGCGGTCCTGTGCGGCGGCCTGGTCGAGCTGATCCGGATGGGCTTCGAGACCCTCGTCGAGGCGGGCTACGCCCCCGAGATGGCCTATTTCGAATGCCTGCACGAGGTGAAGCTGATCGTCGACCTGATCTATGAAGGCGGCATCGCCAACATGAACTACTCGATCTCGAACACCGCCGAATACGGCGAATACGTGTCGGGTCCGCGCATCCTGCCCTATGACGAGACCAAGGCGCGGATGAAGGCGGTTCTGAACGACATCCAGTCGGGCGTCTTCGTGCGCAACTGGATGCAGGAATGCGCCGTCGGCCAGCCCTCGTTCAAGGCCACCCGCCGCAACAACGACGCCCACCAGATCGAACAGGTCGGCGATAAACTGCGCGCCATGATGCCCTGGATCACCGCCGGCAAGATGGTCGACAAGTCGAAGAACTGAGCCCGTCCCTCTCGGATACGGCAAGAAGGGCCCCGGATTTCTCCGGGGCCCTTCGCGTTTCCCTGTCCCGACAGGCAGCCGGGGTCACGGCGCGCCCTTGCCGTCGCTCCGGGTGCTCGGCGCGTCCGCGGCCAGGGTGCTCTTGGGGGCATCCGGGTCGGCCTTGCGCGCCTCGGTCCGGCGCTTGCTGACCCAGGCGAAGACCACAACGGCGCACAGTGTACCGAGAGCGAGAGTTGCGATCAGGGACGTGGCGTCCATGGATGAAGCGTCCATACGGGCTCTCCTCGAAAACTGCGGGCGCATCTGATTGCGCCCACTTCCGAAGACCCAACGGTTCGGGGCTGAACGCGTTCCCTGCCGCTTTCTCCCTGGCGAACGGCCGCGCGGAAGGATCAGACCCCGGCCAGTCCCGCCGCGCCTTTCGCGGTCACCGCCTCGACCGCGTGCACCACTTCCTCGACAACGTCCGTCAGGAGCGTGTCATCCTCGCATTCGGCCATGACCCGGATCAGCGGCTCGGTCCCCGACTTGCGGATCAGAAGCCGCCCATGTCCGTTCAGCCGGTGCTCGGCCTCGGCGATGGCGGCCTTGACCGGCGCCGTGCCCAGCGGGTCGGCCCCGGCGGCATAGCGGACGTTCTTCAGCAATTGCGGCACCCGGTCGAAACGGCGCGCAAGATCCGAGGCCGGACGCCCGGTCTCGACCATCGCCGCGAGAAATTGCAGCCCCGCCAGCAGCCCGTCGCCGGTGGTGCAATAATCGGTCATCACGATGTGGCCCGACTGTTCGCCGCCAAGGTTCCAGCCGCCCTTGCGCATCGCCTCGACCACATAGCGATCGCCGACCGCAGTGCGTTCAAGCCGAAGCCCCTGCCCCGCCAGATGCCGCTCGAGCCCCAGATTGGACATCACCGTCGCGACCAGCGTGCCATCGCGCAGCCGCCCCTGCGCCGCCCAGCGTTCGGCGAACAACGCCATGATCTGGTCGCCGTCGGCGACGGCGCCGGTCTCGTCGATGATCATCACCCGGTCGGCATCGCCGTCGAGGCAGATCCCCAGATCGGCGCCATGGGCCACGACCGCAGCGGCCGCGGTATCGGGATGGGTCGAGCCGCATTTCTGGTTGATGTTGAACCCGTTCGGCTCGGTCCCCACGGGCACCACCTCGGCGCCCAGTTCCCACAGCACGGTCGGCGCCACCCGATAGGCCGCCCCGTTGGCGCAATCGACGACGACCTTCAGCCCGTCAAGCCGCAGCCCGCGCGGGAAGGTCGTCTTGAGAAATTCCGCATAGCGCCAGAGCCCGTCATCGATGCGCTTGGCGCTGCCGATATTGGCGGGCTGGCTCAGCGCGATCTCGCCTTGCAGGATCGCCTCGATATCGGCTTCGGCCTCGTCCGACAGCTTGAAACCCGAGGGGCCGAAGAACTTGATGCCGTTGTCTTCATGCGGGTTGTGGCTGGCCGAGATCATGATGCCCAGATCGGCCCGCATCGACTGGGTCAGAAAGCCCACGGCCGGCGTCGGCACCGGCCCCAGCAGCAGCACGTTCATGCCGGTCGAGGTCAGCCCGGCGGTCAGCGCGGTTTCCAGCATGTAGCCCGACCGGCGCGTGTCCTTGCCGATCACCACGCGGTGCCGGTTGAGCCCGTCGGTCCGGAAATAGCGCCCGGCCGCCTGGCCCAGCCGCAGCGCCATGTCGGGCGTCATCGGATGGCTGTTGGCGCGGCCGCGCACGCCGTCGGTGCCGAAGATCTGTCTACTCATGTCCCAGCTCCATGCCCTTGACCGCCGCGTCGAGCCGCATCGCCTGCCGCGTCTCGGCCGCGTCGTGCACCCGGAGGATCTGCACCCCCTGCCCGATGGCGGCCAGCGCCACCGCGACCGAGCCGGGTCCCCGCGCGGCCGCCAGCTCGGCGCCGCCGATGGTGCCGATGAACCGCTTGCGCGAGGCGCCCAGCAGCACCGGGCAGCCCAGTCCGTGAAAGAGGCTCAGCCCCCGCAGCAGCGCCAGATTATGGGCCAGCGTCTTGCCGAAGCCGATGCCGGGATCGACGACGATGCGCGAGGGCGGAATACCCGCCGCCAGCGCCGCCCGCACCCGCTCGACCAGAAAGTCGTAAACGTCGAGCAGCACGTGATCGTAATGCGGGTCCTTCTGCATGGTCGCAGGGTCGCCCTGGGCATGCATCAGGCAGACCGCCGCGCCCGCCCGCGCCGTCACCCCCGCCAGATCCGGATCGAAGCCCAGCGCCGCAACATCATTGACCATGTCGGCGCCTGCCGCCAGCGCCGCTTCGGCCACCGCGGCCTTGCGGGTGTCGATCGAGACCGGTCGCGCGACCCCGGCTGCGCGCAGGGCCGCGATGACGGGTGCGGTCCGCTCGATTTCCTCGGCGACCGGCACATCGGCCGCACCGGGCCGGGTCGACTCGCCGCCGATATCGAGAATGTCAGAATGTTCGGCCAGCGCGCGGCCATGGGCCAGTGCCGTCTCGGGCCGGTCGTGCTGCCCGCCATCGGAAAAGCTGTCAGGCGTGACATTGAGAATGCCCATCAGCCGCGGACGGTCCATGGTCAGCCCGGCGATGGCCGGGCGCGGCGCTGTCAGGGCGATGCGCCATTCCTCGGGGATTGCGCGCGCGGGCACCAGCCGCGGCGGCTCGGACCGGTCCAGAACCTCGGCCATCGCGAACCAGCCCCAGCCACCCGCCAGGGTCAGGGCGTCGGCGGGGCGGGCAGGATCGGTCTGGACGATAGGGCGAAAATAGCGTGTCATGGGCCGTTGATCTGCCAACGGGCGTCGCTTGGCAAGCCGTCAGATCCCGGTCGCGACCGCCGCGGGCGGGACATAGCGCACGTCAAGCCCGCGCGGGTCGTGTTCAGGCACATCCTCGCCGATCACCAGCATCTGTTCGGCATGAAGCCCCTCGGCAAACCACAAGGCCAGCGCCAGCGCGTCGCGCGGACTGGCCGAGGGGCTTTCGACCGCGTCGAGCACAATCTTCGAGGGCGCCCAGACGCTGATCTGGCGATGCTTCATTGCCCAGTCGATCTCGGTCCGGCTGCCGCGCACCACACAGCGCGGATCGCGCCCGGCCAGCACCCAGGCGTTCTGTTCGATGGCCAGCAGGTCGATCCGGCGTTGCGCAAGCGCCACCCCTGCGCGCGGCGCGGGCGCCTCGGCCGCGCCCACGCAAAGCACAAGCGGCCGTGGCCCAGCCTGCCAGCGGTCGAGCCAAAGGGGCAGATCGGGCGCGGCCAGCGCCTCATTGGTCAGATAGACGACCAGCGGCACCAGGGCCAGTTCCGGCTCGGGCGCAACGGGGACCGGACGCGGTTGATCGGGCGCGCGGTCGCGCACGATCTCGACGCCCAGCGCGCCCGGCCCGCGGTCGAGCTTTTCGATCCGCACGAAGGCCCGCATCGCCTGTGGCGCGGCAAGAATGCGCTCGGCGATCCGCCCGGCCAGCGTCTCAAGCAGGTTCAGCCGTTCCGAGGACAGCTCGGCCGCGATGGCATCGGCGATCAGGTCATAGGACAGCACCCGGTCGACGTCGTCCTCCAGCGGCGCGGGATTGGGCCGCACCTCGACCACGACGTTGAAGCGCACCCGCTGGGTCGAGCCGCGTTCGGCCTGAAAGGCGCCGATCTCGACCGCGACCACATGATCTCGCAGCGAGATCCGGTCGCGCGGCGGGCGCGCGGGGTCCATCGCTTCGGCCCGCGCGGACGGGTGGGCGAAGGCAAGGCGGATCTCATCGGTCATCGGGCTCTCCGGCAGGCTGCCCCTCGTCATAGGCGGAAACGGAGGGCTCGAACACCCCGGGGGCGTCTTCCTGCCAGACGGATGCGACGGCTCGGCGCTCAGTTCGCCGCAAGCGCGCCGGGCTGGCGATAGAACACATGCTGCCCGATCGAGGCCGTGCGGGCAAAGCGCCGCGCCCAGTTCGGATCGACGCTGTGATTGTGATAATGGGTCGCGCCGCCGGTCAGCACCCGCGGGCTGCCATCCAGCATCAGCCGCGCGACCTTGCCAAGCCGGGCATACAGCCGCTGGTCGGACACATGTTCGGCACGACCGTCGCAGGTATAGGAAAACTGGCAGCGGTTGCGCTGACCGGTGCCCTGATTGACCACGGCACAGACGTTGTCGGGATAAAGCGGCGAGGCCACGCGGTTCAGGATCACCTCGGCCACGGCGAACTGCCCCTTGACCGTCTCGCCCCGCGCCTCGAAGTAGAGCGCCTCGGTCAGGCATTTCCAAGGCGCAGCGCCATGGGCCTGCGGCAACGCGTCCAGCCATTTCGGGTCGTAGCGCACCGCCTCCCGGGCCTTCGAGGGCGCGGCCAGCCGCTTGATCCGGCGCTGGCCGACCCGCTGCAGACCGGCGCGTTCGGCCCCGAGAAGCCGGGCGAGATTGTCTCCCAAAACCGCCGTCGGATCGTTCGACTGCGATCCGGTCATCTCTGCCAGGACAGCCGACCCGGCCAATGTGAAAGCTGCGGCCGCCGCGAGACCCGCGACCCGAACGCTTACCCGACCCATTTGCCCCTCACCGCTGACCTACAGAACGCAGGACCTTGGTCGGCCCTGAGGCGGCCGTTTAAGTCAAAATGGCTCAAATGTCTATCAGGGGGGCTATTTTGCAACCCAGGGAAGATCGAATTTCGGCAGATACTTGCGCATGACACCTCGCCTGAAACCCGAAGAATGCCCCCTAACCCATTGATTCAATAACGCCCATGTTTTGGGCGGCGGGCTGCCCCCAAAGCCAGCTGCGCGGCGGCCAGTCGCGCAACCGGCACCCGGAACGGCGAGCACGAAACATAGTCGAATCCGGCGGTCCGGCAGAAGGCAATCGAATCTGCGTTGCCGCCATGTTCGCCGCAGATCGACAGCACGATTCCGGGCCGGGCCTTCCGGCCGCGTTCGGCGCCGATGCTCAGCAATTCGCCGACCCCTTCGGTATCGAGCACGTGGAACGGGTCCTCGGCAAACACGCCCTGCTTGACATAGGACCCCATGAAGCGCCCGGCATCGTCGCGCGACAGCCCATAGGTCATCTGCGTCAGATCGTTGGTGCCGAAGCTGAGGAAGGCCGCATGCTGGGCGATGTCGCCCGCCCGAAGCGCGGCCCTCGGCGTCTCGACCATCACGCCAAGACGAAAGGCGAAATCCACCCCCCGTTCGGTACGCACTGCGGCGGCCAGCGAGTCGATGCGGGTCTTGACCAGTTCGACCTCGCGCATCGCCGAAACCAGCGGGATCATGATCTCGGGCACGATGGACTGGCCCTTGCGCCGGGCCTCGATCGTGGCCTCGAAGATCGCCCTGGCCTGCATATCGTAGATCTCCGGCACGGCGATCCCAAGCCTGACCCCCCGCATCCCCAGCATCGGGTTGAATTCGGACAAGGCCTGAACCCGCCGGGTCACGTCGGACAGCGGCAGGTCCAGCGCTTCGGCCAGTTCCCGGATGCCCTCGCGCGATTGCGGCAAAAACTCGTGCAACGGCGGGTCGAACAGCCGGATGCAGACCGGAAGCCCCTGCATGATCTCGAAAAGCCGGATGAAATCGCTGCGCTGCATCGGCAGCAGGCGCTCCAGCACGGTGCCCCGGTCCTCAGGTCCGGCGGCAAAGATCATCTCATGCATGACCGTCAGTCGGTCATGTTCGAAAAACATATGTTCGGTGCGGCAAAGCCCGATCCCGTCCGCCCCGAACCGGCGCGCGGTCTCGGCATCGGCGGGGGTGTCGGCATTGGCACGGACGCCGATGTCGCAGGCCGCTTCGGCCCAGCCCATCAGCGCATGGAACGCATCGTCAAGCGCGGGCGGCAGCATCTTGGCCTCCCCCAGCAGCGCCTGCCCGTTGGTGCCGTCAAGCGTGACGACATCGCCCTCATGCAGCTTGCGCCCGTCCGAGGTGATCAGCACGCCGTCACGGCGGTTCAGCCGCATATCCGACACGCCGACGACGCAGGGAACACCCAGCCCGCGCGCGATCACCGCCGCGTGGCTGGTCATGCCGCCCCGTTCGGTCATCACGCCCGCCGCCACATGCATGCCGCGAATGTCTTCGGGCGTGGTCTCGCGCCGCACCAGAATGCAGGCCTCGCCCCGCGCCGCGCTGGCCTGCGCCGCGGCCGACCCGAACACAAGCCGTCCCACCGCCGCGCCGGGGCTGGCGGCGATGCCCTGCGCGATCACCGGCCGCCGCCCGGTCGGATCGACCTGGCTGTGCAGAAGTTCGCTGACCGCGCGCGGCTCGATCCGGGCCAGCGCCTCTTCACGGGCGATGATCCCCTCATCGGCCAGCATCACCGCGATCCGCACCGCGCTGCGGGCACTGCGCTGCACCCGCACCGCGTCCAGAACCCAGAGCCGCCCGGCCTCGATGGTGAATTCGATCTGCATCTCTTCGCGGAGATTGATCCGGCAGGTCTCGCCGAACCGTTTGAGCCGCGCGAAAAGATCGGGGCAGCGATCCTCCAGCGCCGGACCGCGCGGATCGCGGGTCAGAAACAGCGCCTGTTTCTGGCGGCTGACCGCATCGCGGCCCTGGCTTTGGCCCAGATACCGCCCGGTGATGCGCCGCTGTCCGGTGGTCCCGTCGACGAACTGGATCACCCCCGAGCCGCTTTCCTCGGGTCCGAGGCCCAGCGCCATCTGCTGCACCACAAGCCCCAGCCCGGCCTCGGCCGGTGCGCCCTTGGCCTGCCGCAAAAGCCGCGCCGTGGTCCCCTCCCAGGCCCGTGCCATGGATCGCAGGACTTCCTGCAACTGCCGCGCGGGATCCTGCGGAAACGGCTCTTCGGCCTCTTCGGCATAGGCCTCGAGGGCGGCGCGCAAGGTTTCGCCCGCATAGCCCTCGGCCTCGAAGAGATCGGGGTCGAGCCGCGCCACATGGACCGCATAGGCCTGGATGAAGCGCAGATACAGCGCGTTGGCCGCAGCCTCGCCATGGGTCTCGCACAGAGCCGTATGGCGTGCGTCGTTCATGCCGATATTGAGGATCGAGGCCGGTCCTCCCCAGTCGGGGTCCTGCGAGCTGGGCCGGACCGAAATCAGGGGCGCCGCGCCGAAAACCGCCAGAAGGGCCTCGGTATCGGGCATCTGGCCCAGCGCGATGCGGTGCACGGCCTCGAAGGACAGGGCGACGGTCCGCGGCACCGGCAGGTCGATGCGGATCAGGCGTTGCAGGCATTTCGCCCGCCCGCCATGGCGGTCCGCGGCGATGGCCGCGTCCGGCGTTATCTCGGTAAAGTCAACGATATCCGTGAGTTTCCGCACCGCAGCATCCTTCGCCCATGCTGCAGCATACGCCGATGGCGGAATCTGACAAGCAAAGCGTCACGCTGCGGCGTTCAGCCGTCGATGCGGGTCAGATCCGCCACGCTGCCGCAGGTCGCGCGGATGCGATGCAGCAGATTGAGCCGGTTGCGACGGATGATCTCATTGTCGGAATTGACCTGAACCGCCTCGAAGAAGGCGTCGATCGGAGCCCGAAGTGCGGCCATGGCGGCCATGGCTTTCGCGAAATCCTCGGCCTCCATCGCCGGGCCGATGGCCGCCTCGGCCGCGTCGAGCGCGTCGAACAGCGCGGCTTCGGCCGGGTCGTCGGCGAATTTCCGGTCGGCCCCGAACGAGTATTCGACCCTGTCCTTTTCCTCGGCCTGGGTCAGGATGTTGTTGGCGCGCTTGAAGCCCTGCACGAGGTTCTCGCCATCCTCGGTCGTCAGTACCGCGTTCAACGACTGCGCGCGATTCACCAGCAGCGTGAGGTCGTCGTTGCAGGGCATCGCAAGGCATGCGTCGATCACGTCGTGCCGAATGCCCTCCGCCCGCAGGTGCACCTTGAGACGATCGTGGAAGAAGGAGAGCAGGTCGGCGGACTTGGCTTGAGCTAGCCCCAAAAAATCGCCCTTATTTTTATTCAGCAGGGCTGCGAACAAAGCCGATTGAAACTCTGGACGTTCCTGATCGGTTGCTTCCATGATCATACGAGCTTGGAATATTGCAGTCACTGACGTGTTCAAAGCCACTCTAAGCCCATTCACCAGCACCAACCTGATCACCCCCAGCGCCGCACGGCGGAGCGCGAAGGGGTCCTTGGACCCGGTGGGTGTCTCGTCGATGGCCCAGAAGCCGGTCAGCGTGTCCAGCTTGTCGGCCAGCGCCACCGCGACCGACACCGGCGCGGTCGGGACCTCGTCGGACGGGCCAAGCGGCTTGTAATGCAGCGCACAGGCCTCGGCGACCTCGGCGGGCAGGCCCGCGGCCGCCGCGTAATAACGGCCCATCAGGCCCTGAAGCTCGGGGAATTCATAGACCATCTGCGAGGCCAGATCGAGCTTGGCGACCTTTGCGGCCTGCTCGGCCAGATCGGGATCGGCGCCCACCATCGGCGCGATCTCGCGGGCCAAGGCCGCGATCCGCGCGATCCGGTCGGCCTGGCTCCCAAGCGCGCTCTGGAAGGTCACATGGGTCAGCGCGTCGCGCCAGTCTTCCATGCCGGCCTTCGCCACGGCAAGGTCGTTGCCCCAGAAGAAGGCCGCGTCCGACAAGCGCGCGGATAGCACTTTTCCGTTGCCCTTGAGGATGGTTTCGCCGTTATCGGCGGTTTCCCGGTTCGCGACTGTCACAAATCGAACAATCCGCCCCGTCTTCGGATCCTTGACCGAGAAGAACTTCTGGTGCTCCTTCATCGAGGTCTGCAGCACCTCGGGCGGCAGGTCCAGGAAGGCCTCGCCGATGGCGCCCATCAGCACCACGGGCCATTCCACCAGCCCCGCGACCTCGGTCAGAAGGCCCTTGTCCTCGACCACCTCAAGACCTTGCGCAAAGGCCGCATTGGTGGCGTCATGCCAGATCTGTTCGGCGCGTTCGTCCTGGTCGAGCATCACCCTGGCGCGCTTGAGCCTGACCGCGTAATCCTCGAAGCCCGTCACCCGGAACGGCTCGGGCGCCATGAAGCGGTGGCCGCGGGTGGTATCGCCCGCGCGGATGCCGTCGATGTCGAGCGGCACCACCTCTGCCCCGGCCTCGGTCGTCAGCAGGCAAAGGATCGACTGCAGCGGCCGAACCCAGCGCAGGCTGCCCGCGCCCCAGCGCATGGATTTGGGCCAGGGGAAGCTGCGGATCACGCCCTCCAGCACCTCGGCCACGATCTCGGCCGCGTCCCGGCCGGGCTTGTCGATCACCGCGATCCAGACCTGACCCTTCTTGTCGTCGCGGGCCTCAAGCTGATCTTTCGTCAGCCCGGTCGAGCGCAGGAAGCCCTCAAGCGCCTTTTCCGGCGCATCGACGCGGGGGCCCTTGCGCTCTTCCTTCAGGTCGGGGCTGCGGGCCGAAAGCCCTTCGATGGCCAGCACCAGACGGCGCGGCGTCGACCAGGCGCGGGCATGGCCATAGGTCAGCCCCGCCTCGACCAGACCGTCGGTCACCCGCTGGCGCAGCGCCTCGCGTGCCCCGGCCTGCATGCGCGCCGGAATTTCCTCGGAGAAAAGTTCGATCAGAAGGTCGGGCATGGGGCGTCTCTAGTTCGCGGCCTCGGGCGCATTGCCCGTCCAGCCGCCGGCTTTCGTTTCGACGAAGGCGTCGGCGCAGCGCTTGGCCAGCGCCCGCACCCGCCCGATATAGGCCTGCCGCTCGGTGACCGAGATCACGCCGCGCGCGTCCAGCAGGTTGAAGAAATGGCTGGCCTTGATGCACTGGTCATAGGCCGGATGGACCATGACGATGCGCTTGCCGCTGCGCGGGTCCTCGGCCGGCTGATCGAGGATGCGGGCGCATTCGGCCTCGGCCGCCTCGAAGAACTGCAGAAGCTTGTCGGTGTCGGCCACGTCAAAGTTCCAGCGGCTGTATTCTTCCTCGGTCTGCCGGAACACGTCGCCATATTTCAGCGCGATCGGCGCATCGGGGTCGTTGAAGGGCATATCCATCACATGGTCGATGCCCAGCACATACATCGCCAGCCGCTCCAGCCCGTAGGTCAGCTCGCCCGAGACCGGATGGCAGTCATGGCCGCCGACCTGCTGGAAATAGGTGAACTGGCTGACTTCCATGCCGTCGCACCAGACCTCCCAGCCCAGCCCCCAGGCGCCCAGCGTCGGGCTTTCCCAGTCATCCTCGACGAAGCGGATGTCGTGATAGTCGAAATCGATGCCGATGGCGGCCAGCGATCCCAGATACAGTTCCTGCAGGTCCGGCGGGCTGGGTTTGATCAGCACCTGATACTGGTAGTAATGCTGCATCCGGTTGGGGTTCTCGCCATAGCGCCCGTCGGTCGGCCGCCGCGAGGGCTGGACATAGGCCGCCGCCCAGGGCCGCGTCCCGAGCGAGCGCAGCGTGGTCGCCGGATGGAAGGTGCCCGCGCCGACTTCCATGTCGTAAGGCTGCAGGATCGCGCAGCCCTTGGACGCCCAGTAGGTCTGGAGCCTGAGGATGATTTCCTGGAAACTGCGCGGTTTGCCGTCGCTCATGTCGCCCTAAATCCCCTGTGCCGGTGGATGACTGCGCCTCAATAGGCAAGCGATGCAACAGGGTCAATCAACCCGACACGAAAGGGGCTTGTTAGACGTGCATTAAACCCGGTTCCTGCTAGGGTCGCGACAGATTCGCCGCAGGGGCGATAGCAAAATACACGACAAGGTTTACAGGACTGATGAGAATTTTCGCAACGATCGCCTTCGTGCTGCTGGCGGCGCTGCCTGCCGCCGCGCAGGATCGCGCCTGGGTGCAGGTCGAGGCCCATCCGACGCTGGGCGAAGCCGAAGAGCGTGCCCGGGCCTATGCGGCCATCCTGCCCGATGTCGGGGCCTACCGTCTGAATTCGGGCTGGTACACCATTGCCGTGGGCCCCTTCTCCTCTGCCGTGGCCGAGGCCGAACTGGCGCGCTTCAAGGCTGGCGGGCTGGTGCCGACCGATACCTTCATCGCCGACGGCGCCAATTACGAACGGCGCGTCTGGCCGGTCGGCGCCGAGGCCGGCACGCCATCGACCGACGCCCCGGCGACCGAAGCGGCGGCCCCCGCCGCGGCCGAACCACAGCCGGTGGCGATGCCCGAGCTTCCCGACGAGACCCCGTTCGAGGCCCGCCAGTCCGAGGCGCGGCTCGACACCCAGGGCCGGATGGAGATCCAGACCGCGCTGAAATGGGAAGGGTTCTACACCTCGACCATCGACGCCGCCTTCGGCCCCGGCACGCGCAACGCCATGGCCAGTTGGCAGACCGCGCGGGGCTATGAGGCGACCGGCGTTCTGACCTCGCGCCAGCGGGCCGAACTGGTCGGCGGCTATCAGGCACAGATCGCGCGTCTGGGGATGACCCCGGTCGACGAGCCCGAGGCCGGCATTCGCCTCGAGATGCCGATGGGCCTGGTGCAGTTCGACCGCTACGAACCGCCCTTCGTGCATTACGCAAGCCGCGGCGACAGCGGGGTGAAGGCGCTTCTGATCAGCGAGCGGGGCGATCAGTCGACGCTTTACGGGCTTTACGACATCATGCAGACGCTGGAGATCGTGCCGCTGGAAGGCGCGCGCGAACGCAACTCGCAGAACTTCACCCTGACCGGACGCAACGACCGGCTGGAATCCTACAGCTACGCGGTGCTGACCGGCGGGATGATCAAGGGCTTTTCGCTGATCTGGACCCCGTCCGAGGATTCGCGGCTGATGCAGCGCGCGGTCGCGATGATGAAGGACAGCCTCGAATCCGTGCCGAACGTCGCCCTCGATGAGACGCTGGGCGAAGCCACGCCAGAGCAGCGCGCCGACATGCTGTCGGGGCTCGACGTGCGCAAGCCCGATGCGACCCATTCGGGGTTCTTCGTCGATCCCGAAGGCACGGTCCTGACCACGACCAACGGGCTCGACGCCTGCCGCCGGATCACCATCGGCCCGGAACTGGAAATGCGGCTGGCGGCGACCGACCCGGCCCAGGGCCTGGCCCTGCTGACTCCGACGCGGACGCTGGCCCCCATCGGCTTTGCGGAATTCGCGCCAGGCGTGCCGCGGCTGCGGTCGGACGTCGCGGTTGCGGGCTTTTCCTATGGCGAGGTGCTGGACCTGCCGGTGCTGACCTTCGGCGTGCTGGCCGATCTCAGGGGCCTCGGCGGCGAAGAGACGGTCGACCGGCTGGAAATCGACGCGCTGCCCGGCGACACCGGCGGCCCGGTGCTTGATGCGTCCGGCGCGGTTCTGGGCGTGCTTCTGGCCCCGGCCGGGGGCGCGCGCCAGTTGCCCGACTCGGTGCGTTACGCAGCCGATGCGGCGGCGGTGGGCGCGTTCCTGTCGGCCAACGGAGTCGATCCGCGGGCCTCGGCCGCGACCGGCGCGCTGCCGCCCGCCGTTCTGTCGCGCCGCGCGGCCGACATGACCGTTCCGGTGTCCTGCTGGAACTGAACCATTGCCCGGGGCGCTGACATCCGTCGGTGCCCCGGCCCGGCCCCTTCTGGCGCCCTTCCGGCCTGGCCGCTCAGGCCCGCCAGAACTGCACGGTGAAGATCGCGAAGACCACCAGCAGTTCCAGCCGCCCCACGAACATCGCCATCGACAGGATCCACTTGGCGATATCGTTCAGCCCCGCGAAATTGCCCGACGGCCCGATCTGATCGCCCAGCCCCGGCCCGATATTGCCCAGCGTCGTGGCGGCCCCCGACAGGGCCGTCGTTGCATCGAGCCCGGTGGCGCCCAGCAGGACCGACACGATGCCCAGCGCCACCACGAAATAGACGAAGAAGGACATGACCGAGGACAGAACGTCTTCGTCGACCCGCCGCCCGTCATAGCGCGGCTGGAAGATCCCGTGTGGCGCGTAGATCGACTTGATCTGCACCCGGATCGCCGAAAACAGCAACTGATAGCGGAAGATCTTGATCGAACAGGCGGTCGAGCCCGCACAGCCGCCGATCAGCCCGATGAAGAAGAACAGGATCACCGGCAGCGCCCCCCAAAGCTGGTAATCGGTGCTGGCGAACCCGGTGCCCGAGATGATCGAAGTGACGTTGAAGACGCCCTCGCGGAAGGCGTGTTCGTAATGGTCGCCATTGGCAAAGACCCGGAACGCGGCGATGATCAGCACGAAGGCCGCAATCACCGAGAGATAGGTCCAGATCTGGCTGTCGCGCAGGATCGGCCGCGCCTGCCCGGCCAGAAGCTGCACGTAGCGCACGAAGGGCAGGCTCGCCAGCACCATGAAGACCGAGGCCACGTATTCGGGCACCCCCTGATACAGCCCGAACGACGCGTCATGGGTCGAGAAGCCACCGGTCGACACCGTGGTCAGCGCATGGTTCAGCGCGTCGAAAAGCGGCATGCCCACGGCGGTGAAACACAGCATGCAGGCGATCGTCAGGAAGAGGTAGATCCCCGAGATCTGCGCCGCAATCTCGACCGCGCGCGGCAGCACCTTGCCGCCGGTCTCGAAGGCCTCGGACCGGAAGATCTGCATGCCGCCGACCTTGAGTTCGGGCAGGAAGACCATGGCAACCACGATAATCCCGATGCCCCCGAACCATTGCAGCATCGAGCGCCACATCAGCGTGCCCCGGGGGAGCGCGTCGAGCCCGGTGAAGACGGTGGCCCCGGTGGTGGTCAGCCCCGACATCGCCTCGAAGAAGGCATCGACCGGACGGGCCTCGGGCAGGCCCAGCACGAAGGGAAGGCCCGCGAAGACGGGCAGCGCCAGCCAGACCGCCGACGTCAGCAGAAAGGTCTGCCGGATCGACAGCCCGCCATCCGACCCGCTGGCGCAGGCCAGCGCCACCATCGCGCCGGTCAGCCCGGTCACCAGCGCCGATTCCAGAAAGGCGGACCAGTTGGGGTTGCCGTCCCAGAGATCGACCCCCATCGGGATCAGCATCGTGACACCGAGCACGGCCACGAGCAGACCGATCACATATCCGACAGGGCGCAGGTCCAGCATGAGCGCAGGCTTGGCGGCGCGGCCCCGGCCTGTCAAGCGCAGTCAGCGGGCGTGGATCAGGGTCGAGAACAGCTTGGGGTCGAGACTTTCGGCCGCAAAGGTTGGCCCCTCGGTGAGCACGCTGACCGCATCGTGGCTGTGCAGGCTTTCCTGATGGCTGGCGATCACCCGGAAATCGCCGATCCGCAGATCGGCCGACAGGGCTTCGGCAAAGAGCCGCGCCGCGTCCTCGACAAAGATCGGATTGGCGGCATTCAGCTCGGCAAAGGCCTGTTCGTCCTCGCGCTTGACCATCACCTGGGTCTCGGTCGGTACGGCGCTGCGGCACAGCTCGACCAGATCCTCGAACCAGAGGCAGTCGCCGCCGGGCTCGAGCGCCACCGAGATCCGTGCCACCGAGCGCTGGGAATGCGGCGTGGCCAGTTGCCCGCGTTCGCGCCGTGCATGTTCGGAAAGTTCAAGCGAGCAGGGGCAGGTCGAGCTGTAGACATAGTCCAGATGCATGATCTGACGGGTGTTTCCCGCCGTTTCGACCAGTTCGAGCCCGAAGTCGTAATATTGGAAACCGTCAAGCCCCGAGCGCAGCGAGCGCACAGACATCGGGAACGAGAAGCGCATCATGATGCGCGCGTCGAAGGCTTCGAGGTCGGTCTTGTAGCTGGCCAGCGCCGCCTCGATCACCTGAAAGCTGAAGGTTCGTTCGGCATGGGCATAGAAGCTCCGCATGATGCGGGACATGTTGATGCCCTTCTTCTCGGCCTCGAGGCTGACAGTGCCGGTGACCGCGGTTTCCAGCGTCAGATCGCCGTTGTCACGGGTATGGAACCGTATCGGCAGGCGGAAGTTGGAAATCCCGACATGCTGGATCGGACGCCGCGCGCCGCGGATCAGGCTCGCCGGACCGTTCTGCAGATCGGGCAGCGTCGCCTTGTAGGTGTCGTCGGCGACAAAAGCCTCGGGATAGGCGCGGCTCAGCGCCGGATAGTCCGAGACCGGCCGCCCGGGCAGAAGGCGGGCGAGCGCCGGATCGAGGGTCTCGATCTCGGCGTCAGAGGCCGATCCGGCCCAGTCGCGCAGCAGCGCAAGCGCGCGTTCGGCCTCGGCGCGGGTGGGCTCGCGGTCCAGGTCGCGGCTGAAAACGTTCATCGGGCTGTCCCCTTCTCGGCTTCGCCATGCCTTCAAGATGGGCGCGGAGGTCGGAAAGTCCATGACGATTTTCCAGATTTTGCAGGACCGCGCCCGCTGCCGGATATCCGGTTCAAAGCGTATCGAGCGCCGCGCGCAGATCGGCCAGCAGATCGGCCGGATCTTCCAGCCCGACGCTGAGCCGCAAGAGCCCCGGACCGATCCCCAGCACCGACCGCGTCTCTTCGGGCAGGTTCTGATGGGTCGTCGTCGCGGGATGGGTGATGATGCTCTTGGCATCGCCAAGATTGTTCGAGATGCGCCAGATATCGAGCGCGTTCAAGACCTTGAAAGCGGCCTCCTTGCCACCTGCGAGATCGAGCGCCAGCAGCGTCCCGCCCTCGGGGAAAAGCGCGTGCCCCGGATGGCTCGCGAGCCCCGGATAGATCACCCGGGCGAACCGAGGGTCGTCCTGCAGCGCTTCGGCGATCAGCCGCGCGCCCGCCGCCTGGGCGCGAACCCGAAGGTCGAGCGTTTCCAGACCCTTCAGCATGATCCAGGCGGTGAACGGGCTGATCGCGCCGCCCGAATGTTTCATGTAGGTCTGAACGGGCCCGCGGATCATCTCGCGCGGGCCGAGGATCGCGCCGCCCAGACAGCGCCCCTGCCCGTCGATATGCTTGGTCGCCGAATAGACCACCAGATCGGCGCCCTGCTCGAAGGCGCGCGAAAAGACCGGCGTCGCGAAGACGTTGTCGACGATCACCCTGGCTCCGGCCGCATGGGCAATTTCGGCCACCGCCGACAGGTCGACCACCTCGAGAACCGGGTTCGAGATCATCTCGAAGAAGACCGCCGCCGTGCCGGGCGTGACCGCGCGCCGCCAGGCCTCGAGATCGGTGCCGTCGACCAGCACCACCTCGACCCCGAAGCGGCCCAGCACCTCCTCGAGGATGTAAAGGCAGGACCCGAACAGCGCCCGGGCCGCCACCACCCGGTCGCCCGCCTTCAAAAGCGCCATCAACGCGCCGTTCACCGCCGCCATCCCCGAGGCGCAGGCAAAGGCATCCTCGGCGCCCTCGATCATCGCCAGCCGGTCCTCGAAGATCGCGACCGTCGGGTTGCCATAGCGGGCATAGATGAACTCGTCGCGCGCGGCTTTCTCGAACCGCGCCTCGGCGGCCTCGGCGCTGGGATAATCGAAGCCCTGGGTGAGGAAGATCGCCTCGGAAAGCTCTGCAAACTGGCTGCGGCGCGCGCCCTCGTGCACCGCCCGCGTGCGTTTCGTCCAGTCCCGGTCCATGGAGCGCGCCTCCTGCGCAAAACAAATCCCCGAATCGCCTCAGACGCCGGGGACAAGCTCCGACCTCTTTAGCGGAATGTTTAACGTGGCCCGCAATCCGGTGAACAAATCGCCACGTGAGGCATTGGGTAAGCGCTGCATGTCGGCACGTCAAGCATCGTCATGCACATGTAACAGCGGCTTCACGGGCTTGTTTCAAAGCTTTTCTATCGAACGGCCGCAAGAGATTTTCGGAGCGGTCGGGATGCCCCTCGTCCAGGTCAACGCCGCCGGAGAACGGCCCGAGCCCCAAGGCGGCGCGGCCGGACTCGGTCTGCTGCTCGACCGGGCGCTGGCCGGGCTGCCGCCCCGCGCGCCCGTTGCGGTGCTGATCCATGGGCTCAAATTCAGTCCGAGCGTCCCGGAGCTGAGCCCGCACCGGCACATCCTGGCCCTCGACCCCGACGAGCGCTGCTGGAAGGCGGTCTCCTGGCCGCGCGCGCTTGGCTTCACCGGTCAGAGCCGGTCCGAGGGCCTGTGCATCGCCTTCGGCTGGGAATCGGGCAGCAATGTCTGGCGCGCCTATGACGAGGCAGCGCGGGCGGGCGTGGCGCTGGCCCGGCTGATCGAGGCGATCCGGCTGCGCGCCCCCGACCGCCGGGTCGATCTTCTGGGCCATTCGCTGGGCGCGCGGGTGGCTTTGGCGGCCATGGCGGCGCTCGGTACAGAGGCGGTCGGCCATGCGGTGCTGATGGCGCCCGCCGAATTCGCGTCGCAGGCGCAGACCGCGCTGCGCTCGACGGCCGGGCGGCAGGCGCGGGTGCTGAACGTCACCAGCGGCGAGAACGACCTTTACGACTGGCTGCTGGAACGGTTCGTGGCGCGGCGCGGCGACGGCCCGACCCTGGGTCGGGGGCTGGGGACCGCGCAGGTCAACTGGGCGGATCTGCGGATCGACGATGCCCCGACGCTGGCGACCCTGGCGGGCCTCGGCCACAGGGTGGCACCGCCCGACCGGCGGATCTGCCACTGGAGCCCCTATGTGCGGCCCGGGATGCTGGCACTTTACGCCGCCCTGATCCGGGGCGACCTGCCCTACGAGCTGCTGCGAACCCGCTTGCCCGAAGCCCCCGTGGCCCGCTGGTCACGCCTTCTTGCGCTGCCTCGGGTCGAGTTGCCCTTGCCCTTCGCCGGGAACGCCCCATCCTGAGCGCAAAGCGGACCAGGAGACCCCCCAGGAGACCCCTATGACATCCGAGATCGAGCTTTACTACTGGCCCACCCCGAACGGCTGGAAGATCTCCATCGCGCTTGAGGAAATGGCGCTGCCCTATACCTTGCATCTCGTCGATATCGGCGCGGGCGACCAGTTCAAGCCCGACTTCCTGAAGATCGCGCCGAACAACCGGATGCCAGCGATCATCGACCCGGACGGACCCGATGGCGCGCCGGTCTCGATCTTCGAATCGGGCGCGATCCTGCAATATCTGGCGCGCAAGACCGGGCAGTTCTGCGGCCGGACCGAACGCGAGCGCATCGCGGTCGACCAGTGGCTGATGTGGCAGATGGGCGGGCTGGGGCCGATGGCGGGTCAGGCCCACCATTTCCTGAAATACGCGCCGAGCCTCGAGCCGCCGCAGGACCTGCCCTATGCCAAGGACCGCTACCGCAGCGAAGTGGCCCGGCTTTACGGCGTGCTCGACCGGCAGCTGGCAATCGCAGATTTCGTGGCCGGCGATTTCTTCTCGATCGCCGACATGGCGATCTGGCCCTGGGCCTCGAACTGGGAAGGCCAGCAGCAGACGCTGGACGACAAACCCAACATGGCGCGCTGGCTGGACCGCGTGGCCGCCCGGCCCGGGGTGCAGCGCGGTCGCGCGCTTGCCGCCGAGAAGCGGTCGGATCTCAGCACCGACCGCAAGGCCCAGGCGATGCTGTTCCGCAGAGGCTAGGCGGACCGGACTGACCGGAGCTGACGCCGGGACTGGACGAAAAATCTTCGCAGAAGATTTTTGGCCCCGGCTCAACCGTCGCGCTTGCCGTCCTCGAGACCATAGCGTTTGAAAAGCCGCCCCTGCGCCATGAAGAACGCAAAGATCGCGACGGTCAGTCCGAAGGTCTTGAAATTGACCCACATATCGGTCGACATCGTCCGCCAGATGACCTCGTTCAGCACCGCGAGCCCGACGAAGAACAGCATCAGCCGGCGGGTCAGGATCATCCAGCCCGCGCGTTCCAGCGGCACCGCTTCGTCCAGCACATATTGCAGATAGGACTTCCCGCGAAGAAGCCCCACCCCCAGCACCGCGGCAAAGAGCGTGTAGATCGCGGTCGGCTTCATCTTGAAGAACCGCTCGTCGTTCAGCCAGACCGTCAGCCCGCCGAACACCACGACCAGGACCGCCGTTGCGATCTGCATCTTCGAGACATGCCGCGTCAGGCCCCAGAGGATCGCCGTCGTGATCAAGAGAAGCGGAATGAACCCCGCCGTCGCCAGCACGAAGCCCTCGTATTCGGTGCCCGCGATGGTGAAGGTCCGGTCGCGCAGCCGCAGGTAGGCGACGAAGAAGGCCACGATCGGCCCCAGTTCCAGCGCCAGTTTCAGCCCTGCATTGATCTTGCGCTTTTCGGCCATCGGCCTCAGCCTCCCATCTCGACAATCACCGCCCCGGCCGCGATCAGCGTCATCAGCGCCAGCCGCCGCGGCCCCACCTTCTCGCCCAGGACCAGCCAGCCGATCAAGGCCGCAAACACGGTCGAGGTCTCGCGCAGCACGGCCGCCTCGCCCACCTTGTCGAGCCGGGTGGCCATCATCACCGCGCCGAAGCTCATGAAGGCCACAAGCCCGCCCGCCAGGCCCCGCAGCATCAGCGGTCCCGCCGCCGGCGGGTCGGGCATCTGCCGCCAGCGCATCAGCGCCAGCCAGGGCATCACCGTCAGACCGTCGATGAAGAAGAACCACGCGAGGAAGGTGAAGGGATCTGCCGTCGCCCGGATGCCGTAGGCGTCGAAGGTCGTGTAGGCCGCGACGAACCCGCCGGTCAGAACCGCCAGCGCCAGCGCAGGCTTCAGGGTCTCGCGATTCGTGGTCCAGTGCCGCAGGTTATAGATGGCCAGACCGTAGATCCCGGCCAGCAAGACCCCCACACCCAGCCATTGCATCGGCTGGAAGACCTCGCCGAACAGCGCCCAGGCGCCGATTACCGTGAACAGCGGCCCGGTGCCGCGCACCACCGGATAGACGACCGTATAGGCGCCCTTGGTATAGGTGTAGCCTTGGGCGATCTTGTAGGCCAGATGGATCGCAAAGGCGCCCGCGAAGATCGGCCACATATGGGGCTCGGGCCAGGGCACCACGAAAAGCGCCACCGGCGCGGCCATCGCCCCGTAGGAGAAGTCGATCGCGCCCCGCGACAGCCAGGGGTCGTGCCGCCCCTTCTGCAATGCCCCGAAAACCGCATGCAGCACCGCCGCCGACAGCGCCAGCACCAACGCCAGATCGTGCCCGGCCTCGGTTCCCTCGATGGCGGAAATCCAGTCGGTCATCGCCGCCAGCGCCTCCGCCGATCATCGCCGCGCCCGCGGTCGCGCCGGGGATCAGCCATCGAGACCCGCCAACGCGTTGGCGAAGTCCTCCGGTTCGAACGGCGCCAGATCGTCGATCTGCTCGCCCACGCCGATTGCATGGATCGGCAGGCCGAACTTGTCGGCCAGCGCCACCAGAACGCCGCCCTTGGCGGTGCCGTCAAGCTTGGTCATCACCAATCCCGAGACATCGGCAAGCTTCTGGAAGATCTCGACCTGGCTCAGCGCGTTCTGCCCCGTGGTCGCATCCAGCACCAGCAGCGTGTTATGCGGCGCGGTCTCGTCGCGCTTGCGGATCACCCGCACGATCTTGGCCAGTTCCTGCATCAGGTCCTGCCGGTTCTGCAGCCGCCCGGCGGTGTCGATCATCAGAAGGTCGGTGCCCTCGGCCTCGGCCCGGGCCATGGCGTCGAAGGCGAGGCTGGCCGGGTCGGCGCCCTGCGGCGCGGTCATCACCGGCACCCCCGCGCGCTGGCCCCAGACCTGAAGCTGTTCGACCGCCGCCGCGCGGAAAGTGTCGCCTGCGGCCACGATCACCGACTTGCCCGCGTCGCGGAACTGGCTGGCGAGCTTGCCGATGGTGGTGGTCTTGCCCGACCCGTTGACGCCGACCACCAGCACCACCTGCGGCTTCTTGGGATAAAGCGGCATCGGCCGCGCGACCGGCTCCATGATGCGGGTGATTTCCCGGGCCAGCAATTCCTTGATCTCGTCGACGGACAGCCGCTTGCCGAACCGGCCCTCGGCCATGTTGGCGGTCACCCGCAGCGCGGTATCGACCCCCATATCGGCCGAGATCAGAAGCTCTTCGAGGCTTTCCAGCATCGCATCGTCAAGCTCGCGGCGGATCACCGTCTTCTTCTGCTCGGTCCGCGAGAACATGCGCCCGAAGAAACCCCGGCGCGGGCCGCTCTCTTCGTCCTCCGGCGCGTCGCCGGTCTCGTGCCGGGCGTCGTCCGGCATCGCGTCGCGCGCGGCAAGGGGCGCCGCCCCCAGCTGGCCCGGCACCTCCGGCGGGCTGTCCGACGGGATCTCCTCCGGCGCGGCGGGCGGAACCTCCTCGGGCCAGCCGGGCAGTTCCTGCGGCGGCTCCGGCGGGATCTCGGACGGCCCCGGCGGGATGTTCAGAGGCTCGGGCTGCGGCTCCGGCCGGGACGGCGGGGTCGGTTCCGGCTCGCGCTCCGGTTCGGGCTCCGGTTCGGGCTCCGGCAGAGGGTCGGGCGCCGGAACCGGCTCTGGCTCGGGTTCCGGCGCGCGTTGGGGCTCGGGTTCAGGGTCCGTCTCAGGTTCCGGCGCGGGGGTCTCGGGCGGCAGGTCGGGGGACGGTGCGGGATCGGCCATCGTGAAGGCAGGCGCCTCGGCCGCACTGTCGATCCGGGCATCTTGCAGGGAGTCGGGTTCAGGCTCCGAAGGCATGCCAAAGGCAACCTCCGCGGTCTCGTCGGGTTCGGGCGCGCGGGCCATGGGCTCGTCCCTGCCCGGTTCCCGAGCCTCGGGCTCCGGCGCGCCCGTCTCGTCGGCCGCGACACTCGAGGGCTCCGGGATCTCCGGCGCGGACGCGGCGGGGTCGGACGCGCGCCCGGTCTCCGGCACGGTCTCCGGCGACGTCGCGGGCCGGGACAGGGCCTCGGCCGCGCCGAGGACCAGCGGGGCCGGGCGAACCGGCTCCTCTGCGGGTTCGGGCGCCTCGGGCTCGGCGGCCCATTCAGGTCTGGCCTGCCCGGCCTCCGGAGCTGGGGACAGCGGGTCCGTCGGATCGCCCGCAAGATCGACCGGTGCAGCCGCGCCGGACGTGGACGGGTCGAACGACGAAAGGTCGGACGAAGACGTCTCGGACGCGGAAGCATCCAGCTCTTCCTCGCGGCCGCCGTCGCGCACGATGTCTTCAAGCCCCTGCTCGATCTTCGAGGACGACTTGCCGAGCCGCTGCCTGAGCTTGCTGAAAAACGCCATGTCCCCTCCTGCCTGCCCCGTCCGGGGTCCAGATCTGACCTAAGCGGAAACGCCCCGATATGGAAGGGGGCGCGCCGGGTCCTATCTTTGACGCAGGGGCGCGCGGATGCCATGGCACCCGCAGACGCACCCGCGCCCCGGAGCGGGCAGGCTGGCGAAGGCCGGTGCGCTCTGGCAGACTGATACGGCCGACATCCCGGAGGACCCCGATGCGCCTTGCGCCTACCGCCCTGATCCTGGCAGCCACCCTGGCGGTTCCGGCCGCCGGGGCCCCGGCCGCGGACGCCGCCAAACCGATGTCGGCTACCGCCTTCGACCGCTATGCCACCGGCAAGACCCTGTTCTATGCCTCGGACGGCCATGCCTACGGGGCGGAACAATATCTCAGCGGGCGGCGGGTGATCTGGACCTTCCTCGATGGCGAGTGCTCGGAAGGGGTCTGGTACGAGTCCAACGGGCAGATCTGCTTTCGCTACGAGCACGACCCCGAAGACCCGCAATGCTGGAGCTTCTTCGAATCCGGCGGCGGGCTGATGGCGCGGTTCGAGAACGATCCCGCCCAGACCGAACTGGTCGAGGTCAACCAGAGCCGCGAACCGCTGATGTGCACCGGCCCGGACGTCGGCGCCTGAGCGCCCGGTCTCAGAGCAGCGAGCCCTGTTCGGGCGGCTCTTCGGCCTTGCGGGCGCGGCGCGGCGGACGGCCGCCGATGGCCAGACGCCCGTCCCGGAACTCGATCTCCAGCGCGCCTGCCTGTTCCGCCGAGGCCCGGGTGGTGACCACCTGGCCGCCCGACCGGATCACGGCGAAGCCCCGGCGCAGGGTGTCCTGATAGCTCAGTCCCGCGCGCATCCTCTCAAGCGCCTCAAGCCGCGCGCGGCGCCGGTCGAAATCGCTGGCAAGCGCTGCGCGAAGCCGCGCCTCAAGCCGGGCCAGTGCCTCCTGCCCCGAGACGGTGCGGCGGTCCAGAAGCTCCGGACGCCCCCGGCGGGACAGGGCCAAAACATCGGCGCGGCGCTGACGGACCAGCCGGTCGAGCGCAGGAGCGATGCGGGCGGCGCGATCCTCGGCGCGGCGGCGCTCGTCCGCGACCCGGCGGCGCAGCGCCGCGGGGCGCAGCACCGACGCGGCCTCGGACAGGCGCAGCCGCTCGCGCGCGACCCGAACCGACAGCGCCGCGGGCAGCCGGTCGGCCGCACGGTCCAGCCGCTGGGCCGCGAAACTCAGAAGCGTCTCGGGCCGGGGCAGCGCGCGGGCCAGATCCGCCAGCCGCTGGCGCCGCTGCGTCAACAGCCGCCCGAGTGCTGCCGAGCGCCGCGCCTCAAGGCCGTCGAGCGCGGCGATCAGATCGAGCCGCACCGGCACCGCCATCTCGGCCGCCGCCGTGGGCGTGGGCGCGCGCCGGTCGGCGGCATAGTCGATCAGCGTGGTGTCGGTCTCGTGGCCGACCGCCGAAATCAGCGGAATGTCCGACTCGGCCGCGGCGCGCACCACGATTTCCTCGTTGAAGCCCCAGAGATCCTCGAGGCTGCCGCCGCCGCGGGCCACGATCAGCAGATCGGGCCGCGGGATCGCGCCGCCCTCGGGCAGCGCGTTGAAGCCCTGAATGGCGCGGGCCACCTCGGAGGCGCAGGCCGCGCCCTGCACGGCGACGGGCCAGATCAGCACATGGCGCGGAAACCGGTCGCCGAGCCGGTGCAGGATGTCGCGGATCACCGCCCCCGAGGGCGAGGTCACGACCCCGATCACCCGCGGCAGATAGGGCAGCGCGCGCTTGCGCTCGGCCGCGAAAAGCCCCTCGGCCGCCAGCGCCGCCTTGCGCTTTTCCAGCATCGCCATCAGCGCGCCGACACCTGCGGGCGCGATGTCCTCGATCACCATCTGATAGCGCGACTGGCCGCCAAAGGTGGTCAGCCGCCCGGTGGCGATCACCTCCATGCCCTCTTCGGGCCGGGTCGCCAGGCGCTGCGCGGTGCCCTTCCAGATGACCGAGGCCAGCACGTTCCGGTCATCCTTGAGATCGAGATAGATATGCCCCGAGCGCGGCAGGCTGACCCGCCCGACCTCGCCGCGCACGCGCACATGCGAAAAGGCGCCCTCGACCGTGCGCTTCACCGCGCCGGAGATTTCCGACACGGTGTATTCCGGGGAATTGGGGGGCGGGCCGCCGGGGGCCTCGTCGTCGATGAGATCGGACATGGACCTTTCGTGCCGAAAATCCCCGGCGTGTTCAACTGTCCTTGTGTCCTTGTGCCTCTCCCGTCGCGCGGTGCAGCTTAGGCCGGCACCGGCCCCAGCGACAGCTCGCGCAGATAGACCGAGACACCGCGCGGCGTGTTCAGGTCGACCCGCATCGCGCCCCGCGTGGTCCAGGCCAGATAATCGGCGCCCTGCACCAGAGCCGCCTCGGTCGCCGGCCCGAAGGCGCCGTCGATCCGCGCCGCGTAAAGCCCGACCTCGCGCAGCTCGGCCTGAACCGCCGCGCGCTGGTCGGGGTCCAGCCGGCCGAACCCGGTTTCCAGCAGATCGGGGCGGTAGGCACCGGCCGTACGGCGGTGTGGCGCGGGGGCGAAGGCAATGGCGCGTCGGTTCATCGGATCACCTGGCATGGAGAAATCGGTCGAGAGATCGGTTAACAGAAGGTTTACTCCCCTCATTTGCCCCTGCCGCGGGGCATGGCTGGGGACAAACCAAGGCGATTTCGCGGTCGCTTGCCCGGGGCCGCCGCGCAGCCTACAAGGCGCCGGACGAGAGCTTGGCGAAAGGCGGCAGATGAACATCCTCATTCTCGGCGGCGGCGGGCGGGAACATGCGCTGGCCTGGGCGATCCTGCAGAACCCGAAATGCGACCGGCTGATCGTGGCGCCGGGCAATGCCGGGATCGCGGCAATCGCAGAATGCGCAGCGCTCGAAATCGAGGATGGCGGCGCGGTCGCGGCCTTCGCCGAGGAGAACGCGGTCGATTTCGTGGTAATCGGCCCCGAGGCGCCCTTGGCCGCGGGCGTGGCCGACAGGCTGGAGGCGGCGGGCCTTCTCTGCTTCGGGCCAAGCCAGGCGGCCGCGCAGCTCGAAAGCTCGAAAAGCTTCACCAAGGCCGTCTGCGATGCCTGCAACGCGCCGACCGCAAGCTATGGCCATTTCACCGATGCCGAGGCCGCGAAGGCCCATATCCGCGCCGCGGGCGCGCCCATCGTGGTCAAGGCCGACGGGCTGGCAGCCGGCAAGGGCGTGATCGTGGCCCAGACCCTGGCCGAGGCCGAGGCCGCCATCGACGACATGTTCGGCGGCGCCTTCGGCGGCGCGGGCGCCGAGGTGGTGATCGAGGAATTCATGGAGGGCGAGGAAGCCTCGTTCTTCGTCCTGTGCGACGGCACCGACGTGCTGGCCATCGGCACCGCGCAGGACCACAAGCGTGTGGGCGAGGGCGATACCGGCCCCAACACGGGCGGCATGGGCGCCTATTCCCCGGCCCCGGTCATGACCGAGGCGGTCTGCGCCAAGGCCCTGGAAGAGATCGTCAAGCCGACCGTGGCCGAGATGGCGCGGCGCGGTACACCCTACAAGGGCGTCCTCTATGCCGGGCTGATGGTCCGGGACGGCCAGCCCCGGCTGGTCGAATACAATGTCCGTTTTGGCGACCCGGAAGCCCAGGTGCTGATGATGCGGCTTGGCGGGCAGGCGCTCGACCTGATGCTGGCCTGCGCCGAGGGCCGTCTGGCCGAGGCCCGCGTCAACTGGGCCGACGACCATGCGATGACCGTGGTAATGGCGGCAAAGGGCTATCCCGGCGCCTATGAGAAGGGATCGGTCATCGGCGGGCTCGACGCCCTGCCCGCCGACAGCTTCCGGATGGTCTTCCATGCCGGCACCCGCACCGAGAACGGCAAGGTGACGGCGGCGGGGGGCCGGGTTTTGAACGTGACCGCGCGGGGGGCAAGCCTCGCCGAGGCGCGCGAGCGGGCCTATGCGATGATCGACCGGATCGACTGGCCCGAGGGGTTTTTCCGGCGCGACATCGGCTGGCGGGCGCTCTAGCGCCCCGCGCTCAGATCAGCAGCACCAGCATCAGGATCGACACCAGCAGAAGCGCCATGCCGAAGATCTCGGCCGCGCGCAGTTTTTCCTTGAAGACAAGCATCGAGGCGAGGATCGAGAAGATCAGCTCGACCTGGCCGAGGCTGCGGACATAGGCCGCGTTCTGCAGCGCGAAGGCGGTAAACCAGCCCGCGCTGCCCAGCACGCCCGCCACCCCCACCGGCAGCACAGATGTCCAGGTGCGGGCCACCCGGGCCAGCTCGCCCGGTTCGCGCCAGGCCATCCAGGCCGCCATGGCCAGGGTCTGCATTGCGGTCACGCAGCTCAGCGCCATCAGCGCCCGCAACAGCGGGTCGGCGTTGTCGACCTGCAGCGTCGCGCCGCGATAGCCGATGGCCGACAACCCGAACAGCCCGCCCGCCAGCAGCCCGAGCCCCAGCGCACGGTAGGAAACGCCCGCCCCGCGCCAGCCTCCCGGCGGGCGCGACAGCGCGATCACGCCCAGAACGCCGACCGCGATGGCCGCCATCCCCGGCGCCGAGACCGGCTCGCCCAGCAAAAGCGCCGAGAAGGCCGCAACCTGGATCGCCTCGGTCTTGGTGAAGGCCATCCCGACCGCGAATGACCGTTCCGAGAACAGCGCGACGGTCGCGAAGGTGGCGATGATCTGCGCCAGCCCGCCGGTCGCGGCATGGGCCCAGAAGGCGGGGGTCAGGCCGGGCAGCGCCTCGCCCCGGATCGCCAGCAGGGCGGCAAGCCCCGCCGCCGCCAGCGGCGCGGCGAAGACGAAACGGGAAAAGGTGGCCCCGGCGGTCGAAAGCCCAAGTCCCCTCAGCCGCTTTTGCAGCATGAAACGCACGGTCTGCACCGCCGCCGCCCCGAGGGTCACGATTACCCAAAGATCCACCTGGCTCTCCTCGTCGGCTCAGCGGCAGGCCGCCGCGGCGGCAAAGCCCGCCGGGCTGGCCGGATGCGGCAGCGCGCGGCGCGAGACCTGCCCGCCGCTCAGCCGCACCGCGATGACGCGCTGCCAGTCGGGATCGGCCAGCAGAAGCTCGGGCGTGCCGCCACAGGTCCGAAGGCCGCCCGAGATGACATCGTCGCCGATCCGGTGGTTGGTCAGCCCCTCGGCCACGGCCACCGGCACCAGACGCCCGGCCTCGAGCCGCCAGATCCGCAGCACCCGCGCCCGGTGCGGGCGGTCGACATAGGCAATCTCGACCCGGCCGTCGCCGTCGAGATCGGCCGCCCCGGCCGGGGCGAGCCAACGATAGGGCTGGCCGAGAAAGGGCGTCGCCGCGATCAGCCCGTCAGCGCCATAGACCGACAGACGCGCGCCCCGGGCGAGGTCGGTTTCGACCGCCAGAACCTCGGGAGCGCCATCGCCGTCGAGATCCGCGAGCCGGGGCGCCAGATCCTCGAAGACCCGGGTGTCGGGCAGGACGATCCGCCGGGTCCCGCCTTTCGACAGGCGCAGCACGAGGCTGCCCCATTCCAGACCGTCGCCCAGCACCCCGTGATCGTAGCGCGCTGTCGGGTCGGCATAGCGGGCCGCGGCGATCCGCGCCGAGGCCCCGTCGCGGGCGGAGGCAGGCAGGGCCCCCGCCAGCAGCAACGCGGCCACCAGCAGGGCCGCGCCGCGCATCAGATCTGCTTTTCGGGCATCTGCACGATCAGCCCGTCCAGGGCATCGGTGACCTTCAGCTGGCAGGTCAGGCGCGAGCGCTTGGGGTCGGTCGCATAGGCGAAGTCCAGCATGTCCGCCTCCATGTCCTCGATCGCCGGAAGCCGGTCGACCCAGTCGGGATGGACATAGGCATGGCAGGTCGAACAGGCGCAGGCGCCGCCGCAATCGGCGTCGATCCCGGGAATGCCGTTGTCGCGCGCGCCTTCCATCACGGTCAGCCCGCTGGCCACCTCGATGACATGCTCGGTGCCGTTATGTTCGATATAGGTGATCTTCGCCATCGCTGTCCCCTGCTCAAAGCCCTCTGTCGCGGCCGGGATAGTCGAGCCGTGCCGCTTTTTCCAGCGAAAGCGGAAAGGCTTGCGCGCACGCCCATATGTTCTATCTTTGTTCCTATGACCGCCCGACCCTACGACCCCGAAATGCCGCCCGCGCCGGACTGGCCCCGCCCGCCCCGGGCGATCCCGCACGGGCTGCTGGACCTGCCGCCCTCCGGGGCGCGGGTGACGGTGGCGGGGCTGGTGCTGGTGCGCCAGCGGCCGGGCACCGCCAAGGGCGTGATCTTCGTCACGCTGGAGGACGAAACCGGGGTCTGCAACGTGGTGGTCTGGGCCAAGGTGTTCGAGCGTTTCCGCCGGGCGGTGATCGCCGCGCGGCTGATGCGGGTAACGGGGCGCGTCCAGCGCGAGGCAGGCGTGACCCATGTGATCGCCGAGCATGTCGAGGACATCTCCGGGATGCTGGACGACCTGCTGCGCCCCGATCTGTACCGGGCGGGCGACCAGCCCTCCCAGGCCAGCCGCCCCGACTGATGCCGCAAAAGAAAGGGGCGCCCGTGCAAAGGCGCCCCCAGACGACCCGGAGGGGTCATATCCGAACCGGCCTATTCCCCGACCGACAGCGCCACGAAGCGCGGCTCGCCCTGACGGCGGACCAGCAGCAACAGCGACTTGCGCCCGGCATCGCGGGCCTCCTCGATCCGCTCTTGCAGATCGGCGGCGGTGGCCACCTTGCGTTGACCGGCCTCGGTGATGACATCGCCCGAACGGAGCCCCTTGGCATAGGCCTCGCCGGTTTCGTCGATATCGGTCACGGCCAGCCCGTCGGTCACGGTGCCGACACCCAGCTGGTCACGCAGCTCGTCGGTCAGCGGCACCAGCGTCATCCCGAGGACCTCGGCCGCTTCGGCTTCGGGCGCAGAGGGCGCGTCCGTGCCCGGGGCCGCCCCACCTTCGGCGGTCTCGCGCCGACCCAGCGTCACCAGCAAGGTCTGCGTCTTGCCCTGGCGGAAGACAATCACCCGCACCGCCTTGCCAACCGGCGCATTGCCCACCTGGCGCACCAGACCGTGGGTGTCCTGCACATCGATGCCGTCGAAGGACAGGATCACGTCACCCGACTGCATCCCGGCCTCGGCCGCCGGGCCTTCGGGCACATCGGTCACCACGGCGCCCCGCGCCTGATCGAGCCCCAGCGCCTCGGCCATGTCGGGGGTCACGTCCTGGATCCGCACGCCCAGCCAGCCGCGCCGGGTCTCGCCGAATTCCTTGAGCTGCGAGACCACATTGGCCACCACCTCGGAGGACATGGCAAACCCGATCCCGATCGAGCCGCCGGTGGGCGACAGGATCGCGGTGTTAACGCCGACGACCTCGCCCTCCATGTTGAAGAGCGGCCCGCCCGAATTGCCCTTGTTGATCGCGGCATCGGTCTGCAGGAAATCGTCATAGGTGCCGCTGAGCGCCCGGCCCCGGGCCGAGATGATCCCGGCCGAGACCGAGAACCCCTGCCCCAGCGGGTTGCCCATCGCCATCACCCAGTCGCCGACGCGCATCATCTCGCTTTTGCCGAAGGGCACGAAGGGCAGCGGCTTGTCGCTTTGCACCTTCAGAAGCGCGATGTCGGTATTGGGGTCGGTGCCGACCACCTTGGCCTCGAGCGTGCCGCCCTGAAAAAGCTCGATCTGGATCTCGTCGGCCTTCTCGATGACGTGGTTGTTGGTGACGATGTAGCCGTCTTCCGAAATCAGGAAGCCCGAGCCCAGCGCCTGGCTGCGTCGCGGCGGCATGTTGGGGCTGCCGTCGGGATTCATGAAATCGCGGAAGAAATCCTCGAAGGGCGAGCCCTCGGGCACCAGCGGATTCGACCCGGCATGGCCCTCGACGGTGGTCGAGGTGGTGATGTTGACCACCGCCGGGCTGACCTTGTCGGCAAGATCGGCAAAGCTCTCCGGCGCCGCGCGCGCCAGGGCCAGACTGGCCTGCGCCAGCAGCAGCGCCGCGCCCAGCAGCAGCGCCCAGACCGGACGCAGCCGTTCGGGCGACACGCCCCGGACCGAAAGGGAGATGGCCTGCGATGTCACCGATATGTCCTCCTGGAAGAAATGCCGACGGCCCCAGCGCAAGGGGCAGACGCTTGTGTCTTATGCGGCCTGGGGCGGCCTGCACGCAATACGGGTGCGGGTCCGCCCGCCTCAACAGGCCGTGAGCGGTCCCGGCCCCGAGTGTTTCATCCCCAGAGCGATCGGGCAAGCCAGACGATGGCGGTGCCCAGGGCCACCGCCCCCAGACCGATCGCCCGCCGCGTCTCGACCGGGATGCGGCGGATCAGCTCCAGCGCCTGTTCCAGACGCGAAGGGGCCAGTGCGAACACCAGCCCCTCGAAGACCAGGGCCATCCCAAGCCCCAGGACGATCATGTCCATCCTCAGTCGGACGCCGGAACCTGGGTCGGAGCCGGGGCGGCCGCGGGCCGGTTGGCCTGCTTGAGATACTCGAAGAACTCGCTGTCGGGCGACAGCACCATCGAGGCGTTCCCCTTGCCCAGCGCTTCCTTGTAGGCGTTGAGCGAGCGGTAGAATTCGAAGAATTCCTCGTCGGCGCCGAAGGCCTCGGCGAAGACCCGGTTCCGCTGGGCGTCGGCCTGACCGCGAATGATCTCGGATTCGCGCCGCGCGTCCGACACAAGCTCGACCACGGTCCGGTCGGATTGCGCCCGGATACGCTGCGCCGCCTCGTCGCCGCGGGCGATCTCGTCGGCGGCCTCGCGTTCGCGTTCGGCCCGCATCCGCGCGAAGGTCGCCTCGAGGTTCTGTTCCGGCAGGTCGGTACGCTTGAGCCGAACGTCCACGATCTCGAGCCCCAGCCCCTGCGCCTCCTCGGCGGCGGCGTTGCGGATCCGCATCATCAGCGCGGCCCGGTCGGAACTGAGAATGTCGTTGGACGAGACCGAGCCCAGCACCTCGCGGGTATTGGCGCGCAGCACGCTGTCGAGCCGGTCCTCGGCGGCACGGATGCCGCCCACGCCGACCGCCTGACGGAACCGGACCACATCGGCGATGCGGTACCGGGCGAAGGCGTCGACCACCAGGCGGCGGTCGTCCGAGGGCGTCACCTCCAGCGGGTCGATATCGCGGCTGAGGATGCGGTCGTCATATTTCACCACCTCCTGGATCAGCGGGACCTTGAAGGCGAGCCCGGGCTCGGCCTTGACCGCCCTGACCTGACCGAACTGCAGCACCAGTGCGCGTTCGCGTTCGTCGACGATGAAGACCGAGGACAGGGCCGTCGCCCCCACCAGGATCGCAAGAGGGATCAGGAATGCCGATTTCTTCATGGATCAGTTCCCCCCTCTGGCGGAATCGGTGCGGCGAAGATCGTTCAGGGGCAGGTAGGGAACCACGCCGCCCGTTCCGGTCAGGTCCTTGTCGAGCATGATCATGTCGACCTTGCCCAGCACCTCTTCCATGGTTTCCAGATAAAGCCGCTTGCGGGTGACCTCGGGCGCCTTGGTGTATTCGTCCAGAACGGCGCTGAAACGGCTGGCCTCGCCCTCGGCCTCGTTGACGACGCGGGCGCGATAGCCTTCGGCCTCTTCGAGGATCTGCGCCGCCTCGCCGCGCGCACCGGCGACGACGCGGTTGGCATAGGCATCGGCCTGTTTCTCGAGCCGGTCGCGTTCCTGTTCGGCGGCCTGCACCTCGCGGAAGCTGTCGATGACTTCCTTGGGCGGATCGGCCTTGTCGAAGTTGACGCGGACAACGTTCATGCCGGAATCGTAGCTGTCGAGCGTCTGCTGGATCAGGTCCGTCAGCCGCGAGGCAATCAGGCCGCGGTCGCGGTTCAGGATCGGCGCCAGTTCGGACTGGGCGATGATCTCGCGCATCGCCGATTCGGACACCGCACGGATGGTCTGGCGCGGGTCGCGCAGGTTGAACAGGAACTTCGCCGGATCGTTGATGTTCCACACCACCTGGAAGTCGATATCGACGATGTTCTCGTCGCCGGTCAGCATCAGCCCGGCATCGGCGCCGGCCCGGCCCACGCCCATGTCCTCGGTCTGTTCGCGGGTGACCGGGATCACCTCGGCGCTGACCACCGGCCAGGGCGCGAAGTTCAGACCCGGATTGCCGGTCTGCAGATAGCGGCCGAGGAAAAGCTCGACCGACTGTTCCTCGGGTTTCACGGTGTAGAACGACGCCCAGCCCCAGGCCACGCCCGCAGCCAGCACCGCAAGGGCGACGCCGCTTCGGGTCAGTTTCGGGCCGCCGCCGCGTCCGCCGCGCCCGCCCATCAGGACGCGCAGCTGTTCCTGGCCCCGGCGCATCAGCTCGTCGATTTCAGGGATCTGGGGCGGCTCGTCGCCCGGGCCGCGCCCTCCGCCGCCCCGGTTGCCTCCGCCGCCCTGTCCGGAGCCTCCGCTCCCCCAGGGACCGCCACTATTTCCAGCCATATGGGGTCTTACCTCTTGTCTTGCCCAATCTCGTTCTCGTGTTCGCGATGTCTGCTGTAACTGGTCACCGCGCGCCCGAATTCAACCCGTGCGGACCGGCGCCTTCAGCGTCACCAGCTCTTCGGCCATGGTCGGATGCACCGCGACCGTCCGGTCGAAGTCCTCTTTGGTGGCGCCCATCTTGATCGCCACCGCCGCCAGCTGGATCATTTCCGCCGCGTGATCGGCCACGATATGACAGCCCAGAACCTTGCGGCTGCCGGTCTCGACGATCAGTTTCATCATCACCCGGTCGGGTTGCCCGGCAAAGCCCGACTGCATCGGCCGGAAGGCGGTCGAATAGACCTCGATCGGGCCGTGGCTGCGCGCTTCTTCCTCGGTCATGCCGACCGCGCCGTATTCGGGCTGGGTGAAAACCGCGCCCGGCACCAGCTCGTGATCGGCACGGGTGGGGTTGGCCTTGAACACGGTCTCGACGAAGGCCGCGCCCTCGCGGATCGCGACCGGGGTCAGCGCGATCCGGTCGGTCACGTCGCCCACCGCATAGACCGAGGGCACCGAGCTTTGCGACCAGGCATCGACCTCGACCGCGCCGTTCTGCTTCAGCCGCACGCCCGCCTCTTCAAGCCCCATGCCGTCCGTATTGGGCCGCCGTCCGGTGGCGAACAGCACCGCGTCGAAGACCGCGTCGCGCCCGTCGGTGGCCTTGACCCAAAGCCCGTCCTCGACCCGGTCGATGCGCTGCACGTTGCAGCCCACGCGCAGGTCCACCCCCTGGGCGCACATCGCCCCGGCGATATGGCCGCGCGCCTCCTCGTCGAAGCCGCGCAGGATCTGCGCGCCGCGATAGAACTGCGTGACCTCGACCCCGAGTCCGTTGAGAATGCAGGCGAATTCGCAGGCGATATAGCCGCCGCCGACGATCAGGATGCGTTTCGGAAGGCTCTCGAACAGGAACACGTCATTCGAGGTGATCGCCAGATCGGATCCCGGAAATTCGGGCACGAAGGGCCGTCCGCCGGTCGCGATCAGGATATGGCGCGCGGTCTTCTCGATGCCATTGGCCAGCCGCACCGTATGCGGATCCGCCAGCACCGCGCGGCTGTCGAAGATCTCGACGCCCGCGCGCTCGAGATTGCCCCGGTAGACGCCTTCCAGCCGGGTCAGTTCGTCGTAGAGCCGCGCCCGGAAGACCGTCCAGTCGAACTCGCCCGCCTGCGCCTGCCAGCCATAGGCGCGCGCCTCTTCGAAGACGCGCGGATAGCCCGAGGCATAGACCATCAGTTTTTTCGGCACGCAGCCGCGGATCACGCAGGTGCCGCCCATCCGGTATTCCTCGGCCAGCCCGACCCGGGCGCCCGCCTCGGCCGCCGCCAGCCGCGCCGCGCGCACCCCGCCCGAGCCGCCGCCGATGACGAATAGATCGTAGTCGAAGCTCATGTCCCCTCCCTCAGAGATCGGCGAAGAGATTGTCGCTTTCGGCCAGCTCGACCCGGCCCTCCTCGCTGCCCTCGGCATCGCGCAGCTCGGCCCGTCCGTCGGGGTGGCCGATCACCACCGCGTCGCAGATGTCGATGAACAGCCCGTTCTCGACCACGCCCGGGATCTGGTTCAGCAGAAGCGCCAGCTGGCGCGGATTGCCGATCCGGCCCAGATGCAGGTCCAGAACCAGATTGCCCTCGTCGGTCCGGAACGGCGTCTCGCCCGCCATCCGAAGCGTGATATCGCGGCCCAGGACGTCAAGCCCTTCCAGCGCCTCGGCGATCAGCTTGCGGCTGGCCGTCCAGCCGAACCCGATGACCTCGACCGGCAGAGGAAATGCCCCGAGCTGGGCCACCGCCTTGGCGGGATCGGCGATCACCACCATCCGGTCGGACGCGGCCGCCACGATCTTTTCCTGCAGATGCGCGCCGCCGCCCCCCTTGATCAGGTTGAAGGCCGGATCGAATTCGTCGGCGCCGTCGATGGTCAGATCGAGCCAGCGCGCATCTTCAAGACTGACGACGTCGATGCCGACCTCGCGGGCCAGCGCCGCGGTCCGGCTCGAAGTCGGCACGGCGGTGATCGACAGCCCCTCGTTGCGGACCCGCGCGCCAAGGCTTTTCACCAGCCAGGCGGCGGTCGAGCCGGTGCCGAGCCCGACGCGCATGCCGTCCTCGACCAGATCGGCAGCGCGGCGCCCGGCGACGTATTTGGCCATTTCTATGGGGGAAAGCTCTGCGCCCATGGTCCCACTCCTCTTGCAGTCCCAGCCGTTATAGACGCCCACCGCCAGCGCGGCGAGGCCGAATTGCCCGACACGCTGGGCGGGTTGCGAGAGCGGGAAAGACAGGGAGAGGGTCGTCGGGGCCGCGGCCGTCCATTCCGGCGCCGACCGGACCCCGGGGACCAGACTGGCAGGGAAGACTTGCCGTCGGGTTACCGATCCGCGCGGAGCGCCGCGATCACCGCTTGCAACATCTCGGGAAACCGGGCGCGGTCGCCCGGGGAAAGGCGCGCCAGCGCGCGGGCATTGACCTCGGTCGCGGCCTCGGTCGCTGGCGCCTCCAGCGCGCGGGCCCGGGCGGTCAGCCGCACCCGGCGCGCGCGCCGGTCGGCCGCGTCGGGTTCTCGCATGATCAGCCCGTCGCGTTCCATCCGGTTCAGCGTGTTGGCCATGGTCGCCTGTTCCACATCCAGCCGTTCGACCAGGTCGCGCTGTGTCAGCCCGTCTTCGCGCCAGAGCTCCAGCAGCACCATGAACTGCCCCGGCATCAGGCCCAGAGGCGCGATCCGCCGGGTCAGCGCCGCCGCGAACAGCCGCGCCATGTGGTTGGCGAGATACCCCGCCGAGTCGTCCTTGTCGAAAACCATGGGCCGTTCTGGCATTGCATAGCCCGCTATTCAATGCCATATTGCATAGCAGGCTATCCATATAAGGGGAATCGTCATGGAACCGAAACCGACCGAAAGACTGCCTGCCCCAGGACTGCATGCCGCCGCCGGCACGCTGGGTCTTGTCCTCATCGCCGCCTTCTGGCTGTCGACGCTGGGCGCCGAGCTGTTCGGCACGCCCGCGCAGATCGCGGCGGTCAAAACCGCGATCCCCTACGGGCTTATTCTGCTGGTGCCCGCTCTGATCGCCGCCGGAGCGGGCGGAGCCCGGCTGGCGCAGCATCGTCGCGGCCCGCTTGTGGCCCGCAAGACCCGGCGGATGCGGATTGTCGCGATGAACGGCCTTCTGATCCTCGTGCCCTCGGCCCTGTTTCTGGCGCGCAAGGCAGCGGCGCAGGACTTCGACGCGGCCTTCGTCGTGATCCAACTGGCCGAGCTTGTCGCGGGCGCGGCCAACCTCATGCTTCTGGGCGCCAACCTGCGGGACGGCCTGGCGATGCGCGGTCTTCGCCCCGCTTTGCGCTGACTGCCCGCCGAAGGTCGCTTTCGGAATGGACTTGCGCCCGCCGCACGCCACCTTGAGCGGAAAGGGAGACGCGCATGTACCTGTCCGTTTTCGACATCTTCAAGATCGGCATCGGTCCCTCGTCGTCGCATACGATGGGGCCGATGGTGGCGGCCGCGCGGTTTCTGGAAACCCTGCGCGGATCGCCCTTTAACCCGGTGGGCCTCCGCGCCTCGCTGCACGGATCGCTGGCCTTCACCGGGGTCGGCCATGCCACCGACCGGGCGGTGATCCTTGGGCTCGACGGGGTCACGCCCGAGGCCTATGACGCCGCCGCCGCCGAAACCGCGCTGGCACGGATCCGGGCCACCGCCGAGGTGCGGCCCGACGGGCTGCCGCCTTTGCGCTTCGACCCGGCGACCGACCTTGTCTTCGATTACGACCGCCCCCTGCCCGGGCACGCCAACGGCATGACGCTTTCGGCCACCGACGCCCAGGGCGACGTTCTGGCGACCGAGACCTATTATTCGATCGGCGGCGGCTTCGTGCGCACCGAAGCCGAGCTTGCGGCGGGCGACCCGGCCGATCAGGGCGCCGAACGCCCGGTCCCCTACCCGTTCAGCAGCGCGGCCGAGATGCTTGAGATGGCGCGCGCCTCGGGCCGGTCCATTGCCGCGATGAAGCGCGCGAACGAACTGGCGCGAATGAGCCCTGCCGCGCTCGAGACCGGGCTTGCGCGGATCTGGTCGGCGATGTCGGACTGCATCGAGCGCGGGCTCGCCACCGATGGCGGCCTGCCGGGCGGGCTTGGCATTCGGCGCCGCGCCCATGCGATCCACAGCGCGCTGATGGCCGAGCGCGGCATGAACCTGACGCCGCCCCACACGATCAACGACTGGATGAGCGTCTATGCCATGGCCGTCAACGAAGAGAACGCCGCCGGCGGGCAGGTGGTGACGGCGCCCACCAACGGCGCGGCCGGGGTGGTGCCCGCCACGATCCGCTACTGGCTGAGCCATGTGCCCGCCGCACAGCCCTCGAAAATCGGGGATTTCCTGCTGACCGCCGCGGCCATCGGCGGGCTGATCAAGCATAACGCGTCGATCTCGGGGGCCGAATGCGGCTGTCAGGCCGAAGTGGGCTCAGCCTCGGCGATGGCGGCGGCGGGATTGGCGGCGGTGATGGGCGGCAGCCCCGAACAGGTCGAGAACGCGGCCGAGATTGCACTGGAACACCATCTGGGCATGACCTGCGACCCGGTGAAGGGGCTGGTGCAGGTGCCCTGTATCGAACGCAACGGGCTGGGCGCGATCAAGGCGGTTTCGGCGGCGTCGCTGGCGCTGCGCGGCGACGGACGGCATTTCGTGCCGCTCGACGCCTGCATCGAGACCATGCGCCAGACCGGCCGCGACATGAGCGAGAAGTACAAGGAAACCGCGCTGGGGGGGCTTGCGGTCAACGTGCCCAACTGCTGACCGGACGCAAAAGGCGCGCCCGGTCCCAATCGGCTATTCGTTCATCTTGGAGAGTTTCTGCTGCAATTCGGCAAGCTGGCGCTTGATCTCGTTCAGCTCATTCGGCCCGCCCTCGTCATCGTCCTCGCCAGGACCTGAACCGCCTGCCCAATTGCCGGTCATCGCCTTCAGAAACGCCTCCTGCTGGGCCTGAAGCGCCTCGAAGCCGGGCATTGCCATCGGATTGATGCGGCCGAAATTCTCGATCATCTTCGACTGGCCGTCGCGCAGCATCTCGAAGCTCGCAGCCAGGAATTGCGGCACCACGCTTTGCGCCGAGGTGGTGTAGCTGCGCACGAGATCGTTCAGCACGTTGATCGGCAGGACGCTTTCGCCCTTGCTTTCATGTTCGGCGATGATCTGCAGAAGGTATTGGCGCGTCAGGTCGTCGCCGCTTTTCAGATCGACGATCTTCACGTCCCGGCCCGACCGGATCACCTTGGCGATGTCCTCCAGCGTCACGTAATCGCTGGTTTCGGTGTTGTAGAGACGGCGGCTCGCATAGCGCTTGATCAGCAGCGGCTCTTTCGCGTCGGTCACGGACTGTCCTCCCCCCGGTGCCTGCAATGCCCATGTTGCAGCGCAGAGAGCTTAGGCGCGCCCGCAGCAAAAAGAAAGGGCGGGCACGCAGCGTGCCCGCCCTTCCGGAATTGGTCCGGCGACAGGGAGGAGTGGTCGGCCGGACGCTCCGGCCGATCAGGCCTTGTCGGCCGCCATGGTCGCGGTGGCCTTCTTGGCGGTCTTGGTCGCCGTCGCGGTGGCTTTCTTCATCGCCGAGGTCGCATCCTCGGAGAAGTCCTTGCCCGCGGCCAGCATCAGCTCGACGGTTTCCATCTGAACCTTCTTCGCCACTTCCGCGAAGGCGGCCATGTTCTCGGCAGCCATCTCGGCCGAGGACGACGCGAAGTCGGTCATGGCCTTGGTGTAATCGGTGGGCTCGTCCTTGACGGTGGTCATCTCGCCGACCTTGGACAGGGTGTCCTTGGTCCACTTGGCGGAAATCTCGGTCGATTTCTCGGCGGCCTCAAGCGCGACCTTCGACATCTTCTCGGCCAGGGCAGCCTGGGTCTTGAAGGCGTCCTGCATGGTGGTCGGGTCCATCGAGAACGCCGACATCATGTCCTGCATCATCTTGGTGAAATCTTGTGCGTCAGCCATGGGTCTCTCTCCTCTTACGGGCATCAAGCGCCCGAACTCTGCTGTGATCCAAGGATTAAGATACACGCTGCACTGCAGCATTTCAAGATGTTTATGCTGCACCGCAGCATTTCTGGCAAGCCCCTGATTCAGGGTGCCTTTTCACCCAGAACATAGGTTCCGGGGGCATCGCAGAGCGGCGCGCGCCCTCCGACTCCCGGATCTCGGGCGGGAATCTGCTTGCCCGAGCGGCGTTTCAGCCAGGCCTCCCAGCGCGGCCACCAGGACCCTTCCGTGAACTCGGCACTCTCGCGCCATGCCGCGGCCGCCAGATCCTTCATCGGGGCGTCGTTGACATAGTGGCCGTATTTCTTCTTGTCGGGCGGGTTCACGATGCCTGCGATATGCCCCGACTGCGACAGGATGAAGGTCTTGTTGGTCGACCCCATCTTGCGCACGCCCTCATAGCTTGACGCCCAGGCCGCGATATGGTCGGTCTCGCAGGCTACGGCGCAGAGCGGCAGCCGGACCTCCGAGATATGCACCCGCTCGCCGCAGATCTCGAACCCGTCGCTGGCGAACCGGTCCCCCTGACACAGCCCGCGCAGGTATTCGACCACCATCCGCGCCGGCAGATTGGTGGAATCCCCGTTCCAGTACAGCAGGTCGAAGGCGGGCGGAGCCTCGCCCATCATGTAATTGCGGATCGCGGGGCGGTAGATCAGGTCGTTCGAGCGCAGGAAGGAGAAGGTCCGCGACATGAAGAAACTGTCGAGAAATCCCTTCTGCGTCACCTCGCGCTCGATCCCGTCGACGAAATCGTTGTCGAGAAAGACCCCGACCTCGCCCTGGTCGGAAAAGTCGGTCAGCGTGGTGAAGAAGGTCGCCGACCGCACCGACGTATCGCCGCGCTTCTGCAGCAACGCCAGCGTCAGCGCCAGCGTCGTGCCCGCGATGCAATAGCCGACCGCGTTGACCTTGTCCTCGCCGGTGATCGCCTTCACCTCGGCGATCGCGGTCAGGTAGCCCTCCTCGACGTAGTCGTCCATGCCGACCTCGGCATAGCTGGCATCGGGATTGACCCAGGACACCACGAAGACGGTGTAGCCCTGCCCGACCAGCCAGCGGATCAACGATTTCGGCGGGGTCAGATCGAGGATGTAGAACTTGTTGATCCAGGGCGGGAAGATCAGAATCGGGGTGGCATAGACAGTCTCTGTCGTGGGCGCGTACTGGATCAGTTCCAGCATCCGGTTGCGGAACACGACCTTGCCCGGCGCGGTCGCCAGATTGCCGCCCACCTGAAAGGCCTCGCGATTGGCCAGCGTCACCAGAATTTCGCCGTCATTGGCCTCGATGTCGCGCACGAGGTTTTCCAGCCCGTCGACCAGCGACTGCCCGTCGGTCGCCACGGCGCGCTCCAGCGCCTCGGGATTGGTGCCGAGGAAATTCGCGGGCGACATCAGATCGACGATCTGCTGGGTGAAATATTCCAGCCGCTTGGCGTCGCGCGGCGCGAGCCCGTCGATATCCTTGACGGCGTTCGAGATCGCCTCGGCGCTCATCAGGTATTGCTGCTTGATGTAGTTGAAATAGGGGTGCGTCTGCCAGAGCGGATTGGAAAAGCGCGGGTCCTTCGGGGTGTTGTCGGTCGGCGCCTGCAGCTTGCCACGCGCCAGCGCCTCCTGCGCCTCGACGAAATGCTTCAGTGCCTTGCCCCAGTAGGACACCTGATGCTCGATCAGCTTCGACGGGTTCTGCATCATCTCGGCCATGTAGGCGGCGGCCGCCTTCATGTAGAGATCGTGCCCCGGCGCCTGCAGGTTCGGATCGATCCGCCGCTTTTTCGCCACCGCGGCGACCAGCCTTTCGGTCAGGTCCTCCATCTTGGCGATGTTCTCGTTCAGCCGTTCGAGATTGGTGGCCGACAGTTCAGCCTTCGTTGCATCTTCTTTTGTTGTCACGGCGTTGTTTCCCCCTTAACCTTCGCAGATGCAGCATGGGCGCCCAGCCGACCGTTGCGGCCGGCCCCCGATATACCATCGCAGATGGAGTGGCGAATGAAATTCATGACGACCTACGACCTGATGGAAACCGCGCGCAATACGAACCAGTGGTTCGGAGCTACCGCCCGCGCGCTGGGGTCCTATCCGGCCGTCGCCATGGTTCCCTCCCCGCTCTTCCGGATGGTGGCCGCCTGGGGCGAGGTCACCGAACGCACCTTCGCCCGCATGGTGGCAAAGCCCGACTGGAACATCAACACCGTGGTGGGTGCGGACGGGCGCGACCATATCGTTTCGGTCGAGAAATGCGTGACCCGGCCGTTCGGCGATCTGGTCCATTTCAAGGTGCATGGCCGCCCGCAGATGCGGCGCCGGGTGATGCTGGTGGCGCCGATGTCGGGACATTATGCCACCCTGCTGCGGTCGACCGTGGCAAGCCTTCTGCCCGATTGCGACGTCTACATCACCGACTGGCACAATGCCCGCGACATCCCGGTGTCGCAAGGCAAGTTCGATATCGAGGACTATACGCTTTATCTGGTCGATTTCCTCAAGCATCTCGGCCCCGACACCCATGTCATCGCGGTTTGCCAGCCCGCGCCCCTGGCGCTGGCCGCAACCGCCTATCTGGCCGGGGAAGACCCCGCGGCCCAGCCCCGCACACTGACCCTGATCGGCGGGCCGATCGACCCCGATGCGGCGGCCACCGACGTTACCGATTTCGGCCGCCGGGTGACCATGGGCCAGCTCGAACAACTCGTGATCCAGCGGGTCGGGTTCAAGTATGCGGGCGTCGGGCGGCTGGTCTATCCGGGCATGCTGCAGCTGGCCTCGTTCATGTCGATGAATGGCGACCGCCACACCCGCGCCTTCTCGGAACAGATCCTGCGCGCGGCCAAGGGCGAAGCGGGCGATCACGACAAGCACAACCGCTTTTATGACGAATATCTGGCGGTGATGGACATGACGGCCGAGTTCTATCTCTCGACGGTAGACCGGGTTTTCAAACGGCGCGAGATCGCGCGGAACGTCTTTTCGGTCGACGGGCGCAAGGTCGATATCGCGGCGATCACCGATGTCGCGGTCAAGACCGTCGAGGGCGCCAATGACGACATCTCGGCGCCCGGCCAGTGCATCGCGGCGCTCGACCTGCTGACCGGGCTGCCGGCGCACAAGAAGGCCAGCCATCTCGAAGCCGGGGCGGGCCATTACGGCATCTTCGCGGGCAAGAGCTGGCGCAACAACATCCGCCCGCTGGTGCTGGAATTCATCGACGCCAATTCGGGCGATCCGCAACCGGCGCGGGCCCATCTGAAATCGGTCTGACAAGGGGCCGCGCCCCGTGGGCGCGGGTATTTGGACCAAGAAGAAGACCCGAAGCGCCGATCCCGCGCGCGGACGGTCACGCAACCTCGAGGATGGCCGTCTCGATCAGGGCAAGCGTTTCGGGCGTCGAAAAGCGGTGATCGGCGCCCTTCACCAGCGTCAGTCGAAGATCGGGCGCCTCGATCCGGTCGAGCAGGCGCAGCGCGACGCTGAGGTCCACATCCTCGTCGGCGGTGCCTTGCAGGAGCCGCACCGGTACGTTGAACGCGAGGGGCGCGCGCAGCACGAGGTTCCGGCGTCCGTCCTCGATCAGGCGGCGGGTGATGACATAGGGGCTGTCGGCATAGGCCGAGGGGATCTCGACCCGGCCCGCCGTCATCAGCTCGGCCCGCTGGGCGTCCGAGAACCCGGCCCACATGCTGTCCTCGGTGAAATCGGGTGCGGCGGCGATGCCGACGAGGCCCGCCACGCGATGGGGCAGCGCGCGCGCCAGCAAAAGCGCGATCCAGCCGCCCATCGAGGACCCCACCAGCACCTGCGGCCCTTCGGTCAGCGCCCCAAGCGCGGCACGGGCATCGGCCGCCCAGTCGCCGATGGCCCCCTCGTCGAAGCGGCCCGAGCTCTGGCCGTGGCCGGAATAGTCGAACCGCAGGAAGGCGCGGCCCTGCGCCTTGGCCCAGGTCTCGAGATGGGTGGCCTTGGTGCCCTCCATGTCCGACATGAAGCCGCCGAGAAAGACGATGCCCGGCGCCCTGCCTTCGGTGCGGTGATAGGCCAGACGGCGGCCCTCGGGCGTGGTCAGCATCTGCGGTTCGGTCATCGGCCCCGGTCTCCTTCGCGGTCGTTCTTTTCTGCGCCGGGACGCTAGGCGCGCGGCCCGGCATCCGCAAGGCCCGGCGGGGCGGCTGGCCTTGCGGAGACCGCCGAATTGGAGTTTTCTCCGGCCATGACTGGACCCCGTTTCACCCCGCTCGTCGACAGCCTTCCCGCCACCGTGCCGTTCGTCGGCCCCGAAACGCTGGAACGCGGCCGCGGCCGGCCGTTCCGGGCGCGTCTTGGCGCGAATGAGAGCCTCTTCGGCCCCTCGCCGAAGGCGGTCGCCGCGATGCAGGCGGCGGTGCGCGAGGTCTGGAAATACGGCGACGCCCAGAACCACGCGCTGCGCCAAGCACTGGCCGAGGTGCATGGGGTCGCGCCCGACTGCATCATGGTCGGCGAAGGGATCGACGGGCTTCTGGGCTATCTGGTGCGGCTGGTGGTCGGGCCGGGCGACGCGGTGGTGACCTCCGAAGGGGCCTATCCGACCTTCAACTACCATGTCGTGGGCTTTGGCGGCGCGCTGCACAAGGTGCCCTATCGCGACGACCACGAGGACCCGGACGCGCTGATCGGGAAGGCCGCCGAACTGGGTGCCAAGCTGGTCTATCTGTCGAACCCCGACAACCCGATGGGCACCTGGCTTCCGGCCGGGCGGGTGCAGGCGATGATCGAGGCGGTGCCCGAGGGCACGCTGATGGTGCTGGACGAGGCCTATGTCGAATTCGCCCCCGACGGCACCGCGCCCGCCATCGACCCCGAAGATCCGCGGGTGATCCGGTTCCGGACGTTTTCCAAGATCCACGGGCTCGCCGGGGCGCGGGTGGGCTATGCCATCGCCGCGGCGCCGCTGATCGCTGCCTTCGAGAAGGTGCGCAACCATTTCGGCATGTGCCGGATCAGCCAGGCCGGGGCGCTGGCCTCGCTGGCCGACACCGCCTGGCTGGCCGAGGTCAAGGCGCAGGTGGCCGAAGGCCGTGCCATGATCGCCCGGATCGCCAAGGCCAACGGGCTTTCCCCCCTGCCCTCGGCCACCAATTTCGTGACGGTCGATTGCGGCGCGGACGGCGATTTCGCGCGCCGGGTGCTGGCTGAACTGACCCAGCGCGATGTCTTCGTGCGCATGCCGGGGGTGGCGCCGCTCGACCGCTGCATCCGGATCGCATCGGGCCCCGAGGATCAGCTGGCCGTGCTGGCCGAGGCATTGCCGAAGGCGCTGGAGGCCGCCCGGGCCTGAGCCCCGCGTTTACCCATCGTCCGGCGATTCGTGGCAGTCTGTCGTCATGTCAGACCGCCCCGATCATCCCGCCGACACGTTCTTCCGCGCCTTTCTGGTGTCGGGCTTCTTCGCCTTCTTCGTGTTGCTGGTCCTGGTCTGGGTGACGGCGGGTTACGGATGGGCGCTGGCGCTGGCCGGCGCGATCTGGTTCGCGCTGCATCTGGCCGCCGCCTGACCGGTCAAAGCGGCCACAGAAGCGGGATCAGCAACGCCGACAAAAGCCCCATGGACAGGTTCAGCGGGATCCCCACCCGCAGGAAATCGGTGAAGCGATAGCCGCCGGGGCCATAGACCATCATGTTGGTCTGATAGCCGATGGGCGTCGCGAAACTGGCTGAGGCCGCGATCATCACCGCCACCACCAGCGGCCGCGGATCGACGCCAAGCGCATGGCCCAGCCCCACCGCAATCGGGGTCACGACGACGGCGACCGCGTTGTTTGTGACCAGTTCGGTCAGCACCGAGGTCAGCAAGTACACCGCCCAGACCACGAAGAACGGCGGCAGTTCCGCCAGATAGGGCGCAAGCCCGTCGACGATCAGCTTGACCGCGCCCGAGGATTCCAGCGCCGCACCGACCGCCAGCATGGCGAAGATCAGCGCCAGCAACCGGCCCTCGACGAAGGTGAAGGCCTCTTCGGCGTCGATGCAGCGCGCCGCCAGCACCAGCGCCACCGCCGCCACCGCCAGCATCAGGATCGGCGCGACACCCAGCGCCGCCAGCACCACGATGCCCACCAGCGCGCCGATGGCGATGGGCGCCTGGGTCCGGCGATAGGCGCGGCCCGAGGGATGGGTGATGTCGACCAGCCCCATGTCGGCGGCCAGCCGCTTGATGTCGGCGGGCGCGCCCTCCAGCAGCAGGGTGTCGCCGACCCGCACCACCAGATCGTCAAGCTGGCGCCCGATATTCTGGTTCCGCCGGTGCGCGGCCAGCACATAGACCCCGAATTTCCGCCTCAGCCGCAGCGAGCCCAGCGTCTGTCCGATCATCTTGCAGCCGGGCGAGATCAGCACCTCGACCGTCGAGGTCTCGACCGCCGACAGCTGATCGACCCGGCGCAACGACTTGTTGCGCTGCAGCGACAGCAATTCGGTGACCTGGGTCCGCAACACCACCCGGTCGCCGGTCTGCAGCGTCACGCCGTTCAGATTGCGCCGGAGCGACTCGTCGCCCCGGATCACGTCGATCAGCCGGACGCCCTCGCGCTTGAACAGCTGCACGCCCGTAACCTCGCGGCCGATCAGGTTGCTGTCGGGCGGGATCACCGCCTCGGTGAAGAACTTCATCTTCGACTTGTCGGACAACAGATCGGCCATGCTGTCGCGGGCGGGCAGCAGCCGGCGCCCGAAGACGCGCAGATAGATCATCCCCCAGGCGACCAGCACCAGCGCCAGCGGCGTGACCTCGAAGATCGAGAAGGGCTCCAGCCCCTGGGTCCGCGCCACCCCGTCGACCAGCAGGTTGGTCGAGGTCCCGATCAGCGTCAGCGTGCCCCCGAGGATCGCGGCATAGCTGAGCGGGATCAGAAGCTTCGAGGCCGAGACCCCGAGGCTGCGCGCCAGCTGGACGAACACCGGCAGCATCACCACCACGACCGGCGTATTCGACACGAAGGCCGACGAGATCAGCACGAAGCCCATCAGCGTGGCAATGGCGCGCCGTGGCTTCTGCTTGCCGCCGCGCTCGGCGGCATGGATCACCCAGTCGAGCGCGCCGGTCCGGACCAGCGCCCCCATCACCAGGAACATCGCGGCGATGGTCCAGGGGGCGGGGTTCGACAGCACCCGCAGCGCGTCCTCATAGGGCAGGATGCCCAGAACCAGCATCACCGTGGCGCCGCAGATCGCGATCACCTCGGCAGGATAGCGTTCGCGCACGAAGGCCACGAACATCGCGGCCACGACCGCCAGCGCCAGCAGCGCCATGCCGGTGGGGGGGAGCGAAAGCGGGATCATCGACGGCCCTTCACTGGCTTCAGGACAAGTATGTGCGCCCGATCCGGCCTCGGCAAGCGATGCGGCCGGGTCCGGAAGGGTCGCGGCGGCCACCGCGGATTGCTCCGCCCGGCCGCGCGCCGTCGCAGGAAAGACCGTCCCGAGGACGTCCGGTCGGCCCGCAAGGGGCTCCGGTCATGGCGCGGCCTGCTCCAGCCGTCCGCCCTGGCGGATCATGCGCACGCGCATGGCGCGGCCGGTGCGGTCGTCGGTTTCGACATAGACGCCCGACAGGGTCGCCTCGCCCATCGCCGGAGTAAAGCGGGTCTTCGACATGCCGGTGATGAAGCGGCGCATCGGTTCGGCCTTGTCCATGCCGATGACCGAATCGTAATCGCCGCACATGCCGGCATCGGTCAGATAGGCGGTGCCGTCGGGCAGGATCTGGGCGTCGCCGGTCGGCACATGGGTATGGGTGCCGACGACAAGGCTGGCGCGGCCGTCGCAATAATGCCCCAGCGCCATCTTCTCGGAGGTCGCTTCGCAATGCACATCGACCACCGCCGCCTGGGCAAGCCCGCCCAGCGGATGCGCCTTCAAGACGGTCTCGATGGCCGAGAACGGATCGTCGAAGGGCCGCTTCATGAAGACCTGGCCAAGGATCTGCGCCACCAGCACCTTCCGCCCGCCCCGGGCGTTGAACAGCCGCGCACCCTTGCCCGGCGCCCCCTTGGCGAAGTTCAGCGGCCGCAGGATACGCGGCTCCTGCTCGATGAAACCCAGCATGTCCTTCTGGTCGAAGGCATGATCGCCCAGCGTCACGCAATCGGCCCCGGCCTCGAGCAGCCCCTTGGCATGGGCAGGCGTCAGCCCGGCGCCCGACGAGGCATTCTCGCCATTGACCACAACGAAATCGAGGCCCCAGGCCTCGCGCAGGGCCGGAAGGCGGTCGGCCACGGCCGACCGGCCCGAGCGGCCCATCACATCTCCGAGGAACAGCAATTTCATGGCCGTCAGCCCTAGGACGGAGCGGCCGCGCGCGCAAGTGTCTTAGGGCAGGATCACTTCCGCTTCGGTAACGATCAGATCGAGCGGCAGGTCGGTCGGCTCGGCCGGAAGGTCCGGCAGTTCCTGGCCCGCATAGGCCAGCCCGACCGCCAGAACAGGGCCGCGCGCGCGCAAAAGCGCCAGTGTCCGGTCGTAGTACCCGCCGCCATAGCCCAGCCGGATGCCCCGCCGGTCGAAGGCCAGAAGCGGCACGATCAGCACCTCCGGGACCATCGGCCGCGGCTCGGACGGGATCGAGACGCCGAACGGCCCCCGCTCCATCGCGCAATCAGGCGTCCAGAGCCGGAAGGACAGCGGTCGCGCCGCGCCCTCGATCACCGGCACGCCGACCGGCCCGGCCCGGCCCAGCGCCGCCATCGCGGGGCGCGGGTCAAGCTCGGACCGGATCGGCAGATAGCCGGCGGCCGGGCGGCCCAGATGAGGCGCCAGCACCGCGTCCAGCCGGGCCAGAGCCTCTGCGCCGCGGGCCGGGTCATGGACGGCGGCGCGCCGCGCCTGCGCCTCGGCCCGAAGCGCGGCCTTCGCCGCGACGATCACAACAGCACCACCGAGGCGAGCCCGAGAAACGCGAAGAAGCCGACGACATCGGTCACCGTGGTCACGAAGGTCCCCGAGGCCAGCGCCGGATCGACCCCGAGCCGGTCCAGCATGACCGGCACCAGGATACCGGCCAGCGCCGCAACCCCCAGATTGATGATCATCGCCGCCGCGATCACCATCGCCAGCGTGCCCGATCCGAACCAGAGGACGCCCACCGCCCCCATCACCAGCGCGAACAGCACCCCGTTGATCACGCCGACAGCCAGTTCGCGCCGCACGACGCGCCAGACGTTCGAGCCGGTCAGGTCCTTGGTCGCCAGCGCGCGCACCGCGACGGTCAGCGACTGGGTCCCGGCATTGCCGCCCATAGAGGCGACGATGGGCATCAGCACGGCCAGCGCGACCACCTGGGCGATCGCGGTCTCGAACTGGGCGATCACCAGCGAGGCGACGATGGCGGTGCCGAGGTTCACCAAGAGCCAGGGCACGCGCTGACGGCAGGTCTCGACCACCCGGTCGCTGAGGCTGCTGTCGCCGACCCCGGCCAGACGCAGGATGTCTTCTTCATGTTCCTCGTCGAGGACGGCCATCGCGTCGTCGATGGTGATGATCCCGACCAGCCGCCCGGCATCGTCGACAACGGGCGCCGAAATCAGGTGATACTGGTTGAAGGCATAGGCGACCTCGCCTTCCTCCTGGGTCGCGGGAATGGTGCGGAAGCTCTCCTCGAACAGCTCGGTCAGCTTGACCGACCGGCGCGAGGACAGAAGCTTGCCAAGCGTCACGTAGCCCACCGGCCGGATGCCGGGATCGACCACGATGACATGGTAGAACTGGTCGGGCAGCGTTTCCTTGTGGGCGCGCAGATGGTCGATGGTCTCGCCCACGGTCCAGTGTTCGGGCGCGCGCACCACCTCGCGCTGCATCAGGCGGCCGGCGGAGTATTCCGGATAGGTCAGCGCCTGCTCGACGGCCAGCCGGTCGGCATCTTCCAGCGCGTCCAGAATCGCCGCCTGCTGCGGCTCGTCGAGATCTTCCAGCAGATCGACGACGTCGTCGGATTCAAGCTCGCGGACGGCCTCGGACAGGACGTCGCGCGGCAGGAAGGCGATCACCTCCTCGCGCAGGCTTTCGTCGAGTTCGGACAGCACCTCGCCGTCGAAGAAGCTCGATCCCAACAGCAGGATCTCGCGCCGGTGGCCGCTGTCGACCTGTTCCAGAAGGTCGGCGATGTCGGCGGGGTGCAGCGGTTCCAGCAATTCGCCAAGGCGCACCCGGTCGCCTGCGGCCACGGCCAGGCGGATCGCGGCAACCGTCCGGTTGTCGAGACCGTAGCCCTCTTCCCCGGGCTCCGCCTGGTCGATGACCTCGTTTTCCATGCCTGCCCTTCCGCTGCCTTGTCCGCACCATAACCATTGCCCGTTGCAGGCAACAAGGTCGGATGCAGGCCGCGCGCGGCCGCAGGCCCGAGCATCGGCCAGAAACCTCTCCGGAGATGTCAGAAAGCCGAGGCGCGCAGCCGTCGCGCGGGTTAAAGCCCGGCCAGACGCCGCGCGATCCGGGTCTGGGCCGCCACGGCCGTGCCGAGATCGTGGGTGACGATGCGGCCGTCGCGCACCACCTGCCGCCCCTCGACGAACAGATCGCGCACCCGGTTCGGCCCGGCCAGCAAGATAGCGGCCCGATCCCAGAGCCCGGCCGCCTCGATCCCCGACATGTCCCAGATCGCCAGATCCGCACGCATGCCCGGGGCCAGCCGCCCGCAGTCGGGCCGCCCCAGCACATCGGCGCCGCCCCGGGTCGCGATTTCAAGCGCCTCGCGCGCGCTCATCGCATCGGCGCCCAGCACCACCCGCTGCAACAGCATCGCCTGCCGCGCCTCGCCGATCAGGCTGCCACCGTCATTGCTGGCCGACCCGTCGACGCCAAGGCCCACCCGCACCCCGGCATCGCGCATCGCGCGGACCGGCGCGATGCCGGACCCGAGCCAGCAGTTCGAACAGGGACAATGCGCGACCCCGGTGCCCGATTGCGCGAAAAGTGAAATTTCGCGACCGTCAAGCTTGACGCAATGGGCGTGCCAGACATCGTCGCCAGTCCAGCCCAGATCCTCGGCATATTGCCCGGGGCGACAGCCGAACCGGTCCAGCGAATAGGCGATATCCTCATCGTTTTCGGCCAGATGCGTGTGCAGCCGCACGCCCTTGTCGCGCGCCAGAAGGGCCGCGTCGCGCATCAGTTCGGGGCTGACGGTGAAGGGTGAACAGGGCGCGACGCCGACCCGGATCATGGCGCCCGGATCGGGATCGTGAAAGGCGTCGATCACCCGGATGCAGTCCTCGAGGATCGCGGGCTCGGCCTCGACCAGCCCGTCAGGCGGCAAACCGCCCTTCGACTCGCCGATGCTCATGGCGCCGCGGGTCGCATGGAACCTGATCCCGACCTCGCGCGCCGCGGCGATGGTATCGTCCAGCCGCGCCCCGTTCGGATAGAGGTACTGATGGTCCGAACTCATGGTGCAGCCCGAAAGCGCCAGTTCGGACAGGCCGACCAGGGCCGAAACCCGGAATTCCTCGGGGCCGAAGCGCGACCAGATCGGATAAAGCGTCTTCAGCCAGCCGAACAGCAGCGCATCCTGGGCGCCCGGCACCGCGCGGGTAAGGCATTGCGACAGGTGATGGTGGGTGTTCACAAGCCCCGGCGTCACCAGACACCCGTCGGCCCGGACGATCTCGGCCCCCTCGGGCGCGAGGCCCGTGCCAATCTCGGCCACGCAGCCGTCGCGCAGCCGCAGATCGGCCCCCGCCAGCTCGCGCCGCTCGTCGTCCATGGTGACGATCAGCTCGGCGCCCTGGATCAGCATATGGCCCATGGGTCAGGCCGCCGCCGAAAGGATCGCCAGCGCCTCGGCATGGATACTGGCATTGGCGGCCGCGACCACCCGGCCCCCGTCATGGGCCGGACCGCCCTTCCAGTCGGTGACGATGCCCCCCGCCGCCTCGATCACCGCGATCGGGGCCTGAATGTCATAGGCATGCAGTCCCGCCTCGACCACCAGATCGACATGGCCCATGGCCACCAGCGCATAGGCGTAGCAATCCATCCCGTAGCGCACCATCTGCGCCTGACCGGCCAGCGCGGCAAAGACGCGCCTCTCTTCCGGGGTGCCGACCTCGGGGAAGGTCGAAAAGACCGAGGCCTGAGAAAGAGGGCGCGGCGCGCGGGTCGCAAGCCTGCGCTGGCCATGGGGTCCTGAAAACTCGGCCCGTCCGAACCCGCCCAGGAGGCGTTCGCCGATATAGGGTTGGTCGATGATGCCGAGGATCGGTCCGTCCGCATCGGACAGCGCGACCAGGACGCCCCAGGTCGGCGTACCGCAGACGAACCCGCGGGTTCCGTCGATCGGGTCGAGCACCCAGGTCAGCCCGCTGCGGGACGAGGTGCCATCAAGCTCCTCGCCCAGAACGCCGTCTTCCGGGCGGCGGTCGGCGAGAATCGCGCGCATCGCCGCCTCGGACGCACGATCGGCGCGCGTGACAGGGTCGAAGCCCGTCCCGGCCTTGTTCTCGACCCCGAGGGCCGCCGTACGAAAATGCGACAGGGTCGCGGTTCGTGCAGCATCGGCCAGCGCATGCGCGATCTCGATCAGGGAGTCGGCTTCCGTATCTTTCATCCGGCCTCCGGTGGACTTGCGGACGGGGCGCTGATGCGCCTGCCACCTGGGCGCTAGCCTTGCTACGCTCGTCCGTCAAGCACCGGTTTCAGGCCACGTCGCTCAGCACGCGCGCCAGTTCGAAAAGCCGCCGCCTCTGGTTCTCGGGAATGGCATAGTAAGAGCGCACCAGTTCCAGCGCTTCCTTGTCCGACAAGAGATCGTCGGGCATGCCGGTGGTCGTCTGCTCGGCGTTGCGGCCATCAAGGCCTTCGAAGAAGAAGCTGACCGCGACGTCCAGCGCATCGGCGATGTCCCACAGACGGGAGGCGCTGACGCGGTTCATGCCGGTCTCATACTTCTGAATTTGCTGGAACTTGATACCGACCCGCTCGGCCAGTTGCTGTTGGGTCATGCCCACCATCCAGCGCCGGTGTCGGATACGTTTGCCCACATGGACATCTACAGGGTGTTTCATTGGTGAACTCCTCTACCGACAAACATATAGCAACACCTATGCCAAGCGAACGGGGAAACGCTCTTAACCCACCACTTCGCTAATAAACCCATAACAAAAAAGGTAATTTAAATTTGTACGATCCCTGGGGCAGTGCACGAAATTGGTTAAGTACCCCGACTCAAGCTCGCGTAATGGTTGCATGTCGCGAATCTGAAAGAGCGCCTTCGCATTTCGCAAACAACCTTTAGACAGGTGCCCTTTGCATTCTGCGAAAGCAGGGATCACTGGTCACACCACCCCGGCCCCACTAAGGTTACCGCCGTGTCAGTCTACACCATTCTACGGAGTTTCGATGCGCCTTTTCCAGCTTGACCGGATCGGAGAACAGCCGCGCCTGGCCGAGGCAGACTGTCCCGCCCCAGCCGCGGGCGAGGTCCGGGTGCGGATCGCGGCCTGCGGGCTCAATTTCGCCGACCTCCTGATCATCGAGGGCCGCTATCAGGAACACCCTCCCCTGCCCGCGACCCTGGGCATGGAGTTGGCCGGAACCGTCGAGGCGCTGGGCGAGGGAGTCGATCCGGGCCGTCTGGGCACACGCGTCGCGGTCTTTGCCGGATCGGGCGGGCTGGCCGAGGCCGGTTGCTTTCCCGCCGACCGCTGCCTGCCCCTGCCCGAGACCATGAGCTTCATCGAGGCCGCAGGGTTTCAGATCGCCTATGGAACCTCGCATGTGGCCCTGTCGCACAAGGCGCGGCTGGCCCCCGGCGAGACGCTGCTGGTCACCGGCGCGGCGGGCGGGGTCGGGCTGACCGCAGTCGAGATCGGCAAGGCGATGGGCGCGACCGTGATCGCCTGCGCGCGCGGCGCCGACCGGCTGGAGGTCGCGCGCGCTGCGGGCGCCGATCACCTGATCGACAGCGACACAGACGATCTGCGCGCGGCGGTGCTGGCGCTTGGCGGGGCGGATGTGGTCTATGACCCGGTCGGCGGGCCGCTCTTTGCCGAAGCGATGCGGGCCTGTCGGCCCGACGGGCGCCTGCTGGCGATCGGATTCGCCTCGGGCGAGGTGCCGCAGATCAAGGCCAACCACCTGCTGGTCAAGAACCTCTCGGTGATCGGGCTTTACTGGGGCGGCTATCTGGCCTTCCGCCCCCAGGTGCTGACCGCCAGTCTGGCGACGCTGTTCCGCTGGCATGCCGAAGGGCGGCTGCATCCCCATGTCAGCCATGTGCTGCCGCTCGAGCGCGCGGCCGAGGGGCTGGATCTGTTGCGCCAGCGCAAGGCGACCGGCAAGGTGGTGATCGCGATGCACTGACCGGCGCCTCAGGACGCCCGGTAGGCCTGCCGGATCAGCTCGGCCAGGGCGCCGATCACAGGCCCGTCGGCAAGGTCCGAGGCATAAAGGTTGATCTGGGTCGTCTTCAGGTCGGGCAGCGCGCCGCCGTGCTGGATACGCTCGACATAAGGCGGCAGCGCGCCGTCGACCGAGGTATGGACCGCGAGATCGGCGCTGACGCTGGCCTCGACGGTCCGGCTCGAATCGCTTTCGACCGTCATCACCCAGGGGATTCCCGCGCGGTCGAGCGCGGCCTGCACGCCCTGGCGGAAGATGCAGGTATGCTCGTAGGCAAGCCGCAGCGGGCGCTGGCGCCAGGCCGTCCCGCCGATGGCCCCCACCCAGACCAGCGGCAGTTCGGTGAGCGTCTCGCCGGTCGGGCCGCAGCGATCCTCGGTGGTCAGGATGATATCGACATCGCCGCGCCGGAACATCTCGCGCAAGCGCATCGTGTAGGACGAGATCAGCTGCACCTTGACCCGGGGAAAGTCGCGGGCAAACCGGTTCAGCACCAGCGGGATCGCCGGATAGACGATGTCATGGGGCACGCCCACCACCACCTCGCCCTCGTATTCCTGCGCGGTCATGCGCGCATAGACCTCGTCGTTGAGGCTGAGGATGCGCCGGGCATACCCCAGAAGCTGTTCGCCCGAGGCGGTCAGCTTGACCTTGCGTTCGGTCCGGTCGAGCAGTTGCAGGTCCAGCGCCTCTTCCAGCCGCTTGATCTGCATCGACACGGCCGATTGCGTGAGGTTCAGAAAGCCCGCCGCCCGCGTCACCCCGCCCGCATCCGATACAGCCACAAACGAGCGCAGGGCAGTCATGTCCAGATTGCGCGCCACATCAAGATTCCTGATTCAACCCATAACCATCATTCGTTTGAAGAATGGACCACAATCCGGCATAAGCATCAAGGATGGTGATGGAACAAGGCCGTTTCATCAAAGTTAACGAAGGTGCAACACCATGGCGCAAGTCAGCACGAACATCCGCGCGGCCCACGACGTCGGCGGTGCCGGCCTCGTGAAACGGATTCTTCTGGGGCTGAGCGCCGCGCGCCAGCGCCGTCAACTGGTCGAGCTGGACGACCGGCAATTGCGCGACATCGGCCTGACCGCCGAAGAGGCCCGTGCCGAAGCGCGCCGCCCGGCCTGGGACGTCCCGCAAAGCTGGCTGCGCTGAACCGTCGCTGCGTCCTGCCACGAACCTACGGCGAATGCCGCGCGTTTGACTGCCGGAAGGCTTGAAATGGGCCCCGCCCTTGCCGATATACCCCGGCAATGGCGGGGCTTTTGCGCTTGACCGCCGGTATTGGACCAAGGAGGAGGCTTTCAATGGCTGACTACAACACGATCCGCGCCGGGGCGACGGGCGTTCGCACCGCGCAGATCGACGAGGGTCTTCGCGCCCATATGAACAAGGTCTACGGCACCATGTCCGTAGGCATGCTGATCACCGCGCTGGCGTCCTGGTCGATTTCGGGGCTGGCCGTCACCGACATGCCGACCGCCGTGCAGATCGGGGCCGACAAGTACCTGACCGGCCTTGGCCAGGCGCTTTACACCTCGCCGCTGAAATGGCTGATCATGTTCGCGCCGCTGCTTTTCGTCTTCGGCTTCTCGGCGGGCATCAACCGGATGTCGGCCGCCACCGCGCAGGTCGTCTTCTACGCCTTCGCCGCCGTGATGGGCCTGTCGATCAGTTCGATCTTCCTGGTCTTCACCGGCATCTCGATCGTGCAGACCTTCCTCGTGACCGCGATCGCCTTCGCGGGCCTGTCGCTCTGGGGCTACACCACCAAGAAAGACATCTCGGGCTGGGGGTCGTTCCTGATCATGGGCGTGATCGGCCTTGTGGTCGCATCGATCGTCAACATCTTCCTGGCCTCGCCCGCGATCATGTTCGCGATTTCGGCGCTGGGCATCCTGATCTTCGCCGGACTGACCGCCTATGACACCCAGCGGATCAAGACCGAGTACATCCAGCACGCCCATGCGATGGACAGCGAGTGGCTGGGCAAGTCGGCGATCATGGGGGCGCTGAACCTCTATCTCGACTTCATCAACCTCTTCATGTTCCTGCTGCAGTTCCTCGGCAACCGCGAGTGACCTGACGCATCAGGACCTGACTTTTCCAGACCCGCCGGACCTCCCGTCCGGCGGGTTTCTTCTTGCGCCCGGGCCGCACAGCCAAAGGGGATTGCGCGGTCGCGGATATTAGTTGATAAAAACACTAAGGATTGAGTCTCGGAGGGAGAACTGCCGATGCGACATCATTTCGACCGCCGCGCCGGGCGCGCGGCCACGGCCCTCGCGGCCAGGACCGGCGCCTGTCTCGCAACGCTTCGGATCTTTGCCAGGGACTGGGACACGGCTTTCGCCGAGACCGCCGAAGGGGTCGTCTTCGACCTGTATCGAGGCGGACGGCACACCGCCCTGGTCGGCCGAAACGCGGCCCGCGCCCGGTCGTCGAACCCGTTCTGACGGGAACTACGGCGGGCGCAACGGCCGCAGTCAGCAAATGCGCGGCAGCTGCTCGCCCACCAGCATGTCGACGATGCGCGCCCCGCCGAAGGCGGTGCGCATCCGGACCTGACCGGGATGCTCTGCGGTCGCCCGGCCGACAATGACGGCATCGCGGCCTTCGGGCCGGGCGCGCATCGCGGCCAGCGCCGCCGCGGCCTCGGCCTCGGGGACGAAAAGAACCAGCGTTCCCTCATTCGCCAGATAAAGCGGGTCGAGCCCGAGGATCTCGCACATCCCCTTGACCTCGTCGCGCAAGGGAAGCGCCTCTTCCTCGATCTCGACACCAACGCCCGCCGCCTCGGCCATCTCGTTCAGCGCCGAGGCCAGCCCGCCCCGCGTCGCGTCCCGCGCGGCCCGGGTGCCGGGGGCGGCCGCGATCACCGCCTCCATCAGATGGCCCAGCGCCTGACAGTCGGACCGGATGTCGGTCGACAAGGCCAGATCGCCCCGCGCGGCCAGGATCGTCGCGCCGTGATCGCCAAGCACGCCATTCACCAGCGCCACGTCGCCGGGGCGGATGCGGCTGGCCGCCAGATCGCGCCCGGGCGGGATCGCGCCCACACCGGTCGTGGTCACGAAGACCCCGTCGGCGGCACCGCGCCCCACGACCTTGGTGTCGCCGGTCACGATCCGCACGCCTGCGGCCTCGGCCTCGGCCGCCATCGTCGCCACGATCCGGCGCAGAAGGGCGATCTCGGTGCCCTCCTCGATGATGAAGGCCGCCGACAGCCACAAGGGCCGTGCGCCCCCCACCGCCAGATCATTGACCGTGCCGCAGATCGCGAGCTTGCCGATATCGCCGCCGGGAAATTCCAGCGGCGTGACGACGAAACTGTCGGTGGTCATCGCGAGCCGCGCGCCGGGTTCGGTCAGCGCCGCATCCGACAACCGGGCCTGATCCTCCATCGCGTCGGGCCGGAAGGCCGCGGCGAAAACCTCGTCGATCAGATCGCGCATCGCCCGTCCGCCCCCGCCATGGGACAGCGTCACATGGGTATCGCGCAACCGCGCCCGGGTCGGGACATTCATTCAACCGCCTCCGGCGCCCGGGCGCCGCCATACTGCCAATAGGCCGCGCAGGCCCCTTCGGAACTGACCATCAACGCGCCCAGCGGCATCTCCGGCGTACAGCCGCAGCCGAATTGCGGGCAGGCCGTGGGTTTGATCCGGCCGGTCATCACCTGACCGCAGGCACAGCCCTCGGGCTCGGGCACCACACGCGGTCCGGCGGCATAGCCGACACCGAATTTCTCTTCGGCGTCAAAGGCGCGATATCTCGCCCGGATCCGCAGTCCCGACTGGTCGATCTCTCCGAGACCCCGCCATTCGAAGGAGGGACGTTTCTCATAGACATCGACGATGGCGGCAAGGCTGACCGGGTTCCCGTGCTCGGGCACCACGCGGGCATACTGGTTTTCCACCTCGGCCCGGCCATCCCGGATCTGGGTCAGCACCATCAGCACCGATTGCAGCAGATCCAGCGGCTCGAACCCCGCCACGACGATGGGCTTGCCGTAATCCCGCGCAATGAAATCGTAGGGGTGGATGCCGATCACCATCGAGACATGGCCCGGCCCCACGAAGCCGTCGAGCACCATGTGCGGATCGTCCAGCAGCGCCCTGATCGGCTCGGGCACGGTGATGTGGTTGCAGAAGACGCTGAAATTGCCCAACCCCTCGTGCGCGGCCTGCTGGATCGACAGCGCGGTCGACGGCGTCGTCGTCTCGAAGCCGAGGCCGAAGAACACCACCTCGCGCCCCGGATTGCGGCGCGCCAGTTCCAGCGCGTCGAGCGGCGAATAGACCATGCGGATATCGGCGCCCGCGGCCTTGGCCTGCATCAGCGACATCTTCGTGCCCGGCACCCGCATCGCGTCGCCGAAGGTGGTGAAGATGACGCCCGGGCGGTTCGCGATCTCGACGCATTCGTCGACCCGCGCCATCGGCAACACGCAGACCGGGCAGCCGGGGCCGTGGATGAACTCGACCCCCTCATGCACCAGCTTGTCGAGCCCGTAGCGGAAGATCGCATGGGTATGCCCGCCGCAGATCTCCATGATGTGGACCGGGGCCGCGCGCGTCGCGCCGATCTGATCGGCCAGCGCAGAGATACGGGCCAGAACGGCCTTCGCGGCCTTCGGGTCGCGGAATTCGGTCGCGTATTTCATCCCTGCCCCTCCAGCGCCTTCGCACCCTCGGCCATGGCCTCGGCCGCTTCCTGCGCCTCGCCCAGATCCTGCAGCGCCTGCAGCGTCTTCGCGGCCTCGTCCGCATCGATCCGGGCCATGGCGAAGCCCACATGGATCAACGCCCATTCGCCCACCAGGTCCTCGGCCGGGCCGTCGAGAATGCAGGCCACGTTCACCTCGCGCCGCACCCCCGAAACCTCGGCCAGCGCCATCATCCGCGCGGCATCGGTAACGGCCACGATACGGCCGGGAATTCCCAGACACATGTCAGTCCTCCTCGTCCTGAGAGACTCGCCCAGCGGGACCGGCGATCCCGTAGCGGTCGAGCTTCGCCCTCAGCCCCACCCGCGAGAGGCCCAGTTCGGCGGCCGCGCGGCTCTTGTTCCAGCGATGCCGGGTCAGCGTCTCGCGCAATATCCGCATCTCCATCAGCTCGACCCGGTCCTTCAGCGATCCGGTCCGCGCCAGCACCGCATCGGCCGAGCGGTCGGCGCCCTCGTCGCCGGGCGGTGCCTGCAGGATGTGGCGCGAGATCAGATCGGCCCCCAGCATCTTGTCCGGGGCCATTACCAGCATCCGCGCGATCTCGTTCTTCAGCTCGCGCAGGTTGCCCGGCCAGTCGTAGTTTTCCAGAAATTCCAGCGCCGCCTCGTCGAGCCCATGCACCGGCTTGCCATGGGCCTGGGACAGCTCGGCCAGCTTGGCCTGTGCCAGCAGCGCGATGTCGCCGCGCCGGGCGCGCAGCGGCGGCACCGCGATCTCGCCCGCCGCCAGCGCATAGTACAGATCGGCGCGGAACCGGCCTTCGGCGACCAGCGCCTTCAGATCGGTGCCCGCGCCGCAGATGAGCCTGAAATTGGTGCCAACCGTTTCCTGCCCGCCGACCGGCGTGAAAGCGCCCTCGGTCAGCACCCGCAACAGCGTCAGCTGCAGCCCTGGCGGCGCGGTCTCGATCCCGCCGAGGTAAAGCGTGCCGCGATCGGCCTTCTGCATCAGCCCGATCCGGGCGACGCCCCCGGCCAGCACGCCCCGTTTCGCGCCCATCAGTTCGATCGCGGTCAGATCCTCGGGCATACCGGCCAGATTGAGGTCATAGAACGGCTTGTCCGCCCGCAACGAGGCGTAATGCATCGCCCGCGCCAGCTGTGCCTTGCCGGTGCCGGGCTCGCCCGTCAGCACCACCGGCAGGTCGAACCCGGCAAAGCGGCGGGCCATCTGCACCACCTCGACCATGGGCGAGTTGGGCGCGCGCAGCACGGTTTCGAACCCCATGCCCTCGCGCAGCGCCTTGCGGCGCTTTTCGACCCGCGACTCGGCGGTCGAGGCCAGAAGCCGCATTTCCAGCGCCATCCGCTCGTTCTCGCGCGACAGCTGGAACAGCTGCGCCGCGTTGCGGGCCGCCACCAGAAGCTGGTCGGGATGCCAGGGCTTGGTCAGGATCTGGTGAATGCCGGCCTCGTTGATCGCGGCGACCATGGCCGAGCTGTCGGTATAGCCGGTCACGATCAGCCGCACCGTCTCGGGCCAGCGTTCGCGGACCTCGGACAGGAACGCGACCCCGGAGCGCCCGGGCATGCGCTGGTCGCACAGGATCACCTGCACCCATTCGTCGCGCAGCACCGCCATCGCGGCTTCGGCATCGGCGGCGGTCAGGACATCGAATTCGTCCTCCAGCGCCATCCGCATCGCGGCCAGCGAATGCGGCTCGTCATCGACAAGCAGGACCGCCGGGCGGGCGCTGGCAGGCGCCATCAATCCGCCGCCCCGGCAGCCTTCTCGGCCAGCCGCGCGGTCAGCCAGTCGATCCAGGCCTCCATCCCCTCGCCGGTACGGGCCGAGACGCGCAGGATCTCGATGCCGGGATTGACCCGCCGGAGATTGGCCTCGTAGAGGTCGAAATCGACATCGCAATGCGGGGCCAGATCGGTCTTGTTCAGGATCGCAAGCCGGGCGACGGTGAACATATCGGGGTATTTCAGCGGCTTGTCCTCGCCCTCGGTGACCGAGAGGATCGCGACCTTGGCATCCTCGCCCAGATCGAAGCCCGCCGGGCAGACCAGATTGCCGACATTCTCGATGAACAGCATCGCCCCCCGCGGCAGCGCCAGATGGTCCATCGCATGGCCCACCATATGGGCGTCGAGATGACAGCCCTTGCCGGTATTGACCTGAATGGCCGGGGCGCCGGTCGCGCGGATGCGGTCGGCATCGTTCGAGGTCTGCTGGTCGCCCTCGATCACCGCCAGCGGCTGCGCGCCCAGCTGCTCGATGGTGCGGCACAGCAGCGTCGTCTTGCCCGAGCCGGGCGACGAGACGAGGTTGACGGCAAAGGCGCCCAGCGCCCGCAGCACCCGGCGGTTGCCATCGGCAAAGGCATCGTTCTTCGACAGGATGCCGGCCTCGATCTCGATCAGCCGCGCCTGCGACATGCCTGGCACCGACACCCCGGCCGCACCCCCGCCGTAGTGCAGGTCGCCATGGTAGCCATGGTGGTGGTGCCCGTGAGCGTGCCCGTGGTCATGGGTGTGGTCATGATGGTGATGATGATGAGGGGCATCCTGCCCGTGATCCTGGGCCTGCCCCCTTGCCTGCCCTTCCAGCGTCGCGCCCCCGCACCCGCATACCGTGCACATCACACCACCTCCATGTCCTTGATCCGCATTTCGTCGCCCCCCACGGGCATCAGCCGGCCGCCGCCGCAGCGCGGACAGGGGTCGAGCCGGTTCTCGATTTCGACCTCGACGCCGCAATCGTAGCACAGCGCACGGCCGGGCAGGTCGATCATTTCAAGCCGGGCGCCCTCGGCCGGGCTGCCCCGCATCACCACGTCGAAGGCGAATTCCAGCGCCGGTTTCTCGACCCCGGCAAAGCGCCCGATTTCCAGCCGCAGAAGCCGCACCGCCGCGAACCCGTGGGCGCGCGCCTGATCCTCGACGATCCCGCGAATACCCTCGCACAGCGACATCTCATGCATGGGCGGCCTCGTCGAAGACGACCGGTACGCACGGGTCGAGGATGTCGACCACCAGCGGCGCCAGGTCGGCCCGGCCGCGCGGCAGGCTTTCCAGCGCCCTCTGCAGCACCCCGCCCCGCGCGCAAAGGTGATCGGTCGGCGTCAGGCGGCGAAAGGCCGCGACGCGCCCGTCCTCGACCCGCGCCGACAGGGAATAGGTCCCCCGTGCCGCGGGCACGCGAACGACCCCGCCCCGGGTGGCGGGGGTGGCGGGGAACTGACCGGACAGGCAGGCCTCGAGATCGACCAGCCGCGCCGCCGCGCGCCAGAGCGGGCCGCGCCCGTAGCGCGCTTCGATCTCGGCCAGCAGCGGCGATGTGCGGTGCCGCAGCCAGGGCGAGTTTTCCTCCGCTGCCGCGTCAAGCGCAGGTCCGGGGTCGGCCGGGGGCAGATCGGCAACCGCCTCGCCCGGCGCGAACCGTCCGGCGAGTGCTGCCAGAACCGGCGCCACGCCCGCCCCCGCCACCAGCCAGCGGTCAAACGCATCGGGCGCGGGGCATCGGCCCGGGGGGCCGAACACGGCTCGGGCGATATCGTCGCCCGGCAGCGGCGCGGGCGGCAGGCCCAAAGCGCGTGGCCAGAGCACGAAAAACCGCATCAGATGGTCGCGCAGGATCTCGTCGGCCAGCGCCGCGCGGTCCTCAGGCCGCGCGGGCAGCCCCAGCGCCACGCGGGCCCCCAGCGACTGGGCAGCCCGGCAAAGGTTGAAGATCCGCGGCACCAGCAGGGCGGCCTCCTCGACCCGGCGATGCAGCAGCAGGGCCTCGAGCGCGGGCGGGGCCGGCGGGGCGATCCGCGGCCCGGCGCCGGTCAGGGCGATATGCAAGGCCGCGCTCACGCGCCCGGCGCCTCCGCCGGACGGTCCTCGGCCCCGGCGGCCAGACCGCCCGAGATCACCGCGCGGCGGGTCGGGGCGCCCGTGCCCGAGGCCTCGCCTTCGGCGGCCTCGGCGTCCGCCAGATCCGTCTCGCGCGCGGCACGGATGTCGGCAGCGCGGTCGGTTTCGGCCCGGTTCTCGGCCTTGAACAGCTCGACCATGACCGCGCGGGCGACCTCGACCGCCTGCAGCTGGCTGGCGAAATCGTTCATCGGCGAGAACAGCGAACAGGCCTTGTAGCCGCCCGCCATCGGCCGGACATTGTGGATGAACTCGTAGTCGCCCGACGGAAAGCACAGGCTTTCCTTGGCGCCCGCAGTCAGACCGGACCAGTCCTCGCCCTCGGCGGGCAGCAGGATCAGGTTCATGAACCAGGGCGCCACCAGCACGCCCAGCGGGCGCCCCTCATAAAGCGCGAAGCCCACCGCTTCGACATGCAGCGAGGCGTTGACCAGGGGCACGTCGCGCATCTTCGAATGCCAGATCTCGCGGAACTCGGCCTCAAGCGCGGCGGTGCGGTCGGCGATCCAGGCCGCCGTCGCAGCCTCGGCCGCGCCGGGATCGTCCTTGACCATGAACTGGGCCTTCGGCGCGTCGCAGGTCGGGCAGGTCCAGTCCTCGGGCAGCGCGGCGAAAGGGGTGCCGGGCAGCACCTGGCGGAAGTCGTCGCCCTCGGCCGGGTCATAGACCGTCCAGCAGATCTTGCATTCCATCACCGCCGCCGCGCTGATCCGGTCGTCGCGGCCGCCATAGCTGCCCTCGAAGCGGGCGGTCATCGGATCGCCTCCAGCACGTCGCGGATGCGCCCGGCGCTGTCGGCCAGATCCTCGGGCGCGGCCAGCACCACCTCGGGCATGTCGGTGACCTCGAAGGTGTCGAGGATCAGCGTGTCCATCGAGTTGAAATACTGCACCCGCCAGACATTCGCCGTGGCGGTGGCGGTGATCCGGCAATTGCCATAGCCGCGCGACAGGACCGTCACAGCGCCTTCGCCAAGCGCCGCGTCCAGCCAGGCCAGATCGCCCTCGGTATGGGGCAGCAGGGTCAGGTTGACCACATGCGCGTCCTTGCCCTTGCGCCAGGCGGCCGACCGGTCGAGCAGCTCGACCAGCAGCGCCGGGGCGTTGAAGACATCGAGCCCCTTCGGCGCCTCAAGCCCCAGCGCCGCGCGCTGCGGTGCGAAGGCGATCCTGGCGCGCGCGGGCACCGCGCCGACCTCGACCCGGTCGACGCCCGCGCCCATCACCCGCCAGACCCCGGCAAAGACGCTTTCCTGCACCGCGACGGCGGGCACGCCCTGGATGCGGACCGACACCTCGCCCTGGCCCAGCGTCTCGGTCAGAAGGGCGCGCGCGTCGGGCGGCAGGTCGGCCAGCTGAAAGCTTTCGCCCTCGCCGGTCGCGGCGGCACGCTCGCAGGCGGCGGCGGCGCGCTCCAGCAGGGCAAGCGCCGGTGCGGCGGCATCGGTATCGTCGATCTCGGGCAGATGCGCGGCATAGGTCCGCATGCCCGAAGGCATCTGCATGTAGCCAAGCTCGTCATCGGCGGGTTGCGATCCGGGGCCGAAGCCGGTGGGGGGCAGATGAAAGCCGGAAACCATGATGTCCTCCTCAGGCGTCGGTCAGCGACAGGATATGCGCGGTGCGGGCCAGATAGTCGTCCCAGTCGCGGATCTTCTGGATATCGCCCAGCAGCTGCCCCTCGCGGTAGAAGATGAAGCCCGGGGTCTTCAGCGCCCGGGTCGTCTCGCGCAGTTCGGCCTCGATCGCGTCATCGACGAGGGCGCAGTCGAAGGCGCCCTGAAACGCCTGCCGCAGCTCGGGCAGGATCACCGCCGCATCGGCGGTCTCGAGGTTGCGCGCGGGATCGCCGGGCACGAACAGGCAATGCACCCCCGGCCGCGCGGTGAAGGCCGCGACATCCGCCATGTCGGTCAGCCTGGGCCAGCCGAGATCGGTTTCGAGACGGGCAATCAGCGGGTGGGTCATGGCGGTCATCCCTGGGTGTCGCCAGCCGCCAGCGCGGCCTGCAGGTGGGGGGGAAGGCTCGGTTCGCGGGCCTCGAGATCGGCGAAGGCATCGCCCGCCGAGCCACCCGCCATCACCGCGCGCAGCCCGTCCAGCGCGGCGCGGATCCTCTGCGCCTCGTCGGGGTCGAGCAGATCGCGCGCGGCGCCCAGAAAGGTCAGCACCCAGTCGCCCACCCGCGCCTCGGGCGTCAGCGACAGGTCGATCAGCGCGCCTTCGTCGGTGCGCCCGGCAATGCCGTCGATCCCGATCAGCCGCATCGGCTCGCCCACGCACATCAGCGCACCGGCCCGGCAAGATCGCCCTGCCCGGGGAAGAACCGGTCGTCGCCCGAGCGGCAGGCCGCCTCGGCCGAGGGCCGGCCGGATTCGTAGGCCTCGCGGCGGATCGAGGGATCGGCCAGATCGGGCGTGGCGGTGCGGCCCGGCCGCGCGGCGACGCCCCAGCGGGCGAGCTCGGCCAGCCCTTCGGCCAGCGCATCGGGCAGCCGCGCCGCCACGGTTGCGGTCAGCCCGCCGCCGTAATCCTCGATCTCGGCGGGCTGGCAGCCGATCAGGGTCATCCGTGCCGGGCTGCAGCCCTTGAAGGCGGCCGTGGCCAGCACATCCTGAAACCCGGTCTGGTGCAGGCTCATCTTCTTCGCGCCCATGAAGGCGGGCACGTCGCCGTCGCGGACGATCTTCAGCGTGCCGGGTGCCAGCCCGTAATCGACCGCATCGAAGATCAGAAGATCGTCGGCCTCTTCGAGAAAGGGCAGCAGATAAAGCCCCTGGGTGCCACCATCCAGAAGCCGCACCCCGGCGTCGAAGGCATGGGTCTCGGCCAGCGTCTCGACACAGCGGGGCCCGAAGCCCTCATCCGCCCAGAGGACGTTTCCGATACCGAGGATCAGGGTCAGGCGGTCAGTCGCGGCGGGCATGGGGTCCTCCCTCGGCCGGTGCCGACAGCGGGGGCCATCCTGCCCCGCCTCCGGCGGAAAATAGGGTCTTTCGGTACGGCGGGAAGGCCCTGCGGCCGGCGCAGATCGCCAGCGCGTCGGCCGCCCCGCCGCGCCGCGGGCAAAGCTGTGCCCGCGGCTTCGGGGTCTTCGCGTTGTTTTATTCCACCCGATTGTCCTTGAAGGTCCGCCAGCCGGAAATCATGGTGGTGATCATCGACTGACGCGACATGATATCTTCGCGGATCGCGGCATAGATGTGAAAGATCGCAAAGAGCGTGATCGCCCACATCCCCAGATGGTGCAGCGTGTGCAGCCGCTGGGAATTGCCGACAAGCCCCAGCATCCAGCCGAACCAGCTGTCGTAGAACGACCCCTGCCCCGCCCCTTCGGCATAAAGCGCGAAGCCGGTGACGATCATGAAGGTCATGCCCAGCGTGATGAAGGTGAACATCGCGAAATGGGCCAGCGGGTTGTGGCCGATATACTTCTTCGGCTCCTTTTCGAGGAAGGCGTACCAGCGTGCCTCGAAGATCATCTCTTTCCACCAGCGCTTGCGCCAGACCGGGATGTAGAACAGCTGCCGCGCATGCCGGTTGCCGACGAAGGCAAAGTAGATCCGGCCCAGGAAGGCGACCGTCAGCACCATGCCCGAGGCGAAATGGGCAAAGCGGATATAGCCGAACACGAACTGGTCGGTCGCCTCGGCGATTTCCATGGTGGGCGGCGGCGAGGCGATCAGGTAGCCCGTCACGATCAGGATCGTGATCGCCAGCGCGTTGACCCAGTGCCAGATCCGGACCGGCATTTCGTAGACATAGACGGCCGCGCGCAGCTGCAGGCTTTCGATATCCTCGGGACGGGCACCGCCGGTCAGCCGCGCGGCCTCGAGCGGGGTCGGCGCCTCGGGGTTCGGGATATGGATCGGGATGGAGGTTCTGTCTTCGACACTCATGGCGCGATCCTCATCCGGCAAGGAGCCAGGCGCCCGAGGCCACCAGCGCGCCTCCGGCAGTCCGGCGCAGGGTGCGGGCGGCGCGGGCCTCCGCGACCGCGCGGGCAACAAGAATGCCGGTCAGGTGCAGCGCCGCGGTCGAGATCAGGAACCCGCCCAGATAGGCCAGCGCCGCCCCGGTCGCCTCGGAGGCATGGGCATGGCCGTGGCAGATGCCGAAAAGCGCGATCGCCCCCAGCGAGGCGCCGGTGACCCAGCGCGCCTGCCCGCGATGGGCAAAGGCGGCCAGAACACCGAAGGCCAGGACCGAGGCCGCGATCATGCCCTCGACGCCCGGCAGCGGCACCCCCGCCCAGGACAGCGCGGCGCCTGCAACCATCGCCCCCATGAAGGCGGCGGCCCCCGCCCAGAGGCGCGCGCTCAGCGCAAAGCCCGACCAGAGCCCCACCGCCAGCATCGCCAGCAGGTGATCGGCCCCGGTCAGCGGGTGCAGCACCCCATGAACGAACCCGGTAGACGCCCCATGGCCGGTATGGGCCAGGGCCGGGCCCGCCACTGCGGCCAGAGCCGCGGCAAGCAGATATTTCCTCATCGTCGTCTCCTCCCTCAGCGCACCTTGACCCGGGTCAGTTCCTGTCCGTCCGGCGACATCACATGGGTCGAGCAGGCCAGGCACGGATCGAAGCTGTGCAGCGTCCTGAGGATCTCGACCGGCTCGTCGGGGCGTTCCATCTTGGTGTCCATCAGAGCCGCCTCGAAGGCGCCGATATTTCCGGCGGTGTCGCGCGGGCTGCCGTTCCAGGTGGTGGGCACAACGCATTGATAGTTCTCGATCCGCCCCCCCTTGATCTTGATCCAGTGGCCCAGCGCGCCGCGCGGCGCCTCGGTCATGCCGACGCCCTTGGCCTCTTTCGGCCAGGTCTTCGGGTCCCATTTCTCGACATTGGCGGTGGCGGTGTCGCCGTTCCGGCAGGTCGCGATCAGCTTGTCGAAGAAATACTTCTGCAACCGGGTACAGTATTCAGCCTCAAGCGCGCGGGCCGCGGTGCGCCCCAGCGTCGAGAACAACGCCTCGACCGGCAGGTCCATGGTCCGCAAAAGCCCCTCGACCTGGCCCTTGATGTCCTCATGGCCCTTGGCATAGCCGATGACATAGCGGGCCAGCGGCCCCACCTCCATCGCATGGCCCTTCCAGCGGGGCGCCTTGATCCAGGAATACTTGGCCGCCTCGTCCAGTTCCTCGATATTGGTCTTGGTCCCCTTGGCATTGGGCCCCAGCTCGAATTTCGGCTCGGTCACGCCGTCCCAGGGATGCAGGCCCTTGCCCGGCTCGCCATAGCTGTACCAGGAGTGATCGACGAATTCCTGCACCTGTTCGGGATCGCGCGGATCGACGTCGAGCACCTCGTTGAGGTTGCCGTTGATGATGGCGCCGCGCGGCAGGTGCAGCTGGTCCGCCGAGAAGTCGTTGGGGTTCTCGGGGATGTCGCCATAGGCCATGACCGCCTGGCCCGACAGCCCGCCGCCGTAAAGCCAGCTTTTGTAGAAGCCGCCAATGGCAACGACATCCGGGATATAGACGTTCTTCACGAAGGTCGTGCACTGGTCGATGATGGAGCTGACCATGTTCAGCCGCTCGATGTTGATCGCGCCGACCGCACCGGTGCCGTCGAGATTGATCGGACAGGGCACACCGCCCACCAGCCAGTTGGGGTGCGGGTTCTTGCCGCCGAAGATGGTGTGGATCTTCACCACTTCCTTCTGCAAATCCAGCGCCTCGAGGTAGTGGGTCGTGGCCATCAGATCGGCCTCGGGCGGCAGCAGATAGGCCGGATTGTCCCAATAGCCGTTCTTGAACAGCCCCAGCTGCCCAGATTCGACGAATTTCTTCAGCCGGTTCTGCACGTCGCGGAAATAGCCGGGCGAGGACAGCGGGTGGCTGGGCGAAACCGCCTGTTGCAGTTCCGACGTGGCCTTCGGATCGGCCTTCAGCGCGTTCACGGGGTTCACCCAGTCCAGCGCATGCAGGTGGTAGAAATGGACGATATGGTCGTGAATCTGAAGGTTCAGCTGCATGATGTTGCGGATCGAGTTGGCGTTCTGCGGGATGGTGATCCCCAGCGCGTCCTCGACCGCACGCACCGAGGTCAGCGCATGCGTCCCGGTGCAGACGCCGCAGATCCGTTCGGTGAAGGCCCAGGCATCGCGCGGGTCGCGGCCCTTGAGGATCACCTCGAGCCCCCGCCACATGGTCCCGGTCGAGACCGCGTTGCGAATGATGCCCTGATCGTCCACATTCACCTCGCAGCGCATGTGGCCCTCGATCCGGGTCACGGGATCGACGACGATGCGGCGGCCGGAATTGTCGAGGTCAAAGCCGTTCGGGGTCGCGACCATGGCTTACACCTCCTCTTTCTTCGCGGCGTCCTGGGACTTCTTCTGGGCCCGTTTCAGGGCCGAGGCGGCGACATGGGCGACGATGCCCGCGCCCACCGCCCCGGCGGCGGTAAAGCCGATCTGATCGGCGGTGGCCTCGATCCCGAACTGCTTGATCGTGGTCAGCCGGTCATAGAACGACCCCTGGTCCCAGAACCCGTCCTCGGAACAGCCGATGCAGCCATGGCCCGACTGGATCGGGAAGCTGACGCCCTCGTTCCAGCGCACGGTGGAACAGGCATTGTAGGTGGTCGGCCCCTTGCAGCCCATCTTGTAGAGGCAATAGCCCTTGCGCGCATAGTCGTCGTCCCAGTTCTCGACGAACTGGCCCGCGTCGAAATGCGGGCGGCGGTAGCACTTGTCGTGGATGCGCTGGGAATAGAACATCTTCGGCCGCCCCTGACGGTCGAGATCGGGCATGCGGTCGAAGGTCAGCATGTAGGTGATGACGCCGGTCATGACCTCGGCGATGGGCGGACAGCCCGGCACCTTGATGATCGGCTTGTCGGTGATGACCTTGTGCACCGGCGTCGCGCGGGTCGGGTTCGGGGCCGCCGCCTGCACGCAGCCATAGGAGGCGCAGGCCCCCCAGGAGATGATCGCCTTGGCGTGTTCGGCCGCATGGCGCAGCTGATCGACGAAGGGCTTGCCGCCGATGATGCAGTACATCCCGTCCTCGTTCAGCGGCGGGTTCCCTTCCACCGCAAGGATGTAGTTGCCCTTGTATTTCTCGATCGTGTCTTCCAGCGCCGCCTCGGCCGCATGGCCCGCCGCCGCCATCAGCGTGTCGTCGTAATCGAGCGAGATCATCGACAGCACCACATCCTTGGCCAGCGGATGGGCCGAGCGGATGAAGCTTTCCGAACAGCAGGTGCATTCGAGCCCGTGCACCCAGATCACGGGGGTCCGCGGCTTGGTTTCCATCGCATGGGCGATCTTCGGCACGAAGGCGGGTCCCAGCCCCAGCGCTGCCGCCGTGAGCGAACAATACTTCATGAAGCTGCGCCGGGTGATCCCCTGGCGGCGCATCACCTCATAGAATGTCTCGATTTCGGCCAAGTCGGTCCTCCCGTCCAATGACCCGGCGCCGCGGCGGCGCGCGGAAGGTTCAGTATGCCAGCGCATGCAAACAGAGCGCGGCCGGCACCAGCAAGGATTTCCTCAGGATGTTTAAGATCGTGTTAATTGCGTTATATTTCAGACGTTTACCCACCTTAATCCGAGACATTGCGGCGGATTGACCGGTAATCTCTTTACCGACAAAAACGCTTTCTGGATCAGCCGCTTTCCATCTGCGGCAATTTGCCGGATGCGGCAACAAGCGCCTGACCAAGCGCCAGCCCGCCGTCATTGGCCGGAGTTTCCCTATGGATCAACACCTTGACGCTACGTAAGCAGAAACGCACCTCGGACAGCAGCCGCGCGTTCTGAAAACAGCCGCCCGACAGCGCGACGGCGCGAGCGCGGCCGGATTCGACAAGGGCTTTCGCCGGATCGGCAAAGGCCCGCGCAAGACCCGCGTGGAATCGGGCGGCGATCAGCGGCTTCGGGCAACCCGCGTCGAAGTCTGCAACCACCGCACGAATCACTGGCGCCGGATCGAGCCCGTCGAAGGCGTAGGGCCGGTCGGCCGGAAGGTCGCCCGCCAGCGCCTCTAGCCGCATCGCCGCCTCGCCCTCGTAGCTCTGCCCCCCGGGACACAGCCCAAGCGCCGCCGCGACCGCATCGAACAGCCGCCCGGCCGAGGACGAGGCCGGGGCGTTCAACCCGGCCCGGACCGCCGCCCGCAGCGCCGCGCGCGGGGCGTCGGGCAGCATCCGGTCCGCGACGTCGGCCAGCCCGGCCGCATCGAGCCGCACAAGCAGGTTCCGCCAGGGCTCGTGCGCCGCAGCATCGCCGCCGGGCAAAGGCGCCGGAGCCAGATGCCCCACCCTCTCGACCGCGCGATAGTCGCCCAGCAGCAGCTCGCCCCCCCAGACCGTGCCGTCCGGGCCGTAACCCGTGCCGTCCAGCACGATGCCCGCCACCGGCCCGCCATCGCGCGGCCAGCCATTCTCGGCCAGACAGGCGGCCAGATGGGCGTGGTGGTGCTGAACCTCGACCACGGGCAGACCCAGCGTCCGGGCATGCTGCGTCGCGCGATAGCCGGGATGGGCGTCGCAGGCGACCCGGACCGGGCGGTGACCGAACAGCCTGCCGTAATCGGCGATGGCTGTCAGGAATTCCTCCCAGGTCAGCGCCTCGTCCAGGTCGCCCAGGTGATGCGACAAGAGCGCCTGCCCGCCCTTCACAAGGCAGATCGCCGATTTCATCTGCCCGCCCAGAGCCAGCACCTGCGGCGCCTCCTCGAACCCGGCAGGCAGGGGCAGTGTGCCCGGCACCCGTCCCCGCGCCCGGCGCAGGACCATCGGCGGATCGGCCCGCTCGACGCTGTCGTCGAGCCGCCGGGCAATGTCGCGGTCATGCATCAGGAAGGCATCGGCAAAGGCCCCCAGCTTGGCCCGCGCCTCGTCATTGCCGATGACCTGCGGCGCGCCCGACAGATTGCCCGAGGTCATCACCAGCGGCCGCCCCACCGCATCCAGCAACAGATGATGGAGCGGCGTATAGGGCAGCATCACACCCAGATCGCGCATGCCCGGCGCGACGGTCTCGGGCAGCGCACCGGTGCCGGGCACCAGAACGACGGGCGCCGCCGGATCGCCAAGCCGCTCCAGATCGGCGGGCGTCGGCGCGCAAAACCCCGCCAGATCGGCGGCGCGCGCCATCAGCGCAAAGGGCTTCGCGGGTCTGCGCTTGCGCGCGCGCAGCCGGTCCACCGCCGCCGCATTGCCCGCATCGCAGGCCAGATGAAACCCGCCCAGCCCTTTGACCGCCAGGATCGCGCCCTGTGCCAGCAGATCGGCCGCGCCCGCGACGGGATCGCCGGGCAGCTCCGCGCCCTCCCGCTCCAGCCAGAGCCGGGGGCCGCAATCGGGGCAGGCGATGGGCTGAGCATGGAACCGGCGGTCGGCGGGGGTGTCGTACTCGGCGCGGCAGGCCGGACACATCGGGAAGTCGGCCATGGTGGTCCGGGCGCGGTCATAGGGCAACTGCCGCAGGATCGTGAAGCGCGGGCCGAATTGGGTGCAGTTGGTGAAGGCATAGCCCCGCCTGCGCCCCGCGCCCCGGATCTCGGCCAGGCAGTCCGGACAGGTCGCGGCGTCGGGCGTGACGCGAGTTTCAGCCCCCTCGCCGCGGCTGGGGGCGATGGTGAAGGTTTCGGGCGCGGTGGCAAAGGCCCAGTCCCGCGCCTCGGCCGCATCGATGCGGGACAGCGCGGGCGCCCGCGCGGTCAGCGCCGCCTGAAACGCTGTGAGTTCCCCGCCCGCAACGCGGATCAGCACCCCTTCGGCATCGTTGAAGACCTCGCCGCGCAGGCCGAATTCCTGCGCAAGCTGCCAGACGAAGGGGCGAAAGCCCACACCCTGCACCTGACCCCGGACCCGGATCTCAAGGCCCGTTTCCACCCTAATGCACCGTGCAGACCATGCAGGGATCGAAGCTGCGCACGATATGCTGGACCGAAAGCGGCGTGTCGTCGCCCGGCGCGACCGGCGCGCCTTCCAGCGCGGCCTCCAGCGGACCGGGGGTGCCCGAGGCGTCGCGCGGGCTGAAATTCCAGGTGGTGGGCGCCACGATCTGATAGGCGGCGATGCGGCCGTTCTCGACCCTCAGCCAATGGCCCAGCGCGCCGCGCGCGGCCTCGACCAGACCTGCGCCCGCGCCATCGCGGATCTCGGGGGCCGGGTCCATGAAGGCGGCGCCGGTGTCGAGGTCGCGCACCAGATCCTCCATCAGGATCTGGGTCCGCGCAAGATCCAGAAGCCGCCCCGCCACCCGGGCCAGAACGCCGCCGCCCGCCAGATCGCAGGCCAGCGGATGGCCCGCCACGACCTGCCGCGCCAGCGCGCCCGTCTCGTAGCCAAGCCCGTCCAGCCTCGGCGCCTTGCACCAGCTATAGGCGGTCTCGCGCATCTCGTCGTCGGGCAGGGTCTGGCCCGCGGCCGGATGCGCGGCCCCGCCCAGCATCCAGGCATGCGAGACATCCTCGATGAGCCCGCCCAGATCGAGCGGCGACAGCCCGCCCGCGCGCCAGATGCCGGGGCCGAAACCGTATCCCTCGGCCAGCGGATAGGCCCCGAAGGACAGATACCGCCCCGATCCCCGGCCCAGCGCGTCGAGATCGAGATCGGCCGCGATCTCCAGAAACAGACCCGCATCGCCCTGCCCCCAGCGCAGCAGCGCGGCACGGGTTTCAAGGGCTGCGAAGGCTTCGAGCGGGGCGCCGAACAGCGTTCCTTCCAGATAGCGGCGGAAGGCGGTGAGCGTCGCCATGATCCGCACCTTGTCGCGCGGCCCAGGCGCGCGGGTGACGCCGCCGGGCTGGATCGCCAGCGTGTGGGGCCACTTGCCCGCAAGGGTACCGAGAATATGCATGAGCGCCGCCCGCGCCTCGATGGCCGCCCGCTGGGCAGCCCCCTCCACCGCCGTGAACCGCTCGACCGCGCGGGGATGCCAGGGACGGTCGGCATAGGCGGGCCGCGCGAAATCGGGCATGAAGAACAGGTTGAAATGAAAGAGATGGTCCGAGACATTCTCGACCGCATGGATCAGTGCCGCCATCGCCGCCCCCTGCGGCGCGGGCATGTGGCCGCCCGCCGCGGCCAGTGCCCGGGCCGCCGCCGCCGACTGGCTGATCGAGCAGATGCCGCAGATCCGCGGCGTCAGCGTCAGCGCGTCCGAGGCCGGGCGGCCCAGCAACATCCGTTCGAACCCGCGATAGAGCGGCGCGTTCACCCGCGCGCCACGTACCCGGCCGTCCTCGACATCGAGATGGACCTCGAGATCGCCCTCGACCCGGTTGAAGGGGCCGACGATCAGCCGCGTGCCGGTCATGCGCGGGGCTTCCTCGGTCCGGGCAGCACCTCGACCCGGTCGGCGACGGCGTTCCTCGACAGCCGCTCGGGCGTCGCGGCCTTCGACAGCGAGGCCAGCGCCATGAACCAGGCCTTGGGCATGTCGGCGGGCAGGCCCACGGGGATGCCCGCGACCTTGGGCGTCGCCGTGAAGGCGTGGCGCGGTTCCTCGAATTCGGGCGCGGTGCAAGAGATGCAGGGATAGCCCGCGCGGGTGCAGCTTCCCTGCCCGTTCCAGGGCCGGATGTTGCAATCGCCCACGGCCTGGGTGCCGACGCAGCCCAGATGCTCCATCATGCAGCCCATTTCGCACAGCGTGGTGGCGCTGGCCTTGTATTCGTAAAACTCGTTGCGCGGACAGCCATGGTGCACCAGATGCTCGGCGTAAAAGCGCGGCCGCGCGAAGCTGTCGAGACCGGAAGGCCCGAGCGCCCCCGCCGCCAGCAGCATCAGCGTCTCGCCGACCCAGTCGGGATGGGTCGGGCAGCCCGCCACATTGATCACCGGCAAGCCGCCCCGACCGCGGAAATCGGCCGCGAGGATGCCTCCCGGATGCGCGCCCTCGAATTGCAGCCCGGCTGCGTCCGAGGGGTTGCCGCCCGCGCTGGTCACGCCGCCGAAGGCCGCGCAGGAGCCCACCGCCACCACATGATCGGCCCGGGGCGCCAGCCGGTCGACCCAGTCGAGCATCGACCGCCCGGTCCCCGACAGCATCTGATAGCGCCCGGTGCCGTTCGGCCCGCGCGCAACCGCGCCCTCGACACAGAGGATGTCGAGCGGGATCTCGCCTTCGGCCGCCCGGTCCAGAAGCGCCCGCGCCTCGGCCCCGGTTTCGACCGAGAGCGAGGGATGCCAGAGAAACCGCAGCCCCGCACCCGCCATCAGATCGGGCAGCGAGGGGCTTTCGGCGCAAAGCAGCGACATGGTGCAGCCGCCGCACCCCGCCGCCTGAAGCCAGAGCACGTTCTTCATGCCGTGGCCTCGGCCAGCGGCAGGTCGATGCGAAAACAGGCGCCCCGGTCGGCGGGGCAAAGCCGCAGCTGGCCGCCATGCTCCTCGGCGATCTTGGCGCTGATCGCGAGACCAAGCCCGGTGCCCTGCCCGACCGCCTTGGTGGTGAAGAACGGATCGAAGATCAGCGTGCGGACGGCGTCGGGCACACCCGGGCCGTCATCGGCCACGCTCAGTACCGCGCGCCCGTTCTCGGCCGCGACCGACAGATCGACACGGCCGCCCTCCTCGACCGCGTCGAGCGCATTCTGCACGAGGTTCATCACCACCTGCTGGACATGCCCGGGACGGCCCAGCGCCATCACCGACGCGCTGCCGGGAAAGCCGATCCCGACCGCGCGTTTCGACCCGCGCATGACCCAGCTGGCGGCGATGCGGGCGGTCTCGGCCAGGTCGAAGGCCACCATCTCGCCCGCCCCGTCCGAAGACAGCCGTCGCAGGTCCTCGACGATGTCGCGCACCCGCTCGGCCCCGTCGCGCGCGCCCGCCACCGCCTCGCGCAGGTTGCGGATCTCGCGGTCGAGCCGCAGATCCTCGCGCAGCCGCACCAGATCGGCCCGGTCGGCCCCGGCCTGCACCTTGTCGAAATAGGTCTCGAACTTGGTGGCATAGCGGTCGAGCGCATGGGCATTGGCATAGACGAAACTGATCGGGTTGTTCAGCTCATGCGCCACCCCGGCCAGCAGTCGGCCCAGAGAGGCGAGCTTTTCGTTCCTGACCAGAAGGGTCTGCGCGGCCTTCAGCTCGTCATGGCTGGCGGCAAGCTGGGCATAGGCCTGGCGCAGTTCGCCCAGCGGGCGGCCGGTCAGGACATGCCCGGTGACCCGGCTGCGCTCGTCCAGCCGGGGCGACAGCGACAGTTCCAGCGGCGTGGTGTCCCCGGCCGCGATCAGCCCGGCCTCAAGCGTGACCGGACGGCGGTCGAGTGCCGCCCGCTGCATCGCCGCGACCAGCGCCGGGCGGTCGCTTTCGGCGAAGAGCTCGGCCACCGGCCGGCCGACAAAGCCCGCCGTCGACGCCCCGGTGCGCGCGGCGAGCGAGGCCGACACCTCCTCGACGCGGCCCGAGCGCGACACCACGATCAGCACGTCAGAGACCGAGGCGAGGATCGAGCCGAGGAAGGAACGCATGGTTTCCAGCTCTGCGTTCTTGGCCTCGAGCCGTTCCTGATAGTCGATGAGATCGGCATAGGTGCGGTCGACGGCGGACAGCACCTCGGCCCAGACCGCGTCCGAAAGCTCGCCCTCGCCAGAGACGAGGCCCCTGGTGATATCCCGCGCCATCGGCCCTCCTTCGGGCGGAGGATACAGGCCGCGGCGGCCGCCGCAAATCAATTCGCGTGGTGGTGGCGGCGACGCACGCCCGCCGGGCGTCCCGGCAGGTCGAGCCTCGCATCGGCCCGCGGCGTCTCGGACACCACCCTGCCTTTCGAGATCACCGCCAGCCGGGCGGGCCGCAGCCGGATCGCCTCGATCGCGTCGCCCGCATCGAGGATCACCAGCGAGGCCCGGGCGCCCTCGTAAAGCCCGTAGCCCTCCAGATGCAGGATCTTCGCGCTTTCGGTGGTGGCCATCTCGAAGCACTGCCGCATCTCGGCGGGCGAGGTCATCTGCGCCACGTGCAGCCCCATGAAGGCCACGTCCAGCATGTCGGCGGTGCCCAGCGGATACCACGGATCGCGCACGCAGTCCTGACCCCAGCCGACGGTGATGCCATGGGCCTGCATCTCCTTCACCCGGGTCAGGCCGCGCCGTTTGGGGAAGCTGTCATGGCGGCCCTGGATCACGATGTTGATCAGCGGGTTCGGCACGGCGGACAGGCCCGCCTCGGCCATCAGCGGCAGCAGTTTGGACACATAGTAATTGTCCATCGAGTGCATCGAGGTCAGGTGGCTGCCATTGACCCGGCCCTGAAGGCCCAGCCTTTGCGCCTCGTAAGCCAGCGTTTCCACATGGCGGCTGAGCGGATCGTCGGTCTCGTCGCAATGCATGTCGACCAGAAGCCCGCGTTCGGCGGCGATCTCGCACAGTTCTCGCACCGAGGCGCGGCCGTCTTCCATCGTGCGCTCGAAATGCGGGATGCCGCCGACCACATCGACGCCCATGTCGAGCGCGCGGAGCGTGTTGGCCTTTGCCGTCGGGTCGCGCAGGAAACCGTCCTGCGGGAAGGCCACCAGTTGCAGGTCGAGATAGGGTTTTACCGTCTCGCGCACCTGCAACATCGCCTCGACGCCCTTGAGGCTGTCATCGCAGGTATCGACATGACTGCGGATCGCCAGAAGCCCCTGGCTTACCGCCCAGTCGCAATAGGCCAGCGCCCGCTCGACCATCTGATCGACGGTCGCGATCTGTTTCAGCTCGCCCCAAAGCGCAATGCCTTCCAGAAGCGTGCCCGAGGCGTTGATCCGGGGCGTGCCGTAGCTCAGCGTCGCATCCATGTGGAAATGCGGATCGACAAAGGGCGGGCTGACCAGATCGCCCGCCGCGTCGATGACCCGCGCGGCCGTCGAGCCGGACAGATCGCCGATGGCGGCGATGCGGTCCTTCACGATCCCGATATCCCCCACCTGTCCGTCGGGAAGGTTGCCATCGGTGATCAGAAGGTCGAACTCGGCCATTTAGCGGTCTCCGCGATTATAGGGTGTCATCAGGGCGGCGGGCACCTCGGCCCGGCGCGACATCAGGACCAGCGCCAGGATCGACAGCACATAGGGCACCATCAGAAAGACCTGGTAGGGGATGTCGGCGCCCAGAGGCGTCTGCTGAAGCCTGATCTGAAGCGCGTCGAAACCCGCGAACAAGAGCGCGCCGATCAAAGCCTTGCCGGGACGCCACGCGCCGAAGACGACCAGAGCGATACAGATCCAGCCGCGCCCGTTCACCATCTCGAAAAAGAAGGACGAGAAGGCCGACATGGTCAGGAAGGCGCCGCCCACGGCCATCAGCCCCGACCCGGCCATCACCGCGCCGATGCGGATCGCGGTGACCGAAAGGCCCTGCGCCTCGACCGCCGAGGGGTTCTCGCCCGCGGCCCTCAGCGCCAGTCCCAGCGGCGTGCGATAGAGGATCAGCGCGACGGCGATCACGCAGGCGAAGGCCAGATAGGTCAGGGCGGTCTGGGAAAAGAGCGCCTCGCCGAAGAAGGGCAGGTCCGAGAGGCCGGGGATGTGGACGGGCTGAAACGGCTCGATCCGGGGCGGGCTTGTCACCTCGGGCAGCGACAGGCGGTAGGCGTAATAGGCGCTGGAGGTTGCAAGCAGCGTGATCCCCAGCCCCACCACGTGCTGCGACAGCCCGAAGGGCACGGTCAGCAGCCCGTGCAGCGCGCCGAAGGCCATGCCGGTCAGGAGCGCGACCAGCAGCCCCGGCCAGAGCCCGAGCCCCGCATAGACGGCCATCCAGCCCGCGAAGGCGCCCGCGACCATGATCCCCTCGATCCCGAGGTTCAGCACGCCCGCGCGTTCGCAGATCAGCTCGCCCATGGTGGCGAAGATCAGCGGCGAGGCGATGCGCAGGACCGCCGCCCAGAAGCTGGCGGACAGAAGGATGTCGAGGATCTCCATCAGCCCCTCACCACGCGGAATTTCGTCAGAAGGATCGCCAGCACCATCGACAGCAGCGCCACCGCGACCGAGATGTCGGCAATATAGGTGGGCACGTCGGCCGCGCGGCTCATGCTGTTGGCACCGACGAAGACGCCCGCCACAAAGATCGCCGAGGCGACGACGCCCAGCGGGTGCAGAAGCGCCAGCATCGCAACGACGATGCCGGTGTAGCCAAAGCCCGGGCTCAGATCCAGGGTCAGGTTGCCCTTGAGCCCAGCCACCTCGGAAAAGCCCGCCAGCGCCGCCAGCCCGCCCGACAGAAGCGCGGTCTTGACGATCACCCGGTTGACCGGGATGCCAGCAAAGCGCGCGGCCTGCGGGTTCAGCCCCACGGCGCGGATTTCATAGCCGAGCGTGGTGCGGATCTGGATCAGCCAGACCGAGACCGCCGCGATCAGCGCCAGCCCGAAGCCCCAGTGCAGCCGCAGCCCCTCGATCAGGCGCGGCAGCCGCGCATCGCGCGGGATGGGCGGCGATTTCGGCCAGCCCATGCCCATCGGGTCCTTCAGCGGGCCTTCCAGCAGCATCGAGATCAGCAGCAGCATGATGAAGTTCAGCAAAAGTGTCGTGACGACCTCGTCGACGCCGAGCCTCAGTTTCAGCACCGCAGGCCCCAGCAGCACCAGCGCCCCCGCAAGGATCGCCGCCAGCGCCATCGCGGGGATCGCGACCGGGCCTGGCAGGCCGAGTTGGGTCCCCACCAGCACCGTCAGCAGGGCGCCCGCGTAAAGCTGCGCCTCGGCGCCGATGTTCCATAGCTTCGCGCGGAAAGCGACGGCCACGGCGAGCCCGGTGAAGATCAGCGGGGTCGCACGGTTCAGCGTCTCGAGCAGCGCGAACTTGGACCCGGCCGCCCCTTTCAGGATCAGCCCCAGCGTTGCGAAGGGATCGGCCCCCGCCAGCCGTGCCAGGACCGAGGCCACGACCACGGTGAAGGCCAGGGCCAGAAGCGGCAGGCCAAGGCGGCGCGCCAGCGAGGCGTTCCGGACCGGTTCAAGCCGCATGATCGAACCCCTGCCCGGCCATCCAGACGCCCAGTTCCGCCGGGGTCTTCGTGCCCCTCGGGAACCCGGGCGACAGCCGCCCCTCGGACATCACATGAATCACGTCGGAAAGCGCCAGGATCTCGTCGAGATCCTCGGAAATCAGCAAAACGGCCGCGCCGCCGTCGCGGGCCGCGATCAGACGGTCCTGCACATAGGTCAGCGCGCCGATGTCGAGCCCGCGCACCGGCTGGTTCGCCAGGATGATCCGGGGCGCGGTTTCCAGCGCCCGGCCCAGGATCAGTTTCTGCATGTTGCCCCCGGACAGAAGGCGGATGCGGGCCTCGGGGCCCGGACAGCGGACGTCATAGTCTTTGATGATCTTCTCGGCATGGGCGCGCGCGGCGCGCCAGTTCATCCAGCCCCGGCGGCTGTAGGGCGGCCGGGCATAATCTTCCAGCACCGCGTTCTCGGTCAGGGTGAAATCGGCGATCGACCCGGTCGCGTGCCGGTCCTCGGGAATGCGGCCGACGCCCGCCTGCAAGGCGGCACGGGGCGACCAGCGCTCGACACGCGCGCCCGCGACTTCGAACCGCCCGGCAGACGGTGCGGCCAGCCCCGAGACAAGATCGGCCAGCGCGCCCTGCCCGTTGCCCGAAACCCCGGCAAGCCCGGTGATCTGCCCGGCCCGGAGCGCAAGGCTGACCGATTTCAGCCCGGGGCGCGTGCCCTCGGGGGGCGTCGAGACGGCGTCCAGTTCCATCAGCGCAGACCCCGGACGGGCCAGCGACGGCGCGGGCAGGCGCACCTCGGCGCCCACCATCATCTCGGCCAGCCGGTGGCGGTCGGTCTCGGCGGTGGCGACCTCGCCCGCCACGCGGCCATGGCGCAAGACGATCACCCGGTCCGAAACCGCCATCACCTCGTGCAGCTTGTGGGAAATGAAGATGATCGACAGGCCGCGATCCACGGCCTTCTTCAGGGTGGCGAAAAGCGCCTCGGTTTCCTGCGGCGTCAGCACGGCGGTCGGTTCATCCAGGATCAGCACCCGCGCCTCGCGGTAAAGCGCCTTCAGGATCTCGACCCGCTGGCATTCGCCCACGGACAGGGTCCGGACCTTCGCCTCGGGGTGGACCGCAAGGCCAAAATCGCGCGACAGCGCCGCGATCCGCGCCCGCGCCTCGGCCCGACCGAGCCCGCCACGCCAGAGCGGACGGGTCCCGATCAGGATATTCTCGGTCACGGTCAGATTGTCCGCCAGGGTGAAATGCTGGTGCACCATGCCGACGCCCGCGGCCAGCGCCGCGCCGGGCTGGCCGGGCGGCAGGGCCTGCCCCATCACCTCGACCGTGCCCGCATCGGCCGTGTAATGGCCGAAGAGGATGTTCATCAGCGTGGTCTTGCCCGCGCCGTTTTCGCCCAGCAGGGCAAGGACCTCGCCCTGGTGCAGGGCGAAGCCGATAGCGTCATTGGCGGTGAGTGTCCCGAAGCGCTTGGTGATCCCCTCAAGCTTCAGGACAACCGGTCGCGGGTCGGCCATCAGGACGACTTGGGCTCGGTATCGTTGATCTCGACGGTCAAGCTGCCAGCCTTGATCGCGGCCTCGCGCTCGGCCACAAGATCCAGCGCCGATTGCGGCACCTTGCCCGCGAAGGTCCCGAGCGGCGCCAGCGAACAGCCGCCTTCCTTCATGAAGGAATAGGCCCCGTAATCGGCGGCCTCGAACGTCCCCGCCGCGACGCGGTCGAGCGCGGCCTGCAGGGTCGGCCCGAAATGCCAGAGCGCCGAGGCGACCACGGTGTCGGGATAGTCGGCCTGGGTGTCGATGACATTGCCGATGGCCAGCACGCCCTTTTCCTGCGCCGCGTCCGACACGCCGAAGCGTTCGGCATATAGCAGGTCGGCGCCGTTCTCGATCATCGCAAAGGCGGTTTCCTTGGCCTTCGGCGGGTCGAACCAGGACCCGATGAAGCTGACCTGGAAAGTGGCGTCGGGCTTGACCTCGCGCACGCCCGCCATGAAGGCATGCATCAGCCGGTTCACCTCGGGGATCGGGAAGCCGCCCACCATGCCGATATTGCCGGTCTTGGTCATCGCCCCCGCGACGATGCCCGAGAGATACGAGGCGTCCTGGATATAGTTGTCGAACACCGCGAGATTCGGATAGGCGTCGTCCGGCGGGAAGGACGACCCCAGCAGGAACGCCGTCTCGGGATAGTCCAGCACGACCTCGCGGGCCTCCTGTTCGACCCCGAAGATCTCTCCCATGATCAGCTGAACGCCGGATTCGGCGTATTCACGCATCACCCGAGGATAGTCGGTATTGGCGGTGTTCTCGCTGAAGGTGTAGTCGATCAGCCCGGCTGCCTTTGCGGCCTCGGCGGCCTTGTGCAGCCGGCTCACCCATTGCTGTTCGACCGGAACCGTGTAGATGCCGGCCACGCTGATCGGCTCGGCCGCCAGTCCGCGCCGCGGCCAAAGACCCATCCCCGCCGCCGCAACCGCCCCGGCGCTGCCAAGCAGCATCCCACGCCGCCCGATCGCGATCCCGTCCCGCGTTTTCGCCATTCGATCTTCCCCTGTACCTGAATCCCCGTCACTGGCGGCATTCGGCGCCATCGGACGGGGTTTTTGAACGGGCCGAGAGTGGCACGGGCGCCCGGCGAAGGGAAGTCCGCTCGTTTCCCGGGCAGCCCTGCGCCGACTGCCCGCCGGATAGGCAGCGCCGGGCGGTCAGATCGACCCGGCCTCGACCATGTAATTGCTGGCGCTGCACATGGCGGCATCGTCCGAACTCAGGAACACGACCATCCGCGCCACATAGACCGGGTCGATCAGGTCGGGCAGGCACTGCCGCCTGCGATGCTGTTCCAGCTTCTCGGGCGTGACCCAAAGGGCCTTCTGCCGCTCGGTCATGATCCAGCCGGGGACCACTGTATTGACCCGGATGCGGTGCGGGCCGAGATCGCGCGCCAGGGTCCGGGTCAGCCCGTGCACCGCGGCCTTGGCGGTGGCATAGGCGGGAAAGCCGCCCACCGCCTCCATCCAGGAATTCGAGGCAAGGTTGACGATGGCCCCGCCGCCCGCCGCGATCATGTCCGGGGCCACGGCCTGGATCGCGAAGAACATGTGGCGCAGGTTGGTGGCCATGCGCTCGTCCCAGTAGTCGGGCGTGACCCCGGCCCAGTCGTGACGGTCGTCGCGGGCGGCATTGTTGACCAGCACCTCGGCCGGACCGATCCGGGTCTTCAGCGCGGCGAAAGCGTCCCTGAGCGCCGCGATGTCGCGCAGATCGCAGGTCTCGTGATGAACCTCGCCGCCCAACCGGTCGCAAAGCGCTCTGGCCGCCGCGCCGTCCAGATCGACAAATCCCACCCGCGCGCCCTGCGCCGCGAAGGCCGCGACGATCTCGGAGCCGATGCCCGAGGCGCCGCCGGTCACATAGACCCGGCGCCCCCTGAGACTGGGGTAGATGGCGAAATCGCGGGTCATGTCTGTCCTCCCTGCCCCTGCGCTTGGGCCGCCATTGTCGAAGCGCATGCGCCTGCGTCAAGCGGCCGATTCGGCATAGGGGAACGGGTCCGGCCGCGTCCGGCGGGTCAAAGCAGGGCATTTTCCGGGCACATGACAGGAATTGCGGCAGATCCGCAGCGACGACGCGGCGATCCGATGCGCCTGTTGCAAGGGCTGCATGGCGGCAATTCCGGGTCGTCGATTGCGCGCGCGCGGAATTTCCATAGATGTCGGGCGCGCACGAACAGAGGATATTCCCATGACCAGCCTGACCCGGGCCGCGCCGAATTCGGCCCTTTCCTTCCGCCTTTCGGCCCTCGCCGAGACCCTTCTGCGGATCGGCCGCCGCAGCAGCCTCCGCCGCCAGACCGTTCGCGAGCTTTCGGCCCTGTCCGACCGCGACCTGAAAGATCTGGGCATCTTCCGCTGCGACATCCGCACGATTGCCGCCGAGGCCGCCCGGAACGCCTGAGGCGCGTTTGGATCGGCGTGGCCCACCCCGCCCCGATCCAGCCCCCCCCGCGCGACGCGGGTCCACAAGCCGCTTGACCCGATGAAGGACCTGACATACCTCTGTCGGGCCTTTCGCGGGTATGGTGAAATGGTATCACACGAGCCTTCCAAGCTCTTGGCGCGGGTTCGATTCCCGCTACCCGCTCCAGGCAATTCCCCCGCTTGACGCAACAGGGCCATGCCTGGGACGGACGTGCGCTGTCGGCGCCTGCTTGCGGCACGAACCGGGTCCAGCCTTCGCGGCCCGCCAGCTCCTCGCCTCTTCCCCGACCTCACCGCGATACCCGGGGCACCGCAGGCCGACCGGCCGTCGGGTTCCTTGGGCGCTTGCGTCCGTGTCCTATCGCCTTTAGCCCTTTCGCTCAGGGAGAAAGACTGACCGCCCGGGATCGGGTCGGCAAGGTTTCGGCCATGGACAGCCACGAGAGGGGAGGCTCGTGCAGCAGATACTATTCCGCGAAGCATTCATCAGACGCCTGTCACGCTATCGGGTGACGGTTCCCAGGGGGTCAGAGGCCACCGGGGTCTCGAAAGGCATTCTCAAAAAGCTCAAACAGCGCGGCGTCGCGCCCACCAAAGTCGAGCCCACCGAAGCGGAAACCGCCGTGAAGATCGCCAGGTGTTTCGGCAAGACGGTCGAACAGTTTCTGGACAACGCTGACAGCCCGAAGGCCGAGGCCCTCCCTGGCAAGATCGGCCGGTTTGGCGATACAGGGAAAGAAAGGCTGGACGGGCTGCCGGCGCGGCGGCGCCGCTCTGGCTGAGGCATCCCGCTGGCCGGTCGGCGGCACGGGCATCGGCACATATGAAACGGGTTTCGAAAAGCGGATCGGATGTCAGAAAATCGGGAAGAAACCGCAAGCCTCCTGAGCACGGCCAGCATCCTGATCGTCGATGACGAACCCGGGATGCGGCACTTTCTGGTCAAGACGCTGCGCCCGCTTTGCCGCGCCGTGGACGAGGCGCCCGACACCGAGGCGGCCGAACGGCTGCTGGCCGCCCGGCAGTATGACGTGATGGTCCTCGACAACCTGATGCCCGGCAGAAAGGGCCTCGACTGGCTGCAGACCCAGCGCGACCGGGGCGGATTCACCGATACCATCATGATCACCGCCTATGCCGACCTGCAGACCGCCATCGAGGCCATGCGCGCCGGGGTTTCCAATTTTCTTCTGAAACCTTTCCGGTCGAACCAGATCCTGAACGCGGTCGGCCGCTGTCTGGAACTGGCAAGGCTGAAACGCGAGAATTTCCTTTTGCGCCGCGAGCTTGAAACCGGTGCCTCCGGGACCCGCCGCCGCGAGTTGATCGGCCAGTCGCCCGCCATCGCCGAGGTGCGCCAGATCCTCGAGCGCGTCGCGCCGCTTTCGACTCCGGTGCTGATCCTGGGCGCATCCGGGTCGGGCAAGGAGGTCGCGGCGCGGCATATCCATTGCCATTCCGGCCGCAGCGGCGCCCCTTTCGTGGCGATCCAGTGCGGCGCGATCCCCGCCGACATGATCGAATACGAACTGTTCGGCCATGCCGCGGGCGCCTTTCCCGGCGCACGGTCGGGGCGCGAGGGGCTGCTGGCCTCGGCCTCGGGGGGCACGGTCTTTCTGGACGATGTCAGCGAACTGGGCGCCAATGCCCAGACAGCGCTGCTTCGGGTTCTCGAAGACGGCGTCATCCGCCCCATCGGCACCGAGCGCGACATACAGCTTCAGCTGCGCTTCGTGATCGCCTCGACCAAACCGCTGCAAAAGGAAGTGCAGGAGGGGCGGTTCCGCGAGGATCTGCTGTTCCGCATCAATGTGGTCGAAGTCCGGATGCCCGCCCTGAAAGAGCGGAGCTCGGACATTCTGGAGCTGGCCGAGCTTTTTCAGTCCGAACTGTCGGCCGCGCTGAACCTGCCCCGGCTTGACATGACCTCGTCCGTGCGGTCGGCCATGCTGCGCCACGACTGGCCGGGCAACATCCGGGAATTGCAGAATTTCATCGAACGCGCGCTGATCTTCGGGCGCTTTCCGGTCGAAACCCTGGGGCCGCCGCAGACCGGCACCGAGATCACGCCCCTGGAAGACATCGAGCGGCGCGAGATCCTGCGGGCGCTCGAGGCGCTGGACGGCAACCGGTCCGAGGCGGCGCGCCGCCTGGGGGTCTCGCGCAAAACCATCGACCGGAAATGCGCGGCCTGGGGCCTTTAGCCGATGCCACGCCTGCCCGGCATCCTCCGTTCGGTCAGGGTCCGCCTGCTGGTGATCGCGCTCTTGCCGATGCTGGTGCTTCTGCCGGTCATGCTGGGCGGCGCGATGTGGCGCTGGTCGGCCAAGATCGACAACCTGCTCGTGACCAAGGTCACCGGCGATCTGACCATCGCCGACCAGTACCTTGCCCGGTTGATCGAGATGTCGGGAGAGCGGGTGGACGCGGTCGCCCGGTCGGTCGATCTGCGCGAGGCAATCGGGGCCGGGCGACAGGCGGTCTATCTGGAAGGCGAACGCCAGCGGCTGGGGCTCGACTTCCTGCGCATCGCCGCGCCGCGGCCCCGGGAACGGGCCTGGCCGGTGATTGCCGCAGCCCTCGACGGCCAGCGGCAAAGCGCGATCGACATTTTCGACGCAGATCAGCTTGAGGCCCTCGCGACCGGGCTGGCCGAGCGCGCGGAAATCGCCCTGGTGACGACCCGCGCGGCGGTTCCGACGGACCGCACCGACGAGACGCGCGGGATGATCATCCACTCGGCCGCGCCGCTGGTGCTGCCCGATGGCACGCGGGTCGCGCTGGTGGGGGGCCGGCTGCTGAACCGGAACCTCGATTTCATCGACACGATCAATGCGCTGGTCTATCGCGACCGGAGTCTGCCCGCTGGCAGCCAGGGCACCGCCACGCTGTTTCTCGACGATGTGCGCGTCTCGACCAATGTGCGTCTGTTCGAGGCTGTCCGCGCCCTTGGCACGCGGGTCTCGGCCGAGGTGCGCGCGCAGGTGCTGGACGAGGGGCGGATCTGGCTCGACCGCGCCTTTGTCGTCAACGAGTGGTATATCTCGGCCTACGAGCCGATCCTCGACAGCTTCGGACGCCGGGTGGGAATGCTCTATGTCGGCTTTCTCGAAACCCCGTTCCGCGAGGCCAAGCGCACCTCGATCCTGGCACTCGGCGCGGCCTTCGTGCTGATCGCGCTGGTGTCGGTCCCGGTCTTCCTGCGCTGGGCACGCCACATCTTCCGGCCCCTCGAGGGCATGACCCGCACCATCGCGCAGGTCGAGGCCGGAGACCTGGCGGCGCGCAACCACCCGCCTGAAGCGGGTGGCGAGATCGCCCAGCTCGCCCGCCATTTCGACAGCTTGCTCGACCGCCTGCAGGCGCGCGACCGCGAACTGCGCAGCTGGGCCGAAAGCCTCGAGACCCGGGTCGAGGAGCGCACGCGCGACCTGCGCGCCGCCAATCTGCGGCTCGAACGGACCACCGAACGGCTGATCATGTCCGAGAAGCTGGCCGCGGTGGGCGAGATCACCGCCTCGGTCGCGCATGAGATCAACAACCCGGTCGCGGTGATCCAGGGCAATCTGGACCTTGCGCGCAGCACACTGGGCGCCGAGGCCGACAAGGTCGCCGAGGAATTCGCGCTGATCGACGATCAGGTCTACCGGATCGGCGTCATCGTCTCGAAGCTGCTGCAATTCGCCCGTCCCGAGGATTATTCCGGTTCGGCCGATCTGATCGCACCCGCCGAGGTGGTGAAGGACTGTCTGGTGCTGACCCGCCATCAGGTTCAGGCAGCCGGGATCGTGTGCGAGGTCAGGGCCGAGGGCACGGGAACCGTCGCGGTGTCCCGCACCGAATTGCAGCAGGTCATCGTGAACCTCATCCTGAACGCGGTCCATGCCATGCCCGATGGCGGCAGCCTGAGGGTGGTCGCAAATGACTGCAAGGACGGGGTCGAGGTGACGGTAGAAGACAGCGGGACCGGTATCGCCCCCGAGGTCCTGCCCCGGATCTTCGATCCGTTCTTCACGACGAAACAGGCGCAGGGCACCGGGCTTGGCCTGTCGATCAGCCAGCAGATCGTGAGTCGGGCCGGCGGCCGGATCACCGCCGCGTCGATCCCCGGGCAGGGAAGCCGGTTCCGGGTTTTCCTGCCCTCCGCCCAGAAAACGTGACCGGTCCGGGTCCGGACAGGATGACGCAGTTTTCGGGTGCGATCGGGCAACCTCGGGACAAAATGTCCAACCGCAGGGGATGCGCCCCCTGCGAAAGCGACAAAAATTCCGACATCGCCTTGTTATAAATAAGAAATTCAGTTGACAGCACAAGCCCCTGGCTGGCTTTTTGCTGATGGCATGCGACAGCATGCTGCCGGGGTGGCCTGGAGGAGACCGCCCGCGGCGCCAATCAAGGGAGGAACATCATGAGCAACGCCTCAGGCGGCGCGCTTGGCTTCTTGCACAAGAGCCATATCGTGGCCGAACCCGGTTTCAACCGCTGGCGCGTCCCGCCGGCATCCATCGCGATCCATCTTTGCATCGGCTCGGTCTATGCCTGGTCGGTCTTCAACCCGCCGCTGACCCGCGAACTGGGCGTCGTGACCTCGGGGGCCGATGACTGGACGCTTGGGTCCGTGGTCTGGATCTTCTCGGTCGCCATCGTCTTTCTGGGCCTTGCGGCCGCCTTCGCAGGCAAATGGCTCGAAGAGGTCGGCCCGCGCATGGTCGGCGTCGTCGCCGCGATCCTCTGGGGCGGCGGGTTCATCATCGGCTCGTTCGGGATCTCGGCGCACCAGCTCTGGCTGGTCTATCTCGGCTATGGCGTGCTTGGCGGCTGCGGGCTGGGGCTGGGCTATGTCTCGCCGGTCTCGACCCTGATCCGCTGGTTCCCCGACCGGCGCGGCATGGCGACCGGCATGGCGATCATGGGCTTTGGCGGCGGCGCGATGATCGCGGCCCCGGTCAAGGGCTGGCTGCTCGACCTGTTCAAGCGGGCGCCAGACTATCTGGGGCCGCAGGACGCGGTGGCGACCGTCGTCGAGGGCGGCCGGATCTTCGCCGAAACCGCCGCCGGCAAGGTCGAGGTGGTCGCGGCCTCGGCCAAGCAGGCCGCCGAATTCGGGGGCGAGGCAGGCCTTTACGTGGTCGGTACCGGGGCTACGGGGGCCGCGCAGACCTTCCTGACGCTGGGCATCGTCTATCTGGTCGTGATGATCTTCGCCGCCTTCCAGTACCGCGTCCCGGCCGAGGACTGGAAACCGGCCGGCTGGTCGCCGAAACCGGTGGCCTCGGGCATGGTGTCCCAGAACAACGTGCATATCGACCAGGCCCTGAAGACCCCGCAATTCTGGCAGATGTGGGTCATGCTCTGCTTCAACGTGACGGCGGGAATCGGCGTGATCGGCGTCGCCAAGACGATGATGTCGGAGATCTTCGGCTCGGTGATGCCGCTGGTCGTCACCGCCGCCTTCGCCTCGACCTATGTGCTGATGATCTCGGTCTTCAACATGCTGGGGCGGTTCTTCTGGGCCTCGGCCTCGGACCATATCGGGCGCAAGGCGACCTACATGTGCTTCTTCGTGCTGGGCACCGCGCTGTACCTGTCGATCCCCTATTTCGCATCGGCCGTGGCGACCAACCCGGCGATGATCTATCTGATCGGCTTCTATGCCGCGACGATGATCATCTTCTCGATGTATGGCGGCGGCTTTGCCACCATCCCCGCCTATCTGGCCGACATGTTCGGCACCATGCATGTGGGCGGCATCCACGGTCGGCTGCTGACGGCCTGGTCCACCGCGGGCGTGCTGGGGCCGCTGGCCATCACCTCGCTGAGGCAGATGTCGGTGACCAACGCCATCCAGGATCTGGCCGGCCGGGTCGATCCGGCGGCCTTTGCCCAGAAGTTCGGGGCGCCGCTTGCGCAACTCGATCAACTGGTGGCGGCCAAGACCGTGACCATCGCGGGGCTGATGGAAATCGCGCCGGCAGGCACCATCGATCCGACGCCCTCGCTTTACAACACGACGATGTATTGCATGGCGGCGCTTCTGGTCGTGGCCTTCTTCGCCAATCTCTTCATGCGGCCGGTGCGCGAACATCACCATCACGACGAACCGGAACTGAGGGCGATCCCGGTCGAATAAGCGGAACGCCCCGGTCCGCCTGCGGGCGGGCCGGGGCGCGCGCGCCGCTGCCGGAACCTGCGACCGGATCTGGACGTGGGTCTTTCCACAGGCGCTGCTTTCTGATAATAACCGTCAGGAATTGGCTGGCCTCACGTCCGGCCGCGCCCTTATCCGTCAGGCCCAAGCCGTCCGCCCGGTCCCCTGCGCTCATTGCCCATCAGAGGTGCAGATGAACGTTCACAGACCGGCGGCAGAGCGCCGCGACGCAGACGCCTTCTTTGCCCGGATCTCGACCGACCCGCTGGCCGATGCGTTTTCCGGCCGGATGGGCGCGCATGCCCATGGCGGCGGAATGGCCGTACCCCCCGAGGAGGTGGCCGGTCTTTGGCACGGGCTGACAGCGGCGCCCCGCACCGGACCTTCAGTCGCCTATGTGCATGTGCCCTTCTGCGAAAACCGCTGCCTCTTCTGCGGTTTCTACCAGAACCCCTGGCGGCGCGAGCTGGGCGCGCCCTATGTGGACGCGGTGCTGGCGCAGCTTGAGGCGGGCGCCCGGACCGCGGCGCAGCAGGGCCACCCGCTGCGGGCGGTCTATCTGGGCGGAGGCACCCCGACGGCGCTGGCCGCGCGCGACATCGCGCGGCTGGTCGAGGGGGTGCACCGCCATCTGCCGCTGGCGCCCGATTGCGAGATCACTCTGGAAGGCCGGATCGTCAGCTTCGGGCTTGAAAAGGCGCGCGCGGCCTTCGACGCAGGCGTGAACCGCATCTCGCTTGGCGTTCAGACCTTCGATGACGGCGTGCGTCGCCGCATGGGCCGCAAATCGACCCGGGCCGAGACCGTGCGTTTTCTCGAGGGGCTGATGCGGCTGGACCGGGGGGCCGTGGTGATCGACCTGATCTACGGGCTGCCTGGCCAGGACCGGGCCACCTTCCAGGAGGATGTGCGTCTGGCCGCGGCGCTGGGGCTCGACGGGCTCGATCTCTATTCGCTGAAGTCGATCCCGGGCACCCCGCTGATGATGGCTCAGGACAAGGGCAAGCTTGCCGTCGCCGCACCCGGGGAACTCGGCCATTTCTATGCCGACGGCGCCGCCGAAATGGACCGCGCGGGCTGGGAGGCGATTTCGACGACCCATTGGCGGCAGGGCACGCGCGAACGCAGTCTTTATAATTTCGAGGTCAAGGCGGGGGCGCACTGCCTGGCCTTCGGCGCGGGCGCGGGCGGCAATCTGCAAGGCCACGGCTTTCGGATCGTGCCCGATCTCGACACATATCGCGAGCGGGCCGCGAACGGCGGCGCGGGGCTGGTCGCGGGACTGATACGGCCATCCCCGCTTGGCCCGGCCCATGCGGCCATCAAGGCTGGCATGGAACGGGGGCGGCTCGTGTTCGCCCCCGTGGACCGGGCCCTGGCGAGTTGCGGGGTCGGCGGCGGTTTCGAACCGCTTGCCGCGCCGCTGCTGGCGCAATGGCAGCGCGCCGGGTTGCTGACGGGGCATTCCATGTCGGTCGCACTGACGTTGGCCGGGCGGTTCTGGCAAGTCGCGATGACGGCCCGCCTGATCGCCTGGACCGATCTCCGCCTGAGCGAGGCCGAAAACGAAGCCCACAGGCGGGTGACAGCCTGACCTGCCCAAGAGCGGACGCCACTGCGACCGTCACCGCCCGGAACAATCCAAAGTCATGGCCATGGGTCGGCCCCTGTCCCAACAGAGGCGAACCTGACCTTCCCCCCGGAAACCGGGCCATTGCGAACTGGAATTTTCCACCTTTGACTGGACGAAGGAGGAAGACCCATGAAGCGGAAACGGTTCGTCGGCCCGGCACGGTCGGTCCAGCAATACCGACCTGTGCCGAAGGACGGCGCGGCGGTGGTCAAGCGCATGAAGGCGCTGGCGTCGGAGAACCGCCGATACGGCTATCCGCGGCTGCACGCCATGCTGCGGCGCGAGGGCCTGGTAGTGAACCACAAGCGGACCTACCGGCTTTACACCGACCAGGGTCTGCAAGTGAGAACGCGGAAGCGAAGGAGGCTGCCCCGCCGCGACCGGGTTGCCCCGCAGGTGCCGGAACGGCCGATGCAGCGGTGGTCGATGGATTTCGTTGGCGACCAGCTGGCCGATTGCCGACGGTTCCGCGTGCTCAATATTGTCGATGATCCCAGCCGGTTCTGTCCTGGCCAGATCGTGGACGTGTCGATCCCGGGCGCCAGGGTGGCGCGCTTCCTCGATGATCTGGCGCTGCGCTTCGGGTTGCCCGAGATGAAACCTCCGCGCGTCGGGCGATCGCTCAACCTGCGCCAATCGGCGTAAACATCAACCAAGCTCAAGTCCCAGCTGGATGAACGTTCAGTGGCAGGTCACCGGACCGCCATCATCAGCGCATCCATAACCAATGAGGCGTCCCGGTCCGCCTTCATGGACCATCCTGCCGAGAAAATTCCACGTTCGCGTCCCCCTAACCACGGGGAGGATTACCGCCGCCTTTGCCCCCTATCTTCCGGTTTCGCCCGAGCGAAATGATGCACTCTTCCTCGGCTTTGCCAACCGTTCTGGCCGGTGACCGGGGCAACCACAGGCTGCGGCCGATTGGCCCGGCTCCCCCCGGCCTGGAAGCGCCGCCCCCACTTTCGAAGCGCCGGACGCGACACGCCGCAGCGTCGGCATGTCAGCCAAGGCGCCGCAGTGCTCGATCACGCGGAAAATCGGCCGTCAGACGGCTTTCTTCGCGGCGGCAAGGCGTGTAAGAGCCGGGTTGGTTGATGTATCGGAAAGCTGAACATGTCACAACGAGACGATCGCGCGGAGTTCGAAGAAATTAAGCGGCGGCAGTCGTTGGCCCTCGGCAGAGACGAGGCGCTCCATGACAGGTCGTCGGCCATGTTCGAAGCCCTGAACGAGTACGATTTCAGCTATCTCTGGAGCTGGATGGGCGCCCCGATCATTCAGACGCCAACGGACATCATGGCGACGCAAGAGGTGATCTGGTCCTCGAAACCGGATGTCATCATCGAAACCGGGGTGGCGCGTGGCGGATCGGTTCTGTTCATGGCGTCGCTGCTGGACCTGATGGGCGCCGGCAAGGTGATCGGGGTCGACATAGACATTCGCGCTCATAACCGCGATACGATCGAAACCCATCCGATGTCGAAACGCGTGACCCTGATCGAGGGCGGCTCCGCCGATGCCGAGACCGTTGCCCGCGTCCGCGCCGAGATCCCCGATGGGGCCAGGGTCATGGTCGTTCTCGACAGTGACCACAGCCGCGACCACGTGCTGGCCGAATGTCGCGCCTATGGCCCGCTGGTGACCGAGGGATGTTACCTTGTCGTCGCGGATACGATCGTCGCGCACCTGCCAGAGGCGTCGAAGGCGCGCAACAGATCCCGTCGGCTCGAGCCCGGCAATGATCCGGCCGCGGCGGCCCTGGCCTATATGGCCGAGAACCCCGATTTCGAAGTCGACCCGGTCCTGAACGGCAAGCTGATCCTGTCGTCGTCACCCCGCGGCTATCTGCGGCGGAAGGCTGCCTGACCATGCGTCGGGCAGACAGCGTTGCGTTCTTCGGGCTACGTGACGACGCCTATTCCGAGATCGCCCTGACGCATCTGGAAACCCTGTTCGAGACCGTCATTCCGGTCCTGTCAACCAACGAGGTTCCCCCGACCTCGCCCGACCCCGGCGTTCTCGAAACGGACTGGTTGTTCTGCTTCAAATCCAAGACGATCTTCCGCGCCGCGACGCTTGAGGGGCTCGGAAAGGCTGCCATCAACTTTCACACTTCCTCGCCCGCCTATCCGGGCTCGGGGGGCGTGAACTGGGCCCTTTATAATGGCGACGAAAGCTCGGCGATCACGGTCCATCTGATAACCACGGATGTCGATGCGGGCCCCATTCTGGACGTTTCGGATTTCTCCTGCCGCGAGGCCCGGACCGTCGCGGATCTCCTGAAACTGACCTATCGCCATCATCTTCTGACCTTCCTGAGGGTCACTGCGGCGATTGCCCGCGACGGCATGGATTGGGTCGACCGCGCGCGTCTTGACAACAAGGCGCGGCACTGGGCGCCCAAAACCTATCGCTTGCGCGACCTTGAGGCCCTCAAGCGGCTGGATCCAGAGATGACGGAAGAGGAAGTCGCGCGTCGCATACGAGCCACCAGCTTCGGCCGTTACGGCCCGTTCGTCGAACTGCACGGCAAACGTTTCACTTTGTCCGAGTGACAAGAGGCCGATCATCCCCCGCCTCACGAACTTGCCTCTTCGCATCCCTGTGACTACGACAGGGGTCAGTTCTCCGCCGCCGCGGCGGCGCGATCTTCTGCCAGGGAGCCCTGCATGATCCCCGAGCCTCGCCCTGTCATCAGTCTCGTCATTCCGACGCGGGAGCGTGCACACTACCTCGACGCCGCCATCCGCTCGGCGCTCGTTGCAGCCGATGCGGCCGATGCCCCCGTCGAGATCGTCGTCTCCGACAATGCCAGCTCCGATGACACGCCCGCAGTGATCGCAGGCTTCGACGATCCGCGCATCGTCGCCCTGCGCACCGACCGGCGGCTGTCGATGCGCGAGAATTTCCAGTTTGCGCTGTCGCACACCACCGGGGACCATGTGCTGTTCATCGGCGATGACGACGCCGTGTTGCCCAACGGCCTGCGGCTGCTGGCCGATCTGATCGCGCGCCACGACCCCGATATCGTGAAATGGCGGGTGATGACCTATCTTTGGCCCGACCCGCGGACGGGGGCGGCGGGGACGCTTCGGGTGCGGCCGCAGGCGCTGGACGGTCGGCTGAAGCGGCTCGATCCCGCGGCGGTTCTGGACGGCTTTGCCCGGGCGAGGTTTCGCAGCTACCACGACGGCGGGATGATCTATCACGGCTGCATCTCGCGCCGTCTGATTGCGCGGGCCGAGGCGGCCTCGGGCGGCCCGTATTTCCGCGGGTCCTCGCCCGACGTGTTCACCTCGCTGCAGGCGCTGATGGTGACCGACCGGCCGATCCTGCGGATCAACCTTCCGATCACGCTCGGCGGGTCCTCGCCGCGCTCGAATGGGGCCGCGGGCCAGAAACTGGCGGTCTCGGGCGCGTCGGCGGAAGGCACCGAATTTGCCAGGTTCATCGCCGAGACGGGCACCGACCCCTATCAGTGTCGGCTGCCGGTGAGTTGCCCCTCGCTGACCATGATGACGCTCGACTGCCTGCAATGCGCGGCCGAGCTTCAGGGGTATCCGCTCAAGATCGACGCCGCCGCCTGGTCGGCCCGCATCGCCGCCGATATCGGCCGTTTCGCCGAGCCGACGCGCAGCACATGCGAGGCGCTGGCCCGCGTACTGCTGGGTCCGGACTTCCACCTGGACGACCCCGCGTCCGAAAGCGCCGTCCCCGTCGCTCCGTCGCCCGCGCCCGCGCCTGCGCCGCCCGACGGCCCGGCGCTGCGCCGGGTGTCGACCACGCTGCATTTCGAGGGCGGGCGGATGACGGCCGATGCGGCGGCGGCGGCCGACACGCTCGACGGCCTGGTGCGGCTCGGCCGCACCGACGCCCGCCCGCCCGGTGCCTTGGGTCGCGTGCGGAACGTGTTGGGCCAACACGCCCGGGCGCGGTGGATGCTGAGATAGGTTCTGCCAGATGTCGGTCTGGACCGCCTTGTCTGGCCGCTGAAGGAATCCTTGTTCTTCAAAGTTCTGAAGACAAGTCTCCCGCTCGGAACGGCACGGACGGGGACCGGCTGCCTAATTGTCGATGATCGCCGCGCCAAGGAACTCACGGGCGGTGGCGGCCCGCTCGGAGCCGTGAAGGATCAGCCTGGCGCGGATTTCGGTCCGGCCCTCCGGAAGCGTTCCCGCGGGGACCGGAACGAGGTGGATCTGCACAGGCGAAGACATGGCAGCGGTGGCGCCGAAAGGAGATACCGAGCCGATGCGCTGTCCTTCGGGCGTTTCGAGCACCAGTTCGGCGCCGGGTGGCAAGGGACCCGTGCGCACGGCAAGGACCAGCGCAGCGGCGCCCGGGGCGACCTCGATCGCCGCCCGGCCCGTGCCGGGTCCGCCGTCCTCTGCCTGAAGGGCCGGGGCGGCGGTCCAGAACAGGACCACCGCCGCCGGTCCGGCCCGAGTGCGGAGGAACCGGGTCAGAAGCTTTCGAAGACGACCGATTTGAGGACCCCCTGCAATGGCGCGGCTTCGAGTGTCTGGTCTTCCATCCCCGTTCCCGAAGCCGCCAGCGTCACATCGATCGAGCCGTCAGCCTGTAGCTTTCCGGCCTCGCGCAGGCGTGCCACCGCATCGGTCACGTCGATGACCGCCGTGAAGTCGTGGCCATGGCCCTTCAGCATGCCGAAGAACTCGAACGAGCCGGCGAAACCGGGACTGTCCTCGGACAGCTCTGGTGTCTCTCCGCCGGGAGACACGAAGACATCGAAGCTCAGCCCCTTCAGCATCCTCGGGGGCGTGAAGGTGACCTGGGCAACCTGCCGCGTTTCGTCCGGTCCGGCGGTTGCAGCGGCTTCGGGCAGCGAAAGACTGGCCGTGGCGCCTTCGTTCAGGCCGAAGGCTTCGTCTGCCCGGGCGATTGCATTGGGAGCAGTGCCGCGCCGCGACTGCAGCCCCGCGGCGGACGCGGACCCCGAGCCCGGCGTGTAGGCATAGCCCCAGGGCGCGATGTCCATCGAGGCGCCGGCGGTACTGGGAGCGGGCTGCCCGGCATCGCCGATGTAGAAGAGGAAGGGTTCCGGATCGAAGCGCGGGGCCTCCTCTGCGGTGGGCAAGGCGGTCCGGCCCGCAGTCCGTTCCTTCTTCGTCCAGACGTCCCAGAGCCGGTCGACATTGCAGTGATGCATGAAGAAGATCGGATCGACCGAGGACAGAAGCGATGGCATCCACCCGCCCGCGGCGCTGCCCAGATCGTTATGGACCTTGTTGTGCGGCTGCCCCTCGAGGATGGCGGCCCCCACGCCCTGGTGGTGGTTCTGGCTTTCGGGACTGTTGAACCCGGTGCGGGCCTGCCCGGTTCCGACCACGGTCGTGAAGAGCTCGGGCCTGAGACCGGCCTCGATGACCGACAGCATGACCGCATCCGAGGCGGGTGGGGTCAGATCCGGGGCGGCGGCCGTCTTCGAGCGCCCGTCGGCGGGATTGGCGTTGAAGTTGGGCTGCACGCCCGTGGTCCAGAAGCTGTCGAAATCGGGAAAGCCCCGCAGGGTCTCCTGTTGCTTCTGCGCGTCGCTGAGGCCGGTCCAAAACGCCTCGATCGGGTCGTGATAGGCGCTCTCGAAGCTGTCCCAGTCCGGGTAATGGCTGCTCGAGGGATCGAGGGCGTTGTCGGGATAGGTGCTGCTGGCGAAGAACGTGTCCGCGACGAAGGGATCGGCGGTCCAGTCCCAGTAGGGCATGGCAAAGGCTTCGTCCTCGCCGTAGATCCGGACGATCCGTTCCAGATGGGCGACATAGGGGCGGTGCCAGACGAAGAACCACCAGTTGCCATGCGGGCAGTCCATCAGGTGGATCATCGCATAGCGGAACCAGTTATGGGGGTCCGAAGGATCGAGCGCCCACATCGCGGCAACGGCCTTGCGGTAGGTCTGGAGATGGGCGACGCCCTCTTCGCTGGTCATGCTGACGCGCACATGGCTGGCCTGCCCGGCGGCGCTTCGGGCAAGGAAAGGCACGGCAAGAAGAGCCGCCCCGCCTTTCAGCAGGGTGCGGCGGTTCGTGGAAATCGCTTCGGTCATCTGACATGCTCCCGATGGCAATCAATGGTTGCTGTCCGGCCGCGCCTGCGGGATGTCGCCGGAGGAACTTGTCAAGATTGGCCGAAAACCGTCACGGTCCGGAGCATCCTGCCGTCTGAAGCGGCAGGCCAGGAAATGTGTCCGCATTAATACCACAGTTGACGTGTTGTGTCGGATAATTTTCCTGGCTTCGGTCGCACCGGCGTGGTCTTGCCTCCGTTTCACCGGACATTCGGGCGGTTGCGGTCAGGCCTGCAATGAACCCGCGCGGCGGCCGCATTTTCAACCCTGAATGGTGGTGGTTTTCGATGCAGCCCTCGATCCAGCCTCCGATCAATCCGAGAACGGTCCGGGACTCCGGCAACGGTGTCACCTGTCACCATCGACGGCGAGGATTGCTCTGTCGGCTACACCACGCTGGCCCGGTCAAGCGATCTGATCGGCGGCACGGTTTTTGCCGCGCTCACCGATCGCGCCGGAAAAGTGGTGAAATCCGAAGACGGTTCGGACCATGTCTCGGTCGACGCCGATTCCATCTCGCTACTGCATATCGGCGACAAGATCTTTTCGGTCACCCATCTCGAATCGCGGCCCCGCGCGATGTATGTCAGCGAATTGGCGCAGGATGCCGATGGAAATCTGACGCCGGTGTCGACCAGGCCGGTGGATTTCTCGGACTACGGCGGCCTCTGGGTCCCTTGCGCGGGCTCGGTGACGCCCCGGGAAACCCATCTCGGCTCGGAAGAATACCCCGCCGAGGGGTCCGCCAAACTCCGAGCGCTCACTGCCATCACCTGGCCCTGAATCATCTTCGATGAATTCCAAGATACGCGCCCGGGTCAGTGGCGCGTCGTAAAGGCGCTTGGCGAGCGTTGCACCTTGAACGCGCTGGCTGACCCCGAGCAACGCATTTCCGAGCTTATCGGCGCCGATCCCGCCCGCCTCGGCCATTTCAAGATCGAGCGGCGCACCCACTGGGGTCTATCCCCGCGGGTGCGGGGGAACCTACCGGCTGCCTGGCGGCGAAACCTATCTGGGGGGTCTATCCCCGCGGGTGCGGGGGAACCAGGTGGCGAAGATCGGCGACAATCTTCCTAGCGGGTCTATCCCCGCGGGTGCGGGGGAACCTGTTCAACCTGACGGCGGTGACCGTCAACTGGGGGTCTATCCCCGCGGGTGCGGGGGAACCTCTTGGGCTCAATATGTTGAAATACCAGCAATGTCAAAGAGCATACGGATGAGTGGACCGTCATTCACTTTCGTTTTACGAGCAATAAGCCGTCGGCATCCACGATTGTCTTGGGCGGTTCGCCGAGGGTCTCTATGCGCAAATTGCCGACCGAGGCCGGATCCCGCCATACCAGTACGAGAGAACCGCGCCGCAGCTGCGACCACCAGTCCTTCATTACGGACCAGACCCTCTGCCGGACACCCGCCGACATGTCCGGCGAGACATAGACACCGGGAGCGATTTCCAGCATTACCGACGTCAGGAACCCGCGGTAGCGCATCTCGACGTCACGGGTCACGATCATGGTCAGCGGCATCAGGCCCCGCGCCCTTCGATCAACGCCTTAATCCTTTCGATCATGTCCGGGATGATACCATCCCGTCTGAGCGCAGTACCGGTCATGCGACGGGTCACGCGTTCGATGTTTTCGGAAGGACGCTCGGACACTTGTCTGGCGGCCTTGAAGGCGCAGGGCACGGTGACGCTGTCGCGGTACAGGTCGGCCACATCTAGGACGAAGCTCTGCCCGGGATCCTCGTGGATGAAGCCAAGCTGAGGAATCGTGGCGGTCGCGCAAACGGCGATGGCTGCAGCAGCCTCGACGGCACTTGCGGCATGGTTCAACGCCTGGTTGGGCAGATCGGATGCCATGGGATTGGCCCGGTCATATCGGCGCCCCCGCCAGGAAATGCCGATCCTCTGGGCTTGCAGCGCGTAAGTCTCTTTCATTCGTGCGCCCTCGATGCCGCCCAGGACATCCAGGTCGGCATGCGGCAACACCTCGCCAAGGCGCATCGCGTACATTCGCCGTGCCGTCATCAGGCGGAGATCGTCATCGGCCCAGATCCGGGCCTGAAGCCGCGCAAGGCCGGAACGGTCAGGGATCATCGGCGGGGCGGTGTAAAGACGAACGCCGTCCTCGCCGACCGCCGCCAGCGCCGTGCGGGCATGGGCCAGAAGGCGCAGCGCGTCGTGGCTGACCGTTGATCCCGGGCCGAGCAGGATAATTGACACGCCCTGCAGGGGAATGGCGTAGTCCCCCTCGGAAAGCGCATCGGCCTCGGTCTGCGGTCCTTGCAGAAAGGCCAGCGTTCCGTCGCGTGCGGTCAATGCGCCGCGCGCCAGGTAAAGACAGCCAGCCCGGTCGGCATGGGGCACCTTGGCGCTGTCCAGCCCCAGCCGCCCCTTCAGCATATGCGCCTTCGCTGTGGCGGGCGCAGCAACAGCATGCCGAATCCATAGGCACGATGACGTCCGACCCCTCTGGCCAGAAGCCCGGTAAAGGCATCGGGGTCGGTGATGGTCAGGGTGCCATGAAGGGTGGCGTCGGGTCCTTCGATCCGCCGGCCGTTGCGCTGGACGATGCTCCTGCGGAAAGACGCAAGACGGCTCGTCTCGTGGTCGAGCTCGGCTGTCGGGGCCAGACGTTCGGCCAGCCAGTTCAGATAGACGGCCTCTCGCGTCGAACCGTCATCCAGCAGTGCCGCGGCCAGAAAGGCGTCTATCTCGGCCCCCTTGCGGAAACGGACCTTCGCACCGCTCTCGGTCCGTCCATCGCGTGCAGAGGCAAGCCGGATGACCGGCCTTATCCGCAAATCGAACCCAAGTCTTTGGCCAGCGGTCCAGCTTTCGGCCGCCCGTGGAAGGGATCGCAGGCGATCAAGCTGGACCACTTCTGCCAGGCCGGGGGTCAGGCTGCCTTTGCCGGTATCGCGCAGCTCGTCGGCGTCGCGCCGGGAATAGGCATAAAGGGTCCCCACCCGGGAGCGCGGCGCGACCATCAGGCGAAAGGGTTGCAACATGGCCGGTCCGAATGCCTCGCCCAGCACATGGTGCAAGGCCATGCCCTCGTCAGAAACGTCGGAAAGCCCCCGCTGTCCGGCCCACAGATGCAGGCTTCGCAACTGCATCGGGAGTTCGACAAGGTGGAGGCTCATTCGACGCCTCCCGGGATCTCGCCTTCGATCACGCGCCGGCTGCCCCCGTGCAGGCCAGAGCGCCAGTTACGCAGATCGGCCAGGTCGAGGATCGAGCCCTCGTCTTCATCTTCGGCGTCGGTCGCGGGCCACAGGGCGCGGCCCGAAAGTCCAAGGGCGCCGATTGCGGCACGGGGCGTCGGGGCGTTCAGCCACCCCTGAAACAGGCGCACCGATGGAAGACAGGGCCTCCGCCCGATGAAGAGCGGCCGCGCGGGCTGATCCAGTGCGCGGGCCAGCGTCCCTATATCCGGCTCGTCTTCAGGTGTCAGGCGCAACACTATCCGGCAATCGTGATCGGCCAGATAGTCCCGGCGCCGGCGGTGCGGGCTGTCATAGGTGCCGCCTGCGCGCTCGTCGGGCCGCCCCCGGGTCGTCCAGCCTCGGTCGTTGGCCTTTAGTTGAACGTTCTGGCTGTCGGTCAGGACCCGGCCCTGCCGGGCGATCAGCGCGCCGAAAACCAGACGGTCCTGTAAAGCCTGGTGTCTTTCGGTTTCTTCCCGCCGCCAGCCGAGGGCATTGGCAAAAAGCCCCGTCAGCATCGAGGCCGAGGGGAAATCGCGTGAGGGGCCGACATGGTCGATCGCGATCCCGCCAAAGGCCAGAAGCGGCCCCGTCAGGCGCAGGTGCATCCAGCGATATATCATGCGGTCCGATCCGCGATCCGTGCCGGCAGACCTTGCGCGAAACTGGCCAGATCGGCCAGCGTCCCGCGTTCTGCTTCCGGAACATCTGCATTGGCCAGCGACATGATACGACGGGTCTCGCCAGTCGCATAGGCTGCATCGAGCGCGGCGAGGTGGTTCGAAAGCGCCGCCACTGCCTGCCCTGTTTCTGCGGCGCAGGGGCTGCGGAAGGCCTCGGCGAGGGACCGGGGCTGGCGGTCGCCGGCCTCAAGCATCAGAAAGGACGCGCGGGAATAGGGAGCGGTCGAGCCCAGCTTGGCGCCCGGCGAGACCTCGGCGATCAGATAGACAAGATTGTGCAGCGCCGCACCGGCGAGGCGCGCATCGCCGCCCAGGTTGGACAGAAGACCGGGGATATCCACCACCACGTAACCGTAGAAAAGGCCCGAAGTGAGTTCGGTTTCCTGGATCGTATCCGCGCCCGTGTCCTCTTCGCGGGCCAGATCGTCGGCGGCGATGAAATAGTCGCTTTCGGCCTCTTCGGCATGCACCGTGAAGGCATGCGCGACATGGACGGGCGCTTCGATATTGGCCTTGGGGTCGGAGGTGACCATCCGCCCGAACAGAGCGCCCGTCAGGCCAGCGGGCAGGCGGGCGTTTTCACTCATGGCCTTGAAATTCGCCTTGTGGGCCTTGCCCCAGTCATTCGCGATCTCCTTGGCCTTCTGCACGTCGCCAGCTGCGTCCTCCACCAGCCGCTTTGCCTCTGCGGTCAGGTAGGAGACCTCGACCTCTCCGAGCAGCAGCGTCTGGCGGGATTTCTTGTCGGTGCCCTTGTCGCCATAGACCGCGGTCAGCATGGCCTCGCGGATCGGTTCAAGCACCGCCTCTTCCAGCCCCTCGGCCCAAGGGTAAAGAACCTTGTGACCGATGATTTCGCGTGACCGGTAAGCCGGCTCAGCGCCGTCGATCCGATCGAGGCCATGCGGGTCATCCGCCAGTCGCCAGTGCCGTTTCAGGCATTGCGAACTCACGCGGGTGCGCAGGTGCCCGCCATAGGGCAATCGTTTCGCCAGCCCGGCGTCGTCACGGTTCAGCAGCGCGGCCGTATAGGGGGCAAGGAAATGGATTTGCAGGAAACGGGGATCAGGCATCTTCACTCTTTTCGCTCGGGGCATGGTCGAGACGTTCATAATAGGTCCTAGCCAGTCGGTTGCGGTCGCACCCGAAGACCAGGCGGGCCAAGTCGACCACGTTCAGTTTCGGGCCCGCGGACGCGACCATGCGGATCGCGCGTTCCAGCGCCGCATCTCGCGCGGCCCCGCGTGCGGCCAGCAGTCGGGCCAGGCGATGCTCGCTGACCCCTGCAGCCGCCAGCACGGCGCCGAGAGACTGGTTGCTGTCATGGACGGTCTGCCGCGCGCTGGCTGGCGTCAGGATCGCCACCATCCGTGTAAAGCGCAGCCAGCCGGTTTCCTGCCAGCGGGGCAGCTTCAACCGTGCCACCTGCCGCCAGAAAACCGGCGCGCCGCCTTCGTCCATCCGCCGGGCCGCGGCCCTTTCGCCGGAATCGGCTGCGGCCAATGCGGCGGCGATGGCCACCGCGCATCGCGCCAGATCGTCGCTCGGTTCAGGCATTCATCTCCTCCGCCGCATGGAATTTCCTCATCGCCCGGAACAGCCCTGTCTCCAAGGCGCGCCTTGCCCGCACCTCGGCCCGTGGCCGCATGAGGCTTGCGCAGGGAATGGCCGGAAGCGCCGCCGCGAATTCGACGCGGGCCTGCCTGGCCAGGCTTTCCAGATAGCGCAACCTGGCGCCGCCGATCCCGGCATCGGTGGTCTCTGCCATCCGCGTCCAGAGTTCGGCAAAGAACGTCCGGTCCGCCTCGCGCCGCAGCGCCTCGCGCGCGGGTCGCGTGCGGGCGTAGTGGGCCTTGCCCACCTTGTCGCGATCGCCTTCGGCGGCGGCCAGTGCCAGGCCATTGCGCAGCGCCTGGTCCACGGCGGCGATATCCTCGAGGATTCCCTCGGCCAGGTCGCGCGGACGCGCGCCGAGCATGTGACCGACCATTGCCTTGGGCACCGGCACGATGCGCGAGCGGAACCCGTCGGTCTTGGAATTGCCCCGCGAGACGGCCTCGGCCACCAGCAACATGGGCGCGGCTTCTTCCTGCGGGTCCGGCCGGGCGAGCACCGGAACCTGCCACTCCCCGCCATAAATCAGTTCGACCAGCAGCTCGTGGGTCCAGTCGCGCTCGCCCAGGGTCAGGCTCTTGCTCTCGGTCAGATGGATCGGCGCCCAGGGATCGCCGGTATTTCCGCGGGCCTCCTTCGCGGCGACCCTTGGTCCCTTCGAGGTGCTGCGCTCTGCCGCCATTCGTCCGTCGTGAAGGGTCAGCCGGATGCGGCGACAGACCTCGATGAACAGCGGGTCGAGCGCGTGAAGATCCAGCGAGCGGCCATCGGGCCAGGGGTCGAGCCAAAGCAAGGCCTTGCCGACAAGCCCCTCGCGCCCGGCTCGCAGGCGGCGCACATCGCGGGCCCACCAGGCAGACGGGTCGATCTCGGCCGACCCTGCCCTGGCCGGGGCCAGGGTCAGCATGGCACGCGACGACGACCCACCGTTCATCCGGGCAATGCCGTAGTTTCCGGCCCCGCCAAACCCCTCCATCGTCTGCAGGCTGACCAGCGCGAACAGCCAGTCCTGTGGCGCCGCCTCAAAGGCGATTTCGCGCTTCAGGTCGTGGTTGCGCGAGGTGATCAGCATGTCGAGCGCATCGGGCGTCGCGACGAAGGACCATTTCAGCCCGCCGGGATCGGGCGGCTGCAGAAAGGCGGGGCAACTTCGGTCCCTGCCGACCAGATGCCACGGAGCGTCATCGGCGAATTCGGGCGTCAGCGCCCGAAATGCTGCACGCCACCTGTCCTCGGTATCCGGTAACGCGCGCTCATCCGATGCATCGAGCGCAAGCACTGCGAGTTGTACCAGAAACATGTGCCACGCGGGGCGCTGGTGCGGGCGCAGCGCCGGAAAGCCCGCCACCTCGCCCCGCTCCATCGCCGCCATCAGGCCCGGCAGGCTGTGCCACGCCCGGTCTGTCCGGATCAGCGGGTCGCGCAAAAGGTCATGCGCCATGACGGTCCCCCTGGTCCTGCATGAGCCCATAAGATCCGTAACTCATCGCCCTGTCAGAAACGGTCATCCTCATTGGTGGCCCCGGATCGACCTGCACCTCTTCCTCGCCGGTCAGCCCGCGCGACCAGTGGGCCGGCAGCGCCAGCCGGGTGATTGGCTGGCCGAAGGCCCCCCGCGTGCCCTCGGGCAGAGTCAGAATGACGCCGTCCTCGCCCAGCCGCGTCCGGATCCTCTCGTCATCGGGAAAGCTCCGGGGCAGCTGCGCAGTCCGGTCCAGCAGCACCAGACCGGCGGCACTCATTTCCGCAAGCGCCCTGCCGGACACGCGCTGGCGATAAGACTGCCAGCCCTGCGCCGTGGCAACGCGGTCGAGCGCATCGGGGTGCGTGGCCGCCTCGACCAGGGCGCGGTTCATCGTCGGGATCTGCCATACCGGGCGCGCCTCGATTTCGGCCAAAGTTGCGGCAAGGCCCGGAACATCGACATAGATCCCCGACAGGCTGGGCCCGTCCGCATATGCCCCCAAACCGTTTTCCGCGGTGCGGGTCAGCGGATCGAGCCCGTCAGGCGGGCACATCACAACGGCGCGCGCCGCTTCAAAACCCGATGGCCTGAGCCGACGATGCCGGTGCAGCCGCCCGATGCGCTGCAGCAGCACGTCCATCGGGCAAAGGTCGGTGATCAGCAGGTCGGCACAAAGGTCGAGCGACTGTTCCAGCGTCTGCGTGCCGATCACGATACGCCCGCGCTGAGGGCTGTCCTTGCCGATGGCCTCTTCGACCGCGATGTCCAGCAGCGCGCGATCCTCGACCGCGAAGCGGCTGTGATGGAGGGTCGGTTGCCCGTCGACGGCCAGCAGCAGGTCAGGGCGAGCGGCATTGCAAGCTGCAAAGGTCTCCTGGGCGCGCATCACCGTATTGCGGATCACCAGAACCCGCGCCCCCCGGTTCGCGGCTTCGAGAGCCAGGACCGCAGCGGCGTCGCCCGACCAGCCACGATGCACCTCGATATGCACCGCCTTGTCGGCGTCGTTGTCCGGGGCGACTGGCTGCGGACCGCGGGTGGTCCAGATCGCCGGGTAGGGCCGCGCGATATCGGTGGCAAGGTCGGCCACCGCCTCGTTCAACCACTTGCGCCGCGCGGCCGCCCCAAGCGTTGCGGACATCAGCATCGCGTGACCGCCCAGCGCAAGATGGCTGCGCACCATCGCAAGCTGCACCTCGGTCATGTAGGCATCCGACGCATGTACTTCGTCGATCACCACAAGCGCCCGGGACAGCGCGCTGCCGCGCAGATGCGCATATTTCGCCCGCAAGCCCCCGAGGGCCACCTGATCGACCGTCCCCACGGCCACTTGCGCTGCGAGGAATCGCGCAGCATGTTCGGCCGCCCAACGCGCGGGCCGGGCTGTGGTGTCGTCCCAAAGCACTGCGAAACCGGGCAGGGGCCTGCCTGCGGCCTCGCCCGACAGAAGCTGCCCCGGAACCGCCAGAATGGCCTCGGGGGTGGGGTCGAACATGCGTTGGAGCGCCGCATTTACCCTTCGCTGCAGTTGCCGCGCCGCTGCCCGCGTCGGCACGGCGAAGTAAAGCGCGTCGACCTCTCCGGCGGCCACCAGAGTGGCAAAGCGCCAAAGCGCGGCCTCGGTCTTACCCGATCCTGTCTCTGCCTCCAGCAAGACGAGGCGCTCGTTGACGGGCAAGTCTCCGACGGCCTCTTGCGCAGGGCGCGGCGATGGGTAGTCCGAAATCAAAGCCCAGCCGGGAGCGGCGCGCAGGTGCAAGCTGCCCTCGGCAAGCCCAATATCGGCCACCCGCTCGTTGGCGCGATCGCGCGCGGTTTCCCAATAGTCTGAACGGAAGCTGCCTTCAAATGGGAACGCTTTTCGGTCAGATCCAATCCAGTCCGCCAACGTGAGAAGGCCGCAGAAGAAATGCAAAAGTGCCGGTTTGGGGCTCGGCGCCGATGAACGTCCGATCTCGGGAAACCAATCCAGAAGCGCGCGGCCCATGACGGTCTCTTGAGCCCGCCAATCGTAGCCTGCAATCCGCCCCGGAGGGAACGCCGCTGCGGCTTTTCCAGGACTGGGCTCAGGCACCGGTCGCCCATGATGAGCGAAAAGCGCGAAAAACCAGTCTGTTAGGCCCGGCGCGCTTGGCCAGTGCAGTATCTGTGCGGCAGCGCCACAGAGAGATTCCGGCGATCCCTGCGTGAGCCAATACCAGCCGCACTCCAGATGACCTTGCGGGGCAATGTCGTACCCGGCCCCCACCGGCCATCCCTTTGCCTGAAATCCCGGCGCCAGCTTGCCGATGTCATGAAGGAAGACCAACGCCGCAATGCAGCGCACTTGTTCTTCGGTCAGGGCCTGCCCGTGTGCGGCATTCGCCCGTGCCCGGAATTTTGGTTGTTCAATCAGGCTCAAGAAAACTGCGGCGACATCGGCTGAATGATGGGCCAGATGATGAAATTCACCTGTTGCTCTGTCGAACTTTCCCCAAGCGTCTGCCGAAATTTCCGCAAGCATCTCCGAACACCAAACCTAGGTCATGTTGACAAATGGCGGACCCAGAGACGGATCGACGTGATGTCAATGAAGCCGAGGAAGCTCTCAGCGGTCTTGTCGTAGCGGGTCG
>NZ_SOEB01000006.1 GCF_004365965.1 Rhodovulum visakhapatnamense
GTGATCCGGGCGCTGATGGGCCAGGGCACCGACTGGGTCGAGAAATACGACCTGTCCTCGCTCAAGGTGCTGGGCTCGGTCGGCGAGCCGATCAACCCCGAGGCCTGGGAATGGTACAACGCGCATGTCGGCAAGGGCCGCTGCCCGATCGTCGACACCTGGTGGCAGACCGAGACCGGCGGGCATCTGCTGACGCCGCTGCCGGGCGCGACGGCGACCAAGCCCGGGTCCGCCACCAAGCCCTTCTTCGGGGTGCAGCCGGTGGTGCTGGAACCGGAATCGGGCAAGGAGATCGACAGCACCGAAGCCGAGGGCGTCCTCTGCCTCAAGGACAGCTGGCCCGGGCAGATGCGCACGATCTGGGGCGATCACGACCGCTTTCAGGAGACGTATTTCAGCCATTACAAGGGCTATTACTTCTCGGGCGACGGCTGCCGCCGCGATGCGGACGGCTATTACTGGGTGACGGGCCGGGTCGATGACGTGATCAACGTGTCGGGGCACCGGATGGGCACGGCCGAGGTGGAATCGGCGCTGGTGGCGCATCAGGCGGTCGCCGAGGCCGCGGTGGTGGGCTACCCGCACGAAATCAAGGGTCAGGGCATCTACGCCTATGTGACGCTGATGAACGGGGTCGAGGCGACGGAAGAGCTTCGCAAGGAGCTGGAGAAATGGGTCCGCACCGAGATCGGCCCGATCGCCAAGCCCGACATCATCCAGTGGGCCCCGGGCCTGCCCAAGACCCGCTCGGGCAAGATCATGCGCCGCATCCTGCGCAAGATCGCCGAGAACGATTTCGGCTCCCTCGGAGACATCTCGACGCTCGCCGACCCTTCGGTCGTCGACGAGCTCATCAATAACAGGATGAACCGCGGCTAGGGGCGCGTGCGAGCGCCCCGCGTTCCCCGCGCGACATTTCTCGATGCACTCCGGTCGCCCGCAACGGGAGGTGGGCGGCCGGTTCCCTCTAACCGACATAAGGGAGGACCCCAATGTCCGGACAGGACTCCGATTACTGGCGCGCGAATGTGCGCATCATCCTCATCTGCCTGGCGATCTGGGCGGTCGCATCCTTCGGTCTGGGCATCGTGCTCCGGCCGGCGCTGGAAGGCATCATGATCGGCGGCGCCGATCTGGGCTTCTGGTTCGCCCAGCAGGGCTCGATCTACGTCTTTCTCGTGCTGATCTTCGTCTATGCCTGGCTGATGAACGGGCTGGATCGCAAGTACGGCGTGGATGAGTAAGGGAGCCCGGACCAGATGGATCAGTTTACCCTCAACCTCGTTTTCGTCGGCATCACCTTCGCCATCTATGTCGGGATCGCGATCTGGGCCCGGGCGGGCTCGACCGCGGAATTCTATGCCGCGGGCCGGGGCGTTCACCCGGTTCTGAACGGGATGGCGACCGGCGCCGACTGGATGTCGGCGGCCTCGTTCATCTCGATGGCCGGGATCATCGCGCTGGCGCCCGCGGGCGGCTACACCCAGTCGGCCTTCCTGATGGGCTGGACCGGCGGCTATGTGCTGCTGGCGCTGCTGCTGGCCCCCTATCTGCGCAAGTTCGGCAAGTTCACCGTGCCGGAATTCATTGGCGACCGCTTCTATTCGGGCGGCGCGCGGCTTCTGGCGGTGATCTGCCTGATCGTGATCTCGATCACCTATGTGATCGGGCAGATGCGCGGCGTCGGCGTGACCTTCGGGCGCTTCCTCGAGGTCTCGACCGATACCGGGCTTTACATCGGCGCGGCCATCGTCTTCGCCTATGCCGTGTTCGGCGGCATGAAGGGCATCACCTACACGCAGGTGGCGCAATATGTGGTGCTGATCATCGCCTACACCATCCCGGCGATCTTCATCTCGCTGGCGCTGACCGGGTCGTTCCTGCCCCAGCTCGGGCTGATCGGCGACTATGCGCCGGGCGGCGGCGACCAGACCTTCCTTGCCAAGCTTGATCAGGTGGTCACGGAACTGGGCTTTACCGCCTATACCGCCGACACGCCGAACATGCTGAACATGTTCCTCTTCACCATGTCGCTGATGATCGGCACGGCGGGTCTGCCGCATGTCATCATCCGCTTCTTCACCGTGCCGAAAGTGGCCGACGCGCGCACCTCGGCGGGCTGGGCACTGGTCTTCATCGCCCTGCTTTACACCGTGGCCCCGGCCGTGGGGTCGATGGCGCGGCTGAACCTGACGACCACCATGTGGCCGAATGCGGTCGCGGGCAATGCGCTTGACGGCGACGCGATCAGCCTCGAGGCGATCCAGACCGACCCCAAGCTGAACTGGGTGAAGACCTGGGAACAGACCGGGCTTCTGGTCATGCAGGATCTGAACGGCGACGGCCTGATCCAGTACTACAACGACAAGAACCCCGAGATGCAGGCGCTGGCGGCCGAACGCGGCTGGCAGGGCAACGAGGTCACCAAGATCGACAACGACATCATGGTGCTGGCCAACCCCGAAATCGCGGCGCTGCCCTCCTGGGTGATCGCGCTGGTGGCGGCGGGGGCGCTGGCGGCGGCGCTGTCGACGGCGGCGGGTCTGCTGCTGGCGATCTCGTCGGCGATCTCGCATGACCTCATCAAGGGCTCGATCAACCCGAACATCTCGGAGAAGGGCGAGCTTCTGGCCGCGCGGATCTCGATGACCGGTGCGATCCTGATCGCGACCTGGCTTGGCCTCAACCCGCCCGGCTTTGCCGCGCAGGTGGTGGCGCTGGCCTTCGGGCTGGCGGCGGCGACGATCTTCCCGGCGCTGATGATGGGGATCTTCTCCAAGCGCGTGAACAAGGAAGGCGCCATCGCGGGGATGCTGGTCGGTCTGATCTTCACCGCCGTCTACATCTTCCTCTACAAGGGCTGGTTCTTCATCCCCGGCACCGCCACCTTCGAGGACGTTCCGGCCAACTACCTGTTCGGCATCTCGCCGCTGTCGATCGGCACGGTTGGCGCTGTCCTGAACTTCGCGGTCGCCTTCGGGGTCTCGGCCGTGACCCGGACACCGCCGCGCGAAGTGGTGGAACTGGTCGAAAGCATCCGCGTCCCGCGCGGGGCCGGTGCCGCGACCGGCCACTGACGAAACAGGGAAGGGGGCGGAGTTCCGCCCCCTTTTTCCGGTTCCTGCCGCGCCATGTATTGACGGCGCGCGTTTCCTTTTAGGTAGTTGAACGATCCCGCTGCCGGCGCAGGAGCAGAGCCATGTCCCAGACCGATGCCGATATCCTGGCCAGCCTGACCCGTTACGCTCCCTTCGACATGGTGCCCGCGGCCGCGCTTGAGGCCCTTGGGCCCAGCCTGACCCGGATCGTCGCCGAGACAGGGCAGACTCTGTCCTACGAGGGCGAGCGGCTCGAGGCGCTTCTGGTGATCGAAAGCGGCAGCGTCGAGATCGAGACCGACGGATCGGGCCCGGTCGCGCTGCGCGGCCCCGGCGACGTGATCGGCGAGCGCGGGCTGTTGCGGCTGGGGCGGGCGACGCTGACCGCGCGGGTGGCCGAGGATGCGGTGCTGATCCGCCTGCCGAAAGAGCGGTTCTACGACCTCATCGACGATGTCCCGGCCTTTGCCGCCTGGTTCCAGCGCGCGTCCCCGGCGCGGCCCGCCGACAGCGGCGCCGATGCGGCCGGGCTGACCGCGCTGAAAGTGTCCGACCTGATGACCCGCACCCCGGTGACCTGCCCGGTCGGGGCCGAGGTGCGCGACGTGGCGCGGCTGATGCGCGCCAAGGGGATCTCGTCGGTGATCCTGATGGAGGGCGAGACGCCCGCGGGCATCGTCACGGTGCGCGATCTGGCCAACAAGGTGCTGGCCGAGGGGCTGGACGGCACCACGCCGGTCGCCCGGGTGATGACCTCGGATCTCATCACCATCGCGCCCGATGCGCTGGGGCTGGATGCGCTGATGCGGTTGGCCGATCACAATATCAGCCATCTGCCCGTGGCCGAGGGCGGGCGCATCGTCGGGCTGATCGGGCGCACCGATCTGTTCCGCCAGCAGGCGGCGACCGCCAGCCACATGATCGCCGATATCGTCGATGCGGGCAGCGCCGCCGAGATGGCCCGCGTCGTGGCACAGGTGCCAAGCCTTCTGGCGCAGCTTGTCAGCGCCGGGGCCGGGGCCAGCGCCATCACCCGGCGGATCACCGACATCACCGATGCCATCACGCGGCGCCTGCTGGTGCTGGCCGAGGCCGAGCTGGGCCCGCCGCCCGTGCCCTATCTGTGGCTTGCCTGCGGCAGTCAGGGTCGGCGCGAGCAGACCGGGCAAAGCGATCAGGACAATTGCCTGATCCTCGACGACGCCTTCGAGCCCGGGCAGGATGCCTATTTCCTCGCGCTGGCGGCCTTCGTCTCGGACGGGCTGCATGCCTGCGGCTTCGTCTATTGCCCGGGCGACATGATGGCGACCAATCCGCGCTGGCGTCAGCCGCGCCGGGTCTGGCGCGACTATTTTGCGGGCTGGATCGCCCAGCCCGACAATCAGGCGCAGATGCTGGCCTCGGTGATGTTCGATCTCAGGCCGATCCATGGCGACACCGCGCTGTTTCGCGACCTGCAGGCCGAGACCCTGGCGATGGCCCGCAGGAACTCGATTTTCGTGGCGCATATGGTGTCGAACTCGCTGAAGCACACGCCGCCGCTGGGGCTTCTGCGCGGCTTTGCCCTGATCCGGTCGGGCGAGCACAAGGACACGGTCGATCTGAAGCATTCGGGCGTCGTGCCGGTGGTCGATCTGGGCCGGGTCTATGCGCTGCGGGGCGAGTTGCAGGCGGTCAACACCCGCGAGCGGCTGGAGGCGGCGCGCGAGGCGGGCGTGATCTCGAAGGCGGGGGCGCATGACCTGATCGACGCCTATGACTTCATCGCCGAGACCCGGCTGCGCCATCAGGCGGCGCAGATCCGGGCGGGCGCGCGGCCCGACAATTTCATGCCGCCCGCGCAGCTCTCCGAACTGGAACGCAACCACCTGCGCGACGCGTTCATGGTGATCAAGACAATGCAGTCCTCGGCCGGGCAGGGCCGGGGCGTGATGGGGTAGGCCATGTATATCGAACTGATCGCGATCATCGTTGCCGGGATCGGCACGGGCGGGCTGGTGCTGGTGGTGAACCGGCTGAGCGGCCGCCGCCTGCCGCGCTTTGCGGTGCCGCTGGCGGCGGCCGTCGCGATGCTGGCCTATGCGCTCTGGTCGGAATACACGTGGGGCGCGCGCACCGTGGCCAGCCTGCCGGAAGGCGTGGTCGAGGTGACCCGGGTAGACGAGGCCATCGCCTGGAAGCCCTGGACGCTGGTCGCCCCGGTCACCACGCGGCTGATGGCGGCCAATCTGATCGGCGCGCAGACCCGCCCCGATGCCCCCGAGGTCCGGCTGGTCGAGCTTTACCTGCTGGCGCGCTGGCACGCGGCGCGCACGGTCACGGTGCTGATCGATTGCGCCGCGCCCGCCCGGGCCGAGGCCACCGACGCCGCCCTGACCGACCCGGCCGTGGCCGACTGGCAGCCGCTGGCGCCGGGCGATCCGCTGGTCCGGGCGATCTGCGTGCCGCAGGACTGAGGAGCGGCAGGCATGGGCGAGAAGTCGGTTCTGCTGGTCGAGGACGAGGACGGCATCGCGCTGGCGCTGGAATTCCTGATTGCGCGCCAGGGCTACGACACAAGGCGGGTGAGCGACGGCAATGCCGCACTCCGGGCCATGGAGGAGGACCGGCCCGATCTGGTGGTGCTTGACGTGATGTTGCCCGAACGCTCGGGCTACGAGATCTGCCAGATCATGCGGCAGGACGAGGACCTCAGGAATGTTAAGGTCCTCATGATGACAGCGCGCGGTGGAGAGGTCGAGCGGCGCAAGGGTCTGGCACTGGGCGCGGATGCGTTCCTGACAAAACCCTTTGCGACCGCGGATCTGACGGCCCAGATCCGTGCGCTGCTGGGGGGAGACATGGATGCATGAGCGGCTAGGGCTGAGAGTTCGATTCGCGCTGTTCTTCGGGGCGCTGGCATTGGGCGGCACGGTGCTTCTGGGGCTGGGCCTTTGGTTCGGCCATGCCCGGGCGGGCGGGCCGGCCGACGGCTATGTCATCGCGGGCGTGCTGGCGGGGTGCGGGTTGCTGGGGCTCGCGGCCTGGGTGGGGCTCTTGTTCGATTCGAACGTTGCCCGGCCGATCCAGGCGCTGGCGGCCGATCTGCAGACCCGGGCCCGCGTCGACATCGCCGCCGATATCGACGAGGCGCCCGCGCGCTATCTGGGGGCGCTGGCCCCTGCCGCCAATGCGATCCACGATGCGCTGGCCGCGACGCGCGAGGCGCAGGCCCGGGCGATCGCCGACCGCACCGCCGCGCTGAACCGCGAGAAGGCGATGTTCGAGGCGCTGTTGCGCGATCTGGCCGAAGGGGTGGTGGTGGCCACGCTCGATCACCGGATCATGCTGTACAACCGCGCGGCGCTTGGGCTTCTGGGCGATCTGGGGCTCGACCGGCCGCTGACCGCCTTTCTCAGGTCCGAACCGCTGACCCACGCGCTCGACCGGATGGGCGCACGGGCGGCCCGGGGCGAGGCCGAGGCCGAACGCTTTCTGGCCGCCACCGACAGCGGCGACCGTTTCCTGATGGCGCGCGTCAGCCCCGTCGCGGTCGAGGGGCAGCGCGTGGGCTATGTGCTGATCTTCCACGATGCGACCGAGGATCTCGAGGCGCATGCCGAGCTTGACCACCTGTTCAACACCATGCTCGAGGCAGTGCGGCGGCCGACCGCGGCCATCGGGGCGCTGTTCGACGCCATCGAGTCCGATCCCGACATGGCGGGGGCAATGCGGTCGACCTTCTTTGCCCAGCTGCGCAGCGAACAGGCGATGCTGGTCGACCGCATGAACCAGGTGGCCGACCGCTATGGCGTCGCCACCACCCGGCGCTGGCCGATGCCCGCCGTCGCCTCGGACGACATCTTCGATGCGCTGACCGCGCGCCTGCCCGAGGATCTGCGCTTCGAGGGCGGGCGCCAGTTCATCCGCTGCGACGGCTTCGCCATTTCCGAACTTCTGGGCCGGGTGATCGAGGGGCTGCGGGCGGACGGCCAGCGCGGCGGTTTCGTGCTGCGCGCCGTGCCCGAGGGCCGCGAGGTCTGTCTGGAGCTGCACTGGACGGGCGCGCCGGTCAGCGACGGGCAGATCGACCGCTGGCTCGCGGCGCCGCTTTCGGCGGGCTATGGCGAATATCTCGGCCGCGATGCGCTGGAAGGCCATGGCACCGAGCTTTGGGCCGAGCCGACCGAGACCGGGCACCGGCTGGTCCTGCCGCTGGTGGCTGCGGCGGCGCCGGTGCTGACGCCCGCCGATCCGCGGCCGGAATTCTATGACTTCTCGCTGCCGCGCGCGGCGGCCGGGACGCTGGCCGACCGCCCGCTGGCCGGGCTCGGCTACGTGGTCTTCGACACAGAGACCACCGGGCTTGCTCCGCGGCAGGGCGACGAGATCGTGCAGATCGCCGGGCTGCGCATCGTGAACGGGCGCATCCTGCGCGGCGAGGTCTTCAACACCCTGGTCAATCCGGGGCGGCACATTCCGGCCTCGTCGACCGCGGTCCACGGCATCGACGACGCCATGGTGCGCGGTGTGCCCGACATCGTGTCGGTCGGGCGGCGATTTCACGCCTTCTGCGAGGGCTCGGTGCTGGTCGCCCATAACGCGGCCTTCGACATGGCCTTCCTGAAGATGAAGGAAGACCGGCTGGGGCTTTGCTTCGATCATCCGGTGCTCTGCACCGTGCTGCTGTCGGCCGCGCTTTATCCCCATGCCGAGGATCACACGCTGGATGCGCTGGCCTGCCGCTTCGGGGTGCGGCTCGACCCCGAGCACCGGCACACGGCGCTGGGCGATGCGCAGGCCACCGCCGAGGTCTTCCGCCACATGCTGGACGAGCTGCAGGCCGTCGGGGTCCGCACGCTGGGCGAAGCGATGGCGCGGGCCAACGAGATGCACGGCATCCGCCGCGCCCAGACCTACTGACCGGATCCGACCGGGCCGCCGATCACCGCGCGGAAGAACGCCTCGCGTTTCGGGTAAAGATCGCCTTGGGCGTAATGCGCGACGGCATGGGCGCGGGCACGCGCGCCCAGGGTGCGGGCGGCGGCGCGGTCGGCCAGAAGGGCCGCGATGCCCGATGCGATCTCGCCGGGGGTCTGGAATTCGACGAAACGGGCGGCGTCGGGCGGCACCACCTCGCGCACCGGGGCGGTATCCGAGACGACCATCGGGCAGGCCGCCGCCATCGCGTCGAGCAACGACCAGGACAGGACGAAGGGCCGGGTCAGGTAGACATGCGCGTCGGACCGGCGCAGCAGCGCCCGATAGCGGCCCGCGGGCAGCCGTCCGGTGAAATGCAGCCGCGTCATGTCGAAGCCGTGCGCGGCCAGGGCGCGCGCCTTCCAGCTTTCGCCCTCTGGCAGGCGGCCGCCGTAATGCACCGAGTCCTCGCCCGCGACGACCGCGTGCACCGTTTCGTCCTCGGCCTGAAGCCGGGCCAGATCGGCCATGAATTCGGGAAAGCCGCGCATCGGCTCCATGCCGCGCGTGGCATAGGTGACAAGCGGCGCCGTGTCGGGCAGGCCCTCCAGCGTGAAGGGCGGCTCGCCCGGCGGTGGGCGGACCAGCGCGTCGATGTCGACGCCGTCATGGATCACGGTCGTCCGCGCCTGCAGCCAGTCGGGCAGCTGGTCGCGCTGGAAGGTGGTCGGCACCAGGATCGCGTCGGCCGCCTGCAGGTCCAGCAGGAAGGGCAGGTTGCGGCAAAGCGTGGCGGCATGGCGGTCCTCGGCCGAGTCGGTGCTTTCGGACTCCATGTCGACGGGCGGGTAATTGTACCACCATTCGAGATAGGGCACGAATCGCGCCTTGGGCCAGACGACCCGGGCGAAGCTGCCCGAGCCCCAGCCGGAATGGGCCACCACCAGATCGGGCGCGAAGCCCTGCTGGCGCAGCGCGATCGCGGCCCGGGCCAGACCCTGTCCGTTCAGCACCGCACGTTCGGTGCCGCGCAGGTAGCGGTGGGTGGCCTTGTCCACGTCGCGGTGGCGGCCATAGCCCAGCACCCGCAGCCCGCTTGCGGCGATCCGGGTCACGCGGTCCCGGGGGAACCCATCGGCGGCGGTGGCGAAGACCACGTCCCAGCCGCGCGCGACCAGATAGCCGGCGATGCCGCCGAACTGGGCCGGAAAGTTCTCATGCACGAAAAGGATGGATGGCATCGGCCCAAGCCTGCGTCAGTGTCGGGCCGAAGTCTAGGGCGGACGAGGTTAACCGAACCTTAGGGCAGGTCTTCGGACAGACCCGCCTGCAGGGCGCAGGTGACAAGCGCGGGTTGCGCTGGCAAGATCCGCGCCGCGATGCGTCTCGGCTCCGAGGACAGTATGGATCACCGCAGGGAAATCGACCGGCTTTACGCGCTTGAATTCGGACGTCCCCAGGAACTTCTGCTGCGGGGGCTGGGCGTGGCGGTGGGCGGCGCCGTTCTGCAGGAGGCCGCGGGATGGGCGGCGGTGCTGATCTGGATGGCGGGCTATGGCCTGGCCAATCTGGCCTATCTTGCCTTTTTGCGGAGCCGGGGCCGGATCTGCACGGCGCACGACACGCGGATTGCCGGCGGGCTGTTCCTGGCGGCGCTGGTGTCCTTTTTGTGGCTTCCGGCCACGCTTGGGACCGAGGACGAGGCGGCGGTCCGGATCACCGCGCTTTCCATGCTGGGCTGCGCGATGGTGTTCCTGATCCGGCGCGGCGACAGCCAGCGCTGGCTGGTCCTGGCCGAGACGGCGGTCATCGGGCTGGCGCTGATGGTGCTGGTCGCGATGGTGCTGCCGCGGATCGACTCGATGGCGGTGCGTGGGGCGGCCACCGGCTCGGGGTTGGCGATGCTGGGCTATTTCGCCCATGCGATCTGGGCCGGACGCCGCCTGAGACTGGCCGCCGAGGCCGCTGCCTACGGGTCGCTGCAGGCTCAGAAGATGCAGGCGATGGGCGAACTGGCCGGTGGCATCGCGCATGATTTCAACAATATGCTGATGGCGCTGCAGGCCAATCTGGATTTCTACCGCGACAGTTCCGACCCGACCGACCGCGACCGCTGTATCGCCGAGGCCGCGGCGGCGGCCGACCGGGCCGCGGCGCTGGCCCGCCGTCTTCTGGCCTTTGCGCAGCGCGCGGAACCGGCCGGCCGCGACCGGGTCGATCTGTGCCTGGCGCTGGAAGAGGTCCGGTCGCTGGTGCGGCCGCTGATCCCGCCCACGATCCGGATGCGGATCGCGCCGCCCGAGGCGCCTGTATTGGTCGAGGTCGCGCAGGACCAGCTGGTGGCGGCGCTGATCAACCTGCTGCTGAACGCGCGCGATGCGCTGCGGCTGGGAGGCGGGCTGGCGCTGGAAACCCGTCCGGTGCGCCTGACCGCGCCGCGTCCGATGCTGGACGGCTCGCGGCTGCCGCGTGGCGCCTATGCGGAAATCTCGATCACCGATACCGGCAGCGGCATCCCCGACGAGATCCTGAGCCGGGTGACCGAGCCGTTCTTCACCACCAAACCTGCGGGCGAGGGAACGGGGCTGGGCCTTGCGATGGTGCAGGGCTTCACCCGGAGCGCGCAGGGCGGCCTCGACATCGCCAGCTCTCGGGCGGGGACGCGGGTGTCGCTTTACCTGCCGCTGGCGGCCTGACCCATACCCCGGTCGGGCGTTGCGGTCAGTTCAGCGCGACCGCCGCCGCGCCGCGCAGAGCCTCGATCACTTCCGCTCGCCGGAAGGGCTTGTGCAGGAACGAGACGATCCCGCAGACCTCGCCGAGGGTCTCGGCCATCAGTGCCGAATGGCCACCGCCGCCGCCCGACATCAGCACCACCGGCAGGTCCAGCCCCTCGGCCCGAAGCCGGTCCAGCAGCGGCAGCGCGGTATTGTCGAGCAACCAGAAATCGACGATGGCGGCCACCGGTCGCTCGCTGCGGACGCGCTCGAGAAAGGTCTCGACATCCGAGGTACAGCAGGGCTCGAACTCGCTTCCGGCCAAGAGACGCGGGAAGATCTTCAGAATCTCGACGTCATCGTCGATCACCACGACCTTCGGCATCGAGGTCTCCTCAGGACGAAAGGGAAATCGCGATGGACCGGAGCGCCCGCTTGATCGCGGCCCGCTCGCTGTCCGGCAGGGTGCCCACAAGTAAGCCGATCTTCCGGATCGGGTCAAGCTCCAGCGCCGCCCGCCCGGCCTCGGTCAACGAGATGATCGCGCTGCGGGCGTCGCGCGGATGGCTGCGCTGTCCGACAAGCCCGCGGTCGCGCATCGTCCTGACCGCGCGGCTGACCGGGGCATGGGTCAGGCCCAGATAGCTGGCGATGAGGGTCAGCGTGCAGCGGTCTTCGGGCGATCGTTCGATATAGCGCAGGATCGACCATTGCAGCGGCTGGATCGCGCTGGAACTCTTCGAATCGTAGGCGTCGCGGACGATCCGCTCCATCAGCACTGCCGCCGCGAGGTCGCTGCGCCCGAGGGCTTCGAGGTTTCGCTTGGTCGTGCAGACCCCGGGGAACGAGGGGTTACGAAAAGTATCCATACCGTTTCAATCGAACAGGGTCCAGACGTTGGTCATGAACGCTGCCCGGCACCGATGGTTTCGTCAATACGTCAAGTCATAACAGGGCAGGACAGGGCAGGCCGCCGGATCGGACCCCGTGCGGAATGACTGCGGGAACGACCGAAGACACAAGACCAGGCCAAAGTCCTCCTGCGGACCGTCTGGCCGTCTTGGGGCTGCCGACAGCCCCTGGGGTCCGCCCGGCCCCGGAAACTGTCCGTTGCCTCAAGTAGGTGCGGGGCGCGGCACGGCCTCAGTGCAGATGCCGATACGTTCGCATTTGTGCGGCACGTCGGCGGCCGATCTCACCGCGGACCGACTCGGCGAGTCCTTCGATCCGCAGCGCAAGCTTTCCCAGCGCCGGTTCCGAGGTTGCCTTGTTGTCGATTGCCCTCAGATACATCGTCAGCCCGTCCAGCGTCTCGGCCACCTCATGCAAGGCGTCCTCGCGATGACGCGCGATCATCAAGTCCTTTGTCATGCCGAGCTCCCTTTCTTGATCTTGGGCGCCGTTCCCGGGCGGTGCCATGCTGAAGAGGAAGAGGGCCGAGCGGCCTCTGCGCTGCTGTCAAGTGAGGTATTTTAGCGCAGAGCGTATGTCCTTGCTACTGGCACGTGAAGGCGTCGGTCACTTTCGACAGGATCGTGCAATTCGCGCCCGGTCTGCGGCACGGCGCCCCGGGTGCGGCCCCAGGTGCTGTGAGCGGGTGCTGCGCGAGGGTGCTGCGAGCGGGTGCGGGCATTGGGTGGGGCTGTCAGGGGCGCGCCTCCAGGACCAGCCGGTCGGCCAGGGAAAGCGCGGTCTCCAGGTCGTCGGCATGCCCGTCGGCAGGGATCTGGCGCGCGATTTCGGGGCAGTTGTGCAGGATCTTGCCGCAGATCAGCACCCGTATCTCGGGCAGCGCCGCTTTGACCGCCTCGACCAGCCGCGTCAGCGGCAGTGCCGACCGGGGTCCGGCGGCGGACAGGCCCAGAAGGCGCACCCGCGATTGGGTCAGGTCGGAGATCAGCCTGTCTTGCGGTTCGGACAGCGACAGTTCGATCTCCCAGCCGTGGTCGCGGAACATGTCGGCAGCCACGATCACCCCGAAGGTGTGGGTTTCGGCCTCGGGCGTGGCGAAAAGCGCCCGCCGCGCCGGATCGACCGGGCGGGGGCCGGCCTCGGCACGCACAAGCCGCAAAAGCCGCTGAAGCCGGCCCACGGCCTGCCCCACCTGAACGAAACTGACCTCGTCGCTTTCCCAGCGGCGGCCCATCAGCCTTGCCGCCTCGGGCAACAGCGCCTCGGCAATCCAGGTCTTGTCGCGCCCCGCCGCCAGATGGGCATCGAGGATCTGGCGGGACTGCAAAAGATCGCCCGTCGCGAGCGTCGCGCACAGCGCTTCGATCTCGGCCAGAGCGGGCGGCTCGGCGCGTGGGTAGCGCGACGGTGGTGGCGACGGCGACGGGCTGGGCAAGGGGCTGGGCGACGGGCAGGGCAGGCGGGCGACGCGCATCAGGGCCTCCTGCGCGACGCGGCGCAGACTGGCCTGGGGCAGCGGTTGGCAGAAGCCGTCGACCGGGCGCACGAAACGGGCCTCGGCCGGCTGGCGCTGGTCGGAGTCCATGGCAGTTACCCTGATGGTTCCAGGCGACCGAGAGAGAAGATCGCGCTCGGGTTGTCATTACGATTAATACAACTCAAAAACAACAGCAGCATTGCGTCAATCCCGGATTTCAAAAGGATTGTCCTGGCGTCCGGTCGGGCGGGGGCTTGCCGATCCCGATCCCGGCTCGGGGAGGATGCCGCAGGGCGCCCCCGGCCCGGCTGCCGCTATTGGACCCGGCCGGGCGGTGCGCTATCCTTGCGCCGCAGGACGACGGGGCAGAACAGGATAGAGACAGGCGATGAGCGGGTTACTGGCGCTGCTCGATGACGTGGCGGCGATCGCCAAGGTTGCGTCCGCTTCGGTGGACGATGTGGTGGGGCAGGCGGTGAAGGCCTCGTCCAAGGCGGCGGGGGCGGTTGTCGACGATGCTGCGGTCACGCCCAAATACGTTCAGGGTTTCTCGCCTGCCCGCGAATTGCCCATCGTCTGGGGAATTGCCCGCGGATCGCTGTTCAACAAGCTGGTGATTCTTCTTCCCGTGGCGCTGGTGCTGTCGCAATTCGCGCCCTGGGCGATCGCGCCCTTGCTGATGCTGGGCGGGGGTTACCTTTGCTTCGAGGGGGTCGAGAAGATCTGGCACGCGCTTCGGCCGTCCCATCACGCGGCCGAGGCCGGGCCGGACGGTCAGATGTCGGCGGCCCATCTGGAAGAGGCCAAGGTCAAGGGCGCGATCAAGACCGATTTCATCCTGTCGGCCGAAATCATGACCATCATCCTTGCCTCATTGCCCGACCACATGACGATCTGGGTCGAGGCGGCGGCGATGGCGCTGGCAGGCGCGCTGATCACCGTCGTCGTCTATGGCGCGGTCGGGCTTATCGTGAAGGCCGACGATATCGGGCTGGCGATGGCCGAGAAGGGACGGCTGGCGCTGACGCGCGGGTTTGGCATCGGGATCGTGCGGGCCATGCCCAAGGTCATGACGCTGCTGCTGGTCGTTGGGACGGCCGCGATGATCTGGGTCGGCGGCTCGATCCTGGTGCATGGCGCCCACGAACTGGGGTGGCATCTGCCGCAGGAGGCGATCCGCCACGCGGCGATGGCCGTGGCCGGGGCAATCCCGGTGGCAAAGGGCGCGACCGAATGGATCGTGACGGCGGCGCTGGACGGCGTGGTGGGGATCGCGGCCGGATCGGTGCTGGTCGCGGTGACGAGCTTCGCGATCCTGCCGCTGGTGCGGCTTGTGCGGCGGGCCTGACGGCGCAGGCAAGAACCGGCCCGGGCCAAAGCCCGGACCGAAAAGGCGCTCAGGCCGAGGCGAGCGATCCGAAGATCGCGTCGCTGTGCTTTTCAAGATAGATCCGCAGCCAGGGCGTATAGACGCCCTCGGTCTCGCGGGTCTCGCGCGCCAGATCGTCCAGACCGATCCAGCGGGCATCCATCACCTCGTCGGGGTTCAGGTCCCAGGTCAGATCGGGCCCGGCCTCGGCGACGAAGATGTCGACCACCTCGTGCTCGATCAGCCCGTTGCCCACATCGGCGCGGTATTCGACCTGCTCGCGGAATTCGAGCGTCAGGCCGGTGATGCCCAGCTCTTCGGCCAGCCGACGGTTGGCGCAGGTCTTCGACTCCTCGTCCCAGCGCGGATGGGTGCAGCAGGTATTCGCCCAGAAGCCGGGCGTGTGATACTTGCCCAGCGCCCGGCGCTGGATCAGCACCCGGTCGCCATCCAGAACGAAGACCGAGATCGCCTTGTGGCGGAGGCCCTTCTGGTGGGCCTCCAGCTTCTCGACCGGTGTCAGTTCGCCGTTGACCCAGGCCGGGATCATTTCGCTCATGTGTATTGCGGCGACACCAGGCCCGTCAGGTGGGCGACGTTCTTGATCCCGATCTTGATATGGGCAAGCGGGCGTTTCCTGGTCAGCTTCTTGTTCATGTAGGATTCGAAGGTCAGCGTCTGCACGTCGACATCGTGGCAGAGCGACACGAAGCGTTCGCGCCGTTCGTCGCTGTGGTAATAGGCGTCCTGCATCGCCTGCAGCGCCTTGTAGGTGTTCTTGTGGTCCTTCATGAACATCTGCCGGGCCAGCTTCAGATCCGACGCGCGGCCGGAGGCCAGCGCCGCCGAGACCGCAGCCGCGCCCACGCGCCCGCCATACATCGCGTAGTAGATGCCCTCGCCCGAACTGGGCGCCACGGTGCCCGCAGCATCGCCCACCACGACCACGTCGCGGCCGTTGTCCCACTTGTCCATCGGACGCAGCGGGATCGGCGCGCCTTCCTTGCGGATCGTCTCGGCCTGGTCGAGCCCGGCCATCTTGCGCAGATCGGCGGTTGCCTGTTTCAGGTCGAAGCCGTCGACGCCGGTGCCCATCCCGACCGAGCAGGTATGCCCGTGCGGGAACACCCAGCCGTAGAAATCGGGGCTGATCCGGCCGTCATAGATCACGTCGCAGCGGTTGGGCTGGTAGTTGCCGACCGCCATCGGCGCGTCGATGATCTCGTGATAGGCGATCACATAGGGGATCTTGTCGCCGCCGGGCACTTCGGCACGCGCGACGTCAGACCGCGCGCCGTCGGCGCCGATGATGAACTTGGTCTGAAGCCTGACCTCTTCCTTCGACTGCTTGTCGCGGAAGACGAGGAAGGTCTTTTCCTCCTCGCGCTCGACCCGGACGAAGGTGCCGGTAAAGCGGGTGGCACCGGCGCGTTCGGCGCGGGCGCGCAGGAACGGGTCGAAATCCTTGCGGTCGACCATGCCGACGAAGCCGTTCTCGATCGGGATGTCGACGAAACGGCCCGAGGGCGAGATCATCCGCGCGGTGTCGATCTTGGCCACCAGCTGTTCGTCGGAAATGTTGAAATCGCGCATCAGCCGCGGCGGGATCGCGCCGCCGCACGGCTTGATCCGGCCCTCGCGGTCCAGAAGCGCGACCTTCTTGCCCGAACGGGCAAGATCCTCTGCGGCGGTGGCGCCGGCGGGGCCGCCCCCGACGACAACAACGTCATAAATCATCTGTCTTACTCCCCTGGCACAAGACCTGCGTTTTCCGTTGTGGGTCGATTTCCATCCATGATCCTCAGGGCCATTGCAGCAGCCAGCACGAAGAGGATCGCTTCGGTCAGGAACACCACGCCAAAGGCGGGTGCGTCGTCCATGATCTGGCGCAAACCGTCGGCCGCGGCGGCGCCGACAAGGCCGCCAAAGCCCGCGGCGATGGCCTGCGCCGCGCCCCAGAGCCCCATCCGCGTGCCCTCGCGCGCGTCGCGGCCCTCGCCTGCCAGCGCCATCATCGCGCCGATGGCGGCGACGGTGAAGATGCCGTTGAAAAAGCCCATCAGCACCACGGCGGGCGTCAGCGGCAGATGCGCGCCGAAATGCCCAAGTGCGGCGATGCTTGTCAGGGCCGCGGCCGAGCCGAGGCAGCCGAGGATCACCCAGGTGCGCAAGGCCCAGATCCGCAGCACCGAGCTGCCGATGCCGACCACGACCATGCCGAGGAAGACGCCGCCATGCTGGGCCCCCGACAGCGAGGTCGACTGGCCGGGTGTGAACTCGAACACAAGGCCCGAGAACGGCTCGAGGATCAGTTCCTGCATGAAATAGGCGACCATCGACAGGAACACGAACAGCGTGAAGACGCGGGCGCGGGGCTCGGCCCAGACCTCGCCGATGCCCTTCCAGAACGGCATCTCGTCGGGTTCGCGATGGGCGACCACGCGCTTTTCGATGCCCCAGACCGCCAGCGTGGTCACCGCGACCGCGCCCAGGGTGACCACGGTCACGATTTCCAGCAGCAGCGCGGGCGTATAGGGATCGAGGAAGGCGCCGACCGTGCCGGCGGTGATGCCGATGCCCGCGATCATCATCAGCCAGGTGATGGTGGCCGCCGCCGCGCGGCGTTCGGGCGCGGTGGCGGTGGCCAGCAGCGCCAGAAGCGAGGTGCCGCAGGCCGCGACGCCGATGCCGATCAGCGCATAGGCCAGGACCGAGAGCGCCAGCCCCGCGCCGTAATGGTCTTCCATCACCACGACGCCGGTTGCGGCGAGATAGCCGCCCAGCGCCAGGATCGCCATGCCGCCGATGATGAACCGGGTGCGCTGGCCGCGCGTGTCCGACAGGAACCCCCAGCTGGGCCGGGTGATCTGGATCGCGTAATGGAGTGCCACCAGCAGCCCCGGCAGCACGGCGGGAAGCGCCAGTTCGACCACCATCAGCCGGTTCAGCGTGGACGAGGTCAGCACCACGACCGCGCCAAGGCTCATCTGCACGAGCCCCAGCCGGACGATCTGCAGCCAGCTCAGCGTCATCAGAGCGCTCCGAGCGACCGGATCGCGAAGGCCGAGATCATCATGCCGGACACATAGAGGACGACGCCCACGCCGTTATACCAGGGCGCCTTGCCCTTGGGGTCCTTCATCATCACCGACATCGCCCAGAACTGCACCAGCAGCACGGCGGTCACGCCCGCGGCATGGAACGGCCGGTCCCACAGGACCAGAAGCCCGATCACCACCGCCTGTGGCACCGCCATCACGATGGACGCAACCCAGGCGGCCTTGCGCGGCCCCATGGTCACGGGCAGCGAGTTCACGCCCATCTGGCGGTCGCCCTCCAGCGCCTTGAAGTCGTTCAGGGTCATGATCCCGTGCGCGCCGATCCCGTAAAGCAGCGCGATCACCACCACATAGATCGAGGGGGCGCCCGCCGACAGAACGGCCGCTCCGGTGAACCACGGAAGCGATTCATACGAGATGCCAACCAGCCCCGGCCCCCACCAGCCGGATTTCTTCAGCCGCACGGGTTCGGCCGAATAGGCCCAGGCGGCGGCAACGCCGAGGATCGTGGCGACAAAGCCCCAGGGGCCCAGCTGCCAGCCGATCACCAGCGCCAGAAGCGACATCGCGCAGGCGATATAGAACCCCCAGCGCCCCGGAATGCGGCCCGAGGGGATCGGGCGATAGGGTTCGTTGATGGCGTCGACATGCCGGTCGCACCAGTCATTCGCGGCCTGGCTCATGCCGCAGACCACAGGGCCTGCCAGCACGATGCCCAGCAGCACGAGGCCGGGTTTCGACAGGGGCGACACCCCCGAGGACACGGTGCCGCAAAGATAGGCCCACATCGGGGGAAACCAGGTGATCGGCTTGATCAGCGTCACCATGGCGGCGGGGTCCGGCAGACGCCGGTTCGGCACGTTCGAGATATCGGTCATGTCTTCCGCAGATTCTCCTGGCCCCGTCGGGGGCGGGTCTTGCTTCCCTGCAGGGGCGTCACGAGTCGCCCCCGTCTCTGCTGAGGAGCCCGTATTTCCGGAGCTTCACATAAAGGCTCTGGCGCGAGAGCCCCAGCATCTCGGCCGCCGCCACGCGGTTGTTCCGCGTCAGTTCGACGGCGGTCTCGATGCACATCTTTTCGACCACATCGGTGGTTTCGGTCACGATGTCCTTGAGGCTGGCGGAGCCCACCAGCTCCATCACCGAGCGCATCGCGTCGTCCGACACCGCGACGCCGGGCTTGCGCGCGCCCTCCATGCGGCTGGCGTCGCGGATCACGTAGACGATGCAGGGGCTGGCCTGGTCCTTGAGATAGGTGGCCGAAATCTCGACCGAGACCTGGGCGCCATATTCGCCCGACAGCTTGGTGGCGAAGAACCGCATCTGCCCGCTGCGGGTGGCGTTTTCGACGAGCACCCTCAGATCGACGCTGCCGCGCACCAGATAATCGCCCAGAGACCGGCCCTTGACCGACCCCACATGCGGCGCATCGGCAAGCCCGAGGAAGCTGTCATTGGCGGCAAGGATCACGCCTTGCGGGTCGGTGAAGACCAGCGCATCGACACCCTGGCGGTAGAAGGCCAGAAGCGTCTCGCCCATCTCGCCGCCATTGGGCTCGCGGTCCTCGGTCCGGTCCAGCCGGCACAGGATCAGCGGCTCGCCCGCCGCGCGGAAGGCAATCGGGCGCAGCCGGATCCGGACCCGGGTGCGCCGGGTTTCCAGCGGCAGCGGATGCGCCTCGGGCGACAGGGCCACCTGGCTCAGCGCCTCGAGGAACTCGGCCCGGCGGCGGCCGTCGAATTCCTGGGCGAAGGCGTTGCCGATCAGTTCGGCACGCTCGGCGCCCAGAAGCTCGCAGGCCACCGGATTGGCATCGACCACCCGGCCCGACTTGGTTCCGACGAAGACGAAGGCGTCGCGGGTCGATTCGGACAGGACGCGGTAGCGGGTGTCGTATTCGCGCTGGGTCTCGTAGTCCCGCTCCAGCGCCATCTGCGCCTCGATGAGCTGCATCTGCATCTCGGCGATGGGGCGCAGGTCGCGGCCCAGCATCAGCAGCGTGCTGCCGTCGGGGCCGATGGTGTGGAAGGAATAGCGGACCGGGAAAGACCAGCCCTCGCCATCGGCATGGTTCAGTTCGACCGGTTTTCCGGTCTCGCCGCCCCGGGCGAAGAACTCGAGCCGCGCGTCAAGCTTGGGGCGACTGTCCTGGGTCAGCACGTCGCGGATGTCGCGGCCTTCCCAGTGATCGAGCTGCCCATGGGCGTGATGGTCCTTGTTCACCAAGACCGACAGCACACGACCCTCGGGCGAGAGGACGATCGCGACGTCGCAGGCCGTGGCGATGATTTCGCCCAGCATCTCGGGCGCGATGAGAGGGATCGCGCCGCTGTTCCAGTATTTGGTGCCCCTTGACGTCACGCGCCCTTTTCCGGCCGTCCCGGCCGCCTCCCCGTCACTGGTCCTGCCCTGACCGGCCGGCGCCGGGCGCCAGCGTTCTTCTGTCCATGCCGCAAAGGCGCAACGCCTCGTGCGCGTCCGATGTGGCCGCGTCCGCGCCGGTCAGCGCGCAGATATCCTCGGCCCCGTCGGCAACCCGACCGCCGATCACGATCGGCACGCCGGAGCCGAGCGCCCGGCGCAAGCCGTTCACCAGGCGCCGGGTCGAGTCGAGCTTCTGGCGGCAGGAGACGGAAATCGCCACCAGATCGAATTGCCGCGCCATGGCCTTTTGCAGGATCTCGTCCTCGGTCTGGCCCAGCGCCAGACAGACCGACGCGCCCATGCGGCGCATCTGGTTGGCGGCGGTCATGCCGCCCAGCGTGTGGAATTCGTCATGCGGCACGATCATCATGATATTGGGCGCGTCCGAGGCGGCCAGCATGTCGCAGGCATTGGCCGCGCCCAGTTCGCGCAGCATCGCCTGCAGCCGCGCCGCGCCGATGGTCACGTCGGCAAAGCTCAGTTCGTCGCGGCACCAGCGGTCGCCCAGTTCGCGCGCGGCGGCGGGGATATAGCCGTCGACGATGGCGGTCGCGGAAATCCCGTGGCGGCGCAGCGTGGCCAGCGCGCCGGTCCGGATCGACCGGTCGCCGCGCAGCACGTCGGCGCAGAATTCGGCCAGAATCTTGGAGCTCACCGCCTCCGCCCCGTCGCCCGAGCGCTGCGCCAGCGCCGAAAGCACCTGGCTCGCGAGGGTTTCGACCTCGTCATGACGCTCGCAGGGGCGGGAGGGCGGCCCGGCAGGCGCTATCGACTTCTGCGGCTCAGCCATGATACGCCCCCGGCCGAGGACCGGCCCGGCGGATTCGATACGACCGGTGCGCAACGCGCTCTGGGGACTGTCCAGCGTTGTCAAAGCCGATTGACACTTGTTGGCCCTCGTGGCTGGAGGAATCAAGACGGCGCAGGCAAGCCTTTAGAAAATATAGGCTCTTTTGCTCTGCCCCGGGCGCTCGACACCCCTCGGATCGAGAGGAGTGTAAACGGAAAGAGTGTAAATTACAATTGACACTTTCCGCGCCAGAGGTCTAACGTGAGGCCCAAGCCACCGTCTGTCAGGGAGTCGGAGGATGCCGGAAAACGTGGGAACCGCCCCAAGGGCGGTCCAACTCTATACGCCGGAAGAGCGTCGCCGTCGCGACTCGACCAAGTGGACCGTCGTGCAGGGCGTTCTGGCGCCGTTGCAGTTCCTGGTCTTTCTGGTCTCGCTGGTTCTCGTCCTGCGGTACCTTGTGACCGGGGCGGGCTACGAGGCGGCCACGATCTCGATCGTGATCAAGACCTTGGTGCTTTACACCATCATGGTCACCGGTGCGATCTGGGAGAAGGTCGTGTTCGGCCGCTATCTCTTCGCGCCCGCCTTCTTCTGGGAAGACGTCTTCTCGATGGCGGTGATTGCGCTGCATACGCTGTATCTGTGGGCGCTGCTGACCGGCAGCGTGGGCCCGACCGGCCAGATGCTGATCGCGCTGGCGGCCTACAGCACCTATGTCATCAATGCCGGGCAGTTCCTGTGGAAGCTGCGGATGGCCCGGTTGCAGGGTGAGGCAACGGAGGTCGCCGCATGACCGGATTTACCCCCGCCCCGCCCGCCGCCGGTTGCCGCAACGCGCCCGTCCTTAAGGAACGCGGCCAGCGCGAGGTGTTCTGCGGTCTGACCGGGATCATCTGGCTGCACCGCAAGATGCAGGACGCTTTCTTCCTGGTGGTCGGCTCGCGCACCTGTGCGCATCTGCTGCAATCGGCCGCGGGCGTGATGATCTTCGCCGAGCCGCGCTTTGGCACCGCCATCCTCGAGGAAAAGGATCTGGCCGGGCTTGCCGACGCCAATGCCGAACTCGACCGCGAGGTCGACCGGCTGCTGGCGCGCCGTCCCGACATCAAGCAATTGTTCCTGGTGGGGTCTTGCCCGTCCGAGGTGATCAAGCTTGACCTGCACCGCGCGGCCGAACGGCTGACCGAACGCCATGCCCCCCATGTGCGGGTGATGAACTATTCCGGCTCGGGGATCGAGACGACCTTCACCGAGGGCGAGGATGCCTGCCTCGCGACCATGGTGCCGACCCTGCCCAAGACCGACGAGCGTCAGCTGCTGATGGTCGGCGCGCTGCCCGATGTGGTCGAGGATCAGGCGTTGTCGCTGCTGGCCGAGATGGGCGTGGCGCCGGTGCGCTGCCTGCCCGCCCACCGCGCGGCCGAAGCGCCCGGGGTGGGGGCGAATACCGTCGTTGCGCTGACCCAGCCCTTCCTGAACGAGACCGCCGCCGGGCTGGAACGCCGCGGTGCGCGCATCCTGCCCGCGCCGTTCCCCTTCGGCGAAGAGGGGACGACCGCCTGGCTATGGGCCGTGGCGCAGGAATTCGGGGTCTCGCCCGAAACCTTCGCGAAGGTCACCGACGCCCCGCGCGCCCGGGCCCGCAAGGCCATCGCGGCGGCCGCCGAGACGCTGGGCGGCAAGTCGATCTTCTTCTTCCCCGACAGTCAGCTGGAAATTCCGCTGGCGCGCTTCCTGACCCGCGAATGCGGCATGACCGCGGTCGAGGTCGGCGCCCCCTTCATCAACAAGCAGATCGTCGGTCCCGATCTCGATCTTCTGGCCGAGGGGCCGGTGATCGCCGAGGGCCAGGATGTCGATCTGCAGCTCGACCGCTGCCGGGCCGCCCGGCCCGACCTGACGGTCTGCGGGCTCGGGCTTGCGAACCCGCTGGAGTCCGAAGGCATGACCACGAAATGGGCCATCGAACTGGTGTTCACGCCTGTCCATTTCTATGAGCAGGCCGGCGATCTGGCCGGTCTCTTCGCCCGCCCGTTGCGCCGCCGCGCAATTCTGGCCGGGCTGGAGGGCGCGGCATGAAGCTGACCGTCTGGACCTATGAAGGCCCGCCCCATGTCGGCGCGATGCGTGTCGCGACCGCCATGAAGGGTCTGCATTACGTGCTGCACGCGCCGCAGGGCGACACTTATGCCGACCTGCTGTTCACGATGATCGAACGGCGCAACCACCGTCCGCCGGTCAGCTACACCACCTTCCAGGCGCGCGATCTGGGCGAGGACACCGCGAACCTCTTCAAGACCTCGCTGCATGACGCCTTCGACCGGTTCAAGCCGCAGGCGATGATCGTGGGGTCTTCCTGCACCGCCGAACTGATCCAGGACGACCCCGAAGGCATGGCCGCGACCATGGATCTGGGCATTCCGGTGATCCCGCTGGAACTGCCGAGCTATCAGCGCAAGGAAAACTTCGGCTCGGACGAGACCTTCTACCAGATCGTCAAGGCCATCGCCCGGCCGATCGAGCGCACGGCGCATGTCTCGGCCAACCTGATCGGGCCGGTGGGGCTGGGCTTCCGGCATCGCGACGATATCGTCGAGGTGACGGCGCTGCTGGAAGAGATGGGCATCTCGGTCAATGTGGTCGCGCCCATGGGGGCTGCGCCCGCTGACATCGCCCGGATGGGGGCCGCGCATTTCAACGTGCTGATGTATCCCGAGCATGCCGAGACCGCGGCGCGCTGGATGGAGAAAAACCTCGGCCAGCCCTTCACCAAGACGGTGCCGATCGGCGTCGGCGCGACCCGCGATTTCATTGCCGAGGTGGCCGGGATCGCGGGCGTCCAACCCAAGGCCGACGATGCCCGCCTGCGGATGCCCTGGTATTCGCAATCGGTCGACTCGACCTATCTGACCGGCAAGCGCGTCTTCCTGTTCGGGGATGCCACCCACGTCAAGGCCATGGCCCGCGTCGCGCGCGACGAGATGGGATTCGAGGTCGTCGGGCTTGGCTGCTACAACCGCGAATTCGCCCGCGAGATCCGCAAGCTTGCCAAGGAGTTCGGGGTCGAGGCGCTGATCAGCGACGATTACCTCGAGGTCGAGAAGGCCATCGAGGACTTGGCCCCCGAGATGATCCTCGGCACCCAGATGGAGCGCCATATCGGCAAGCGGCTGGGCATTCCCTGCGCCGTGATCTCGGCGCCCGTGCACGTTCAGGACTTCCCCGCCCGCTACAGCCCGCAAATGGGCTGGGAGGGCGCCAACGTGATCTTCGACACGCTGGTCCATCCGCTGGTGATGGGGCTGGAAGAGCACCTGCTGCACATGTTCCGCGAGGATTTCGAGTTCCACGACGATGCCGGTGCCTCGCATCATGGCGGGGCTGCCAAGGCGAGGACCGTCGAGGCCGAACCCGAGGCCGATCAGGAAGCCGCCGCCGTCGGGGCGCCGGCCGAGGGCGAGATCGTCTGGCTGAGCCCAGCCGAGAAGGAACTGAAGAAGATCCCCTTCTTCGTGCGCGGCAAGGCCAAGCGGAATACCGAGAAGTTCGCGCTTGAGAAGGGCGTGCACGAGATCAGTGTCGAAACCTTGTACGAGGCGAAGGCCCATTATGCGCGATGAACGTCATTACCCCGGGTATCGAGTAGTCATCGTCACGCTGGATTCGCATTCTGCGGGTCCTTGCGAGCGGGTCACCGAGCGTCTTGCCGAGGATTTCCCCGGGCTCCGGGTGACGGTTCACGCCGCCGCGACCTGGTCGGAAAACCCGGGCGCGCTGGTCCGGGCCAAGGACGACGTTCTGAATGCCGACATCATCCTGGTGAACCTGCTGTTCATCGAGGAGCATATCAACGCCATCCTGCCCGAGCTGAAAGCCCGCCGCGACGATTGCGACGCGATGATCGGCATCATCGCCGACAAGCAGATCGTCCAGCTGACCCGGATGGGCGATCTGGACATGTCCAAGCCCGCCTCGGGGCCGATGAAGCTATTGAAGAAGCTGCGCGGCAACGTCCGGGACGAGAACGGTCAGGTCAAGACCGGCGGCGAAAAGCAGATGGCCATGCTGCGCCGCCTGCCCAAGATGCTGAAATACCTGCCGGGCAAGGCGCAGGATCTGCGCGCCTGGTTCCTGACCATGCAATACTGGCTGGGCGGGTCCGACGACAATGTCGAGCAGATGGTGCGCTTTCTGATCTCGCGCTATGCCAAGGACGCCTCTTGGCGCGGCGGCCCGTCCGAGGCGCCGATCGAATATCCCGAGACCGGGCTGTACCATCCCGACATCCCGCATCGCATCACCACCGACATCAAGGACCTGCCGCAGCCCGCCGCACCGGTCGCGACCGTCGGCATCCTGTTGATGCGCTCCTACATCCTTGCCTCGGACACTGCCCATTACGATGCGGTGATCCGGGCGCTGGAAGAACGCGGCATCCGGGTGATCGCGGCCTTCGCGGGCGGGCTCGACGCCCGGCCCGCCATCGCCGCCTATTTCACCGGCGAGCAGAGCGTTCATATCGACACGCTGGTGTCGCTGACCGGGTTCAGCCTGATCGGCGGTCCGGCCTATAACGACAGCGATGCCGCGGTCGAGGTGCTGAGCGGGCTCGATGTGCCCTATATCGCCGCCCATCCGCTGGAATTCCAGACGCTGGGGCAATGGAGCGAATCCTCGGGCGGGCTCGGTCCGGTCGAAACCACCATGCTGATCGCGCTGCCGGAACTGGACGGGGCGATCTCGCCCACCGTCTTTGGCGGCCGCCACGGGCCCGAGGGCTGCAAGGGTTGCCCGCGCGACTGCACCCACAAGGGCGAGGCCAAGGAAATGGCCGCCTGTTCCGAGCGCGTGGCGACGCTGGCCGCCCGGATCGAACGGCTGTCCCGGCTGCGCCGGTCGGAAACCGAAAGCCGCAAGGTCGGCATCGTCCTCTTCGGCTTCCCGCCGAATGCGGGCGCGATCGGCACCGCTGCCTATCTGTCTGTCTTCGAAAGCCTTTTCAATACTCTGCACCGGATGAAGTCCGAGGGCTACGAGACCGGCGAACTGCCTGCCAATGTCGACGAGCTGCGCGCCGCCATTCTCGAGGGCAATGCCAAGACCTATGGTCAGGAAGGCAACGTGGCCGCCCATGTGCCCGCCGACGATCTGGTGCGCGGCACGCCCTGGCTGGCCGAGATCGAATCCGTCTGGGGGCCTGCCCCGGGCAAGATCCGGTCGGACGGGCGCGGCGTCTTCGTGCTGGGCCGCGAATTCGGCAATGTCTTCGTGGGGGTCCAGCCGACCTTCGGCTACGAGGGCGACCCGATGCGGCTTCTGTTCGAACGGGGCTTCGCGCCGACCCATGCCTTCAGCGCCTTCTATCTGTGGCTCAAGAACACCTTCCGCGCGGATGTGCTTTTGCATTTCGGGATGCATGGCGCGCTGGAATTCATGCCGGGCAAGCAGGCGGGCATGTGCTTCCGCGACTGGCCCGACCGGCTGATCGGCGACATGCCGAACGTCTATCTCTATGCGTCGAACAACCCGTCCGAGGCGACGCTGGCCAAGCGCCGGTCGAACGCGGTGACGATCACCCACCTGACGCCGCCGCTGGCTGCCTCGGGCCTTTACAAGGGCCTGCAGGAGCTGAAGGACAGCCTGACCCGCTGGCGCCAGACCGAGCCCGGCTCGCCCGAGCAGGCCGATCTGGAAGAGCTGATCGCGGCCCAGGCCGACGCCGTCGACATGACCGGTACGCCGCCCGAAAAGCTGTGGCTGAAGCTCTTGGAAACCGAGGACGCGCTGATCCCCGACGGGCTGCATGTGGTCGGCCGCACGGTGACGCCCGAGGAACGGGCCGAGCATCTGCGGGTGATGACCGATACCGATGCCGAGACCCGCGAGAAGGTCGATTACTGGCTGCAGCAGGACACCGAACTGCCCGCGATCATGCGCGCGCTGGGTGGGCGCTACATCAAGCCGGTGCCCGGCGGCGATCTGATCCGTTCGGCGGACGTGCTGCCGACGGGGCGCAACATCCATGCCTTCGACCCGTTCCGCATGCCGACCCAGTTCGCCATGCTGGAAGGCGCGAAGCAGGCGCAGAAGCTCTTGGACGCCCATGCGACGCTGCCGCGCTCGGTGGCGATGGTGCTGTGGGGGTCGGACAACATCAAATCCGACGGCGGCCCCATCGCCCAGGCCATGGCGCTGATGGGCGCGAAGCCGCGGTTCGACAATTACGGCCGTCTGGCGGGCGCCGATCTGGTGCCGCTGGAAGAACTCGGTCGGCCGCGGGTCGATGTGGTGATGACGCTGTCGGGCATCTTCCGCGACCTGCTGCCGCTGCAGACCCGCATGTTGGCCGAGGCCGCCTGGAAGGCCGCGATGGCCGAGGACGAGCCGCTGGAGCAGAACTTCATCCGGGCCCATTCGCTGGCACATGCCGAGAAGATGGGCGTCGACATGGAAACCGCGGCGCTGCGGGTCTTCTCGAATGCCGAGGGCGCCTATGGCTCGAACGTCAACGGGCTGGTCGACAGCGGCGCCTGGGGCGACGAGGACGAGCTGGCCGATGCCTACGAGGCGCGGAAAAGCTTCGCCTATGGGCGCGACGGCAAGTCTAGGGCCAATGCGGCGCTGTTGCAGCAGACGCTGAAGGATGTGGACGTCGCCTATCAGAACCTCGAAAGCGTGGAACTCGGCGTGACGACCGTCGATCACTATTTCGACACGCTGGGCGGCATCGCGCGGGCGGTGAAACGCGCCCGGGGCGGGCAGGATGCGGCCGTCTATATCGGAGACCAGACCCGGGGCGAGGGCAAGGTGCGCACGCTTCAGGATCAGGTGGCCCTGGAAACCCGGTCGCGCAGCCTCAACCCGAAATGGTTCGAAGGCATGCTCAAGCACGGGCATGAAGGCGTGCGCCAGATCGAGGCGCAGGTCACCAACACTCTCGGGTGGTCGGCGACAACCGGCCAGGTGGAACCGTGGGTGTATCAACGGCTGTCGGAAACCTTCGTCCTGGACGAAGACATGAGAAAACGGCTGGCCAGCCTGAACCCTGCGGCATCGGCCCGGATGGCGAACCGCCTTCTCGAAGCCCATGACCGCAACTACTGGCAACCCGACGCCGAAACCCTGGCCGCATTGCAGGCGGCGGCCGATGAGCTGGAAGACCGGCTTGAAGGCATAGTGGCGGCGGAATAAGCCGCGAACGGAGGGAACCAATGAGCCCCAGAGATGACATTCCGGTGCTGAGAGGCGAGGACGGCGAAGGCTCCGTTCAGGTCCATCAGGACGAAACGATGAAGATCGAGGGGGCCAAGGTCTTTTCGGTCTATGGCAAGGGCGGGATCGGCAAGTCGACGACCTCGTCGAACCTGTCGGCGGCCTTTTCCATGCTCGGCAAGCGCGTGCTGCAGATCGGCTGCGATCCCAAGCACGATTCGACCTTCACCCTGACGGGGCATCTGCAATCCACGGTGATCGACGTGCTCAAGGAGGTGGATTTCCACCCCGAAGAGCTGCGGCCCGAGGATTTCATGGTCGAGGGCTTCAACGGCGTGATGTGCGTCGAGGCGGGCGGCCCGCCCGCGGGCACCGGCTGCGGCGGCTATGTCGTCGGTCAGACCGTCAAGCTGCTGAAACAGCACCACATGCTGGAAGATACCGATGTGGTGATCTTCGACGTTCTGGGCGACGTGGTTTGCGGCGGCTTTGCCGCGCCCCTGCAGCATGCCGACCGCGCGGTGATCGTGACCGCGAATGATTTCGACTCGATCTACGCCATGAACCGGATCATCGCCGCGGTTCAGGCCAAGTCGAAGAACTACAACGTGCGGCTGGCGGGCTGCATCGCGAACCGGTCGGAAGATACCGACCAGGTCGACAAGTACTGCAAGCGCGTGGGCTTCGAGCGTATCGCGCATATGCCGCTGGTCGATGCGATCCGCCGCTCGCGGCTGATGAAGAAGACGCTGTTCGAGATGCCCGACGACGAGGACATCGTTCAGTGCCGTGCCGAATACCTGCGGCTGGCGGAGCTGCTCTGGGCCGGAACCGAGCCCCTGGCACCGCATCCGTTGCCCGACCGTGAAATCTTTGAACTGCTTGGGTTCGATTGATGGACAGCTACGCCCGCACCCGGGAACGACTCGAGACCTATTTCGGCCGTACCGCCGCCAAGACATGGGAGCATCTGACTTCGGATGCCCCGGTGTCGCGCATCCGCCAGACGGTGCGCGAGGGGCGCGACCAGATGCGCGCCGCGATGCTGGCGCGGCTGCCCGACGACCTGACCGGATGTCGGGTGCTCGACGCCGGATGCGGCGCCGGGCCGATGACGCTGGAGCTGGTCCAGCGCGGCGCCGAGGTCGTGGCCTGCGACATTTCGCAAAGCCTGCTGGACGTGGCGAAAAGCCGGATCCCTGATAAGTATCATCGCCAGATCACCTTCGTGGCGGGCGACATGCTGAGCGACCGGCTGGGCAGTTTCGACTATGTCATGGCGATGGACAGCCTGATCCACTACAAGGCCCGCGACATCGCCGAGGCCCTGGGCAAGCTTGCGCCCCGGACCCGTGGCAAGATCGTCTTCACCGTCGCGCCGAAGACACCGCTGCTGAGCGTCATGCATGTGGCGGGCAAGCTCTTTCCGCGGTCGGACCGCTCGCCCCGGATCATTCCGCATTCCGAGGCGCGGATCGCGGGCGCGCTGCGCAAGGCTGGCGTGAAGGGGCGGCTTCGTGCCGTCGCGCGGGTCGCCAAGGGGTTCTACATCAGCCAGGCCATGGAGCTTGAAAGATGAGCAAGAAGCCTCATCCCCTGACGAAGCTGTCGGCGAAGTTCCTGCCCTTCGCCGATGCCGCCTCGGACGGTCTGCCGATGCACGAGCTGCTGCGGCTGTCGCTGTTCCAGGTGTCGGTGGGGATGGCGACGGTGATGCTGCTGGGCACGCTGAACCGGGTGATGATCGTCGAGCTTTCGGTGCCCGCGATCGTCGTGGCGATGATGATCGCCGTGCCGGTCCTGGTCGCGCCTTTCCGCGCGCTGATGGGCTTCCGGTCCGACAACCACAGATCGGCCATCGGCTGGAAGCGCGTCCCCTACATGTGGTTCGGCACGCTCTGGCAGATGGGCGGGCTGGCGATCATGCCGTTTTCGCTTTTGCTGTTGTCGGGCGACCAGACGCTGGGCCCGACCTGGGCGGGCGAGGTCTTTGCCGCCATCGCCTTCCTGATGACGGGGCTGGGGCTGCACATGACCCAGACTGCGGGGCTGGCGCTGGCATCCGACCGCGCCACCGACGAGACCCGGCCGCGGGTCGTGGCGCTGCTTTATGTGATGTTCCTGCTGGGGATGGGCCTGTCGTCCATCGTCATCGGCTGGCTGTTGCGCGACTTCTCGTCGATCCGGCTGATCCGGGTGGTGCAGGGCGCGGCTGTCGTGACGATCCTGCTGAACCTCGTCGCGCTCTGGAAACAGGAGCGCATGTGCCCGATGTCCAGGGAAGAGCGCGAGGCGCCGCAGCCGAGCTTTGGCGATGCCTGGCGCGATTTCGTGCGGGGCGGCAGCGCCGGGCGTCTGCTGGCGGTGGTCTTCGTCGGCACGCTGGCCTTCTCGATGCAGGATGTGCTGCTTGAACCCTATGGCGGGCAGATCCTCGGGCTGTCGGTGTCGTCAACCACGCTTCTGACCGCGCTTTGGGCCTTCGGGGCGCTGGTGGGCTTCGGTCTGGCGGCGCGCTGGCTCGGGCATGGCATGAATTCGCACCGGATGGGGGCGCTTGGCATCCTCGGCGGCATCGTGGCCTTCTCCCTGGTGATCTTTGCCGGGCCGCTGCATTCGGGCCTTCTGTTTTTCCTTGGCGCCATGCTGATCGGCTTTGGCGGCGGGCTTTTCTCTGTCTCGACGCTGACCGCGGCGATGGCGCTGCCGGTCCGGGATTTCGCGGGCCGCGGGCTTGCGCTGGGCGCCTGGGGGGCCGCGCAGGCGACCGCCTCGGGGCTGGCCGTGGCGCTGGGCGGCGGGCTTCGGGACGGAATCGGGCATCTTGCGACGGCGGGCGTTCTGGGCGAAGGGCTCAACACGCCGGCCACCGGATACGCGGCGGTCTACCACATTGAGATCGTCCTTCTCTTCGTGACACTCATGGTTCTGGGGCCGCTTGTGCGCCCGCAGGACCGCAACCATCCCAACAGGGATTCCTCGGCCAAGATCGGGCTGGCCGACTTCCCAACCTGACCCGGAGGACCGATACCCATGGTCAACGCTTTTTTCGGAAACTTCGACATCGCCAGTCTGGCCATCTGGTCGTTCTGGCTGTTCTTCGCTGGGCTGATTTTCTATCTCCAACGGATGAACATGCATGAGGGCTACCCGCTGGAAGACGAGATGGGGAACCCCGCGCCGAACCAGGGCATGTTCCCGCTGCCCGCGGCGAAGACCTTCAAGCTGCCGCACGGCCAGGGCGAGAAAACCGTGCCCGACATGCAGACCGATCCCCGCAATGCGGATCTGGCGCTGAAGAAGGTCACCAAGAACAACGGCTACCCGCTGGAGCCGACCGGCGACCCGATGGTCGACGGCGTGGGCCCGGCCGCCTGGGTTGCCCGCAAGGACGAGCCCGAGCTTGACGGCCGCGGCCATCCGAAGATCCAGCCGCTGTCGGCGCTGAAGACCTTCAAGGTCTCGGCCGGTCGCGACCCGCGCGGCATGCCGGTCATCGCGGGCGACGGCGAGAAGGTCGGCACCATTGTCGACATGTGGGTCGACGAGCCGGAACAGCTGGTGCGCTATCTCGAGCTGGAACTTGACGGCGCCCATGGCGGCGGCCGCCGCCTGCTGCCGATGCAGCTGGCCAAGATCGGCTGGTTCAAGCCCGAAGTTTCGGTGCACTCGATCTACGGCAAGCATTTTGCTGGCGTCCCGACCATCAAGTCGTCGGGCCAGATCACCAAACTCGAAGAAGACAAGGTCTGTGCCTATTACGCGGGTGGCAAGCTTTACGCCGACCCCGCCGAACGGCTCGAACCGCAGTTCTGAGGAAGGGACTCAATGTCCGACGACGATTTCGCTGTCGAACCCATCAAGGGGTTGCCGGAACGCCTGCCCGAGGGGGAACACATCCTCTGGCAGGGTCGGCCCGCGTGGTGGGCGCTCGCCCGGGAAAGCCTCGCGCTTTACTGGGTGGCGAGCTATTTCGTCGTCCTCTTCCTCTGGCGCATGATCGTCGCCGCCGAGACCATGCCCTGGTCGCAGGCGGCGGTCGCGTCCTCGTTCTTCCTGGTCCTGGGGGCCGTGGTCTGCCTGTTGTTGCTGATCACGGCCTTCGTCCAGGCCCGGGCGACCGTCTATACCGTCACCAACCGGCGCGTGGCCCTTCGCATCGGGGCGGCGCTCGATATGACGCTGAACCTGCCCTACACTTGGATCGGCAATGCCAATCTGGACCTCAGAAAGTCCGGCACCGGCTCGATCGCCTTCGAATTGATGGGAACCACCAAGTTCTCGTACCTCTTGTGCTGGCCCCATGTCCGCCCGTGGCGGATGGCCCGCACGGAACCCGCGTTCCGCTGCATCCCTGAGGCGGCGAAGGTCGCACGACTGATCGCCGACGCGGCGGAAACGCGGGTCTCCGAACCCAGGCTCACGCGTGTCGGGGACGACGACACGCTTGCAGCGGAGTAAGACTAAGACATGGCACGCAACAACCGGCACACCGGCCCCTACGATCACGGCGAGAAGATCCCGCCGATCCTCATCAAGGGCATGTTCGGGGTCGCGCTGTTCGCGCTGATCCTCGTCACCTATGCCAGGCTGACCGACCGGCCGCTCGACGCGCTGCCCGATGCCGGGGCGCCGGTGGCGGTGGAACGCCAGATCGTGATCGATGCCAAGATCGACGGCTCGGCCAAGGTCTACGACACCGAAGGCACCCAGGTCTTCGAGTTCGCCCCCAACGAGGGCGGCTTCGTGGCCGGGGTCTGGCGCGCGCTCGAGCTCAAGCGCAAGCAGGCCGGTGTGGCGCTCGACGCCCCGGTGCGGCTGGTCCGGTTCAAGGACGGACGGATTTCGCTGTACGACGACCGGACCGGTTGGCGTGCGGAACTGGTCGGCTTCGGCGCCGACAACACGGCAGCTTTCGCGCGGCTGCTGGACTGACCGGAGGGATCGGGAACATGCCCTCCACACTCAAAAACAGGGAACCGAAAGATGGGAATGTTCACCCGACGGAAGGAGACCGCACCGTGTACGGTTGAGGTCTCGCACAAGTTCGACAGCCTGCATGCGCATGTGCGGTTCAACAACGGAGCCGTCGTGCATCCGGGCGACGAGGTGCTGGTGCAAGGCCCCGAGATCATGGCCCCCTATGGCGAAGTGGTAAGGGAAGACCGCATCGCCGTGATCACCCGGGCGACGCCGCTGGAACGTCTGTGGACGCGGCTGACCGGGGATCTGGAATTCATGGAGCTTTGCGAATTCTCCTTTTCCGAGGAGGTGAAGCTGTGAACGTCCATACCGCCGATGCCACCACCGTCGAGGAAGGCCTGGCGATCCAGGAACAGCAGGCCGTTCTGGACAGCGAGACCGCGACCGCCGTCGCGATGCAGGACACGCTGCTGACGCCGCGCTTCTACACCACCGATTTCGAGGCGCTCGACGCCATCGACGTGACGCCGGTCCGGGCCGATTGGGATGCGCTGATCGCCGAGATGCAGGCCGACCCGAACAAGGGCCATTTCCGCAAGGACGAGACCTGGGACCATGTCGACTGGGACGGGATGGAGCCCGAGTTGCGCAAGGAGTTCATCGACTTCCTGATCAGCTCGTGCACCGCCGAATTCTCGGGCTGCGTGCTCTACAAGGAGATGAAGCGGCGCGGGTCCAATCACGATGTGACCGAGCTGTTCCAGCTGATGGCGCGGGACGAGGCGCGCCATGCGGGCTTCATCAACGACGCGCTGCGCGAGGCCGGGATCGCGGTCAATCTGGGCTTTCTCACCCAGAAGAAGAAATACACCTACTTCCGGCCCAAGTTCATCTACTACGCCACCTATCTCAGCGAGAAGATCGGCTATGCCCGCTACATCACGATCTTCCGCCATCTCGAAGAGCACCCCGAAAAGCGGTTCCACCCGATCTTCAAGTGGTTCCGCGAATGGTGCAATGACGAGTTCCGCCATGGCGAGGCCTTCGCGCTTCTGATGAAGACCGACCCGAAACTGACCTCGGGCGTCAATGTCCTGTGGATCAAGTTCTTCCTGACCGCGGTCTTCGCCACCATGCATGTGCGCGACCACCAGCGGCCCGCCTTCCACAAGGCGCTGGGCGTCGATACCGACTGGTACGGGCATGAGGTCTTCCGCAAAACCTCGGACCTGTCGAAACAGATCTTTCCGATCACGCTCGATATCGACCATCCGCGCTGGGCGAAGGGGCTGACGGCCCTGCAGGAGGCCAGCGTCGCCATCGACGCGGCACGGCGGCAGGGCGGGGCCGCCGGCAAGCTCGCGGAATGGGCGGGTTCGGCCAAGGCAGCCCGGGCGTTCCTGTCGCTTCTGACCATTCCGGCGCAACGGCATGAGGTGCCTGCCTCGACCCGCATGGAGCCTGTCTATTGATCGCAACGGCGTGGTTCGCGGCGCTGGCCGCCCTGTTCATCTGGTGGTTCTCGACCGGGGCAATCCTGATCGTCGTGCGCCGCGCCGAACACCGGGGACGCCTTGCGCATCTTCGGGCGACGGTCATGGCCCTGCCGCTTCTGGGCGGCGGGGTGTGGCTGTTCGAGATGACCCGCCATGTGGAAACCGTGGCGACCGCCTATCTGGCCTTTCTCGCGGCCATCGCGATCTGGGGCTGGGTGGAGCTGGCCTTCCTGACCGGGGTCGTCACCGGCCCCAACACCACCCGCTGTCACCCGCATGCGCGCGGCTGGGAGCGGTTCATGCGCGCCTATGGCACCATCGCCTATCACGAGACGCTGCTGGTGGTCATTCTCTTCGCGATGCTGGTCACCAGCCACGATTCCGCCAACGGCGTCGGGGTCTGGACCTTCATCATCCTGTTCTTCGCGCGGATCTCGGCCAAGCTGAACCTTTTCCTCGGCGTGCCCAAGATCAATGTCGAGTTCCTGCCGACGCCGCTTGCGCATCTGCCCAGCCATTTCAAGATCTCGCGGCTGAACTGGCTTTTCCCTTTCTCGATTTCGGCGCTGACCTTCGCGGTCGCCTGTTTCATGGAGCGGCTGTTTGCGGTCAGCGATCCGCATGACACGGTGGGCTTTGCGCTGCTGACGGCGATCACCGCGCTGGCGCTTCTGGAACACTGGCTGATGGTGCTGCCGCTGCCGGACGAGCGGCTCTGGCGCTGGATGCTGCCGGAGCGCAAAGAGCGGTCCGAGGACGACAAGATCCGCCCGAACGATCTTGGCCGGACCTGACCCGGACCTGACCGGGGCAAGGCGGGCGAATCGCGGCACTCTGCGGGCTTCGGCATCCGATCCTGGAAATCCTTTAAAACCAGAAAGTCGCGCCCGACGTGTGCGGCTCCAGGGGCGCGGCGGATGCATCCATTGGTCGGAAACCCTTTGTTTAGCGACCCATATAGATTGACCTTCCCGGGGCTGCGTTCCATGGTATGCACCGGTTCAGTTGAGTCAGGGAGAGACCCATGAATTCGAAATTCGCGCTCGCCGCTGCCGCGGCAGCCCTGATTGCCGGCCCGGCGCTTGCCGTCGATGTGACCGGCGATCCGGCTGAAGGCGAGAAGGTGTTCAACAAGATCTGTCAGACCTGCCACATCGTCGAGAATGACGCGGGCGAGGTGGTCGCCGGGCGCAATGCCAAGGTCGGCCCCAACCTCTTCAAGATGCCGGGCCGTCATGCCGCCGCCATCGAGGGTTTCAAGTATTCCGACCTCATGAAAGAGGCCGGCGAAAAGGGTCTGGTCTGGACCGAGGACGAGCTGGTCAATTACGTGCCCGGCCCGACCGACTTCCTGCGCGAATTCACCCAGGACCCCAAGGGCCGCGGGCTGATGACCAACCAGCGCGTCAAGGAACAGGAAATCCGCGACGTCTTCGCCTATATCGCGAGCTTCGGCACCCACGAATAAGCGGCGCCTGTCGCGCGAAACGGCCGCCGGCCTTCCCGGCGGCCTTTTTTGTTCCCGCACCGCGGGCCGCCGGTCAGAGGCGGTCGTCGAGAAAGGCCTCGATCCGGGCGGTGACCGCCTCGGGGGCCTCTTCATGGGCCAGATGGCCAAGCCCCGGGAACCGGGCAAGCTCTGCTCGCGGCAGCCGCGCCGCCGCCCGCACCGAGCCCGACACCGGGACCGCCCGATCGTCCTCTCCGACGATCAGCAGGGTCGGCACGTCGATCGAGGGCAGGTCGTGCTGCAGCCCGTCCAGCGACCATTGCGCGACCATGGCCAGCGTCGCGTCGGTATGGTGGCGGTCGGCCACCAGCCGACGGTAAAGCGCCAGCCCCTCGGGCGAAAGCTCGCTGCCGATCCCGGCGATCATGTATTCGACCCCGGCGGCCGTTCCCAGCCAGCGCGAGATTTCCGAGGCCGAGAACGGGTTCAGCGCCATCATCCGCGCCATCATCGGAAAGACGAAGCCCGCAGGCCCCTTGAAGCTTTCCAGCGCGGCATTCAGCCCGACCAGCGCCTTCGGCGGCCGTTTCAGGTCGCGCACCATCCGCAGGGCGATGGCCGCCCCGGCCGAATGGCCGATAATGGCGTCCGGCAGCAGCGCCTCGCCATCGAGCAGGGCCGAGATATCGCGGCTCATCGCATCGAGCCCGCAGCGCTGCCGCGCGCCGAGCCGGGTGAAGCCCTGACCGGGCAGGTCAAGCGCCACCACGCGATAGCGTTCGGCCAGAATGGGAAAGACATCGCGCCAGCTATGGGTCGCGCCGCCGGTGCCGTGGATCAGCAGCACGACGGGCCCGTCGCCCGCCACCTGCAGATGCCAGTAATGCGGTCGATGACGCACGAACCGGGAAAACTCCCGGTTCGGCCAATCGCTTCCGTCCCGGGTCCAGTCCATGCGTTCCCTCAGGCGTCGAGAGCGGCCGATACGGCGGTCGAGAGCCGGTTGGCGTCGGCTCTCGGCAGGGGGATGTAGGGCGCCCCCAGCGTGTCGGCCAGCGCCTTCAGTGACCGTTCGGGCCGCTGGCCCATGTCGATCACCATGGCCGGATAGCCGTTGGCGCGGATCGCGGTCGCCATTCGCGTCGCATCCTCGGCCGCCATCGTCCGGTTCGCGGTGCCGTCGAGCGCGATATTCGCCCGCCCGTCGGTCAGCAGCGCGACCGTCGGCGTCATGCCCCGCCCCTTGGACTGGATCGCCAGTTCCAGAGCGGTCTTCAGCCCGGCGGCCAGCGGCGTGCCGCCCCCGCCCGGAAGCGCCGCGAGCCGCCGCTTGGTCTGCACCAGCGACCGCGTCGGCGGCAGCAGCAGTTCCGCCGCCTCGCCCCGGAACGCGACCAGCGCGACATGGTCGCGCCGGGCATAGGCCTCGGCCAGCAGCAGTTCGACCGCGCCCTTGGCCTCGGCCAGACGGGTCATCGCCGCAGAGCCCGAGGCATCGACCACGAAGATCAGGAGCCGGTCGGACTTCTCTTCGAAGCGCTTGATGCGGAAGTCGTCGGTGCGGATGTGCAGCGACCGCTCGAAGCTCGATTCCCGCTTGCGGATGGTCTGCCAGGGCGCGGCGGCCCGCAGCGTCGAGATCACGTCGAGCCGCGCGCCGGTATCCAGCCGCCCGCGCCGGGCCGGGATCGGCCGGCCGCGCCGGTTGCCCTTGCGCTTGGCGCCGGCGCCCGAAATGCCGCCGCCCGCGCGCTGGGCCTTCTTCGCGGCAAGGTTCGCCAGCAGGTCCGCAGGCAGCGTCGCCTTGGCGGCCTCCAGCAGGATGTCCTGCAGCGGCAGGTCGTCCAGCGACTGCGCCTCGCCTTCGTTCTGGTCCTTGTCGCCCTGCTCGGGCTCGGGCGGGGGCGGGTCGTCCTGCGGCGGCTGGTCGTCCTCGGCCGGTTCTTCGGGGAATTGCGTCGCGCGGGGCGCCAGCACCAGCTGGACGGCGGCGGTCAGATCGTCCTGATCGACCGCGTCATTGCCCGCCAGCGCCGCCAGCGCCTTGGCGGCCTTCAGCGCCAGCATCGGCGCGCGCAGCGAGTCGATGCCCAGCCGCACCGCCAGCACGGTCAGGTCTTCCAGCACCTTGTCGCCCGCGCGGACGCCCGGCAGCCGGGCGCGGGCAGCGGCCAGCGCGTCGGTATCCATCGCGATCCGCTCGGTCTGGCCCCAGGGCAGGGTGTCGAGATCGAGATGCAGCGCCAGCCGGTCGGTCAGCGCCTCGGGCAGGGTTTCCTGCGGCTCGGCGCCCTCGTCCATCGCGATCAGGCAATGGCCGGTGCCCTGATCCATCGCCCCGGCCAGCCGCGCGGCCAGCCCGGGCTGGGTCCGTTCGGCCATCGGCAGCACGAGGATCGCGGGCTCGGCCAGAATGCCCGCCCGTTCGACCAGCTTGCCCGAGGACAGCGTGGCCGTCAGGTCGATGCCGCCGAACAGCTGTTCGTCGCCAATGGAAGGATGCAGGCGCTTGAGGGGCAGGGGCAGGGCCGGCAGGGCCTCGATCACCCGGTCGCGCACCGGCCCCGACCGGGCGCGGAGCCACAGGCCCCCCAGCCCGGCCGGATCGACGGCCAGTGCGTTCAGGCCGATCTCGACCCGGGTCCAGATGCCGTCAGGCAGACTCACCCAGCACCTCCTCGACCACGCGGCCCACGCGGGTGGTGGACCCGGCCTCGTCCAGCGGATCGCGGCGCAGGCGATGGCGCAGCGCCGAGGGCGCGACCTGGCGCACATGCGCCCGGGTCACCGCGTCGGCCCCCTCGAAGGCCGCCAGCGCGCGCGACGCCTTCAGCAGCGTCAGCTCGCCCCTGAGCCCGTCGGAGCCCAGTGCCAGGCACAGCTCGGCGCAGTCGCGCAACACGGACTCGTCGCTGGCCATGGTCTTGAGATGGCCACGGGCGGCCACGATCCGGTCGCGCAGCTCGGCATCGGCGGGGCGCCATTTCTCCATGAAGCCCTCATAGTCCATCTCGTAGGTGTCGCGGCGGCGGATCACCTCGATCCGGGTGTCGATGTCCTTGGGCGAGGTCACCTCGACCGACAGGCCGAAGCGGTCCAGAAGCTGCGGGCGCAGCTCGCCCTCTTCGGGGTTGCCGGACCCGACGAGCACGAAGCGCGCCGGGTGCCGGATCGACAGACCTTCCCGTTCCACCACGTTTTCGCCCGACTGGGCGACGTCGAGCAGCAGGTCGACGATATGGTCCTCCAGCAGGTTGACCTCGTCGATATAGAGATATCCGCGGTTCGCCCGCGCCAGCAGGCCGGGCTCGAACGCCTTCTCGCCATTGGTCAGCGCCTTCTCGATGTCGAGCGCGCCTACCACCCGGTCCTCGGTCACGCCCAGCGGCAGGTCGACCACCGGGGTCGGCCGCGTGACGATCTCGGTCGAGGTCAGGTGTGCCCAGTCCGGGCACCGGTCCAGCGAGGGCGAGTTGACCGGGCAGCTCGCGACCGCGTGGATCGGCGGCAGCAGGGCGGCCAGCGCGCGCACGGCCGTCGATTTGCCGGTTCCGCGGTCGCCGAACACCAGAACGCCTCCGATCCCCGGGTCGATCGCCGTGAGGATCATCGCCTGCTTCATCTCCTCCTGGCCGACGATGGCGGAGAAGGGAAAGGGTTGAGTCATGCGGTCACTTTCGATTTCTTGGGTCCCCGGGATTTCTTGGGGGCCTTCGTGGGCTTCGCGGGTTTCTCGGCCGCGGGTTCCTTGGCGGCCGGAGCTTCGGTCGCCGGCGGGGCAGCCGGGGCCGGGGCAGCCGGTTTGGCGTCGGACTTCAGCAGGGCCATCGGGCTTCCGCCCTCCCACGTACCCTCTTCCTCAAGGATTTTGAAGCGGGCATAGAGGTCTTCCTTGAACCAGTGATCGCCATAGGCGGCCCGGATCGCGTGGCCATGCGGGGTCTCGCCATGGGCAAAGCCCGCCATCGTGCCGGCGCCCTTCCACAGCGAGAAGGTGACCTGCTGCACCCAGGGCACCTCGGCCATGCCCATGTGGAAGACGCAGGTCGGGTCGGCCGCGACCTCTTTCTGGATCTGCGGCACGTGCTTCCAGAACTGCAGCGCGATGGGCAGCTTGACGGTGGCGCGGGTCAGCACGGCCAGCGGGCCCGGTTCGGCCTTTTCGGTGACCTTCAGCGGCTCGACGCCGGACCACATGCCGCGGGCCGAGGTGGGGGACAGGTAGATCGTGTAGGCCTCGCAGGAATGATCGCGCAGCGTCCGGTGGGTGATCGAGCCCTTCAGGCCCGCCTTGGCGGTCGCCATGTCGGGCCAGACACAGAGAATCGCGTTGACGTTGACGTTGGGGCGGGGATTGAACCCCTCATCCGAGCCGGTGCCCAGAAGCTTGAAGAATTCCAGCCCCGGAACGGTCTTCAAGGCGTAGCGGCCGCGGGCCATCTGGCTCAGCGCCTCGAGGCGCGAAGCCCAATTGTCATAACGAAAAAAGCTGATGGTGACGACTTGCATATGCGACTCTCCTAAACGGCTGTCGGTCATCTTCTGGGCTCTTCGGGGTGCGACCGCAAGGAACCTGCCGCCCCCGGCGCGTATCCGGTAGAAGCATTGTAAACTAAACTAGACAGGTTTAACCTAGCGACATGATGACACGAGTCGATCCCGCCCTGGCGGATGAAGCCGTTCGGGCCAAACGCCCGCACGCCGTTGTAATCGGAGCCGGGTTGGGCGGGCTGGCCGCAGCCATGCGTCTGGGCGCCAAGGGATATTCCGTCACCGTCGTCGACAAGCTCGACGTGCCCGGCGGGCGCGGATCGGCGATCTGGCAGGACGGCCACCGCTTCGATCTGGGGCCGACCATCGTCACCGTGCCGCAGGTCTTCCGCGACCTTTGGTCCGCCTGCGGGCGCGATTTCGACAAGGACGTCACGCTGGTCCCGATGGACCCGTTCTACGAGATCGTCTTCCCCGATGGCGAGCGCTTCCGTGCCCGGCAGGACACCGAACAGATGCGGGCCGAAGTGGCGCGGCTCTCGCCCGGCGATCTGGCGGGCTATGACCAGTTCCTGAAGGACAGCGAGAAACGCTACTGGTTCGGTTTCGAGGGGCTCGGCCGCCGCCCGATGAACGAGTGGAAGGAGCTGGCCAAGGTCCTGCACACCTTCGGGATGCTGCGCGCCGACCGTTCGGTCTATGCCCATGCCGCGAGCCGGGTGAAGGACGAACGACTGCGCATGGCGCTGTCGTTCCATCCGCTGTTCATCGGCGGCGATCCGTTCAACGTCACTTCGATGTACATCCTTGTCAGCCATCTCGAGAAGGAATTCGGGGTGCATTACGCGATGGGCGGCGTTGCCGCGATCGCCAAGGCCATGGCGGGCGTCATCGAGGATCAGGGCGGCGTGCTGCGGATGCAGACCGAGGTCGACGAGATCCTGGTCAAGAAGCACAAGGCGGCCGGGGTCAAGCTGGCCTCGGGCGAGGTCCTCGATGCCGATGTGGTCGTCTCGAACGCCGACTCGGGCTTCACCTACAGCCACCTGCTGCGCAACACCCGCCGCTGGCGCTGGACCGACGAGAGTCTGGCCAAGAAGCGGTGGTCGATGGGCCTGTTCGTCTGGTATTTCGGCACGAAGGGCACCCGCGGCATGTGGAAGGACGTGGGCCATCACACCGTGCTGAACGGGCCGCGCTACAAGGGCCTGGTGAAGGACATCTTCTTCAAGCCCGAAGAGCTGGCCGACGACATGAGCCTTTACATCCACCGGCCCAGCGTCACCGACCCGACCGCCGCGCCCGAGGGCGACGACACCTTCTATGCGCTGTCGCCGGTGCCGAACCTGCATGCCGATCACCCGGTCGACTGGACGGCCAATGCCGAACGCTATCGCAAGATGGTGCTGAACTTCATGGAAGAAAAGCTGATGCCGGGGCTCGGGCAGCATGTCTCGACCAGCCTCGTCTTCACGCCGAACAGCTTCCAGGCGCGGTATCTGTCGCCCTTCGGCGCCGGGTTCTCGCTGGAGCCCCGGATCTTCCAGAGCGCCAATTTCCGTCCGCACAACATCAGCGAAGAGGTCGAGGGCCTGTATCTGGTGGGCGCGGGCACCCATCCCGGCGCGGGCCTGCCCAGCGTCGTCACCTCGGCCGAGGTGATGGCCAAGCTCGTGCCGGATGCGGATCGTGTCGCGGCGGGCTGAGATGATCGACCCGGCGGATCTGAAGCATTGCGAGGACTCGATCCGCACCGGGTCCTACTCGTTCCATGCCGCCTCGAAACTGCTGCCGGCCCGGGTCCGCGACCCGGCGCTGGCGCTTTACGCCTTCTGCCGGCTGACCGACGATGCGGTCGATCTGACCCATGACAAGTCGGCGGCCGTGCTGATGCTGGGCGAGCGGCTGGACCTGATCTATCGCGGTCAGCCCCGGAACGCGCCCTGCGACCGGGCCTTCGCGGCGGTGGTCGACGAGTTCGAGATGCCGCGCACCCTGCCCGAGGCGCTGCTGGAGGGCATGGCCTGGGACGCGATGGGGCGGCGCTATGAAACGCTGTCGGGGGTCTACGACTATTCGGCGCGCGTCGCGGCGGCGGTCGGCGTGATGATGGCGGTGCTGATGCGGGTCCGCGATCCGCATGCGCTGGCACGGGCTTGCGATCTGGGTGTCGCGATGCAACTGACCAACATCGCCCGCGATGTGGGCGAGGACGCGGCCGAGGGCCGGGTCTACCTGCCGCTGCAGTGGATGACCGAGGTCGGGCTCGACGTCGACGAGTTCCTGGCCCGGCCCCAGCCCTCGCCCAGCATCCGCCGCCTGACCCAGAAGCTGCTGGCCGATGCCAACCGGCTTTACTTCCGGTCCGAGCCGGGCCTTGCCGAGTTGCCCTTCTCGTGCCGTCCCGGGATCTTCGCCGCGCGTCATATCTATGCCGCCATCGGGCGCGAGGTGCGCCGGGCCGATTACGACAACATCACCCGCCGTGCCTATACCAGCAAGGGCCAGAAGCTTGGCTGGCTGATCTGGTCGGCGGCGCAGGCGATGGTGGCCAGTGTCATGCCGCGATCTGCGGTGCTGTATGGCAAGCCGCTGCCCGAATGCGCCTATCTGGTCGAGGCGACGGCAACCCGGCGGCCGTCCGACAACCCCTGGGGCGAGGGCCGCGCGGGCGAGATCATCGCGATTCTGGCCCAGCTCGAGGCCCGGGAACGTGCGAGACGCGGTGCCACATTGGAACAATATCGCCGCGAGGCTATTTAAGATCCATGATGATCGATTGGCCCCTCTTCGGAATATTCCTCGCCACCACCTATGCGGCTGGCGCAACCGGTGCATTCTTCTCGCCTGACGGCTGGTATGACCGCATCGACAAACCCAATTGGACCCCGCCGAACTGGCTCTTTCCGGTGGCGTGGTTCGTGCTTTACATCTGCATGGCCTATGCCGCGACGCGCGTCGCGATCTCGGGCAGCCCGCTGCTTGTCTATGCGCTGGCGATCTGGGGCTTGCAGGTCGCCTTCAATACGCTTTGGTCGCCGGTCTTCTTCGGCCTGCACCGGCTGGGCGCCGCTTTGGTCGTGCTCTGCGGCATGTGGCTGTCGGTTCTGGCCATGGCAATTTCGTTCTGGCGGGTCGACATGGTCGCGGGGCTGCTGATTGCCCCCTATGTGGTCTGGACCAGCTATGCCTGGGCGCTGAACTTCTCGATCTGGCGGCGCAATCGCGGCGCGGCACAGCCCGCAGGCGCCTGAGCCGCAAGTCCTGCTGCAAACCCTATCGAGCGACAAACGAAACGCCCGGCCGAATGGCCGGGCGATTTCGTTCGGGAACGCTGAAAGACCGGCTTCTAAAGCGGCCGACCGGTCATCAGCCGGGGCAGGGCGCCGGTCAGCCCGGCCGCCTCGCGGATAAAGCGGCGGCGCAGTCCGGGCAGCGCCGCAACCGCGCCAAGACCCAGATCGCGGCCCAGCCGCAGCAGCGGATTGTCGTTCGAAAAGAGCGCGTTCACCGTATCGGTCCCGGCCGCCATCAGGGTCGCGTCGAAGCGCCGCCAGGTCTGGTAGCGTTCAAGGACGTCGATGGCGCCGATATCCTCGCCCCGCCGTTTCGCCCCGACCAGCACCTCGGCCAGGGCGCCCACGTCGCGCAGCCCGAGGTTCAGGCCCTGCCCGGCGATGGGATGCACCCCGTGTGCCGCGTCGCCCAGAAGCGCCAGTCGGGGCGCGCAGAAGGCATCGGCCAGCGTCAGGCTCAGCGGATAGGTGAACCGCTCGCCTTCCAGCCGGATCTCGCCCAGAAAGTCGCCGAAGCGGGGGCGCAGCACCTCGAGATAGGCCGCGTCGTCCAGCGCCTGGATCGCGGCGGCCTGGGCGTGACGCTCGCTCCAGACGATGGAACTGCGGTTGCCGGGCAGCGGCAGGATCGCCAGCGGCCCCGGCGGCATGAAGAACTGATGCGCGGTGCCGTTATGCGGGTGCTCGTGGGCGATGGCGCAAACCAGCGCGGTCTGGCCGTACTCATGGCCCGTTCGGCGGATACCCGCACGCTGGGCGGTGCCCGACCGGCGCCCGTCGCAGCCGACCAGCACGCGGCCGCGCAGCCGCCGCCCCGAGGCCAGCGTCACCGCGATGCCGGTCGCGTCGGTCTCTTGCGCGATCACCGTTTCGCCCGACAGGGTTGTGATCCGGGGCTCGGTGTCCAGCGCGTCCAGCATGGCCTGGCGCAGGTAGCGGTCCTCGATCATGTGGCCCATCGGGCCTTCCTCGATCTCGCCATGGTGGAAGTCGAGGAAGAAGGGCGCAGCCCCTTCGCCCGCGCGCCCGTCCGAGGCGACGATCTCGAGGATCGGCTGGCTGCGATGGACGAGCCCGGGCCAGACCCCGATGGCCGACAGCAGCCGGGTCGAGCCCAGGGCCAGCGCATAGGACCGGCCGTCGAAGCGGTCGCCGGACCGGTCGGCTCGGGGCAGGGCGTCGATCACCGTGACGGAAAGCCCGGCGCGGGCCAGCGCAAGCGCAAGCGCCGGGCCGTTCAGCCCGCCGCCGACGATCAGGATCTCGGAATCGTAGGTCATGGCGTGAATATGGCGGTCCGCCCGGGATTGTCCATAAGCCCCGGCCCCGCTAGCCTCGCGCGCAGGTTTTTGGACGGTGGAGGCCGGGTATGGTGCAGAACTGGTTGGGAATGAGTGCAGGCGATCTGGGCCGCGGGATCGAGACAGGCAAGATCGACCCGGTGGACCTGACCGCGACCTTCCTCGACGAGATTGCGGGCCATCCGCTGCGCGACCGGATCTATGCCCGCACCACCCGCGCGCGCGCGCTGTCCGAGGCCGAGGCCGCGCGCGGCCGGGCGCGGGCCGGGCTCAGGCTCGGGCCGCTCGACGGGGTGCCGATCTCGTGGAAGGACCTGTTCGACAGCGCGGGCACCGCGACCGAGGCCGGGGCGGCGCTGTTGCAGGGCCGGGTGCCCGACCGCGATGCCGAGGTGCTGGCCGCGGCGACTGCGGGCGGTCTGGTCTGCCTGGGCAAGACCCATATGACCGAACTGGCCTTTTCAGGGCTGGGCCTGAACCCGGTGACGGCGACGCCGCCCTGCATCAACGACCCCAAGGGCGCGCCGGGCGGATCGTCCTCGGGGGCGGCGGCCTCGGTCGCCTTCGGGCTGGCGGCGGGCGCGATCGGGTCCGATACCGGGGGCTCGGTGCGCATCCCGGCGGTCTGGAACGATCTGGTGGGGCTCAAGACCACCTCGGGGCGGGTCTCGCTGAAGGGCGTGGTGCCGCTCTGCCCGAAATTCGACACGGTCGGGCCGCTGACGCGGACCGTCGAGGATGCGGCCCTGCTGCTGGCCGCGCTGGAAGGGGGCCGACCGGCCGATCTGTCCGAGCCGAGCCTGAAGGGCACACAGTTCCTGGTGCTGGAGACGGTCGCGCTTGACGGGCTGCGCGATGCGCCCCGGGCGGGGTTCAACCATGCCATCGGGCGGCTTGCCGAAGAGGGCGCGACCATTGTCCGGGGGCAGGCGCCCGAGGTGGCCGAAGCGCTGGCGCTGGCGGGCGTGCTGTTCGCGACCGAGGCCTACGGAACCTGGCGCACGATGATCGAGGCCGAGCCCGAAAAGATGTACCCGCCGGTGCTGGACCGGTTCCGGGGCGGCAAGGCCTTTTCGGGGGCCGACTATGTCGCCGCCTGGCAATTGCTCGACCGGTTGCGGGCGACCTGGACCGCGCGGATCGCGGGATATGACGCGGTGCTGCTGCCGACCTGTCCGATCCTGCCGCCCAATGTCGACCGGCTGCTGGCCGATTCCGAGTTCTTCATGGCCGAGAACCTGCTGGCGCTGCGCAACACCCGGATCGGCAACCTGATGGGCAGCGCGGTGCTGACCCTGCCGACCGGCGTGCCGTCCACGGGGATCTCGTTCCTGGGGCTGCCGATGTCGGAAGAGCGGCTGCTGCGGATCGGCGCGGCGGCGGAACGCGCCCTGACCTAAATGCCACAACTTCGCCCGGCACCGGGTTGACCGCGCCGGGCTTTCTGGACCCCGGCGCGGCGAAGGTCTATCGTGAGGCACAATCGGAGCGCCCTGACGACTCCGAACCGAGGCAGTACGACAGACAAGATTGGGGTCCATGACCTTTCCCGAGCGGTTCTCGAACCTTCCGGACTACGCGTTCCCGCGACTCAGGCGTCTTCTGGATGTGCATGAGCCCGGCGGCGTGCCGGTGCACATGACCATCGGCGAGCCGAGGCACGCCTTTCCCGACTGGGTCGCCGACATCGTCGCCGAGCATGCCCATGACTTTGGCAAGTATCCTCCGAACGAGGGCACACCTGAACTGCGCGCGGCCATCGCGGGCTGGGTCGGCCGCCGTTACGGCGTGGCGCTCGATCCCGAAACCCAGATCACCACGCTGAACGGCACCCGCGAGGGGCTGTTCAATGCAGCCCTCGCGCTGTGCCCCGAGACGAAAGCGGGCGCCCGGCCGGTCATCCTGACGCCGAACCCGTTCTATCAGGTCTATGCCGTGGCCGCGCTGGCAGTGGCGGCCGATCCGGTCTATGTGCCCGCGACCGCCGAAACCGGCTTTCTGCCCGATTTCGCCGCGCTGCCGCCCGAGGTGCTGGACCGCGTTGCCATCGCCTATCTCTGCTCGCCCTCGAATCCGCAGGGCGCGGTGGCCGACCGTGACTACTGGGCCGACCTGATCCGGCTGGCCGAAAAGCACGATTTCCGGATCTTCGCCGACGAGTGCTATTCCGAGATCTATCGTGACACCCCGCCCACGGGGGCGCTGACCGTCGCGCAGGAGCTTGGGGCCGATCCGGAACGGGTGGTGACGTTCCATTCGCTTTCGAAACGGTCGAACCTGCCGGGGCTGCGGTCCGGGTTCGCCGCCGGCGGGCCGGAAAGCCTGCGCCGGATCAAGCAGTTGCGGTCCTATGCCGGGGCGCCGCTGCCGCTGCCGCTGCAACGGGCGGCCGAACGGCTCTGGGCCGAGGAGGTCCATGTCGAGGCGAGCCGGGCGCAATATGTGCGCAAATACGCCCGCGCCGACGAGATCCTCGGCGATGTGCCGGGCTACCGGCCGCCCGAGGCCGGGTTCTTTCTGTGGCTGCCGGTCGCCGATGGCGAAACGGCGGCGCTGAGGCTCTGGCGCGAGACGGGGGTGCGGGTTCTGCCCGGCGCCTATCTCTCGCGCGAGGTCGATGGCGCCAATCCGGGTGCGGGCTTTGTCCGCGTGGCCATGGTGGCGCCCGAGGATGAAATGGCGGCGGCGCTGGTCCGGTTGCGCGACTGTCTGTACGGTTGAGGGGGCAAGGGCATGGCTTCTTATCAGATGAAACGGCGCGAACCCCTGCTTGACCAGACCACCCAGGCCGCCATCGAGCGGCGGGGCAAGGAGCTTCTGGGCATCGGTCTGATGCTGCTGGCGGCGCTTTTGGCGATGACGCTGGGCAGCTACGTGACCGACGACCCGAGCTGGCTGTCGGCGACCGATGCCCCGGCGCAGAACCTTCTGGGCCGGTTCGGCGCCTCGATCGCCTCGCCGATCTACATCGTCGTGGGCTATGGCGGCTGGGCGCTGGTCGCGGTGCCCGCGGCCTGGGGTGTCCGGCTCGCTGCCCATTGGGGCGAGGACCGGGCGCTGTCGCGGGTGATTTTCGCGCCCTTCCTGGTCTGTCTGGCCTCGGTCTATACGGCGACCCATGTGCCGACGCCCGAATGGACCCACAGCTTCGGCATGGGCGGGCTGTTCGGCGATACCGTGCTGGGCGCGGTGCTGGGGCTTGTGCCGATCGACACCATCGTCGGACTCAAGCTTGTGTCGGCGCTGGTCTGGCTGGGCGCGCTGGCGCTGGGGCTGTTCGTTATGGGCGTCGACCGGGACGAGCTGCGTCGGTTCGGGCGCGGCGTTCTGCTGGGCCTGATCCTCAGCTATGATGCGCTGCGCGGCGCCACCGGGCGCGGTCTGCGCGGTGCCCTGCATGGCGCGGTGCGCTATGGCGAGGGGGTGCAGGCGCGCCGTTCGTCCCGGGCCGACCCCGTCGCCCCGGACTACGACGACGGGGACGATTATGACGACGCCGAGGAGGCGCCCGCCCGGGGCGGCCTGTTCTCGCGGCTGCCGGTCTTTCGCCGCCGGGCCGATCCCGATCTGATCGATGACGAGGACGAGGACGGTCCGGCGATGACGCCTGCCGCCGAAGAACGCATCCGGGCGCGGATTGCCGACGTGATCCGGTCGCGCGCGACCCGCAGCGCGCCGGTGCCGACGGGCTTCCGCCCCGAGCCGCCGGTGGTGCGCAGCGCCGCGCTGACCGTGCCGCAGGCGCCCGCGCCGGGGGCCAGGATCGACGTGCCCGAGATCGATGCCTTCGAGGACGAGGATGGGTTCGACGCGCCCTACGAGGCGCCTTACGAGGCTGTGCCTCAGCCCGCCCAGCCGCCGCGCCCCTCGATCCCGGTGGTCGAGCCGCGCAAGCTGGTCGAGCAGCCGCCGCGCAAGTCGGTCCTGCCCTCGCGGCGTGCCCGCGACGAGGCCCAGCCGGGCCTGCAATTCGACGATTCGGAAGACGGCTATCAGCACCCGCCGCTGTCGCTCCTGACCAATCCCGACACCATCGAGCGGCATTACCTCAGCGAAGAGGCGCTGGAAGAGAATGCCCGCATGCTGGAAAACGTGCTGGACGATTACGGCGTGAAGGGCGAGATCGTCTCGGTCCGGCCCGGCCCCGTCGTCACTATGTACGAGCTGGAACCGGCGCCGGGTCTCAAGGCCAGCCGGGTCATCGGCCTGGCCGACGACATCGCGCGCAGCATGTCGGCGCTGTCGGCGCGGGTCTCGACCGTGCCGGGGCGCAGCGTGATCGGGATCGAGCTGCCCAATGCCCGCCGCGAGAAGGTGGTGCTGCGCGAGATCCTGTCGGCGCGCGATTTCGGCGACAGCGCGCAGCGCCTGCCGCTGGCGCTGGGCAAGGATATCGGCGGCGATCCGGTCGTCGCGAACCTGGCCAAGATGCCCCACCTGCTGATCGCGGGGACCACCGGGTCGGGCAAGTCCGTTGCCATCAACACCATGATCCTGTCGCTTCTCTACAAGCTGACGCCCGACGAATGCCGGCTGATCATGATCGACCCCAAGATGCTGGAACTGTCGGTCTATGACGGCATCCCGCATCTGTTGTCCCCGGTCGTCACCGACCCCAAGAAGGCCGTCGTCGCGCTGAAATGGGTCGTGGGCGAGATGGAGGAACGCTATCGCAAGATGTCCAAGATGGGCGTGCGCAACATCGAGGGCTATAACGGCCGGGTGCGCGACGCGATGGCCAAGGGCGAGATGTTCAAGCGCACGGTGCAGACCGGCTTTGACGACGAGACCGGCGAGCCCGTCTTCGAGACCGAGGAATTCCTGCCCAAGACGCTGCCCTATATCGTCGTCATCGTCGACGAGATGGCCGACCTGATGATGGTCGCGGGCAAGGAGATCGAGGCCTGCATCCAGCGGCTGGCGCAGATGGCGCGGGCCTCGGGCATCCACCTGATCATGGCGACCCAGCGGCCCTCGGTCGACGTCATCACCGGCACGATCAAGGCCAACTTCCCGACCCGGATCAGCTTTCAGGTGACCGGCAAGATCGACAGCCGCACCATTCTGGGCGAACAGGGGGCCGAACAGCTGCTGGGCATGGGCGACATGCTGTACATGGCCGGCGGCGGGCGCATCTCGCGCGTGCACGGCCCCTTTGTCAGCGACGAGGAAGTCGAGGAGATCGTCAACTACCTCAAGACCTTCGGCCCGCCCGATTACGTGGGCGGCGTGGTCGAGGGACCGGACGAGGACAAGGAAAGCGACATCGACCTGGTGCTGGGGCTGGGCGGCAATACCGACAGCGAGGACGCGCTGTACGATCAGGCCGTGGCGATCGTCATCAAGGACCGCAAATGCTCGACCTCCTATATCCAGCGCAAGCTGGCCATCGGCTACAACAAGGCCGCACGGTTGGTCGAGCAGATGGAGGATCAGGGCGTGGTCAGTGCCGCCAACCACGTGGGCAAGCGCGAGATCCTCGTGCCGGAACAGGCGTGAGCGGCGGGTCGCCCATTCGTGACGGCCGGGCAGGTGAAATGCCCGGTCCGCGGCGCTAGATTGGCAGCCATGAAACCGTTTCGTCTTTCCCTGGCCCTCGCGGCCCTGCTGGCGGGCACGCCTGCTCTGGCGGACCCGATCCCGCTGTCCTCTCTGTCGGCCTACCTGAACAGCTTCCAGACCGCGCAGGCCGATTTCACCCAGATCAACGCCGACGGCTCGATCTCGACCGGTGTGCTGTCGATCCGGCGCCCCGGCCGGGCCCGGTTCGAATACGCTCCGCCCGACAAGGCACTGGTGATGGCGGGCGGCGGGCAGGTCGCGGTCTTCGACGAGAAATCCAACCAGCCGCCCGAACAGTATCCGCTGAAGCGGACGCCCCTGAACCTGATCCTCGAGCGTCAGGTCGATCTGGGCCGCGCCCGGATGGTTGTGGGGCATGAAGAGGACGGCAGTTCGACCCGCGTCGTCGCGCAGGACCCCGAGCATCCCGAATACGGCACCATCACACTGGTCTTCACCAACGAGCCGATCGAGCTGCGGCAATGGATCGTCACCGACGAGACCGGCAGCCAGACCACCGTGGTTCTGGGAGAGCTGAAGACCGGGATGCCGCTGGGGGCCCGGCTTTTCAACATCATCCAGGAAACCAACGACCGCATGCGGCACTGACCCCCGCGCCGTGCCCGGGACCCGGCTCGGTCCGGGCCCCGGGCACGGCGCGGGGCTCAGCGGCTGCAGGTGATGAGTTGCGCGTAATAAAGCTGCGCCCGGTCCTCGACCCGGTTCGCCACCGCCATCAGCCAGGCCTTGCTGCGATAGCTGCTGCGGGCATACCCGGCATGGCCTTCGTGATAGGCCAGATACTGGTTGCGCGCGTCGCTGAGCGGGATGCCGAGCTTCGTGCGGGACTCGGCCATGTACCAGCCCATGAAATCGGTGGCGTCGTTGATGTCGTCCCGCCGCGCCCCGCGATTGGAGGTGCTGGTGCGGTACATGTCCCAGGTGCCGTCGATGGCCTGGGCGTAGCCATAGGCCGAGCTTTGCCGCCCCATCGGAATGATGCCCAGCACGAAGCGATGGGGGGTCCGGGCATCGCCCACGAACTTGCTTTCCTGATGGATCACCGCCATCTGGACCGGCACCGGAACGCCCCAGCGGCGTTCGCTGCGTTCCATTGCGCGCATGTATTGGGGCCGCTCGCGCGCGATGGCGCAGGCGTCTTCCACATTGCGCGGCGGAGATTTGTCACCGCATGCCGCCAGAAAAAGGCATGCGGCGATGAGAAGGAACCTGCCCATCTGCCTCTCGTTGACCTGTATCGACTGCCGTTTTTTGTCTTGTTTGGAACCATCATAGGCGAAATCGGCGCCGGGGGAAACGCCCAAGCTGCGCCCGCGCGGCGGGCCGCCTAGATCAGGAAAGCCAGCGTCAGCGGGAACGCCACCACCGACATCAGGGTCGAGACGACAACCAGCCCCGCCACGGCCTCGGCATCGGCGCCGTATTTCTCGGCCAGAAGGTAAGAGGTCACCGCGACCGGGGTCGAGATCTGCAGCACCAGCACCGCCAGCGCCACCCGGTCGAGCCCGAACCACAGCCCCACCAGCGCCGCGACGCCCAGGCAGATCGCCAGCTTGACGAGGCTCAGCCAGACCGCGCGGGGCAGGTGGCCCGGATGCAGCCGGCCGATGGCCACCCCCATGGTGATCAGCATCAGCGGAATGGCCATCTGCCCGATCAGGCTCAGCGCGTTGGTCAGGAAGGTCGGCGTCTGCCAGCCCTGCCACAGGAACAGCCCGCCCAGAACCGTGGCCCAGACCAGCGGCTCTTTCAGCACCTTCAGGGGCGAGCCGCCGCCCGAAACCAGCCAGACCCCGAAGGTGAAGGAATAGATCGCCATGACCGCGAAGACGACGACCGCATAATCGAAGCCGCGCTCGCCGAAGGCGAACAGCGCCAGCGGCAGGCCCATATTGCCGGTATTGCCGAAGATGATCGGCGCCAGATAGGTGCGCCGGTCCAGCCGCGCCAGCCGCACTGTGCCGAAACACAGAAGCGTCACCCCGCCATAGGCCGCCGCCGCGGCCAGCGACAGCGCGGTCAGCGCCTGCGGCTCGATCTGGGTCTTCATCAGCGCGGTGAAGATCAGGCAGGGAACCGACAGCGTCATCGCGAGTTGGGTGACGAACTGGACCCGGTATTCGTTTCCGAGCCGGACCCAAAGATATCCTACCCCGGCCAGAAGGAATACCGGGGCGACAATCTCGAGGACCGTAAGTATAAGGTTCACAGAGTGTTTCCCCAGGGAGCGTGGTGCCGCATGGACAAGGGTATGCCTCCGGGATTAGTGTTCGAAGTCGGGGGTTCCAACGGCATGCTTAAAGCGCACGCGAAATATCATCTGGGTCAAGTGGTCCGTCACCGGAAGCATCCGTTTCGTGGCGTGGTCTTTGACGTGGATGCGATGTTCTCGAATACTGAAGACTGGTATGCCGCGATTCCCGAGGAAAGCCGCCCCTCGAAGGACCAGCCGTTCTATCACCTGCTGGCCGAGAACGATCACAGCTATTACGTGGCCTACGTGTCCGAGCAGAACCTCGTGGCCGACGAGACCGGCGAGCCGGTCGATCACCCGGACCTGTCGGATCTGTTCGGCGAGTTCGAGGACGGCCAGTATCCGCTGCAGTTCCAGTTGAACTGACCGCCTCCATTCCGCTTCAGTAGCCCAGCGCGCAGCCGTCCTTGCGCGGGTCGGATGCGCCTTGCAGAACGCCGGTCTCGTCGTCGATCAGGATCGCCTGCGCCCCGCCGATGGCCGAGGGCGGGGTGACCACCGCATGCCCCTTGGCGGCCAGCGCCGCGCGCACGTCCTCGGCATAGCCGCGTTCGACCAGCAGCTCGCCCTGATCGGCAAAGCTGCGGGGCGCGTCCAGCGCCTGCTGCGGATGCATCCCGTAATCGACGATATTGGTCAGGACCCGGGCATGGCCGTTCGGCTGATAGGCCCCGCCCATCACCCCGAAGGGCATGATGACCTTGTCGTCCTTCTTCAGCATCGCCGGAATGATCGTGTGCATCGGCCGCTTGCCGCCCGCGGCCTCGTTCGGATGGCCCTCGGTCAGGCTGAAGCCCGCGCCCCGGTTCTGGAAGTTGATGCCGAACTTGGTCGAGGCCAACCCCGAGCCGAAGCTGTGGAAGATCGAATAGATCAGCGACACCGCCATCCGGTCGCGGTCGACCACGGTGATGTAGATGGTTTCCTTGTGAACCGATTCCGACAGCTGCGCGGGGCTTGCCATCGCCCGGTCGGGGTCGATCAGCGCGGCCAGCTTTGCCGCCGTTTCGGGGGCCAGCATGTGGTCGAGCCGGGTCATGTGGGCGGGGTCCGCGACAAAGCGGTTCCGCGCGTCATAGGCCAGCTTGGCGGCCTCGGCCTCGAGATGGGCGCGCTCGGCCCCGAGCGGGTCCATCGACGGCAGGTCGAAATTCGCCAGAATGTTCGCCATCAGGATCGCGGTCGCGCCCTGACCGTTCGGCGGATGCTCGACCAGCTCGACGCCCTTGTAGCTGCCGCTGACCGGTGTGCCGTAATCGCAGGCGGTGGCGGCGAAATCCTCCAGCGTATGGGGGCCGCCCAGCGCGGTCAGCGAGGCCACCATGTCCTCGGCCACCTCACCCTCATAGAACCCCGCGCGTCCGTCCATCGCGATGCGGCGCAACACCTCGGCCTGTTTCGGGGCGCGGAAGACCTGTCCCGGTTTCGGCGCGGCGCCGTCCAGCAGGTAGAAGTCGCGCGCGGCGCCCTTCAGGTGATCTGCGGCGCGGCCCCAGTCGAAGGCGGTGCGGGGCGCGACCGGCACGCCCGCTTCGGCATAGTGGATGGCGGGGGCGAGGCTCGCCTTCAGCCCGATCCGGCCCCAGTCCTTCGACAACCGGCAGAAGGCGTCGATGGCGCCGGGCACCGTGACCGCGTCGGCAGCATCCGTGGGCATGACGGTCAGCCCCCGGTCGCGGAGGCTGGCGGCCTCAAGCCCCTTGGGCGCCCGGCCCGAGCCGTTCAGCGCGACGATTCCGTTTTCGCCCGCAGGCTTGACCAGCACGAAGCAGTCGCCGCCGATCCCGGTCATCTGCGGCTCGCAGATCCCCAGCAGCACCGCCCCCGCGATGGCGGCATCGACCGCATTGCCGCCTGCCTCGAGCATCTGCACCGCGACCTTGGCGGCCAGCGGATGGGAGGTCGCGCACATCCCGTTGGTCGCAAACACCGCCGAGCGACCCGGCAACTGGAAATCGCGCATGAAACCCTCCCGCACCAATCCCGAACCCGGGGCAGGGTAGAACCTGCCGTCCACAATTCCAATGGCGAAAGCGCGGACCCATCGCCCGGGCAGGAAGCGGGGCCGATGCGGCGGGCCATGCGCGGGTTTCTGAGGCTCCGGTGGCGCTTTTCGTTTTTCCAGAGGGGGCCGGCCGGGTTGCCGGTTCATTGGGGTGCCACCGGTTCCGTCCTCCGGGCCATCGGCCCGCCGCAGGGCGCCCCGCCGGGTTACCGCCCTGGCCAGAGGCTCTGGCCGTGGCGGGGAAAGGCGCGTCCTGCCGACTGCAGGCCGACGTCTCGGCAAAGGCGACTTGAGACGGCTTCCGGGGGGCGGGCTCTGGCGTTCTGGCGGCCTTTCCGGGTCATCGTGGACCGCCGGATCGTTCCCTGGCTGGCGGTCCGCGGCTGCTTCCGGCCCGAACGCCTGAGGGTAGGGGGCGGTTCGTGGGATTTGGCGTGCGGATGGCACGCGAGCGTTCTCCGGGGGAGGGGTATGGCATCTGGGGCGTTCTGGCCAGACCCGAGGCATCCGAGACCCGAGGCATCCGAGCGCGTGTATCAGAACCCTGATCGGGCGGTGCTACCCGCCGCGAATGGTTCGGGGCCGCCGGGAAAGCCCGTTCGGTTTGGGCGACCTTTGGTATCATGCGGGAAAGATGGCAGCCGACCCCGCCCCCGCGCGGCTGCCGCCACACGCCGCCCGTGGCGGTGCCCTCCTGACAGCTCAGGCCTAGAAATCGCGAAACATGTCCTGGGGGAGGGAAGCCTCGGCGCCACGCCCTGGGTGGGGGCTGATATGGAGCGTGACGCCGAGGGAAGCCATTTGCAGCTACCCTTACGTTATCGCCTCGGATCTGGGCGCGCTCGGGGAGCTTTCAGGGTTTTTTTGCGGCTCGCGTCGGGTCTAGGGCTCTTCGCAGAGCGGCACCGAAAAGGTCAGCCGGTTCTGGTTCGCCTGCCGTGTATAGTCGAGGTTCCGGGCAAAGGCCCGGATCAGGAACCAGCCGAATCCGCCTTCAGGGGCGTCGTCGGCCAGAATATCCGGTCCCGGCATCCTGCCATCGGGCAGGCTTTCGCCGGGCATCGGGCGGCCGTAGTCGCGAACGTCGACCTGCAACCAGACCCCTTCGCGGGCAAGCCGCAATTCAATCGGGCCGTCCCGGTCGCGGGCATAGGCATGTTCGACGATATTGTTCAGGACCTCCGCCAGCACGGTTTCGGCCATGCCGAGCGTCCCGTCTGCGGTGATTGACGATCCGAACCGCGCGCGCATCTCTTTCAGGGCCGCCCGCACGCCCAGCGGAGTCGCCTCGATGATCAGCGGGGGGCGGGTCTCGACGGGGGCGCCGACCGACGCATCCTCTGCAGAGTTGGATGCATCCGCTTCCCCATCGGGCGCGCGCGACAGGGTCATGCGATCGTTTGCCTTTCGGGGAAGGCGCTTTCGTGGGTGTCGTGAATGGTGAAGACGCGGTCCATCCGCGTCAGCCGGAACACCTTGTCGACATTGGGCGTGAGATTGCACAGCTCCAGCTGGCGGCCCGCGCCGATCAGCTTCATCACCGCGACGACGGCGCCAAGGCCGCTACTGTCCAGGAATTCGACATTGCGCAGGTCCAGCACGACCCGTGCGGGTCCGTCCGCCGCCTGTTCGCGGACCGCCTCCTTGAAGCGGATGGCGACCGCGGAATCGATCCTTTCCTCGTCGACGACAACATGAACAGCGTCGCCGCGCAGCTGGGATTGCAGTTTCATGCCGTCCTGACTCCTGCTTACACCTCGTCGAGGCTAGACGCCATTCCTTACCATTCGGTAAGTGTACGTTGGGAAATGGACGGGAGGATGGCATGGACGAGGTGGTAATCTGCGGGGCCGCGCGCACCCCGATGGGCGGCTTCCAGGGCGCCTTCGCGGCGCTCGATGCGCCTGGTCTGGGCGGTGCCGCGATCCGCGGGGCACTTGACGGCGCCGGGGTCGACACGGTGGACGAGCTGCTGATGGGCTGCGTGCTCCCGGCGGGCCAGGGCCAGGCTCCGGCGCGGCAGGCGGGGTTCCGGGCCGGGCTGGGCGAGGAGGTGCCCGCGACCACACTCAACAAGATGTGCGGCTCGGGCATGATGACGGCGATGATCGCCCATGACCGGCTGGCGCTGGGGGCGGCCCGCATCCTCTGCGCGGGCGGCATGGAAAGCATGACCAACACCCCCTATCTGTTGCCCGCGATGCGCGGCGGCGCCCGGATCGGCCATGGCCGCGCGGTCGATCACATGTTCCTCGACGGGCTCGAGGATGCCTATGACAAGGGCCGCCTGATGGGCACCTTCGCCGAGGACTGCGCCGAGGCTTTCCAGTTCACCCGCGAGGCGCAGGACGACTATGCTCTGGGCTCGCTTTCGAACGCGCTGGCGGCACAGGCCTCGGGCGCCTTCGCGGCCGAGATCGTTCCGGTCACGGTCGCCGGGCGCAAGGGCGAGACGGTGGTGCGCGAGGACGAACAGCCCGGCCTTGCCCGCCCCGAAAGGATCCCGCAGCTGAAACCCGCCTTCCGCAAGGACGGCACCGTCACCCCGGCCAACGCCTCCTCGATCTCGGACGGCGCGGCCGCGCTGATCCTCGCGACCCGTGTCGAGGCCGAGGCCCGCGGCCTGCCGGTCCGGGCCAGGATCCTCGGCCATGCCAGCCATGCCCAGGCGCCGGGCTGGTTCACGACTGCCCCGGTGCCCGCCGCCCGCAAGCTGCTGGACCGCATCGGCTGGTCGGTCGGCGATGTCGATCTCTGGGAGGTGAACGAGGCCTTTGCCGTGGTGCCGATGGCCTTCATGCGCGAACTCGACATCCCGCGCGAGCGGATGAACGTCAATGGCGGCGCCTGCGCGCTCGGCCATCCGATCGGCGCCTCGGGGGCGCGCATCCTCGTCACCTTGCTGAACGCGCTCGAAACGCGCGGGCTCCGGCGCGGCGTCGCTGCGATCTGCATCGGCGGCGGCGAAGGCACGGCGATGGCCATTGAGCGCGCCTGACCCTTCTTCTTGGCCGAAATACCCCGTGGAGCCGTCTTGAACCGCTCCGGTTTTGCCGGAGGCTCCAACTCCAGAGCAAGGTGGAGCATCATGAGCTAGACGACGAACGAGTTTTCTCCGGAAATGCGTGAACGTGCGGTGCGGTTGGCCCTGGACAATGAGGGTCAGCATGGATCGCGGCGGCAGGCGGTCATGTCAATTTCGGCGAAGATCGGCTGTGCGCCGCAGACCCTGAACGATTGGGTCAAGACGGCCGAGGTTGATGGCGGCAAGCGGTCGGGCGTCTCCAGCGAGGTGGCTGAGCGGATGAGGGCCCTGGAACGGGAGAACCGCGATCTGCGTCAGGCGAACGAGATCCTGCGCAAGGCGTCAGCGTATTTTGCGATGGCGGAACTCGACCGCCGGTCGAAGGGATGGTGGGTTTCATCGACGCGCACCGGGATGCGCACGGGGTCGAGCCGATCTGCGACGTGCTGCCGATCGCCCCATCCACCTGCCATGATCATCTGGCGACGCGGGCTGATCCAGCTCGCCTGTCGGACCGCGCCCGCCTCGATGAAGCCCTGCGCCCGAGATCCGCAGTGTTCTTGAAGAGAACTGGCGCGTCTACGGCGGGCGCAAGATCTGGCACCAGCTGCGCCGCGAGGGCTTCGATGTCGCCCGCTGCACGGTCGCGCGGCTGATGAAGAGCATGGGTATTCAAGGCATTATCAGGGGCAAGCCGCATCGAACGACGATCCCCGACAAGAAGGCGCCGTGTCCGCTGGACAAGGTGAACCGCCAGTTCCGTGTTCCGGCACCGAACATGCCGTTGGTGTCGGATTTCACATATGTCGCCACTTGGAAGGGTTTCGTCTAAGTCGCCTTCGTCATCGATGCCTATGCTCGCAAGATCATTGGCTGGCGCGTCGGCAGATCGGCGCATGTTGGGTTCGTTCTCGATGCCCTGGAACAGGCGGTGCATGATCGCCGCCCCGGAAAGGGCATGGGGCTGGTTCACCACAGCGACAGGGGCTCCAATACCTGTCTATTCGCCACACTGAGCGCTTGGCGGAGGCCGGTATCGAACCCTCGGTGGGCAGCGTCGGCGACAGGTACGACAACGCCTTGGCCGAGACGGTCAATGGCCTGTTCAAGGCTGAGATCATCCGCCGCCGCGGCCCATGGCGCAGCTTGGAAGCCGTGGAATACGCGACGCTCAAATGGGTGGACTGGTTCAACAACCGCCGTCTTCTCGAGCCCATCGGGAACATCCCGCCCGCAGAAGCCGAGGCCAACCTCTATGCAGCTCTGGAAACCGAAGCCATGACCGCGTAACCAACGTCAATCAGCCTCCGCCAAACCCGGAGCGGTTCGCTTGCGAGAGCGTTGAATATCAGCACGGATGCCCTGGTATTCGGCGAGTTCTATGAGATGACGGAGAGGGCGGCCCACCGAGCCGCCTTTGACGGGGTCATCAAGCTTCTGCGCGACCTCAAGTCGGACCCGGAGCTTTCAAGAACCTTTGCCGAACTCGAGCCCGGTTCCGATGCGTTCTCGGACTTCACTATGCGCGTTGCGCTTGACCGAGCCGACGACGTCCACCGGCAATTCGTTGGGCGGCACTTCCGCATTTTGCCCGCGACAACGACCATCAAGCGTTAAGTCTCAGCTTGACGATCCCTGCAAGCTCCCATTGATATCATTGGATTTTTTACTGCACCTTTGGGTGTTTTGCGGCGTTTCCGGCCCAAATCGGCCCAATCGGTATCGAGCCGTGTGAACCAATCCCATTGCAACCTACTGAAAAAGATTGCTATTTTTCCGCCCGGTGATCAGATGATCTGAACCGCGTCAGCGGCCGGGGCAGCGCCCCCTCAAAAAACCAGCGCCCCCTCAAACAACCTCAGTCCCAGGGCGCCGGGCCGTCCGCCAGAACCTGGCCGAAAACGTTCTCCCGATGCCAGCGCAGATTGGCGGGATGGGGCAGGTTCCGCGGGTCGGCCGGGCGGATCAGCCGGCCCTCGGGGCGGATCAGCCGCGCGACCACATCGCCCGGAACCTTGTTGCGCGACACCAGGATCGTCTCGCCATCCTCGGCGACCGAAACTAGCCCGCGGTCGAACATCCAGTGCAGCGTGCCCGACAGCGCGAGCCCGTTGCGCACCCAGTCGCTGCCCTGCCGCTCGACCGGCCGGATATGCGCCGCCTGGACCTCGGGCCGTCCGCCACCATTGCGCAGGCGAAGCCCCGACATCGCACAGCGGTAATCATAGGCGTCGCGGACCTTGCGCCGGAAGGCCACGTCCCGATAGGGGCGGCGGGTCAGGCGCTCCAACACCGGGCGCGCAAAGGCGGCGGCGGGCTCGGCCAGCCCGTCCCCCGATCCCGGCGGATCGTAGCGGGTCTCTTCGAGCCGCTCCAGATCTTGCGGCAGGCCCAGATCCACGATCCGGGCGAACTCGGCCTCGGGCAGGCGGCGCACCGCCAGTTGCGTGGCGCCGCCCGGCTTGGGCCGCCCGTCCGGTCCGGCCAGTGCCGATTCAAGCGGCCGCCCGTCCAGAAGGCGCGGCACCGCGCGGTCGAACTCCAGAAAGCTGCCCGGGGCGATCAGCGCCAGAAACCGCCCCTCGGCGCCGGGCTTCGGGATCACCCGCTCGATCTTCGCCACCGCGAAATACCCGCGAGGCCCGGCCCTGACGGGCTCGTAATAGACGATCCAGTCGCCGACCGCCGCCTGCATCGCCTTCAGATAGGGGCGCGGGAAATCGTAGACGACGTCCGGTTCGTCCTCGTAGATCGAGTCCGCCTTGTGGAGAAGAACGAGCCTGGCCATGGGGCCAGGAAAGCACCGCTGCGGCAAAACGCAAGAGGGCGCGGACGCGGCGGACTGTCCGGGGGCGCAGGCAAGAAGGGGGCGAGGCGGGGGGGAACACCCGCACGTGACGACGCGCAGCACGCGGGCGCGTGACAGAGGCGCGCGGATCGGCGAGGGTCTGTCGCAACGTGGCGCTTCCGACGAAAGGACCCTCTCTTGCGCATCGACTATGACGCCCTCTCGAAAACGCTGGCGGCCCTCACCGAGGGCGAGACCGATCCGGTTGCGCTGATGGCGACCATGGCCTGCGAGCTGCACCATGCCGACGACCGCTTCGACTGGACCGGCTTTTATCGTCATGTGGGGGATGAGACGCTCAAGATCGGTCCCTATCAGGGCGGCCATGGCTGCCTGACGATCCCGTTCTCGCGGGGCGTCTGCGGCGCGGCGGCCCGGACCGGCGAGACCCAGATCGTCGAGGATGTCGAGGCCTTCCCCGGGCATATCGCCTGTTCCTCGACCACTCGCTCGGAAATCGTGCTGCCCGTCCATGACGCGTCGGGGGCGCTTCTGGGCGTGCTCGATATCGACAGCGACCGGCCTGCCGCCTTCGATGCCACCGATGCCGAGGGGCTGGCGCGGCTGCTGGCCCAGACCTTCGCCCGATGAGCCTCGGGGCCTGGGCGGTCTTTGCGGTTTTCTGGGCGCTTTTTGTCACCACGCCCGGGCCGAACGCGGTCAACTGCATCACCAACGGCATGAGCCATGGCCTGCCGCGTGCGCTTTGGGGGGTGGCGGGCATCCTGACCCAGGCGGCGCTGTTCCTGACGCTGTCGGCGGCGGGCATCACCGCGCTGATCGCGGCCAGCCCCACGGTCTTTGCCTGGGCCAAGCTGGCGGGGGCTGCGGTGCTCATCTGGCTGGGCGTGCGGGGCTGGCGCAATGCGGCCATCGCGGTGGCGCCCCGGCCTGCGACCGGCGCCTCGATCTATACCCGTGCCTTGCTGATCGCGACGGTGAACGCGAAAAGCGTGGCCGGGTACCTCGCCGCCTTCTCGCAATTCGTCGAGCCGGGCGTGCCCATTGCCAATCAGATGACCGCCATCGTGCCGACCGCGCTGACGCTGACGGCGCTGTCCTACAGCACCTATACCGCGCTGGGCGCCTGGCTGGGCGGGCTTGCGCTTGGGGCGGTGATGAATACCCGGCTGCGGCAGGTCCTGGCAGCCTGCTTCATCCTGTACGGCGTCCTGCTGGGCGCCTCGGCGCTCTGAGCTTGCACCGTCCCTCCGAACCCGCTACCGCGCGGCCCATGGACAGCTACGCGCCTCCCGACACGCCGCTCGAGATCCTGCACCACGATCACGAGATCCTCGTGGCGAACAAGCCGCCGGGGCTTCTGTCGGTGCCGGGCAAGGGCGCGGATCTGGCCGATTGCCTGCTGGCGCGGCTGCAGGCGGTCTTTCCCGAAACGCTGCTGGTGCACCGGCTCGACCGCGACACCTCGGGGGTCATGGTCTTTGCGCTGACGCCCCATGCCCAGCGCCATCTGGGCCTGCAATTCGAGAAGAGGCAGACCAGGAAGACCTATGTCGCCCGGGTCTGGGGACGGCTCGAGCCCAAGACCGGGACCGTCGATCTGCCGCTGATCGTCGACTGGCCGAACCGGCCGCGTCAGATGGTCGACCATCAGAACGGCCGCCAGGCGGTCACCGACTGGCGCGTCGTGCGCTATGAAGAGACCGCGACCCGGGTCCGGCTGTTCCCGAAGACCGGGCGCAGCCACCAGCTGCGGGTCCACATGCTGGCATTGGGCCATCCGATCCTCGGCGACCCGTTCTATGCCGAGGGCCCGGCCCGCGAGGCGCCCCGGCTGATGCTGCATGCCGAGGCGCTGCGGTTGCGCCATCCCGATGGCGGCGCGGGCATGAATTTCGCCGCGAAAGCGCCGTTCTGAACCGCCACGCCCCTGATCCTGCCCAATTTGCGGTTGCAGCAAGAAAGGGGATGCAAGTGCAGAAACTGGAACCTATCTAAGGACTGGAACGCGCTTCATTGGCCGAAAAGGACTTCTCCCGTGGCTCTCCGCATCAACGATATTGCCCCGAATTTCACCGCCGACACGACCGAAGGTCAGATCGACTTCCATGACTGGATCGGCGACAGCTATGCGGTGTTGTTCTCGCATCCCAAGGACTTCACCCCGGTCTGCACCACCGAATTCGCCGCCGCCGCCCGGCTCTCGGGCGAGTTCGCGAAACGCAACGCCAAGATCATCGGCCTGTCGGTCGACCCGGTCGAAGAGCACCTGAAATGGAAGGCCGATATCGAGACCTATGCCGGTTGCGATGCGTCCTTCCCGATCATCGCCGATGACGGGCTGAAGGTCGCCAAGCTGTACGACATGCTGCCCGCCGAGGCCTATCTGCCCGACGGCCGCACCCCGAACGATTCCGCCACGGTGCGGACCACCTTCATCATCAATCCCAACAAGAAGATCGAGCTGATGCTGATCTATCCGATGACGGTGGGCCGCAATTTCGACGAGATCCTGCGCGTACTCGACGCGATCCAGGGCAACAAGACCGGCCCCTTCGCCACCCCCGCCAACTGGCGTCCCGGCGAGGACGTGATCGTCGGCCTGTCGGTTTCGACCGAGGACGCGCGGGCGCAGTTCGGCGAGGTCGACGAGATCTTCCCCTATCTGCGCAAGGTCAGACGCGCCAGCTAAGCCCGGCCGCTCCTCCCGCTTGGCTTTGCCGGGAGGAGCGCCTATCTGGGGAACGTCATGTCCCCGGGGGCCAGCGATGCGATCCGAACTGATCCTTTCGACCTACAACAACCCGCGCTCGCTGGCGCTCTGCCTCGAGTCGGTGGCTTGCCAACGGGTGCGGCCGGGCAGCATCTGCATCGCCGATGACGGCTCGGGCCCCGAGACGAAGGCGGCGATCGAGGCCTTCGCCGCCGCCCATCCCGACCTGGCGGTCCGCCATCTTTGGCACGAGGATCGCGGCTTCGAGAAGGGCGCGATCCTGAACAAGGCCATTGCCAGCTCCGAGGCCGAGGTCATCGTCTTCGTCGACGGCGATGTGCTGATCCATCCCGATTTCGTCGGGCGGCATCTGGCGCTGACCCGGCCGGGGCGGTTCGCGACCGGCAGCCTGATCCGGCTTGACGCCGAGGCGACCGCCGCTGTCACTCCCGGACTGGTGCGGGACGGCACCGTCTTCGACCGCCGCTGGCTGGCGGAACACCGCGCGATCCGCAAGCTGTCGACCTGGCTGAAGACCCGGCCGTTTCCGGTGCCGGTCATGGCGCTCTTCGACCGGCTCTCGCCGGTGACGCGGGCGCTTTGCGGGGCCAATGCCTCGGTCTGGCGCGAAGATCTGCTGAAGATCAACGGCTATGACGAGACGATCAAATATGGCGGGCAGGACAAGCATCTGGGCGTGCGGCTGAACAATGCCGGGGTGAAGGGCGTGCATCTGCGCTATTCGGCACCTCTGGTGCATCTCGATCACCCGCGCGCCTATGCCGACCCCGAGAAGATGCGCCGCCACAAGGCGCTGATCCGGGCCGCGCGCAAGAACGGCGCGTTCTGGACCCCGGACGGCATCGCGAAGGGCTAGCCGGCTAACCGTCTTTCCCGGAAACGGAAAGAGGCGCGGCCCTCGCGGCCCGCGCCTCCCTGTCCGGACAGTCCCGAAGCCTTATTCCTCGGCTTCGGCATCCTTTTCCTTCGGAGCTTCTTCGCCGGTCGTCTGGTCGATGCTCTTCATCGACAGGCGCACCTTGCCGCGATCGTCGAAGCCCAGAAGCTTGACCCAGACTTCCTGACCTTCCTTCAGAACATCCGACGGATGGTTCAGGCGGCGGTTCTCGATCTGGCTGACATGGACCAGGCCGTCGCGCTTGCCGAAGAAGTTCACGAAGGCGCCGAAATCGACGATCTTGACGACGGTGCCCTTGTAGATCTTGCCTTCTTCCGGCTCGGCCACGATCGAATAGATCATGTCATAGGCCTTCTTGATCGCATCGCCATTGGCCGACGCGATCTTGATCACGCCGTCATCGTTGATGTCGACCTTGGCGCCCGACACTTCCACGATCTCGCGGATGACCTTGCCGCCCGAGCCGATCACTTCGCGGATCTTGTCGGTGGGGATGGTCATCGTCTCGATCCGCGGCGCATAGGCCGAGAATTCGCCAGCTTCGGTCAGCGCCTTGGACATCTCGCCCAGGATATGCATCCGGCCGTCCTTGGCCTGGGCCAGGGCTTTTCCCATGATCGCGGGCGTGATGCCCGCCACCTTGATGTCCATCTGCAGCGAGGTGATGCCCTTCTCGGTGCCCGCGACCTTGAAGTCCATGTCGCCGAGGTGATCCTCGTCGCCAAGAATGTCGGTCAGAACCGCGAAGGAGCCGTCCTCTTCCAGCACCAGACCCATGGCCACACCGGCCACCGGGGCTTTCAGCGGCACGCCCGCATCCATCATCGACAGCGAGCCGCCGCAGACGGTTGCCATCGAGGACGAGCCGTTCGATTCGGTGATCTCGGACACCACGCGGATGGTGTAGGGGAAGTCGGTCGGCGCCGGCAGAACCGCCTGCAGCGCGCGCCAGGCCAGCTTGCCATGGCCGATCTCGCGACGGCCCGGGCTGCCGACACGGCCAACTTCGCCGACCGAATAGGGCGGGAAGTTGTAGTGCAGCAGGAAGTTCGACCGATAGTTCCCGTGCAGCGCGTCGATGATCTGTTCGTCATCGCCGGTGCCCAGCGTGGTCACGACCAGCGCCTGGGTTTCGCCGCGGGTGAACAGCGACGAACCATGGGTCCGCGGCAGCAGGCCCACTTCGCTGACGATCGGGCGAACCTGGGTCAGCGAGCGGCCATCGACCCGGCGCCCGTTCTTGACGACATCCGACCGCAGCACGGTCGATTCCAGCTTCTTGATCGCCGAACCGAGGTTCGGGTCGGCCAGCTGCTCTTCGCTCAGCGCGGCCTTGATCTCGGTCTTGGCGGCCGAGACGGCGGCGATGCGTTCCATCTTGTCGGTATGGCCGTAGGCGGCGCGCATCTTCTCTTCGCCGACCGATTTCACCGCGGCGCAAAGCTCGGAATAGTCGGGCGGGGTGAAGTCGAAGGGTTCCTTCGCGGCGGCTTCGGCCAGGCTGACGATCAGGTCGCAGACCGGCTTGATGTTGTCATGGGCGAAGGTCACCGCGCCCAGCATCTCTTCCTCGGTCAGCTCATAGGCCTCGGATTCGACCATCATCACCGCGTCGCGGGTCCCCGCGACCACGAGGTCCAGGCGCTGGTCGGGATTGCTGCGCAGCCCCTGCATGTCCTCGACATCGGGGTTCAGCACGTATTCGCCATCGACGAAGCCGACGCGGCAGCCGGCGATCGGCCCCATGAACGGCACGCCAGAGATCGTCAGCGCGGCCGAGGCGGCGATCATCGCCACCACGTCGGGATCGTTGACAAGATCGTGGCTCAGCACGGTGCACATGACCAGAACTTCGTTCTTGAAGCCCGGCACGAACAGCGGACGGATCGGACGGTCGATCAGGCGGGCGGTCAGCGTCTCTTTTTCGGACGGCCGCGCCTCGCGCTTGAAGAAGCCGCCGGGCACCTTGCCCGCGGCATAGTATTTTTCCTGGTAGTGGACGGTGAGCGGGAAGAAATCCTGCCCTTCTTTCTGTTCCTTGGCGAAGGTCACGTTGGCCATGACCGAGGTTTCGCCCAGGGTGGCGATCACGGACCCGTCGGCCTGACGGGCAACCTTGCCCGTCTCCAGCGTGAGGGTCTCTTCCCCCCACTGCATCGATTTGGTCGTCACGTTGAACATTCAGCGTATCCTGTAAGGGAGCCCTCCCGGGCGTTCCCGGGTCTCCCGTTGAAATGGCGGCCCCATTGCCGCCGACCCCTCCTATCCTCTCGAGTGCCGGGGTCCGGGCACAACGTCTCAGATGCGTGCGACATAAGGAAAATCGCGCCGTTTGGAAAGGACGAAGTCGTTAATGCCCCGCGTCGTGGCGCGTATCCCCGCCAATGCGCGGCAATTGCACTGACCGAAAACCGGATATGCCCAGTTCGGTCTGGTGAGTGTAAAATTTTCTTGGATGTTTGCGGGTAATCAGGGGGCGTCGACTCACCTTAACGGGTTCAAAGGAGTTAACCTTATGGAAACGACCGCATTCGGGACGATCCCGCTGGACGATGGCCAGGCGACATTGCCGGTGGGGCCGGGCATCGTCCGTCCGGCCGGGCTCGACGTTCTGGCGACGGTGCAGGATCGCGAGACCATGGCCGCGCTGTCCGAGTTCCTGGACCGGCTGCCGCGCCATATCGAAACGGCGCGCGAGCATTTTCTGGACAATTACGACCGGGTCGCCGCCGATGTGCCGGCCTGGCTTTACGAGAACGAGCCCGGGATTTTCGCGGCGATGTTCCCGGCCGCGCCCGATGCCGCCGCCGTCGATGCCGAGACGTTGTGGTTGGCGCTCGATGTCAATTCGATCTGGACCCGCGACCGAACCGCCGTCGTGCTGGATCTGGGCTTTCGCGACACGGCGATGCCCCATGCCTTCGCCGCCGAATTCCGGCTGGACGGCACGCTGACCCAGATGGGGCTGGCCAGTTGACCGTGGCTTGATCCCCGCCGGGCATCAGGCCCGGCCGGGACAGCGGACAAGACGCGCGCCGCACAAGAAAAAACCGCGCCCCTCGGGACGCGGCTTTCGTGTCGGGCGCTGCGGCCTGGCTCAGCGGCGGATGCCGAGGCGCTTGATGAGGTCCTGATAGCGGTCCTCGCTGTTGCCCTTGAGATAGTCCAGAAGCTTCCGGCGCTGGGCGACGAGCTTCAGCAGACCCCGGCGGGAGTGGTTGTCCTTCTTGTGGGTCTTGAAGTGCTCGGTCAGCGTGTTGATCCGGCTGGTCAGGATCGCGACCTGGACTTCCGGCGAACCGGTATCGCCGTCCTTGGCACCGAATTCCTTGATCAGGCGGGTCTTTTCTTCGGCAGTGATCGACATCGGGGTCTCCTTGTCTGAGGGTGATGGCACAAGCCGGGATGTCGTCCAGCGAGGCCCTTGGAGAGAGTGCCGCCCCAGTGCGGGGCGGATGCGGGCGTATAGGGGATTCGCGGGCATTTTGAAAGCGGAACTTGCCGCCATCCGGTCCGTCGCAGTGGCCGAGACAGTGCGACGACGGGACCGACCGGATGGCGGAAGCCACCGGGTCCCGGGTCGGCCGGTCTGGCACGGGACGCAAGGCCGGTCGGTCAGGCCCCGGCGGCCAGCGCGTCGGATAGCAGCGTGTCGGGCACCAGGCTCAGATGGCTGGGCCGCAGGGTGGCCGCAGCTCCCGCGACGATGGCAAGCGGCATGCCGTCGATCGAGATCAGCGCGTCTTCCGCTCCGCTGTCCGCGGCACCGATCGACAGCACCGGGTCGGGATGGGCGGCGCTGTCATAGACCACGAACAGCGCGTCAGCGGTCTGGTCGTAATCCTCGATCAGCGTGGGCAGGGCTTCGCCGTCATCGAAAAGGTCCCCGATGGAAAAGCCGTCCTCTCCGTCGGCCAGGCCGTCATCGGCCAGAAGCCTGTCGTCCAGGACGCCGTCAGGTGCCGCGGCGGCGGCCATTTCGGCACTGGCGGCCCGGTCGAGTTCGGCCAGCAGGTCTTCGCCGTCCTGCGGCGAAAGATCGGCATCCGAGAAATGGGCGTCGTCCGCATCCTCGCTATCGGCATCGCCGGACAGCCAGGAAAACAGAAGCTCGTCGGGGCGCGACAGGTCTTCGGTGCCGCCAGCCGGGGCGGTATCCTGCGGCGCGCCGAGCAATGCGGCGTCGAGATCCTGCAAGGCGATCAGGCTGTCGGGCGCGGGGTCTCGCGCGGCGTCGTCCGGCAGAGCGCCGTCCCTATCGTCATCGCCCTGGGCGTGAGATCCGACGCTGTCGTCCAGATCGGCCGTTGCGCCGGCCGCCATCAGGCCCAGGAGACTCACCGTCGTTATCATCGTCAACTCCGTCGCAAGAGTTCCGTCGAAAGGAGACGTCCGCAGATCGCGGTCGCAACCGGCCGTCCGCCACGCGTTTGACGGTCTGCGCCAAGATCATCCTACGCGTCCGACGGGCGCGCGACTATCTCAATCAGGTTAAGTGGTTACCGTTTGCTGAACAGCCCCCCGGGGATCTCGTCGCGCAAAAGACGACGTTGCGTACCGGGCACGGGGGGACGGGCGCCCGGCGCAGGATGCGCGGAAGAGGCGCCGGGTCAGTCTCCGTCGCGGAAGTCGAGGCCCATCTCGGAATAGCGCTCCGAGTCCTCGAGCCAGTTCGGGCGCACTTTCACATGCAGGAACAGATGCACGGGACGGCCGAGGAATTCGGCAATCTCGGCCCGGGCTGCCTGACCGATGGCCTTCGCGGTCTCGCCCTTGTGGCCCAGCACGATCCCCTTGTGGCCGTCGCGCGCGACATAGATCACCTGGTCGATTCGGGTCGAGCCGTCCTTGCGGTCTTCCCATTTCTCGGTCTCGACGGTCAGCTCGTAGGGAAGCTCCTGATGCAGCCGCAGCGTCAGCTTCTCGCGGGTCATCTCGGCCGCGATCATCCGCATCGGCAGGTCGGCGATCTGGTCCTCGGGGTAAAGCCAGGGGCCGTCGGGCAGGGTTTCGCCCAGCCAGGCGCGCAGGTCCTCGACCCCGTGGCCCCGTTCGGCCGAGATCATGAAGGTGCTGGCGAAGGGATAGGCCTCGTTCAGATCGGCCGAAAGTGCCAGCAACGCCTCGGCCTTGACCCGGTCGATCTTGTTGATGGCCAGGGCCACCGTCTGGCCCCCGGCGGCCCGCTCGCGCAGCGCCTCCAGAATTCCGTCGACGCCGTCGGTCCGGCCGCGATGGGCCTCGATCAGCAGGACCACGATATCGGCATCGGCAGCCCCGCCCCAGGCCGCAGCCACCATCGCCCGGTCGAGCCGGCGTCTGGGCCGGAAAAGACCGGGCGTGTCGACGAAGACGATCTGTGCGTCGCCCTCCATCGCCACGCCCCGGATCCGGGCGCGGGTGGTCTGGACCTTGTGGGTGACGATCGAGACCTTGGCCCCGACCATCCGGTTCAGCAGGGTGGACTTGCCCGCATTCGGCTCTCCGATCAGGGCGACGAATCCGCTGCGTGTGCTCATGCGCGTAGACCTCCGGTTCAGCCCCGGGCTTTACGCGATAAGCGGCCCCGGCGCCAGCCGGATGCGGGCAGGGAGCCTCAGTCCTCGCCGGCGCCCGGTCCCGAGACCTGCTTGGCGCTGTAGGCCTGTTCGCCGAGACGCTTGAGCAGCGCCAGCTGGGTGTCGAGCCAGCCCTTGTGGCCTTCCTCGTCCAGCACGATCTTCTCGAAAAGCGCCCGGCTGCCAATATCGCCCACCTCGGCGGCGCGTTGCGCGGCCTTGCTGTAGACGTCGATCGCTTCCTGTTCGTCGGCGGCATCCATCTCGAACATCTGTTCGAGGCTTTCCGCGCGCACCGGCTGTTTCTGGAAGCGGATCTCGGGCGTGCCGCCAAGGAAGATGATCCGTTCCATGAAGAGGTCGGAATGGCCGATTTCCTCAAGCATCTCTTCGCGCATCTTCGCGGCGAGCAGGTCGAGACCCCAGTCGTCGAGCACCTGCGCATGCAACTGGTACTGATGGCCCGCGGTCATTTCCATTTCGAGCGCGGTCTGAAGGTCCTTGATGGTCTGGTCATTGGACATGGGGGGCTCTCCTGTTGTGGATTTTTCCGAAGCGGGCTGCCGGTTCCGGGTCCCGCCATGGGGCTGATGTAAGAAGCATCGGAGAGATTTCATTTGCGCGGGTTGTCGCAGCCGGAGGCGCGTCGGCCCGAAGCTCCCGCCGGGTCGTCCTCGTCTTCCTCGGTGGGGGGATCGGCGGCGCGGACCAGCCGGTATGCCGCGAAGCGGTCGGTCGGATCGAGGCTCAGCGCCTTGTCGAGATAGGCCCATCCCAGCGTCATGTCGCCGAGCCGCATATGGCAATAGGCCAGCGCGATCAGCGCCTGCAGATAGAGCCCGGGCGCGGTCTCGGGCGCGCTGAAGGCCGCGTCGGCGGGGCCGACCGCGCGCCAGTCGGCGGGGATGTTCAGCCGTCGGGCGGTCTGGGCCAGGATCGCCTCGGCCTGGGGGACGGCCTCGGCGAAGCGGTGGGTGTAGAAATAGAACCGGTAGGCCCCGAGCCGGATGTCGAGATCGTCGGGCGCCGCCTCCAGCGCCGCCGCGACTGCCCGGGCGGTGCCCTTCGGGTCGGATCTGGCCCCGGGGGCATTGGCGAGATGGGCGAAGGCCTCGCTTGCCCGGTCTTCCAGCCGCATGACGCTCTCCTCTGCGGGTTCGTCCGGTTCGAGCCAAGCGCCATTGGCGCCGAAACGCAACCGTCGCGGCGGCTGGGGATTTGCCTGACCGCACAGGGTGGCGTAAAGCCGGGCGAACCGACCGATCCGGAGACCCCGATGCGCAGCGTTTTGCCCGTTCCGATTGTCCGTCCCGCCGGGGACGGGGGCGCTCCCGCCCGTCGGCGCCGCTGCCGCGTCGCCTCCCGCTGGGCCCGGCAGCGCGGCGTGCCGCCGCGCTGCGCCCGCGCCGGACGGAGGCCTTGCGCATGATCCTGGGTATCGGCACCGATCTGGCCAATATCGAACGCATCGCCGCGACGCTGGAGCGATTCGGCGACCGGTTCCGGACCCGCGTCTTTACCGAGGCCGAGCAGGCCAAGGCCGAGCGCCGGGCCGATGCCGCGGGCACCTATGCCAAGCGCTGGGCCGCCAAGGAGGCCTGTTCGAAGGCGCTGGGCACCGGGCTGAGAATGGGGATTTCCTGGAAGGACATGGCGGTCACCAACCTGCCGACCGGACAGCCGGTGATGCGGCTGACCGGCTGGGCGGCCGAGCGGCTGGCCGAGATGACGCCGCCCGGGCATGAGGTCATCGTCCATGTCTCGCTGACCGACGACCACCCCTGGGCGCAGGCCTTCGTGGTGATCGAGGCGCGGCCCAAGGGCTAGTCGGGCCGCGTGGCCGTCGCCGGCCCCCGGATCGGGGGGCAGGGTGTCGGTCGCCTTGACAGGCCGGGCGGGCACGCCCATGAAGCGGGGGCATTTCCGGCGCCGTCTCTCGGCGCGGCTACAAGGCAGGACCGGGCGAATGGCGAAGACGGACGAAAAGGCGGGCGGCGGTCTCTGGGAGACGGTCAAGACGATCTTCTGGGCGCTGCTGATCGCGGGCATCTTCCGCACGCTGTTCTTTCAGCCGTTCTGGATCCCGTCGGGCAGCATGAAGGACACGCTGCTGATCGGCGATTTCCTCTTCGTCAACAAGATGGCCTATGGCTATTCGCGCTATTCCTGCCCGTTCGGGCTTTGCCCCTTCTCGGGCCGCATCATGGGCTCGGAACCCGAGCGCGGCGACGTGGTCGTCTTCCGCCACCCGGTCAGCAATTCGGATTACATCAAGCGGCTGATCGGCCTGCCGGGCGATACCGTGCAGATGCGCGACGGCGTGCTTTACATCAACGGCGAGGCGGTCAAGGTCGAACCCGCCGGGATCTTCAAGGAGCCCTACGAAAAGCAGGGGCCGATGGGCTATTACCCGGAATGCGAGAACGCGCCGGTCGGCATCGGCGGCACCTGCATGAAGGGCCGCTCGATCGAGACGCTGCCCAATGGCGTGAGCCACGCTGTGCTGAACATCACCGCTAACGGCGCGCGCGACACGACGCCGGTCTTTACCGTCCCCGAAGGCGAATATTTCGTCCTCGGCGACAACCGCGACAACAGCCGCGACAGCCGCTATGCTCAGGCCAATGGCGGCGTCGGCTTCGTGCCCGCCGAAAACCTGATCGGCCGGGCCGACCGGATCATGTTCTCGTCGGCCGGGCGGTCGCTGTTCTTCATCTGGACCTGGCGCCCCGACCGGTTCTTCAAGGCAATCGACTGACCGTGAAACTCGCCGCCGATCTGGTCGCCTTCTCGAAGCGGCTGGGCCATGACTTCGCCCGGCCCGAGCTTTTGCTGCGCGCCGTCACCCATTCCTCGCTGTCGAGCCCGACCCGCCCCGACAACCAGCGGCTGGAATTCCTGGGCGACCGGGTGCTGGGGCTGGTGATGGCCGAGGCGCTGCTGAAGGCCGACCGGGCCGCCTCGGAGGGCCAGCTTGCGCCGCGCTTCAACGCGCTGGTGCGCCGCGAGACCTGCGCCGATGTCGCCCGGGAGATCGGGCTGGGCGATGTGCTGAAGCTCGGCCGGTCCGAGATGATGTCGGGCGGGCGCCGCAAGGAGGCGCTGCTGGCGGATGCGATGGAGGCGGTGATCGCAGCGGTCTATCGCGACGCCGGGTTCGAGATCGCGCGCGACATGGTGCTGCGGCTCTGGGGCGCGCGGATCGACAAGGTCAAGCCGGATGCGCGCGATGCCAAGACCGCGCTGCAGGAATGGGCGCAGGCGCGCGGGCTGCAGCCGCCGCTTTATGTCGAGATCGCCCGCGAAGGCCCCGACCACGCGCCGGTCTTCACCATTGCGGCCCGGCTTGAAACCGGCGAAGAGGCCCGGGCCACCGCCGGTGCCAAGCGCCAGGCCGAACAGGCTGCGGCGGCGGCCTTGCTGAAGGCCCTGCGAACCTAGCGAGGCGCGGGCCCGTCGGGACCCGAACCGGGGCGAAAGCGACAGGGCCGCCCGGCCTGCGCAGCCGGGCGCGAGCGTCTAGCCCCGAGCGGCCTGCATTCGCGTACGCATTCCGGCAATCGAGGCCTCGAGGCCGAGGAAGATTGCCTCGCCGATCAGGAAATGCCCGATGTTCAGTTCGCGGATCTCGGGCAGGACGGCAATCGGCGCCACGGTGTCGTAGGTCAGCCCGTGACCCGCATGGACCTCGAGCCCCAGACCCTGCGCATGCGTCGCCATGGCGGCGAGACGCGCCAGTTCGGCGTCGCGGGCCTCGAACCGGCCCTCGTGGTGCAGGTCGCAATAGGCGCCGGTATGCAGCTCGACCACCGCCGCGCCGACCCGCGCCGCGGCCTCGACCTGGGCGGCATCGGCGCCGATGAACAGCGACACCCGGCAGCCCGCCTCGGCCAGCGGCGCGATGAACCGGGCCAGCCGCGTCTCGTCTCCGGCGACGTCGAGCCCGCCTTCGGTGGTGCGTTCCTCGCGCCGTTCGGGCACCAGGCAGACCGCATGCGGGCGGTGCCGGAGCGCGATCGCCTGCATCTCGTCGGTGGCCGCCATCTCGAGGTTCAGGGGCACCCGCAGCGCCGCCATCAGGCCGTCGATATCGGCGTCAGAGATATGCCGCCGATCCTCGCGCAGATGCGCGGTGATGCCGTCGGCGCCGGCCGCCTCGGCCAGTTGCGCCGCCCGGACCGGGTCGGGATAGGCCGAGCCGCGGGCGTTTCGCACCGTGGCCACATGGTCGATGTTGACGCCGAGCCGAAGCGCGTTGCCGGTCGCTGCCATATCGTTTCTCTCCTCTGGGGCGCGCCTGGCCTGCGTCAGGTGGGGCAGGGGCGTCAGCCCCGGTCTTCCGCCTTGACCGCGGCGGCCGCGCGCAGCTCGCTCAGTTTCTTCTTCAGCCGCCCGCGGCGGCGGTTCTGATACGCAGTCAGCACCGGAACGCTGACATAGTACGAGATCAGCCCGGCGACCACACCGAGGATGCAGCCGCCCACCATGTAGGGCAGGAACACCTCGTGATAGAAGGTCGACAGCCGCGCCCAGTGCGGCACCGCATCGGTGAAAAGCGCGATCAGGTTGCTTTTGAGATCGAGCGCGGCGCCGGTGAACTTGGCCACGAGCGTCTCGTCGACATTCTCGTCGAAGCGGGTGCCCAGGAGGAAGTGCCCCAGCTTCAGCGACGCCACCCCGATCGGCACATAGGTCAGCGGATTGCCGACCAGCGTCGACAGAAGGCTGGCCAGGATGTTGCCCCGCATCGCCTTGGCCAGCACCGCGGCGATCACGAAATGCAGGCCGTAGAACGGGGTGAAGGTCGCGAAGACGCCCGCAAAGATGCCGCGGCCGATCTTGTTCGGCGTGTCGGGCAGGCGGCGCAGGCGGTGCGAGATGTAATAGGCCGCCCGTCCCCATCCGCCGCGCGGATACACGCTGTCGAGCAGGATCTTGCCGACGCTTCGTCTGTCGCGGCGCTTGAATACCAAGCCTTGGGTCCTTTCCGGCGGGTGGCCCCTTACATCGCGCGTTCGGGGTTTCGGTATCTCTCTATCTCGGCCACGTCGCTTTCGGCCTCAAGGGCGGTCATCACGGTGTGAAGATGTTCGACGTCCCGCAGATCCACTTGAACAAGCAAGCGGTAAAAATCGGGCTTCTTGTCGACGAATTCGAGATCCGAGATATTGGCCTTCTGTTCGCCGATCAGGGTGCAGATCCGGCCGAGCACGCCGGCATCGTTGCGGATTGTCAGCAGGAAGCCCACGTTATGCACCGCCGGGTGCTTGCCCGAATGCCAGTGCAGATCGACCCAGCGGTCGGGCTGTTCCTCGAATTTCTCCAGCACCGGGCAGTCGATCGCATGCACGATCACCCCCCGGCCGCGATAGGTGATACCGACGATCCGTTCGCCCGGGACCGGCTGGCAGCAGGGCGCACGGGTGAAGGATTCGTCCGGGCTCAGGCCGATCACCGCGCGGGTGGCGTCGATCTCGTCGCCGGTGGTGTTGGCAAGCTCGGGGTACAGCGCCTCGACCACGTCCTGGGCGCGCAGCTCGGCCGAGCCGAGCCGGGCCAGCAGCTCGGCCGAACTGGAAAGCCCGAAGGTCTTGGCCGCCGTCCGAAGCGCCTTGTCGGTGGCCTTCTTGCCCAGATGTTCGAAGGCGACCCGCGCCAGTTCGCGCCCCAGCTTGATATACCGCTCGCGGTCTTCCTCGCGCAGCGACTTGCGGATCGCGGCCTTGGCGCGGCCGGTGACCACGATATCGATCCAGGTCGCCTGCGGGCGCTGGCCCTCGGCGGTGATGATCTCGACCGACTGGCCGTTCTTCAGCCGGGTCCACAGCGGCACGCGGATGCCATCGACCTTGGCGCCGACGCAGCTGTCGCCGATCCGGGTGTGGATCGCATAGGCGTAATCCAGCGGCGTGGCGCCCCGGGGCAGCTTGACCACATCGCCCTTGGGCGAGAAGCAGAACACCTGATCGGAATACATCTCGAGCTTCACATGCTCGAGAAACTCGTCATGGTCCTCGGTCTCGAACCGCTCGGTCAGCGAGGCGAGCCATTTGGCCGGATCGACCGCGAAGGGGTTCGAGGCCCGGACGCCATCTCGATAGGACCAGTGCGCGGCCACGCCCGATTCCGCCACCTCGTGCATCTGCCGGGTGCGGATCTGCACCTCGACCCGCTTGCCGTCGCGCCCCGACACGGTGGTCTGGATCGACCGGTAGCCGTTCGACTTCGGCTGGCTGATATAGTCCTTGAACCGCCCCGGCACCGCGCGCCAGCGCTGGTGGATCGCCCCCAGCACCCGGTAGCAGTCGCCTTCGGTCTGGGTGATCACGCGAAAGCCGTAGATGTCCGACAGCCGCGAGAAGCCCTGGCCCTTCTCTTCCATCTTGCGCCAGATCGAATAGGGCTTCTTGGCCCGGCCGAAGACATCGGCCTCGATCCCCTCGCGGTCCAGTTCCTTGCGGATGTCCTGGGTGATCTGCTGGATCACGTCGCCGGATTCGCGCTGGAGCGTGATGAAACGGCGGATGATCGAGTTGCGCGCCTCGGGGTTCAGCACCCGGAAGGCCAGGTCCTCCAGCTCCTCGCGCATCCACTGCATGCCCATCCGGCCGGCAAGCGGCGCATAGATGTCCATGGTCTCGTGGCTCTTGCGGACCTGCTTTTCGGGCGGCAGCGACTTGATCGTGCGCATGTTGTGCAGCCGGTCCGCCAGCTTGACGAGGATGACCCGCAGGTCCTTCGACATCGCCATGAAGAGCTTGCGGAAGTTCTCGGCCTGCTTGGTCTCGTTCGAGGCAAGCTGCAGGTTGGTCAGCTTGGTCACCCCGTCGACCAACTCGGCCACCTCGCGGCCGAACAGGCGCTCGATCTCCGAGAAGGTCGACTTGGTATCCTCGATGGTGTCATGCAGCAACGCGGTGACGATGGCCGCATCGTCCAGCCGCTGTTCGGTCAGGATCGCGGCGACCGCGACCGGATGCATGAAATATTCCTCGCCCGACCGGCGCAGCTGGCCGGCATGCATCTCGCGCCCATAGGCATAGGCGCGGCGGATCAGGTCTTCGTCCGTGCGGGGGTTGTAGTTGTGGACCAGCGAGATCAGGTCTTCGACGTCGATCATCTGGTCGCCATCTTGAAGGGGGGCGCGCCGGATCGCCAAATCCGTCCGCGCCCCGGCCGTCCTACTTTTGACCCTGTGCTTCCATCAGCGCGCGCAGGAGCTTTTCTTCCGACATGTCGTCGTCCGACGGGCGGTCGGGTTCGCTGACCGCGCCGCTGCCCATCAAAAGCGCCATCGAATCCTCTTCGGGTTCGTCGACCTCGATCTGGGTCTGGTGCGCCTCGATCATCCGCTCGCGCAGATCGTCGGCCGACTGGGTTTCCTCGGCGATTTCGCGCAGCGCCACCACCGGGTTCTTGTCGTTGTCGCGGTCCACGGTGAGGCTCGCACCCGAAGCGACTTCGCGGGCGCGATGGGCGGCAAGCATCACCAGCTCGAACCGGTTCGGTACCTTGTCGACACAATCTTCGACCGTCACGCGGGCCATGGGTCTCTCCGCTCCATTGGAAAGTTGAAGCCCCTATCTATTGGGTTGGATAGGTCTTGACAAGAGCGGATACACCTGTCCAAGGGCCGGAAACCGGGGAAATCCGTCCGATTTCGGCCTCTGGCAGGGCGGTTAGCAGCTCTGCCGCGGTCCGGTCCAGCACCGGGTGACGCCAGTCCGGCGCGATTTCGGCGAGCGGTACCAGCACGAACCCCCGATCCTGAATCCTCGGATGGGGAAGGATCGCCCGGGCCGGCGCCTCGCGTGCCTGCGCCTCGGGCGACAGCGCCATCCAGCGCGCCTGGGTGGCGGCATCGGGCAGCACCGCGCCGCCGAGATCGAGCAGATCGAGATCGAGCGTCCGCGGCGCCCAGCGGGTATGGCGTTCGCGGCCGAACCGGGCCTCGATCGCGTGCAGCCGGGCCAGCAGGGCCGGGGCCTCAAGGTCGGTCGCGATCTCTACAACTGCGTTCACGAAATCGGGGCCAGACCCTTCGGGCACGCTGGGCGTGTGGTAAAATCGGCTGATCCTTGCGACGTGCACCGATTCGCTGTCCAGCGCGACGAGGCCCGCGGCCAGGGTCGATTCAGGCGAACCTCCGCCGAAAGCGACATTGCCGCCGAGGGCAACCAGTCCTTTTGGCCGGGACGGGGTTGATTTTTCTGGTTGCGGCATAGGGTGCTATCCTTACATGTTCATCGGCAGCCCGCAGGACTACGTTTTTCAAGCACGCGCCTTACCACGTTCCACTCTCGGCGTTCGTCCGGCGGGCGCTGACCAGAAGGACCAACGATGTTTTACAGAGACGAGCGCTTGGCGCTGTTCATTGATGGATCGAACCTTTATGCGGCCGCAAAGGCACTTGGCTTCGACATCGACTACAAGCTCCTGAGACAGGAATTCATGCGCCGCGGCAAATTGCTGCGGGCGTTCTACTACACCGCCCTGCTCGAGAACGACGATTACTCTCCGATCCGGCCGCTTGTCGACTGGCTGAACTACAACGGCTTCACCATGGTGACGAAGCCCGCGAAGGAATACACCGACAGCCAGGGCCGCCGGAAGGTCAAGGGCAACATGGATATCGAACTGACCGTCGATGCCATGGAGCTGGCCCCCCGGGTCGATCACATCGTCCTGTTTTCGGGCGATGGCGACTTCAAGCCCCTGATCGAGAGCCTGCAACGCCAGGGAGTCCGGGTCTCGGTCGTGTCGACCATCCGCAGCCAGCCTCCGATGATCGCCGACGAATTGCGTCGCCAGGCGGACAATTTCATCGAGCTGGACGAACTGAAAGAGGTGATCGGCCGTCCGCCGCGCGAACCCCGCGCCGAGCCCCGGTCGGAACTGGCCCAGAACGACTGACCCCTGACCGCCCGCGGGGCCCCTGTCTCGTCCCCCTCTTCGTGACCCGGTTCCGTGCTCGCAGCGTGCTTGAAAGACGGGCGTCGCATCTCATTTGATGAGGCGATGCCCGTCACCGCCGTCACCCTTCAGCTTGTCACGCTTTTTGCCGCGGCCTTCGGGGCCGCGACGATCCTGCCATTCCAGTCCGAGGTGGTTTTCGTCGGGCTGCAACTGGCCGGGCAGATCGGCATCGGCTGGTTGATCCTGGTGGCCAGCATCGGCAATGTGCTGGGGGCCGTGGTGAACTACGTGCTCGGCCGCGGCATCGAGAGGTTCCGCCACCGCCGCTGGTTTCCCGCCAGCGAGGCGCAGCTTGCCCGGGCGCAACGCTGGTACGGGCGCTGGGGCGTCTGGTCGCTTCTGCTGAGCTGGGCGCCCTTCGGCGATGCCTTTACCGTGGTCGCGGGCATGATGCGCACGCCGGTCTGGCTGTTCGTGCTGCTGGTCACGCTGGCCAAGACCGGGCGATATGCCGCGCTTGCCTGGGCCACCGCGGCGGCCTCTGGCTGAGCCCCGGACTTTACGCGCGGCCTTGCCGGGTTTACCTCTGACAGTCGAACAGGAGACAGAGCCCATGACCAAGCCCCCGCTGACTCTCTATCTTGCCGCCCCCCGGGGCTTCTGTGCCGGTGTCGATCGCGCGATCAAGATCGTCGAGGCCGCTCTTGGGAAATGGGGCGCCCCGGTCTATGTCCGTCACGAGATCGTCCACAACAAGTTCGTGGTCGACCGGCTGCGCGACATGGGTGCCGTCTTTGTCGAGGACCTGGACGACTGCCCGCCCGACCGGCCGGTGATCTTCTCGGCCCATGGCGTGCCGAAGGCGGTGCCCGCCGAGGCCGAGCGCCGCGCGATGGTCTATGTCGACGCGACCTGCCCGCTTGTGTCCAAGGTCCATCTCGAGGCTCAGCGCCATCACGAGAACGGCAAGCAGATGGTGATGATCGGCCATCGCGGTCACCCCGAGACCATCGGCACCATGGGCCAGCTGCCCGAGGGCGAGGTTCTGCTGATCGAGACCGCCGACGAGGTCGCGGGTCTCGAGGTGCGCGATCCCGACCAGCTGGCCTACATCACCCAGACCACGCTGTCGATCGACGACACCGTGGGCGTGGTCGCGGCGCTGAAGGCGCGGTTCCCGAATATCGAGGGGCCGCACAAGGAAGACATCTGCTACGCCACCACCAACCGCCAGGGCGCGGTCAAGACGGTGGCGCCCAAGGTGCAGGCGCTGCTGGTGGTCGGCGCGCCGAACTCGTCGAATTCGCGCCGTCTGGTCGAGGTCGCCGCCAATGCGGGTTGCGACTACGCGCAACTGGTGCAGCGCGCCGCCGATATCGACTGGCGCGCGCTCGAGGGCGTCTCGGCCCTCGGACTGACCGCCGGGGCCTCGGCCCCCGACGTGCTGATCGAGGAAGTGGTACAGGCGTTCCGCGACCGGTTCGACCTGAGTGTCGAAGAGGTCGTGACCGCCGACGAGACCATCGAGTTCCGCCTGCCGCGCATCGTGCGCGAGCTGGCCTGATGCTCTCGGCGCAGTTCCTGCTGACCGCGCTGGTGGTGGTTCTGGCCCCGGGCACGGGCGTCGTCTACACGCTGATGATGTCGTTGGGTCAGGGGCGCCGGGCTGCGCTGCCTGCCGCGCTGGGCTGCACCCTCGGCATCGTGCCGCATCTGGCCGCCGCCATGCTGGGGCTGGCGGCGCTTCTGCATTCCTCGGCGGTTCTCTTTCAGATCGTCAAGTTCGCGGGCGTCGCCTATCTGCTGTATCTGGCCTGGCAGGCCGTGCGGCAGGGCGGCGCGCTGCAGATCGGCGAACGGGCCGGGCGCGACGGCTTTTTCCGCATCGCCCTGCGCGGCGCGCTGATCAACATTCTCAATCCCAAGCTCTCGATCTTCTTCCTGGCGCTCTTGCCGCCCTTCCTGTCGGGCAATCCGGCCACGGCTACCGCCGAGATGCTGGCGCTGGGCGGGATCTTCATGGGCCTGACGCTGGCGGTCTTTCTGGGCTACGGGCTGTTCGCCGCCGCCGCCCGCGACCGGCTGCTGGCCAGTGCCCGGGTCATGGCCTGGATGAACCGGGGCTTTGCCGCCGTCTTCGCCGGGCTCGGCCTGAAACTGGCCTTCGAGAAAGCATGACCGGCATTCCCCGCGCGCCGCGTCTGCTGGGCCTGGCCGGGCTCGCGCCGCTTCTGTGGGGCACGCTCAGCGCGGCCGTGCCGGGCCTTTTCGATATCGGCATCCAGACCGTCGGCCCCCGCTTCATGGGGATCTACCTGCTGAACTTCTACGGCACGGTGTTGCTGGTCTTCATGTCGGGCATCCTCTGGGGCTTTGCCAGCCGCGCTGACGGTCCCGTGGCTGGCCCGGCCTACGGGCTTTCGGCCCTGCCCGCGATCTGGGCCTTCCTGATGGTGGGCGGCGGCCCCGAAAGCAGCCTTGTCGCGCTGATCGGGGGCTATCTGGGGCTTCTCTTGCTCGACGGCTTCTTCTGGAAGATCGGGCTGGCGCCCGCCTGGTGGCTGCGGCTGCGCCTGCCGCTGGTCGCGGTCGCTGTGGGCTGCCTCGCGCTGCCGCTGCTGCTGTGAGCGACGCGAAGACGCTGGCCGTCTACGCGGCCCGGGCCGAAGCCTATTCCGCGATCCATCACGGTCAGGTCGCGCAGGACCGGCTGGCGGCCTTCATCGCGCGCCTGCCCAAGGGCGGCACCGCGCTCGATCTGGGCTGCGGGCCGGGCTGGGCGGCGGCCGAGATGGCGGCGGCGGGGCTTCGTGTCACCGCCCTTGACGCCTGCCCCGAAATGGCCGCCGCCGCGCGCGCCCGCTACGGGATCGAGGTCGAGGTCGCGGGCTTTGCAGACCTCGCGGCCGAGGCCGCCTTCGACGGGATCTGGGCCCATTTCAGCCTGCTGCACGCGCCGCGCGCGGCGTTGCCCGCGCATCTGGCCGCCATTGCCCGCGCGCTGCGTCCGGGCGGGATCTTCGCGGTCGCGATGAAACAGGGGCAGGGCGAGGCGCGCGACCGGATCGGGCGGCTTTACACCTATGTCGCTCCGGTCGAATTCCGCTGCGCGCTGGAGCAGGCGGGCCTGAGCGTCGAGTCCGAAGAGACCGAGCCCGGCACGGGTTTCGACGGCAGCCCTTTTGCCAGCCTCTATCTGCTGGCCCGCCGCGCCGCCTGATCTCGGGTCAGCGACGGGCGCCGATTGACCCCGCGCGCGCCGCACCCTACACCCTCCGGACCAGGAAGGACAGGATCATGGCCGAGCTTTTCGCCTATACCGACGGTGCCTGCAGCGGAAACCCGGGACCGGGCGGCTGGGGCGTTCTTTTGCTGGCGCGCGAGGGCGATGCCGTGGTCAAGCAGCGCGAGCTTTCGGGCGGCGAGGCGGCGACCACCAACAACCGGATGGAGCTTCTGGCCGCGATAAGCGCGCTGGAAAGCCTGAGCCGCCCGTCCGAAATCACCGTCGTCACCGACAGCGCCTATGTGAAGAATGGTGTCACCGGCTGGATTCACGGCTGGAAGAAGAACGGCTGGAAGACCGCAGCGAAAAAGCCCGTGAAGAATGTCGAGCTTTGGCAAAGGCTCGATGCGGCGCAGGCCCGCCACAAGGTGATCTGGACCTGGGTCAAGGGTCATGCCGGTCATCCCGAGAACGAACGCGCCGACGAACTGGCCCGGGCGGGCATGGCTCCCTACAAGCGCTAGGGTCAGGATGCATTGATTTTCGACGCGCTGCGTGATTCAGGGCCTGCACAACGGAGCGGTGACATGCGCGACCTGTACTGGCTGACGAGCGGATGGCCAAGCTTGCCCCTTTCTTCCCAAGTCCACGGCAAGCCTCGGGTCGATGACAGACGGGTCTTGAGCGGGATTATCTTCTTCAATCGCAATGGCTTGCGCTGGCGCGACGCGCCCGAAGCCTACGGACCGCACAAGACGCTGTACAGCCGGTGGAAGCGTTGGAGCGAGAAAGGCATCTTCGCCAGGATGATGGCCGGGTTGGCGGCCGGACACGGCGAGCAGAAGACCGTAATGATCGATGCGACCTATCTGAAGGCGCACCGCACAGCGACCAGCATGGCCGCGAAAGAGGGGGGCCGCCCGATCAGGCGGAGTTCGACGATCAGAAAACGATCCGGGGGATCGTTTTCCTGAGAACGGGCGGCATGAACACCAAGTTGCACGCCATCTGCGACAGCAAGGGACGGCCGTTCAACCTGTTCGTAACGGCAGGACCGGTGAGCGACGACATCGGCGCGCGGGCACTGCTCGGCCCCCTGCCAAAGGTCGGCTGGTTGCTCGGGGATCGCGGCCATGACGCCGACTGGTTCCGGGAAGCGTTGAAAGACAAAGGGATACGCGCCGTTCGGGGCAGATTTGATCCACTGGATCAAATCTTGTCGCCCGTCACCCCCGGCCGAAAGCAACGCAAAACCCCGGTCAAATACGACAAGCGGCGCAACCGCATCGGGATCATGTTCGGCAGGCTCAAGGACTGGCGGCGGGTGGCGACACGCTATGATCGCTGTCCCAAGGTGTTCCTCTCCGCCAGCGCCCTCGCAGCGGTCGTCATCTGCTGGTTATGAATCCTGACCCCAGGGCCGGGTCACAGCGAACTGGGCGCGAAGACGGCCTCGCCCATCACCGCCAGCCGCCCGTCCTCGCCGCGGATCCAGTAGCGATCGCCCGCGCGGCAGAGCTGCACCGTCTCGAAATCGAAGACCGGCGCATAGGCGCGCAGGCTGAAATGCCGGATCGTGCCATGGGCATTGGCCCGCAGCATCAGGAACTGCGCCAGAAGCTGGCCATGAACCACAAGACCCGGATAGCCTTCGACCCGCTGGCAATAGTCGCGGTCGTAATGGATGCGGTGACCGTTCAGAGTCAGCGCCGAATAGCGGAACAGGAGCGTGGGCGTGAAGGTCAGGTCGATCGCGTCGTCCCAGACTTCGGGCGCCGCGGGGGCGGGCGGGCGCGGGCGGGCAGGGTCGGGATCGGGCAGATAGACCAGATCCTCGTATTCGGTGACCCGCAGCATGCCCCCCTCGACGATGTCGTGGCGCAGCGTGACGAAGGCCAGTGGCCCCGACCGGCCGGTCTTGATCTGGACCTTCTCGATGGTCGAGGTCTTCTGCGCCGGCAGCCCCTGGCGCAGCGGGCCGAAGAAGGTCAGCCGTCCGCCGGCCCACATCCGCCGCGGAAGGCCCAGATCGGGAATGAACCCGTCGCCGCCGATATGCGGATGGCCGTCGCGCCCAAGGTCTTCGGGGCGGTGCACGTCCCAGAAATAGACCTGGTGGAAATAGGGCGGCAGCGGGTCGTAATGTCCCGGTGGCTTGCCGTCGAGGCCGAGGGCAAGGAACAGTGCCACGATCCGGGTCGGATCGAGCACATCCGTGGCGACCTGCGACTTTCCAACGGCGTCTTCCATAAGCGGGACCCTAGCTTTTCAACAGTTTTCGCGCAACGCGCATGCGCGCCCGTGATTAATGCCCGACAGCTGGTGAAATTTCGGTTTTCAACGCCTGCATCAGGGTCTCGAGAGCCTTGAGGTTGATTTCGTTCGTCAACCGCCCCTGGGCGTCGAACTGGCCGGGAGCCTGCCCCACCAGAACCTCGGGTCCGGCCAGCACCCGCGCCCGGAACGGCACCAGGCACAGCCTGAGTGCGAATTGCGTCCGCTCGCCCCCGGCCCGGCCGCCCGCCGCCGAAACGATGGCCACCGGCTTGTCGGCCCAGGGATTGCCCTCGGTCCGGCTGACCCAGTCGAGCGCGTTCTTCAGGACGCCGCTGATGCTCTTGTTGTATTCGGGGCCCGCGATCACCACGGCATCGGCCGCGGCGATCTGATCGGCGAGGCGCTGGACCTCGGGCGGAATGCCCGCCTCGTCCTGCAGATCCTGATCGAAGAGGGGCAGCCGAAGGTCGGCCTCGACGAACTCGGCCGGATCGAAGATCCGCGCCGCCTCGCGCAGCAGCATCCGGTTATACGACGCCTTGCGCAGCGCTCCGGCAATTCCCAGCAGCTTGTGGTCCGACATCTGTCCTCTCCATTCGGTTGCCGTCCGCAGCGGCGCGCCTTGCTCCTGCCGCAGGCTTGGCGCAGGCTTGGCGCAGGCTGCGCCCGATGGGGAGCGGAGGAAAGGGAAAAACATGCGGCGTCATGGCGGAAAGATCCTGGCCGATCAGCTGGCGATCCAGGGAGTGGAGCGGGTGTTCTCGGTCCCTGGCGAAAGCTTTCTCGCGGCCCTCGACGGGCTTTACGATGTGGGCATTCCCAATGTGGTCTGTCGCCACGAGGGTGGCGCGGCGATGATGGCCGAGGCCCATGCCAAGCTGACCGGCCGGCCCGGGGTGCTTTTCGTCACCCGTGGTCCGGGGTCCTGCAACGCCGCCAGCGGGCTGCATGTGGCGCGGCAGGATTCGACGCCGATGGTGGTTTTCGTCGGCCAGATCGCGCGCAGCGACCGCGACCGCGAGGCATTCCAGGAACTCGACTACCGGCGCTTCTTCGGGCCGCTGGTCAAGTGGGTGGCCGAGGTCGACGAGACGCGGCGGCTGCCCGAATACATCTCGCGCGCCTTCCATACGGCACAATCGGGGCGCCCGGGGCCGGTGGTGCTGGCCCTGCCCGAGGACATGCTGAGCGGCTTTGCCGAGGTGCCCGACATTCTGGCCCGGGTCTGGCCCGAGCCCGACCCGACCCCGGCGCAGGTGGCTGCGGTTCTCGCCGCCCTGGACGAGGCCGAGCGGCCGCTGGTCGTTGTCGGCGGGCCGCACTGGTCGGCGCAGGCGGCGGCCGATCTGGCGATCTTCGCCGAACGCCGTGACCTGCCGGTCGCGGTCAGCTTCCGCCGTCAGGACCGGCTCGACAACCGCCACCCGAACTATGTCGGCGATCTTGGCGTCGGCATGAACCCGGTGCTGGGCCAGCGTCTGCGGGATGCCGATCTGGTGATCGCGCTGGGCACCCGGCTGGGCGATACCGCGACGGCGGGCTATTCGCTGATGGACCCGGCCATGCAGGACAAGCGCGTCGTGCATGTCCATCCCGACCCCGACGAGCTTGGCCGGGTCTGGCGCCCCGATCCGGGCATCGCGCTGACCGCGCCGGATGTGGTCGCGGCGCTGGCGCGGGCGGGCGGGCCGTCCACGCCGCCGCGCTGGTCGGCCTGGACCCGCGCCGCCCGCGCGGATTACGAGGCCTGGACCGCGCCGAAGCCGACGCCGGGCGCGGTGCGGATGGAAGAGGTCGTGACCCACCTGTCGGAGACCTTGCCGGAAACGGCGGTGCTGACCAATGGCGCGGGCAATTACGCGGCCTTCCTGCACCGCTATTTCCGCTATCGCGGGCCCGGCACCCAGCTGGCACCGACCTCGGGATCGATGGGCTACGGCTTCCCTGCGGCAATCGCGGCCAAGCTGGCGCGGCCCGACGTTCCGGTGGTCTGCCTCGCGGGCGACGGGTGTTTCCAGATGACCCTGAACGAAATGTCGACGGCGGTGCAGCACGGCGCGAATATCGTGGTGATCGTCGCCAATAACGGCCGCTACGGCACCATCCGCATGCATCAGGAACGGAAATATCCCGGCCGGGTCAGCGGCACCGATCTGGCCAATCCCGACTTCCCGGCGCTGGCCCGGGCCTATGGCGGCGACGGGGTGACGGTGACCGATCAGGCGGCCTTCCCCGAGGCGCTGGCGCAGGCGCTGGGGGCCGACCGCCCCTTCGTGATCGAGCTGCGGCTGGACCCCGAGGCCCTGGCCACCGGGCTGACCCTGTCCGAGGCGCGGGCGCTGGGCGAGGCGGCGAAAACTGGCTGAGCGGTCAGGCCGCCAAAGCCAGTTCCAGCGCGGCGGCGCAGTGAATTTCGGTCGTGTCGAAGACCGGCAGCGGCGCGTTCGCGGCGTTCAGCAGCAGGCCCACCTCGGTGCAGCCAAGGATCACGCAATCGGCGCCGCGCTTGGCCAGCCGCCCGGCGATCTCGACATAGCTCTGGCGGCTTTCCTCGCGCACCATGCCGACGCACAGCTCGTCATAGATGATGCGGTGGGTCTCGGCCCGGTCCTCGGGGCCGGGCAACATCGGGTCCAGCCCGGCGGCGCGCAGCCGGTCGGTGTAGAAGCTCTGCTCCATCGTATAGGCGGTCGCCATCAGTCCCGGCCGCTTCAGCCCCGCCGCGCTGATCTGATGCGCGGTCGCGTCGGCGATATGCAGGAACGGGATCGACACGCCGTCCAGCATCGACTCGACCAGCTTGTGCATGGTGTTGGTCGCCAGCATCAGGAAATCGGCGCCGCCCGCTTCCAGCGCCCGGGCCTCGCGGTTCAGCATCAGCCCCGCCGCGTCCCAGTCGCCCGCCGCCTGCATTTCCTCGACCAGGGCAAAGTCGAGCGAGCGGATCAGCAGATCCGCCGAGTGCAATCCGCCCAGCCGCGCCCGCGCGCCCCGGTTCAGCACGTCGTAATAAAGTGCCGTCGAGGCGGCCGACATGCCGCCCAGTATGCCGATGGTTTTCATTTGCCTGCTCCTTGGTCTTTTTTCACCATGCTCGCGCCGGGTCCCGGTCCGCGCAAGACGGCTGCGGGCGCGGGCGGGCATACCCTGCAGGACTCCTGCCGACTGTGGCGCCAACCGCACGTTTACTTAACGTAAACCATGTTCGGAGGAGCTTGGAGGATGGTCCGCATTCTGTGCATTGCCCTGATTCTCGTCGTTTCGGCCTGCGACTCGCCGGGCATGGACTATGCCGGCATTCCCCCGGTCATGGTCGAAATCGACGGCTCGCGCTTCGCCGTGCGCCGCAAGGGGGGCGAGGCGCAGGCGATTCGGCTCAACCGTGAATACCGCGCGGGCACGATGGCCCGGGCGTTCCGCGCGATCGAGACCGGCTCCGGCTGCGCGATCCGGCCCGATACGCTCAGGGGCGATCCGGCGGTGGCCTATGCCAGGCTGACCTGCCCCGGGGCCTGACCGCGCGGCGGCACCGCCCGGCCCGCCACGCCGGTCGCCGGGCCTAGCCCCTTTCGCCGCACGGTCCTTTGGGCTAGAGACAGGCCCGACCCGCGACCCCAGAAGGCTCATCCACGATGAAATTCACCCTGTCCTGGCTGAAGGAGCACCTCGAGACCGAGGCCACGCTCGACGAGATCCTCTATGCGCTGACCGACCTCGGGCTCGAGGTCGAGGGCGTCGAGAACCCGGCCAGGGCATTGCGGGACTTCACCATCGGCAAGGTCCTGAAGGCCGAACAGCATCCGGATGCCGACCGGCTTCGGGTCTGTCAGGTCGCGACCGGGCAGGGCGAGAAACAGATCGTCTGCGGCGCGCCCAATGCGCGCGAGGGCATCACCGTCGTGATCGCCCATCCGGGCATGTATATCCCGGGCATCGACACCACCATCCAGGTCGGCAAGATCCGTGGCGTCGAAAGCCATGGCATGATGTGTTCGGAACGCGAGATGGAGCTGTCGGACGAACATGACGGCATCATCGAGCTGCCTTCGGGCGAGGTCGGGCAGGGCTTTGTCGACTGGCTGGCGGCGAACGATCCGGCCAAGGTCGATCCGGTGATCGAGATCGCGATCACGCCGAACCGGCCCGATGCGCTGGGCATCCATGGCGTCGCCCGCGATCTGGCCGCGCGCGGCGTCGGGCGGCTGAAACCGGTCGAGGTCGCGCCCGTCGCAGGCAGCTTCCCCTGTCCGGTCGACGTCACCATCGACCCCGAGACCCGGGAACGCGCCTGCCCGGTCTTCTACGGCCGTGCGATCCGCGGCGTGAAGAACGGCCCCTCGCCGAAATGGCTGCAACAGCGGCTGAAGGCGATCGGGCTCCGGCCGATCTCGGCGCTGGTCGATATCACCAACTACTTCACCTATGACATGAACCGCCCGCTGCATGTCTTCGACATCGCCAAGCTCGCCGGAGGGCTCAGGGTCCATGCCGCAGAGGGCGGCGAGGAGTTCCTCGCGCTCGACGGCAAGACCTATGTCATGGACCCCGGCATGACCGTGATCTCGGACGCAACCGGCGTCGAGAGCCTGGGCGGCGTGATGGGCGGCGAGGCGACCGGCTGCACCGAAGAGACCGTCGATGTCTTCCTCGAGGCGGCCTATTTCGACCCGATCCGCACCGCCATGACCGGCCGCGCGCTGAAGATAAACTCGGATGCGCGCTACCGCTTCGAACGCGGCATCGACCCGGCCTGGACGCCCCTGGGCATCGAGGCCGCGACCCGGATGATCCTCGATCTCTGCGGCGGCGAGGCCTCCGAGCTGGTGGTCGCGGGCGCCGTGCCCGATATGGCGCGGGCCTACCGGCTGGATACCGACCGGGTCGAAAGCCTGGTCGGCATGGAGATCCCGGCCGAAACCCAGCGCGCCACGCTGACCGCCCTTGGCTTCCGGATGGAGGGCGACATGGCTCATGTGCCCTCCTGGCGCCCCGATGTGCTGGGCGAGGCCGATCTGGTCGAGGAGGTGGCCCGCGTCGCCTCGCTGACGAAGCTCGAGGGCAGGCCGATGGCGCGGCCGCAGCCCGGCGTGCCGACCGCGATCCTGACGCCCATGCAGCGCCGGTCCTCGGCCGCGCGGCGGACCTGCGCGGCGCTGGGCTATAACGAATGCGTCACCTATTCCTTCGTCGACCGCGCCAGTGCCGCGCTCTTCGGCGGCGGCAGCGACGCGATGGCGCTGGAAAACCCGATCTCTTCCGAGATGAGCCATATGCGGCCCGACCTGCTGCCGGGGCTGTTGCAGGCAGCGGCGCGGAACCAGGCGCGCGGCTTCGCCGATCTGGCCCTGTTCGAGGTCGGTCCCGCCTTCCAGGGCGCCGAACCGGGCGAACAGCATATCCAGGCGGCGGGGCTTCTGGTCGGCGCCTCGGCCCCGCGCAATCCCTACGGTTCGCGCCGCCCGGTCGATCTTTACGACGCCAAGGCCGATTGCGAGGCGGTGCTGGCCGCCATCGGCGCCCCCCCCAAGGCGCAGATCCTGCGCGAGGCACCGGGCTGGTGGCATCCGGGCCGCTCGGGCCGGATCTGCCTCGGGCCGAAGAAGGTGCTGGCCACCTTCGGCGAGCTTCACCCCAAGGTTCTGGCCGAGATGAACGTGAAGGGCCCCGCGGTCGCCTTCACTGTCTTCGTCGAGGAACCGCCGATGCCGCGCCGCAAGGGGGCCACCCGCGACGCGCTGACGGTTTCGGACCTGCAGGCGGTGGAACGCGACTTTGCCTTCGTGCTGGATGCGGGCGTCGAGGCGATCAACGTGGTCAATGCCGCGGCCGGGGCCGACAAGGCGCTGATCGAGGAGGTCCGGGTCTTCGACGAATTCGTCGGCGGTGCGCTGGGCGAGGGCAAGAAGTCGCTGGCGATCACGGTGCGGCTGCAACCGACCGACAAGACCCTGACCGAGAAGGACATCGAGGCTGTCGGTCAGAAGATCGTGGCCAAGGTCGAGAAGGCGACGGGCGGCACGCTCCGGCGCTGAGCCGCGCAGGGGGAGGACGAGGCGATGTTTCAGTCCCGCGATGCGGCCGGACGGCTGCTGGCAGAAAAGGTTCTGGCGGCGGCCCCGGAAAACCCCGTGGTGCTGGCCCTGCCGCGCGGCGGCGTGCCGGTCGCGGCCCCCGTGGCCGAGGCGCTGGGCTGTCCTCTCGATCTGACTTTCGTGCGCAAGATCGGGATGCCGGGCAATCCGGAACTGGCTGCGGGCGCGGTGGTCGACGGCGCCGCGCGCGAGGTCGTCTTCAATGCCGAGATTCTGGCCGCCGCGGGGCTCACCCAGGCCGATGTCGCGCCCGAGGTCGAGGCCCGGCTTGCCGACATCGCCGAGGCGCGCCGCCGCATTCTGGGCGGCCGCGCGCCCGAAAAGGTCTCGGGCCGGACGGCCATCGTCGTCGATGACGGGCTTGCGACCGGGGCCACGGCGCGCGCGGCGCTGCGGGCGCTGCACAATCGCGGTCCGCTCGAGGTCTGGCTGGCGGTGCCGGTCGGCCCGCAGGAGACGGTCTGGAAGATGCGCGGGATGACCGACCGGCTGATCTTTCTGGAAGCCCCCCGCGATTTCGTCGCGGTGGGCGCCCATTACGCCGATTTCGGTCAGGTCGAAGAAACCGATGTCACCCGGCTTCTGCAGGAGGCCCGGGCGCGGCGCTAGGGCCGCGCCGCCCGGCTCAGACGCTGAGCCCGCCCTGCAGCGTCGGCACGTCGAGCGCCGAGAAGCCGTAATGGCGTAGCCAGCGCAAGTCGCTGTCGAAGAAGGCGCGCAGATCGGGAATGCCGTATTTCAGCATCGCCAGCCGGTCGATCCCCATGCCGAAGGCAAAACCCTGCCACTGATCGGGGTCGACGCCCGCGGCGCTCAGGACCTTGGGATGCACCATCCCCGAACCGAGGATCTCGAGCCAGTCGTCGCCCTCGCCGATCTTCAGGCTGCCGCCCGCCCAGGAACAGCGAATATCGACCTCGGCCGACGGCTCGGTGAAGGGGAAATGCGAGGCGCGGAACCGCAGCTCGACCCCCTCGACCTCGAAGAAGGCGCGGCAGAATTCCTCCAGCACCCATTTCAGGTTGGCCATCGAGATGTCGCGGCCGATCGCCAGCCCCTCGACCTGATGGAACATCGGCGTATGGGTCTGGTCATAGTCGCAGCGATAGACCCGGCCCGGCGCGATCACCCGGATCGGGGCGCCGGTCTCCTGCATCGCGCGGATCTGCACCGGCGAGGTATGGGTCCGCAGCACATGCGGCGGACGGTTGTCGCCTTCGGCGCGGGACATGAAGAAGGTGTCATGCTCCTGCCGGGCGGGGTGCTCGGGCGGGATGTTCAGCGCGTCGAAATTGAACCAGTCGGATTCGATCTGCGGCCCCTCGGCGACCGAAAAGCCCATATCGGCGAAGATCGCGGTGATCTCGTCGGTGACCTGGCTGACCGGATGGATCGTGCCTTGCCGCCGCGGCCGCCTGGGCAGCGTCACGTCCAGCCATTCGGCCTGAAGCCGTTCGTTCAGCGCGGCATCGGCCAGCGCCGCCTTCTTGGCCGCCAGCGCCGAATTGATCTCGTCCTTCAGCGCGTTCAGCTTCGGGCCCATCTGCTGACGCTCGTCGGGCGTCATCCTGCCCAGCTCGCGCATCATCAGGCTGACCTCGCCCTTCTTGCCGACGGCCTGCAGCCGCAGCTCTTCCAGCGCCGACTCGTCCGCCGCATCCGCAATCGCGCCGATATATTTCTGCCTGAGATCGTCCATGCGGGCCGCCCCTTCACATCCGTTCGGCGGCGTCGATAGCACAGGCCCTCGGGAAAGCAAATGCAGCGCTCAGCCGACGCGGGCCATGAGCCGCACCAGCCGCGCCCGCGCGCCCGGAAGCGGCCGGTCACCCAGCGCAGGCGCCAGCCAGGTGCCAAGGAAATGGCCCGTCAGCCGCAAGCCGTCGGCAATATCCCCGTCCCGGACCGGCGCTTGTCCCAAAAGGCAGGGCGGCAGGGGCAACAGCCGGTCGGCCCAGTCGCCCGCGCCCGCCGTGCTGACCGCCCGCCCCGTCCGGGGCGAGACATAGACCAGATCGTCGCGATCTCCGGTCACCGCGCAGCGGCTCAGATCAAGCCCGAACCCCGTCTCCTCCAGCAGCGCCAGTTCCCAGCGCAGATAAGCCAAAGGCCAGGGTCCGGGGGCGCCCAGAAGATCGAGCAGCGCGACCGACCGAGCGTAAAGCCCCGGATGCGGCGCTCGTTCTGGCAAGGCGAAGGCCAGCAATGCGGTCACCGCATCCAGCCCCGCCAGGGCCGCGGCATCGCCCAGCACATGGCCAAGGCGGCTTCGCAGCGGCTCGACCGTATAGGCGCCCAGATGATCCTCGAGCCGCGCCTTCCACACCGCCGAAAGCTGCGCTCCGGGCTGCAGCACCGGCGCCAGCTTGCGGCCCGTACCGCCCCGCACCACTCCCAGATGGCGGCCGTGACCCGGGGTGAAAAGCTCGACGATGGCCGAACTTTCGCCATGCGGTCGCGCCGACAGAACCACGCCCTCGTCATGCCACTCGATCACCGCCGTACCTCCGCTCCGGTCTTCTTCTTGGCAGAAATACCCATGACGCAACGGTGCCGTCATGCCAGGCCGGGGGCGTCCAGCAGGTGGCGGCCGCCCCGATCCTCGACCTCGATCACCCAGAGATCCGGGTCGAATCCGCGCTGCCGCCTGACCGCGCCATCGACCGCGGCCTCGTCGCCTTCGGCCAGCACCATCCACCGCCGATCGCCCGAGGTCAGGTCGAAAGCGCGCTGGAAGGCGCAGGCGTGCCCGTCGAGCGTGTTGAGCTTGACCAATACAGCTCCCGCCGTGTCGTCGCCATGCGCCACAACAAAGGCCGGAATGCCCTCCAGCCGCAGCCGCGCCAGATAGGCCTGCACCCAGAAGGCCGCAGTCAGGCGCATGCCACGCCCCCTTGGCCCGCCCGGCCCTTCGCCCTAAACTTCGAGACGACCGAATAAAAAGGCTTGCGACGCATGAAGGCCCTTCGCCAAATTCCGCCATTCTTCCTGATGATCTTCGGGGTCGGCATCCTGTTGAACCTCATCGTGCTGACCGGGCTCTCGCATGCGGCCATCCTCGTCATCTTGCAGCTTTTCGCGACGCTGGCCATGTGTGCGGCGCTTTACGCGCTGATCATCCGCCATTTCGTGACCCGGATCGGCGCGACGCCGTCCGCCGGTGCGGCCGAAACCGACGCGAAACGCTCCGGCGGGTCCGAAACCCAAGTGGAGAGCGAGGCCGGTCTCGATCTGGATGGGCGCGGGACCCGTTAGCTTTCCAGTACCTTTGGCACGGACCGGCGGCGATTCCCCGGAGGCGGCAGTCCGGTGCCATGGCCAGGATCGGAGCAGGCGAGCGCGTCTCAAGGTTCCGTGCGCCGGGAGATACCGCGAGTCGTGCGAACCTGGAGCAGCAGAGCCGACTGACCGGGCATGGGTCGTGAGGACCCTGTTCGAGAAAGCGAAACCCGCTTTCTTCCGCCGGTCATTCTGGGCGTGCGATCCGGAAGACCGGAGCGGGGCTGGCGATGCGGCTCTGGAACGGCACCGACTTCACTCGCGTTGGCAGTTCCCGGCGCGCCCCGTGGATATCCAGAGGCACGCCGATAAAGCCCTGCGGCTGGGTCATAAGTTAGCTTTGGCGTTCGGGGATGGCCGGAGGATCCGTCTCATCGGCGGGCCGGATCGTTGCGGCCTGAACGCGTCTTGGCCATTTAAGGCAAAGGCTGGAATCCCGGATCGCGTTTCCCGCTCACTCGGCCGCGAAGCGGTGTGACTGCGCCTCCGATTCGTCGGGCAGACGGAACTGCTTGACCAGGTCGACCAGAGAGTCGGCCTCGCTGCGGAGCATCTGGCCCGCCGTCGCCGTTTCATCCAGGATCGCCGCGTTCTGCTGGACATCGCGGTCGAGCGCGCCGACCGCGGTGTTGATCTCGGTGATGCTGGTCGACTGTTCGATGGTATTGGCGGCGATGGCTGCCACCTTGTCGCAAACGCTGGTTACCGAGTCCTGAATTGCCCCCAGCGCGGCCACCGTGTCCGAAACGAGCTTCACCCCATCGGCCACATGCGTCTCGCTGCTGCGGATCAGCGCGGTAATCTCGCGCGCCGCTTCGGTCGCGCGCTGGGCCAGGGCGCGGACCTCCGAGGCCACCACGGCGAAGCCGCGGCCGGCTTCGCCCGCCCGGGCCGCCTCGACGCCCGCGTTCAGTGCCAGCAGGTTGGTCTGGAAGGCTACATCCTCGATCATACCGGTAATCCGGCCGATGGCGCTTGAGGATTCCTCGATCCGGCGGATCGCGCCCACTGTCTTGTCGGCCACGGTTCGCGTGTTTTCGGCGCGGTCTCTGGCGGATTCCACGAATTGTTCGGCGCTCTTCGCGCTGTCGGCCGCCCCGCGCACGTTGTTGGCAAGCGTTTGCAGGGCGGCGGCGGTTTCTTCCAGCGACGCGGCAGAGTTCTGGCCGCGATGCGAGGCCTCGTCCGAGGCCGAGGCAATCCTGCGGGCCGTGCTGTTCAGAAGATCGCTGCTGGCGGACAGCTGGCGCAGGATGCTCGAGAGGCTGGACACCAGCGTGTCGATGGACTCCGAGATTTCGCTGAACACGCCATGGTGTCCGGACGGCATGTGCACCGTGAGATCGCCCTTGCTGAGCGTGTCGAGTACGATCAACACGTCGCCAAGGCCCTTCTGGGCAGCATCGCCGATGGCATTGACGCCACGCACCAGCACCGCCGAATTGCTGTCTTCGCCGGGATCGGGCAGCCGCTTGGAGAAATCGCCGGCGGCGCAGGCATCGATCACTTCGGAGATGTCGCGGTCGAGGCGGTCCTTCTGTGCCAACTCATGGCGGAAGCTGTCGACGGCCGCGGCGATGGCCGCCGTTTCAGAAATGCGCGACGTGCCGATATGCGGGGTATAGTCGCCCTTCATCATCTGCCGAAGGGCGATATCGATCCGGCGAAGCGGCCGCGAAATGGCGAACGAAAGCCAGATCGCAAGCACCACAAAGACGACAAGCCCACTCGCCCCGATCCAGTTCGACAGCCGTTCGGCCCGCGCCTTGGCGATCGCGGCGGTTGCGTTGACCTCGTCGGCGCGGCCGCGGACCGTAGCAACCAGCCGCGCCAGGATCGGCTCGGCTTCGGCGTAATGGGCAGAAAGGGACGCGCGCAGCGTCTGTTCGGCCAGGTTTTCCTCGACAAAGGCGGTGAAGGCTCCCTGATAGGTCGCGAGAAGCTGGTCGATTTCCTGGCGCTGCGCCGCGTCGGCGAAAAGGCTGTCGGGGAAGGCGTGAAATTCGTCGACGCGCGCATTCAGACGGTCCAGATACTTGGGATCGCCACGCAGGATGAAATCCTTTTCGTGGCGGCGCATCATCAGCATCTTGACCTGCATCTCAGGGTTGCCGATTTCTTCCAGCCGGGCCTCGATGCCATGCACCGCGTTCCGCAACTGGCCCTGAAGCCCGCTCTCTTCGTCGTAACCGAGGCGGCGACGGATCTCGACCAACCGGCCGAACTCCTCTCCGTAGGTCCGGATCGCGGTCGTCAAGGCCACGAAGTCATGCTCGGACGCTTCAAGACCGCCAACGCGCTTGCCCAGGGCCTCGGCCGCTTCGGTATTGCGGGCGATCCCGTCCAGCGCTGCCGTCTGCTTGTCGACGAAGCTGTCCTCGTGACGCAGCAGAAAGTCCTTTTCCGCGCGGCGCGCCTGAAGCAGGCCGATCTCCACATCGGCAAGGGTCCTGTCTTCCTTGGCGATCAGCGAGATCTGTTCCTCTGCGGCGTCCCTCAGGCTGTCGACATGCAAGGCCAGGCCGATCAGGCCCAGCATGACGGCCGAGGCGAGAAGGACGATGGCCAGTATGGCTGTACGGATCGAGGTGGAGAATCGCATGATGGGTCCGGAAGCTCCATGGGTGCACCTTACCTAAGGCAAGGTTCTTTAATTGTTCGTGACGCGGCGCGGCTGGTTTCGCGGCGATGCCGCGAGGTTTTCCCTGCATTCAAAAGAAATGCCGCAGGTCCCGGGCCGTTGCCGTCGGGACCTGTCCCCGTAAGCTGTCCGACCTTCTGTCACGAGCGCGCGGCATTTTTACATCGGGATCATGTCCTTAAGGCGGTGCGGTTGCGGCGCACCCCTGCGGCACTCCGCTTGCACAGCTTTGCGCGCGAATGAAGAGAAACCGTTACAATTGGAGATTAGGGCTGCGCGGGTCGCAACCAGAACAGCGGGAGGATCACTCCATGACGCGCATTCTTCTTACCGGCGCCGCGGCGCTTGCCCTGACCGCCACAGCGGCTGCCGCCAAGACCCAGGTGACCTGGTGGCACGCCATGGGCGGCGAGCTTGGCAGCAAGCTCGAACAGATCGTCGCGGGCTACAATGCCAGCCAGGACACTTATGAGGTCGTGCCGGTCTACAAGGGCGACTATACCGAGACCATGACTGCGGCCATCGCCGCCTTCCGCGCGGGCGAGCAGCCCGATATCGTGCAGGTCTTCGAGGTCGGTACCGGCACGATGATGGCCGCCAAGGGCGCGATCTACCCGGTCTACCAACTGATGCAGGAGGCCGGGGCCAGCTTCGATCCCAAGGCCTATCTGCCGGCTGTCGTGGGCTATTACACCGATACCGACGGCAACATGCTGTCGATGCCGTTCAACTCGTCGACCCCGATCCTTTATTACAACAAGGACATCTTCGCCGCCGCCGGGCTCGACCCCGAAACCGCGCCCGCGACCTGGGCCGATGTCGAGGCGATGTCGAAGACGATCTTGGCCAGCGGGGCGGCCAGATGCGGCTTTACCACCGGCTGGATCAGCTGGGTCCAGCTGGAAAACCTGTCGGCCTGGCACAACCAGCCGATCGGCACCGACGAGAACGGGTTCGGCTCGGTCGAGGCCAAGCTGACCGTCGACGGTCCGGTGCAGGTGCGCCACTGGGACAACCTCGCCCGCTGGCAGAAAGAGGGCGTCTTCAAGTATGGCGGCCCGGGCGGCGGCAGCGACGCGGCGCCGGCCTTCTATGCGGGCGAATGCGCGATGTACATGAACTCGTCGGCCTCGCGCGCGGGCGTCATGGCCAATTCGCAATTCCCGGTCGGCTTCGGCATGATGCCCTATTACGACGATGTCGAGGGCGCGCCGCAGAACTCGATCATCGGCGGTGCAACTCTGTGGGTGCTGCGGGGCCATTCCGAGGAAGAATACAAGGGCGTGGCCGACTTCTTCAGCTATCTGTCCTCGCCCGAGGTGCAGGCCGACTGGCACCAGTTCTCGGGCTATCTGCCGATCACCCAGGCGGCCTATGATCTGGGCAAGGCGCAGGGCTATTACGACCAGAACCCGGGCGCCGACATGGGCATCCGTGAGATCACGCTGAATCCGCCGACCCCGAATTCGAAGGGCCTGCGCTTCGGCAACTACGTGCAGATCCGTACCGTCATCGACGAGGAATTCCAGTCGCTGCTGGCGGGCAAGAAGAGCTCGCAACAGGCGCTGGACGCAGTGGTCGAGCGCGGAAACGCGCTGATCGAAGACTTCGCCGACGCCGTGAACTGACGAAACGAACCCACGGGCTCGCGACCTCGATGGCGCGGGCCCGTTTCCTTCGCCGGGAAGGGACGGAAAATGCAAAGCAGACGCGCGACCTACCGCAGCCCCTGGCTGCCCTATCTCCTTCTTGCGCCTCAGCTTCTGATCACCTTCGTCTTCTTCCTCTGGCCCGCCGGTCAGGCCGTGCGGCAATCCTTCCTGCGCGAGGACCCGTTCGGGCTTTCCACGCGCTTCGTCGGGCTCGACAATTACACCCGGCTCTTTCACGACCCGGGCTATCTGAATTCCTTCAAGGTCACGCTGGTCTTCTCGGTCTCGGTCGCCGCGCTGTCGATCGGGCTGGCGCTGTTGCTGGCGGTGTCGGCCGACCGGGTGATCCGGGGCCATCGCGGCTATACCACGCTTCTGGTCTGGCCCTATGCGGTCGCGCCCGCCGTGGCAGGGGTGCTGTGGTGGTTCATGTTCAACCCGACCATCGGCATCCTGCCCTATCTGTTGGGCGGGCTGGGCTATGCCTGGGACGACCGCCTGAAGCCCGGCGACGCGATGATCCTCGTGGTGCTGGCCTCGGCCTGGAAGCAGATCAGCTACAATTTCCTCTTCTTCCTCGCAGGCCTGCAGGCGATCCCGCAAAGCCTGCGCGAGGCCGCGGCCATCGACGGGGCCGGGCCGGTCAAGCGCTTCGTGACCATCGTCTTTCCGCTCTTGTCGCCGACCACCTTCTTCCTGCTGGTCGTGAACATCACCTACACCATGTTCGAGACCTTCGCGGTGATCGACGCCACCACCGGGGGCGGCCCGGCCCAGGCCACCAATATCCTCGTCTACAAGGTCTATCAGGACGGGTTCATCGGGCTGAACCTCGGGTCCTCGGCGGCGCAGTCGGTGGTGCTGATGGGGATCGTGATGGTCCTGACCTTCATCCAGTTCCGCTTCATCGAGCGGCGCGTGCAATACTGAGAGGCCCGCCATGGTCGAAAACCGTCCCGTCCTGACCGCGCTGGCCCATGCCGTCCTGATCCTTGGCGTGCTGGTCGTGGCCTTTCCGGTCTGGCTGGCCTTCGTCGCCTCGACCCATCCCTCGACCACCTTCCTGTCGGGGCTGGTGCCGCTTTGGCCGGGCGATCACTGGCGCGAAACCTACGGGCAGATGTTCGGCGCGGGGCTGTCGACCTCGGGCGCGCCGCCCCTGGGGCTGATGATGGGCAACAGCCTGATCATGGCGCTGTCCATCGCGCTGGGAAAGATCGCGATCTCGATCCTGTCGGCCTTCGCCATCGTCTTCTTCCGCTTTCCCTTCCGGCATCTGGCCTTCTGGCTGATCTTCGTGACGCTGATGCTGCCGGTCGAGGTGCGGATCGTGCCGACCTTCAAGGTGGTCGCCGATCTGGGGATGCTGAACAGCTATGCCGGGCTTGCGGTGCCGCTGATCGCCTCGGCGACGGCCACGTTCCTGTTCCGCCAGGTCTTCCTGACAATCCCAGACGAGCTGGTCGAAGCGGCCCGGATCGACGGCGCGGGTCCGCTGAAGTTCTTTCGCGACATCCTGCTGCCGCTCTCGCGCACCAACATGGCGGCGCTTTTCGTGATCCTCTTCATCTATGGCTGGAACCAGTACATCTGGCCGCTGATCGTGACCACGGATGAAAGCCTTTACACCGTCGTGATGGGCATCAAGCGCATGGTCGACGTGGCCGATGCCGAACCGCAATGGAACTATGTGATGGCGACCGCGACGCTGGCGATGCTGCCGCCGGTGCTGGTCGTCGTCGCGATGCAGCGGCTCTTCGTGAAGGGCCTGATCGAGCAGGAGAAATAGACCATGGCGGCCATCGAGCTTGAATCCCTCGGCAAGGTCTATCCCGGCGGCGTCGAGGCGGTGAAAGGCGTCGATCTGGTGATCGGCGACGGCGAATTCGTGGTGCTGGTCGGCCCCTCGGGCTGCGGAAAGTCGACGATCCTGCGGATGATCGCGGGGCTCGAGCGGGTCAGCCATGGCGAGATCCGCATCGGCGGGACCCGGGTGAACGAGCGCGAACCGGCCGAGCGCGACATCGCCATGGTGTTCCAGACCTATGCGCTTTACCCCCATATGAGCGTGCGGCAGAACCTGGCCTACGGGCTCCGGAACCGGCGGATGCCGAAGGCCGAGATCGCCCGCCGGATCGCGACCGCCGCCCGCATCCTGCAACTGTCGGACCTGCTCGACCGCAAGCCGCGCGCGCTGTCGGGCGGGCAGCGCCAGCGGGTCGCGATGGGCCGGGCCATCGTGCGCGAACCGGCTGCGTTCCTGTTCGACGAGCCGCTGTCCAATCTCGACGCCAAGCTGCGCATCCACATGCGCGGCGAGATCAAGCAGCTGCACCGGCGGCTGGGAACGACCTCGGTCTATGTCACCCACGATCAGCTCGAGGCGATGACGCTGGCTGACAGGCTGGTGGTGGTCAATGGCGGCCGGATCGAACAGCAGGGCGCGCCGCTCGATCTGTACCGGCGCCCGGCCACGACCTTCGTGGCGGGGTTTCTGGGCGCGCCTGCGATGAACCTGTTCGACGCGACGGTCGAGGCGGGCGTGCTTCGGGTCGGCGACGCGGTGCTGGCCCCTGCGGTGGCGCATCCCGGGGGGCGGTGACGGCGGGGCTTCGCCCCGAGGCGCTGCGGCTGTTGCCCGATCCGGGCGGCGCCTTCCCTCTCGACTATGTCGAGGAACTGGGGGGCGCGCGGCTGCTGCACGGCCGGATCGGCGGGCAGGCGGCTGTTGCCCAGACCGCGGCCGAGGCCCCGGTCGCCGACCGCATGGCGCTGGTGGCCGACCTCGCCGATCTGCACCTTTTCGATCCGGTGTCCGGGCGCCGGCTGGACTGAGGCGCACACCTGAGGCTCAGACCGGCAACACCGTCGTCGCCTTGATCTCTTCCATCGACAGCAAGGCCGTGACGTTGAAGATCCGCACGTCCGAGATCAGCGCCTGATAGAAGACGTCATAGGCGGTGGCATCGGCGACGCGGACCTTCAGGATATAGTCGATCTCGCCCGCCAGCCGGTGCGCTTCCAGCACCTCGGGGCGCTTCAGAAGCGCCTGCAGGAACCGCCTTTGCCAGTCGGCCTCGTGTTCCGAGGTCCGGATCAGCACGAAGAAGCAAGTCCCCCGGTCCAGCGCCTTCGGATCGACGATCACCGTCTGCTGCCGGATCACGCCCGCCTCGCGCATCTTGCGGATCCGGTTCCATACCGGCGTCTTGGACGACCCGACCTTGCGGGCGATCTCGTCCAGCGACTGGCCGGAATCGGCTTGCAGCTCGCCCAGGATGCGCCGGTCGAGCGCGTCGAGCCTGTGCCGGGTCTGATCCTGCGCCATCGGGGCCTCCTGCGATCTGAACGTCAAGGATCGGAATATCTTCCCCAAGGCGCAAGGTGAATTTCCGATTCTTGAGGAAAAATGTCCGCCGCGGGATGCAGCCTTGACCTCGGCCGGGCGGCCCGGACAAGGTGCCGCGACCAGGGGAACGGCGCAGGAGGGGGACGGTATGGCGGGCGGCATGTGGGATTTCTGGATCGACCGGGGCGGCACCTTCACCGATCTGGTGGCGCGCGGGCCCGATGGCCGGCTGGTGACTCGCAAGCTCTTATCGGAAAACCCCGAACGCTATGCCGATGCAGCGGTGCAGGGCATCCGCGACCTGATGGACCTCGGCCCGGACGAGCCGCTGCCGCGAGGCGCCATCGGGGCGGTCCGGATGGGCACCACGGTCGCCACAAACGCGCTTCTGGAACGCAAGGGCGAACGGGTGCTGCTGCTGATTACCGAGGGTTTCGGCGATCTTCTGAGGATCGGCTATCAGGCGCGGCCCCGGCTTTTCGATCTCGATATCCGCCGTCCCGAGCTGCTTTATGAAGAAGTGGCCGAAATCCGCGAGCGGCTTGATGCCGAGGGCGAAGTGCTGGTGCCGCTTGACGAAGAGGCCGCCCGCAAGGCGCTGGAGGCGGCCCATGGCAAGGGCATCCGCGCCGTCGCCATCGCGCTGATGCACGGCTATCTGAACCCGGTCCACGAGGATCGTCTGGCTGAAATCGCCCGCGACATCGGGTTCACCCAGGTCTCCGTCAGCCATCGCGCCTCGCGTCTGATCAAGCTGGTCGGGCGCGGCGATACGACCGTGGTCGATGCCTATCTCTCGCCGATCCTGCGCCGCTATGTCGACCGGGTGGCGGAGGCGCTCGATCTGGGGCAGGGGGGCTGCGAGCGGCTCTTGTTCATGCAGTCGAATGGCGGGCTGACCGATGCCGCGCTCTTTCAGGGCAAGGATGCAATCCTGTCGGGGCCCGCGGGCGGCATCGTCGGCATGGTCAGGACCGCCGAAGCCGCGGGGTTCGACCGGCTGATCGGCTTCGACATGGGCGGCACCTCGACCGATGTCAGCCATTACGCGGGCGCTTTCGAGCGCAGCTTTGAGACCGAGGTGGCGGGAGTGCGGATGCGCGCGCCGATGATGGACATCCACACCGTGGCGGCAGGCGGCGGGTCGATCTGCAAGTTCGAGGATGGCCGGTTCCAGGTCGGCCCCGAAAGTGCCGGTGCCGATCCCGGCCCGGCCTGCTACCGCCGCGGCGGGCCGCTGACCGTGACCGATTGCAACGTCATGCTGGGCAAGCTGACGCCCGCGCATTTTCCGGCCGTCTTCGGTCCCGGGGGCGATCAGCCGCTCGACGTTGCGGCGGTGCGCGAGAAGTTCGCGGCCCTTGCCCGCGAGGTCGCGGCCGAGACCGGCACGCCCGAACGCAGCCCCGAGGACATGGCCGAGGGCTTCCTGCGCATCGCCGTCGACAACATGGCCAACGCCATCCGCAAGATCAGCGTGCAACGCGGCCATGACGTAACCGGCTACACGCTGCAGTGCTTTGGCGGGGCGGGCGGGCAGCATGCCTGTCTGGTGGCCGATGCGCTGGGCATGCGCCGGGTCTTCCTGCATCCCTTCGCCGGGGTGCTGTCGGCCTATGGCATGGGGCTGGCCGAGATCCGCGCGATGGAGGAAGGCCAGCTCGACCTGCCGCTGTCCGACACGGCCGGGGCCGAGGCGGCGCTGGCCGATCTGACCGCACGGGCCGAGGAGGCTGTCGCATGTCAGGGCGTGGCCAGGCGGGCGATCCGCAGGCTGGCCCGCGCGCATCTGCGCTATGAGGGCTCGCACCAGACGCTGGAGGTGCCCTTCGGCCCCGCTGCCGCGATGCAGGCCGATTTCGAAGAGGTCCACCGGGCGCGCTTTGGCTTTGCCTCGCCCGAGCGCGCGCTGATCGTCGACATGCTGGATGTGGAGGCCATCGGCGAGACCGGGGCGGCGCCTGCCGCCATGGCGCCCGAGGCCCGTGCGGAAATCGCCGACCGGGTGGCGGTGCATCTGGGCGGCGAAACCGTCGAGGTGCCGCTTTATGCCCGCGCCTCGCTGGGGGCGGGCACCCGGATCGAGGGGCCAGCCATCATCTCGGAACCGACCGGCACCGACATGGTCGAGCCGGGCTGGGCCGCCGAGGTCGATGGCCTGGGCAACCTGATCCTGACCCGCAGCGCCGCCGCCGGGCGCGCCCCCGCCATGGGGACCGAGGCCGATCCGGTGCTGCTCGAGGTGATGTCGAACCTCTTCATGTCGGTGGCCGATCAGATGGGGGCCACGCTTGCCAACACCTCCTGGTCGGTCAACATCAAGGAGCGGCTCGATTTTTCCTGCGCGATCTTCGATGCGCGGGGCGATCTTGTTGCCAATGCGCCGCATGTGCCGGTGCATCTGGGCTCGATGTCCGACTCGATCCGCACGGTGATGCGCGGCCATGCGGGCGCGATCCGGCCGGGCGACGCCTTCATGCTGAACTCGCCCTATAACGGCGGCACCCACCTGCCCGACGTGACCGTGGTGACGCCGGTCTTTCTGGAGGGCGAGATCCTGTTCTGGCTGGGGTCGCGCGGGCATCATGCCGATATCGGCGGGCGCACGCCGGGGTCTTCGCCGCCCGACTCGCGACGGATCGAGGAAGAAGGCGTGCTGATCGATAACCTGCGCCTTGTCGATGGCGGGCGGCTCCTGGAGGCCGAGGCCGAGGCGGTGTTGCGTTCGGGACCCTGGCCCTGCCGGAACGTCAGGCAGAACATGGCCGATCTGAAGGCCCAGGTCGCGGCCAACGAAACCGGGCGGCGCGCGCTGCTGGAGGTGGTCGACCGCTACGGCCGGGATGTGGTGGTCGCCTATATGGGCCATGTCCAGGACAATGCCGAGGAAAGCGTGCGGCGGGTGATCGGCACGCTGAAGGACGGGCAATTCCGCTATCCGATGGACCATGGCGCCGTGATCGAGGTCGCGGTGCGAGTGGATCGCAAGGCGCGCGAGGCGGTGATCGACTTCACCGGGACGAGCCCCCAGCACGAGGGCAACTACAACGCCCCCTTCGCGGTCTGCCGCGCGGTGGTGCTTTATGTCTTCCGGACGATGGTGGGCGCCGACATCCCGCTGAACGAAGGCTGTCTCAAGCCGCTGCGGATCATCGCGCCCGAGGGCTGCCTGCTCAACCCGGCCTATCCGGCCGCAGTGATCGCGGGCAATACCGAGGTCAGCCAGGCCGCCTGCAACGCGCTTTACGGTGCGCTGGGCGTCGTCGCGGGCAGCCAGGCGACGATGAACAATTTCGTCTGGGGAAATGACCGGTTCCAGAATTATGAAACCATCGCGGGCGGCACCGGGGCGGGGCCGGGCTTTGCCGGATGCGATGCGGTGCAGAGCCATATGACGAACACCCGGATGACCGACCCCGAAGTGCTGGAACGGCGGTTTCCGGTAAGGCTCGAGTCCTTCTCGATCCGCAAGGGCTCGGGCGGTGCGGGCCGCTGGGCGGGCGGTGAGGGCGCGATCCGGCGGTTGAGATTTCTCGAGCCGGTGACGGTGACGACGCTCTGTTCCCACCGCCGCATTCCGCCCTTTGGCGCGGCCGGGGGCGGCGATGGGGCGGTCGGCGAGAACTGGGTCGAATGGGCAGATGGCCGGCGCGAGCGGCGGGCGGGCAATGACGAGGTCGCGCTCGAGGCCGGGACGCTCTTCGAGATCCGCACTCCCGGCGGCGGGGGCTGGGGACGTCCCTGACCGCCCGGCCCCGAGTTTTCGCAGAAAACTCGTTTTCTCCCGGGCCCGAAAAATCCGCTACGCGGATTTTTCCCCCGCAGTCGGAAAACCCACCGTGCCGCCGATTGCGGCCGTGACCTGATCCGCAGCCGCGCGGACATCGGTCCCGATCCGCGCCGCGGCCTCCAGCGGGATCCGGAACGCGGGTCCCGAAACCGACAACCCCGCCACCGGCTCGCCATGGGCGTTGAAGATCGGTGCCGCGATGCAGCGCATGCCGTCGGCGCGTTCCTGATCGTCGATGGCATAGCCGCGTGCCCGGGTCCGGGCCAGATCCTCGCCCAGTGCCGCCTCGTCGGTGATCGACAGCGGCGTGAAGCCCGGCAGTCCCTTCGATTTCAGGATCGCCGCGACCCGGACGGGCGGCAGATGCGCCAGCAGCGCCTTGCCGATCCCCGAGGTATGCATCGGCCCGCGCGTCCCCGGCGGAAAAAAAGCCCGGATCGCCTCATGGGTTTCGACCTGGGTCAGGAACAGCACCTCGTCACGATCCTCGACCCCCAGATTGGCGGTCTCGCCGGTGGCCCGCATCAGCGCCTGCATCGCCGCCCGGGACCGCTCGGCGACATTGGTGCGCCGCAGAAAGCCCGACCCGATCCGGAATGCGCCGGGCCCGACATGCCAGCGCTGCGCCTCGTCTTCCAGTTCCACGATGTCGTGCCCCTGCAGCGTGATCAGCACCCGGTAGACAGTGGCCGGGCTCTGGTCGGTCAGCGCGGCCAGTTCCGAAAGCGTCAGCCCCTTCGTTTCGCTCAGCGCCGCCAGCAGTCCCATCGCCCGGTCGAGCGCGCGGACCGTGTTCTGCTCGGTCTTGTCGTGAAAGGCGCGCGGGCGGCCGCGCAGGCGGGGCTGGGTCATCCGAATCGTTCCTTCGCGTTGAAAGTGAAATGTTTTTTCAAAATATGAGGCACGATAAACACATTGATAATTCGATACTTTATCGCATTTTTCGCCTTGCGGAAAAGCTTTTCAGAAAAAATTGCGCCGCAGCGCAACCGGGCGCTATCCGTTGGGATGCCAGATGAAGGACCGCCCGATGCACGCCTTGAACCCCGTCTTCCTGCCCGGCCCGACCAACCTGCCCGAGTCCCTGCGCCGGGCCTGCGACATTCCCACGATGGATCACCGCTCGGCCGCTTTCGGGCCGATCCTCGCCTCCGCCATGGCCGGAGTGAAGCAGGTGCTGCACCTGTCCGAAGGCGAGGTCGCGATCTTTCCCGCGACCGGGACCGGAGGCTGGGAAGCCGCCATCACCAACACGCTCCGGCCCGGCGACAAGGTTCTGGCCGCCCGCCATGGCATGTTCTCGCGGAAATGGATCGACCTCTGCCAGCGCCACGGGCTCGACGTCGAGATCGTCGAGCGCCCCTGGGGCGAGGGCGTGCCGGTCGAGGCTTTCGCCGCGGCACTGGCGGCCGACAAGTCCCATGAGATCCGCGCCGTTCTCGTCACCCATAACGAGACCGCGACCGGCGTGACCTCGGATGTCGCGGCCGTGCGCGCGGTCATGACCGCGGCCAGGCACCCTGCGCTATTGATGGTCGATGGCGTCAGCTCGATCGGGTCGATCGACTTCCGGATGGATGCCTGGGGCGTCGATCTGGCGGTGACCGGCTCGCAGAAGGGCTTCATGCTGCCCGCGGGACTTGCCATCGTCGGGATCGGCCCGAAAGCCCTGGCGGCGATGGAAACCGCCGGACTGCCGCGCTGTTTCTTCGACATCCGCGACATGCTGGGCGGCAACTATCCCTATACGCCGCCGGTCGGGCTGATCAACGGACTGGCGGTGTCGACCGGCCTGTTGCTTGAGGAAGGCATGGAGAACGTGCGCGCCCGCCATCACCGCATCGCCAAGGGCGTGCGCCGCGCGGTCGCCGCCTGGGGCATGACGACCTGCGCGGCCCGGCCCGAGCTTTGCTCGGACACGGTGACGGCCATCGTCACGCCTGACGGGGTCGATGCGGGCCGGATCGTGCGCCATGCGGCCGAGGCCTATGGCGTGGCCTTCGGCGGGGGCTTGGGCGAGGTCGCGGGCAAGGTGTTCCGGATCGGCCATCTGGGTCTGATGAGCGACGTGATGGCGCTGTCGGGCATCGCCACCGCCGAAATGGCCATGACCGATCTTGGCCTGCCCGTTCGGCTTGGCAGCGGCGTTGCCGCCGCCCAGGAGCATTATCGCAACAGCAAGACCGCGCCCGTGCGGGCGGCGGCGTGAGGATGCCATGAAGGATCACGGACCCCTCTATATTCCGACCTATGACGACGTGATCCGCGCCCATGAGCGGATCGCCCCCTACATCCACCGCACGCCGGTCCTGACTTCGTCCTGCATCGACGGCATGGCGGGGGCCTCGCTCTTCTTCAAATGCGAGAATTTCCAGAAGGCCGGCGCCTTCAAGGTGCGCGGTGCCTGCAACGCGGTCTTCGGGCTCGATGACGAGAGGGCGGCAAAGGGGGTTGCCACCCATTCCTCGGGCAACCATGCACTGTCGCTGTCTTACGCGGCGGGCCGCCGGGGCATTCCCTGCCATGTGGTGATGCCGCGCACGGCGCCGCAGGCCAAGAAGGACGCGGTGCGCGGCTATGGCGGCGAGATCACCGAATGCGACCCCTCGACCAGTTCGCGCGAGGCGGTCTTTGCCGAGGTCGAGGTCCGGACCGGCGCCGAATTCGTCCATCCCTACAATGACTGGCGGGTGATCGCCGGGCAGGGCACCTGCGCGCGCGAGCTGAACGACCAGATCCGCGATCTCGATGCGGTGATCGCGCCCATCGGCGGCGGCGGGATGGTGTCCGGGACCTGCCTGACCCTGTCGAGCCTCGCGCCGCATATCGAAATCTATGCCGCCGAACCCGAGCAGGCCGATGACGCCTATCGCAGCTTCAGGGCGGGCCATATCGTCGCCGACGACGCGCCCGAAACGGTGGCCGACGGGCTGAAGGTGCCGCTGAAGGATCTGACCTGGCATTTCGTTTCGTCGAACGTGACCGATATCCTGACCGTTTCGGAGGCCGAGATCGTCGAGGCGATGAAGCTGATCTGGAAGCGGATGAAGATCGTGATGGAGCCGAGCTCGGCGGTGCCTTTGGCGGCGGTGCTGAAGAACCGCGAGGTTTTCGCGGGCAAACGCGTGGGCGTGATCGTGACCGGCGGCAATGTCGATCTCGACCGTCTGCCCTGGACGGTCTGAGCCGCGCCGCAAGGCAGGACGTGACGACGCGCCTCGGGCGCGGAACGGGAAACACGGCGCGCGCGGCGCGTCTCGAAAGCTGGGAGAAATGCGATGAAGGACGTGACCGAGTTCGACGGGCTCGAGGTGGGCTATGACATTCCGGCCCTGCCGGGCATGGCCGAGGCCGAGATCCAGACGCCTTGTCTGGTGCTCGATCTCGACGCGCTCGAGCGCAACATCCAGAAGATGGGCGACTGGGCCAGGGCGCACGGGATGCGTCACCGCGTCCATGGCAAGATGCACAAGTCGGTAGACGTCGCCAGGCTGCAGGAGCGGCTCGGAGGGGCTTGCGGGGTCTGCTGCCAGAAGGTGTCGGAGGCCGAGGCGTTTGCGCGGGGCGGGATCAAGGACGTGCTGGTCTCGAACCAGGTGCGTGATCCTGCCAAGATCGACCGGCTGGCACGGCTGCCGAAGCTGGGGGCGCGGACGCTCGTCTGCGTCGATGACCCGGCGAACGTGGCCGAACTGTCCGAGGCGGCTGAGCGGCACGGCACCGAGATCGAATGCCTGGTCGAGATCGACTGCGGCGCCGGGCGTTGCGGGGTGACGGAAACTGCGGATGTCGTCGCCATCGCCAAGGCCATCGACGCCGCGCCGGGCCTGCGCTTTGCCGGGCTGCAAGCCTATCAGGGTGCGATGCAGCATCTCGATTCCTATTTGGACCGGAAGGCCAAGATCGAGATTGCCGTGGCCATGGCACGCGAGGCGGTCGAGGCCTTGAAGGCCGAGGGGCTTGCCTGCGACATCGTCGGTGGCGGCGGCACCGGCTCCTATTATTTCGAGGGCAGCTCGGGCGTCTATAACGAGCTGCAATGTGGCTCCTACGCCTTCATGGATGCCGATTACGGCCGCATCCTCGATGCCGAGGGCAACCGGATCGACCGCGGCGAATGGGAGAACGCGCTGTTCCTGCTGACCTCGGTGATGAGCCATGCAAAGGCCGACAAGGCGATCTGCGATGCCGGGCTCAAGGCGCAATCGGTCGATAGCGGCCTGCCCGTCGTGTTCGGGCGCGAGGATGTGCGCTTTGTGAAATGCTCCGACGAACATGGGGTGATCGCGGATCCCGAGGGCGTTCTGAAGGTCGGCGACAAGCTGCGGCTGGTGCCGGGCCATTGCGATCCGACCTGCAATGTCCATGACTGGTATGTGGGGGTGCGCAACGGTACGGTCGAATGCCTCTGGCCGGTTTCCGCGCGCGGCAAGGCCTACTGACTGGCGTCTCGGGGCCTCCGGGCCCCGATTTTTCTGCGAAAAATCGTGCAGGGGTAAGATGTTTGTCGTTCCGGAAAGCGAAATTGCTGGGCTCGTGTCAGCCGCTCAATGCTTCGAGGCGGTCGAGGCCGTCTTTTCTGCCATGGCCCGCAATGAGGCCTGTAATTTCCCGGTGATCCGCGAGGCGATCGGCCATGCCGACGCGCTTTACGGCTTCAAGTCGGGCTTTGATCGTGCCGGCAAGGTGCTGGGGCTCAAGTCGGGCGGCTACTGGCCCGGCAACGCTGAAAGGGGGCTGACCAACCATCAGTCGACCGTGGTGCTGTTCGACCCCGATACCGGCCGGCCCGCGGCTCTGGTCGGCGGCAACCTGTTGACCGCGCTGCGCACGGCGGCGGCCTCGGCGGTTTCGATCCGCCACCTGGCACGCAGCGGCTCGCGCGTTCTGGGCCTCCTGGGCGCGGGCCATCAGTCGGCCTTCCAGATGCGCGCCGCCGTCGCCGAGCGCCCCTTCGAGAAGGTGATCGGCTGGAACTATCATCCCGAGATGCTGCCCCGGCTGGCCGAGACTGCGGCCGGGCTCGGCTTGCCCTTCGAGGCGGTCTCGCTGGAAGACCTCGGCGCGCAGGCCGATGTCATCGTCACGATCTCGTCTTCCTTCTCGGCCCAGCTCATGGATGCCCATGTCCGACCGGGTACGCATCTGGCCTGCATGGGCACCGACACCAAGGGCAAGCAGGAAATCGATGCGGCGATCTTCGCCCGCGCCAGGGTCTTCACCGACGAGGTGGCGCAGTCGGTCGAGATCGGCGAGGCCCAGCATGCGGTCGCGGTCGGGCTGATCGGCGCGGGCGACATCGTCCAGATCGGCGAGGTCATCAATGGCACCGCGCCGGGGCGCCAGTCCGAGGACGACATCACGCTTTTCGACGGCACCGGCGTCGGGTTGCAGGATCTGGCGGTGGCGGCCCGGGCGGTCGCAGCGGCCCGGGCCAAGGGCGTGGCAGTCGAGGTCGATCTTTGACCTGCGTCCCCGCGCGGTCGGGACTCAGCCGTCCGAGCCGGTGACGCAGTCGGCGATGGTCCGGGCGAGGCCCGTCAGCAGAGCGGGGTAGAGATCGGGGCCGTAGGCGAGCGTGCTGCCCGACGGATCTAGCGGCGCGCCCACCCGCACATCGGTGCCCTCGGCGATGGCCTCGGCATAGGCCGGGTCGTGCTGGGCCTCGGGGAAGAGACAGGCGACGCCGTCGGCGCGCAGCTCGTCCCGCAGCCCGGTCAGCCGGGCAGCCCCCGGATCGGCGGCATCGCCCATGGCGATGGACCCGGCCACGCTCAGCCCGAAATGCTCGGCGAAATAGCCGTAAGCGTCATGGAAGACCATGATCGGCCGGTCGCCCACCGGGGCCAGCACTTGCCGCGCCTCGGTTTCGGTTGTCGCGATCCGGTCGAGCGCAGACCGCGCATTCGCCTCGTAGACCGCAGTGTTGTCGGGGTCGGCCTCGGCCAGGGCGCCGCTGATCCGAAGCACCCAGACCCGGGCGTTCTCGGGATCGAGCCAGGCATGGGGGTCGGTGCCTTCGTGATGGTGATGCTCTTCCTCGGCGGCGTGATCGTCCGCGTCGTGATCCGCGTCCGGCGCGGCGGCCCCATGATGCTGATCTTCGGCATCGGCCTCGCCCTCATGGTCATGATCGTGCCCGTCCGGCGTGCCGTAGCTGCGCCGGTAGGTGCCCGGGGCCTCGATCAGAGCGACGGCCTGCGCGTCGGGGCCGAGCCCCTTGAGCGCGCGGTCGAGCCAGGGCGTCAGCTGCGGGCCGACCCAGAACACCAGACCGGCCTCGCTGATCGCGCGGGCCTGCGAGGGCTTCAGCTGGAAGTGATGCGGGTCGCCGCCTTGGTCCAGCAGGATCTCGGGGCGGCCCAGATCGCCCATCACCGCGGCCACCAGGGACTGGACCGGGGGAATGTCGGTCACCACACGCGGCGGCTGGGCGCTCGCAGGGGCGGCGAGGGCCAGAAAAACAGGAAAAAACAGGGGGCGCATGGACCGACTCCTTCGAAATGGCGCTTGCGGAAGGTGCTCGGGAATGAATATGTTATAAAATAACAAGTCAAGAGGGTCCGGATGAGAATCGATGCCGAGCGGGTGTTTTCCGCCCATGACCATGCCGCCTGCCGCCGGGCGACGCTGGAGCGGGCCGAGGAAATCGTCGCGGCCGAAGGGTTGCGCCTGACCCCGGTGCGCCGACGCACTCTCGAGATCCTGCTTGAATCGCATCAGGCGCTCGGCGCCTATGAGGTGCTCGACCGGCTGGTCGCGGCGGGCTTCGCGCGCCAACCGCCGGTGGCCTATCGGGCGCTCGATTTTCTGGTCGATCACGGGCTCGTGCACCGGATCCGGCGGCTCAACGCGTTTGCGGCGTGCATGCGCCCGGGCGAGCCGCACCGCCCGGCCTTTCTGATCTGCGACACCTGCCAGGCCGTGGCTGAGGCGCCGGGCACGGGCGTCGCCGACGCGATGCTCGCGGCAGCCGGTGCGGTCGGGTTCGAGATCGAGCGGATGAGCCTCGAGGCTGTCGGCCGCTGCCCCGCCTGCCGCGAGGCGCGGGCATGACGCTGGTCGCCGCGCGCGGCCTGACAGTGCGCTATGGCGGTGTCGCCGCCCTGACCGGGGTCGATTTCGAGATCGGCGCGGGCGAGATCGTCACGCTTGTCGGGCCGAACGGGTCGGGCAAGTCGACGCTGCTGAGGGCTGTGCTGGGCGCGGTCCGGCCGACGGCGGGCGCCGTCACCCGGCGACCTGGGCTCCGGATCGGCTATGTGCCGCAAAAGCTGGCCGTCGACGACCGCATGCCGCTGACGGTCCGCCGCTTCCTGTCGTTGCCCGAGAGGCACGGGGCGGCCGAGGTCGCGGCGATGCTTGATCGGGTCGGCGCGGCCGGGCTTGAGACCCGGCAACTGACCGCGCTGTCGGGCGGGCAGTTCCAGCGGGTGCTGCTGGCCCGCGCGCTGCTGGGCGGGCCAGAACTTCTGATCCTCGACGAGGCGACGCAGGGGCTCGACCAGCCGGGCACCGCGGCCTTCTACCAGCTGATCGTCGATCTTCGGCGCGAGACCGGTACAGCGGTGCTGATGGTCAGCCACGATCTGCATGTGGTGATGAGCGCGACAGACCGGGTGCTGTGCCTCAACGGTCATGTCTGCTGTCAGGGCCAACCCTATGTGGTGACCGCCGCGCCCGAATACCGGGCGCTGTTCGGCCATGGCACCCATGGCACGATGGCGCTTTATCAGCACGAACACGATCATGCCCATGACGGCTGCGGACACGACGCGGCGGCCGGGGCCGAGGCGCATCCCCATGCCCAGGGCGCAAAACCGGAGGCGGCCGATGCTTGACGATTTTCTGGTGCGGGCCGCGCTGGCGGGGATCGCAGTCGCGCTGGCGGCCGGGCCGCTGGGGGCCTTCGTGGTCTGGCGGCGGATGGCCTATTTCGGCGAGGCCACGGCCCATGCCGCAATCCTGGGCGTGGCCATCGCGCTGGGCTTTTCGATCTCGATCTTCGCGGGCACGCTGGGGGCCGCGCTGGCCATGGCGCTGGCCGTGACCTCGCTGTCTGGGCGGAGGCTTGCCATGGATACCGCGCTGGGGGTTGCCGCCCATGCGGCGCTGGCGGTCGGTCTGGTCTCGGTGTCGTTTCTCAGCGGGGTCCGGGTCGATCTTTCGGCTTACCTCTTCGGCGACATCCTGGCGGTCGGCCGCACCGATCTGGCGGTGATCTGGGCGGGGGCGCTGGCAGTGGTGGCGCTGATCGGCTGGCGCTGGAGGGCGCTTCTGACGGTTACGGTCAGCGAGGAACTGGCGGCGGCCTCGGGGATCGATCCGGGGCGCGAGCGGCTGGTGCTGACGGTCGCGCTGGCGCTGGTGGTCGCGGTGGCGATCCAGGTGGTGGGGGCGCTTCTGATCGTGGCAATGCTGATCGTCCCGGCCGCCGCCGCCCGGCCCTGGGCGCGCACCCCCGAGGCGATGGCGCTGATCGCCTCGGGCATCGGCGCGGCCGCGGCCCTGGCCGGGCTTTGGGGATCGTACCAGTTCGACACGCCCGCCGGACCCAGCATCGTGGTCGCGGCAAGCTGTGCCTTCGCGCTCAGCCTGGCCGCCCCCCGGCGGGGCTGAGGCCCCTATTCCGGCTGGCAGATCTCGTTCCGGGCAATCGCCAGCAGCGTACGCCCGACCAGCCCCGCGATCACCAGGCTGAGAAAGGCCAGAAGCCCGCCGCCCAGCCACAGATGGACGGCCGAGCCGGTGGTGGTCGCGTACAGGAACGTGGCGATGGTCAGCGCGGCCAGCGGGAAAGAGAGCGCCCAGAAGGACAGCGCGAAGGGCAGGCGCAGGATGCGCGGCAGCTGCGTCGCCACGATCAGCGCGAAGACATAGGCGGCGTTGAGAAAGAACATCGCCAGCGAGTCTAGTCCGCCATTCAGTCGCATCCACGAGATGAAGCCGACGGCGGGGGGCGCGATCAGGATCACCAGTGTCGGCTGCAACCGGCTGGGCAGCGGATCGTGAAAGGTCAGCCGGTTCATGACCATCGTCAGCAGCACGATCCAGAACAGCGCACCGCCCGAGAAGAAGAGCCACGAGATATCCGGGTGGCCCAGCGGCACGCCCGCGATGGGCACCAGGATGTTGCCGACCGGCGGGATGAACCAGGCGGCGTTCAGGTGGATCGGCTGGAAGGGACGGTGCCCGATCCAGTCGGCGATCACCAGAAGCGACAAGAGCCCCTGCAGCGCGGTCCCTGCGATCCAGACCGGCTCGGCCAGCGCGGGGTACTGGCCCAGCAACGCCACCGACAGCAGGATCAGCGAGATCGAGGCGGTAGGAAAAAAGGCCAGCCGAACCGGGTGATGCCATTCGGCCGCGGCCATCGGGAAGCGCGTCAGAAGCTTTGTCGCATAAAGCGCCGCGACCGCGGCCAAGAGCGCCGAAGAGGCAAAGAGCAGGTAATGCGAGACGGGGAGGGTCAGCCCCAGCGCCTGTTCGCCCGCATGCCAGGCCAGTGTCAGCCCCATCATCCCCATGACCGTGGCGAAGAAGGTGACGGGAAAATGCGCAAGCCGGCTTTCGTGGCTGCCCGGCTGGGTTTCTGCGGTCGTGCTCATGTCGGTCGCGCCTCCTGTGCGGCTTTGGTCCCAAGACATGCAAGAAAGTGCATGTGTCCTGCGCCATATAGGGCCGACTCAAATAAGATGTCAAAGACTCATCTTTAAGGCTGCCATAGTCCGGCCGGACCCGAGGGGCATGGAAAAGGCCCGCGCCGGGGGCACGGGCCTTGCAGGGTCGGGGCAGGGCCCCGGTTCAGGACGGCGACCGGCCTAGCGGTCGTGGCGCGGCTTGCCGTCCATCATGGTGCGATCCGCGTTCAGCTCCAGCCACATCGCGTTGACGACGGCGAAGAGCGCGGCCAGCGGCAGGCCGAGAATCCAGGCGAAATACCACATCTTCGGGCTCCTTTCTCAGTAGACCGAGTCGCTTTTGTCGACCACGTCCGAGGCCGTGACCTTGCCCCAGAGCACCTTGTAGACCCAGGCGGTGTAGGCCAGGATCAGCGGCACGAAGATCACCGCCGAGACCAGCATCACGAACAGCGTCAGATGCGAGGACGAGCTGTCCCAGACCGTCAGCGACGAGTTGGGGTCGATGCTGGACGGCAGGATGAACGGGAACATGGTCAGCCCGACCGAAGCGATGATGCCGAGGATCGACAGTTTCGAGGCCAGCATGGTCCAGCCCTCCTTGTCGGTCCTGAAGCCGAGGAAGGCCAGCGCCGCGCCAAGGATCCCCAGCGCCGGGGCGACGACGATCCAGGGCCGCGCCTCATAGGCCGCCATCCAGGACCCGCCCCGGACGACCTCGTTCATCAGCGGGTTCGACGGTCCGTCGGTCGCGACCGCGCCCGCAAAGCTGTAGGCGTCGATCCCGCCCGCAAGCCAGAGGCCGGCCAGCGCATAGGTCAGGATGGTGGCAATGGCCGCCCAGGCGCCGAAGGTCCGCGCGCGGTCGGCCACCATGCCCTCGGTCTTGAGCTGCAGCCAGGCCGCGCCATGCATCACCAGCATCGAGACCGACACCAGCCCGGCCAGGATCGCATAGGGGTTCAGAAGCCCGAAGAACGAGCCCTCATAGATCGACATGAGGTCCTCGGTCAGCCGGAACGGCACGCCCTGAAGGACGTTGCCCACGGCGACGCCGAAGACCAGCGCAGGCACGAAGCCGCCCACGAAAAGCGCCCAGTCCCAGGCCGCGCGCCAGCGTTCGTCCTCGCGCTTCGAACGGTACTTGAAGCCCACCGGGCGCAGGATCAGCGCGGCGAGGATCAGGAACATCGCGATGTAGAAGCCCGAGAAGCTGACCGCGTAAAGCGGCGGCCAGGCAGCGAAGATGGCGCCGCCGCCCAGGATGAACCAGACCTGGTTGCCTTCCCAGACCGGGCCGACGGTGTTGATCGCCACCCGCCGTTCGATATCGGTCCGGGCGACGAAGGGCAGCAGTGTGCCGACCCCCAGATCGAAGCCGTCGGTCAGCGCAAAGCCGATCAGCAGGACGCCCAGAAGCCCCCACCAGATCACCCGAAGGATCTCGAAATCCACGAATTCATGCAGGATCATGGGTCTTTACTCCGCCGGTTCGAAGCCGCGGCCGCCGGTCAGGCGGTCGGTATGGCGCCGGGTCCAGTCGTCGGTTTCGGCGACGTCCATATAGGGCCCCTTGAGGATGTATTTCCGCATCAGCCCGATCTCGATCACGAAGAGGACCGAATAGAAGGTGATGAAGCCCGCGAGCGTGAAGGCGACCTGGGCCACGCTGAGCTGGCTGACCGACAGCGCGGTCGGCAGCACGCCGTCGACGGTCCAGGGCTGACGGCCGAATTCGGCCACGAACCAGCCCATCTCGGCCGCGATCCAGGGCGTCGGGATCGCCACCACGGCCGTGCGCAGCGCCCAGCGCGGAAAGCGCATGCCGTAGAAGTTGGCGCGGATGAAGAAGAACAGCATCAGCGCGATGAAGCCGAAGCCCAGGATCACCATCACCCGGAACGCCCAGAACAGCGGCAGGACGCCCGGCACCGTGTCCTGCGCCGCCATGGCGATCTGGTCATCGGTCGCCAGGCGCGGGTCGTCGAGATAGCGCTTGAGCAGGAAGGCAAAGCCCAGATCGGCGCTGTGCTGCTCGAATTGCGCGGTCAGCTCGGGCGCGGCTGCGCCCCGCTCGGCCCGGATCTGCATCAGCGCGTCATAGGCGATCAGCCCGTTGCGGATGCGGACCTCGGCCTCGTCCACCAGCTGGTTGATGCCCGGCAGTTCCTCGGTCAGCGAGCGCGAGCCGATCAGGCCCATCACCACCGGCACCTCGATCGCGTATTTGGTCTCGCGGTCGGCCTGGTCGGGAATGCCGAAGAGGTTGAACGGCGCGGGCGCCTCGTGGGTTTCCCACATGCCCTCGATGGCGGCGAGCTTCATCTTCTGGGTATGGGTGGCGTTATAGCCCGACTCGTCGCCGAGGACCACCGCCGACAGCGCGCCTGCAAGCCCGAAACTGGCTGCGACCGCGATCGACCGGCGCGCCAGTTCCACATGGCGGCCCTTCAGCAGGTACCAGGCCGACACGCCCAGAACGAAGATCGAGGCCGTCACATAGCCCGCCGAGACGGTATGCACGAACTTGGCCTGCGCCACCTCGTTGAACATCACCTCGAAGAACGAGGTCATCTCCATCCGCATGGTCATCGGATTGAACTCGGCCCCCACCGGGTTCTGCATCCAGCCATTCGCGATCAGGATCCAGAGCGCCGAGAAGTTCGACCCGATCGCCACGAGCCACGTGACCACGCAATGCCCCACCTTGGACAGCTTGTCCCAGCCGAAGAACATGAGCCCCACGAAGGTCGCCTCGAGGAAGAAGGCCATCAGCCCCTCGATGGCCAGCGGAGCGCCGAAGATGTCCCCGACATAGTGGCTGTAATAGCTCCAGTTCATCCCGAACTGGAATTCCATGGTGATGCCCGTCGCGACCCCCAGCACGAAGTTGATGCCGAAGAGCGTGGCCCAGAATTTCGTCATCTGGCGCCAGACGGGGCGGTTGGTCATCACATAGACCGTCTCCATGATCGCAACGATGATCGACAGACCAAGCGTGAGCGGCACGAAGAGGAAGTGATACATGGCTGTCATGGCAAACTGCAGCCGGGACAGCTCGACGATGTCGAGTTCCATTGATGGCCTCCTTTGGCCCTTTCCCCTAATTACATAATATGCGCGGATCCCAAGCCGTTGGTGTTAACGGTGGAGGGTGGGCATATTAGACGTGTTCCAGATATACCTTTGTATGCAGTGGCGCGGCATGCCAATACGGCATAACTGCGATGCGTCTCGGACGTGCGACGGTCCCGGCCCCCGCGACGGCGGCGGAACCGTCAGGTCATGGCGATCAGCCGGTCGGCCCAGTCGCGCTCGGCCTTGCGGTGCGAGGCGGTCAGGATCGCGGTCTCGGGCAGGATCTCGCGGATCGCGCCCAGGACCCGGGTCGCGGTCGGCCGGTCGAGCCCCTCGGTCGGTTCGTCCAGCAGCAACAGCCGCGGCCGGCGCAGGAGCGCCCGGGCCAGGGCCAGGCGCCGCTGTTCGCCCCCGGAAAGCCCGGCGCCGTTTTCCTTCAGGGCCGCGTGCAGCCCGCCGCGTGCGGCCACCGTCGCGGACAGCGCCACCGCCTCGAGCAGATCCAGCGCCTCGCGTTCGTCGAGATCGGGATCTGCCAGCGCCAGCATGTCGAAGAAGCTCTGGCCCAGAAGCATGCTGCGCTGGGGCAGGTAGGCCATTTCGGCCCGCAGCCGCGTTTCGGACAGTTCGTCGATCGGGCGGCCTGCAAGCCGGATGGTGCCCGCCTCGGGCTGGATCAGACCGGCGGCCAGCGCCAGAACGGTGCTTTTGCCGCTGCCCGAGGCCCCGGTCAGCGCGACGCAGGCGCCGGGGGCGAGGGTCAGCGAAAAGCCCTGCAGCACCGGCGCCTCGGCGCCCGGATGGCGGTAGGCGATGTCGGTCATCTCCAGAGCCGGGCTCGCCGCCTCAGGCGCGCTGGCATAAGCCGGACGGGCGGGCACCCCGGCCGCGGCCTCGTCGGGCAAGAGCCGGGTCACGCGGCGGGCGGCATCGAGCATCCGCCCCAGATCGGCAAGGCCCCGGCGCAGGGGCTGCACGGTTTCCGACAGGGCCAGCGCCACGAAGAAACCCAACGCCGCCTGCGCGGGCGTGATCGCGCCCCGGGCGACGAGCACGCCCCCCAGCGCCAGCGCCGTACCGGTGGCCAGCGTGGTGGTCAGCGACAGCGCCAGCCCCGCCCGGCGTTCCAGCCGGTCGATGGCACCGAGGTTCTCGCGCATCCGGGCCTCGGCCAGCTGCACGGCTTCGGTCTGTTCAGGCAGGCGGCCATAGACCACCAGATCGTCGCGGGCGCGCAGCAGGTCGATCAGCCGGATGCGGAAGGCCTGCAGCGCCTTCTCGGCCCGGCGCGAGGGGGCCAGCGCATGGCGCCCGGCCCAGACCAGCACCATCCCGCAGCCCAGCGTGAAGCTGGCGAGGATCCAGAGGGCCAGGGTGACATCGGTCAGCCACCACAAAAGCGGGAAGGCGGCGACATAAAGGGTGACCCCGGTCACCGCCGGAATGAAGAGCCGCAGCACCACCCCGTCAAGTGCATCGACATCCGCCACCAGCCGGTTCATGGTCTCGGCGCCGCGCAGCCGCGACAGGGTCTGGAACGGCAGCGCCAGCACGCCGCGCAGCAGAGCCACGCGAATATCGGTCAGGGCCTTCAGCGTCGCGTCATGGGTCAGCAGCCGTTCGCCATAGCGCGCGGCGGTCCGTCCAAGCGCCAGAAAGCGCACCGAGGCCGAGGGCTGGAAGACGTTGAAGGCGATGCCGATGCCCGCAAGCCCGGCCGCCGCCGCGGCGGTGATGAACCAGCCCGCAAGGCCCAGCAGCGCCACCCCCATCGCCACAACGATCACCGCAAGCGCGGTACCCCGGATCAGCGGGCCGCGCTGGGCGCGCCAGGTCAGGCGCAGGATCTGCAGGATATCCCTCATGCCGCATGCTCCGGTCTGATGGCGATCTGGCGATCCATCCGCGCGGCAAGCGCCGGGTCATGAGTCGCGACGATCAGCGCGACACCGCCCGCCGCGAGGCCCAGCAGCCCCTCGGTCACCAGCGTCGCGGTCTCTTCGTCCAGATCGGCGGTCGGTTCGTCGGCCAGCAGCAGGTCGGGATGGGCATGCGCCGCGCGCGCCACGATCAGCCGCCGCGCCTCGCCGCCCGACACGCCGACCCCGGTCTCGCCCAGACGGGTGTTCAGCCCGCGCGGCAGCTGCGCCACCACGCCGTCGGCCGCCGCCAGTTCCAGCGCGGTGTCCAGAGGCAGCTCATGCCCGGGCCGCAGCGCCAGCGTCAGGTTCTTGCGCAGCGACCCCGACACGAAGCGCGGCTGCTGCGGCAGCCAGCCCAGCCGCGCGCGCCAGGCATCGGCGGTCTCGGGGGACAGGACCGTGTCGCCGATCCGGATCTCGCCCTCGGCGGGGATCGCCATGCCCGCGATCAGCCGCAAGAGTGAGGATTTGCCGATGCCCGAGGGGCCGGTGATCGCCAGCGTCTCGCCAGCGCCCAGATCGAAATCCGGGAACCGGATCAGCCGCCCGCCCGGCGGGCGGTAGGCAAGGCCCCTGACCGACAGCGCGTCGGCGGTCTCGAGCGGCCGCGCCGAGGCGCCGAGCCCGAGGAAGGTGGTTTCTTCCTGCGCCTCGAGTTCGGCCAGTTCGCGCGCCACGGCATTGGCGTCGGCCTTGTCATGCCAGGCGGCGGCCAGATCGCGCAGGGGCTGGAAATAATCGGGGGCCAGCAGCAGCAGGAAGATCCCTTCGGTTGCGGTCAGCGGGGTGCCCCAGGCGCCGAAAGTCAGCTCGCCCAGCAGCGAGAAGCCGACATAGACCGCGACCATGGCGATGCCGATGGCCGAGAAAAGTTCAAGCACGGTCGAGGACAGGAAGGCCACGCGCAGCACCTCCATGGTGCGCCGGCGCAGCCGGTCGGCGGCCGAGCGGAAGCTGTCGACCGTGCGCTCGGTGGCGTCCAGCAGGCGGATGTCGACCAGCGCCGTCAGCCGCTCCAGCAGCAGCACGTTCATGTTCGACAGCTCTTCCATCTGCCGCTCGCTGGCCTTTTTGGCGGCGATGCCGACCAGCGCCATGAAGATCGGGATCAGCGGCCCGGCGAACAGCAGAACGAGCCCGATTGCCCATGAGAAGTAGAAGGTGACGCCGAGGATCACCAGCGGCACGAAGGTCGAGCGGCGCTTGGCCGGGGCATAGCGGGTGAGGAAGGGTGTCAGCGCGGCCAGCTTTTCGGCGGCCAGCGTCGCGGTCACCGCTGCGGGCGGGCGGGCCGGGTCGTCGGTCGCGCGGCGCGATTCCCGCGTGACGAGGCGCGCGCGTTCCAGCGCCAGCACGATATCGGCCGCGCGGAACGACAGCGCGCCTGCCTGATGGTCGAGCATCGCGCGCCCGACGCCCACCGCCACGAAGACGAGGGCAAAGGCCCAGGTGGGGCCCCAGGCGGTCTCTGGCTGCAGCATCTGGCCCAGAGCCAATGCCACCGCTGCGGCCTGGATCAGCCACAGCAGCGAGGCTGCGGTGGCCATCGCCCCCGCGCGCTCCAGCAGGCTCATCACCGGGGCCGTCATCTGGGAAAGCCGCCTGGCGGCCGGATCGTCCTTCTTCGCGCATTTACGGCTCAAGTCCCGCCCCGTCACCCGTTTCTGAAGCGCCCCGCATCCGGGATCGGCGAAGGGCTTGCGTGATCTTTAACAGGCTCTATTCTCGTTTGAACCCGTATGTGAGATAGATCATTATCCCCCAGGACTGGAAAAGAGAACCCCGATGCGTCTGACCACCCGGACCAATATCGCGATGCGGGCGCTGATGTATTGCGCTGTGAATGGCGGGCGCACGGTTCGCAAGTCGGACATCGCCTCCGCCTGCAACACCTCCGAGAACCACATGGCGCAGGTCATCAACACGCTGGCGCATCACGGGCTGGTGAAGACGACGCGCGGCCGGAACGGCGGTCTGACCCTCAAGCGGACCCCCGAGGACATCACCGTGGGCGAAGTTTTCCGGCATCTCGAATCGGGGGTGCCCTTTGCCGAATGCTTCGATCCGGCGACGAATACCTGCCCGATTTCCTGCTGCTGCCTGCTGAAGGGCGCGCTGCAGCGGGCGCTGGCCGAATTCTATGCCACGCTCGACGGCGTCACCCTGGCCGATCTGGTGGCGGGCAACCGCGATCTGGAAGAGGCGCTGGCGCTGGCGTCCTGAGATCGCGGCCCATGCCGTTGGGTCACATCCGCCCGGGGCTCTTGCCAGCGGCCGAGGACGCCCCATCCTTTTCGACATGACAGTTTCGCTTTCCGTCGACCCGACCGAGCCCTCCGGCTTTCTCAGGGCGCTTTTCGACCTGGCTGTCGCCGCGGCAGATCCGATGCGGATCGTCCCGCCCGCTCTGCCGCCCCGTCCTGCGGGACGGGTGGTGGTGGTGGGGGCCGGCAAGGCCTCGGCGCGGATGGCCGAGGCGGTCGAGGCCGCCTGGGGCCCCTGCGAGGGGCTGGTGATCACCCGCTATGGCCATGGCCGTCCCTGCGCGGGCGTCGAGATCGTCGAGGCCGCGCATCCGGTGCCCGATGCCGCCGGAGAGGTCGCGACCCGGCGGATGGTGCGCCTGCTGGACGGTCTGGGCGAGGACGATCTGGTGCTGGCGCTGATCTCGGGCGGGGGCTCGGCCCTGCTGGTGCAGCCTGCCGGGCAGATCACGCTGGAGGAAAAGCGGCTGGTGACCTCGGGGCTTCTGGCCTCGGGCGCCCCCATCGGCGAGATCAACGGCATCCGCAAGGAAATATCGGCGGTCAAGGGCGGGCGGCTGGCGGCGGCAGCCTTTCCGGCGCGGGTGCTGGGCCTGCTGATTTCCGACGTGCCGGGCGACGACCCGGCCGACATCGCCAGCGGCCCCACGGTCGGGCACAGGGGCGACGCGGGCCGGGCTCTGGCGGCGCTGGCGCGCTGGGGCGTGGTGCCGCCGCCCTCGGTGCAGAGCTTTCTCGAGGCGGGCGGTGATCCGGTTCGCCCCGACGATCCGCGCCTCGGCCGGGTCGAGAATCTGGTGATCGCGGCGCCCGCCCGATCCCTGGAGGCCGCCGCCGAGGCCGCGCGCGCCGCGGGCTCGGCGGTCGAGATCCTGGGCGATGCGCTGGAAGGCGAGGCCCGCGAACTGGCCGAGGCCCAGGCGGCGCTGGCCCTGGCGCGGCAGGCGGCGATGGCGCCGGGCGATCGGCCGCTTTTGTTGCTGTCTGGCGGCGAATGCACGGTGACGCGGCGGGGCGACGGGGTCGGCGGCCCCAATGCCGAATATGCGCTGGCCCTTGCGGTCGCGCTGGGCGGCGCGCCCGGGATCGACGCCATCGCCTGCGACACCGACGGGGTCGACGGCGCGGCCGAGGTGGCGGGGGCGGTGATCGGCCCGGACACGCTGGCCGAGGCGGCGGTGCTTGGGCTCGACCCGGCGGCGGCGCTGGCGGCCAATGACAGCCATGGCTTCTTCGCGGCGCTGGGCGCGCAGGTGGCGCCGGGCCCGACCCTGACCAATGTGAACGACTTCCGCGCCATCCTGATCCGCCCCAAGCCGTGACCGGCGCCCAAATCCTGGGCACTGACCCGGTCCGCGGCCCGTCCGGCGCGGCACGGGCTTGCAAGCCTGCCGCGCGCGGGCAACAAACAAGATCGGGAAACGCCTGGACGCCATGACAGACACGACGCAGACCCTGCGCATCAAGCTGGCCGGCCTCGTTGGCCGGATCTACCCGGATCAGGACCGCGAGCTTCTGATCGACCGGATCGTCGAGGCGTTCTGGCCCGAGGGTGCGCGCCCCCGCCGCCGCGCCCGGATGCCGTCGAACCGGCTGTGGTCCTCAGAGGACTCGATGGTCATCACCTATGGCAACAGCTTCACCGATGGCCAGCACAAGCCGCTCGATCTGCTGAACGATTTCCTGCACCGGCATCTCGAGGGCACGGTCGGGGGGGTGCATATCCTGCCCTTCTTTCCGTTCACCTCGGATGACGGCTTTGCGGTGACCGATTACCGCATGGTCAATTCCAACCTCGGCGACTGGGAGGATATCCAGCGGATCGCGGGCAGCTTCCGGGTGATGTCCGATCTGGTGCTGAACCACGTGTCCAGCCAGTCGCACTGGTTCAGCGAATACCGGCAGGGCCATCCGCCCTATGACCGCTTCTTCTTCGAGGCCTCGCCCGAGGACGATCTGGCCCCGGTGGTGCGCCCGCGCACCAGCCCGCTGTTGCGCGAGGTCGAGACCGCGAACGGACCGCGCCATGTCTGGTGCACCTTCAGCCACGATCAGGTCGATCTGGATTTCCGCAACCCCGAGGTGCTGCTGGAATTCCTGCGGATCATGCGGCTGCATGTGGACAATGGCGTGCGCATCGTCCGGCTCGATGCGGTGGCCTTCCTGTGGAAGGAACCCGGCACGCCTTCGATCCACATGCCCCAGACCCATGCCATCGTTCAGCTGATGCGGGTCTTGTGCGATTTCGCGGTCGAGCCGGTCGTGCTGCTGACCGAAACCAATGTGCCGAACCACGAAAACCTCAGCTATTTCGGCAACCGGAACGAGGCCCATGCGGTCTACAACTTCTCGCTGCCGCCGCTGATCCTGCATGCGCTCCTGTCGGGCACGGCCGAATACCTGCACCGCTGGCAGGCGACGATGCCGCCCGCGCAGCTGGGCTGTGCCTACCTGAATTTCACCGCCTCGCATGACGGGATCGGCATGCGCCCGGTCGAGGGGCTTTTGCCCGAAGAGCAGATCGGCGACATCATCGGCGCGATCCGGTCCTTCGGCGGCGAGGTGTCGATGCGCACCACCCTTGGCGGCGGCGAGGCCGCCTACGAGCTGAACATCACCTGGTTCGAGGCGATGAAGGGCACCTTCGCGGGCGAGGACCAGTGGCAGGTCGACCGGTTCCTCTGTTCGCAGACCATCGTCATGGCGCTGGAAGGGATCCCGGCCTTCTATGTGCATTCGCTGCTGGCGACGCCGAACGATCATGCCGGGGTCGAGAAGACGGGGGTCAAGCGCGCGATCAACCGGCACCGCTGGGACTATCCGGCCTTGCTGGCCTTGCTGGACGATCCGTCCAGTCTGCAGGCGCTGGTGCTGCGGCAGATGAAGCGGCGGATCGGCATTCGCCGCCGCCAGCCCGCCTTCCATCCGAACGCGACCCAGTTCACGCTGCATCTCGACCACCGCCTGTTCGGGCTCTGGCGCCAGAGCCTCGAGCGCGACCAGTCGGTCTTCGCGCTGCACAATGTCAGCGCAGAGGATCTGTCGGTCTCGCCGATGGCGATCAACCTCATCGGCGGCGAGGACTGGGTCGACCTGCTGTCGGGCGAACGGATCTCGCCCACCGGCACCGAAATCCCGTTTGCGCCCTATCAGTGTCGCTGGATCTCGAACCGCGACGGCGCCGGGCCGGGCGCGGGCTAGGCGGCGATGACGGCGGAGGGGCAGAGGCCGCTGGTCGCGGTTTTGGCCGTGGTGATCCGCGCGGGCCAGGTGTTGCTGGTGCGCCGCGCCAACCCGCCCGATGCGGGCTTCTGGGGCTTTCCCGGCGGCAAGGTCGAGTTCGCCGAGCCGCTGCTGGCCGCCGCCGCCCGCGAGCTGTTCGAGGAGACCGGCATCCGGGCCGAGCCGCAGGCGGTGCTGACCGCGCTCGACGCGCTCGACCGCGGCCCGGACGGGCAGGTGCTGGGGCATTTCGTGCTGGTCGCGGTTCGCTGCCTCTGGCAGTCGGGCGCGCCTGTCGCGGCCGACGACGCGCTCGAGGCGCGCTGGGTCGCGCTGGACGAGCTTGAGGCGCTGGCCCCGCAAAGCGCCGACGTCACCCGGGTGGCCCGGCTGGCCGCCGGATGAGCTTTCAGTCGCCCGAGGGCCCGAAATCGGCCGCGTCCGCCGCCACCGCCGCCAGCATGTCGTCCATCAGGGTCGGGTCGGCCGAATGCACCCGGTTCCAGGTCGGGATGAAGGGGGTTTCGGCGGGGTTGTCCAGAAACACCCGACCGGCCTCGGTGATGTTCTGGGCGAACATCTCGATGGTGTTCTCCTCGGCATGGCGGTCGAGGCTCAGCCCGTTCATCCGCGCGTCGTTGTAATAGCAGTCCAGAAGGTCCAGCGCCTCGCGGTAATAGGTGGCCTTCAGGGTGCGGAAGATCTCTTCGGAAAACACCGTGCCATCGGCCGCCAGCTTGCGGAAGATCGATTTGCAGATATCGACCGACATCCGCGACAGCCCGCGCGAGGCATCCTCGGGCGAGACCGGCTGGTGCTTGTGGTCATAGGCGTCCGAGATCTCGACCTGACAGACCGAGCGCGGCGCGAGATTGCGCCAGGCCTCGGACAGCACGCCGATTTCCAGCCCCCAGTCCGAGGGGATGCGCAGGTCGGGCAGGGGCGCCGTCCTGAGCGCGAATTCGCCCGACAGCGGGTAGCGGAAGGAGCGGAGGTAATCGAGGTAATCGCGGTCGCCGATGGTCTTCTTCAGCGCCAGCAGGATCGGGCTGACCAGCAGACGGCTGACCCGGCCGTTCAGCTTGCCCTCGCCGATCCGGGGATAGAAGCCCTTGGCCAGCTGATAGGGGAAATTGGGGTTCGCGACCGGATAGACCAGCCGCGCCAGCATCTCGCGCGTGTAGGTGACGATGTCGCAATCGTGCAGCGCCATCACCGCGCTGTCCTTGCAGGCCATGAGGTAGCCCATGCAGAACCAGACATTGCGGCCCTTGCCGGGGTCGCCCGGTGTCAGGTTGTGGACGTCAAGCCGGGCATGGATCGCCTGCATCCGCGGGCTGTCCTGCCAGATCACCACATGGTTCTGCGGCAACCGGCCGAAGAAGCGCAGCGCATGCGCGAACTGCGCCTCGTCGGCCTGGTCGAGCCCGATGACGATCCGGTGCAGGAACGGCACCTCGGCCAGTTCGTCGAGGATCTTCGGCAGCGCGTCGCCTTCAAGCTCGGAGAACAGCGAGGGCAGGATCAGGCTGATCCTGCGGGTCTGGGCAAAGGTCGTCAGCTCGTGCACCAGAAGCTCGGCCGGGGCCGAACGCAGGTTGTGCAGGGTGGCGACATTGCCGTTCTGGTGAAAATCGGCCATGGGCGCGGCTCCTTGCCGGGACAGGGACCGTCCCGAAGAAAGACAGGGCCGGGGCGGGGGCGCCCCGGGGACAGTCAGGGTCGGGACCGTCAGATCCCGAAATCAGCAATAACCTGCAGCACCGCCTGGTTCCAACCTTTCGGCCCGGCTGCGGCGATCCGCTGGATGCGGCCGGTTTCCTCGCCATCGAGGGGCGGCATCGGCGCGCGATGCGGATTGGCGATGATGAAGCCCTGATCGGCCTGTTCCAGCATCTCGCGGTCGTTCGGCGCATCGCCCAGTGCAACGACGTAGGGCGTCGAATAGCGCGCCGCGATCTCGGCCATCTGCCCGGCCTTGCTGGCGCCGAACGACAGGGTCAGGAACCGCCCGCCCTCGCGCCCGCTGACGCCTTGCGCCCGGAGGGCTGCCAGAAACTCGGTCTTCTCGGTCTCGCTGCCCGACCAGATGCCGGGTTCGGAATAAAGCCGTTGCGCGGCCAGGGCGGCGGCCCCGGGCGCCAGCCCCGTCGCGTCGGCGATCCAGTCCGCGCCGCCATCGCCAAACCCCCGGAACCGCTGACGCAGCGGGGCGGGCACCTGATCGAGTGCTGTGCGCAGCGCCCGATAGCGGCCGCCCGTCCGGGGGGCCTCGGCGCCCGGTTCCAGGATGCCCGCGCCGTTCTCGACAATGGCCGGATGCGCGGAAAGGCCCAGTTCGGTGCGCAGCGGCGCGATTTCGGCGGCGGTCTTCGACGAGGCGAGGATGACCGGCACCCCGGCCCCGCGCAGCGCCTCCAGCGCCGGGGCGGCGGCTTCGTGGGAATAGGTTTCGTGATCCAGCAGCGTGCCGTCGAGGTCGGTGAAGATCAGCAGGACTGGGCGGGGCATCGGCATCCTTCGAGGACAAGACGTGGGAACGCTTGGCACCGGGATACGCGGCCCGCGCGCCCATGGCCAGAGCCGGGTCGCGGAACCGTCCGCCCAGACATGCCAATGTGACAGGCACATGTCGGAGAGTGGCGAAAAATCACGCAGCGGTGTCGCGCGGCCTTCGGTCCCTGCGCCGCGGGTTTTCCCGACTCTTTTAGGGTGATACTTCTGGACCGTTGCCGCGCAAGGGAATGTCAGAATGTCCGATCCCGTCTCCGATGCGAAACGCGCCTCTGAAAACGCCTGGCCCCCGGGCGGCGCGGACCGGCTGCTGGAGGCGCTGCAGGCCGACCACATGCCCGATCTGGGCCATGTCGACATGGTGGGGCTGTTGCTTGACCCTCGGCTGGGCAAGCGCGCGCTGGTCTCGTCCTTCGGCACCGAAAGCGCGGTGCTTCTGCACTACGTGACCCGGATCTTTCCGCGCATTCCGGTGCTGTTCATCGAGACGGGGCGGCATTTCGCCGAGACGCTCGCCTATCGCGACCAGTTGGCCCGGCGGCTCGATCTCAACCTCGTCGATGTGCGGCCCGACCCGGCGACCGTCGCCGCCGAGGACCCGCATCACCGGCTGGCCCATGAAGACCCGAACATGTGCTGCCTCTTGCGCAAGACCTTCCCGCTGGCCGATGCGCTGGACGGGTTCGATACCTGGATTTCCGGGCGCAAGCGGTTTCAGGCCTCGACCCGCGCGGCCCTGCCCGCGATCGAGCGCGACGGCGCCCATCTCAAGGTCAACCCGCTGGTCTTCTGGACCCAGGCCGATATCGCGGCCTATTTCACCGCGCACCGGCTGCCGCGCCATCCGCTGGAGGCCGCGGGGTTCCGCTCGATCGGCTGCGAGCCCTGCACCCGGGCGGTGCGGCCGGGCGAGGATGCGCGGGCCGGGCGCTGGGCCGACAACCCCGAAAAGACCGAATGCGGCATCCATCTTGGCCCCGACGGGCGGTTCGTGCGCCGCCGTCCGGTCTGAGGCGGGTCAGACGCCCAGATAGCGATCGACCAGCGCGGGCGTCAGCCCGTCCGCGGGCCCGGTCCAGACGCTGGCGCCCTTTTCCAGGATGACCGCGCGGTCGGCGATGCGGACCAGTTCGGTCAGCGACTTGTCGACCACCAGGATCGCCAGCCCGGTTTCGGCCTTCAGCTGCCGGATCGCGGCCCAGATCTCTGCCCGGATCAGCGGCGCGAGCCCCTCGGTCGCCTCGTCTAGCAACAGCAATCGCGGATTGGTCATCAGCGCGCGGCCAATGGCCAGCATCTGCTGCTCGCCGCCCGACAGCGACCCGGCCTCCTGCCGCCGCCGTTCCGCAAGCCGCGGGAACAGCCCCGCGACCCGCGCCAGATCCCAGATCCCCGGCCGCGCCGCGGCGATCAGGTTTTCCTCGACGCTGAGCCCGCGAAAGACCCGCCGGCCCTCGGGCACAAGCCCCAGCCCCAGCCGCGCCGCGCGATGGGCGGGCATCCCGGCCAGATCCTGCCCGGCAAAGCGGATCGAGCCTCCCCGATGCGGCGAGAGGCGGCAGATGCTGCGGATCGTGGTCGACTTGCCCATGCCGTTCCGGCCCATCAGCGCCACGACCTCGCCCTCGGCCAGGCAGAAGTCGACCCCGAAAAGCGCCTGCGCCGGGCCGTAGAAGGCCGTCACGCCCTCAAGCTGCAGCAAGGTCACGCCAGACGCTCCTCGCCCAGATAGGCGCGCTGCACCTCCTTGTCGGCCCGCACCGCCTCGACCGGGCCGCTGGCGATGATCCGGCCCGAGACCAGCACGCTGATCCGGTCGGCCAGCCGGAAGACGGCATCCATGTCATGTTCGACCAGCAGGATCGGCGCCTCGCGCTTGAGCAGATCGAGCAGCACAGTCATCTCGCGCGCACCGTCCGGCCCCATCCCCGCCATCGGCTCGTCCAGCACGAAGGCGCGGGGCGCCAGTGCCAGCGCCATCGCCAGATCGAGCCGTCGCCGTTCGCCATGCGCCAGATCGCCCGCCCGCACCGCGCGGCGCCCGGCCAGCCCGACCCGGGCGACATAACCGCTCGCCCGTTCGACCAGTGCCGGGTCCGACAGCGCGGGGCGCAGAAAGCGGTAGGGTGCGCCGCTTGCGCCTGCGACGGCCAGCATCGCGTTCTGCAGGACGGTCAGCTCGGGCGCCAGCGTCGTGACCTGAAAGGTGCGGGCCAGCCCGGCCCGGGCGCGGGCGGCGGCGTCAAGACCGGTCACGTCGCGGCCATTCAGACGCACCTGTCCGGCATCGGGGCGCAGTGTGCCGGCGATCAGTCCGATCAGGGTCGACTTGCCGGCGCCGTTCGGCCCGATCAGGGCATGGATCTCGCCGCGCCTGAGGGTCAGCGACACGCCGTCGGTAGCTTTCAGCGCGCCGAAGGCGAGGTGCAGGTCCTGAACGTCCAGTACAGGCTCAGTCATGCGCCACCGCCCGTCCCGCCAGCGCGCCGATCAGCCCGCCGCGTGCGAAAAGCACAATCCCGAGAAGCGCAAGCCCAAGGAAAAGCTTCCAGTAGTCGCTTATCCCGCCCAGAAGATGTTCGAGAAGCACAAAGATCGCGGCCCCCGCCACCGGCCCGAAAAGGCGCCCCGCGCCGCCCAGAATGACAAAGACCATGATCTCGCCCGAGGTCTGCCAATGCAGCATCGAGGGGCTGACGAAGCGGTTCAGATCGGCGAAGAGCGCCCCCGCCAGCGCCGTGACCGCGCCCGAGACGACGAAGGCGATCAGCTTCAGCCGGGCGGGGCGCAGCCCCAGCGCCGCCACACGCTCGGGGTTCTGCCGCGCGCCGTCCAGCGCAAGCCCGAAGCGCGAGCGCGCGATCAGGTGCATGGCCCCCAGCGCCAGCAGCAGGACGCCGAGGCAGAGCCCGAAGAACTGCAACGGATCGAGTGTGTCGAGCCCCGGAAAGCCGTTCCGGACATAGATCGAGATCCCGTCCTCGCCGCCATAGGCGGGCCAGGAGACCGCGAAATAGTAAAGCATCTGGGCAAAGGCCAGCGTGATCATGATGAAATAGACCCCGCCGGTGCGCAGGCTGAGCGCCCCGATGACCAGCGCGGCCAGCGCCCCCGCCGCCATCGCGGCCAGCCAGATCGCGGGCATCGACTTGGTGCCCGGCAAGTCCATCGGCCAGGTCATCAGCGGCTCATAGGCCTGCACGGGGGCTGCCAGCACCGCCATGGCATAGCCGCCGATCCCGAAGAAGGCGGCATGGCCCAGCGAGACCATCCCCCCGAGCCCCAGCGCGAGGTTCAGCCCGACTCCCGCCAGCGCGAGGATCGCGGCCTTGGTCGCCAGCGTCACGAGGAAGGGTTCGTCCAGCGCCTGGGCGGCCAGCGGCACCGCCAGCAGCGCGAGCAGGATCAGGGCGTTCAGAAGGGGTTCGCGCCGCATCGCTCAGGCCCGTCCGAAAAGGCCGCCGGGCCGGATCACCAGCACACCCGCCATCAGGATGTAGATCAGCATCGACGCCAGCGCCGCGCCGACCGAGCCCGCCTCGGCCGGGGGCAGCACTGTCGCGAAGGCAACCGGCAAAAGCGCCCGCCCCAGCGTGTCGGTCATCCCGACCAGCAGCGCACCGAACAGCGCCCCCCTGATCGAGCCGATGCCGCCGATCACGATCACCACGAAGGCCAGGATCAGCACCGGCTCGCCCATGCCGACCTGCACCGATTGCAGCGCGCCGACCAGCGCGCCCGCCAGCCCGGCCAGCGCCGCGCCCAGCGCGAAGACCAGCGTGTAAAGCCGCGAGATGTCGACGCCGAGCGCCGCGATCATCTCGCGGTCGGCCTCGCCCGCGCGGATGCGGATGCCAAGCCGCGTCCTGCCGATCAGCAGGAACAGCCCCGCCGCCACCGCCAGCCCGAACCCGATCAGCGCGAGGCGGTACAGCGGATAGTCGATGCCGCCGGGCAGCCGCACCGGCCCCGACAGCGCAGCCGGGATGTCGAGATACAGCGGAAACGATCCGAAAAGCCAGCGCGTGCCCTCGGACAGGATCAGGATCAGCGCGAAGGTCGCCAGCACCTGGTCAAGATGGTCGCGCGCATAAAGCCTGCGGATCACCGACAGCTCGATCAGCGCGCCCGCGGCGGCGGCGGCGGCAAGGCTGGCGACCAGGCCCAGCCAGAAGCTGCCGGTCGCGGCGGCAACGGCCGCGCAGGCGAAGGCGCCCAGCATGTAAAGCGAGCCATGCGCAAGGTTGATCAGCCCCATGACCCCGAAGACCAGCGTCAGCCCGGCGGCCATCAGGAACAGCATGATCCCGTATTGCAGGCCGTTCAGGGCCTGCTCGATCAGAAGCATCGCGGACAAGGGGCCTGTCTCCGGCGGGGCGGGCGGCGCTGTGCCGCCCGCCATTGGGTCACATCTTGCACGCGTCCTCGTAGGGATTGCCGCGATCGGTCATCGCGGTGCCGACGATCTTGTTGGTGTAGATGTCGCCCTCCTTCACCACCTCGCGGACGTAAAGATCCTGGATCGGGTGGTTCGACGGGGCAAAGCTGAACTTGCCGCGGACTGAGGCGAAATCGGCCTCTTTCAGAGCCGCGCGGAAGGCCTCGGCATCCGAAACCGGCGCCTTGGCCATGGCCGACAGCAGCAGGTTCGCGGTGTCATAGCCATAGGCGGCGTAGACCGAGGGCAGGCGCCCGTATGCGGCGCGGAAGCTCTCGACGAAGGTCGCGTTCGCGGCAGTGTCGAGATCGGGCGACCAGTTCGCGCCGTTCAGCACGCCCACGGCAGCATCGCCCATCGCCTGAAGGATCGACTGATCGAAGCTGAAGGCCGGGCCGATCAGCGGCAGGCCGACGCCGGAATCGGCGTATTGCTTGACGAAGGAAATCCCCATGCCGCCCGGCAGGAAGATGAAGACCCCGTCGGCGCCCGAGGCGCGGATCTGCGCGATCTCGCCGGCATAATCGGTCTGGCCGAGCTGGGTATAGACCTCGGACACCACCTCGCCCTCGTAGAACCGCTTGAACCCGCTCAGCGAATCTTTCCCCGCCGGGTAGTTCGGCGCCATGATGAAGGCGCGTTTGATACCTGCAGTGGCGGCATAGGCCCCGGCCGCCTCGTGCAGGTTGTCGTTCTGGTAGCTGACCGAGAAATAGCCCGGGTTGCAGCCCTTGCCCGCCAGTTGCGAGGGCGCGGCATTGGTCGAGAGATAGGTCTTGCCCTGCGCGGTCGCGGCCGGAACCACCGCCATGGCGAGGTTCGACCAGACGATGCCGGTCAGCACATCGACCTTGTCGGACTGGATCAGCTTGTCGGCCAGTTGCACGGCGATTTCGGGCTTCTGCTGGTCATCCTCGATCACGACCGTCAGGTCGGGATTGGCGGCGGCCTCGACCGCCAGCATGAACCCGTCGCGCGTGTCGATCCCGAGGCTCGCGCCGCCGCCCGAAAGCGTGGTGATCATGCCGACCTTCACCGGATCGGCGGCGGCGGACCCCGCCAGCGCAAGCGCGGCCCCGGCCGCCAGAAGCGTTGCCTTGAATGCCATTGTCGTCTTCCCCGTTCTCTGCCCGGCTTCTGGGCCCCCTGGTCCCGGCCGGTTGGCGGGCATGCTAAGCCGGGCCTGCGTCCTGCGGCAAGCGGCGAATGGCCACCCGAGGCGGGGCGGTCCCGGCGGCGGCGGCGCGGCTGGCCTCGGCGGCATCGCCATAGCGGCCGGTGAAATTGCGGGTCCGCGCGACGCGGCCATAGCGGGTTTCCCAGGGCACGAGGCGCGGATCAAGCGTCGATTGCGGGCTGATCGCGACCACCGTGGCGCCCGGCACCGCAGCGGAATAGGCCGCGGCCCCATAGCCGCCCATCGAGGCGCCGCAGAACACCACCCTCTCGAACCGGGCGAAGAAGCCCGAGGTCGCCAGGCGGCCGAATTCGCCCGCGACGGCCGGGTCGCGAAACCAGGTCCAGCCGACGGTCATCACCCCCAGCATCGACCAGCCGTTCCGGGCGATGACGTCGAAGCCCCGGGGGCGGCGGCCTTCGCGCTTTTCCAGCGCCAGTTCCAGATTGTCGAAGGTTACCACAAGGGCCGGCCCCCGCGGCACGACCAGAAAGCAATGGGCGCCGCAATCGGTAAAGCTGTCCCAAGGCCCGGCAAGGTCGCGGGCGACGCCCGTCCAGCGGTCGGCAGACCGGCGCGCGGAAGCGGGAGCGGGGGCTTTGGCGCGGCGTCGGGGGCGGGGCGCAGGGCGACAGTCCGGTGCCTGGGCCCGGTGGCCAGAACGCGGGTTTGCCCCATCCGGCGCAGGTCGGCCAGCCGGCCCGAGCCGTTGCGGATGTCGGCGATCAGCGTAGCGCCCGCCGCGATCACCCGGCGGAACAGCCGGTCATAGGTCGAAACCGGGTAGTGATAGCCGCAGGAGAGCAGACTGATCGCTGCGTCGGGCGCGAGGTCCGACAGATCGTCATGGCGGGGGGTGAAGGTTACGATCATCGCTTCGGGCACGCCATCGGCGACAAGGAAGGCGCGGGTGCGGGCAGGATCGGCAAAGCCCGCGCCGGTATCCTTCAGGCCGAAATGGCGGGCCTCGGTCGTTTCGATGTCGATCAGGTCAAGCGTGCAGCCGAAGCGGCGATACAGGAATAGATCGACCAGCCCGGACCCGCAGCCGATATCGGCAAGCCGGGTGGGCGGCGGCTCGGCCAGCGCGTCGCCCAGAAGCCGGGCGGCCGTCTCGGCCTCGGTCAGGGCTCGGTCGAGGATTTCGTCCCGCCGCGCGCGGGCCAGCGCCCGCAAGGGGGCGTCGTCGCCTGCCTTCCAGGTGCGGCTCTCGGGTCCGGCTTCGGCGATGGCGCTGCGCTGCGCTGCAGGATCAGGTTCGCGACATCGGCCTCGTCGAACATCGAAAAGTCGGGCCGGGCTTTGCGGTGCGGCGCCAAAGGGGCCGTGGCGATCCAGTGACGGTCCAGCAGCGCGGCGGAAAGGCTGCCTGGGGGGCTGCCCGCCGATCGTGTCCGGTGCATTGCGAAACCGCCGCCCCCAGAAATGCATCGAGCGCGTCTCGGGACCGTCGCGCGCCTCGGCCCCGGCTTGGCGGGCGGGGCGGAGCGGCAGTGCGGCGCGGGTAAACGGGATCGGGTAAAGAACCGGCGGCGGGAAGGCGCGGCCGGCCTCGCCGGTTTCGGTCAGGAAATGGGTCAGCGCATCCGGCCCCCAGCCCCCCAGGGCAGGTCGCGGACATGCACAGGGGCGCCCGCCTTTGCCCAGGCCCTGAGGTCGGCCTGGCGCGCATGCGGATAGAAGCGCGGGACGGGTCGTTTTGTTCGGTAAAGGCCAGCAGCGCCGCCAGCGCCGGGCTGTCGGGCGGCAGCCCCGGCGCGCCGCCATTGATGTGGCGGTCTGTCTGCCAGCCCGGAAGATAGCCGGTTTCGGTCTCGTACGGGCGCAGGCACTAGGCATCGGTATCGGCCCAGATCATGCCCGGGCACTCGGCCAGCAGGCGATAGCGGAACCGGTCCGACAGAAGCGCGGGACTGCCGGACTTGGCGTGGCAGAGCATGCGGTCGGTTGCGAAACCCTCTTCGGCCCGCTCGAACCGCATGCCGGGCGGCAGGCCCTCGATGGGTGCATAGCCGAAGACGGTGACCTCGTGTCCCAGATCGACGAAGGAGGTCAGGCACAGCCGTTCGAGTCAGCCAAGCGCCGGGCCGATCCAGAGCGTGCCGACCCATGCAAGCGGCATCGCTGCCGTCTCCCTTTAATTGCCCGCAAGGGGCCATCGGCCCATGGCGAGCCGGGACTAGGGTCAATGCCGGGCTTCGCCTGGCGGGACGGTAAAGAAGAAATCGGCGGGCGGATCGGTTTGCAGCAGGCTGTCGGGGATTGCGCCCGGCCCGGCGAGAAAGACGCTCGGCCAGAAATGCGCCAGCATCCGCGACAGCCGCCGCAGCCGCTCGCGGGTCAGCTCGGCATGAAAGGCTGCGGGCTCGGGCGCGGCCATCCGGTCGGCGATGCGCGCGCGATGGGCGGCGACGCAGGTCAAATGAGCGGCGGCGATTTCGGGATCGGCCATCAGCCGCGCCCGCTCGGCCTCCATCGCCGCAAGGCGGCGCCGGACCGACAGGTCGTCTTCGGCGTTACGGTTCATCCGGAACCAGTAGCCAAGCCCCTGGTCGCGGTCGACATGGTTGACCCGGCCGCGGTCGCGCTTGACCAGAAAGCTCTGGGCCGAGCGCAGGGCGAAATGGTACATCTGCACCAGATCGTAGCCCGCCGTTCCGGGCGGGCGAGCGGCAGGCGGTGCGGTACATCTGGGGCGGCAGCGGCCGGCCAGAGCCATTGACCCAGCGGATCTCGTTCAGCCGCCCGGGTTCCAGCCCCCTGGGGCGGTGGACGCCCAGCTTGCGAAAAAGTCCCTTATTGCGAAAGAGCGTCTTGACCCCCCGGGTCTGATGCGGCTTGCGCGTCATCTTGGTCGCGCAGAGGGTGAATTGGGCCATCGCCGGGCGATCCTCGTAGCCGTCGATGTCGGCATTGCCGAACAGCCGCCCGGTCATCGAGATCGGGTTGGCGCCCCGGGTCGCGGCAAACAGCGCGGCCAGCGTGCCGTCGCCGGTCGTGATGGTGATGAACCCGTCGACATCCATGCAGACGATCCAGCCCGCCTCGCGGATCGCGGGCTCGTCCTCCGCTGCCTGCAGCGCGGCATGCTGGGGCTTCAGCCCGGTGGCGCGGTAGGGGTTCGTCCGGTGCTGCACCAGTCCCTTGCTGTCAAGACGCGCCAGCAGCCGGTCGGTGCCGTCTGTGCAATCGTTGGTGTGGACCAGAATGTCGTCGACGCCGATGGCGCGGTGATGGGCCAGCCATTGAGGCTGACGGGGCCTTCGTTCTTCATGGTCGTGACGATGGCCACGCGCCCGGGGCTTGGGTCGGGGCCTTGGTGGGCGGCGGCCCGTGTCGGGGCGGAGCGCGGAACTGCGGGGGCATGGCCGAATTCGCGGGCGACCGGATCGGCCAGCGCGAGCGCGGCCGCAAGGCTTGTCCTGGGCACGATCCGGCCGACCGGATGGCCGCGATGGCGCATACCGATGCAAAGGAAAAGACTGCCTCGGCCGTGGCCTCGCCTGCCCGGTGCGCGCGCCAGGGCCGATTGTCGGGCATCTGGGCCGGCACGACGCACCAGCGGCGCAGCCCGCGCGGCCGGTCGAACTGGAGGCACCCGTGATCGGCAAAGCCCGGCCGGGCCGGGTCGCGGGATTACCACGGAAAGACATGGCGCCCCAGCAGCGCCAGCGCGCCCGAGGCCCGGGCGGTCTCGAAGACAGTGGTGCCGTACGGGGCGGGGCACAGCAGGTCGCAAAGGTCGAGCGCGGCGACCGCGTGTGCCCCGGCCAGCCAGGCATGGGGCAGCCATTCGTACAGATGCCCCTCGCCCAGCGGCGCCCGCCAGCGGTCGGGGGCGGGCGGGGTCATGCGGGCCTTGCCCGGGGCCTCGGGGACATTGAGCGGATGGCTTTCGGGGGCCGCGCCGGGGGGGCCAAGCGGATGATCGAAGCCGACCAGCAGCACCCGGGTCAGCCCGTCGAGCCGGGGGCGAAGGACGGCCAGCGCCTCGGCGAACCTGTCGGCCTCGGGGCCGGGCGGGGCGCGCTCGACGATCAGCGCGGCCTGAAGCTTCTTGGGGGGCGGCGGTAAAAGGCCAGCCAGTCTGGGGGCCCGTCTGCGGCCCCGTCTGCGGCCTCGTCTGCGGTTTCGCCGTTCCGAAGCGCGACCAGAACGTTGAGCCCGGCGAAAAGGTGGGTCCGGGCCGGGCGCGGATCAGGCATGACGGCCCCGCCGTCGAGCGTCAGCGGAACCGGGCCTTCGTCGCTGCCGCAGGTCAACGTCAGAAGCGTCGCGCCCGCGACCGTGCGAAGCGTGGTGGCCGTCGTCTCGCCCGCCGGACCGACGGCGCCCGGCGGCGCGGTTCCGGCCAGCATCGCTGTGACCTCTCGTCCGCTGCCTGCGGGCGTGGCGACCGTGTCCAGGCAGATCGCGGCCAAGCGGCCGGGCGGTTAGCGCGACGGGCAGGATCTCGGGACCGGGGGCCATCGGCTCAGAGCCTCCCCCGCGCCACGCGGATACAGTGCGTAGATGGCGGCGGCCCGGTCGGGCGGCAACGCCCGGCTGCCCCCGGCCAGCACAAGCTGGCTGTAGAAGGCGTGGCGCTCGGGCGTGGCGATCTGGCGCGCGGCCTCGGCCCGATGCCAGTCAAGCGTGGCCTCCTGCAGCGCGGCCAGCCCGGGCAGGGCGGTGAGGCGCGCGCGCACCGCGGCGGTGGCGGGGGCCATCGCGGCGATCGAGCGGTCTTCGACGGTGTTGAAATTCCGTTCGACCCAATGGCCCAGATCGACCGCGCGGTCCGTCCGGTTCGGCAGGCCGCGGGCGCGTTTGACGACGAAGGCCTTGGGCGACTTCACCGCGTAATGGTTGATTTCGGCCAATGCCCGCCCGGCCTGCCCCCCCCCAGAGCGAGAGCCGCCCGGGGTGTGCCGCGAAGCGTTCTGGCAGGGGCGTGCCGCTGCCATCGACCCAGCGGGGCGGGGCCCGTCCGGGCACCGGGCGCGGGCGGTGGATGCCGATCCGGCCGAAGGCCTCGATACGGTAGAGCGTCTTGAAGAAGCTTGCCGCGACCGGGAAGGCGGCATCGGGGGGCATGGCGGCGGTGAAGACCTCGGTCACCGGTTGGTCGGGATCCCGGTTTCGCCGTTGCCGCCGGAAAGCCGCCAGGGCAGGGCCGCGATCAGTGCCGCCAGATCGTGGCCGGGGACGTGGATGTTGAGATATTCGTCGAGGTCGATGCCGAGGATCCAGTCGGCCCCGGCCGCGCGGGGGGGGGGCGGCCTTCAGCGCCTGTCATTGCAGGCTTTTGCCCCGGCCGCGCGGGGTTCTGCAGATGGGGCGCCAGACCGGCGGTGTCGAGCAGGTCGAGCATGTTGTCGGTGCCGTCGTCGCAACCGTCGGTCACGACGATGATGCCGTCCGCGCCCGCGCCCAGAGGATGGGCGAGCCAGTCCGGCGGATAGGGGCCCTCGTTCCGGGCCCTCGTTCCGGGCCGTCGTGACGATCAGGACGCGCGCGCAGCGGCGGGCCTTCTTGCCGCCTGTGCCCCCGGCGGGGGGCTAGTTTGCGGGGACGACACCGGCGAGGGTAAACAGCGCGTCAATGTCGAGATGGGCTTCGAGATGGGAGGCCAGCGCGTCGAGCGTGTCCTCGACCGCCTGGCCGTAGCCTTCGGTGCCGGTCTCGACCCCGAGCCGGGCCAGCCAGGCGCGGCGGAAGCCGTCTTCGGAGAAAAGCCCGTGCAGATAGCTGCCCGCAACGCGCCCGTCGGCCGAGACCGCGCCTTCGGCGCGGCCCGCGACATGGGCAAAGGGGCGGGCGCGGTCGGGACCGTCGGTCGCGCCGATATGGATCTCATAGCCGGAAAACGCGGCGCCGGTGGCGGCATGGGTGGCCGCGACCCGGGTCAGGGTCTTGTCGGCATGCATCACCGTCTCGACCTCGAGCAGGCCGAGCCCCTCGGTCAGGCCCGGCGGCCCTTCGAGCCCGTGCGGATCGGCGATGCGTCGGCCGAGCATCTGATAGCCGCCGCAAAGCCCCAGCACCCGCCCGCCCCGGCGCAGATGCGCGGCAAGGTCGATATCCCAGCCCTGGGCGCGCAGGAAGGCCAGATCGCCCCGGGTCGATTTGGTGCCGGGCAGGATCACCAGATCGGCATCGCCGGGCAGGGCGCGGCCGGGCGGGATCATGGTCAGCCGGATCCCGGGTTCCAGTTTGAGCGGGTCGAGATCGTCGAAATTGGCGATCCGCGACAGCATCGGGCAGACGACGTGAAAGGCGCCCCGGCCCGCGCCGCCCAGATCGACCGCATCCTCGGCGGGCAGGCGGCAGGCGTCTGGAAACCACGGGATGACGCCGAAGCCGGGCCAGCCGGTGCGGTCCGCGATCAGCCGGTAGCCGTCGTCGAAAAGCCGCGGATCGCCGCGGAACTTGTTGATGGCAAAGCCCCGCACCATCGCCAGATCGCCCGGGTCGAGCACCGCGCGCGTGCCGACGATCTGGGCGATCACGCCGCCCCGGTCGATATCGCCGATCAGCACCACCGGCACATTCGCGGCCTGTGCAAAGCCCATATTGGCGATGTCGCCCGCGCGCAGGTTGACCTCGGCCGGGCTGCCCGCGCCCTCGACGATGATCAGGTCCCGTCCGGCGGCGAGGCGGTGGAAGCTTTCCAGTACCGGGGCCATCAGCTTCGGTTTCTCGGCGGCGAAAGCACGGGCGCGCAGCGCGCCCCGGGCGCGGCCCTGCACGACCACCTGGGCGCCGGTATCGGTTTCGGGTTTCAAGAGGACCGGGTTCATATCGGTCAGCGGTTCGATCCCCGCGGCCCGGGCCTGCAGCGCCTGCGCCCGGCCGATCTCGCCGCCATCGGCGGTCACCGCGGCATTGTTCGACATGTTCTGCGGCTTGAACGGCGCGACACTTAGCCCGCGCCGGAGCGCCGCGCGGCAGAGCCCGGCGACCAGAAGCGACTTGCCCACGTTCGAGCCTGTGCCTTGCAGCATGAGTGCGCGTGTCATCGGGAGGGGCTTTCCTCGGAGCTTGGGCCCGTGGCGGGCGTTGCGTCCTGGGTATTTGGACCAAGAAGAAGCCGCAAGCGCATCGGGTGTCAGTTCTGGCCGGGGGGCGCGGTGAGGGCATCGCGGCGGCGGGTCATTTCGGCCAGGGCGTCCAGCACGAGGGGGGTGCCGCAGACCCAGTCGGGGCCGGACAGGGCCGGGGCGGCGGCGGCGGGCAGGGCGCGGAGCGCGGGATGGGCGAGGATCTCTTCGGCGCGGGAGGTTTTCGGATAGGGGCGCGAGAGGATCAGCAGGTCGGGATCGGCCATCACCAGCTCTTCGAGCGCGAGATCGAAGCCGCCGCTGCGGCCGCGCGCCGCCTGGCCGGAGCCCGCGAGGTTGCTAAAGCCCGCATGGGTCAGGATATCGTCCGACAGCGTGCCTTTGCCCTGGGTGTAGCCGTTGGCATAGAAGAAGGCGGCCAGCGGCCGGGGCGGGCCGCTGCGCGTGAGCCGGGCGAGATCCCGGACGAAGGTCTGGGCGAGCGCCTCGGCCCGGGCCTCGCGGCCCAGAAGCCGACCCGCCTCGCGCAACCGCTCGGGCACCTCGTCGAGCCGCGTCGTCAGCCCGATCCGCGCGACCCGGATGCCGAGCCGTTCCAGCATGGCGACCGTCGCCGGGTTCGAATAGGTGCCGGCCAACACCAGATCGGGGCGCATCAGAAAGATTTCCTCGGCGCCGCCGGTATTGGCGGGGTAGGCGCGGGCGGCCTCGGGCATGGCCGAGTTCATCGGGTTCGCGGCCAGGTCGCTGATCGAGACCAGCTGACCCGGCGCCGCGACCAGCATGGCAAGCTGGTCGGTGCAGAGGTTCATCGATACGACCCGCGCGGGCGGGTCGGCCAGCACCGCGGCCCCGGCAAGGGCCAGGGCCGCGGCGAGACCGATCGCGCTAGAAGGAGGCACGCAGCCCCACATAGAGCGCCCGGCCCGTGGTGTTGTAGTGATAGGCGCCGCCATAGCCATAGGCGACGGCCGAGTAGAACTCCTCGTCGAAGAGGTTTTCGACCCTTGCATAGGCCTCGGTGCCGTTGTCCAGCGCGTAGGTGATCTGGGCCGCGGCAAGCCCGGCATCGGGCAGAGAGCCGTAAGGGTCGAGGCGTCCGGCCAGATACTGGTAGGAGACATCGGCCGTGAGCCGCGGCGTCACCTCGCTGCTGACGCCCAGCAGAAGATCGTGGAGCGGCACGCGGTCGAGCCGGTCGCCCTTCCAGCGGACGTCGGTATAGGTGTAGCTGCCGTAAAGCGCGATGGCGGAGGTCATCTCGTGGCGGCCGGACAGTTCCAGGCCCTGGCTGCGGGTGGTTCCGTCGAGCTGGCGGTAGCAGCCCCAAGCATAGCTGCAGATGGCGGGGTCGGCTGCGCCATAGTCGATCTTGTCATCGATTTCCGCAAAGAAGGCGGTGGCCTTCAGGAACCCGTCGCCCGACAGGCGTTTCTCAAGCCCGATGTCGAAGCTGGTGCTGGTTTCGGGGTTGAGGTCCGGGTTGCCGACCGTGTCGCCGGTAATGGTGCCGTAAAGTTCGTAAAGCGCGGGGACGCGATAGCCGGTGCCCAGAGAGGTGCGGAAGATCAGGTCGGGCTGGAGCCGCCAGGCCAGCGCGGCTCGGCCGGTCACCTGATCGTCAAAGCTGGAATAATTATCGTAGCGCAGCGAAAGCGACAGATCGATGTCGTCGGTCGCGGCCTGGCGAAGCTCGGCAAAGAGCGCGCGGTTGATGACCGAATAGGTCTCGCCGTCAAGCTTGGCCTCGTCCTGTTTCCAGTCGGCGCCGAAGGAGAGGTCGGTCCCGGCCGCCAGAGAGGCCGTCCCGAGATAGCTGGCGGCGCGGCTGGTGCCATCATAGGAGGACGTCCCGAAACTCGAACGGTAGCTGCGCTCGGTCTGCGTGCGCGCCAGCGACAGTTCGTTGTCGACCGTCCCGATCGCGAATTGGGCGAAGGCGCGCAGGCCTTTCCGTGTCGCCTCCGATCGGGTGATCGGGTTCGTGTCGGTCGCGTCGCTGTCATAGTCCGAGTTTCCGTCGGAATAGAAACCCGAGAAGCCCAGCCGAAGGGTGTCGGTCAGATCGTAGGCGGCATTGAGCGAGACCGAATCCTCGTCGAAGCCGTCCGCTTCGTCATTGCCCGACAGGGTCGAGAAGCCGTCGGTTTCGACATGCGAGATCGTGGCCGACACTTCGCCGCGTTCGGTCTTCTGGCCAAGGCTCAGACCGGCAGAGTAGCTGCCATAGGTGCCGGTTTCGACCGTCGCCCGCCCCGAAAAGCCCAGTTTCTCCGGTCTCCAGGTGGTGATGTCGACAACGCCCGCGATGGCATTTGCCCCGAAAAGCGCGGATTGCGAGCCCTTCAGCACTTCGATCCTGGAGGGCAGGCCGGCGGTCAGGGTGCCGAAGTCGAGCGCGGCAGGGGTGCCCGACGGGTCGGCAAAGTCCATTCCGTCGATCCGGGTCGCGATATAGCCGTTTCCAAGCCCGCGAATCCGAAGCGTGGCGGTCTGCCCGAGCCCGCCATTCTGGGTGATCGACACGCCCGGCAGGGTGGCAAGCGTCTGGCCCAGATTCTGTCCGCCCGCTGCAATCTCGCCGCTCTCGACGGTCTCGACCGTCGCGCCGGTCCGGTTGGTGGCGATGGGCGTGAGGCTGGCGCTGGCAGTGATCTCGTCCAGCATCAGGCTGGACTGCACCTCCTGCGCCAGGGCGGGCAGGGGGCTCAGCGCGGCGAGGCCGAGCCCGAGGCAAAGGGTGGGTCTTGTCATGTCGGTTCCGTTCCGGTCTCGGGAACCGCCGCGGCGGGCGGTCCGTCCTGTCATGGGGTCCTTGGAAAGACATGCCTTCCGCAGACGGTGATGCGTCACCACTGCGGATGGTCCGCCGCCTGCGCCGCGCCCCGCGGTCAGGCTAGGTGATCGCCCTGGCAGGTCTCCTGGCTTGCGGGTCCTCGCTTGGCTGGCCTTCCCGGGGAGGACCCCCAGTGGCACGATCAGCCGCGCTCGCCGCTTACAGTTGCGGGGGCAGCCGCGGAATTGACCCCATGAAGGCCGCACCGCGTTCCCTTTTCATCGCCCGTTTCCGGGCGAACCAAGACAAGTTTCGGTTAATCCGGGCTCCCGGCCCTGTCAAGCGGCGCGCTCCTTGCGGCCGGTCCGGTCGCGCGGCAGAGGGCGAGGATCGCGGGAAGCTCTTCGCTGGGGCTCAGAAAAAGCGCGGCGTCCCGGCCGTGGGCGACACGCACCAGCAGAAGGTTCGACGGCGCGGGCGCGCGCAGGATCGCGCAGGTGGTCCCGGGGCCGTCTCCGGCGGCTTTGGTCATCGCGCCGAGCCCGAGCCCGGTGAACCCGGTCAGCCGGTGGGCAAATTCGGCATCGCCCTGCATCGCGACAATCTGGCCCTCGCGCAGCCGCAGCCCGGCCGTCGCCCGGGCGAGACAGGTGCCGACCGGATCGGGCGGCGGCGTGGCGGTCTCTCCGGCCTGGTCCGGGCGGGGCTCGGGTGCGGGGGCGCTGGCCGCAGGCGCGGTCCAGCCGCGGTCTGCGGCCGCGCGCAGAGCCTCGACCGAACAGCCGGCTTCGGTCGGATCGACCCGGTAGGGAGGGCGGCTCGCGGCGACCGACAGCTCGGCCGCCTTGGCGACGAAGGGGCGGACCCGGCCGTGAAAGGCGGCGATCAGGGGCTCGGCGGGATCGCCGGTGGCCTCTGGCGGCTCGGCCGGGATCGGCGCCGCGTCCGCTGTGACCGGCCCCGTGCGGCCCACCCGCAACAGGCGGCGGCGGGCCGCCAGCAGCCGGATTTCCTGACCGGCCCCGTCGCCGATGGTCATTTCGCGCGGCAGGATCGTTTCCGAAATCTCGGTCAGCAGCACCTCGACGATCCCGTCCACGCCCCCGGGCACCGTGCGTTCGGCGGCGGCCTCGGCGCCCCTCAGCTTGGCCAGCGCGGCGTTGAGACGCTCGAGCCCGGCCATCTCAGCGGCCCCGGTCCTGCGACCCGCCGGCCGCAGCGGCCGGGGGCGCGGCATCGACGATCTCGACGATTTCGGCCATTGTGGCGCGCATGGCGGCAAGCGCGGCCGCGATATCGGCCTCGCCTCCGATCACCGCGCAAAGTGCCTCGTCCGGGTCGCGCGGCGCCCGCACGAAAAGCTCGAACCGGCCCTCGTGCAGCAGCACCGCCTCGGGGGGCGCCTGATCGGTCCCGAACACTTCGGTCGAGGCGGCGGCGGCCTGCCCGCCCAGAAGCAGCGCTCCGCGCAGACAAAGCGCATCGTAGAATTCCTGGGGCTGAGAATGCTCGGCCTCGGCCCGCAGCACCAGCCGCGCCGACAGGTCGACGAATGCGATTACCCGGCAATCGGGAATCGCCCGTCGGAGCGCCTGAATGGTGACCGTCAACGGCATCGTGCCCGAGTTTATCCGAATTTCCGGCGGCGGCCACTGGCAATAGCGCACGGGCCGGGGGCGTGGGCGACGGGGCGCAACGGAACTGGGCCGCGCGCCGCGCCAGGTGATGGACCGGGCGATGGACCGGGCCGTGCGCCGTCAGGCCGCAGGCGGGCTGGCGCCCGGTCTTTGCGCGCGCACCGGCCGCGGGCTTCGGCTGCGGCTTTCGTCGATCTGCACCCGCCGCGGACGCACGGGCATGCCCGCCCCGCCGACGCGCCAGTCGGGGTCCAGCACAACCGGCGCCTCGTGATCGTTTGCCGTCGCGCCCAGCCGCCGCAGCACCTGCCGCAGCGCGCGGCCAAACTCCCCGGCGCCGCTGGCAGCCCAGCGCGCCGGATCGTCCTGCGCGTCCAGCGCATCGGTCAGGGCGATCGGGCAGACATCGGCAAAAAGCCCCTCGGTTTCGCGCCGCACCCGGTGCAACACCCGGGTGCGGTCGCGGTCGGTCACCAGCTTGTCGAACCGGGTCAGCAGCAGCAGGCTTGTTTCGCCCAGCCGGTCGGCGAACATGTCCCAGACGGCGGCTTCGGACTGGCGCCAGGCCTGGGTCGCATGGCTGCACCAGATCACTCCGTCGGCAAGGCTGATGGCGCTTTCCCAGACCTCCGAGCCCATGTTCGGGTCCGAGATGCCGGGCATGTCGATCAGGTCGCAAAGCTTGAGGATCTCGGCTTCGGCATGGATCTGGATCAGCCGGGTCTCGGCGGGGGAAAGTCGGGGAAGGTCGGCCATCTCCACGGGTTCGATGCGGCCGAAGCGATCCTCGCGCCGGGCGGGGGCGGAACCGTAGGAGAGGCGCACCGGCGGCAGCTGGGTCGCGGTTACCTTCACCGGCAGCGGCGACTGGCCGATCAACAGATGGATCAGCGTGCTTTTGCCCGCGCTGAATTCGCCCATCAGCGCGAGGCAGGGCCGTGCCCCGGGAGGCAGATCTGCAAGGTCCGGGTGTGCGGCGAAGGCGGGCAGATGCGGGCGAACCTCGACCTCGACCGGGGCGCGGGAGGGGCTTGGACCGGCGTCGGCCGCAAAGACGTCCTCTTCAGGTTCAAATTCAGCGTCGGCCTCGGGCGGTGCGGCCTCGACCGGGGGGGCAGAGGCGTCCGTCTGAGGCGGTTCCGTGCTCCCGTGCGGGATCTGCTCCGCACCTGTCTCGACCGCGTTGTCCGGATCTGCCGCGGGACGGTCAGAGCTGGCGTCGGCGTCGGGCGTGGCTTCCAGGGCGTCGGACCGGTCCCGGCCACCGAATTGCGCGCGCACCGCCTCTTCGGGGGGCAGCGCCGGACGGCTCGCGCCGCCTTCGGCCGGGCGCGGCCGGGCCGGTGCCGCGTCCATCGCCCGGGCCCGTTCCAGCATCGCCCGGATATCAAGGTCGTAGGGGTCGCTCATCTTACAGTCTCTTCCGCAGGTCCCGGACGTCGGCGGATCTCAGGCCGCCTCTTTCAGCATCGTCGTCATCGCGCTTTCGATGGCCTGCAGGCGATCCTGCCGGGCCTTCCTCCGCAGCGCCACGTCAAGAGCGTCGGGCGCGACCTCATCCTTGCAGGTCAGCGCCTCGACGATTTCGCGCTGGTCTTCGACAAAACCGGCCAATGTCGCCATCAGGTCGGCGCGGACCCGTTCGGCATGGTCGTGGCGCAGGGCGTCGAGGATCGGCAGGGTGTCGTCCCGGATCATCGCGTGGAAATCGGCGGCGAAGGCCCCATGGCCGCGGCGGCGGGTCCACCAGCGGCGCCACCAGCTGCCCTTGACGTCCAGCGCGATGGTGCAAGCGATGTCGACCGGCGGCCCGATCCGCGGCGGGTCGGGGGCCTCGACCGTGAACGCGCCGTCAAGTCCAAGCGCATTGCGGTAGACAGCGGCGACATCGCGCGCGAGCTCGTCCAGAACGCTCCGCGCCGCGGCCTGCATCCGTGTGCCGAAAAGCTGGCAGGCGGTGCGCAGCAGCATTCGCAGACCGGTCGGTTCGTAGGTCCAGACGGTGTCCTCGCCCTCGGTTTCCAGATGGGCGATCAGGGCCGCGGTGGCGCGGTCGAGAAAACTGCGATGCGACCGTTCCAGCCGGGTCCGGAACTCTGTCTGTTCGCGGTCGATGACGCGGACCAGGGCCTCTTCGGCGCGATGCGAAAGGGTCATGATCCGGGCCTCGAGTTCGGCCCGGCCGACCGTCGGCCGCGCGCCTGCGGGCAGGGCCGTGCCCTGCGCGGCGCCGATGCTGCGGGCAAGATTGGCGGTGCTGCGGGCGATGCGGTCGAGCGCCTCGCGGCCCGCGCCTTCGTTGAGACGCTCGGCAAGCGTGCGGTACAGCGCGGGCAGGCCGGACATGTCCCAGACCCCGCGCAGCTGGGTCTGCGGGTCCTCGCCGCCCGCAAAACGTTCGCGGGCCAGGCGCTGCAGCGCGCGGCGGCTGTCTTCGGGCAGGGCGGGCAGGGTTCCGCCCAGCGCATGGGCGGCCCAGATTGCGCTTCCGAACAGGATCGGCGCGTCCACCGGGCCGTTCTGAGCCTGCAGCGTGGCCCGGATCGCGGCGCGGATTTCGGCCACTTGCGGGACCGGATCGGAAAGCTCGTCGATGCGGTTGACGAAGATCACAACGTCGCGCGCCTTGACCGTGGCGATCAGCCGGATCAGCGCCATGTCGACGCTGGACAGCGCCTGATGCGCCGACAGCACCAGCACGCAGAGCCGGCTTTCGCGGATCGCACCGATGGTGATCTGTTCGCGCATCAGGAAGGTGTCGTTGACGCCGGGCGTGTCGCGCAGGCACAGCCGCAACGGCATCGCCGCATGATCGACCTGCAGATCGGCCGATTTTGTGATGTCGGCGAAACGGCCCGCAGCCTCGAACCGGGCATCGGCGCCGTGCTCGTCGTCGGCGAAATCGTCGCCGAGACAGACATAGCGTTCGACGAGCCCCAGATCGAAGGCGGAATAGCGGTGCTCCTGGCCCAGCAGCAGCTCGAACCGGCGACCGAGGCGGCCTTGGGATTTCTCGCGCATCCGCTCGACCTGGCGGCGGACCTTGTCGAGCTCGTCCTCGGCCCCGGCCCGGCTGGCCAGTTCGCCGAGACGTCCGCCCTTTTCGACCAGCCGGGCCCATTCCTCGCGGTCGAAGAAGCGAAACCTTGCCTCGCCCGCGAGGGTCTGAGGGGCGGGCGCCAGATGGAGCGAGGTCACGACCGAGGTCCAGGGGTTCACATCTTCGGGCAGCAGGCCGGGCCAGCCGACCATGGCGTTGATCAGCGAGGTCTTGCCCGCCTTGACCTGGCCGATGAAGGTCACGCAGGGTTCGAGCGCGTCAAGCTGTGCCGTCAGCCGAAGCGCGCCGCGCGCGGCGGTCGCGTCGCCGACCCGGCCGAGATCGGCCAGCGCCGCGCGCAGGGTGGCCCGACGCTCCGTGATCGGCGCAAACCCGTCAAGCCCCTCTCCCAGCAGATCCGGGTGACGGGCAGCGGGCCGGGCGGCCTCGGGGCGCGCGGAGGCAGATGCATCCTGCATCACGGGTCCAACCCCCATTTGCTTGTCTGCAACCCGCCCGGGACTGCGCCAGCCCGGCGGAAGCAGGTGTTTTGTTGTGGCATCTGAAACAATTATGCGCCCGAAAATGGCCATTGCATGGCGTCGTCGCGGCGTTCCTCAGGCGCTCAGCCGGGTTTCGAACCCGCGCCGCAATTGCAGCAAAAGCGTGACGGCATCGGCGGCTGCGGCCGGATCGTCCTCGACCGCCAGAAGCTGCAGCATCTCGGAGGCATCGAGGATGTCCTCGTCAAGATCGGGGCAGACATCCCGCACCTCGCCCAGCAGGTCGGTGAGGCCAAGCGCGGTGTCGGCGCAGATCGCCAGCACCCCGGCGATGCCATCGCGACGCTCGACCCGTTCGGGAAGCGCGGCGGCCGCCCGGGCAAGAACCGCAAGCCCGCGTTCGCAGAGGGTCCGGTCGTCCGCGCCGGCAGAGCGGCGTGTGGGCGCAGCATCGGACGGCGTGGGGCCGGGGGGCGATGGCGGTTCGGGCCTGGGGCTGGGCGACGGGGTGCCGGTGGCGGGTTGTCCGCGACGCGGACCCGGGCCTGCGAACCGGCCATGGCTGCCATAGCGGTGCAGGAAGGTCTCGGCCAGGTCGCGGTCGGCATCCAATCCCTGCCGCAGCATCCGTTCAAGCGCGGCGAACAGGGCCTTGGCGCCGCTTGGCCCGTGTTCGGCGGGCATGCAGGGCACGGGGCCACGATCGGCGGCCAGCGCCTCGGTGGTGGCCAGAGGGAAAAGCGCGTGGAACTCGACCCCCACAAGCGGGCGCAGCCGGTCCAGCCGGTCGTGCAGCACAGCCTCGCGGATCAGCAAATCGGCCTTGGTCAGCACCAGAAAGGAATGGTCCTTCAGGCTCTCGGGCACCCGCGCCCAGGCGGCGCTTTCGGGGGCCTCGAAACTCTGGCTGGTCCAGAGCACGATATCGGGCATCCCCGCGCCACAGGGCAGCGTCTCGTCGGGCGCCAGAGGGCATTCCAGCAGCAGCATCCGGTCGAAAAGATCCGAGGGAATGCCTGCGGGGGGCGCGTCCGCGACCGGGCCGGCATCGGCATCCCATCCGGCCAGCAGCGCGATCAGCGACGACTTGCCGGTCCGGGCGGGCCCCGCGACTGCCACCCGCACCGGCTGCGACAGGCGCTGGCGCAGCCGCATGCCCTGGCGCCGCCCGGGATCGGGCAGGGTTCCCGCCGCCAGAACCGCGTCGATCCGGGCGATCAGGTCGTCTTCGGGGGCGTCGCTCACGACAGGCCCCCCCGATGGCCCGGAAGCCAGCGGGCCGCCAGCGCGCCGAACCGCGAACGCGGGGCTGTGGCACAGGGGCAGTCGGGGCGCGGCCCGGTCTTCGCGGGGGCGCCGAGCAGGCGCAGCGGCGGATGCGCCTGTACCGTCGGCTGCCCGGCCGCGCAAAGCACGCGGATCACGCTGAAGCAGACATTGTCCTGTTCGGGATCGGCGACGTCCTCGATCGCCCGGAACAGCGCGTCGGCGATCTCGGCGCTGGACCGGGTCCGGTTCTCTTCAAGGATGGCGCGGATCCGGTCGAGGCCGATATAGGCCAGCCCGTCGCTGGCGGCGACCAGAATGTCGCCCTTGGCAAGCTCCAGCGGAGTTTCGGGGTAGTCGATCTGGGTGATCTCGGTGCCGCAGATCGCCGAGGTCAGACAGTTGCGGTCGGGATGGCGGCGCGCCTCTTCCGGGGTCAGCAGGCCGATCCGGGCCATGCCGTCGATCTGCGGTGCCAGCGAATGGTCCTTGTTGATCCGCTGCAAGGCACCGTCGCGCAACAGCAGCAGAGGCGAGTCGCCGACCGACAGCCAGAACAGCCGGTCTCCGGCGACGATGGCCGCGATCAGCGTGGTGCCCATGCCGCAGGTTTCGGCATGGCGCCGGATGTGGACCGCGATCGAGGTGTTGGCGGTATCCGCCGCGCGCCGCAAAAGCCGGGGCGCGTGGGCCAGCACCCGGTCGGGGTCGCCCGCGCCGCATTTCAGCGCGCGGAACACTTCGGTCACGGCGATCTGGCTGGCGACATCGCCCGCCGCGTGCCCGCCCATGCCGTCGGCCAGCACCACCAGCCCGACGCGTCCGCCGATGGGGAAGTCGGACACGATGGTGTCTTCCTGATGCGCGCGCCGGCCCTGCGCGATGCCCGAGGCGGTGTCGAGCCTGAGATCAGCGTGTGCGGGCATCGGCGTCGGGTCCGGTCTGAGGGGCGGTCCAGGCGAAACCCGGCCCGCAAAGGGCGATGAATCGCAGGCGCGTCTCGCCGAGCCGGATCTCGTCCTCATGGGAAAGTTCTTCGGTTGACAGCAGCGGACGGCCGTTCAGGCGGACGATGTTCGCCTTGCCGCCGCTGCCGAGGTAAAAGAGGCCCTGTTCGTCGTCATAGGCCAGCAGCGCATGGCCCGAACGCGAGATGGCGGTATCGCCGAAATCGAGCCGCACCGCCTGATCGGGGCCGCGCCCGATCTGCGAGACGCCGGAAAAAAGCGTGAAATGGGCGCCGCGCCCCGGCCCGGCGGTCACCACCAGCCAGCCGACCGGAAACCGCCGGAGATCGGGACGGTCGGCGGGCGTCTCGGCCTTGGTCGGCGCAAGGCGATGCCCGGCGAAGGGATCGGCGGTCTCGGCCTCCGGCGCGCCGAAGCCCAGAAACCGGGTGCGGACCCGAGGACCCTGCGGCGCGGCGGGGGCCGCCATGGCCAGCGCAGAGAGATCGGCCGGGTCCGCTGTGCGGTCGGCCGGTCCGGTCGGCGGCAGGGACCGGGGCTGCGGATCGTGCGGAACTGGGGGCTCGACCATGCTGTGCAGGCGGGTCATCGGCCGGTCGCTGCCTCGCGGCGGGATGCCTGCGGGCGGTGCTGCACGATCGGTCAGGCCACTTTCGAGCCGGCTCTCGGGAATGACGGTGCCGAAAATCGGCGCGTCGGTGTCAAGATCGCTCCCCCAGGGGTCGGGAGCGCCGAGCAGCCCGGCCTCGCGCCGGATGGCAGGGCCGTCCTCGGCCTCGGGCTTGGGTCTCAGGAAGTCCATCGCGTGCCTTCTCCGTGCGGCGGTGTGCAGGCCCATCGCGGGCCGGTTACGGGCGGGTCCTGGTGCGGCGGGTCAGGGCGCCGGACGCGAACCGTCCGAGCAATCCGCTGCCGGGCGGAGGGGCCGCACCCTCCGGGGCGGGGTCGGGCTCGGCCGACGCGTCGGCCCGGGCGGTCTGGGGCGCGGCTTGCGGTGCCGAGGCCGCAAGGCGCCTGACCGGCCGGGCCGCCGGGGCGCTGCCGGGGCTGGCGTTCGGCTCGGCGGGCAGGGGATCGGGCGCCCGGTCGGGGGTGGGCGTGGCCGGGCCGGGGTCTTTGGCGGTTGCTTCGTCCTCGTCGTCGAGGGTGCGCCAGGCAAAGGGACGGCGGCGTGCGGGCGGGCGCGGCGGCTCGGCCGGGCCGCGGGACCGGGCCTCTTCCTCGGCGAGGCGGCGCGCTTCGGCGACGGCGCGGTTGGTTTCGTCGACCAGCCGCGAGATAACGCTGCGCGTCGCGCTGTCGAGCACGCTGTCGGAGGCCTCGGCGGGTGCGGGACCGGCGGCGGGCTGCGGCGGGGCGGCATCCAGCAGGGCCAGCCAGTCCCGCGCCGATTGCGGGCGGTCGCGCGGGATCACGTTCAGCGCCAGGTCGATCGAGGCCAGCAGGGCCAAAGGCAGATCGTCGATCCGGCCCGCGAGCGGCTGATAGGGGTCGGGATCGCCCGCCGCCAGCGCGGCGGTCCGGATCTGGCTGTTGGGCGGGGCCGTGCCTGCGATCAGATGATGAAAGCTCGCCGCGAGACCGTAAAGATCCGAGGCGGGCCCCTGACGGATCCCGGCCACGTAGAATTCCTGCGGCGAGTAGCCGTCCTTGACCACCTGCATGCGCGACAGCACGCGGCTGGTACGGGTCGCGCGTTCGCGGGCGGCGCCGAAATCGATCAGCACCGGATTGCCGTCACGTTGAATGAGGATGTTGTCGGGCGAGATGTCCCGATGCAGCAGGCTGCGGTCGTGGACGAAGGCGACCGCGTCGAGCAGCTTGCGCAGCATGTCCTCGATCTGCGCCGGGCTCGGTCGTTCGCGCGCATCCTCGATGATCTCGAGCAGGGTCTTCCCGTCGACGAAGTCGAGCGCCATGTAGGCGGTCGAATTGTCGGTGAAGACCTGATGCACGCCGACGATGTTGGGGTGATCGAGCCAGGCCAGACGGTGCGCCTCGTCGATGAAAAGTTCGACGATGGCCTCGAATTCAGGGCCGTGGGCGCGGCTGCGGGCCTGCACGTCGAGCCCCGATCGGGTACAGAGCGTATCGGGAAAGCACTCCTTGATGACCACCCGGCGACCCAGGCTGTCGCGCGCCAGATAGGTCAGCCCGAACCCGCCGGAATTTAGGAACCGGTCGATCCGGTACTGGCCGCGCAGCAGGTCTGTGCCCGGTCGCAGCTCTTCCATCTGGCCCTCGGGGGGCGTCGGGCTGTGCATGTCGAGAGCAGCGGTCATGCGGTCGGTCCGTGGCTTCCGGAGGCGGTTGCGGTCTGCGGTTTCTGGTTGCGGTCTCGTGCGGCGGTCGGCCGCCCTTCGGGCCGGGCCTGCGGCAGGCAGCCCATGCGGCCAGCCGAGGCCCTGCGGATTGCGGGGCGGCTCGGGCTGAACTGTCACGGAAAACTTGGACCAAAACATGGATGTTGACCGCCGCATTCTGGCAAATTCGAGGCAATGTGCCGGTCGCTTCCCAGATCGTCCGCCGGTCTTTTCCCGTGAACGCAAGGTCAAACCCCGCGGAACGCATGGACCGGTGCCGATGCCGAAACATCCGCGCGACCGCGGCCGTCGGCCGGTCTTGAATCTGCCCGGCGGTGGCTTTTCGGCTGCCATGCTCGGGGCTGCCGCGCGCGTTTGCGACGGGGGTTTCGACATGTTCCGCAGGCCGGTCTATAGAAGGAGGACCCGCCAGTTGGGCGGAGCAAGACAGGGGCAGGGGATGGCGCGCGTCCTGATCGTTTCAAGCTATGTGGCCTCGGGCCATGTCGGCCTTTCGGCCTCGGGCGCGGTGCTGCAGGCGCTGGGCCATGGCGTCACCGGGCTGCCGACGGTGGTTCTGTCGAACCACCTGGGCTGGGCGCATGTGGCGGGCGGGCCCTTGCCGGTGTCGCAGTTGCGCGACATGGCCGGGGCGCTGCGCGCGAACGGGCTTCTGGAAGACCATGACGCGGTGCTGGTCGGCTATCTGCCCAGCCCCGATCACGTTGCCTTTGCGGCCGATCTGGTGGCCGAGATGCGCGCCATGGACCCCGCGCCCCGGATCGTGGTCGATCCGATCCTCGGCGATGCGCCGGGCGGGCTTTACGTGCCCGAGGCGGTGGCCCGGGCGGTGCGCGAGCGGCTCGTGCCGCTGGCCGACACGCTGACACCCAACCATTTCGAACTGGGCTGGCTGACCGGCCGGGCGCTGCCCGATCTGGCCGCCACCCTTGAGGCGGCGAGGCCGCTCGCGCCCGAGGTGCTGGTCACGTCGCCGCCGCTGGGGGCCGAGGTCACCGGACTTCTGGCGGTGCGCGGCCGGCGAAGCGCGCTGTTTCGCACCCTGCGGCGGGGCGGCGTGCCGCATGGGGTAGGCGATTCCTTCGCCGCGATGATCGCGGCCGGGATGGCGCCGGGCGAGGCGCTGGGGCGGCTCGACGCGCTGGTGCTGTGCAGCATTGGTGCCCCGCATCTGGCGATTGCCACCTCTGCACCGCGCTGGGTCGCGGCCCCGGCGATCGGCCCTGAATCGCAGGTCTGACAGGCGACGCCATGGCCTTCGACTTCATCCTGATGCTGACCGAGAACGACCGGACCATCCCCGACGCCCGCGCCCGGCTTGACGAGGCGCTGGAGGGCGGGGTCCGGCATATCGGCTTCAAGGATGTGGGCCTGCCGGTGGCCGATCTCTGCGGCCTCGCGGCCGCGATCCGCGCGGCGGGCGCGCGGTCCTATCTGGAGGTGGTCAGCCTCGACCGCGACAGCGAACTGGCCTCGGCCCGGGCGGCGGCCGCGCTTGATGTCGACTGCCTGCTGGGCGGCACCCGGGCGGCCGAGGTGACCGCGGTCACCCGCGACCATCCGCTGCGTTACTATCCCTTTCCGGGCGTGGTCACCGGCCATCCGAGCGTGCTGCAAGGCCCGGCGGCGGCCATTGTCGACTCGGCCCGGGCAATCGCCGATCTCGAACATGTGCACGGGCTCGACCTGCTGGCCTATCGCTTCGCGGGCGATGTGCCCGGGCTGATGGCGGCGGTCTGCGCGGCGGTCGCCAAGCCGGTGATCGTCGCGGGCAGCATCGATCGCGCGGCCCGGATCGAGGCGGCGGCCGAGGCCGGGACGGCGGGCTTTACCGTGGGCACGGCGGCTCTGGCGGGGGCCTTTCCGGCCGAGGCGGCGGGCTTTGCCGGTCAGGTCCGCGCGATCCTGGCGCTGGCGGCACGGGCGCGGGCGCAATCGACCGCGCCGCGGCGGCTGGCGCTGGTCGCCCATGACGCGCGCAAGGCCCAGCTTCGGGCCTGGATCGGGCGCCATGCCCGTGCCCTGGCGGGCCACCGGCTGATCTGCACCGGGGGGACCGGAGCGATGGTCGCCGCGTCGTTGCCGGGCCTTTCGGTGCAGCGGCTGCAGCGCGGCGCGCGGGGCGGCGACCAGCAACTGGGCGCCCTGATCGCGACGGGAGAACTCGACGCGGTGATCTTTTTCGCCGATCCGCTGAGCCATCCGGGCGATGTCGATCTGCAGGCGCTGACCCGGCTGGCGATCCTGCACGACACCCCGCTTGCCCTGAGCCCCAGCGCCGCCGATGCACTGGTCGCGGCGCTCTTGCCGGGCCAGGCGCCTAGCTGAGACGCGCGCACAGCCGCGCCAGCGTGGCCTCGAGCGTGCCGTTGACGTCGATCCGGGGCCAGCCGATCCGGCCCGGCCCGTGCGACAACTGGGTTTCCAGCACGTCGAGCGTGGCGTCCGAGGCGCTTGCGCCCCGGGTTGCGATCCGGTCGCGCAGCCGGTCGGGCGCGGCCTCCAGCCAGACCGCATCGACCCGGAGGCCCGCCAGCCGACGGTCCAGCTCGGCCCGGTGCGCGGCGCTGTCGAAGACCGCGCCCACAACGACCGTGGCGCCGCCCTCGGCCAGCGCCCGGGCGCGTGCGGCAATCCGGGCATAGACGTCATCCGAGACGCCGGGGGCATAGGCCTCTTGCGGCAGATGTTCGGTCGCCTCGACGCCGAACATGGCCTTGCGGGTGCGGTCGCTTTCGACGATCCGGGCGCCCGGCGCGGGCCCCAGATGCGGCGCGATCCGTTCGGCGAGCGTGGTCTTGCCGCTGCCCGACAGCCCGCCCAGAACCACCACCCGGCCGGGCTCGGGCGCCAGCAGGTCGCAGGCCAGGTCGAAATAGCCCTGTGCCATGGCGGCGCGGTCCGGGTCGTCCGTCGCGGCGGTGGCGGTCACATGGGCGCGGACCTCGGCCCGGACCGCCATCAGGAAGGGCAGAAGCCCCTGCGCGTCCTCGGCGCCCGCCGTGTCGAAATAGCGGTTCGCCACCCGGTTCGCGAGGTCGGGCAGCCCGCGATGCCAGAGGTCCATCAGCAGGAAGGCAAGATCGTAGGCGACATCGACGGTGGCCAGCCCGTCGTTGAAATCGATGGCGTCGAACACCTCGGGGCGGCCCTCGTGCAGCACGATATTGGCCAGATGCAGATCGCCATGGCAAAGCCGCACAAGCCCCCGCGCGCCGCGCCGATCAAGCTGCCCGCGATGGCGCCGGAAGGCGCGGCGGAAGGCTTCGTCCAGCGCCGCGACCTTCTCGGGCGCGAAGACCCGGCTGGTGGCGAAGCCCGCGCGGTTGATGTCGAGCACGCCCTCCATCAGCGCGCCGCCGCCGGGGCGGCGCACGACCGGCGCGCGGGCATGCATGGCGGCGACCGTGCGCGCCAGGCTTTCGGCATGGGCCTCGGTCAGCCCGCCTGCCGCGGCCACCCGGTCGAGAATGTCGTCCTGGGCAAAGCGCGCCATCTCGACCACCGCATCGACCAGCGGCCCGTCGCCGTCGAAGGCAAGCCCCCCGGCCTGCCGGGTGATCCGCCGCACGCCCAGATAGATGCCGGGCGCGGTCGGGCGGTTCAGAGCGAATTCCTTTTCGCAGGTCTCAAGCCGGATCTGGGGCGTCGAGAAATCGGCATAGGGCAGGCGCACCGCGCGCTTGAGCTTGAAGGCGCGGTCTCCGGCCAGGAAAATGCGCGAGATATGGGTCTCGATCTCGCGCACGGTTTCGCCCTCCCGCCCGGGCCCGCAGGGCTGGCTGCGCAGAAAGTCTGTGACCTCGCTCTGGTCGTCCAGGATCATGGGCGCTCTCCTCCGGGCCAAGCCTAGCCCCCGGTTCTGGGTCCGAACAGGGGACAGATGCGCCCCGGCGGCGGCGCCCTTGGCCCGGCCCGTCCGGCGGCTAGATCAAGGATGTGGGGCCGCTCCGGCCCAAAGGACAGGAGAGCCGATGGCCGCGACCACGCAGAAGAAATACGAAGACCGCATTCCGGAACACCAGCGCGAGGCCATCGAGTCCAAGGCGCCGATCCGGGCCTTGGCGCTGTTTGAATCGATCCGCCGCGAGGGCGCGCACGAACTGAACCGCCCGGCCTCGGCGCTGGCCCTGTCGGGGCTGACCGCGGGTCTGGCGATCGGGTTCTCGGTGTTGTCCGAGGCGCTGCTGCGCACCCATCTGCCCGACGCGCCCTGGCGCCCGCTGGTCGAGAATCTGGGCTATTCCGTGGGCTTCGTGCTGGTGATCCTGGGCCAGCTTCAGCTGTTCACCGAGAATACCATCACCGCCGTCTGCCCGGTTCTGGACGATCCCCGGCCACGGGTCTTTGCCAGCCTTGCACGGCTCTGGTCGCTGGTGCTGGCGACCAACCTGATCGGGGCGGCCACCTTTGGCTGGGTGCTGCATGCGGGGACGATTTACGAGCCCGAGTTGCGCAATGCGGTCGTTACCCTGTCCGACCACGCGACCTCTTACGGCTGGTGGGAGACGGCGGTGCGGGGCATCGGCGCGGGCTGGCTGATCGCGGCGCTGGTCTGGGTCAAGCCGAACGCGCGCAATTCCGAGCTGTTCCTGATCGTGCTGGTGACCTACCTGATCGCGCTTGCGGATTTCTCGCATGTGGTCGCGGGCACCACCGAAGCCGCCGTGATGGTCTATTCCGGCGGCATGAGTGTCGCGGCCGCGCTGGGCGGCTTCGTTCTGCCCGCGCTGGTGGGCAACATCCTCGGCGGCACAGTCTTCTTCACGCTGCTGACCTATGCCCAGATCCGCAGCGAACTGGTCGGCGACACAGCGCCCGAGCGGGCGCGGCGCCGCTAGGCTCCGGCGCGCGGGCTTTGCCCGCTTGCTGGTCGGACTGGTCCCCGCGGACAGGCGGGCCCTGTGTCGCGACAGTTAACGCTTGCCTCCCCGGCGCCCGGACGGTTCCATGGCGGGACAAGACAAGGCCCGTCCCGCGCGGGCCGCAAAACGGGGAGTGACAATCCATGAAGATGCTGACGACCGCCCTGGCCGCGGCCACGCTTTGCGCCATGTCGACCGCAACGACGGCCGAGACCTGGGACATGCCGATGGCCTATGCGGCCTCGAACTTCCATTCCGAGGTCGGCGCGGACTTCGCCCGATGCGTGGGCGAGGCCACGGGCGGCGCGCTGGAGATCGTCACCCATCCCTCGGGCGCGCTCTTCGGCGGGGCCGAGATCAAGCGCGCGGTGCAGACCGGGCAGGCCAATATCGGCGAACGGCTGCTGTCGGCGCATGAGAACGAGAACCCGCTGTTCGGGGTGGATTCGATCCCCTTCCTGGTGTCGTCCTTCGACGAGCATGAACGGCTCTGGGCCATCGCCGAGCCCAAGGTCGCCGCCGCGCTGGCAGAGGACAACCTGCATTACCTCTATTCTGTGCCCTGGCCGCCGCAGGGGCTTTACGTCAACAAGCCGGTCGAGACGGTCGAGGATCTGAAGGGCGTCAAGTTCCGGTCCTATTCGGCGGCGACGGCGCGGATGGCCGAACTGACCGGCATGATCCCGGTGCAGGTCGAGGCGGCCGAGCTGAGCCAGGCGCTGGCCACCGGCGTTGCCGAAAGCTTCGTCTCGTCGGGCGCGACCGGCTATGACCGCAAGGTCTGGGAACATCTGAGCCATTTCTACGAGGTCGATGCCTGGCTGCCGCGCAACGCGGTCTTTGCCAATCTCGACGCCTGGACCGGGCTTGACGAGGCGACCCGGTCGGCGGTCAGCGACTGTGCCGCCAAGGCGCAGGCCGAGGGGCTGGACCGGTCGAAAGCCTATACCGCCGTCACCGTCGAGGGGCTGAAGGAGGGCGGCATGACCGTCGGCCGCGCGCCCGAGGGGCTGGTCGAGGGGCTGAAGGCCATCGGCGAGACGATGACCGCCGAATGGCTCGACCGGGCGGGCGACGAGGGCCGCGCCATCGTCGAGGCCTATCGTCAGGGCATGTGAGGCAAGGCAGACAAGGCAGGTCGGGCCCGCGCTTTGCGCGCGGGTCCGGCACGAACCGGCGGGGGCCTCGGATGGCACGGGCAGCGGCAGGGCTGAGGGCGCTTCGGCGCCTCCTCGATGCCCTCTATATGGCGGGGGGCGTGATCGCGGCGGGTTTCCTGCTGGCGATCCTCGGACTGATCGTGGCGCAGATGGTGGCGCGCTGGACCGGGCATGTGGTGCCGGGGGCGTCGGACTATGCGGGCTATTGCATGGCGTCGGCCTCGTTCTTCGCCTTTGCCCATGCGCTGGACCGGGGCGCGCATATCCGGGTGGGGCTGTTGCTGACGGTGCTCGGTCGGCACCGGCGCTGGGCCGAGATCTGGGCGATGGCGGTCGGCGCCGTGACCGCCACCTTCTTCGCGCGCTATGCGGTCAAGGGCACCTACTGGTCCTGGAAACTGGGCGATGTCAGCCAGGGGCTCGACCGCACGCCGCTGTGGATCCCGCAATTGTCGATGGCGGCGGGCACGGTGCTTCTGGCGATCTGCTTCTGGGACCATCTGATCCGGCTGATCGCGACAGGCCATGACGGCATTCGCAGCGAGCAGGCCGAAGACCTTCCGGCGGGGCCGCGCTGATGGAGCAGTTGGCCCCGATCGCGATTTTCCTGTTCGTCCTTTTCCTGCTGCTCGGGTCCGGCGTCTGGGTCGGGCTGGCGCTGATGGGCGTGGCCTATGTCGGCATGGAGCTGTTCACCGCGCGCCCGGCGGGCGATGCGATGATCACCCGGATCTGGGCGGCCTCGTCCTCCTGGACGCTGACCGCGCTGCCGCTGTTCATCTGGATGGGCGAGATCCTGTACCGGACGCGGCTGTCCGAAGACATGTTCCGCGGCCTCGCGCCCTGGATGGCGCGGCTGCCGGGCGGGCTGATCCATACCAATATCGTGGGCTGCACCGTCTTCGCGGCGGTCTCGGGCTCGTCGGCGGCAACGCTGACCACGGTCGGGCGGATGTCGATCCCCGAACTGCGCCGCCGCGGCTATCCCGAGCCGATGGTGATCGGCACGCTGGCCGGGGCGGCGACGCTGGGGCTGATGATCCCGCCCTCGCTGACGCTGATCGTCTATGGCGTCACCATCAACGAGTCGATCACCCGGCTTTTCATGGCCGGGGTGGTGCCGGGGCTGGTGCTGGCGCTGATGTTCATGGCCTATGTCGGGCTGGCTTCGCGGCTGTCGAAGGATTTTGCCCCCACGCCCGAGCCCGCCCTGTCGCTGATCGATCGGCTGAAGGCGGCGCGCCATCTGCTGCCGGTGCTGTGCCTGATCGTGGTGGTGATCGGGTCGATGTATCTGGGCTATGCCACCGCGACCGAGGCCGCGGCCTTCGGGGTGCTGGGCGCGCTGGCGCTGGCGGCTGCTCAGGGCTCGCTGTCGGCGGCAAGCTTCGGCGCGAGCCTGATGGGCGCGGTCCGGACCTCGGCGATGATCGCGCTGATCCTTGCGGGGGCGGCCTTCCTGTCGCTGTCGATGGGGTTCACCGGCATCCCGCGCGGGCTGGCCGACCTGATCGCGGGGTTCGATCTGTCGCGGGTTCAGCTGATCCTGGCGCTGCTGGTCTTCTACATCGTGCTTGGCTGTTTTCTCGACGGGATCTCGTCGGTGGTGCTGACCATGGCGGTGGTCGAGCCGATGATCCGCGCGGCCGGGATCGACCTGATCTGGTTCGGCATCTTCATCGTCGTGGTGGTCGAGATGGCGCAGATCACGCCGCCCATCGGCTTCAACCTCTTCGTGCTGCAGGGCATGACCGGGCATGGCATGGGGTTCATCGCGCGCGCGGCGCTGCCGATGTTCCTGATCATGGTGGTCATGGTCTTCGTGCTGATCGCGGTGCCCGGGCTGGCGACCTGGCTGCCCGACAGCCTGCGCCAGCGGCCGGGGGGCTGAGGCGGGCATGAGCTTCACACGTCGTCGGGGGACGGCATGATCCGGTTTCTGGGCGCGCTGGCCGCGCGGGGGCGCTATCTGCTGGTCGCGGGGCTTGCGACCGGGGTGCTGCTGCCGCCGCTGGCGCAGGCGATGCGGCCCTGGCTGCCCGAGATGGTGGCGGGGCTGATGTTTCTGGCGGCGCTCAGGATCGGGCCACGCCAGGCGCTGGGCGCGGTGCGCGACCTGCCCCGGGTGCTGGCACTGGCGCTGCTGTTGCAACTGGCGCTGCCGCTGGCGGTGGCGGGCGGGGCGGCGGCGCTGGGTCTGGGCGGCACCGCCGTTGCGACCGCGCTGATCCTGATGGCGGCGGCCTCGCCCATTGCCGGCGCGCCCAGCCTGACGGTCCTGAGCGGCGGCGACCCCGCCCCGGCGCTGCGGCTGCTGATCGTGGCGACTGCGCTTCTGCCCGTCACGGTGCTGCCGGTCTTCCTGCTTGCCGGGGGGCTGGGCAGTCCGGCGGCGGTTCTGGCCGCGGCGGGGCGGCTTCTGGCGGTGATCCTGCTGGCGGCGGGGGCGGCCTTCCTGCTGCGCGCGACCTGGCTGAGGGCGCCGCGGCCCGAGACGATCTCGGCGCTCGACGGGCTTTCGGCGCTGGCGATGGCCATCGTCGTGATCGGGCTGATGGCCGAGGCCGGGCCGACCCTTCTGTCCCGTCCGACCGAGCTTGCGGGCTGGCTGGCGGTGGCGCTGGCGGCCAATCTGGGGGTGCAGATCGTGGCCGACCGGCTGCTGGCGCGGGGGCCGCTGAGGGACCAGCGCCTTCCGCTGTCGGTTGCTGCGGGGAACCGCAACATCGCGCTTTTTCTGGTGGCACTGCCGCCCGAGACGACCGACCCGCTGCTGCTGTTCATCGCCTGCTACCAGGTGCCGATGTACCTGACCCCGCTTCTGCGGCGACGGCGCGGCGGCTAGGCCGGGCCGTCGGGGGACGGACCGCGGCGCGGCGGTCTCGACACGGGCGGGCGCGCGGCTAGGTATCGGGGGCGAACAACAAGGAGACAGCCGAAATGGCCGATGGAAGCAGGACCGGCGGCGCGTGCCGCAGCCTCGTCGTGAACGGGTTCACCAACAGCGTGCTCGACCCCGACGCGCCGATGTTGGGGCCGGTCGAGAATGGCGGGACGGTGATCGCCAATACAGCGCCCGGATGCTGGGGGCCGATGATCACGCCCAGCCTGCGCGGCGGCCACGAGGTCACCCGCCCGGTCGCGGTCGAGGGCGCCGAACCGGGCGATGCCATCGCCATCCGCATTCGCGACATCACCGTGACCTCGGTCGCGACCGCCTCGGGCCATGACAGCTCGCCCGAGGGGTTCTGCCTCGGCGATCCCTATGTCGCGGCGCGCTGCCCCACTTGCGACGCGCTCTGGCCCGAGACCCATGTCGAGGGGATCGGCCAGGAGGCCGTGCGCTGCAATGTCTGCGGCAATGCGGTGACGCCCTTCGCCATCGTCCATGGCTATACCGTCACCTTCGACGATACCCGCAGCGTGGGCCTGACCCTGCCCAAGGCCGCGGCCGAGACCATCGCCCATGACGCGGATCATTACGCGGCGCTCCCCGATGCCAGCCGCCAGCACTCGATCCTGGTCTATGCGCCCTCGGACATGCCGGGCGCGCTGGTCCGGATGCGTCCCTTCCTGGGCCAGCTTGGCACCTGCCCGTCGAAGGCCATGCCCGACAGCCACAATGCGGGCGATTTCGGCGCCTTCCTGGTCGGTGCGCCGCACCCCTATGCGCTGAGCCCCGAGGAGCTCGCAGAGCACAAGACCGACGGTCATATGGATATCGACGCGGTCCGTCCCGGTGCCATTCTGGTCTGCCCGGTCAAGGTGAAGGGCGCGGGGCTTTACATGGGCGACATGCATGCGGGCCAGGGCGATGGCGAGATCGCGGGCCACACCATGGACGTGGCGGGCAGCGTGACGCTGCAGGTCGAGGTGGTGAAGGACTATCCCATCGACGGGCCGGTGCTGTTCCCGCTGGCCGAGGATCTGCCGCCGATGGCGCGGCCCTTCACCGCCGAGGAAAAGGCGCGCGGCGAGCGGCTGGCGCGGCGCTGGGACGTGGCGGCGCTGGAAGAGGTGGCGCCGGTGTCGGTCATCGGCACCGGGGCCAACCTGAACATCGCCATCGAGAACGGGCTGGAGCGGGCGGCGAAACTTCTGGACCTGCCGGTCGCCGAGATCCGCAACCGCGCCACGATCAACGGCGCCATCGAGATCGGCCGGGCGCCGGGGGTGATCCAGGTCACCTTCCTCGCGCCGCTCGACCGGCTGGATGCGGCCGGGCTTGGCGATTACGCGCGCGAGCAATACGGTCTGTGAGGATCGGCTCCGGGGGGCGGGAGTGCCGCCCTCCGGGTTTGGTTCGGCCTCCTCAGGCCGATTTTTTCGCGGTACGGCGGCGCAGCCCGGCCACCCCGGCCAGGCCCGACAGCAGCATCAGTGCCGAGGCCGGCAGCGGCACCGGCGCGGGCGCGATCGGGTCGGCGAAGGCGAAATAGGCGTTGTCGATATAGCCGTCATTGTTCGTGCCGCCGCTGATCCGGGTCGAGCTGAGCACGAAGGTCAGGTAGGCGGTGCCGAGGGGCACCGCACCCGAGGTTTCCTGATAGTACTTGCCGCCCGCGGTGACCCGGGTGTCCCAGGACCCGCTGTAAAGCGTGCTCGACAGCAGGGCGTCGCTGCCCAGCTGGGTGTCGTCGGCGCCGAAGAAGAAGACCGACATGACGCCCCGGTCTTCCTGGGTGTGCCAGCCGAAGAGATCGGCGGACATGGTGTAGTCGAGCCCGGTCGTGCCGAGCCGCGAGAGGTCGTCGCCGGTCAGGTCATAGGTCTGCGAGATCGCGCTGAAGGTGCCGGGCCCGGCAAAGAAATAGGACCCGGTGTCGATCCAGGGATCGGTCGAGCGCAGCCGGTAGGTGCCTTCCCAGCCGTCGGTCGTGTTGTCGAAGGTGCCGTTGACGATCAGGCTGGCGGCGGCGACCGGCGAGGCCAGGGCACCCAGAAGAACGGCGGGCAGAACGGCGGGCAGCGCGCGGCGCAGGACGGGCGCGAAGAGAGAGCGGAACAGGGCGGTGAACATGGGGGTCCTCATGGAACAGGGAAGGGGCGGCCGGGGATGCCGGCCGCAAAAGACAGCGGCTCAGGCCGCGAGGGCCGGGCGACGGCGGCGCGCGAGGCCGCCAAGTGCGGCCATGCCAGCCAGCAGCATCGGCAGCGCGGCCGGAAGCGGCACCGGGGCGGGCGCCACGTCATAGCCGCTGTTGGCCAGGGCGGCGTTCACATAATCGGCGTTGTCGGTGATGAAGCCGTCGACACCCCAGGCCAGAAAATCGGCCAGAAGCGCTGCGGCCGAGGCCTCGTCGGTCGGGCGCAGGGTCCAGGCATAGATTTCGAGCCCGGCCGCATGCACCGCCGCGACGAAATCTTCGGTGATGTAGCTGTAGCTGCTGGCCACCGCATCGGCGTAACCGGCCAGTTCGCTCAGCAACTCGTAGCTGGTGCCCGACCCGTTCAGGCCCAGCGCCCAGCCCTCGGCGGTCTGCACGCCACCATAGCCCAGGAGATCGACATAGACATCGGCCCCGGCGGCATCGAACAGCGCCGACATCTCGCGCACGTTGGTCACGCTGAAGGATTGCACCGCGCCGTTCGAGCCGGTCTCGCCGAAGCCCTTGTCCAGCATCTCGGCCACGACCTTGGCGTTGACCTCGGGGGTGTAGCTCGATTTCAGCTCGGTCAGCACGCCCAGATCGGTGCCGTGAGTGGCATTGTAGGCATTCACGGTGTCGAGGAACTCGCCCAGCGTCGGCACGCTGAAATCGGTGGTGGGGGTGAAGCCCGGATGGCTGTAGGAGGCCGAGCCGGTCGGCAGCAACGTCAGCTGCTTGATCTCGGCCAGGGTGAAATCGGCGACCCTGTAGCCGCCGTTCCGGGGCGGGAACCTGGCGGCGATGTCGGTGGTGCGTTCGAGCGTGCCGTCATGCATGACGATCAGCTCGCCGTCCTTGCTGACCTGAACGTCGGTCTCAACCATGTCGGCGCCAAGATCGCCCGCCAGTTCGTAGCCGGGCAGGCTGTTTTCGGCCAGATAGTTGGGCGCACCGCGATGGCCGATCACCTTCGGGGCCTGACCGGACAGGGTCTGCCAGTCGAGCGTGGCGGCCTGGGCGACCGGGGGCGCCAGCAGCGGGCAAAGCGCAGTCAGCAGCGCACCGACAAGGGCGCCGTTCGAAACGAGCTTCATGATGTCCTTCCTGATTGCGAAGTGGGCGCAGATCGTGCCCGCGGGGGTGCGGACCCCGTGTCGGTTAAGCTGCCCGGATCACAGGATCATGACATTTTTAATCAATGGCATGGCATCCGCCGTTGCGGCGCGTGGGCTGCCAGTGCGGCTCTCGGTGATCTTGCTTCGGGTCCGGCCTAGCGGAACCGGCGTCGGTATTCCGAAGGCGACAGGCCGACCTCTTTCTTGAACGCCTTGCAGAAATAGTTGGCGTCCTGGAAGGAGAGGTCGAGCGAGACGTTGGTGATCGGCAGATCGCTGTCCTGCAACAGTTCCTTGGCGCGCTCGATCCGCTGGGTCTTGAGGTAGGAGATGAAGGTCACGTCCATCTCCTTGCGGAACAGCCGGCTGAGATAGCAGGGGCTGATCTGGGCGAAATCCGCGGCATCTTCCAGCGTGACGCCCTTGTGCAGGTTCCGTTCGATGTAGTTCAGAACGTCCTGAATGCGGCCCGAGGCATGGGCACCGCCGGATTCGCTGGCCTCGAACAGCACGTCGGTGAGCTGGCACAGCACTTCCTGCACCTGGAAATGGCTGTGCAGGTCGAGCCGCCGGGATTCGAGCGTCTCGACCTGGCGGGCCAGCGTCGGGGGCAGGGCAAGACCGCGCGCCTCGACCACCTGCAGCATGATGCGCAGGAATTCCAGCACCGCGCGGCGCGGCGAGGCCTCGCGCTGGGCATAGATGGCTTCGAGATGACGGCGAACCAGAGCCAGGCATTCGCGATAGGCGCTGTGATCCACGAGGCCTGCGATGCGGTCGCCAACCGGCGGTTCGGGGACGCGGATCGCATCGGGGGCAGGGGCGGTCACGGTCCAGGACCCCGCAGCCCGGGCCGCCATCGGCTCGTGCGTGGCAAGGCATTCGTGAACCGCCTTCAGCAGATCGTCGGTGCGAATGGGCTTCAGCAGGAAATTGTCCGCCTTGAGATGGATCGCGGTTTGCATGATCTCGAAATAATCGTAGGCGGTCAGGATGATGACCTTGGTCGCCAGGCCGCGGTCGCGCACCGACTGGATGATCTCGAGCCCGTTGGGACGCGGGATCTTGATGTCGATCAGCATCAGGTCGATATGCTGGCCGTCGATCAGGGCCATGGCCTCGGTGCCGTTGCGGGCCTCGCCGACGATCCGCGCGCCGTCGAGGTTCTTTTCCAGAATGCTGCGCAGGGCGCGGCGTTCCAGCTCTTCGTCTTCGATGATCGCGATGTCGAACATCTTTCCGCTTCCTTGTCGCTCGCGGGCCTAGACCGCGGCCTCGTCGAAATCGGTGGGCAGGCGCAGCCGCACCAGCGTGCCGCGGCCGCCGCGGAACGGGCTGACGATTTCCAGCCCGTGGCCATCGCCGAAATAATGCCGCATCCGGCTGTCGACATTGTGCAGCCCGATGCTCTTGCGGCCGCTGCGGTCGGCAACGCCCGCCAGAACCTGGATCCGCCGTTCGGTCGGGATGCCGTCGCCATTGTCGACGATGTCCACGATCACGTCATGGCCGTCGCGATAGGCGGTGATATCGATCAGACCGCCGCTTTCGCGCGGTTCGATCGCGTAGTTCATGCAGTTTTCCACGATCGGCTGCAGGACCATGAAGGGGCAGGTCACCTCGGCCAGATCGGCGGGCAGGTCGATCGAGAAGGTGAAGCGGTCGCCCAGCCGCAGCCGCAACAGGAACAGGTAGTTCTTGACGTGATCGACCTCGGTCGCGAGCGGCACGAACTGGGTGCCGCTTTTCTTGAGGATATACCGCATCATGTCGGCAAAGGCATGGACCGTGTTTTCGGTCTGCGCCGCGTCCTCGATCAGCGCGAGCCGACCGATGGTGTTGAGCACGTTGAACAGGAAATGCGGGTTCACCTGATAGGACAGGGCCTGCAGTTCCGCCTCGCGGAGCGAACGTTCCAGTTCGGCCCGGCGCTTGGATTCCTCCATCAGCCGCAGGTTCTTGGCGTAAAGCTCCTGGGTGACGCTGCTGGAATAGCTTTCCTCGACGATATGCGAGGCGATGTAGAACAGCGAATAGGCCGCCGAGCGGAGCCGCCCGTAGGAAATCTCGCCGATGTCATGGTAAAGCGCCATCAGGCGCGGGTCCTCGCGCCAGGACGCCTCGACCGGGAAGAGGCCCGACAGGTCCACCAGGTCGGGCGCCATCTCGCCGGGCCGCATCTTGACCTGGCCGCAGATCACCGCGCCCAGATATTCGCCCCGCATGATGATCGGCGCGGCGAAGTCGACGAGGCCCGCATGGCATTTGTAGATCGAGGGATCGCCGGTCGACAGCGCCGTGCGCCCGCCCACCGCGTCGCAGTGATAGCACCGCTCGCGCCATTTCGGATGGTGCCGGATCGTGTCGCAGAAGGAACTGAACCCGCTTGGCCTTGTGACCGGCTCGCCTTCGGGGTCGACGATCACCATCGCCACCCCCACCGCCGCGCTGAAGTTGTCCTGTACCTTCTGCAGCATGTCGACGCTCATGAGGTCGGCAAGGCGCTGGCGGCGGGCGGCTTTTGCTTCGAGGGTCTCGCCGCCGCCGCGGGGGGAAGGTGTATTATTTATGCATGAATTCGGACGGGGCTCGGATGTCAGTTGCAAGCCTTCTGCAAGGCGACCGCCCGATCCGTCCGCTCCCATGGGAACCCCTCTGTGTCCCGCCCAAAATGCCCGTAGGCCGCCGTTCTTTCGAAGATCGGCCGACGAAGCTCCAAGGTTTCGATCATTCCCGCCACCGAAAGCGGGAAGACCGACCGGACCGCTTTTTCAAGCTTGTCCGGATCTGTCTCGCAGCCAGAAGGTAAGGTAATCCCTACCATCTCGGGAAGTAACTGACCTATCGCAAATGCGAGCGATACTTCACAACTTTGTGCGATCCGTGCTGCGACGATATTTTTCGCGATATAGCGGCACATGTAGGCCGCCGTGCGGTCGACCTTGGTCGAATCCTTGCCGGAAAACGCCCCGCCGCCGTGGCGCCCGATGCCGCCATAGGTGTCGACCATCAGCTTGCGGCCGGTCAGCCCGGTATCGGCGGCGGGCCCGCCCAGCACGAACCGGCCGGTGGGGTTGATCAGCACCCGCGTATCGGCCCGCAGCCAGTGCCCCATCACCGGCGCGACCACCTCTTCGATCAGGCCGCGCAGCATGTCCTCGCGGGTGACGCAGGGGTCGTGCTGGGCCGACAGGACCAGGCTGCGCAGGATCGCGGGGCGTCCGTCGGCGTCGTTTTCGAAGGTGACCTGGGCCTTGCCGTCGGGACGCAGCCAGGGCAGGCGGCCGGAATGGCGCACCTCGGCCAGGGTCTCGGTCAGCCGGTGGGCATAATGGATCGCGGCGGGCATCAGCGTCGGGGTTTCGTCGCAGGCGAAGCCGTAGAAGATGCCCTGATCGCCCGCGCCCAGTTCGGCGTCGCGCGACACGCCCATGGCGATGTCGGGCGATTGTTCGTGCAGGTCGGTCAGGATGAAGCAGCCCTCGGCATCGAAACCGAGGTCGGGATCGTCATAGCCGATCCGGCGCAGCACGCCGCGGGCCACGGCGGCCACGTCCACATGGGCGGTCGAGGTGATCTCGCCCGCGATATGCAGGGTATTGCCCGACGCCAGGACCTCGGCGGCGACGCGCGCCATCGGGTCCCGGGTCAGGTAGGCATCGAGGATCGCGTCGGAGACCTGGTCGCAGACCTTGTCCGGGTGGCCTTCGGTGACTGATTCAGAGCTTGTGTACGACATGTCCGACGCCTTCTTCGCTGTAGCGCGCGGCCGGGGTCAGCCCCCGATCACGCATTTCAGGCCGTGGCTTTCGATCTTTTCGACCAGCGGGGCCACTTCCTCGGGTTTCATGTTCGGCGTGTTGCCCATCGGATAGGACCGGCCGAGCAGGGCGTATTTGTTCTCGCCGAACGAGTGGTATGGCAGCAGGTGCACGGTATCGACGCCGGGCATCAGCTTGGCGAAGCAGGCCACGGCCTCGGCCGCCTCGACGGTGTCATTGACGCCCGGAACCACCGGGATGCGCACCACGGTGTGGGTCAGCGACGAGATGCAAAGCGCGTTTTCCAGGATGATCCGGTTTTCCACACCGGTCTGGGCGACGTGCACCTGGGGGTCGATGGCCTTCATGTCGAGCAGCACGTGATCGACATGGGGGATCACATCGCGCACGATCTCGCGCGTCGTGTAGCCCGTCGTTTCCATCGCGGTATTCCAGCCCTGCTCGTGGCAGGCCATCAGCAGATGCTTGGCGAACTGGTGCTGAAAGAGCGGCTCGCCGCCCGACAGCGTCACGCCGCCGCCCGAGCGGCGATAGTGGATCGCGTCCTTGCGAAGTTCCTGCATGACCTGGGCCACGGTCATCTTCTTGCCCGAGATGGTCAGCGCCTGGGTCGGGCAGACCCCGGCGCAGGTGCCGCATTTGACGCATTTGTCCCGGTCGACGAAGCCCGGATTCGTGGGCGCCAGCGCCTGGGTCGGGCAGACCGGCACGCATTGGCCGCATTTGATGCAGCTCGACGCACGGAAGAACAGTTCCGGCTCGGGGCTCTGGCTTTCGGGGTTCGAGCACCAGCGGCAGCGCAGCGGGCAGCCCTTGAGAAAGACGATGGTGCGCAGGCCCGGGCCGTCATGGATCGAATAGCGCTGGATGTCGAAGACCGTGCCTTCTTTGTCGAAATCGATGTCGGACATCTTTTTGTCCCTTCCGTTTGTCTTGCCGCCGCTGCGTTGGGCGGCTGGTCAGAAGGCGGGGCCTTGCGCCGCCTCGATTGCCGCCATCGCCGCCCGCACGGCCGAGGTCTCGCCCAGGATCGCCAGCGTCGTGGTGGTCTGGGGGCAGGACCCGAAAAGCTCGACCGTGTAGACGTTGGCCGCCTTTCCGGCCACGTCAGCGAAGTAGAAGAGATCAGGGACGCTGGTCTGGACGAGCCCCATCGCAGAGATCGGATTCGCCTCGATCCATTTCCGGGTATGCGGGGCGATGCGCCGGGTGAGCATATCCATGATATTCTCTTGCGGCGCGTTGATGATCCTCGTGTTCATGGTCCCGTTTCCCCTGATCTCTTCCCCAAAGTTTCTGCCGACGCCCGCCTCAGCGGACGTTCAGCGCCTCGACCATCACGCATTTGCGCTTGCGGGCGAACGACTTGGGCGAGGTCAGCCCTTCGCCGGTCGGACCCGCGATCGTGAAGGTCGCGTAGCCTTCGCCGCCGACACCGAGCCCGGCATAGGACGGCCCGTTCTTGACGAAGATCGTGGTCTGGATGAGCTTCGCCATCTTGGTCAGCTTGCGCACGTTGTTCGAGTGCATCATCGCGGTGTGGCGGTTGCCGTGTTCCAGCTCGACCGCCAGGTCGATGGCATCGTCGACGCTGGGCGCGCGGACCACCGGCAGGATCGGCATCATCAGCTCTTCCTGCACGAAGACATGGTCCTTGTCGGCTTCGGTCAGGATCACCTTGACGTCCTCGCCGACGGTGATGCCGATCAGGCCCAGCAGATGCGCGGCACTCTTGCCGACGCAGGAGGTTTGCGGCCCGCCCTTCTGGTTGATGACCACGCCCTCAAGCTGCTTGATGACCGCCGGGTCCTTGATCAGGTAGGCGCCGCATTTCTGCATTTCCGAAATCAGGTAGTCGGCGATCTGGTTGACCGCGATCACTTCCTTCTCGGCGATGCAGGGAAGGTTGTTGTCGAAGCTGCAGCCGTTGACGATGTCGCGCGCCGCCTTCTCGATGTCGGCGGTCTCGTCGACCACCACCGGCGGGTTGCCCGCACCGGCGCCGATGGCTTTCTTGCCGGTCGACATGACGGTCTTGACGATGCCCGGGCCGCCGGTCGCGACCAGCATCCGCACCTTCGGATGGGCCATCATCGCGTTGGTGTTGTCGATCGAGGGGTCCTGCACCGTCACCACGAGGTTCGCGGGTGCCCCGAGCGTGGCCAGCTTGCGGTTGATCAGCTTGACCACCAGAAGCGAGACCTTCTTGGCGCGCGGGTGGGGGCTGAAGACGGCCGCGTTGCCCGCGGCCAGCATGCCGATCGCGTTGCAGATGATGGTCTCGGTCGGGTTGGTGGTCGGGCAGATCGCGCCGATCACGCCGAAGGGCGAATATTCGACGAGCGTCAGGCCCTCGTCGCCGCTGAGCGCCTCGGTCGTCAGATCCTCGATCCCCGGGGTCTTTTCGCAGGCCAGCCGGTTCTTGATGATCTTGTGGGCGGCATTGCCCATGCCGGTGTCGTTGGCCGCCATGTGCGAGATCCGCTCGAGCGTGCCGTTCGACAGGATCACCTCGCGGATGCCGTCGGTAAAGCGTTTGCGGGCGGCCATGGTGCAGAAGAGGTACTGCCGCTGGGCCAGTTCGGCCGCCGCGACGGCTTCGTCCATGCTCGCGAAGACGCCGTCGCCGAGCGTAGTCGCCTCCTCGTCCGAAACGGCGACCGCCTCGGACCCGGCCGAATGCGGACAGACCGTGCATGGCTGCTTGTCGCCGAGCGCGCGGGCGACGAGGCCGTTGACGATATCGTCGAGCGGATCGTCCGAGGGATGCGCCTTGGACCAGCAGCAGCGTTTCGAGCCGGGCACGTAGTCCGGTTGCGCCGCCTCTGCCGCCGCCGGGGCAGAGCCCGTTTCGGCCAGGATCTGCGCCACGAGGTCGGACATGGGCTTGCCGCTTTTCGGCTGGGCCGGGGGCGTGCCCGCCCCGATATTGGCCGCCGCGCTGCCATAGCCGTTCAGCACCTGGGCCACGGCGTCGCTGATATCCTTGTCGTTCATCTTTCCGCTCCTTCTTCGGGGCCGAGCCCCAATCCGTTCAAATTCCGTTCAGGGCCTGGCGCGCGATGGCCATGTCCTCGTCGACGGTGCCGCCGCTGATCCCGACGGCGCCGATCACGGTGCCGCCGCGGCGGACCGGAAGCCCGCCGCCGAACAGGACGACGCGGCCGTCGAGCGTCGCCTCGACCCCGAAGAGCATCCCGCCCGGCTGGGCCTGGCGGCCCAGCTCGTCGGTGCCCATGCGAAACGCGGCGGCGGTCCAGGCCTTGCCTGGGGCCAGCGTCGCGCTGGCGGGCAGGCTGCCCTCCATCCTGTGGAAGAGGATCTGGGCGCCGGTCGCGTCGGCCACCGCGATCACCATCGGCACGCCCATCGCCGCCGAGGCGGCCTGGGCGCGGGCCGCGATGGCCTCGGCCTCGGCCAGGGTCAGCGACGGGGTCGGGGCGGCGGGCAGGGCGCGCCGTTCCAGCGCGGCCGTGACCAGCCGTTCGATCAGTTGGGCGTCGATATCGCAGTGCATGTCCGGGTCTCCCTCAATGGGTCTCGACGGTGTCGACGATGCCGACGATCGAGGCATCCGAGACCGACTTGCCCAGCGTGCCCGCCATGCGCGCGCCGCTGCCCTTCGAAACGATTACCGTCTCGCCATAGCCCGCGCCGACCGTGTCGACGGCAATTTCGGTGAACCCGGTCGGGTCCAGCTGCGGGGTCAGCCGCGCCACGATCAGCAGTTTGGAGCCCACAAGGCTGGGGTCCTTGCTGGTCGAGACGACGGTTCCGATCACACGTCCCAGATGCATCGCCCTTCTCCTTACACTCGCACGACCCGGACATGCCGGGCCCGCAATTCTTCCGCCGCCAGCGGCGTGATCAGCACGTCCGCCCCGATCCGCAACTCGGTCGAGTCCAGCGTCTGGGCCTCGCTCCGGCCGAAGACCCGCGACCCGGGCGCGGAGGGTGTCGCAGTCCTCCGGCCCGGGCCCGGCCCCCGGTCGCCCGGCCGCGGGGACGCGATGGCATCGCCCAGCTTCGCGGCCCAGGCCAGCTCGACCCCATAGCTTTCCAGTCGGACCAGATGTCCGGCCAGCATCTCGCGGAAGGCCGCGTTTCCGGTCAGCCCGCGTGCGTTGCGCTCGCGGCTTGCGGGGCAGACGCCGTCGCGCGCCACCACCACCCGGCGGCCGCGTTCGAGCGCGCCGGTCAGCAGCGACGAGACCTCGTCCTCGGCCATGCCGAGCGAGGCGCGCGCGGCCAGTGCCACGCTGAGCGCGGGCACCACCACCAGGCCGTTGCGGCCCAGCGCGCCGTCGATATCGGTTTCCCCGGGCGCCGCCATCGGCGGGATCGCCCGCGCGCCGCCCAGCAGCCGCAGCCGTTCCGGGGTCAGAAGCCCGGCGGCGTCGGGGGTGCGGCGGATCTCGAAGCTCCAGCCCGCATCGGTCAGTTTCGACAGCGATTTCAGCGCCGGGTCGAGCCCCAGATCGGTGCCCGAAAAGAGCAGCAGCGCCGAGCGTTCGCGCGCCTTCAGCCGGGCGACGATGCGGTCCGACAGCAGGTCCAGCAGGGCCCGGTTCAGAAGCGTGTCGAGCGCGGAGCGGTCCATCACTTGTCTCCTGTCGCCAGCGGGAACATGGCAATGCCAAGCGGCGTCACCAGCAGAGGCTCGGCCGGTTTGACGATCCGGCGGCCGGTCTGCTTGGCAAAGACGCTTTCGAACTCGCTGAAGGTGCAGGCGCCGCCCACCACATGGACCGTGTCCACATCGGGATGGGCCTGCAGGAAACGTTCGACGATGCTGGCCATCTTCTCGACCACCGGGCGGACGACCGCGAAAACCATGCGTTCATTCGCGGGATCGAGCTTTTCGGCCTCGGCCTCGTCGAAGGGCAGGCCACGCGCACCGGCCAGGACCAGGGTCATGTGGGTGCCGCCGGTGGCCTCGTCGAAGGAGGCGAGAACCTTGCCGTCCTTCAGCACGCTGATGCCGGTGGTGCCGCCGCCGACATCGACGACCGCCCCGTCCGAGACGCCCAGGAAGCGGGCGGCGGCGGCGGGTTCGTCGACGATCTCGGCCAGTTCGAAATCGGCGGCCTCGACGACATTGCCGATGGCCTTGGTACTGCCGGGATGCACCCCGGGCGGGATCGCGGCGGCGGCTTTCAGCAGCGGCCGGCCGATCCGCTTTTCAAGCTCGGCCTTCATCGCGGTCACGTCACGGACCGCGCCGATATAGTCGACGACGATGCCGTCGCGGACCACCGTCGAATGGTGGGTGATGCCCGCGACCGGGCGGTTCGACGCATCGAGCACGGCCAGCACCAGGTTCGCGGTGCCGAGGTCGACGCCGACCTTCAGCGGACCCTTGGCCCAGGCCTCGGCGGGCACCACAGACCCCGAGCGGATCAGCTCGGCGAAGTCGCGCAATGTCCTGTCGGTGCTCATCGTTCCGTCTCCGTCTCGCTCGTCGTCCGGATCAGTCCCTGAGGATCCGCACGAGGTCGTCGTTCCTCAGCCCGAAGGCGTTTGCCTCCTCGACGTCGATATGCATTTCGGTGGCCGAGGCTTCGGCCGCGCGGATCACGACGTGATGCATGATCCCGCCGCGCGGCCCGCCGACCAGCACGCTGACCTCGTCGCCATTGGCCAGACCCAGCCGGGCCGCGGTTTCGGGCAGCATGTGGATGTGGCGCATCGCGGCGATGACGCCCGAGTCCTTGCGGACCGTGCCCTGCGGCCCGACGATCTCGATGCCGGGCGTGTCGCCCAGCTTGCCGGACATCCGAAGCGGCGGCTTGACGCCCAGCACGAAGCCGTCGGCGATGGAAATCTCGACCTGGGTGTCCTTGCGCAGCGGCCCGAGCACGCGGACCTTGCCGATCTCGCCCTTGGCGCCGCGAATGATGACGGTTTCCTCGGCGGCGTACTGGCCGGGCTGTTTCATCGCTTTCTTGCGGGTCAGCATGGCGCCCGGGCCGAAGAGGGCGTCCATGTCCTGACGCGACAGGTGGATATGCCGGTTCGACACGCCGATCGGCACCAGAGCGGGATCGGCCTCGGGGCCGGCAGCCGCCGTCGGGGCCGCGGCCTCCTTGGCCGCGGCGCGGCCTTGGGCCAGCACCTCGGCTACGATCCGATCAATCATGTTCCCAGTCACCTGCATCGTCCTGTCCTGTTCTTCTCGGCCCGCCCCGCCCCGCCGTTCCGGCGCCGGTGGGATCCCGGTCCCGGGCGCGCGTCGCGCCCGGGCTCCGGCCGTTTCCCGTCCTTGCCCCGCCGGTTCGGCGGGGGCTGTTCGTTTCAGCGCCCTTTACCGCCGGGCTTTCCGGCCGGGCCGGGCCGCCGGCGATTTCGCCGTCCTGCGCCAGACGCCCCGGCTCCGGTCGCTGCCGTCTCACCGGAGGGTCCGGCGGCAGCCTCCGAAGGCGCGGGAGCCGCCGCCGCCTCGGAGGGTGTTTCTGTGCTTTGTGTCTCGTCGTCGGCGTCGGGCTTGGCTGCGGGCATGTCGGCCGCGGCGCTTTCCGGGTCCGCCGGTTCAGCCGGGGCGGGGGTTTCGTCGGACGCCGGTGTCCCAGCGGCGTCCGACGAGGCTTCGGCGTCCTCGGCCGTATGTGAGACGGCCTCGGCCGGGGCAGGGACCTCCGACGCGGCTTCAGCCGCGCTGGCGGTCCCTGCCTCGACCTCGGCCGCAGGCTCGGACGCCGCGGCCGTTCCGGCGGCCGGTTCAGGAACCGGTTCCGCCGGGACCACGCCCACGGTCGCGGGACTGTCCACCAGCAAGGACACATCCCGCGCCGGGCGCGCGATAACCTGGGTCGACACGACGCGGTTCACGCGTTCGGCCGCCACGGCGCCAGCCGCGACCGCGGCCTTGATGGCGCCCACTTCTCCGCGAAGCTTGACGACCGTCATGCCGTCGCCGTTGGTCAGTTCGTAGCCCACCAGCTGGACATTGGCCGATTTCACCGCAGCGTCGGCGGCTTCAACGGCAGCGGCCAGGCCGATGGTTTCGATCAATCCAAGGCTTTGCTCGGTCATGACGGTCATCCTCTTTCACGCTCAGATGTACGGCGTGGTGGTCGACTTGAGCTCGGTGGTCGGATCAAGCGTGCTCAGAAGCTGCTTGCCCACGTCGCGCGCGGCGTGGATCGACTGGCGCACCGCGCCGGAGTCGCCGCTGAACATGTAGATCACCTCGTTCGAGTAGCTGGTGCCGCCGTTGCCGGGCGTCGCGTAGCCGACCGCATCGACGGTTGCCGCCTTGGCAGCGGTATCGGCCATCAGCACGCCGATCGCGGCAGGCGAGCCCACGGTGATGCCGAAGGCCTGGCCGACCGGTGCCCCGAAGGCCTTGTTCAGCGCGAAGCTGGCCCGGGCGGTGTACTGGAACTCCAGGTGGCCCGCGTCGTTGCCGTAGACATCGCCGAAGGTGCGGTCCAGTTCGCCGAGCATCACCTCGACCGCCCGACGGGCGTCCGAAACGTCGGCTGCGCCGAAGATGACCAGCGAGCCGTGGCCGCCGCCGCCCTTGGTGTCGCGCGGCAGTTCGATGACCAGGACTTCGCTGTTCGTGGCCTTCACCGCCTCATCGGCCGCGAAGATGTGGGGACCGGCCCCGGTCCGCGCGCCGACGATGCCGATCGACCGGTATTTCTTGTCGATTTTCATCGCTTCGTGCAGGGCCGGATCGACATTGGCGATGACCACGCCGATGGTGTCGCCGATCGCGGTGCCGACGAATTCGGTCAGCTGGCACGCCTTGGGGGCTTTGGCGGGAGCCGCCTTGGCCTGGGGTTGGGGTTCGGAGGAGGAGGAGCTGTCGCTCCCCCCCATTTTCCGGATCACTTCCCCCATCAGTTGTTCGACAAGATCGTCTTTCATGACCGATCCTCCTTGTCCTTAATCAGGGGTTATTCGGCGGCCGGGGCGGGATGGGGCAGAATGCGTTCCACCTCGGTATGCGGCCGCGGGATCACGTGGACAGAGGCCACGGTGCCGACCTTGCCGGCCGCCACGGCGCCCGCATCGGTGGCGGCCTTGACCGCGCCGACATCGCCACGCACCATCACGGTGACGAGGCCCGAGCCGATTTTCTCGTAGCCGATCATCGTCACGTTGGCCGATTTGACCATGGCATCCGCCGCCTCGATGGCGCCGACCAGACCTTTGGTTTCGACCATTCCCAGTGCTTCCTGTTGCATCGCTCTCTCCTTGCTCACGATGTTTCGTTGATGAAGTTTGCCTTAGGGTCTTCGCGCTTCTTGCTCTGCTGCATCCTCCCTCGTCTCCTAACCGCCGACCTGCATCAGCAGGGCGTCCAGGTCTGCCTGGGACGGTTTGCGTGGGTTGCTGGTCGTGCAGGCATCGGCCAGCGCTGCCGCCGCGATCTGGGATCGGGCATGGCTGAATTCTTCCATGTCCGTCCCGAGACCCCGGAGGGATGACGGGATGCCGAACCTGGCATTGAGGCCCTGGATCTCGTGGATCAGGGCGCCGACCCCGGCGCGCGTGCTGGGCACGTCGAGCCCGATCAGACGGGCGATCCGGGCGTAGCGTTCGGCGGCCTCGGGCTCTTCGGCGTTCCAGGCGATCACCAGCGGCATCAGAACCGCGTTGACGCGGCCGTGCACGACATGGAGCCGCCCGCCGAGGGCATGGGCGAGGCTGTGGTTGATGCCGAGCCCCGCCGCGCTGAACGCCAGCCCGGCCAGGCAGGACGCCTGGTGCATCGCGTCCCGCGCCTCGATGTCGTCGCCATTGGCGAAGCAGCGGGGCAGGAAGGCGAAGGCCAGAGCCAGCGCCTTTTCGGCGAAGGCGTCGGTGAAATGGTTGGCACCGGTCGCGACCACGGCCTCGATGGCGTGGGTGATGACGTCCATGCCGGTATCGGCGGTCACCTTCGGCGGCGCGGTGCGCACGAATTCGGGGTCCAGAAGCGCCACGTCGGGGACGAGCTCTTCCGAGATCAGGGGAAACTTGCGGCCGTTGGCGGGGTCCGAGATCACCGCGAACGAGGTCACTTCGGACCCGGTGCCGCTGGTCGTCGGGATTGCCACGAACGGGATGTAACGGCCCTCGGCCATCTGCCGGACGATGGCAAGGATCGCCTTGCCGGCGTCGATCGGCGAGCCGCCGCCCAGTGCTAGGATCACGTCCGGGCCGAAATCGGCCAGCAGGCGGGCGCCCCTGGAGACGGTGTCGAGCGGCGGCTCGGGGATCGCTTCGTCGAAGACCAGCACGTCGCAGCCCTTCAGCGAGGCTTTCACCCGGTCAAGCGCACCCGACTGGGCCATGAAGGCGTCGGTGACGATGCCGACTTTCTGACCGCGATAGGCATGCAGGCGGTCCAGCAGGCCCGGGCCGAAGACGATCTCGGTCCTGGGATGGAAGCTTTGATAGCGGGTCATTCGGGTCACCTGTTCTTTCGCGGGTCGGTCGGGTGGGGCGGACACGGGCGGCTGGATGTCAGGGGCCGCCGCCCGCGCCTCTCCCCGGTCGGCCCCCGCGTGCTGCGATGCGGGGACCGGCCAATCGCTGGATCAGAACGTCTGTTCCGTCCGGCTGATGATGTCGTCCTGCACCTCTTTCGCGAGGACGACGAACTGGGCGCTGTAGCCGGCCACGCGGACCACGAGGTCCTTGTGGGCATCCGGGTTTTTCTGTGCGTCCAGCAGGGTCTGGCGGTCGATCACGTTGAACTGCACGTGCATGCCCTTGTGATCGAAGTACGACCGCACCAGCGAGGCGAAGTTCTGCAGCCCCTGGTCACCGGCCAGCGCCGCAGGCAGGAACTTCTGGTTGTAGAGGGTGCCGTTCGAGGCGATGAAGTGGTCAAGCTTGGCCACCGAGTTCGCTGCGGCCGTCGGGCCCTTCGCATCCTTGCCTTGCCGGGGCGACACGCCGTCCGAGAGCGGTTTCTTGGCGAGACGGCCGTCGGGCAGCGCGCCCACGTCCTTGCCGAAGAGCACGTTCGCGGACACCGGGTAGATCCCGGCCTGGAACTGGCCACCGCGCGGGTTGGTGTACTTTTCAACCTCGAGGCAGTAGATCCGGGCGCATTTCCGGGCGATCAGGTCGACCTCGTCGTCATCGTTCCCGAAGCACTCGGCCGAGTCCATCAGGCGGCGGATGCCGTCATATTTTGACGACCCCGACTGCGGCGTGTCCTTGGCGGCCAGCGTGCGGTAGACCTCGTCCTTCAGCGTGGCCACATCGACCGAGCTGTTGGTGGAGAGCACCTTGCGCACCGCCGCGTAGACTTCCTCTTCGCTCGGCGTGCCGCCGCCCGACGTCTGGGCGCTCTCGCCCAGCGCGACCCCGAAGTTGGCGTCCAGCGCGTCCTTCAGATCCGTCATCGACACTTTCTTTTCGTCGAAGACGAATTTCTTCATCGCGTAGACCGAGTCGCCGGTATCGGCGACGCCGAAGGCCTGCGGACCGGTGAAGTTGTAGATCGCGCCGCCTTCCTGGACCGACTTGCCGCGACCCATGCAGTCATCGACCATGGCCGACAGGAAGGGCAGGGGCGCCCGTTCGGCATGGGCGAGATCGACGCAGTTGTCGGCTTCGGCCAGGTATTTGACGAAGAAGGCCATCTGCGTCTTGAAGGCCGCATAGAAGTCGTCAAGCGAATTCCAGTCGGTCATCTCGCCGGTTTTCGGCCCCAGCTGCGTGTCGCCCACGCGGCCGTTGTTCATGGTGATTTCCAGAACCTTGGCCACGTTGAAGAACGCCGCGTCGTGCCAGCCTTCGGTGCGGTGGATCGCCTGCGGTTCGACGCAGCCGACGATGCCGTAATCGCGGGCATCGGCCAGCGAGACACCGCGGTTCTGCAGCGCGGGGATGATCACCTCGTCGTTGTAGACCGCCGGCACACCCAGCCCGAGGCGCACGACCTCGGCCGCCCGGAACAGGAACTCGTCGGGCGTGCCCTGCCAGACGCGGATCGAGAAGGACGGCGCGGGCAGCTTCACATGGGCGACCGCTTCCATGCACATGTAGGACATGTCATTGGTCGCATCGAGACCGTCTTCGGTCTGGCCGCCGACGCAGAGGTTCTGGAACACCGCATAACCGGCAAAGGCCTGGGCCGACACCTCGTCGCGGGTCTTGTTGACGTCGTTCAGCTTGATCCAGATGCAGTCGACCAGTTCCTGCGCGAAGTCGCGGCTGATGGATTTGTCGGCTTGCAGATAGGGGTTCATGTACTGGTCGAACCGGCCCGGCGAGATCGAGTGGCCCGAGGATTCGATCTGCAGCATGCACTGGACGAACCACATGGTCTGGCAGGCTTCCCAGAACGTCGTGGCCGGGTTTTCAGGAACGCGGCGGCAGTTCTTGGCGATCTGTTCAAGCTCGGCCTTGCGGCTCGGGTTCGATTCCTGCCTGGCCAGCTCTTCGGCCTTCGCCGCATAGCGGTGGGCGAAGTTGATCGCGGCGTTGTAGGAGATCACGACCGCGTTGTAGAACTGTTTCTTCTTGATGAAGCCGGGGTCTTTCTCGTCGAGGCATTCAAGCAGCTTGATCGCCTGTTCGATGACACCGCGGAAGCCGATCTTGAGGATCTTGCCGTAGTCCACGCAGACGTGGCCGACGCCGCCGAAGTAGTAGTTGCCGACGGTGAACACGCCGTTGGCCATGCAATCATGGGCCTTTTTCGACATGTAGGACGCGGCAAGCGCCTGGGTCGTCTTGCCCGGCCAGTACTTGAAGGCCTCATGCAGCTCGGCGGCGGTTTCCTTCGGGATCTCGAAGGGGTCGGCCACGCGGGTCGCCATGGTGTCGAACTCGGCTTCCACCCAGTCGAACGAGAATTCGGGGCAGATTTCGGTCGAGCGCGGGTTCTTGGTGATCGCGCCGACGATCAGCTCGTCGTCGCGGATGGTCACGGGAAGCTCGTTGAAGATCTTCTCGGCCACCTTGGCGCGCCGCAGGATCGCAGGCAGCCCTTCGGTTGCCTTGTAGGCTTCGGTCGCCAGAACCGCACGCTCGGACTCGACATAGGGCCGGGCGTGGATGATCTGGGACTTGAGCCGCATCACGCGGTCCGTCGGTTTCGTAAAGCCCTTCTCAATCATGATTTCCTCCAGGCTGTGATGCCCCGCCGAGCCCTCGCGGCCCGCCGGCGCCGATTGCTTCAGATCGCGAGGTCGGGGGCCACCTGGCGCGCGAAGGCGCGCAGCAGTCCCGGATGTCCGGGCCAGGCCGGGGACGTCGCGAGGTTTCCGTCGATCACGGTGTCTTCCGGCGCGACGGCGACATAGGTGCCGCCGACGGCGCGGATCTCGGGGGCGACGGCCGGGTAGGCCGTCAGGCGGCGACCGGCGAGAACGCCGGCAGCGGCCAGGATTTGCGGGCCATGGCAGATCGCCGCGACCGGCCTGCCCGCCTCCATGACGGTGCGGGTCAGCGCCAGCACGTCCTCGTCGAGCCGCAGGTATTCGCAGGCCCGGCCCCCGGCGAGGTAGAGCCCGTCATAGGCGTCCGCCTCGATCAGTCCGAAGGCGGTGTTCAGTTGAAAGAGGTGACCGGGCTTTTCGCTATAGGTCTGGTCGCCCTCGAAATCGTGGACCGCGGTCCTGACAGTGTCGCCCGAGCGTTTCCCCGGGCAAGCCGCGTCGACCTGGAAACCGATCATTCCGAGCGCCTGAAAGGGGACCATCACTTCATAATCTTCGGAATAGTCGCCGACGATCATGAGGACTTTCTTTTTCGAGGAACCGGACATTTCCATTTCCTTCGCGATTGGCCGCGTCGTTGAAGAGAGAATAGGGTTTTGCAGGGGCCATCAGCAACGCGAAGGGTTTGACAATGACGGGTAATCCCTTGACGACGGCAGCAAATCGGGCGCGTCGCCCTTGAAAACAAGGGGTTTGGCGCCGGGCGACGGCGAGGTGCAATCGGGCGCGATGACAAAAAATTACCCGGACGGGTAGAAACTTGTCATCGGGAGGACAAGGCATCCTCGGTCAGAACCGCGCAGGGGTGTGTCGGACAGGGCCTTCGGCATGTGGCGGAGGACTCATGGTGCCTTCGTAAGGCCTAGTAATAAAACAAGAAAATTTGACGGCTTTCGCCCTGGCGGGCCGATTCCGGGGCCTCTGGAGGGCGAATTCCGGGTCTTGTCCGACTCCGGCAAGAAATTACCACCGGAGGCCAAGTTCCCCGCGTTGACCGGCTGTGCCAATTCGATCAACATTATTTGTGACGACGCACCCGAATTCGGGACTCGCTTTCGATATCACATATCGGGGGATGCAGTTTGAACCAACCGGAGGGCCTTCGGCTTTTCCGGAGACGGCAACCTGCGTTTCGAAAAACGGACGCGGGTGCGAAGCAAGCGGAAACCGAAAAAATCGACATGCGAACTTGGAAGCGGAATCGAAGCGAACGCGTAAATCCCATTCGAGGATTTCGCGTGAGGAATGTCGATTGCGTTGCAAGGAGGAATAAATGACTGCACTCGGTTTACTGGTCGCCTTCGGGGGCGGCATCTTCGGGGCGGCGATCGGCGCATTGCCGGCCTTCGCCTTCGTGGGCATCCTGACGATCGCGGGCGTCGCGATCCAGCTGGCGGTCGCACCCGCGGCCACCGACTTCTTCGGGATCCCGTTCGGCGTCTTCGGCCCGCATGTGGGCGGGTTCGCCTCGGGCGTCGCCGCCGCGGCCTATGCGGCCTCGAAGGGCAAGCTTGACAGCGGCCGCAACATCGTGACGGCGGGCATGGGGCTGAACAGCCCCGATGTGCTGCTGGTCGGCGGCATCTTCGGGATCGTCGGCTACGTGATCTGCTGGGGCGTCGCGATGGTGCCCGATGTGGGCCCGGGCCTGCCCTGGACCGATTATCCCGGCATGAGCGTCGTGATCTCGGCCTTCATCGTGCGCTTTCTCTGGGGCACCTGCGGCCTGTGCGGGAAAACGCCCGAGGGCGAGCGGTTCTTCCACCCGACCGATGCCACCAAATGGCTGGTGTTCCAGAGCAGCTTCGGCCAGATCGCCGTCATCGGCATCGGCGTCGGACTGCTGGGCGGCTGGCTGGGCGTGACCTACGGCACCGCTGGCGCGCTTCTGGCCTTCGGCATCGCCGCCGCGAGCCTGCTGTTCCTGACGGTCGGCGTTCTGACCCCGGTGACCCACCACATCGCCCTTCCGGCCGCGATCGTCGGCGTGGCCTCGGGCAGCATCCTCTGGGCCGCCATTGCCGGGCTGGTCTGCGCCTTCGTGGGCGAGTTCTTCGCCCGGGTCTTCCTTGACCGCGGCGATACCCATATCGACCCGCCGGCCTGCACCATCGCGGCCATGACGCTGGTCTTCAACGTACTGACTTCCATCGGCTTCTGGGCTCTCCTCCCACTGCCGGTGTGATCCGGGGGCAGACCGACACCCTGCACCCCGAACGGGCGGCGCGACACCCTCCTCCCACCCTCCCCCCCCGTCGCGCCGCCCGTCCTTGCCGTTTCAAAGAAAGGACGACACCATGATCCTCACCATCAACTGCGGCAGTTCCAGCCTGAAGTATCAGCTTTACACGACCGATCTGTCCGAAGTCGTGGCGAAGGGTCTGATCGCCCGGATCGGCGAGGACGGCTCCTACTCGGATCACAAGGCCGGAGGCCGCGGCGAGAAGGTCGAGCTTCCGGTTCCCGACCACAAGACCGCGCTTGAACTGATGCTGGCCAGCCTGATGCATGCCGACTACGGCGTGATCGACTGCCCGGCGGCGATCACGGCCATCGGCCATCGCGCGGTTCATGGCGGCGACGTTTTCGTCGACTCGGTCGTGGTCGATGACGAGGTCATGGCCCAGCTTCGGGCCTGCGTCGGCTTTGCGCCGCTTCACAATCCCTGCAACATCGCCGGTATCGAGGCCGCGATGCGTCTGTTCCCGGGCGTTCCGAACATCGTGGTGTTCGATACCGCGTTCCATCAGACCGTGCCGCCCGAAGCGCATGTCTATGCGCTGCCCTACGAGCTTTATGCCAAGAGCGGCATCCGGAAATACGGCTTTCACGGCACGTCCTGCCGCTATGTCAGCCAGGCCACGGCCGATCTGCTGAACTGGCCCATCGAGGACATGAAGATGGTGATCTGCCATCTGGGCAACGGCGTGACGCTGACTGCGGTCGATGGCGGCAGGTCGGTCGATACCTCGATCGGGTTCGGCACCTTCGGGGGCGTTCCCATGGGCACCCGGTCGGGCGATTTCGACCCGTCGATCATCTTCCATCTGGTCAACCAGCTGGGAATGAGCCTGAAGGACGTCGAGACGCTTTGCTATCACAAGAGCGGGCTTCTGGGCGTCTCGGGCGTCAGCAACGACATGCGCGAGGTAACGACGCGGGCGGCTGACGGCGACGACCGGTGCAGGCTGGCGGTCGAGATCTTCGTCTATCAGATCAAGAAGACCATCGGCGCCTATGCGGCCGCGATGAACGGGCTCGACGCGCTGGTCTTCACAGCAGGCATCGGCGAGAACAGCGCCGAGATCCGGACCCGGATCTGTTCGGGGCTGGGCGTCCTGGGCGTCCGGATCGACGAGGCAACGAACGAGGTGGCGCGCGACGGCTATCCGAACATCAGCGCTGCCGATGCGTCGGTCGCGACCCTTGTCGTGCCCACCGACGAAGAGCGGATGATCGCGATGGACACCCTGCGTCTGACCCCCGATCACCTGCTGACAACGCCGCGCGGCGTCTCTGCGCGCGGCTACGAACAGGCGCGGCCGCTCTAGGCCGTCCCTGCCGTCGTCCGGCGGCGTGTCGGGGAGCAGCGGAAGCGTTGTCTTCCGCGGGCCCGGCACGTCGTCGGCGGCTCCAGTCCGAAGGCCCCGGCATCGGTGCCCCTTCGGGGGCGCGGCCCGGGGCCTTCCGCTGGCTGTTCTCGGGCGTCTTTCCTCGGACGCCCGCCCGCGCTAAGAGGGCGCGAAAGGAGCCGCCATGCTGAAGATCCGTATCATCCCCTGTCTCGACGTGGCCGAGGGGCGCGTGGTCAAGGGGGTCAATTTCGTCAATCTCGTCGATGCGGGCGATCCGGTCGAGGCCGCAAAGGCCTATGACGCGGCCGGAGCGGACGAGTTGTGCTTTCTCGACATCCACGCGACTCATGAAAATCGCGGCACCATGTTCGACGTGGTGCGACGCACGGCCGAGCAGTGCTTCATGCCGCTGACCGTGGGTGGCGGGGTGCGGACCGCCGAGGATGTGCGCGCGCTGCTGCTGGCAGGCGCCGACAAGGTCAGCTTCAACTCGGCGGCGGTCGCCAACCCCGATGTGGTGCACGAGGCGGCCGACCAGTTCGGCAGCCAGTGCATCGTGGTCGCCATCGACGCCAAGACGGTCAGTCCCGGCAAGTGGGAGATCTTCACCCATGGCGGGCGCAAGCCCACCGGCATCGACGCGGTCGAGTTCGCGCGGACGGTGGTCGCCAAGGGCGCGGGCGAGATCCTGTTGACCAGCATGGACCGGGACGGGACGCGGGCGGGCTTCAACCTGCCGCTGACCCGTGCGATTTCCGATGCGGTCGATGTGCCGGTGATCGCCTCGGGCGGGGTCGGCACGCTCGACCATCTGGTCGAGGGGGTCACCGAGGGCGGGGCCAGCGCGGTACTGGCCGCCTCGATCTTCCATTTCGGCGAATTCACCATCGGCGAGGCCAAGGCGCATATGGCCGCCGCCGGCATCCCCGTGAGGCTGACATGACCGCATCCGATCTCGAGGCGCTGGCGCGTCTTGCAGCCACGGTCGAGGCGCGCAAGGGCGCCGATCCGGATACGTCCTGGACCGCCAAGCTGTTCGCGAAAGGCCCCGAGAAATGCGCCGAGAAATTCGGCGAGGAGGCGGTCGAGGCGATCATCGAGGCGGTCCGGGGCGACCGCGTCCGGCTGACCTCCGAGGCGGCGGACGTCGTTTATCACCTGCTTGTGATGCTTGCCGCCCGCGACGTGACCCTGGCCGATGTCGCGGCGGAGCTGGCGCGGCGCGAGGGCGTCAGCGGGATCGCCGAGAAGGCGTCGCGCTGAGGTCGGCCCGGCCCGGCCGCGACCGCAAGCCGCGCTTGCCTGCGGACCGCCGCGGTGCCACTTTCCGGCGCATGGAAAACGACAGCAAAAAGCCTCCGACCGGGCGGATCGTCTGGGGCGTGGGCATCGCGGTGACGCTGATCACCGTTCTCATGACCGACTGGGGCTATCTTACGGCGGGCCCGGTCCATACCGTGACCTCGATCGCGGCGGCGGTCTTCTTCGGGTTTCTGGCCGCGCAGGCGGCGATCTTCGGGATCGAGTACCGCGAGAAGCGGCGCAAGGACAAGGACTGATCCGAAAGCGGGCGGTCAGACGCCGCCCTTCTTGCGCTCGCTCTTCGAATAGTTGCTGAAATGGCCTTCCTTCTTGGCGAGGCTGCGCGCGCCCTTGATAAGTTTCGCGCTGTCGCCCGTGGCGACGACGCGCGACAGCAGGCGCCTGACCTCGGGGCTGCCGCAGTCGGGGCAGGCGGGGGCGCTGTCATCGCTGAGGCTGCGCAGAAGCTCGAATTCGGCTTCGCAGGCGGTGCAGCAGTAGTTGTACATCGGCATCGTCGGGTCCTCTCGCGCGGGCGTCTGGGCGTCGGGTTCATCTTGGCGGCTTCGCGGCCGGGGTCAATCCGCGCCGGTGCCGCGCCCTTCCCTCAGGCGTGCTCGGCGCAAAGATCGGCCGCCTGTGCTCCGGCGGCGGCCAGCGCATCGTCCGGGGCCAGGGCCACCATCAGCCCGCGGCGGCCGCCGTTCAGAACGATTTCGGCCCCGCTCAGCGCGCTGGCCTCGAAGGCCACCGGCGCGCGGCGCTTCTGGCCGAAGGGGCTGATGCCGCCGGTATGAAAGCCGGTCAGCCGCTCGGCCTTGTCGGGCGGCATCATCCGGGCCGATTTGGCACCGAAGGCCACTGCCACCTTCTTCATCGACAGGGTGCGGTCCGAGGGGATCACCGCGCAGGCGGGCTTGCCGTCGACCTCGACCATCAGGGTCTTCAGCACCCGGCCCGGATCGGCGCCGATGGCCTCGGCCGCATGCAGCCCGATCCGGTCCTGACCGGCCACATAGGCGTATTCGATCGGCCAAAACGCGACGCCCGCGCGTTGCAGCGCCTGGGTCGCGGGGGTGGCGGTGCTCACGCCCCCGCCTTCAGCCCGGCAAAGACCTCGGTCAGAGCCGCTTCGAGCTTTTCGAACATCTCGGCCATCTGCGGTTCGGTCAGGATGAAGGGCGGACACAGCACGATGGACTGGCCAAGCGGCCGACAGATCAGGCCGTGATCGGTGCAGGTATTGGCGATCCGCTCGCTGACCGAGAGGTTGGAGGGGAAGGGCGTCCTGGTCGGCTTGTCGGCGACGGCTTCCAGCGCGCCCATCAGCCCCTTGCCGCGGAACTCGCCGATATTGGGGTTTTCGGCCAGCCGCTTCATGCCCTCTTCGAAAAGCGGGGTCAGGCGGCGGACGTTTTCCAGAAGCCCCTCATTCAGGATCACGTCGATGGCCTTCAGCGCGATGGCGCAGCCGACCGGGTGGCCCGAGGCGGTAAAGCCGTGCGGAAATTCCTCGACCGCCTCGGAGGCCCTGTGCAGCCGGTCGGCCAGCCCGGGGCCGAGGATCACCGCGCCCATCGGGAAGTAGCCCGCCGTCAGCGCCTTGGACGAGATGATGGCATCGGGCACGAAATCATAGGTCTCGCAGCCCCAGACGGCGCCGGTGCGCCCGAAGCCGCAGATCACCTCGTCCGAGATCAGCGGGATGCCATGCTTCTTGAGGATCGGCTGGATCGCCTCGAAATAGCCCGCCGAGGGCGGGATCACGCCGCCCGCGCCCATCACGGGTTCGGCGAAGAAACCCGCGATGGTCTCGGCGCCCTCGCGCGCGATCACTTCTTCCAGCTCGGCCGCCATGCGGGCGGTGAACTGGGCCTCGGTCTCGCCGGGCTGGCCCTCGCGCCAGTAATGCGGGCAGGTCAGGTGGATGAAATCGGGCAGCGGCAGGCCGAACAGCGCGTTATAGGGCTTGCCGGTCATCGAGGCCGAGACCGCGGTGACGCCGTGATAGGCGTTCTTCCGGGTCAGGATCTTGCGGCGCTGGGGCTGGTCCTCGGCGCGGGCGAGGAACCACAGCATCTTGACCAGCGTGTCATTCGCCTCGGAGCCCGAATTGGTGTAGAAAACCCGGCCGCGATCATAGGGCGAGACCTCGATCAGCTTCTCGCTCAGCATCACGGTCTGGTCGGACATCCGCCCGAAGAAGGCGTGATAGCCCGGGAAGCGGTCGTATTGCGCCTTGGCGGCGGCGGCCAGCCCGGCATGGTCGAACCCCGCGACCATGTTCCAGAGCCCCGAATTGCTGTCGAGATAGCGCCGACCTTCGGTGTCGATGACATAGGGGCCTTCGCCATGGGTCAGCACCACCGTTCCGCGCGCCTTGACCGAGGGCAGATCGGTAAAGCCATAGAAACTGGACGACTCGGCGCGGGCTTTCCAGCTGTTCGGGGCGGTTTCGGGCATCTTGGGCTCCTTGGGGCGGTGGCGGGCAGAGGCTAGCGCCGCGACGATCGGGGCGCAATCGGGCTTTGGCGCGGGGCGGCTCAGCGCAGCCCGGTCCGGGCGATCTGGGTCGCAAGCTCGCGCAGCGCCGCGCCGCGCGCCGCCGCGATTTCGGCGGGACCGGCGGGGGCGGCGATGGGCACCGCGATCGCGAAGGGCGCGCTGCGGTTCCGCCCGCCCGCATCGGGGGCCACGAAGAACTGGCCGGTCAGGCGGAAGGTCCCGTCGGGCTCGGCCAGCATGTCGGCCACGCGGATCTCGAGCGTCGCCTGGGCGCGGTTGAAGAAGGGCCAGGGCTCGGCGGCGACCTGGGCGCCGGTCATCTGCGTCAGCAGGCGCGCCAGATCCTGGGTGATGGCGCGGGTCGGGTCGTCGGCCCAAAGCACGTCCGAGGACGAGGTCAGCGCCCCGCTGGCGCTGCGGCTGTAGATTTCCTCGGACGCGGCATAGGTCGGCAGCGACACCTCGCGGATCGCGACGCTGCGCCAGGCGACGGGCAGGCGCGGCCCGGCGACGGCCGTGTCGGGCACGGTGTAACGGTCGGGGCTGCCGCTGCAGGCGGCCAGCGCCAGGGCGGAGGGGACGAGGGCGGCAAGTAGCAGGTGCGGTTTCATGTCAGCGTCCGAACAGGATCGAGTTGGGGTTGCGTTCCAGCGCCCGCGACAGCGTCGTCACGGCCTGGGCCGCGCGCTGGATCTCGCGGAGTGCGGCGTCGATCTCGCGGCCCATCCCGCGCGAGGCGTCATAGCCCTCGATGGTGGCCGAGGCCTGGCCCAGAATGCGCTTGGCCCGGTCCAGCAGGTCGGGCAGATCGCGCGCGGCGGTCGAGATGTCGTCGGCGGCCGACCGCGCCGAGGCGAGGGTGGCATTGGCGTTACCGACGATGCCGCCCTCGCGCAGCTCGGCCAGCATCGCCGCCAGTTCGCGCAGGGCGGCGGAAAGATCGGTCGGCAGATCGCGCGCCTGATCGGTGTCGATCAGCCGGTCGGTGCTGTCGAGCAGCGCCGAGATCCGGTCGGCCAGCTCGTTCAGCGGCAGCGTTGCCGCCTGATCGGCCACCGCGTTCAGGCGCGCGACCAGATCGGGCAGACCGGCAGCGGCGGCGTCGATGCTTTGCGCGGCCCCGGCGGCGGCGTCGAGCGCTTCGGTCAGGCGGGAGGCAGCATCGGCCTCGGCCAGCTGGCGGGTCAGCGTCTCGATGGCGGCGACGGCCCCGTCGATGCGGCCGGGCAGGGCCTGCATCTCGTCCGAGCCGACGATGCCACGCGCCTCGCCGACCAGCGCCTTGACCTCGCCCGGAACGGCGCGGATCTCGTCGCTGCCGGCCAGGGTGCTGACGCTGTTCAGCGCGTCGATGGCGCTTTGCATCAGGTCCTCGATGGGCAGATCGTTGATGCGGTTGTAAAGCCCCTCGGCGGTGGCCGAGACGTCGGAAATGTCGCTGGCCGTGGTCGGGATCACCGGGTTCGGGTCGGCGTCGCGGTCAATTTCGGCCGGCGAGGTCTCGGCGGTCTCGACCAGTTCGACCTTGAGCCCGCCGGTCAGGATCGAAGCGGTCACCAGCCGCGCCCGCAGCCCTTCGCGCACCCGGCCCGCGAGGTAGTCGAGTGCGTCCTCGGGCGTCGCGTTCTGCTCGATGCCCAGTCGCGAGGGCTGGATCGCCAGTGTCGCCGACAGCCGCACCCGGTCGTCGCCGAAGCGCGCGGCATCGACGATGCCGTTCAGCGATGCGACGCGGCCGATCCGGAGCCCGCCCAGCGTGACCGGCGCATCGACCGAAAGCCCTTCGACGTTTTCCTCGAAATAGGCGGTCAGGGTTAGGGCGGTGCCCTCATCGGCGGCAAAGACGCTGGCCCGGGCGGTGGATTCGTCGGGATAGACCTCGAACCGGGTCTCGGGCTGGACCTCGCGCCCGCCCGAGACCACGCTCTGGAAGGTCACTCCGCCCGACAGCAGCGCCGCGACGGACGAGAAATCGACCCGCGCGCCGCCTGGCCCGAGCGAGAAGGAAAAGCCCGAGCTGTCCCAGAACCGGGTCGAGGTCGAGATCAGCCGGTCATGCGGGGCGAAGACGATGGCATCAGCCTCGACGGTCGAGCCGTCCTGGCTGACCTCGGCCTTGCCGATCCGCCCGACCTCGATGCCGCGATAAAGGATCGGCGCCTCTTCGGTCAGGCCCGCATCGGTGGCGGCGCGCAGCCGCAGCCTGAGGCCCGGGCGGCCCTCGCGGTTCAGCGGTGCCGCGCTTTTGCCCTGGTGGCGTTCGACAAAGCCGTCGGGTCGGTCGTTCCAGATGCCCTGGATGAAGACCCCCGACAGCACGGTCGACAGCCCGGTCACGCCGCGCGCGCTGACCTCGGGCTGGACCACCCAGAAATCGGCGCTGTCATCGACATAGGGCGCGACCGCCTTGTCGAGCCGGACCGAGACCAGCACCTCGCCGAGACTGTCGGTAAAGCCCACCCTTTCGACCAGGCCCACGGTCACGTCGCGATAGTGCAGCTCGGTCTCGCCCGCCTTGATGCCCGAGGCATTCTCGAAGGTCAGTTCCAGCAGAGGCCCGCGTTCGGCATAGCTGTGCCAGGCCACGCCCAGCGCGATGGCCAAGGCCGCCGCCGGGATCACCCAGACGACGGAAATGCGGTCCAGCAGGCTGCGGCCGGCCGGTTCGACCGGGGTTTCGGGAGGAAGATCGGTCATGCCAGACGGCTCCGGGAGGCGGGGGACGGATCGGGACCATCCCAAAGCAGGCGGCTGTCGAAGCTTTGCGCCGACAGCATGGTGGCGATCACCGAGACCGCGAAGAAAAGGCTGGCCGGGCCGGGGCTGATCGAGACCACCGCGCCCAGTTGCACCAGCGCCGAGAGGATGGCAACGACGAAGACGTCGATCATCGACCAGCGGCCGATATATTCCACCACCTCGTAGAGCTGCTGGCGCCGGGCGCGGCTGACGCGGCTGCCATGCGCGACGCTGAGCGCGAGCCCCGCCACCGCGAGGAACTTGCCGATGGGGATCAGCACCGAAGCCGTCAGGATCACCGCGGCGATGCCCCAGCTGCCATGGCGGGCGATTTCGACCGCGCCGCCGACGATGGTGTTGTCCTGGGTGCTGACCAGCGTCCGGGTTTCCAGCATCGGGTAGATATTCGCCGGCACATAGGCGATCAGTCCGAGGCTCCACCAGGCCCAGACCCGCTGCAGCGACAGCGGCGCGCGCGGGTGCAGCCGCTGGCCGCAGCGCGCACAGCTTCGCGTGCCCGCAGGCCAGACCCGGGTGCAGCGGGTGCAGGCCACAAGGCCCATGTCGCGTGCGCTTTTCACTTCTCCAGAGACGTCCATACCGAATACCTGCACATGAAGGTGTCCTGCACCACGATCAGGATGACAAGGGCCGAGAACATCCAGAAGGCCGGGCCGAACTCGACCTGGGCCAGGTCCGAGATCTTGACCAGCGCAACGGCGCAGCCGATGGCGAAGACCTCGGCCATCGACCAGGGGCGCAACGCCTCGGACAGCCGGAAGGCGGCGCGGGCATGGCGCGCGGGCGGGCGGTCGAGCACGATGGGCGTCAGCACGTAAAGGATCAGAAGCGCCCGCAACACCGGCACGAAGACGATCAGCGCGGCCACCGCCAGCGCCAGCGCCATCAGCATCGGCCGGGCGCTGAAGGCCAGCGCCGCGCCCAGAACCGAGGTCGCGTTGCTCATCCCGCCCGCCTCGACCCTGAGAAACGGCGTCAGCGTCGCGGCCCCGATCAGCACCACCACCGCCAGCGCCACCGCGATCAGCCGCTGTCCGGCCTGCCGGTGCGGGGCGATCAGCACCTTGTGACAGCGCGCGCAGACCGCCCGCGCGCGGGGGGCGGGCTGTACGGCCCGGTAGACCGCGTCGCAATGCGGGCAGGCAATCAGCGAGGCAAGGTCGCGTCCCGCGACACGGTTCGCGACGCGGCCGGAGGCTGGGCCTGAACCCGCGCCGGGGGCTGAGGCTCGCGGGTCTGAGGGGGTATCGGTCATTCGGTCACGTCGCGGCCCTTGAATCGATGCCAGAGCATAGTCCTGTGCCCCGCCTATTCCAGCGTCTTGTCCCGTGCGCACTGTCCGGCGGGCCCCCGTCGCGGTTTCGGCAGGGGGCCGAATTGTGGCAGGTGGATCGGACCTGACAGCGCTTCAGGGCGCCTTTTGTGGGTCGTTTCGAGGCGTCTGGCAAACAATCCGGGCGAGGCACTGTGGATCGTTCCTGCCTCGGGAACCAATGGCCCGGCCAATTCCTTAATAAATCACGAGCCCGGCCATATTCTGATCCACGGTCGGCCCTAGACTGGGGATATCGCACAGACAGCGTCCTGCGAGGGGAGCGCCAATGGTGGGGAAAACCTTGTTTTTCCTGTGGGTATTCCTGTTGTCTCTGGCGCAGTCCGCCTTGGCCCAGAAGGCCGGGGTCGGCGCCTGGGAGAACAGCCGCTACACCACGATCCACTGGGTCGAGGATCAGCCCGCGCTGGGCTGGTACTACACCTGGCGCACCGACCAGCTCTGGGCCCGGGGACCCACCTCGCGCACCGTCGAATTCGTGCCGATGATCCATTCCGAGGGCGACCTCGCCAAGCCGATCACGTCGGATCGCCCGGTGCGGGCGCTGATGGCGTTCAACGAACCCGACGGCAAAGGATCGCATCAGGGTGGGCTGTCGGTCGAGCGTGCGCTGGCGCTCTGGCCGCGCGTCGAGGCCAAGGGGCGCGGGTTGCGGATCGGCAGTCCGGCCACCACCCAGGCCGAAACCCTCGGCCCCGGCTCGTGGCAGCGGCGTTTCATGACCGAGGCCGAGCGGCGCGGCTATCGCATCGACTTCATGGCGGTGCATTACTATTCGACAGACGGCGATGTGGCGGCCTTCCGGCGCTGGTTGCAGGCGGTCCACCGCGAATATCGCCGTCCGATCTGGGTCACCGAATACGCCCTTGTCGACTGGGACCGCCCGGGCGCCGCCAGCTACGGGCAAAGTGCGGCCTTCTTCGAACGGGCGGCGCAGATGATGGACGGTCTGCCCTTCGTCGAACGGCACGCCTGGTTCGCCGCCAATCCCTATCCCTGGCAGGGCACGGTTCCCAAGATCAATCTCGTCGACGACCGGATGCAACCGACGCCCATGGGCGAGACCTTCCGGCGCGTGTTGTCCGAGCTTGGCGGCCGCGAGATCGCCTCGGCCAACTGACCCTGTCCCTGACCCTGACACTGTCGCATTGTCCCTGTGTCCCCGTCGCATGCGCCGCAAGGGCCTTCTGTGCGGTCGCGCGAGGCGTGTCAGCGGGGGAGTGGCGAAGATTTCGACATTGGATGAAACTTTCCGCTCCTGACGCGGTTATGCTGCAGGTGCATTCGTCATTTTCAGGAGCCAGATATGATCCCATCGCCCGTGCGGACCGCAATTTTTCCCGTGGCTGGGCTTGGAACCCGCTTTCTTCCCGCGACCAAGGCGACGCCCAAGGAATTGTTGCCGGTGATCGACACCCCGCTGATCCAGTTCGCCATCGACGAGGCGCGCGAGGCGGGTGTGGAACGCATGGTGTTCGTCAGCCATCCCTCGAAGACGGCGATCGAACGTCATGTGCGGGCCGATGCCGACCTGATCGAGACGCTGCGGGCGCGCGGCAAGGCGCGGATCGCCGAGGCGCTGGAGGCGGCGGCGCTGGACGAGGACGAACACGAGGTCGAATTCACCATGCAGCACGAACAGCGCGGCTTGGGTCATGCGGTTCTGTGCGCGCGCGATCTGGTGCTGCCCGGGCCGGTCGCGGTGGTGCTGCCCGACGATCTGATCCTGTCCCGGCCGGGCTGCCTGGCCCAGATGGTCGAGGCGTATGCGCGCTGCGGCGCAGGGCATATGGTGGCGGCGATGGATGTGACGCCGGAAGCGGTGTCGCGCTATGGTGTGCTCGACCCGGTGGGGCAGGAGGGGGCGATCACCCGCGCCCGCGGCATGGTCGAAAAGCCCGCCGCCGAAGAGGCCCCCTCGCTGAAGGCGGTTGTCGGGCGCTATATCCTCCATCCGGCGATTTTCGAGACATTGGCGAGCCAGGGGCCGGGCGCCCATGACGAGATCCAGCTGACCGACGCCATCGCGCGCGACACCGAACGCCTGGGGCTGGCGGGGTTCGCCTTCTCGGGCAGGCGCTACGATTGCGGCTCGAAGGCGGGGATGCTGGAGGCGACCCTTGCGGTGGCCAGCCGCGATCCGGACTATGCCGACGTGCTGGCCGAGTGGCGGGCCGAGGCGACACTGCCGATCGCGGCAGAATAGGAGGCCTCTGGCGCCAGCGGATAGAACTGATCGACAAAAAAGAGGCCGCCCGGACAGGCGGCCCCGTTGCATTCGTCCATGTCGCGCGCGGTGCTGCGGCTCAGACCCGTCCGGCCAGCAGCGGCAGCGCCATCGCGCGGGAATAGTCGCGCGCCTCGGCCAGCGCGACGTCATAGGTTTCGCGCACCTTGGCCACATCGGGATTGGCGGCGGTCAGTTCGTCCTGCACCTCGGTCCAGGCGGCGCGCTGGGCCGCGACCACGTCGTCGGAGAAGCTGCGGAACTCGACGCCCTGGGCCTTGAGCTCGGCCATCGACTTGGCGTTGAAATGATCGAACTGCGCCTGCACCTCGTAGGCCGCGCTCCAGGCCGCGCTTTCGCAGATTGCCTGCAGGTCCGGGGTCAGTTCGGCCCAGGCATCCTTGTTGAACACCACCGCCAGCCCGGCGCCCGGTTCGGTGAAGGCGGGCAGGTAGCAGATGTCGGCGATCTTCTGCAGTCCGAACGCCTGGTCCAGATAGGGGGCCACCCATTCCGCCGCGTCGATGGCGCCCGATTGCAGCGCCTGGAAGATCTCGGGCGGGGGCATCAGCACGGCGTTCACGCCAAGCTTGCGGTAAACCTCGCCCGCCAGACCCGCGACGCGCATGTTCAGGCCCTTCAGGTCCTCGACGCTGTCGACGGGTTTCTTGAACCAGCCCGCCGACTGGGTGTTCGAGTTGCCCGAATAGATCGGCTTGAGGTTTCGCTGGGCATAGATCTCGTCCCAGACCTCCTGCCCGCCGCCCCAGCGCAGCCACGCGGTATGCTCGGTCGAGGTCATGCCGAAGGGCACGCCGGTGAACCAGTGCAGCGCGGGGTTCTTGCCCGCGGCGTAATAGGTGGGGCCGTGGCCGACCGGGGCATTGCCCGCCTGCACCGCATCCTCGACGCCGAAGGCCGGAACCAGCTCGCCCGCGCCATAGACGGTGAAGGTCAGGCGGCCATCCGACATCGCGGCGACGCGTTCGGCGAAATTGGTGACATTGGTGCCGACGGCGGGGGCCATCTTGGGAAAGGCGGTCGGCAGTTTCCAGTGGATCTTGCCGGAGGCAAGCGCCGGGCTGGCCAGCGTGCCTGCCGCCGCGACCCCGGCGCCGGTCTTCAGGAAGGTTCTGCGATGCATGATGTCCTCTTGCGTTGCGCTTACCGGAATATCGCCTGCGGCAGCCAGGTCGCAAGCTCGGGAAGCGCGACCAGAACACCCAGCGCCACGAGTTGCAGCAGGACGAAGGGCACCACGCCCCGGTAGGTGTCGAGCGTGGTGATGTCGGGCGGCGCGACCGAGCGGAAATAGAACAGCGCAAAGCCGAAGGGCGGCGTCAGGAACGAGGTCTGCAGGTTCATCGCGATCAGGATCGCGAACCAGACCGGAGAGATGTCGGTGCCCAAGATCGGCGGGCCCAGCAGCGGGACCACGATATAGATGATCTCGACCGCCTCGAGGATGAAGCCCAGAAGGAAGATCACCGCCATCACCAGGAAGATCGCGGTCATGCCGCCGCCGGGCAGGCTGGCCATCAGCTCCTCGACCAGATGGTCGCCGCCGAAGCCGCGGAACACCAGCGACAGCAGCGAGGCCGCGACCACGATGCCAAAGACCATGCCCGAGATCCGCACCGTATCGGTCAGCGCGCCCTGCAAGAGCCCCGCCCGCCAGGTGCGCAGCGCTGCCATCAGCGTGCCCGCCGCGATCAGCGCGGCCGCGCCCGTCGCCAGCAGGCCGGGCAGGGTGCCCGGCGCGGCCCGGCCGAGGCCTGCCATGCCCATACCGACCAGCACCAGTGCGGCCAGCCCCGCCGAGGCGATCAGCCAGCGCCCGGCGCGGCCGCCTTTGGCGGCTTGCGCGGCCATCAGCAGCGCGCCGACGGCGCCAAGCCCCGCGGCCTCGGTCGTGGTGGCGACGCCTGCGAGGATCGAGCCCAGAACCGCCAGGATCAGCAGGATCGGCGGCAGGAAGGTGAAGAGGATCTCCGAGGCGGGCACCGGTTCGCGCGGCGGGCGCGGCTCGGGCGCGGGGCCAAGCCGGAGGGCGACATAGACGGCATAGATCGCGACCAGCAGCAGCCCTGGGATCAGCGCGCCCGCGAAGAGGTCGCCGACCGAGACCGGGTCGGGCGCGAAATTGCCCGCGGCCTGTTGCGCCTCGAGATAGACATTGCCGATCTGGTCGCCCAGCAGCACCAGGATGATCGAGGGCGGGATCACCTGACCCAGCGTGCCCGAGGCGCAGATCAGCCCCGCCGCCAGCCGCTTGTCGATCCCGGCCTGACGCATCGCGGGCAGCGAGATCAGCACCAGCATCACGACGGTTGCGCCGATGATGCCGGTCGAGGCGGCGATCAGCGTCGAGAAGGCCAGCACGCTCAGCCCCATGCCGCGCGGCGAGCCCCGGGTCAGTTTGCCCAGCACGCCCAGCATCCGCTCGGCCAGCTGCGCGCGTTCCAGCAGCACCCCCATCAGCACGAACAGCGGCACCGCCATCAGCAGCCGGTTCGACATCACCCCCCAGACGCGGCCCGGGAAGAAGTTGAGGAAACTCAGGTCGAACAGCCCGAAGACCGAGGCGATCAGCGCGGTGATCAGCGGCACGCCCGCGATCGCCAGCATCGCCGGGATGCCGCTGAGAATGCCGCCGAACAGCCCCAGCAGCAGGACCAGCAGGGCGCCCTCTTCGCCGGTCATAGGATTTCCTGCACGTCTTTGCGCTTTTCGGCCGGTTTCAGGATCATGGCGAGGCCCTGAAGGATCATCAGCGCCGAGGCCAGCGGCAGGGCGGTCTTGACGATATAGACGCCGCCCAGCCCTCCGGTTTCAACGGCGCCTTCCCGGATCGACCAGGAATAGGACAGGTCCGGCCAGAACGCGCGGATCATCAGCCCGAAGACCGGGATCAGGAAGATCAGCACGGCGAGGATGTCGGCGATGCGGATGTAGCGGGGCGAGAGCCGTTCCGAAATGACCTCGACCCGGACATGGCCGCCGCGCGCCAGGGTGACCGGAATGGCGAAGACCAGAAGGCTGGCGAAGGCATAGTCGGCCGCGTTCTGGAACTGGATCGACCCGGTGCCGAAGCCGTAGCGCAGGATGACGATGGCCAGCGTGGCGCCGGTCAGAAACAGCGCCGCCGCCACGCAATAGGCCAGAGCGGCCCGGTCGAGCCAGTGGCAAAGCTTGAGATAGGCGGATATGGGGCCGGCGCGTGTCATTGGTCAGGGGCATTGCCACAGTCCGTCCCGATCCGCAATTGGACATCTGGACAGGAGGCCGCCCCCGCATCCCCTCGATCCTGCCCCGGGATCTGCACGCAGGGACAATATACCGTCTGGCGGCGGTCGGGCGATGCGTTATGCTGCATCGCCGCACAAGCCAGGCAGGACCGAGCAGCACAGGAGAGCGCGATGGCGACCAGGATAGTGGTTCTGGGGGGCGGTTTCGGGGGCATGTACACGGCCCGCGCGCTGCGCCGCCGGTTCGGGCGCAAGGCCGAGATCGAGGTGATCAACGCCCAGAACTATTTCGTTTTCCAGCCGCTTCTGCCCGAGGTGGCGGGCGGCTCGATCACGCCCGCCCATGCGGTCTCGCCGCTGCGCTTCGTGCTTGACGGGGTGTTCGTCCGCAAGGCGGTGGTCGACAGCGTCGATTTCGAGCGCAAGGTGGTGACCGTTTTTCAGGGCATCCAGCGCCGCCCGACCGAGGTACCCTACGACCATCTGGTGATCGCGCTGGGGCAGGGCACCGATTTCTCGCGCATGCCGGGGCTCGAGGAACACGCGCTGAAGATGAAGACGCTGGAAGATGCGCGGCGTCTGCGCGGCCATATCATCGAACAGCTCGAACATGCCCAGGTCACCGAACTGCCTGACACCAAGCGCGGCGCGCTGACCTTTACCGTGGTCGGCGGCGGCTTCTCGGGGGTCGAGACGGTCGGCGAGATGAAGGAGATGATCGACCGCTCGCTGCGCTTCTATCCCAAGATCGACCCCTCCGAGGTACGGGTGCAGCTGATCGAGTTCGCGCCCCGCATCCTGAACGAGATGCCCGAGCCGCTGGCCGATTACGCGGTCGGCCATCTGGAGCGTCACGGCATCGAGATCAAGCTGAGAACAGGCGTCAAAAGCGCGACCCACCGCCAGCTTGTGACCACCGACGGCGAGGTGATCGACACCCGGACCATCGTTGCGACAATCGGCAACGCACCGCTGCCGGTGGTGCAGCGGATGGGCCTGCCGCTTGACAAGGGGCGGATCCCTGTCGACCGGACCTTGCGGGTCGCGGGCCATGACAATGTCTGGGCGCTGGGCGACTGCGCGCTGATCCCGCTGAAGGAGGGCGCCTCGGAACGGATCGATTTCGCCCCTCCGACCGCGCAATTCGCGGTGCGCGAGGCCAAGCGGGTTGCCGCCAACATCGCCGCCGCCGTCCGGGGGCGCGATCTGAAGCCCTTCGCCTATGCCTCGCGCGGGGCGCTGGCCTCTCTGGGCGCCAAGCGCGGCGTCGCCAATGTCTTCGGCCACAACATCACGGGCTTTCCCGCCTGGTTCATCTGGCGGTCCTATTATCTGGCGCTCTTGCCCGGCATCGGCACCCGTATCCGGGTGATGATCAACTGGTCGCTCGACATGCTGGGCGCGCGCAGCCTGGTGCAGCTGAAATTCTACGGCAAACCGCCGCTGCGCTATGTCTATTACCGCGCGGGCGACCGGATCTACAACGCGGGCGACAGGTCGGACGGTTTCTATACGGTGATCTCGGGTTCGGTCGAGATGGAGCGGCCCGATCCGGAGACCGGCGAGACGACGCTCCGCGTCATCGGCCCGGGCGGGCATTTCGGCGAACGGCTGATCCTCGGGGCCACCCGTCGCAAGACGACCGTGCGCGCCAAGGAGGATTGCAAGGTCCTGGTGATGAACCGCGAAGAGTTCCTGATGCTGGCCGAGGGCTTTTCGGCTTTTCGCGAGTATTTCCGGCCCTACATGGACAAACGCGGCGTGACACTTCCCGGCGGAGATGAAGACACGGGCAGATAGGCCGTTACCCGTCTGAAAGGACAGCTTGGCAAGGCGGCTCTGCCCCCGAAGGCTACTGCGGGGCGGTCCCCCGGGAACCCCGGGGCGAGCGCCCGTGTTTACAGGACGTCGAAAACCGTCTTTGCTGCCGGACAGTACCGTTAAAGTTTGGATCCTCCATGGCGATCACCGCGACCATCCGGCACCTGACCCATTACCGCTATGACCGTCCCGTCAGCCTCGGTCCGCAGGTGATCCGCCTTCGCCCGGCGCCGCACAGCCGGACCCGGGTGATTTCCCATTCGCTGAAGGTCTCGCCGGGCGGGCATTTCGTGAACCACCAGCAGGACCCTTACGGCAACTGGCTGTCGCGCTTCGTCTTTCCCGAGCCGGTGCGCGAACTGAAGATAGAGGTCGATCTGGTCGCCGACATGACGGTCTACAACCCGTTCGATTTCTTCGTCGACGAGACCGCCGAGGACTGGCCCTTCGACTACCCGGCAGAGCTGACCGAGGATCTGTCGATCTACCGCCGCCCCGAACCCGCGGGCGAGGCCTTGTCGGCTTTCCTTGCGACGATCCCGCGCAATGCGACCCGCACGGTCGATTTCCTGGTCGGGCTGAATGCCCGGCTCGAACGCGAGATCGACTACCTGATCCGGATGGAGCCCGGGGTGCAGACCCCCGATGACACGCTGAGGCTGCATTCGGGGTCCTGCCGCGACACCAGCTGGCTGCTGGTGCAGGTGCTGCGCCATCTGGGCTTTGCCGCGCGCTTCGTCTCGGGCTACCTGATCCAGCTGAAACCCGATCTGGTGGCGCTCGATGGGCCTGCGGGCACCGATCACGATTTCACCGACCTGCATGCCTGGGCCGAGGTGTTCCTGCCCGGCGCGGGCTGGATCGGGCTCGACCCGACCAGCGGGCTTCTGACCGGCGAAAGCCACATCCCGCTGGCCGCCACGCCGCATTATCGCAACGCCGCGCCGATCAGCGGCATGGCCAGCCCGGCCGAGGTCGATTTCCACTTCCATATGGAGGTGCGGCGCACGGCCGAGCATCCCCGCATCACCAGGCCCTTCCCCGAAGAGGCCTGGTCGGCGCTGGATGCGCTCGGCCACAAGGTCGATGCGCAGATCGCGGCGCAGGACATGCGGCTGACCATGGGCGGCGAGCCGACCTTCGTCTCGATCGACGATTTCGAGGCCGACGAATGGAACACCGGCGCCGTCGGCCCGATGAAGCGCGGGCTTGCCGACCGGCTGATCCGGCGGCTGCGGGACCGCTTCGCGCCCGGGGGATTTCTGCATTATGGCCAGGGCAAGTGGTATCCCGGCGAGACCCTGCCGCGCTGGACCTTCTCGCTGTACTGGCGCCGCGACGGGCGGCCGGTCTGGAAGAACCCCGAATTGATCGCCGAAGAGAACCAGACCGGGGCCACCGCCGAGGATGCCGAGCGGTTCCTGTCGGGCTTTGCCGATGCCATCGGCGTGGGCGCGGACTATGTCCATGCCGCCTATGAGGACCCGGTCGAATGGATCCTCAAGGAGGCCGACCTGCCGGTCAATGTCACGCCCGAGGATTCCAAGCTGAAAGACCCCGAGACGCGCGCCCGGATCGCGCGGGTCTTCAATCGCGGGCTCGACCGGCCCGCGGGTTTCATCCTTCCCGTTCAGCGCTGGCAGTCGAAGGCGGCCGGGGCGCGCTGGCGGTCGGAACACTGGAAGACCCGGCGCGGGCATCTGTTTCTCGTGCCCGGCGACAGCCCGGTGGGCTTCCGCCTGCCTTTGGGCGCGCTGCCCTTCGTGCCGCCTTCGGCCTTTCCTTATGTCTACCCGGCCGATACCTCGGTCGCGGTCGGGCCGCTGCCCGATTTCCACGCCGCCCGCGAGGATCGCCGCCGCGCGCTGATGGAAGAGTTCGAACGCATCGCCGCCGAGGACGAGGCGCGGGAGATGCCTGAAACCACGCCGGGGCGGTCGCAGCCGGTGTCCGAGCCGAAAGACGCGGGTCCCCGCCAGCGCCTGATGGAACAGGGCGTCGATCCGGCGGGCAGCACGGTGCGCACCGCCATCGCGGTCGAGCCGCGCGACGGGCGGCTTTGCCTCTTCATGCCGCCGGTCGAGCGGCTAGAGGATTATCTCGACCTGCTGTCCGCCGCCGAAGAGACCGCCGAGGCGCTGGGCCTGCCGATCCATGTCGAGGGCTACACGCCGCCCCACGATTCCCGGCTGAACGTGATCCGGGTCGCACCCGATCCGGGCGTGCTCGAGGTCAACGTCCATCCCGCGCAAAGCTGGGAGGACTGCAAGGACATCACCTTCGGGGTCTATGAAGAGGCGCGGCAGACCCGGCTGGGCGCCGACAAGTTCATGATCGACGGCAAGCATTGCGGCACGGGGGGCGGTAACCACGTCGTCGTGGGCGGCGCCACGCCGATGGAGTCGCCCTTCCTCAGGCGGCCCGACCTGTTGCGCTCGCTGATCCTCTACTGGCAGCGGCATCCGAGCCTGTCCTATCTCTTCTCCGGGCTCTTCATCGGCCCGACCAGTCAGGCGCCCCGGATCGACGAGGCCCGCCATGACAGTCTTTACGAGCTGGAAATCGCGCTGAGCCAGTTTCCCGATCCGGGCGAGGGCGCGGCGCCGCCGCCCTGGCTGGTGGACCGGCTGTTGCGCAACATCCTGATCGACGTGACCGGCAACACCCACCGCTCGGAGATCTGCATCGACAAGCTCTTTTCGCCCGACGGGCCGACCGGACGGCTGGGGCTGGTGGAATTCCGCGGCTTCGAGATGCCGCCCGATGCGCGGATGAGCCTTGCCCAGCAGGTGCTGATCCGGGCGATCCTGTCCCGGCTTTGGGCCGATCCCGTCAAGGGCAATCCGGTGCGCTGGGGCACGACGCTGCATGACCGGTTCATGCTGCCGCATTTCGTCTGGACCGATTTCATGGACGTTTTGCGCGACCTGCAGGACCATGGCTTTGCCTTCCGCCCCGACTGGTACGAGGCCCAGGCCGAGTTCCGCTTTCCGTTCTGCGGCGAGGTCGAGTACGAGGGCGTGCATCTGGAACTGCGTCAGGCACTGGAGCCCTGGCATGTGCTGGGAGAACGCGGCGCCATTGGCGGCACGGTCCGCTATACCGACAGCTCGGTCGAGCGGATGCAGGTCAAGCTGACCACGCTGAACCCGGGCCGCTATGCGGTCACCTGCAACAGCCGCACCGTGCCCCTGACCGAGACCGGCACAAGTGGCGTGCGGGTCGGGGGCGTGCGCTTCAAGGCCTGGCAGCCGGCCGAGGCGCTCCACCCGGTGCTGCCGGTCAACGCGCCGCTGACCTTCGACATCTACGACACCTGGTCGGGCCGGGCGCTGGGCGGCTGCACCTATCACGTGGCCCATCCGGGCGGGCGCAACTACGAAACCTTCCCGGTCAATGCCAACGAGGCCGAGGCAAGGCGGCTCGCGCGGTTCGAGAAGATGGGGCATCATGCCGGCGCCTACCGGCCCCCATTCGAGGTCCCGCATCCCGAGTTTCCGATGACCCTCGATCTGCGCCGCCCACCCGGGATCTGACATGACTTCGCCCGACGACATCGCCGAGGATCCGGTTCTGGCGCTTCTGCAGGAGTACAGCCCGCCGAACGGCGTGGCCGACGAGTTGTTGCGCCCCGATGGCAGACTGCGTCCGGTCTGGCGGCCGCTGATCGACCTTCTGGCGCGGCAAAGCCCCGAAGAGATGGCCGAACGCTTCGCGCGGGGCGATCAGTACCTGCATGACGCGGGCGTCTATTACCGCCAGCACACCCAGAGCGGGTCGACGCTGCGCGACTGGCCGCTGTCGCATGTGCCGGTGGTCATCGCCGAGGAGGAATGGCGCGAGCTGGCCGAGGGCATCGTGCAGCGCGCCGAGCTTCTGGAAAAGGTGATGGCCGATCTCTACGGGATGGGCGATCTGGTGGCGAACGGGCTCTTGCCGGCCGAACTGATCGCGCGAAACCCCGAATGGCTGCGTCCGATGGTGGGCATCCGGCCGCGCTCGGGCCATTTCCTGCATTTCCTGGCCTTCGAGGTCGGGCGGTCGCCGGACGGGTCCTGGCTGGTTCTGGGCGACCGCACCCAGGCGCCTTCGGGTTCGGGCTTCGCGCTGGAAAACCGGATGGCAACCAGCCGGGTGTTCCAGGATCTCTTCCCGACGTCCAATGTTGAACGGCTGGCCGGGTTCTTCCGCGCCCATCGCGGCGCGATGACCGCGCTGAATGCGGGCGGGGATGGCAAGGTCGCGATCCTGACGCCCGGGCATCATTCCGACACCTATTTCGAACATGCCTATATCGCGCGCTATCTGGGTTTGCTGTTGCTGGAATGCGAGGATCTGAAGGTCGAGCGCGGGCGGCTGATGGTGCGCACGATCCATGGCCCGCAGCCGGTCAGCGTGCTGTGGCGCAGGCTCGATTCGCGCTTTGCCGACCCGCTGGAACTCGACGAGAACTCGGCGCTGGGCACGCCGGGCATGGTGGCGGCGCTGCGCGCGCAGGATGTCACCATGCTGAACTGTCTGGGCTCGGGCGTGCTGGAGGCCCGGGCGCTCATGGCCTTCCTGCCGAGGATCTGCGAAAAACTGATGGGCGAGCCGCTGAAGCTGCCCAACATCGCCACCTGGTGGTGCGGGCAGGATCTGGAAAGGGGCTATGTCTACGAGAATCTGCACCGGATGATGATCGGCCGGGCGTTGTCGTCGGACCTGCCCTTCGAGGTCGATGCCCTGACCGCGCTTGGCGGCGATTTCCGCGGCACCGCGCGGCGCCCGATCGGCGAATGGCTGGACCGCGACGGCCCCAATCTGGTGGGGCAGGAGGCAGTGACGCTGTCGACCACGCCCGCGATGATCGATGGCCAGCTGCTGCCGCGCCCGGCGCTGATCCGGGTCTTCGCCACCCGCACGTCCCGGGGCTGGACGGTGATGCCCGGCGGTTATGCAAGGATCGGGCGGTCGGGCGATCCGACCGCGCTGTCGATGAAGAACGGCGGTTCGGTCGCCGATGTCTGGGTGGTCGGAGATCGACCGGTCGAGCCTGAAACGCTGACCGGCGAGCCCGAGGGGCCGTTCATCCGGCGCGGGCCGGGACTGCTGCCAAGCCGTGCCGCCGACAATCTTTTCTGGCTCGGGCGCTATGTCGAACGGGCCGAGGCGCGGGTGCGCGAGCTGCGCGCCTATCACCTGCGGCTGTCGGAAAGCGGCGACCCGTCTCTGCCGCTGGTGGCACGTCTGGGCGCTTTCATCGAGGGATTCGGCGTCGATATCGACGAACCGGTTCCCGCCGTGGTGCTGGAGCTTTTCGATGCGGCCCAGGGTTGCGCCGGCAAGGTCCGCGACCGGTTTTCGACCGATGGCTGGCAAGCGCTGACCGATCTGGCCTTCACCGCGCGGGGGCATTTCAGCCGGGTGCATCCGGGCGATCAGGCGGTCAAGGCGATGGGCGAGCTGTTGCGCAAGCTGGCCGGGTTCTCGGGGCTCGTGCACGAGAACATGTACCGCTCGTCCGGCTGGCGGTTCCTGACCATGGGACGCGCGCTGGAACGGGCCGACCAGACCATTTCGCTTTTGGCGGCCTTCGCCGATCCCGCCCAGCCCGGTGGCGGATTCGACGTGGCGATCGAGGTCGGCGACAGCGTGATGACCCATCGCCGCCGGTATTCCGTGCATACCAGCCGCAGCAGCGTGATCGACCTTCTGGCGCTCGACGCGGGCAACCCGCGGTCGGTCTTCTTCCAGATCGACATGCTGCGCGACCAGGACCGGCTGCTGACGCAGAATGCCGCCGCCGATCCGATGTCCGACCTGGCGCGCGCGATCCTGCTTCTGCATACCGAACTGTCGGTGGCGGTGCCCGAAGATATTACAACCGAACGGCTCTTCGGGCTTCAGGGCGAAATCCGCGAAATCTCGACGCTGCTGACCCAGCGCTATCTGAGCTGAGCTCCGGGAGGGCCCCCGCGTGCCGATCGAATACGACATCCGCCTCGAAATCGGCTATCTCTACGACAGCCCGGCCGCCTCGACGCGGACGCTCTTGCGCATGCTGCCGCTGACCAATGGCGAGCAGACGCTGATCACGGGGCTGGTGTCGGCCGACCCGGTTCCGGATTTCCGCCGCGACGGGGTGGATTTCTTCGGCAATGCCACGACCGAGATCGCCCATGACGCGGGCAAGACCGAGTTCCTGTTCCGCTTTGAGGGCCGGGTTCGGCGCATTCCACGCGGCACGACGCTGGATCTTTCTTGCGGGCTGGCGGCGCTTGGGGCCGAGATACAGGGGATCCAGAGCATCACCCCGATGTCGCCTCATCACTTTCTGGGCGACTCCGAACGCATCCGGCATGAACCCGAAATCGCCGCCTTCGCCGAAGAGGTGACCGCGCCCGGCATGTCGGTCATGGCGGCCCTGCAGGCGGTATCCCACGCGATTCACGACCGGTTCGACTTCGATCCGGGGGCGACCGAGGTCTCGACCACGCCGATCGAGGCGTTCCAGAACCGGCGTGGCGTCTGTCAGGACATCAGTCAGGTTACCATCGCGGCGCTGCGTTCTGTCGGCATTCCCGCGGGCTATGTCAGCGGGTTTCTCCGGACCGTGGCGCCACCCGGCCAGCCGCGTCTGGAAGGGGCCGATGCGATGCATGCCTGGGTGCGTGCCTGGTGCGGGATGGAAACCGGCTGGGTCGAGATCGACCCGACCAACGACATGCTGGTCGGCGCCGATCACATCGCAATCGCGATCGGGCGCGATTATGCCGATGTGGCGCCGGTCAAGGGCTCTTCGCGCACCTCGGGGTCGCACCGCACCGAACACCGGGTGGATGTGATCCCGCTCTGATCCGGGCCCAGACGGGGCCGACTCTGGGTTCGTCGCGACCCGTCGCCCGAAGCCTTGCCCAAACCCGCCGCCGTTACGGCCAATTTTCGACGATTCGACTCGCCATACGCGGGCGTCGACGCGCTCCGGAAGAAATCCGGCCAGAGCCGCCTGTCTGTAGGCCCGAGCCGACGGCAGGGCGTTCGCGACGACAGGCCAGACAATCCTGACGTCTGCCATTCACCACTTCTTAGGCTCCGCAGGGTTATTCAATCTTGAGCAGAGCGTACGTTGCAGGAACTCGAGGGATCGGAATGGAACCCGAATGCCAGTATGACCTCGACATCACCGACCCGGCCTGGTCCGAAGATGCCGGTGGTGTCGTGAAATCCGTCCTTGAGGCGGCCCCGAAGGAAATCCGGGTTCAGGCGGCCGAGGCCCCGGCCCAGAGCGCGCTTTCGGCCCAGCTTCTTCTTTTTCTCAGACGACATGTCGAATCGGTCGGCGGGACCTTCTCGGTCGCCGACGCCTCGCCGGCCTTCTCCGAAGGACTGAGCCTTCTCGGCCTGCATGACTTGATCCTTGGCACAGCGGAGGTCCAGCAATGATCAATATCCTTGCCATCGACGACTCGCTCACGATCCGCGAGATGGTACGGGAGACGCTGAGTTCGGCGGGCTTCGCTGTCACCACGGCGAATGACGGGCAGGCCGGTGTCGACGAGTTCGTGAAGGACCGCTACGACGCGGTGATCACCGATATAAACATGCCCAAGATGGACGGGTTCGGCGTGATCGAGCACATCCGCGGCGGCGGCACCAATGCCCGTGTGCCGATTCTGGTGCTGACAACCGAAAGCGGCAGCGCGATGAAGGAACGAGCCCGCGCCGCCGGTGCGACCGGCTGGATCGTCAAGCCGTTCCAGGACGAGGGCTTGATCAGCGTGATCCGCCGCGTCACGGGGGCGCGCTGAGCCATGTCGCGCGACGATCTCAAAGCCACATTCTTCGCCGAGTGCGAAGACCTGCTGGACCAGCTCTCGGAAGGGACCGGCGAACTGGAAGCAGGCACGGCTACCGAAGAGACGGTTCACGCCATCTTCCGGGCGGTCCATTCGATCAAGGGGGCGGCGGGTGCCTTCGCGCTCGACACGCTGGTCAAGTTTGCGCACCGGTTCGAGACCGTTCTCGACCGTCTGCGCTCCGGCTCTCTGGTGCTCGACCCCGATGCCCTGCAGACGATCCTGCGCTCGGGCGACATGCTGGCCGAACTGGTCGAACTGGCCCAGGCCGAAAGCGACGAGGAACCGTCGCAAATGGCCGAACTGATCGAGCTGCTGGTCGGTCTCTCCGGGTCCGAAGAAGACGGACCGGGGGCGCCCGAGCCTGACGAAGCCTTCGAATTCACGGCCGTCTCCTTCATGCCGTTGTCGTTTGACGAGCCGGGCGAGGACGCGGAAGATGTCTACAAGATCCGCGTGCCCGCGATCGCGGATCTGTTCAGGAACGGCCACGATCCCTTCCTGCTGTTCGCCGAACTGGTCGGTCTCGGACAGCTTGATGTCTCTTGCGACGCGTCTGCGTTGCCTGTGTCGGACGAGTTCGACCCGAACCGCTGCTACCTTTCCTGGGAACTTACGCTTACCGGCTCGATGACAGAGGTCAGCATCCGCGACGCCTTCGTCTTCCTTGATGACATCTGCGAGATCGAACAGGTCTCCGGCGGATCGGCCGGTCCGGCTCTCGACCTTCCCGGGATCGAACCCGAGGACAGTCCGATGACCACTGCCGAGCCCTCAAAGCCTTCCATGCCGCAGGTCGCAGCTGAAGAAGCTGCGGCAGAACCGGCCGCTGTGGCGTCTTCGACGTCCGAGCCGGCTGCGGCCGAGAAATCCAAGGCGGCAAAGCCCGCCGCCTCGATCCCCCAGACCACGCTTCGCGTCGATCCGGAACGGGTCGACCGGCTGATTAACACGGTGGGCGAGCTCATCATCAACCAGGCGGTCATCACGCAGAAGCTCGTGGCCTCCGGCATGGCGTCGAATTCCGACATCATGAGCGATCTCGACGACTACCAATACCTGGCTCGCGAGCTGCAGGAAGGTGTGATGGCGATCCGAGCGCAGCCCGTCAAACCGCTCTTCCAGCGGATGCAGCGAATTGTGCGCGAGGCGGCCTACAGTCTCGGAAAGGACGTCGCCCTGGTCACCGAGGGTGAGGCCACCGAAATCGACAAGACTCTTGTCGAACGGCTCGCCGAACCGTTGACTCACATGATCCGGAACGCGGTTGACCACGGCATCGAGGGCCCCGAGAAGCGTGCGGCCGCCGGAAAGTCGGCGCAAGGCACGATCAAGCTTTCGGCCGCCCATTGCTCGGGCGACGTGCTGATCGAGATCTCCGACGACGGGGCCGGTCTCAACCGGAAACGCATCCTCGAGAAAGCGGTCAGCCAGGGCATGGTCGCGGCCGACGCGAAGATGGCCGATTCTGAAATCGACAACCTGCTTTTCATGGCGGGGTTCTCGACGGCCGAGAAGGTGACCAACCTGTCCGGTCGCGGTGTCGGTATGGATGTGGTTAAGACCGCGATTACCTCCCTCGGCGGCCGGATTTCGATCAGCAGCCGCCAGGGGATGGGCACCAAGTTCTCGATCGCCCTTCCCCTGACGCTGGCGGTGATGGACGGCATGGTGATCCATGCTGCCGGCGAAACCCTGGTTGCCCCACTTTCCAGCGTAGTGGAAACGATCCGCCCCAAGCCCAAGGATATCCTTCCTTTCGGTCGAGACGGTCGGCTTCTGTCAATCCGAGGCACGTATGTGCCGATCGTCAATCTGGCCAGGCTTCTCGGCTTCCCGACAGAAGCGGAGATCACCTCGGACAACATCTTGATCCTGATCCGGTCCGAGCAATCCGGGCTTGTGGCCCTAGCGGTCGACGACATTTCGGACCAGCGACAAGTTGTCATCAAAAGTCTCGAAGGCAACTATGGCGCGATCGAAGGGATCTCTGCCGCAACCATTCTGGGCGATGGCCGGATCGCTCTGATTATCGACACTGACGCCATCCTGTCCCTCGCCGGCCACTACGGCAGGGAAATGGCCTCCAGAGAGGAGATGGACTATGCCCAGACCGCAACAATGGGGTGATGATGACGTCCTGGAATTCGTCACTCTCAAGGCCGCAGGGCAGAGCTTCTGCATCGAGATCACCCAGATCCGGGAAATCCGTAGATGGACACCGGTCACAGCTCTCCCGCATGCGGAAGAGGCTGTGCTGGGCGTGATGAACCTGCGCGGTGCGGTGATTCCGATCATCGATCTTGCAGCGCGTCTGGGGCTTGGCGAATGCGAGGCCTCTCCTCGGCATGTGATCATCGTCGTTGCGATCGGCTCCAAGACGATCGGGTTGTTGGTGGACTCGGTGTCCGAGATCCTCACGGTCGAAGGAAGTCAGATCTGCGAAGCGCCGACCATGGGAGGCGGAGACGTTCCCAACAGCATCCTTGGCCTCATTTCGATCGAGGAAGGGATGTCGCGCATTCTGGCACCCGAGATTCTGGTGCCCCGCGGCCTGACGGATGCGGCATGAACGCTCCGACATCATCCCTGACGCCTCGGCGGCGCTCCGAAATCGCCTTCGGAGAAAGCGATTTCCAGCGTATTGCGGCGTTCGCGAAATCCGAATACGGGCTTCATCTCGAGCCGTCGAAGAAAGCGATGATCCATTCCCGCCTCGGGAAGCGGATCGTAGCGCTGAATCTCGATGGTTTTACTGAATATGACAAATTCCTGCGCGCCAATCTCGACACTGAAAGCGATCACTTCATCTCGGCGCTGACAACCAACGTCACGAATTTCTACCGCGAAAAGCACCACTTCGAACAGCTTCAGTCGGAAGTGCTGCCGCGCCTTGTCGAGCGGGCGCGATCCGGTGGACGTGTGCGGCTCTGGTCGGCCGGCTGTTCGTCTGGGCCCGAACCTTATTCCCTTTCAGGCAGCGTGATTCTGCTTTGTCCCGAGGCGCCCAAGCTCAATGTCAGGATTCTCGCGACAGATATCGATCCGTTTGTACTTCGGCGGGCTGAGGCGGCGGTCTATAGCGACGAGGAAGCCAAGATTCCGCCCGGGTCATGGGCGAACCAGGTGTTCGAGAAATCCGGCGGTGCAAAGACCGATTTCCGGGTGCGGGCGGATGTTAGATCCCTCGTGTCCTTCCGGCAGCTGAACATTAACGGCAATTGGCCAATGTCTGGCCTTTTTGACGTGATCATGTGCCGGAATATGGCGATCTACTTCGATAACCAGACCCAGCAGACCCTTTGGCGCAGACTTGCGGAACAACTTGTTCCCGGAGGCATGCTCTTCATCGGCCACTCTGAGCGGGTTTCCGGACCCGCCACGGGAATGCTCGAGGCGGCCGGGGTGACTGCCTATAGAAAACGCTCCGCTTCGTGACCGCGAAGCGACATTAGGAAAGGAATAACGGATGTCACTCAAAGACAGTCTTCGGATCATGGTTGTCGACGACATGACGGTCAGTCGCGGCCTTGTAACCCAGGCGTTGGAGGAACTCGGCATTTTCCACGTCGCAACCGAAGCAAGCGGACGTGCGGCGCTTTCGCGGCTGGCGGCGGACCCGGTCCATCTCGTGCTTGCAGATTACAACATGCCTGGCATGGATGGGTTGCAGCTGCTCGAAGGTCTCCGCCGTAATCGTTCCACACAGCGAATCGGCTACATCTTGGTGACCGGAACGCCCACCCCCGACCTCATCCAGAAAGGTCAACAGTTGGGGCTCAACAACATGGTGCGCAAGCCCTTCACGACGGCGACCATGAAGAAGGCGATCGAAGCCGTGGTGGGGCGCCTTTGACGCATCACGACCTTCAGATGGTTGCAGATGGCCCTCGGCTTCAACGCGTGATGACGACGTTTGGCCATGAGTTGCTGCACGCCGCCGAGCTTCTCCGGCGGTACGAAAAGGCCGTGCTAGAAAGGCGGGCTGCGCATCCCGCACGAATGGGAAGCGCAAGCGAACTGCAACTGGTGGACTTGGTCATCCAGATTCTCGAAGATATGGCACCCTTTGGTCAGGAACTGGCCAAGCTTGTGCCCGTGGATGCGCAGGTTCCGGGCAGCCTGATCGAGCAGCTTCGGCTGGACCAGCTGCGGGCGGTCATGTCGACAGCGGAAAAACGCGATGCGCCACATTCGGGCGGCGATATCGACGTGTTCTAGGGCGCGCGCTGTCCTGGGAGACTGTAATGCTATGTCAATATGTCCGCGTAAAGATTGGCTCCAAGTGAGCGCCGTGATGTGAATTCGGTGGGGCCGGGGCAAAGGCCTTCGGCCGGATTTCGGCCCTAGCGGCAGTCAGTCGAGTGAAATTCGGTGCGTGTCGCACCTGCCCGCGTGAAGCAAAACAATTTCACTCGGTTTTCGGTTGCCTGGGCGAGAATGAGGACTGGATCGATGATCGAAGCCTTCCCACTGAATTCCAGCTTCGCAAGTGTCTGTTTTCGATCCGTCTCTGGTCGGAATGGGCAGTATTTGAGGGATTTCTTCTGTTCCAGGGGGAAAGAAAGGCGCGCAGGGCGTTTCTTCTCCGAGGTGGAATGGCATCGGGTCTCGATTGGCGCTGGGCCGACCTCTGGAAGCATGAGTTAAGGATTGGGTTCATGCGTGTGATGATCGCGGACGAACGGACGGAAACCAGGAACAGGCTTGCCGCTGCGGTTCAGCAAATGCGGGCCGTTTCTCTTGGTGCGTGCGTCTCGAACCTTAGCGAAACCTACCACATTGCGGAAAGTCGGCCGCCGCAAGCCGTGATCGTGGCTGAAGCCTTGGCGCGGCTGGCGGAATTCGAAGTTCTTCTGATGCTCTTCAAGGCTCTCGGCATCCGTTGTGTGGTTGTCGCAGAAACCGAAGCCAATATCGCGCGCCTGCCGTCGTCCCTGATCCGTGAGGGCGTGGCGGTGACCCATAGCGACGCCTCGGTCGAGGATTTGCGGCAATGCCTTCTGCGAGTCCACCTCGGCAGAGCCGCTAGGGACGTTCCGGCTCCTCAGGCAGAATCCGCCATGTCTTTCCAGCACGGACGCCTCATCCTTCTCGGCGCGTCCACGGGCGGTGTCGATGCGCTGGTCAAGGTCCTTGAGGCATTTCCTCCGAATTGTCCTCCAACTCTCATCGTACAGCACACCAGCGAGTCTTTCAGTTCGGGCTTGGCGCGTTTGCTTGATCGGAACTGTGCTGCGACGGTGGTCGAGGCCCAGGACCAGGAGCCATTGGTGCCGGGCCGGGTTCTTCTTGCCCCAGGCAAGACGCACCACCTGGAGGTCGCCGCAACCGGTGCCTTGCGCTGCCGTCTGAGAGAGGGATCGCTACAGGCGGGTCATCGTCCGTCAGTGGATGCGCTTTTTGCGTCTGCGGTTCCGGTCGCCTCTCGGGTCTGTGCGGCGATTCTGACAGGAATGGGCCGCGACGGAGCCGAGGGTATGCTCGCGCTGCACCGTGCCGGTGCCTATACCATCGGACAGGACGAAAAGACCTCGCTGGTCTACGGGATGCCGCGTGCGGCCTTTGAGCTTGGCGGAGTCCGCGAAAGACTGCCGCTTGACGCCATTGGCCGGGCGGTTCTTGAAAACTGTAGTCGGAGGAGCGCGGCATGACTCAGAAAACGCCTATTCGGGCGCCCGAAAAAGATGTCTGGCCCTCCCGCGTCCATGCTGTGGTTCAGGGCGAGTATCACGTTTCGCGCGACGCGAACATCGTGCTCTCGACGGTTTTGGGTTCCTGCGTCGCGGCCTGTGTTTACGACATCAATGCCGCCATCGGGGGCATGAACCATTTCCTTCTGCCGGGGGATGCCGAATCCGGGTCGACCGAACTGAAGTATGGCGCCATGGCCATGGAACTCCTTATCAACGAGCTTCTCAAGGCCGGAGCCCGGCGGTCCGACCTCAAGGTGAAGCTGTTCGGAGGCGCGCGCGTCAGCGGCGCCTTCCGCGATATCGGGGCGCGAAATGTCGATTTCGCCCGATCCTACATCCGGAGAGAGGGCTTTGAAGTCGTGTCCGAAAGCCTGGGCGGCACGCAAGCGCGACGCCTGCATTTTCGCCCAGTGACTGGCGCCGCTCGTTTGGTCCTGCTTCCGCCCACCGAGGCGCCGCCCGAGCGTCGCGTTCCCGCGCCCAAGCCGAAGCCGGATACTGATATCACTCTGTTCTGAGTTTCCGACGTCTGGCGCCAGTGTGCAGAACGGCATGCAAAAATGACGCCCATCTGGAGTGCGCCCTTCCGGGTGGACAGGATCACGCGGCGGGTTTGACAGGGCTGCGGGCGTTGCGGTCCTCTAACTGATGTGCCCCAGATTTCTTAGGTCATGTTGACAAATGGCGGACCCAGAGACGGATCGACGTGATGTCAATGAAGCCGAGGAAGCTCTCAGCGGTCTTGTCGTAGCGGGTCGCG
>NZ_SOEB01000007.1 GCF_004365965.1 Rhodovulum visakhapatnamense
TTGCGAACATTGCGAAACGCACTCCTTTTCTTTGGATGCGTATCAACTCGCAATGGCTGATCCCGTCGGCAATGTGGGGTGGCGACACCGTTTACACTTGTATTGATCGCGTCCGCAACTAACTTTGGTCTTCGCGCTCACTCGAAATAATTTGAAAGTACCCAGGGTCTGCTTTTCGGATGTCGCGTTGCAGAGACTCCGGCTATGGCCAATGTCCGCGATGGGCCTAGGCTGTGTGGAAACTCCTGCGGCCAGACCCGCGCGCGACGTCATCGGTTCACAGAGGGGGTGTTTCGCTTGACCGGTTGTCTCCCGCCCGCCTGCGGGCCGCGGAGAGGGTGCTGGATGCCTTCTCGCTGCGTTTTCGGGGTAGCCTCTTGCCTGTTCAGCCGGGAATAGCCGCCATCAGCCTGCGGATGCCGATCAGGGCGACCATGCGCTTGATGTTGTAGGCCAGCACGTTCAACGCCATTTCGGTCCTGACGCCTCGAAGGCGGCGCGTCAGGAAATGGGTGGCCCCCATCCAGGCCTTGATCGTGCCGAAGGGATGCTCGACAGTGCTTCGGCGCAGGGTCATGGGATCGGCATCGCTGCGCAGGCGGTCGCGCATCTCGTCCACCAGATGCTCGTATTCCCAGCGGGCGATGCGGCGCTCCTTGCCCGTGGTGCAGCGCGACTGCACAGGGCAGTGCTGGCATTCATTGGTCCAGTATCGCCGGACCTTGAGCCCGTCTTCCTCGCGCGTGTAGCGATACGTCAGTTCATCCCCTGTCGGGCAGATATAGACGTCGCGCGCGGCGTCATATTTGAAGTCGGCCTTCACATACATGCCCTTGCTTCGGTTCCCGGATGTTTCAGGGCGCGGCAGGGTCGCAGTGATGCCGGCTTTGTCGCAGGCGACGATCTCGGCGCCGCTGAAATAGCCCTTGTCGGCGAGGGCGTGCAGGTCATCGCGCCCAAGCGCCTCCTTGGCTGCAATCGCCATCGGGCTGAGCTGGTCCCGGTCGAACCCTTTGTTCGTGACGTCATGGGTGACGATGATATGGGTCTCGGTATCCACGGCACATTGCGCATTGTAGCCCACCAGCCCGCTGTTGCGCGCGCTGGTGGCCATGGCGCGGGCATCCGGGTCGGTCAGGGATATCTGACCATCAGGGGCATCGGCCAGCGCCTTGTCCATCGCCCTGAGTTTCCCGATCTCCTGCTTCAGGCGCCCGTATCGCTGCGCCAGATGCGCAACCCTCTCGGTCCGAGCTTCGCCTTCTTCCTGCCGGTCGATGCGGACCATCTCGGTGATATAGCGTTCGACATCCGCTTCCAGATGCGCGAGGCGGCTGGCGATCTTGCCCTTGGTGAAGTTGCGGTCGCGGTTATTGACCGCCTTGAACTTGCTGCCGTCGATGGCCACGCAATCGCCCTTCAGCGTGCCGATCCGGCGGCACAGCTCGACGAATTGCGCGCAGGTCTTGCGGATGGCCGCACTGTTCTCACGCCGGAAATCCGCGATGGTCTTGTGATCCGGCACCAGCCTGCTGGTCAGCCACATCACCTCGACATTCCGCCCCGCCTCGCGCTCCAGCCTGCGACTGGAGGGGATACGATTGAGATAGCCGTAGATGAACAGCTTGAGCAGAACCGCAGGGTGATATCCGGGCCGCCCGGTGCGTGCATGTGCTGAACGCGCGAACCCAAGGCCGGGCAGATCGAGTTCATCCACGAAGAGATCGACGACGCGCACGAGGTTGTCCTCGTCGATCCAGTCCTCCAGGCGATCCGGAAAAAGCGTGATCTGACCGCGATCAACCCCTTCAATGAAACCTGACATAAATGCACCCCCTGTATCGCAGGAAGCATACCACATCTTGGGGTTTCCACACAGCCTCGGCCGGAGGCGTAGATATTCAAGCGTGCAGAATCCTTCTTGCCCTGAATAAGTTCCCACCGGGTTTCATACGGATTTTGGCAGTCCGTTCCCACCCTGAACGGGGCAGGTCGGGTCACTCTATGTGCAGGCCTGATCAGGCGAAGATGTCCGCGTCACCCGGCCTCAGCCGGACCCAAGCGAAAGCAGCGCGCGACGAAATTCCGGCTCGCTTAGCACCACCTCGCCCGCACCAAGCGCCTCGGCGTGGCTGAGGGCGCGGGCGGTTAGGGTCTGGGCGGTCTCGATGGCGCGGGGCAGGGCAAGGCCCCGCCCGATGCCCGCGACCACAAGCCCAGCGAAGAGATCGCCGGTGCCGGGCAGGGCGATCGGCAGGCGCTTGGTCGGGTGGCGGCTGAGGTCTTCGGGACCCAAGAGCACCGTCTCTAGTTGCCCGGGGCCGGTGTCGTCGAGCACGCAGCCGGTGGCGATCAGATGCGCTTCGGGCGCGATGTGCAGCGCCTCGCGCGCGGCCTGAAGATCCGCCAGAGTGCGGATCTGCTGCCCGGTGAGCCAGGCGAGTTCGAAGGGGTTCGGCGTGGCGATGTCGGCCATCGGCAGCAACCGGTCGCGCATTACGCCAGCGATGGCTTCGGGGACATAGAGGCCGGGACCGGTGTCGCCCATCACCGGGTCGCAGATGTACCGCAGGCTCGGGTTCGCCGCCTTCGCCTCGGCCACGAAATCCGCCACCATCTCGGCCACATCGAGCGAGCCGATGTATCCGGTGAGGATGTAATCCGCCCGCTCGGGCAGGCCGCGTTCGCGCGCGCCTTGCAGGAGGTCGGAAAAGAACTCGGGCGGCAGGGCGCGGCCGCGCAGGGTCGGGTAATCTGGCGTGTTCGAGAAGACCACCGTCGGGATCGCCGCGACCTCAAGCCCGGCCGCCTGCATCGGGAAGAGCGCCGCGGAATTGCTGACATGGCCTAAGACGACCTGGCTCTGGATCGAGATCACGAAAGGTGGGCGTTTCATGCGGTGCCGTCCAGCCTCTTGCTCCAGTCCTCGACCCGGCGGCTTTCCAACCTCCGGACCGCGTATTTGCGCCAGCCCTCGGCCAGGACATCGAGCGCGGCGATGCCTTCTAGTTCGACCAGGTTCATCCGGTCCACATAGAGCGCATGCCAGAGCCGCCGCAAGGTCCAGTCCGGCGCCAGACGGTCGATCAGCTCCAGCCGGTCGCCGGGGGCGACGGTGCCGGGTTCGAGCACGCGGTAATACCATCCCGTGCGCCCAGTCTGCTGCACGCGCCGCGCCATGTCGGCCACGCCGAAGCGGTGGTTGAGCTTCCAGCAGGGCTGGCGCCCCTGCGATACCTGGATCAGCGCACCGCCCAGCCGGAATGTATCGCCGACGGAGACCTCCGCTTCGGTGAGCCCGGCGGTCGAGATATTCTCGCCGAACCCGCCGGGAGCGGTCAGCGCCGGAAGGTCACCGAGTTCCGCGCGCCAGTCGCTGTAATGATCGAGCGGATAGTGATGCACGGCCTTCTCGACGCCGCCATGTACGCGCCGGTCGGCCTGTTCGTCGCCTCCGAAGCCCTCGGGGCCAAGCGTCAGCGGGTGGGTGACCGGCGTCTTCCCGATCCCGCTCAGCGTGTCGCATCCGGGCAGGGGAGCGGCGCGACCTGTCAGGAGTGTGACGGGCCTCATTCATCCAAGCCCCGCAGCCATTGTTTCAGCATGGCCTGACCGGTGGTTCGCAGGGCCGGGCCATGTACCCCTGCATCCTGCCGCAGAGCCTCGGGGGCAATCCCCGCCTGTGCCAGCTCGGCGCTATGGCCGATCAGCCAGCGTTCGAAATCCGGCAGCATCCCGGCCTCGGGGTGGAATTGCAGGCCGAGAATATTGCGGCCCCGGGCGAAGCCCTGTGTTTCGCAGCCGGGGGTCGCGGCTAGGCGCTCGGCTCCTGCTGGCAGGTCGAAGCCCTCGCCATGCCAGTGCAGTACCGGGATGTCCGAGAGGTGGGCAAGCGGGCCGGCCCAGCCAGGCGGGGTTAGGGTCAGGGGCGCGAAGCCGATCTCCTTCTCGGCGATGGGCGCGACACGGGCTCCGAGGGCCGCGGCCATGAGCTGTGCGCCGAGGCAAATGCCGAGGGTTGGGCGATCCGCGGCCAGCCTCATGGCCAGCCATTTCCGCTCCTCTGTCATACAAGGAAAGGCGGCGCCATCGTTCACGCCAATCGGCCCGCCCAGAACCACGACCAGATCCGGTTCCAGCGCGTCGGGCAGTGGGTCCACAGCCGCCTCGATGTCTTTGAGCTGGTAGCCGACGTTCCTCAGAACCGGGGCAAAGGTCCCGAGGTCTTCAAAGGCCAGGTGGCCTAGGATCAGGGCTGATTTCATGGTCGAAGCCTCTTGCGGTTTTCGCCTCTGTGGCAAAACACTGGCCTATGCAAAAGTGCCAGTATGAATGATTGAGATAGGCCGGTTTTCGACATGCGCGAGCCTCTTGCCCTCGAGATGGAGCCGAGCCACGACGGCCCGCTTTTCCTCGCCATTGCCGAGGCGATCACCCGTGACATCACCCGCGGACGCCTGAAGCCCGGAGCGCGGCTGCCCGGCACTCGGGCGCTGGCGCGCGAGCTGGGGGTCCATCGCAATACGGTGGATGCCGCCTATCAGGAGCTACTGACGCAAGGCTGGTTGCAGGCGGAACCGGCGCGGGGCACCTTCGTGGCGCAGGATCTGCCGCAGGGGATGCTGGTCCGCAGACCCGCGCCCACGCCGATGGACCCGGTGGCGCCACGCGCGGGGCTCGCGTTTACCGACGGCGCGCCGGACCCCAAGCTGGTGCCCGACAAAGCGCTGGCCCGGGCCTTTCGCCGGGCGCTGCTGTCGTCGGCCTTCCGCGCCGGGGCGGATTACGGCGATGCACGCGGCACATCCTCACTGCGCGAGGCACTGGCGGGCTATCTCGCCACGGACCGGGGCGTAGTGGCGGAGCCGTCGCGGCTCTTGATCACGCGGGGCAGCCAGATGGCGCTGTTCCTGGCCGTGCGGGCGGTGCTGTCTCCGGGCGAGGTCATCGCGGTGGAGGAACCGGGCTATCCGCTGGCCTGGGAAGCGTTCCGCGCAGCGGGGGCAGAGGTGCGGGGCGTGCCGGTGGATGGCGGCGGCCTCAGGATCGACGCGCTGGAGGCTGCGCTTGCCCGCGATCCGCGCATCCGGGCGGTCTATGTCACGCCGCATCACCAATACCCGACCACGGTGACCATGGGCGCGGCGCGGCGGCTGCAGCTGCTGGAGTTGGCGCAGCGCCATGGGCTCACATTGATCGAGGACGATTACGACCACGAGTACCGGTTCGAGGGCCGCCCCGTGCTGCCGCTGGCCGCCCGTGCGCCCGAGGGCTTACCGCTGATCTATGTGGGCTCGCTGTCAAAGCTGCTCTCGCCGGGCATCCGGTTGGGCTATGCGCTGGCGCCCGAGCCGCTGCTACGGCGGATGGCCGAGGCGCGCGCCGCCATCGACCGGCAGGGCGACGCGCCGCTGGAGGCGGCACTGGCGGAACTGATCCGCGATGGCGATCTCGGCCGTCACGCCCGCAAGGCGCGGCGGGTCTACCGGGCGCGGCGGGATCTGCTGGCGGGGCTGCTGGGGGAGCATCTGGCCGGGCGGGCGACATTCGATCTGCCCGCCGGGGGCCTTGCGCTGTGGCTGCGTTGCGAGGGGAGGTCCGCCGAGGCCTGGGCCAAAGCCGCGGGGCAGGTGGGTCTGGCGCTGCTGCCGGGTACGCGCTTTGCGCTGGAGGGTCCGGCGCCGCAAGCCTTCCGGCTGGGCTATGCGGCGCTGGACGAAGGGCAGATCGCCCGGGCGGTTGAGATCCTCGCCCGAAGTGTTCCGGGCTGAGCCTATTCCGCCGCGACCCGGGCCCGGACCTGCGCGGGGGCGACATGCATCCCCAGCCGGGTCAGCAGGTCCTGATCCTTCCACGCTGCCGGGTTGCCGGTGGTCAGCAACTGGTCGCCCACGAAGATCGAGTTCGCTCCGGCAAGAAAGCACAGCGCCTGCAGCTCGTCGCTCATCCCCGTGCGCCCGGCCGAAAGCCGCACGACCGAAGCCGGCATCAGGATGCGCGCCAGCGCCACGATGCGCACCAGAGCGAAGGGGTCGACGGCCTGGGCCCGCGCCTGCACCGGCACCGGCACGCCTTCGATCTCGTTCCACAGGTTCACCGGCACGCTGTCGGGATGCGCAGGGAGCGTGGCCAGCGTCACCAGCATGGCGATGCGATCCTCCTCGGCCTCACCCATCCCGAGGATGCCGCCGCAGCAGACCTTGATACCACCCTTGCGCACCTGTTCGACCGTGTCGAGGCGGTCTTCGATCGTCCGGGTGGTGGCGATCTGCGCGTAATACTCGGGCGAGGTGTCGATATTGTGGTTGTAGAAATCCAGGCCCGCCGCCTTCAGCCGCGCGACCTGTTCGGGCGACAGCATCCCCAGCGTCATGCAGGTTTCCAGCCCCAACTCGGACACGCCCCGCACCATGTCGCAGAGCTTGTCCATGTCGCGGTCCTTGGGGCTGCGCCAGGCGGCCCCCATGCAGAACCTTTGCGCGCCCGAGGCCTTGGCGCGCCGCGCGGCGGCCAGAACCTCGTCGGTTCCGATCAGCTTGGTGGCCTTCACCCCGGTCTCGTGATGGGCCGATTGCGAGCAATAGCTGCAATCCTCGGGGCAACCGCCGGTCTTGATGCTGAGCAGGCTCGCGGTTTCGATCGCGTTGGGGTCGAAATGCGCGCGGTGCAGGGTCTGGGCGCGATGCATGAGGTCGGCGAAGGGCAGGGCGTGGATCGCCCTGGCCTCCGCCATGGTCCAGTCGCTGCGGATCATGCCGCGCGGGTCCGGAGGCGGGCGATGGCCGCGATGAGGCCCGAGGCCAAAGCCAGCTTGACCAGATCGCCGAGAAGGAAGGGCGTGAGACCCGCGGCCAGCAGCCCCTGCGTCGGGACATAGAGCGCCAGCCAGGCGAGGCCGAGGGCATAGACCACGGCGAGGCCCGCCAGCATCGCCAGGGAGCGCCCGATCAACCCGCGCCCCTGCGCCAGCCAGCCGATCAGGCCCGCGCCCAGCAGGTAGCCCGCAAGATAACCGCCGGTCGGTCCGGCCATATACGCCAGCCCGATTCCGCGTTCCGGCGTGCCCGAGAAGACCGGAATTCCCAGGGCGCCCGCCGCCAGATAGGCCGCCATTGCCGCAAAGCCGAGCCTCGGCCCGAGCGTGGCGGCGAGGAAGAAGACCGCCAGCGTGTGCAGTGTCATCGGCACCGGCCAGAACGGGATCTGGATTTTGGCGCCGAGCGTGATCAGCGCCGCGCCGCCGAGCGCCAGCGCAAGGCCGCGCCCGAGCGCGGCGGGGCGGGCCAGCGAGGGGGTGAAAAATGCCATGGGTCAGTCCTCCGAAGATAGGCATCGAATCTATCTATAATTACGAAGGCTGTGTGCGATCCCTGCAATTCAGTTTATAGATAATTATCCGGGAATCTCGTAAGTCTCTCTTGCGTCGGCATTTTTCACGGCAGTCTTGCGCTTGCCGATCCAGCCGACATGGCGCGCGAGCGTGGCGCGGGCGAGGTCGGTCTGCCCCTTGCGCAGAGCGTCGAGAATGGCGCGGTGGTCGTGATCTGTGCGCGCCTCCCAGTCGCGCCGCCATGCGGCAAAGAGGAACCGGGCGCTGGCTGCCTGCAGGTCGTCGATCGTCCGCAGCAGACGCGGCATCCGGCAGGGGGACAGGATGAGCCGGTGAAAATGGCGGTTTGCTGCCTCCCAGTCACGGACGTTACTGGCACTGTCGCCGTGGCGCGTAACCTCTTCTGCTTCCTGAAGAATAGCGCGTGTCATATTGGGCGCGGCATGGCGCAGGGCGAGGCTTTCGAGGCTGGAACGCATCTCGGCCACCTCGCGCAGTTCGGCCACGTCGAATTCGGTGACGCGAAAGCCACGCCTTGGTTCGCTCTCTGCCAGACCCTGGGTTTGCAACTCGCGGAAGGCCTCGCGCACTGGGACATGGCTCGCGCCGAACTCGGCAGCGACATGGTCCTGCCGGAGTCGCGCGCCGGGCGGAATCTCGCCCGAGATGATACGGTCGGCAAGGACGCGGGCGATGCGGGCGGACTGGGTCTCTTCAGGGGCGTGTTTCATGAATTATAGATAATTCATGCCGCGCCGCCCGTCGACAGTTAAGATTTGGTCCGCTGCTCATCTGACATCGTCGCCTTCTTGTAGGACCTGGCAAGCCTCTGCAGGCTCAGGCAGCCCTTGGTTGCAATGTTGGGAAGTCGCAATTCGTAGAGATCAGCGGCTCCGACACGTCTTCCCTCTTTCGGAGGTCGGCCGACACATCGGAACGTCAGGATCGTCCGCCAGCCCCCGAGAACGTGCCAACTTGCTCTGACGTCGATATCTCTCCATGGGATGTTCGCCTCGGGATCTATGGCGTTCATGAGGATGCCCTGCGCCGTGAATGTCAGTATCGGGCCTTTCCGTCGTCCGTACTTCCAATGCAAGAGGACCGGCACAAACCCAAGTGGCGCGGCCAATGCCAGAAATGCCACCTGAGATGCCCTGCCTTCGAAGCCGGGCTCCTGCATAAGAGACATCGCCACCGCGAGAGCTGGAACGAGGAGGAGCCCAGCCATTAGCCAGAACCCGGCAAGCCGAAAATACGACAGCCAGATCACCAGATCAGGCAACGAATGCGCGTGGCGTGCCTTGTCCCCCCTCAGAGCCAGAACATGAGGCTCGTTGCCGATGCGAGCGCCGCGAGGGTTCGGTTTGCGCGCCTGAGGCCGGTCGGACTCGAGAGGTGGCGCCGCAGGGCGGATCCCATGGCAGACCAGACGGCCATGCACGGGGTGCCGATCAATGCGAAGGCCAAGCAAATGATCAGCAATTGAGGAAGAACCGCCTTCTCGGGCTGCAGAAATGCCGAGACGGCTGTGAGAGCGATCAGCCACGATTTCGGATTGATGAACTGGAACAACAGCGCCTGAGAAAACGAGATCGGGGTGGCATTAGGTGATTGCGCCAGCGCATCGGCTTTCCAAAGCTTCAGGGCGAGCCAGAGCAGATAGAACGTCCCAGCCACCTTGAGTGCCAACTGGATACTGGGAAACTGTGCGAAAAGGCTGCTGAGACCGGCGGCCACGAGCAGGATCTGGGAGATCACACCGGTCGGAATGCCAACGATCTGCGGTATGGTGCTCCGAAAGCCAAACACCAGCCCCGCGTTGGCGAGAAGCATGTTGTTTGGCCCCGGGGTGATCGACATGACAAAGGCGTAGAGCGCCAGGGCTCCTATTGTGGTAAACTCCATTTGCGACCTTCCCAGTTCACACGAATACATGCTCCGCGTTCTGGACGGGCAGGGCGATTGAGAGCTTCTCAACTCGGCATGAGCAGAATCCACGCTTGTCGCGTGCCGCCACGCAAGGGACGAGGTCTCTTGGAGTGGCGCTACGGCGATTCATTCGCTTAGAAGGAGCCGAAAGGACTGAATGCGAGGTGCGGGCTGAGCTCGCGCCCGCCCGGAAGCGAACTAAAATGACCAGCAAGCCGCCCCCGTTGAGCAGAGCAGAAGGCCGATTTGAGGTTTCTCGGGAACAGCTCTTCGAAGAGGTTTGGGAAACGCCGATCCTTCATTTGGCCGAGAAGTATGCCGTCTCAGGGTCGTACCTGGCTCGAGTGTGCACGGTGCTGCGCGTTCCCAGGCCCCCGGTTGGATACTGGCAGAAGAAGGCTGTTGGCAGGGCTCCCCGCCGACCGGAACTACCCGAGGCCCAGCCCGGAGATCAACAGATCTGGAGCAAGGACAGGCCTCTCGCACGTCCCGCGAGAGAAGAGCGCGGTGAAGAGTGGCAGAAAGCTGGCCGGGGTGCGGCAAGGCCCGCAGTGAATGCCCTGCTGCGTGGGACGAGGAGCCAGTTTCTCAAGACCCGCAAGATTGATGCCAACGAATTCTTGCGCCCATACAAGCAACTCCTTTCTGACATCGTTACATCCGCCGCGTCTCTGGAACGAGCGCTCGACCTCGCCGATGGTCTCTATCTGGCGTTTGGAAAGAAGGGGTATCCCGTGCGGTTCGCCCCTCCGGATCAGAAGTTGCAGCGCGCAAAGATCGAAGAGCGGGAGACCGTCCGCCATGACCGGAAGTACGGTCAGTATGGGCATGGCACCATCTGGTCGCCGCTCCGACCCACAATTGCGTACCTGGGCGCCATCCCGATCGGGCTGGTTCTGACGGAGATGACCGAGCGAGCGACTATGCGCTACCAAAATGGGAAGTACGTTCGTGAAAGCACGCTCAATCGACGACAGGGGCGGTCGATGTTGCCATCACACAGTTGGACGACAGAACAGGACCTGCCTTGCGGACGCTTTCGCTTGGTCGCCTATTCTCCGCACCCCGGAGTAGAGTGGCAGCTTACATGGCAGGAGACCAGTAAGCGCTCGTTCAATCGGGAGTTCGGCGAAGTGATCCGCAAGCTTGAAGGCTCGGCCGAAGAGTTGAAGGCTCTCATGGACGCGGCCGATGACGAGGCTGCCCGGAAGAAAAGGGAACAGGAGCTTCAATGGGAGCGCTGGCGGAGGGAAGAGGATAAGCGCAGTGAGGCGAAGGCCCGCACCGAGAGCCTTCAACAGCTTTCGGATATCATGGCGGATTGGACCAAGGCGCTCTCCGTCGAGATGTTCTTCGTCGAGGCCGAAAAGCGTATGCAGATGGTGGACGGAGAGCGGCGCGTGCATCTGGAGTCCCGGCTGCGTTTGGCGCGTTCGATGCTGGGCGATCTCGATCCGCTATCATTCATCGAGCAGTGGGTTTCGCCGGAGGAGCGCTACCAGCGAAAGTTCAAGGATGAATAGGGCATCAATCGTGGGGGGCATAGCGCCGACTTCCATCCATCGCGCCGCTCTTCGAAATGGAAGCGCACCGCGCCTGGCGCCAAGCTCAGTCCTCTGCAGAAGGCTTGATGTTTCCGTCCCGACCGACCTCAGCAAAGGTGCGTTGCGTCCCGCAGGAAACGGGCAGGATTAGAAAATCTCATTCTCTCGGCAAGAGACGTCAGTTGTGCGAACAAGGCCGTAGTGCATGTCTGATGCTATGCAAACAGGCCGTGTCCGTTCCGAACATCTATCCGCCGCTCTGCTCCGCCTTCTGGCAGTCGGTGCCGGTGCGGCCGTCGCTAGCAGCTACTATAATCAGGCTTTCCTCGGCCATCTGACAACGGATTTCGAGCTGACGGCTGGTACCGCCGCCATCGTGCCCGTGCTGACGCAGGCAGGCAACGCGCTTGGGGTACTCTTCCTCGCGCCACTCGGGGACCGGCTCGAGCGTAAGTCACTTATCCTCGTGAGCATTGTCGCCCTCGTGGCGGCGCTGATCGGTGCGGCTGTCTCGCCCGGCTTCGTGTGGCTCGCTGTTGCTAGTTTCGCGGTCGGCCTGTTCGCCACGGTCGCCCAGCAGATCGTGCCGCTCGCCGTGCATCTGGCTCCTCCCGACAGTCAAGGTCGTGCACTTGGCACGGTAACAGGCGGCATCCTGATCGGAATTCTGCTTGCCCGAGCGGCAAGCGGCATAATCTCGGACCTTTGGGGATGGCCTTACGTGTTCTGGCTGGCCGCGGTGGTGATGAGCATTGTCGGCGCGGCGCTGGCGCGTTGGCTTCCGCGTGCGATGCCGACGACCAACGTGGGTTATCTGCGCCTGCTTGGCTCTCTTTGGACGTTGGTACGCAAGCATGGCGTTCTCCGGCGCGTGGTCGCGGTGCAATTCCTGATCTTTGCGACCTTCATCAGTTTTTGGTCGAACCTCGCGCTTCTAATGGCTGAGCCGCAGCATGAACTCGGAGGAACAGCTGTAGGTCTTCTGGCGCTTGTCGGTGTCGTCGGTGCAATTGCCGCGCCTATCGCAGGCGGGTTATCAGACAGGCGCGGGCCTGCCGTGGTAGTGTCGATGGGCGCGGGGCTCGTGATTCTGGCCTTCCTCATTTTCGGGCTCTGGCAAGGTTCCATTATTGGGTTGGTCACCGGCATTGTGATCATGGATCTTGCTGTGCAATCCTCCCAGGTTGCCAACCAGTCGCGCGTCTATGCACTCGATCCGAACGCACGCAGCCGGCTTAACACCATATTCATGGCAACCATGCTCGCTGGTGGCGCGGTCGGGGCCGGCATTGGTGGAGCTGCCTACGCCGAGTGGGGCTGGAGCGGCACATGCGCTTTGGGCGTCATCTCGGCTACCTTGGCGCTGCTGTTGTCGTGGAAGCCCTAATTCGAGGCGATGCGAAAAATGTCCGCCTTGATCAACGCGGCGGTCGGGCGTTTACCCAGACGGCCCAAGCGTCATGTCCCCAACTCGTCGCGCGCCATTGCCACCCCGTCGAGGAACTGGTCAAGGGAACGCTTTCTGGCAGACCGATCAAAAGCGTAAGCTGGTTGTTTGAATTGGTTGCCAGTCAGAAGTCCTGAGATGTAGCCCGCGACGGTATCGGCGGCCATGACGAGGCTGCTATCGAGGGTATGCACATACTTGCTCGTTACAGAACCCTTCGAGTGCCCGAGGAGGGCCGCGATGGTGATTTCGCTGAAGCCGAGTTCGTGCGCTATGCTCGCGAAGCTGTGGCGCAAGACATGCGCGGTGATATCGGAGAGTTCGGTGTTCTCGAAAAGCTGGCTCCATTGCTTCGGAAAATTGCCGAATGCGTTGTTGCCGCGCACACCCGGGAACACGAACGGCCCTTCCTTTCTCAAGCTCCGCGTTTCCAAGAACTCGACAACTGCCAGTCCTATCGGTCGTGTGGACGCTCCTTCCTTTGTCTCTGACAGCCTCAGACAGCTGTTGGGAAGATCGACATCGGACCAGCGGAGTTCGATAATCTCGCTGCGCCGGCAGCCCGTGAGGGCGATCTGGCGGACGATGCTGACCATGGTGGCGAGGTTTTCATCCCGCTCGGCCTTGTCCAGAATCTTACCCATCAACTGATACTCGCTGTGTGTCAGACGCCGGTCGCGAACGCGATCTTTGGGCTTCCTGATGCCATGCGCGACGTTCGTATCGACGATGCCCGCCTCCGAAGCATAGGTGAGGATACCGCCCAGCAACCCGACCGCCCGGGTTGCTGTCCCCTGGCCACCCCGCAAGATCGTCTTGCCCCTTAGCTTTTTGGTCTTTCGCGTAGCGCGGGTTTTGCCGAGGATAATGTCATTCATCATCTTCGTAACATCCACTTTGGTCAGATCACGCACCCTCTTCTTGCCGATCAGTGGGATGATATGCCCATTGATCCGCCCGATATCGGTGGAGACCGTTGATGGTCTCTTGGGCTGCCCACGTTTCCCGAGGATGAGGCCGGCGTGCAGGTCTTCGATGTAGCGCTCACAGAGCTGTTGCATGGTCATGGCCTGTCGGTCTTCGTGGCGCTCTTCGGCCGGATCATCGCCCTGAGCGACGCGCCCTAGCTGGACCTTGGCCTCTCGTCTGGCTGTTTCGGCAGTCCAGATACCGTGGAGGCCAATCGTATAGCGGCGCGACCGTCCGTCACGGCGATACTGGATCACGTAGCTGCGCTTCCCAGAAGCGAAAACACGCAACCCGAAGCCAGGCAGGTCGCTGTCCCAGACAACGTAGTCCTTCTTCTGGCTCTTGACGCTTTCAACCAGCCGTTTTGTGATCTTTGGCATCATCAACCTCGTCATCAGAGCAACTGAGCCGCGTAAGCACCACGTAAGCAGTCGGGCGAAAGCTACGGAGTAGTTGCGGCTACTGGTTTCGACGACGAGCGAACTTAAACACAAGCGATTTTAAGATGTTAGCGTGCCGTGGCGTGCTGCGTCCCGCATTTCGGATAGGCCACGATTAATTGCTCAGAAGGCAAGCGTCAGGTGGGTTTCGTCATGATCGAAGGTCAGCCGCCGTCCCGCCTCGGCCAGCGCGATGGGCAGAAGCGCGAACTGTACCTCGGCTGGGCGGAGGTCCTCATGGCAGAGCGCCCCTTCGGTCAGCGGCGTCCAGAGCCGCGGATCGAGGCTCATCCGCTCGGCCTCGGCCTGCATGACAACGCGCCCCTCCGACCAGGACAGCGCGATGCGCCCGCCCCGGGGCAGGGCCGTTTCGGCGCAAAGCACCGCCAGCAGCGCGACCTTGGCCATCGCACGGCTGAGCGCTGCGGGCGGTTCGGCCGTCACGTTATGGCGGCTGCCGCCGTAATAGTCGGCAAGGATCTCGCAGACTTCGCGTCCGGCGACCTCGGCGCCGTCGCCTGCCGCGCCGAAGGCCAGGCGGAACATGCGGATCCGGGCATTGGCGCGGGCCACGCTGTCCGAGATCAGCGCCAGTTCTTCGCCCGGCGCGTCATCGGGCGTCTCGGCGGCGGCCATGGCCAAAAGCTCCATCCCGTTGCCGATGGCGCCGAGCGGGCTGATAAGATCGTGGCAGATACGCGATCCCACAAGCGCTGTCAGATCAGTCATGGCAGCCTCCCGGTCCCGCGGAAAGGACAGAGCCGATGCACCCGATGAACGCGATCCTCGAACCCGGAATGCTGGTCCGCCATCCGGGGCAGCCGGACTGGGGCCTTGGCCAGGTGCAATCGGTCATCGGGGCGCGGATCACGGTGAATTTCACCGAGGCCGGAAAAGTCGTCATCGACGGAACGCGGGTCGAGCTCATACCTGTCTTCGAGTCCTGATATACGTGTACGGCGCAAAGCTGCCCCATCATCGTTAATGGGACATTAACGCGGCCGGAACACCCGCGCTGCCGCGATCTGCCGGTCCGGCCGCGTCAGGCCGCGCGGTTGCACTTGCGCCGGTGCCGCCCTAGAAGCGGGCGTCAATGTGGTGTGGGGTCAAGAGATGCAGCCGCCCGAGGAGTTCTTTCAGCTTCGTCTGGCCCGAGGCGAGGCCGACCTGATGGCCGCTCAGCGCCTGCGCTACGAGGTTTTCGTGGCCGAGCTGGGGGCGGACGGGCCGCTGGTGGACCATGAGGCGCGGCTGGAACGCGACGATCTGGACCCGCATTTCGACCATCTGATCCTGATCGACACAAGGCGCGACGCGGCGGCGCTTGACCATGTGGTGGGGGTCTACCGGTTGCTGACCTCGGACCGGGCGGCTGCCATCGGGCGGTTCTACAGCGAGGACGAATACGACCTGTCGGCGCTGAAGGCCTCGGGGCGGCGGCTGCTGGAGCTGGGCCGGTCCTGCGTGCATCCCGACTATCGCGGCGGCACCGCGCTGTATCACCTGTGGAACGGGCTGGCCGATTACGTGCTCGACCAGGGGATCGAGGTGCTGTTCGGGGTGGCAAGCTTTCATGGCACCGATGCCCGGGCGCTGGCCGAGCCGCTGTCCTATCTGCATCACCGCCATCTGGCGCCTTCGGACCTGCGGGTCCGGGTCCTGCCCGAGCATTTCCAGCGGATGGACCTGATGCCCGAGTCCGAGATCGACCGCAAACGCGCGATGCTGGCAATGCCCGCGCTGATCAAGGCCTATCTGCGGCTTGGCGGCTTCGTGGGCGAGGGCGCCTTCATCGACCGGGCCTTCAACACCACCGATGTGTGCCTTCTGATGGACACCGCCAAGATGAACGAGAAAAGCCGGTCGCGCTACGGGCGGGGTCAGGGGTGAGCACCTGGCGCGGCGCCGCGCCGCCCGAGGCGCCCCCGATCGACGCGGCGGGCTGGCTGCGGGTCGCGCTGCGCGGCGGGGCGCTGATCGCGGTGCTTTGTGTTGGCATGATGCTGAAACTGACGCTTCGGCTGGTCGAACGGCCGCTTTTCGGGCTGAGGCGGCCGGTGACGCCCTGGATCACCCAAGGGGTCAGCCGGGCCGCGCTGGCGATCCTCGGGATGCGCTACCGGCGACGGGGGCGGCCGATGCGCGAACGCGGCGCGCTGGTCGCGAACCATGCCTCCTGGCTTGACATCTTTGCGCTGAACGCGGGCGGACGGGTCTATTTCGTCTCGAAGGCCGAGGTCGCGGACTGGCCCGGGATCGGCTGGCTGGCGCGGGCGGCCGGAACCGTTTTCATTGCCCGCGAAAAGCGCGAGGCAAAGGCCCAGGCTGACCTCTTCGAGACGCGGTTGAAGGCCGGGCACCGGCTGGTTTTCTTCCCCGAAGGCACCTCGACCGACGGGCGCCGGGTGCTGCCCTTCAAGTCGACGCTGTTCGCGGCCTTCTTCGGCGCCGACCTGCGCGACATTCTCTGGGTGCAGCCGGTGACGGTCGTCTACACCGCGCCCGAGGGCGAGGACCCGGCCTTCTATGGCTGGTGGGGCGACATGGGCTTTGGCCCGCATGCGCTGAAGCTTCTGGCGACGGCACGCCCCGGCGGGGTCGAGCTGGTCTATCACCCGCCGCTCCGGGTGGCGGAGGCCGAAAACCGCAAGGCGCTGGCGCTGGCCTGCGAGACGGCGGTGCGGAGCGCCGCCGCAGGCTAGGCCGCGCGCCTCTGCCGGGGCCTCAGCCCATGGCCGCGATCAGTTTCCCGAGCGCAGCCGAGGCGTCCTCTTCGCGCCAGATTTCCTCGCCGATGGCGAAGAAATCGGTGATCGGGGTCAGGGCCGCGACCGTGGCGGGATCGAGCGCGCCTTCGGCCACCACGGGAATCTCGATCATCTCGGACCACCAGGCGAACAGATCGGCCTCGGCGCGGCTGCCATCGCCCAGCCCGCTTTCGCCGACCGGCCCGAAGGCGATGTAATCGGCCCCGCCCTCGCCCGCGCCAATGCCGTCATGGCGCGAGGCCCCGCAGAAGGCGCCGACGATCGGATCTGCCCCCAGAAGCGTACGCACCTTGCGGACGCTGCGCCCGCCATCGGTCAGGTGCACCCCATCCAGTCCCAGCCGCTCGACCAGGCCGACATGGGTCTCGATGACCAGCGGCACGTCGCGCTCATGGGCGATCTCGCGCAGGCCGTCGGCGGCGCGGGCCACGAGATCCTCGTCGCGGCTGGCCATCGACAGGCGCAGGCAGGCGATGTCATGGCTGTCCAGCACCCCGGCCAGGCGCGGGCCGAAGCTCTCGGGATCGAAGGCGGGCGGGGTGATCAGGTAGATCTGCGGGCGCTCGGGTTCGGCCATTTGCGGGCTCCTCTTATCCGTGGCGCCGCTATAGCGGGGTTTTTTCCGGTTGGCTACGGCCCGCCTGCCGAACCTGTTTGGGCGGAAGGCTCCGGACGAAGGCCAGCGCCAGCGCCAGCATCTGCCCGCGCCGCGCGTCGTCGGCCATCAGATCGGCATCGACAGAGATGACCCCCGTCATTCGCCGCCCCGAGGACGCAAAGGGCCGCGTACCGGGCAGCGCCAGCGCCTCGGCCGCGCGGTCGGGACAGACCCGGAAGAACCCCGCCTCGCCGAAGGCGCCGCAGACCTTATGGCTTTCCAGCAGAAAGCAAAGCCCGCCGAACATCCGCCGTTCGGTGACAAACCCGGCCTCATTCAGATCGCCCCGCAACTCTGCGGCCAATCCTTCGTCGAATGCCATGCGCCCCTCTGGCTTGCCCTTTCGCCGGTCAAAGCGTATCACCCCGCAGTTTTTGAAGGAAGCGAGCCCCATGACAGCAGCCCAGCCCGTCTTTGTCCTCGTGCGCCCGCAGATGGGCGAGAATATCGGGGCGGCGGCGCGCGCGATGTGGAATTTCGGGCTCGACCGGATGCGTCTGGTCGATCCGCGCGACGGCTGGCCCAATCCGCGCGCGGTGGCGCTGGCCAGTGGCGCGGGGCGGCTTCTGGATCATGCGGGCATCTTTCCCTCGACCGCCGAGGCGGTGGCCGATTGCGACTATGTCTTCGCCACAACGGCCCGGCCGCGCGGTCTGACGAAACCCGTCGTGACCCCCGAGCAGGCGATGACAGAGACCCGTGCGCTGCTGGCCGACGGGCGCCGCGTCGCGGTTTTGTTCGGGCCGGAACGGGCAGGGCTGGAAAACGACGACATCGCCCGGGCCAATGCCATCGTCTCGGTGCCGGTGAACCCCGACTTTGCTTCGTTGAACCTCGGGCAATGCGTCCTGCTGAGTGCCTATGAATGGCGCCGCCAGACCGCCGAGGTCCTGCCCGAGCGACTGGAAATGGCGGGGGCCGAGCCTGCGAGCCTTCTGGAGGTCGAGAAGCTCGCCGAGCATTACGAAGAGCGTCTGTCCGAGGCGGGCTTCTTCTTTCCCGAGACCAAGGCGCCCGGGATGAAGCTGGCGCTGCGCAACATGTGGAGCCGGATGCCGCTGACCCGGCCCGATGTGCAGATCCTGCACGGGATGCTGCGGCAATTGACGCGCGTCAGGGGGCGCGGCGAGTGACTTGCAGCGCCGCGCCCGCCCGCCTAGTCTCGCGGCGCAAGACGGAGGGGGGCCGATGAGCAAGACCCGCAGCAAGGCAAAGACCCGCAGCATCTTCGAGGAGGTCGGCACCGAGGCGCCGCTGGAACGCCCGGTCGTCCAGCCCGGCGCCATCGACCGCGCCGCCCGGCGCGGCGCGCGCGGGGCCGTGGCCTGGTGGCTGATCTCGGTCTTCGTGCTGATCGCCGCCATGCTGATCGCGGCGGGCGTCGCCCGGCTGACCGGCCATCCGGCGGCCCTTCCGGGGTTCGGTCCGCTTTACGGGCAGCTGCCGCCCCTGGACCCGGCCGGATGGACGGCCGCCTTTGACCGTTTCACGGCGGCGGGCGGTGCGACCGACCTTGCGGGCTTCCAGCGGCTTTACTGGTGGGACTGGGGCATCCGCCAGGCAGGGACGCTTGCGGCCCTGGTCTGGGCGCTGGGCTATCTGGGCTTCCTGGTTTTCGGCAAGCTCCCCAAGGGCTGGGCGCTGCGGCTGTTGCCGCTGGGCGGCACGATCCTCGGGATCGGCGCGGCCGACTGGGCGATGGGGCCCGCGGGACTTTTGCCCGCGCCCTTCGACGCGGCCTCGCTGCGGCTGGCGGCGATGACGGGCTTCGGCTTTGCCGGGATGGGGCTGTCGGCCTGGGGCGCGATGCTGCTGCGCCGCCCCGAGGCGCAACTGATGCAGGCGCGGCGTGCCCGCGACGGACGCGCCTTCGGCATGGCGACCGGGGTCATGCATCTGGCCTTCCTGCAGATCCTGTTCGGAGCGATGCTGGGCGCGCTCGATCAGGGGCGGGGCTTTCCCGACTGGCCGCTGATGGCGGGTGGCATCCTGCCGCCCGAGCCGCTGTCGCTGGAGCCGGTCTGGCGCAACATCTGGGACAATCCGGGTCTCGTGCAATTCATCCATCGCGGGCTTGGCTATCTGGTCGTGCTGCTGGGGCTTGCGTCCTGGCTGCGCGGCCGCAAAAGCCCCCATGCCCGCACCCGCCGCGCCTTCGACTGGCTGGGGGTGATGGTCTTCGGGCAGGGGGTGCTGGGTGTCGGGTCCGTGCTTTACGCGGGCCAGTGGCATATGGCGCTGACCCATCTGGTGGGCGCCGTCCTTCTGTGGGTTCTGGTGCTGCGCGCCCGGTTCTTGGCGCAATATCCTGTTCAGCAATCCATTCGGGGGTGACGCGCGATGACCGCCTTTGACGATCTGATGGCCTTCCAGCACGAGACCGAGGCACTGTCGCAGGTCTCGATGCGGCTGGGCTGGGACCAGGAGACGATGATGCCGCGCGGTGCCGCGCAGCAGCGGGCCGAAGAGATGGCGGCGCTGGAATCGGTGCTGCACCGCCGTCGCACCGACCCGCGTCTGGGCGACTGGCTGGGGGCCATCGACGACGACCTGCTCGACGAGACCGGACGGGCGCAGATGCGCCATATCCGCCGCAGCTATACCCGCGCGACGCGCCTGCCCGAGACCTTGTTGGCCGAGATCGCCCGCGTCACAAGCCGCGCCCAGGGGATCTGGGCCGAGGCCCGCGCCGCCGACGATGTCGCGCATTTCCTGCCCACGCTGCGCGAGGTGGTGCGGCTGAAACGCGAAGAGGCGGCGGCGCTGGCCATGGGCGGCGATCTTTACGACGCGCTTCTCGACGATTACGAGCCCGGCGCGACGGCGGGGGCGCTGGCCGCGATGTTCGACCGGATGCGCCCGCGTCTGGTGAGCCTGCGCGAACGGATCATGGGCTCGGGCCGGGCGCCCGCACCGCTTTCGGGCCATTTCCCCGAAGCCGGGCAGATGGCGCTGTCGCGCGAGGTCGCCACGCATTTCGGCTATGACTGGCGGCATGGGCGGCTCGATTTCTCGGTTCATCCCTTCACCTCGGGGTCGGGCACCGATGTCCGGATCACCACCCGGGTCGACGAGACCGAGCCGCTGGGTTCGCTTTATTCCACACTGCACGAGACCGGACATGGCGCCTATGAACAGGGGATCGACCCGGCCTATGGGCTGACGCCCTTGGGGGCCGGCGTCTCGATGGGGGTGCATGAAAGCCAGAGCCGGATCTTCGAGAACCAGCTTGGCCGCAGTCGCGCCTTTTGCTCCTGGCTTTTCGGGCGGATGGCCGAGGTCTTCGGCACGGCGGGGGCGGCCGACGCGGATGCCTTCTATGCGGCGGTCAACCGGGTCCATTCGGGCCATATCCGCACCGAGTCGGACGAGGTGCATTACAACCTGCACATCATGCTGCGCTTCGATCTGGAACGCGACCTGATCGCCGGGCGGCTCGAGGTCGAGGATCTGGAAGAGGCCTGGAACACCCGCTTCGAGGCCGATTTCGGGGGTGCGGTCGACCGGCCGCGCAATGGGCTCTTGCAGGATGTGCACTGGTCGGTGGGGCTTTTCGGCTATTTCCCGACCTATACGCTGGGCAATGTCTATGCGGGCTGCCTGTATCAGGCGCTGCGCGCCGCGGTGCCCACGCTCGATGCCGATCTGGCGCGGGGCCATGCCGAACCCGCGACCGCCTGGCTGAAATCCGAGGTGCAGCGGTCCGGCGGGCTTTACGAACCGGCCGAGACGATCCGCCGGGCCTGCGGGTTCGCCCCCGGCGAAGGCCCGCTTCTCGATTATCTCGACGCCAAGTTCGGCGAGATCTACGGGCTTTGACCGCCGGTGCCGAGGCTCGCCCCGGGAGGGCGGTGCTGCTAGGAAGGATGGCATGACCTCGCATGACCGGCTCTGGCAAGCTATCTGGCTCCCCGCCCGCCGGGTGGCCTTTGCCATTGTCGCCCGCCTCTGGTGGCGCCGCCCGCCCGAAGAGATCTCCGCGCGGCTGGAGGCCCGGTCGCTTCGCGACCAGGCGACCATCGTGGCTGCGGTCCTGACAGGGCTTTTCCTCACGAGCCTGGTTTTCGCCCATGCCGGCATCCTCGGGATGCTGGTCTTCCTGCTTCTGGTGATCCTGCTGATCCGCTAGGCGCGCCCCGGCGCCGGGGGCCTGATAGGTCCCGGATGCGGCGCTCACATTCGTTTGATTGCGGCGAGATCGCGCCATTTTTTTGTCCTATTTCAAAGGCTTGCGCTTCGGCTTTCGCCGCATGTCCTTGGATTTGCAGATTCTTCCGCCCATGCGGTGATCCGGTCCCGAGGGCGCCACGTATCCCTTGTACATTGCAACTTGCACAGAGAGGACACGACCAATGGATATCGATGCGATCAACGCCGTTCTGGGTCTTGGCACCCTCGGCTTCGTTCTCGCCTTCGCCTATATCAACCTGCGCCAGACCGAAGAGCAGTTGAAAGCCTCGCGCGAGCGCCGCGAGAAGCGCGCCGCCGCCGCTGGCCGCGTTGTGCCGGCCGAATGACAGGATCAGGATCAGGGCCGGGCGGACGTCGCCCGGCCCCGATCATGATCTCAGGCCTGCCAGGCTGGCGGCCGTTTCTCGAGAAAGGCGCCGATGCCTTCCTCCGTTTCCGACAGCATCATGTTCTCGACCATCGCGGCGCCTGCCATGGAATAGGCCTCGTCGATGCCTCGCTCCAGTTGGTCGTAGAAAAGACCCTTTCCCACCCGCAGCGCAGGCGACAACTTGCCCGCCAGCGTTTCGGCCAGACGCCAAGCCGCATCGTCCAGCATGTCCGCTGGAACTGCGCGGTTGATGAGCCCCAGAGCCTCGGCCCGGCCGGTGTCAACGAACTGGCCCGTGGTCAGCATCTCGAAGGCATGCTTGCGCGGGATGGTGCGGGTCAGGGCGACCATCGGCGTCGAACAGAAAAGCCCGATATTGACCCCGTTCACCCCAAATCGCGTGCCCTCTGCCGCGACCGCCAGATCGCAGGACGCCACCAGCTGGCACCCTGCGGCGGTGGCGATGCCATGCGGCGCCGCGATTACCGGTTGAGGCAGGCGCATGAGCCCCGTCATCACCCGCGCGCAGCGTGCGAAGAGGTCGGCGAAATAGGCCCTGCCGCCATCAAGCGCCTGACGCCCGGCCTGCATCTCCTTCAGGTCATGACCCGCGCAGAACGCCTTGCCCGCGCCCTTCAGGATCACCACCCGGGTCTCGCGGTCCTTGGCCAGCGCGTCGATCTGGTCCTGCAGCGCGGCCAGCATCGCGTCGGACAGCGCGTTCAGCCGCTCGGGCGCGTTCATCGTCAGGATGGCCACGCCGCGGGTGTCGTCGCGTAACAGGATCTCGGTCATCTTGTGTCTCCTCCCTCAGGCGGCGAAGACTAGGGCGGAACGGGAGGAGGGAAAAGCCCATGCAGCCAGTGATGGACGTGGCGGCGCTGACCGCCTTTCTGCTGAGCGCGTTTCCGCAGGTGGGCGAAGAGTTCGTCGTCGAGGAGGTCGCGCCGATGCGGGTGCGGGTGCGGCTTGCCGTGACGGACCGGCACTTGCGGCCGGGGGGCACGGTGTCGGGACCGTCGATGTTCGCGCTGGCCGATGTGGGGATCTATCTGGCGGTGCTGGCTATGATCGGGCCGAAGGCGCTGGCCGTCACCACCAATTGTTCGATCGACTTCATGCGCAAGCCCGCCGCCGGGCGCGACCTGATCTGCGAGGCGCGGCTTTTGAAGCTGGGCCGGGTGCTGGCGGTGGGCGATGCGATGATCCGCTCTGACGGCAGCGACGAGATCGTGGCCCGGGCCAGCCTGACCTATTCGATCCCGCCGAAATAGCCCGGCTCAGCCGCGCCCGGCCAGGAACGCCGCCAGATCGCCATAGCCCGTGGGCCGCCGCTCGTAGGCAAGCCCGAGGCGCGCGGCGCAGGCCGCTGCCTGCCGGTCGAGCGCGGCATCCTCGGTCTGGGCCAGATAGACGAGGCTTCGGTAATTACCAAAGTAAAGCGGCGCGAGTTCGGGGTGGCGATCAAGCCCGAGCGGGCGCCAGACGAAGGCGTCGAACTGCCGGGTCAGGAAATCGGTGAGGTAGAAGGCGTCGATTTCCCCGCTTGCGCGGGCGGCGAAAGCGGCCTGGCCTTCGAAGAAGGCATAGCAATGCGGGCCCTCCATCATTTCGACCCCAAGCTCGGCACAGGTGCGGGCCAGACCGCCGCCAGTGCCGCAATCGGCATAGGCGACAAGGATCGTGGGATAGGCGGCGCGGTGCCGCTCGACCAGCGTGCGGAGCCCGGGGGCAATGCGGTCGGGGTGGTTGTGCCAGATCGCGGGCAGGCAGGTCAGGTCCAGATGGTCCCAGCCATTCAGCCGCTTCAGTGCCAGGATCTCGTGGGCGAGCGCGCCGCAGCCGATCACCAGAACCCGTCCCATGCCGTTGGGCGGCAGGCCGGTCTCGGTCAGGCTGCGGTCGTCGGGCGCGCTCACCGCCGCCTCTGCAGCAGGCGCAGTCCCACAGCGGCGGCCAGCGCCAGCGGCAGAAGCCATGCGACCCCGCTGACGGGCAGAAGCGCGGCCAGCCATACGGTCAGGCCAGCGGCCCCGATCACAGCAGTCAGAAGCAGGGCAAGACGACGGACAGGCATGACGTCTCCTTTCGTTACCGATGTGGGGCAGAGCCGAGAGCTCGGCAAGGCGTGTTGGGGAGTTGGCTTTAAGGATTTGGAATAATTAAATAAAGTCAGTCAGTTCTGGTCTTTTGCTCGCTCTCGTGTTACGTTGCGTTACGGCATCTTGACCGGGCCGCATCCGCTCGGGGCCGAGGTCGGAACGCCGCCATGTGTCAGTAATCGGTGCGGAGCGACCTTCAGGGGGCATGCCCGGAGAACGGCCATGAACGCGGTGCATGGTTTCGATCTGGCGGTGTCCGATCGGGTTCTTCGCGACGATTGGCCTTGCGGCCGGCGAATGGCCCGTTCCGAAAAGCGTGGCTCCGACAAGCCTCGCCAGGACAGGGTCAGCGCAAAAGACCTGTGCCCCTGCCCAGCAGGGGCGGGGCTGCGGGGCAGATAGAGACGACAGGCAGCGGCCGACCCGGGGGAGGATCGGGCGCTGCAGCGATTGCCGGCACGGGGGCGCTCCAGGCGTTTCCGGGGGGTAGGCGCACCGGCTTTCGCGCGGCGGGCGGGTTTGGGAGAACCCGCCCGTTCGTTTCGAGACCTCCGTTCGGATCGTACACCCAGCTGAAACGGTACGGCCGGTTCGCCGGGTGCCGAGCGACGCCATCGCCCGGCGCCGATGGCGTCGCCCGGCGGTCGTACATCCCCTGCCCTGGGACCTGGGCCCGGTCTGGGGCGGGACGGTTTCGGCGTCCTCCGGGGCCTGGCCATCTGGACCGACGCGCTGCGTGTTTCGACCGCGCGGCTCAGCCCGCCGCGGCGCTGTTGTGCTTGCGGGCGACGAAGGTCTTTGCGGTCTCGACCGCCACGGCCGCATCGCGGCAATAGGCGTCGGCGCCGATGGCGCGGCCGAATTCCTCGTTCAGCGGCGCCCCGCCCACCAGCACGATGTAATCGTCGCGGATGCCCTTTTCGGCCATCGTGTCGATGACGATCTTCATGTAGGGCATGGTGGTGGTCAGCAGCGCCGACATGCCCAGAATGTCGGGCTGTTCGGTTTCGAGAGCGACCAGATAGCGGTCGATATCGGTGTTGATGCCCAGATCGACCACCTCGAACCCGGCGCCTTCCATCATCATCGCGACGAGGTTCTTGCCGATGTCGTGGATGTCGCCCTTGACGGTGCCGATCACCATCTTGCCCATGCGCGGCGCGCCGGTTTCCGCCAGAAGCGGCTTGAGGAGCTGCATTCCGCCCTTCATGGCATTGGCCGCCAGCAGCACCTCGGGCACGAAGAGGATGCCATCGCGGAAATCATGGCCGACGACGGTCATGCCCGAGACCAGCGCCTCGGTCAGCACCCGGTAGGGCGCCCAGCCGCGCGACAGCAGGATCTCGACCCCTTCGACGACCTCGTCCCGGAGCCCGTCGTAAAGGTCGTCCTGCATCTGCGGGACCAGTTCGTCATCCGGCAGCTCCGCCAGGACGATGTCGTCGTCTTCCTCGGCCATCTCATGCTCCCAATGGGGCCCGGCGCCCTGCCGGACCCTCTTGTCCCTTCATCGGGAGTTTGCACATCCAAGGCTTACCGAATTGCGACCAGCCGGCTTCCCGAAGCGACCTGACCGCGAAAATACGGCGCTCCCGACACCGCCTGGCGCTTGTATATGTTCGCTTTATGTTCCAGTCTCGCGGCATGACACGCGCGCGGATGTCTTCGGCCGGTTCCGGCCCCAGGATCGACCCGGTGCCAGGGCCGGGGCAGGGGCCGACGCCCGGGCGCGGGGCGAGCGGCAACCCCGCGAACCGCTTCGACCGACTGGCGGTCACGCCCGAGGATGACGGCTGGGACCCGGGCGAGGCGCCGCCGCCGCTGCGGACTGAGACGCGGGTCGAGCGGCCGCGTTCGGCGATCACCCGCAACAGCTCGCCCGATGTGCCCTTCGACCGGTCGGTGAATCCCTATCGCGGCTGCGAACATGGCTGCATCTACTGCTTTGCCCGGCCGAGCCATGCCTGGCTGGGTCTGTCGCCGGGGCTCGATTTCGAATCCCGGCTGATCGCCCGGCCCGAGGCGCCAAGGGTGCTGGCAGAAGAGCTGTCGCGCCGAGGCTACCGGCCCGCGACGCTGGCCATCGGCACCAATACCGACCCCTATCAGCCCATCGAGCGCAGCTATCGCGTGATGCGCGGGCTTCTGGAGGTGTTGCGCGATTTCCGCCATCCGGTGGCGGTGGTCACCAAGGGCGCGCTGATCGAGCGCGTTCTCGACCTGCTGGCGGAACTGGCCGAGCTGGAGCTGGTGCGGGTCGGCATTTCGGTGACGACGCTCGACCGGGATCTTTCGCGCAGGTTGGAGCCGCGCGCGCCCGCGCCCGAGCGGCGGTTGCAGACCATCGAGAGCCTGGCCGCGGCGGGGGTGCCGGTAAGGGTGATGGTGGCGCCGGTGATCCCGGCGCTGACCGATCCCGAGCTCGAGGCGATTCTGGCGCGGGCGGCGGCGGCCGGGGCGGGGGCTGCCAGCTGGATCATGCTGCGCCTTCCGCGCGAGGTCGGGCCGCTTTTCTCCGACTGGCTGGCCCGGCACTGTTCCGACCGGGCGGCGCGGGTGCTGGCACGGCTGCGCGAGATGCATGGCGGCGAGATCTACAGCCCCGACTGGGGGCGCCGGATGCGGGGCGAGGGGCCCTATGCCGAGATCGTGGCGCAGCGGTTCCGGCTGGCCGTGGCCCGGCTGGGCCTGGCAACCGCGCAGCCCGAGCTTTCAACCGCGCTTTTCCGGGTGCCGCCCCGGGCGGGAGATCAGCTTTCTCTGTTCTGATCGCGGAAGAAATTCCCGTCGCAACCGTCTGGAGGGGCATGGGGAGCCGGGCATTGCGGCAATGCCCGGGGTTTGTCTCAGCCGCGGCGGCGCCGGCGCGGGGCGCGGGCCGGGCCTTCACCGTCGCCGGTGCCGTCCGAGGCCGACGAGAACCCGCCCAGCCGGTCGGTGATTTCGTCAAGGCTGGGGCGCGGGCCGCGCGGGCGGGTTTCGAGCGCTGCACGCATCGCCTGCAGATGTTCGGGCGTGGTGCCGCAGCAGCCGCCGATGATGGTGGCGCCGCAATCGCGGGCCAGCACGGCGTAATCGGCCATCAGCTCGGGCGTGCCGTCATAATGGATATGCCCGTCCACATATTTCGGGATGCCCGCATTGCCCTTGGCGATGATCGGCCATTCGGTCCCGGCGGCGGCAAAGCCCAGCACGGTGCGCAAAAGGTCCGACGCGCCGACGCCGCAATTGGCCCCGAAAGCAAGCGGCTTGTGGGGCAGTTTCTCGACCAGCTCGGCCAGCCCCGCCGAGGTCATGCCCATCATCGTGCGCCCGGCAGTGTCGAAGCTCATCGTGCCGCACCAGGGCATGCCGGCAAGTTTGGAGGCCTCGGCGGCAGCGCGGTATTCGTCGGGAGCGCTGATCGTCTCGACCCAAAGCAGATCGACGCCTCCCTCTTTCAGCCCCTCGGCCTGCTCATGGAAGATCTCGACCGCGCGCGTATAGGAGAGCGGCCCCATCGGTTCCATGATTTCGCCGGTCGGCCCGACCGAGCCCGCCACGACAACCGGCCGTCCGGCGGCATCGGCCACCTCGCGCGCCAGCGCACCCGCCAGCCGGTTCAGCTCGTGCACCCGGTCCTGGGCCTCGTGCAGACGCAGCCGCGAGGCATTGCCGCCGAAGCTGTTGGTCAGGAAGATGTCCGACCCGGCCTCGACAGAGCCCCGGTAAAGCGCGCGGATCTTGTCGGGCTCGTCGGCATTCCAGAATTCGGGTGCCTCGCCCGAGCTCAGCCCCATGTTGAACAAGGTGGTCCCCGTCGCGCCATCGGCCATCAGCCAGTCGCGCTCGGCGAGCAAACGGGAAAGGGCGTCAGTCATCTTGGGGGTCCTCATGCATTTGAAGCGGCCCGGCTGGGCAGTCATCCCACCGGGACCGGCGGCGGATCGAGGGTCCGGGGCGCGCGCCTGCCGGGGCAGGCGCCTCCGGGCTCAGGATTCGCTCATGATCTGTTCCTTGGCCAGAACCATCAGCTCGGCCATCTTGGCGCGCAGCGTGGGTTCGTCGACCCGGCTGCCGAGATCGGACGACACCTTGCGGTAAACGTCTTCGTCGCCCGCCTCTTCGAAATCGGCCTTAACGACCTGCTTCGCATAGTCGAGCGACGCTTCCTCGCTCAGACCCATCAGTTCGGCGGCCCAGAGGCCCAGCAGCTTGTTGCGCCGTGCCTCGGCCTTGAACTGAAGTTCGGAATCGTGGGCGAACTTGTTTTCGAAAGCAAGTTCGCGGTCGTCGAACGTGGTCATTTCTCTTCCCCCCGTCGTGGAATTCCTGCGGTGCATGCCATTTAAGGGAACTTCCTCCGTCTGCCTAGAGACACGTTGGCAGGGGCGGGGCCTCGCGGCAAGACCGCGCGGCGCCTTCGGACCCTCGCAACCGCAAGGCGGCAGGCTGCCGCGACCGCGCAGCCGCCTTGCGGCAGGGCGCGGCTTGGACTACAAGCGCGTCAAATCGCGCGGGCGCACCTCTGCCACCCGCGCCAATCGCATTCGGAGTTTCCATGGCACGTCGGAAGAAGATCTACGAAGGCAAGGCGAAGATTCTCTACGAAGGACCCGAGCCGGGAACGCTGGTGCAGTATTTCAAGGACGACGCCACCGCGTTCAACGCCGAGAAGCATGACGTGATCGAGGGCAAGGGCGTGTTGAACAACCGCCTGTCCGAATTCTTCATGACCGGGCTGAACGCGATCGGGGTGCCGACGCACTTCATCAAGCGCATCAACATGCGCGAACAGCTGATCCGCCAGGTCGAGATCATCCCGCTGGAAGTGGTCGTGCGCAACATCGCTGCGGGCTCGATGTCCAAGCGGCTCGGGATCGAGGAAGGCACCCAGCTGCCGCGCCCGATCATCGAATTCTACTACAAGGATGACGGGCTGGGCGACCCGCTGGTCACCGAGGAACACATCATCGCCTTCGGCTGGGCCGGTCAGCAGGATCTGGACGACATCGTGGCGCTGGCGCTGCGGGTCAATGACTTCCTCTCGGGGATCATGGTCGCGGTCGGCATCAAGCTGGTCGATTTCAAGATCGAGATCGGCCGGATCTGGGAAGGCGATTTCATGCGCCTGGTGGTGGCCGACGAGATCAGCCCCGACAGCTGTCGGCTCTGGGATGTCAAGACCGGCCAGCATCTGGACAAGGACGTGTTCCGCCGCGATCTGGGCTCGCTGACCGATGCCTATACCGAGGTGGCCAAGCGTCTGGGGGTGCTGCCCACCAATGTCGCGCATCCCAGCAAGCCGACCCTGATCAATTGAAAGGGTAAGCGTGTTCGGCTTGTGTCATCACAGGGTTCCACCGAACACGATCCCAGACGCAGCGTGCGGGGCGCGCGGCCCCGGCGCGACTGACGGCGGGCCGCGCGCCCGCCGCGACAGACGGCCCCCAAAGACCGCGCCCGGTGCCCGCGCCGGGCGCGGGGACAGCACCAGGACAATCCAAGGAAGGACCACCCGATGAAGGCCCGCGTTCATGTCATGCTGAAGGACGGCGTGCTCGACCCGCAGGGCGAGGCCGTGCGCCACGCGCTGGGGACGCTTGGTTTCGAGGGCGTCGGCGGGGTCCGGCAGGGCAAGGTGATCGACCTCGATCTGGACGCGACCGACCGGACGGCGGCCGAGGCGCGGGTGCGCGAGATGTGCGAGAAGCTGCTCGCGAATACGGTGATCGAACGCTACGACATCGAGATCGTCTGAGCGATGCGGGCCGCGGTCCTCACCGGCTGGCGCAAGCCGCTGGAGGTCTCGAAGGTCGACGACCCGGACTGTCCCAAGGATGGGGTGGTCCTGAAGGTCCTGGCCTGCGGCATCTGCCGGTCCGACTGGCATTCCTGGACAGGTGCCGACCCGGACGTGTCGCTGCCGCTGATCCCGGGTCACGAATATTGCGGCGTGGTCGAAGAGGTCGGGCCCGGGGTGACCCGCTGGCAGGTCGGCGACCGGGTCATCGCGCCCTTCATCCTGGCCTGCGGACATTGCGCCGACTGCGCCTCGGGGCATCAGACGATCTGTGCGCATCAGGTGCTGCCGGGCTTCACCCAGGCCGGCGCCTTCGCGGAACTGATCGCGGTGCCCTTTGCCGATACCAACCTGACGCCGCTGCCCGAAACCATGGACCCGGCGCTGGCTGCTGCGCTGGGCTGTCGGGTGACGACGGCCTGGCAGGCGCTGACCGGGCGCGCCGCGCTGCGGCCGGGCGAATGGCTGGCGATCTTCGGCGGCGGCGGGGTCGGGATCTCGGCGCTGCTGCTGGGCCGGGCGCTGGGTGCGCGGGTCGCGGTCGTCGACGTCGTGCCCGACAAGCTGAATTACGCGGTCGCGCTGGGCGCCGATGCGGCGATCGACGCGCGCGCCGGGGACCCGGCCGAGGCCGTGCGCGACATTACCGGCGGCGGCGCCCATGTGGCGATCGAGGCGCTGGGCATCCCCGAGACCACCATCGGCGCCATGAAATCGCTGCGCAAGCTGGGGCGGATGGTTCAGGTCGGCATGCCGACCGGCAAGAACACCACCATGGCGCTGCCGATGGATGCGGTCTATTCCGGCCAGCTGGCCGTTTACGGCACCCGCGGCATGGCGGCCTGGAAGTATCCCTCGCTGCTGTCGCTGATCGACGGCGGGCACGTGGACCTGACGCCGCTGATCGGGCGGCGTGTGAAGCTGACCGAGGCCAGTGGCGAACTGGCCGCCTTCGATGCCCCCGCACCGCCCGGCGTTGCCGTGATCACCAATTTTCTCGCCTGAGAGCCGCCAGAGAGGAATCCGCCCATGAAAGCCGCCGTTCTCGTCTTCCCCGGGTCGAACTGCGACCGCGACCTTGCCATGGCCTTCCGCAACGCGGGCGCCGAGGTCACCATGGTCTGGCACAAGGACAGCGCGCTGCCCGAGGGCGTCGATGTGGTGGGCATTCCGGGCGGGTTTTCCTTTGGCGACTATCTGCGCTGCGGCGCCATCGCAGCGCGCTCGCCGATTACCCGCGCGGTGATCGAGCATACCGCGCGCGGCGGCTATGCGCTGGGGGTCTGCAACGGCTTTCAGGTGCTGACCGAAACCGGCGTGCTGCCGGGCGCACTGATGCGCAATGCCGGTCTCAAGTTCGTCTGCAGGCCGGTTCCGCTGACGGTCGAGACCGCCGACAGCGCCTTTACCGCGGGCTATGCCAAGGGACAGCAGATCGCCATTCCGGTCGCGCATCACGACGGAAACTATGTGGCCGATGCCGATCTGGTGGCGCGTCTGAGGGCCGAGGACCGCATCGCCTTCACCTATGCCGAACCGATCAACGGCGCGACCGCCGACATCGCCGGCATCCTGTCGGAAAACCGCCGGGTTCTGGGCCTGATGCCGCATCCCGAACGGGCGGCGGAACCCGCCCATGGCAATACCGACGGGGCGGCGCTTTTCCGCTCGCTTCTGGGCGCACTCGTCCCGGCGTGACCCCGCGCCGCTTGAGCGTTCCTTCGCGCAAGCGTAATTTGCCGGCATGTCCGGTCCCTCGCGCAGCCCCTATCGGTCCGCATATCCCCTGCGGGGGGTGTGGATCGTGCGCCTTGCGGTCTGCGTTCTGATCCTGATTGCGGTCGCGACGGTCTGGACCACAAATACATGGCTGACCGACCGTTTCACCGAAAGCACGCGCAGCCGGGCGCAGGTGCGGATGGCGCTCTATTCCGGGAACGTGGTCAGCGAGTTGCAGCGCGCCTCGGTGGTGCCGCTGCTGCTGTCCCGCGACCCCACGTTGATTCGCGCGCTGGAGAATGTCGACTTCTCGCAAAGCTCGCAGTTGCTGATTTCCTATGTCGATGAAATCGGTGCCGCCTCGCTGCAGCTTCTGGACGATACCGGGCGGGTGGTGGCCGCCACCGACCGCTCGACCATCGGCACCAATCTGCGGTCTGCCCCTTTCTATGTCGAGGCGCTCAGGTCGAACGATACCGTCTTCATCACCTCGCGGGCCGAGGCGGGGAATTTCACCTTCACCTATTCGCGCGCCATCACGGTCGACCGCAAGAAGGCGGGGGTAATCGTCGTGGGCGTCGATCTGGCGAAGTTCGAACAAAGCTGGGCGGGCATCTCGGATGCGGTGATCGTGACCGACAGCGAGGGACAGATCATCCTCGCCACCGAACCGCGCTGGCGCGGGCGGCTGGTCAATGAGGCGCTCGACGCGCGCTCGGCGCCCTCGGCCGTGGCGCGTGCCATCCAGGCGACCGCCGACTGGGGCGCGCTGCCGCCCGATGCCTATGTGATGGGCGAGGCGGTGATGCGCAACGAGGCGCGGATTCCGTTCCGCGGCTGGCGCATCATCTCGTTCACCCCCTATGTCTCGATCCGCGACAAGGTGAATGCCGTGCTCGCGCTCGAGATCATGGGCTTTGCCATGCTGCTGGCGCTGTCCTTCTACCTGCTGTCGCGCCGGGCGCAGATGAAATCGCTGGGCTATCAGCGCGAAACCGTCGAGTTGCGCGAGCTGAACGCGCGCCTTCAGCGCGAGATCGCCGAACGCGAGCGCGCCGAGAAGAACCTCGAGGTGGCCGAGCAGACCCTGGAGCAAAGCTCGAAGCTGGCTGCGCTGGGCGAGATGTCGGCCGCAATCAGCCACGAGCTGAACCAGCCGCTCGCTGCGATGAAGACCTATCTGGCGGGCGCGCGCCTGCTGTTGCAGCGCAAGCGCCCCGACGAGGCGCTGTCCTCGTTCCAGCGGATCGACGATCTGATCGAGCGGATGGGCGCCATTACCCGCCAGCTTAAAAGCTATGCCCGGAAGGGCGGCGACGCCTTCGAGCCGCTCGACATGCGGTCTTGCGTCTCTGGCGCGCTGTCGATGATGGAGCCGCAGCTCAAGCGGCGGAAGGTGACGATCACCCGGTCGCTGCCGCGCGAGCCGGTGATGGTGATGGCCGACCGCATCCGGCTGGAACAGGTCATCATCAACCTTTTGCGCAACGCGCTCGATGCGACCCGCGAAAGCCCGGTGCCGCAGATCGACCTGATCCTGTCGTCGGGCGAGACCGCGACGCTGACCGTGCGCGACAACGGTCACGGGATCGAGGACATCGACAGGCTGTTCGAACCCTTCTACACCACCAAGCAACCCGGGGACGGCGTCGGGCTGGGGCTCGCCATTTCGTCGGGGATCGTTGCCGACCTTGGCGGCCGCCTGACCGCCCGCAATGCGCGCGAAGAGGGGGCTGTCTTCGAGGTGCAGCTTCCCATATTGAACCAGGACAAAGAAGCCGCGGAGTGAGCAGCACATGCCTCAGGCCATGAAGATCGCCATCGTCGATGACGAACAGGACATGCGTCAGTCGATCAGCCAGTGGCTGGCCCTGAGCGGATTCGAAACCGCCACCTATGCCCGGGCCGAGGATGCGCTGAAAGAGATCGGGCCTGACTATCCGGGCGTCGTCGTGACCGACATCAAGATGCCGGGAATGGACGGTATCACCTTCCTGAAACGGCTGATGAGCCAGGATTCGACGCTGCCGGTCATCATGATAACCGGCCATGGCGATGTGCCGATGGCGGTCGAGGCGATGCGGATCGGTGCCTTCGACTTCATGGAAAAGCCGTTTAATCCCGACCGCATGACCGAACTGGCCAAGCGGGCCAGCCAGACCCGGCGGCTGGCGCTCGACAACCGGGCGCTGCGGCGCGAACTGGGCGACGGCACCGTGCTGGTCAAGAAGCTGATCGGGTCCTCGGCGGTGATGGAGCGGCTGCGCGAGGACATTCTCGATCTGGGTCAGGCCGACGGCCATGTGCTGATCGACGGCGAGACCGGCACCGGCAAGACGCTGGTTGCCCACGCGCTCCATGCGGTGGGGCCGCGTGCCGGGCGCAAATTCGTCCAGATCGCCTGTGCCGCCTTCGATCCCGAGGCGCTGACCGCGCGGCTTTTCGGGCCGATCGAAGATGGCTCGACCACGCTTCCGGCGGTCGAGGAAGCCCGAGGCGGAACGCTGTGCCTCGAGGATATCGAGGCGCTGTCGCCGACGCTGCAGGCCCGCCTGCTGACGTTCATCAACGAGCAGGGGAGCCCCGCCGAAACCCGGATCATCGCCGTCTCGAACCTGCAGGAGCAGGACAAGACCGTCGAGGACATGCTGCGGCCGGATCTGTTCTACCGGCTGGCGGCGATGAAGATCACCCTGCCGCCGCTTCGCAATCGCGGCGAGGATATCCTGACGCTGTTCAACCGGCTGAGCGACCAGTTCGCCGAGGAATACGGCTGCGACGCGCCCGAGGTGACCGCGCAGGAAGCCGCCCAGCTGATGCAGGCGCCCTGGCCGGGCAATGTGCGCCAGCTGATCAACATCGCCGAACGCGCGGTGCTGCAGAACCGGCGCGGCTCGGGCACCATCGCGAGCCTTCTGATGGCCGATAACGAGGCCAGCCAGCCGGTGATGACGACCGAAGGCAAGCCGCTGAAAGAATATGTTGAGGCTTTCGAGCGCATGCTGATCGACAACACGATGCGGCGGCACAAGGGCTCGATTGCGGCGGTGATGGAAGAGCTTTGCCTTCCGCGGCGTACCTTGAACGAGAAGATGGCCAAATATGGCCTCAGTCGCGCGGACTATCTTTGATCCGCAACTGCGGCGTGTGGAAAAAGGCATTGTCTTTGACCGTCTCCACCCGCTAATGTCAACTGACGGAGGACCGTGCCGCCTGTCGGCCGCTCTGGAAGATTTTGAGTTTCGCTGTTTTTTCGCGCGGCGCAGGGCCCGGAGGCCCGTTGCCCGCAAGGAACAGATCGATCTGGCCGGTTTCGGCCAACCGCATTCCGGCGCGGAAATGACGCCGGGACAACCGAATGGATGCCGCTTGACGCGGCATCGGAGACGAACCGCGATGGAGCGTGCAGAGATGACGAGGCAGGGACGCAGACGGCTCGACGCCGCCGCCCGCGCCTCGCATGCACGCCTTGACGCCCCAACAAGACACCCACCAGGCCGTTCTGCCCCCCCGGGGCCGAGCGATCTGCCGTGGTGCAAAGAGATCCAATGGCAAAGAAGATGCTCATCGACGCCACCCACGCGGAAGAAACCCGCGTTGTCGTGGTGGACGGAAACAAGGTTGACGAGTTCGATTTCGAGTCGGTCAACAAGCGCCAGCTCGCAGGCAATATCTATCTAGCGAAAGTCACCCGGGTCGAGCCGTCGCTCCAGGCGGCCTTCGTCGATTACGGCGGAAACCGTCACGGCTTCCTGGCCTTCTCGGAAATCCATCCCGATTATTACCAGATCCCGGTCGCCGACCGCGAGGCCCTGCTGGCCGAGGAACGCGCGCTGGCCGAGGACCTCGAGGATGAGGATGGCGACGGCGACAAGCCCAAGCGTCGCGGCCGGTCGCGCCGCAAGCCGCGCTCGGGCAGCGGGGCGTCGGGCACCTCCCCGTCTTCCGTGGATCAGGCCGATGAGGGTGCGCTCGACACTGAAGACGGGGACGACGATCCCGTTGACGAAATCGAGGAGCTTTCTGCGTCCGCCGAGGATGCGGACGACGAAAGCGCGTCCGAACCCGACGCCGAAGAGGCCAAGGGGACTTCCGATGCGGATTCCGACGACGACGCGGACAGCCCTGAGACGGATGCCGCCGAAGAGGAGGAAGGCGACGAGGAGGAGGACGACGATACCCCGCCCACCGTCATGGCGATGACGGCCCATAGCGACGACCCGGTCGAGACCCGCGAGCCGGGCGCCGGTATTCCCGGCATGGACGTGGTCGATCTGGGCGAGGACGACGAAACCGCAGGCGACCTGGCCGACGAGCCGTCTTCGGAAAGCGCGTCCGAGGGCCGCAAGTCCTCGTCGCGCCGCCGCCGTCGCGGATCGCGCAAGAAGACCGACGAGACTGAGGATGAGGCGCCCGCCGTGCCCGCCGCCGAAGCCGACGAGGACGGCCCCGAAGAGGTGCATCACGACGACCAGATCGAGTCGGTCGCCGAAGAGGACGTCACCGAAGAGATCCGTCCGCGCAAGCCGCGCGCCCGGCGCTACAAGATCCAGGAAGTGGTCAAGGTCCGGCAGATCATGCTGGTCCAGGTCGTCAAGGAAGAGCGCGGCAACAAGGGCGCGGCGCTGACCACCTATCTGTCGCTGGCGGGCCGCTACTGCGTGCTGATGCCGAACACGGCGCGGGGCGGCGGCATCAGCCGCAAGATCACCAATGTCGTCGACCGCAAGAAGCTGAAGGAAATCGCCTCGGAAATGGACGTTCCGGAAGGCGCGGGCCTGATCATCCGGACCGCAGGCGCCAAGCGCACCAAGTCCGAGGTCAAGCGCGACTATGAATACCTGCAGCGGCTTTGGGAACAGATCCGCGAACTGACGCTGAAATCCATCGCGCCCGCCCCGATCTACGAGGAAGGCGACCTGATCAAGCGCTCGATCCGCGACCTCTATAGCCGCGAGATCGACGAGGTTCTGGTGGAAGGCGAGGGGGGCTACCGTCTGGCCAAGGACTTCATGAAGATGATCATGCCGTCCCACGCCAAGAACGTGAAGCACTACACCGACCCGATGCCGCTTTTCGCGCGCTATCAGGTCGAAAGCTACCTCAGCTCGATGTTCAACCCGGTGGTGCAGCTACGGTCTGGCGGCTACATCGTGATCGGCGTGACCGAGGCGCTGGTGGCCATCGACGTCAACTCGGGCCGGGCCACCAAGGAAGGCTCGATCGAGGAAACCGCGCTCAAGACCAACCTCGAGGCCGCCGAGGAAGTGGCCCGCCAGCTGCGTCTGCGCGACTTGGCCGGGCTGATCGTCATCGACTTCATCGACATGGAAGAGCGCAAGAACAACGCCTCGGTCGAGAAGCGCCTGAAAGACAAGCTGAAAACCGACCGCGCGCGGATTCAGGTGGGCCGTATCTCGGGCTTCGGTCTGCTTGAGATGTCGCGCCAGCGTCTGCGCCCGGGCATGATCGAGGCCACGACGCAGCCCTGTCCGCATTGCCACGGCACCGGGCTGATCCGGTCTGACGACAACCTGGCGCTGTCGATCCTGCGCCAGATCGAGGAAGAGGGCGTGCGCGGCCGGTCGCGCGAGGTGCTGCTGAAGGCGCCGATCGGCATCATCAACTTCCTGATGAACCAGAAGCGCGAGCATGTCGCCCAGATCGAGGCCCGCTACGGGCTGTCGGTACGGATCGAGGCCGATCCCTTCCTGATCTCGCCCGACTTCTCCATCGAACGGTTCAAGACCGCGACCCGGTCGGTGCCCGAGGTGGTGACGCCGGTGGTGTCGCTGGACATGTCCGACATGCCCGACCCGGTCGAGGAGGAGGAAGAGGACGAGGCGCCGGTCGTCGAGACCGTCGCCCAGCCCGAAGCCGACGAAAAGAACGAGGACAAGCCGGGCAAGAAGCGCCGCCGCCGCCGCCGCCGCAAGAAACCCTCGCAGGGCGGGGACGATCAGGGCTTCGAGGCCGGTTCGGCCGAGGACGATGCCGAGGGCGAAGACGACGGCGACATCGCGGATCAGGCCGAGCCCGAACCGGAAGAGGCTGCCGATCCCGAGAACGAGTCCGCTCAGGCTGAGGAAAAGTCCGACGACAAGCCGCGCCGGACGCGGCGGAGCCGCTCGCGCGGCCGCAAGTCTGACCGGACCGAGCAAGAGACCGGGAAAGAGGCTGAGGCAGAGGCAGAGGTCACCGCACCGGTGTCGGAGGATGTGTCGGCACCGGCGCCCGAGGCGACGCCCGAGCCGTCGGTTGACCCCGAGCCGGTTGTCGAAACGTCCCTCGCGGAGGAGGAGCGCGGCACCGAGGCTGCTGCCGATCCTGCGGACGCGCCGGAGCCGGACGCCGAAGGGTCCTCGGATGCACACCCGGTCTCGGACCCCGAGCCCGAAACGCAGGCCGAAGAGCCTCAAAGCGACGAGCCCAAGCGGCGCGGTTGGTGGTCGCTCGGCCGCTGACGGGCGGCTCGAGGCACAGTCGGTCAGAACGGTATTGGCCCGGCGCCCTTCGGGGGGCCGGGCCTATCCTTTCCGGATCAGGTAAAGCGTGGCGTCTGCCTCGTCTTCGGCCGAGACCAGCACGTGCCCGGCCTCGCGGCAGAAATGCGGAATGTCGATCACCGCGACCGGGTCGTCCGCCCGAAGCCGCAGCAGACCACCGGGTGCAAGGCCGGCCAGCGCCTTGCGCGCCCGCAGCACCGGCAGCGGGCATTTCAGCCCCCGTAGGTCGATTTCGATCCCGTCCTCCATGGCGCCGCGCTTAGGCCCGATGCGCCGACATGTCCACGGCTTTGTGAGACCGTCGCCCGTGACGAATGGACCGGCTTCGGCTAGGACCGGAACGAGGTCGAGAGACCTGGACCGGGCGACGGAGGGGCCATGTTCGGAATCGAGCTGATCGACGCGGGGCTTCTGCCCGCCATGCTGGTGGCGCTGGCGGCGGGCCTGCTGAGTTTTCTCAGCCCCTGCGTGCTGCCGATCGTGCCGCCCTACCTGGCCTATATGGGCGGGATCACGATGGGCGAGCTGACCGGGGCGGTTGCGGGACGGCGGCGCGCGACAGTGGCCGCGCTTTTCTTCGTGCTGGGGCTGTCGACCGTGTTCCTGCTGCTTGGGTTCACCGCCTCGGCCTTCGGGGCGTTCTTCCTGCAGAACCAGACCCTTTTCGCCCGGGTATCGGGCGCGGTGGTGATCGTCTTCGGTCTGCATTTCCTGCATGTCTTTCGGATTCCGCTGCTGGATCGCGAGATGCGGGTCGATGCGGGCGATCGCGGCGGGTCGGCGCTGGGGGCCTATCTGCTGGGGCTGGCCTTTGCCTTCGGCTGGACGCCCTGTATCGGTCCGCAGCTTGGCGCGATCCTGTCGCTTGCGGCCTCCGAGGCCAGCGTCTCGCGGGGGACCGTTCTGCTTGCGGTCTATGCGGCGGGACTTGGCATTCCCTTCCTGCTGGCCGCGCTTTTCATTCAGCGGGCGATGGGGGTGATGAACCGCCTCAAGCGCCACATGGCCCTGATCGAACGCGCCATGGGCGTGTTGCTGATTGCGGTCGGGCTGGCCCTGTTGACCGGCGCGTTCAGCGCGTTCAGCTACTGGCTGCTGGAGACCTTCCCCTCGCTTGCACGCCTCGGCTGACTTCGGTCTGCTGCTGCCTTCGGGGCCGTTGTCGAGAACGATCTCTTCGGGCAGACCGACGCGCTGCGCCAAGTCTTCGAGAAACCGCTCAGTCGCCATTTGGAGCGTCATTGGTCCGAGCGACACTGGCGACGCGCCGCAGATCGAGATATCGATGATCTGGCCGGGACAGATGCGGCTGTGATCATCGACGAAGTGCCTCGCCAGGAACCGTCGGCAATCGGCCAGCTGATCGTTCGCATTCGGCGGGCAAACGCCCCACCGGGGCCTTTCCTGATCCGCCTCATTCCATCGGCCAGCGCTGCATCGGCCGTTTCGGCACCTGAGGAGCAACGCGATCCCGGCGGGGTAGCTTTCGTCGCTTCTTCTTGCGCACTTGCAGGCCCTCGGCCGTGGAGAGGCGATCGGTGCGCTTGGTGTTCGGGATGAGCCCTTCGCGGCGCAGCATGGCGGGCAGGCGCAGATAGCCGTAGCGCCGGTTTTCGTCCGCTGGCGCCTTCATCCGCGCAACCAGCGCCACGTCGGTCTTCGGCTTCGGCCAGTATTTCTGCACCGACCGGGCGAGCCCGGCGATCCGGCAGGCCCGCCGTGCGCTGAAGCCTTTCTCCGTCATCAGAAAGCCCACGGCTTTGCGCTTCGCCATGGGCCTGCGTGTTCCATCCCGGATGATCACATAGCCCCGCGCCGGTCTGCCCTGTTCATGGCAAGGTCGATCCTGCGCGAGGTTCGGGAAGGGATGGGAGCATGCTGGTCTCTCTGCACAGGCAGGCCACCACGACGCCGAAGATCCGGGGAGCGATCCAGGCAAGCAGCGAACCGGCGTGGTTGGTTGCCGAGCGCTCCGGGATCTCCGAGCGGACGGTCTGGACGTGGCGGGGTCGCGACGATGTCCACGCCCGGAGCCACACGCCGCACCGCTTGCAGACGACGCTGACGCCGACGCAGGGTTCGAGCGTGAAACGATCGATCCGGTGGACCGATCGCAGCGAAGAAGGTTGCCGTTGCGCTGCGCAAGGCGCTTCTCCTGCGGCTCGACGATCTGCTCGCCGTGGTGCGTGAATTCCTCAACCCGCATGTCTCGCGCTCGGGCCTCGACCGCTGCCTCCGGCGCCACGGCCTGGGCAACCTGCGGGCGCCGAAGCCGAAGGAACCCAAGCCTGCGCATGGCAGCTTCAAGGCCGACGAGCCCGGCGATCTGCACATCGACATCACGTATCTGCCCCGGATGGCCGACGAGGACCGCCGCCGCTATCTCTTCGTTGCCATTGACCGAGCGACGCGGTGGGTCGCCGCCGCGCATCTATCCCGCACAGATCGCGGCCAACGCCCGCCGTTTCCTTCGCGATCCGGAGCGCGCGGCCCCGATGAGGATCGCCCGCGTGCTGACCGATAACGGCAGGGCTTTCACCGACCGCCTCTTCGGCCTGCGCAAACGCGCGGCAACCGGACAACACGAGTTCGACCTCCTCCGCGCGGAACTCGGCATCGAGCATCGTCTCGCGCCGCCGATGCGGCCGCAGACGAACGGCATGGTCGAGCGGTTCAACGGCAGGATCGGGGATGTCCTGCAGAGCCATCGTTTCCAGAGTGGCGAGGACCTGGAGCAGACCCTCCTGCGCTACGTCGACCTCTACAGCACCCAGTTCCCGCAATCAGCCCTGAAGCGGCAAACCCCCGTCGCAACCCTCAAGGACCGGCAACGTCAAAGGCCCGAGCTGTTCAGGAAGCGCGTCTACAATCTCGCGGGATGTGACAGCTATACTGACCGGAAAGACAGCTTTGCTTGACATCCCACATAACAAATTTGCCATCGTTTCTCGCCTGACCGACAACGAAAAAGCGCGGCGGAGACCCGCCGCGCTTCTTGTTCCCGAAGGGGATAGTCCGCCGTCTATTCCGCCGTCAGAAGGGGCGGCTTTTTCGAAGAGTCGAGGCGGCGTTTTTCCGGCTCCTCGATCCGAAGGTCGATCTCGCCCTCCCGGACGCCGACCTTGACGACACCGCCCTTGGCGAGCTTTCCGAACAGCAGTTCTTCGGCCAGCGGTTTCTTGATCGTCTCTTGAATGACGCGGCCCAGTGGCCGGGCGCCCATCTTGTCGTCATAGCCCTTGTCGGCCAGCCATTCTGCGGCGGGTCGGGTCAACTCGATAGTGACGTTCCGGTCCATCAGCTGGGCCTCGAGCTGCAGCACGAACTTCTCGACGACCTGCAGGATGGTCTCTTTCGGCAGTGGCGCGAAGGAGATCACCGCATCGAGCCGGTTGCGGAACTCGGGCGTGAAGGTCCGCTCGATGGCGGCGGTGTCCTCGCCCTCGCGCCGGTCGCGGCCGAAGCCGATCGCCGCCTTGGCCTGTTCGGCGGCCCCGGCATTCGAGGTCATGATCAGGATCACGTTGCGGAAATCGACCTGCCGACCGTTATGGTCGGTCAGCTTGCCGTGATCCATCACCTGCAGCAGGATGTTGAACACGTCCGGATGCGCCTTCTCGATCTCGTCGAGCAGCAGCACGCAATGCGGGTTCTGATCGACCCCGTCGGTCAGCATGCCGCCCTGATCGAAGCCGACATAGCCCGGAGGCGCGCCGATCAGACGGCTGACCGCGTGTTTCTCCATGTATTCGGACATGTCGAAGCGCAGCAGTTCGACCCCGAGGCTGGAGGCGAGTTGCTTGGCGACCTCGGTCTTGCCGACACCCGTGGGCCCGGCAAAGAGGTAGTTGCCGATGGGCTTTTCGGGTTCGCGCAAACCGGCCCGGGCCAGCTTGATCGAGGCAGACAGCGCCTCGATGGCCTTGTCCTGGCCGAAGACCACGCGCTTGAGCGTCGTTTCCAGGTCCTTCAGCAGCTTGGCATCGTCCTTCGAGACGTTCTTCGGCGGGATCCGGGCGATCTTGGCCACGACGGCCTCGATCTCCCTGGTGCCGATGGTCTTGCGGCGCTTGCTTTCGGCCAGCAGGTGCTGGGCGGCGCCCGCCTCGTCGATGACGTCGATGGCCTTGTCGGGCAGCTTGCGGTCATGGATGTAGCGCGCGGCCAGTTCCACCGCCGACTTGATGGCATCAGAGGTGTACTTGACCTCGTGATGTTCCTCGAAATAGGGCTTGAGCCCCTTGAGGATCTTGACCGCATCCTCGACCGAGGGCTCGTTCACGTCGATCTTCTGGAACCGGCGGCTCAGCGCGCGGTCCTTCTCGAAATGCTGGCGGAACTCCTTGTAGGTGGTCGAGCCCATGCAGCGCAGCTTGCCGCCCTGCAGCGCGGGCTTCAGCAGGTTCGAGGCGTCCATGGCCCCGCCCGAGGTCGCGCCCGCGCCGATCACGGTGTGGATCTCGTCGATGAAGAGGATCGCGTCCGGATGATCCTCAAGCTCGGTGACCACCGCCTTCAGCCGTTCCTCGAAATCGCCGCGATAGCGGGTCCCGGCCAGAAGCGCGCCCATGTCGAGCGCGAAGATGGTGGCCTTCGACAGCACCTCGGGCGTCTCGCCGCTGACGATCTTGCGGGCGAGCCCTTCGGCGATGGCGGTCTTGCCCACGCCCGGATCGCCGACCAGCAGCGGGTTGTTCTTGCGGCGGCGGCACAGCACCTGGATGCAGCGCTCGACCTCCTGGTCGCGGCCGATCAGCGGGTCGATATCGCCCTTGCGCGACTTGGCGTTGAGGTTGACGCAGTATTTGGACAGCGCGGATTCCCGGGATTCCCCGCCGTCGGTCTGCGTGGCGCCGGCCTGCGGTTCTTCCTCGAATTCCGAGGCGCCGGTCACCGGGCGGTGTTCGCCGAAGGACGGGTCCTTGGCCACGCCATGGGCGATGAAGTTCACCGCATCGTAGCGCGTCATTTCCTGTTCCTGCAGGAAATAGGCGGCGTTCGATTCCCGTTCGGCGAAGATCGCGACCAGCACGTTCGCGCCGGTCACTTCGGTCCGGCCCGAGCTTTGGACATGGATCGCGGCGCGCTGGATCACACGCTGGAACGCCGCTGTCGGCACTGCCTCCGAGCCCTCGATATCGGTCACGAGCGTCGCCAGCTCATCCTCGATGAATTCGGTGAGCGTCTTGCGCAGATCCTCGAGATCGACCGAGCAGGCCTTCATCACCTTGGCCGCGTCGGGCTCGTCGATCAGTGCCAGGAGAAGGTGTTCGAGAGTGGCGAGCTCGTGGCGGCGCGCATTGGCCTGGGCCAGCGCAGCGTGAATGGCTTGCTCGAGAGTGTTTGAGAATGAAGGCACGGGACGTGCTCCTTTCCTTCTGTGGCAGAGGCGGGCATTGCCGTTCCTCCACCTTGGCCCCTTAGGATTAAGTTTTGGTGTTTGTTGGCCTGCTTCAAGTTTTTTCTGTTCAAAACTTGGACGCCGTTTCCGGTTCGCCCGGTTTTTCGGCACGACCGCCGGTGCGGCGCGGGCCTCAGAACCTGTCCTTGCGCGCGCGGATCTCGGCGAAGACCTCGACATCGCTGGCATCCCCCAGCCCCAGCGCCGTCTTCAGCTCGGGCCTGCCCGCGCGCAGGAAGGGATTGGTTGCGCTTTCGACGGAAAGCGGCACCGGTACAGTCGGACGGCCCTCATCGCGGAGCCGGTCGATTTCGGCGGACCGGGCGCGCAGCGCATCGTTGCCGGGCTCGACGGTCAGGGCGAAGCGGGCATTGGCGGATGTATATTCATGGCCCGAGAATACAAGGGTTTCGGGCGGCAGCGCAGCCAGTTTCATCAGGCTGTCCCACATCATCGCGGGCGTACCCTCGAACAGCCGGCCGCAGCCTAAAGCCATCAGGCTGTCGGCGGTGAAGACCGCGTTTCCGCCGGCAAAGCGGTAGGCGACATGACCAAGCGTGTGACCGGGCACCGCGATCACTTCGGCTTCGGCCGGGCCGTCGCCAACCCGGTCGCCCTCGGCCAGCGCCCGGTCGAGCGGCGGCAGCCGGGCCGCCTCGGCCGCCGGACCCATCACCTGCGCGCCGTACCGTGTCCGCAGTTCGGCGACGCCGCCGACATGGTCGTGATGGTGATGGGTGATCAGAATCGCGTCGAGCCCCCAGCCGCGCGACTCCAGCGCCTCGACAATCGGGCCCGCCTCGGGGGCGTCGATCAGAAGGGCCCCGCCGGGTCCTTTCACCAGATAGGCGTAGTTGTCGCTGAGGCAGGGGACGGTGACGATCTCTAGGGGCATGGCATTCTCGTTCGTCTTGGTTATCTTGGGACCCGAGACCCAAAGCCCAGAGGCAGCCGCGCGGCAATGCATCTCGACGTTCTGGACCTGAGGAACTTCTACTACCGCACCAATCTGGGGCGCGTGGCGCAGAGGGCAATCCGCGAGCAGGTGCGCGAGATCTGGCCCGAGGCCAAGGGCCAGACGGTCGCGGGCTTCGGTTTCGCTGTGCCACTGCTGCGGCCGCTGAGGGCCAGCGCGCGCCGGGTGGTGGCGCTGATGCCCGGCCAGCAGGGGGTGATGCCCTGGCCCGCGGGCGAGGAAAACGTCTCGGTCCTGTGCGAAGAGACCGCCTGGCCGCTGCCTGACGGGTTCGTCGACAAGCTGGTTTTGCTGCACGGTCTTGAAACCAGCGAGCATCCGGGCGCGGTGCTTGAGGAATCGCTTCGGGTTCTCAGACCCGGGGGCAGGGCGCTTTTCATTGTGCCGAACCGGTCGGGTCTTTGGGCGCGACGTGACGGAACGCCGTTCGGTTTTGGCCGTCCCTACAGTTCCGGCCAGCTGGAGGCGCAATTGCGTCAGCACGGTTTCGAACCCGAGGCGCATCGCGCCGCCTTGTTTTCGCCGCCGACCGCCAGGCGATTCTGGCTTAAAACCGCCGGGATCTGGGAAAACGCGGGTCAACGCATGTCTGCCTATTATGCGGGCGGCGTGCTGATGGTTGAGGCGACCAAAAGGGTCTACCGTCCGACGGGGCTTGCGACGAAGGACCCGTTGCCCCGGCCGCTGCGCATTCTTGACGGTCTGCCCCGGCCCGGGGCCGAACCCGCCTGAGACCCCAGCGGGCATGGGCTTTCCGGCGCCGCGCCGCAGTCGGACGGCCGCCCCGCACCGCCGCATGGGGCGCGGTTGCCCAAGCGGCACCCGAGGGTTCTGCGGCCCGTTGTGGCGGGACCGCTACCCCCTGCAACATTCTGCCGTTCTAGGCGGTTGCGAGGTCAATCCTCCTCTGCTACACCCACGCCGATTTCGGAGCGTGCCCGACCGGGCGCGCCGCTTGATCTGCCCCGTCCGGGAGTTTAACGGGCATGCGAGGGGCCTTAAGACATCGGAAGGGTTGACGTGTCCGAACCAGCTTCGATTTCGTCCGGCATTGCCAAGCGCTATGCCACAGCGCTGTTTGACCTCACCAGGGAAGCCAATGGCATTTCCGCACTCGAAGCCGATGTCGACGCGCTCGACGCGGCCTTGACCGAAAGCGGGGAATTTCGAGACCTGATTTCGTCGCCTGTCTATTCGCGGGACGATCAGGCCCGGGCCATCGATGCCATTGCGTCGAAAATGGGGCTGGGCCGGATGATGGCGAACACGCTGCAATTGATGGCCTCGAAACGGCGGCTGTTCGTGCTGCCGCAAATGGTCGCCGAACTGCGCGGCCTGATCGCCGAGGCCAAGGGCGAGGTCAGCGCCGATGTGGTGTCGGCCCGGCCGCTGAGCGACGCGCAACGCGCCGCCCTGGCTGCCGCGCTGAAGCAAAACGCCGGCAAGGACGTCAAGATCAATGCTTCCGTCGATGAAAGCCTCATCGGCGGCCTTATCGTAAAACTGGGCTCGAAGATGATCGACACCTCGATCCGCGCGCGGCTCAGTGCACTCCAGAACACCATGAAAGAGGTCGGATAAATGGGTATCCAAGCAGCTGAGATCTCTGCGATCCTCAAGGAGCAGATCAAGAATTTCGGCCAGGAGGCCGAAGTTGCAGAGGTAGGCCGCGTGCTGTCGGTGGGTGACGGCATTGCCCGTGTCCATGGCCTCGACAACGTCCAGGCGGGCGAGATGGTCGAGTTTCCGGGCGGCATCCGCGGGATGGCCCTGAACCTCGAGATCGACAACGTCGGGATCGTGATCTTCGGGTCGGACCGTGCCATCAAGGAAGGCGACGTCGTCAAGCGGACCAACGCGATCGTGGACGTGCCCTGCGGCGATGCGCTGCTGGGTCGCGTGGTCGACGCGCTGGGCAACCCGATCGACGGCAAGGGACCGATCGCGACGACCGAGCGTCGCATCGCCGACGTCAAGGCGCCGGGCATCATTCCGCGTAAGTCGGTGCACGAGCCGATGGCCACCGGCCTGAAATCGGTCGACGCCATGATCCCGATCGGCCGTGGCCAGCGGGAACTGATCATCGGCGACCGTCAGACCGGCAAGACCGCCGTGGCGCTCGACACCATCCTGAACCAGAAATCCTACAACGAAGCCGCGGGCGACGACGAGAGCAAGAAGCTCTACTGCGTCTACGTCGCGATCGGCCAGAAGCGCTCGACCGTGGCGCAGCTGGTGAAGAAGCTCGAGGAAACCGGCGCGATGGACTATTCCATCATCGTGGCCGCGACCGCCTCGGACCCGGCGCCGATGCAATACCTCGCCCCCTACACCGCCACCGCGATGGGCGAATTCTTCCGCGACAACGGCCGCCACGCCCTGATGATCTATGACGATCTGTCGAAACAGGCCGTCGCCTACCGTCAGATGTCGCTGCTGCTGCGCCGTCCGCCGGGGCGTGAAGCCTATCCGGGCGACGTGTTCTACCTCCATTCCCGCCTGCTGGAACGGTCGGCCAAGATGAACGAGGATCACGGCGCGGGCTCGCTGACCGCCCTGCCGATCATCGAGACCCAGGCGGGCGACGTGTCGGCCTATATCCCGACCAACGTGATCTCGATCACCGACGGCCAGATCTTCTTGGAAACCGACCTGTTCTACCAGGGCATCCGTCCGGCCGTGAACACCGGTCTGTCGGTGTCGCGGGTTGGCTCTGCGGCCCAGACCAACGCGATGAAATCGGTCGCGGGTCCGGTCAAGCTGGAACTGGCGCAGTATCGCGAGATGGCGGCCTTTGCGCAGTTCGGCTCGGACCTCGATGCCGCGACCCAGAAGCTGCTGAACCGCGGCGCGCGTCTGACCGAGCTGATGAAGCAGCCGCAATATTCGCCGCTGACCAACGCCGAAATCGTCTGCGTGATCTTCGCGGGGACGCAGGGCTATCTCGACAAGGTCGCCGTCAAGGACGTGACCCGCTACGAGGCGGACCTGCTGAGCTTCCTGCGCACCAAGCACCAGGCGCTGCTGGACGACATCACCAACAACGACCGCAAGGTGAAGGGCGAGCTCGAGGACAAGATCCGCGCCGCGCTGGACGAATTCGCCAAGAACTTCGCCTGAGCGGGGATGGGATCAGGATAGATGCCTAGCCTCAAGGACCTCAAGAACCGGATCGCCAGCGTCAAGTCGACGCGAAAGATCACGAAGGCCATGCAGATGGTCGCGGCGGCCAAGCTCCGCCGCGCCCAGGAAGCTGCCGAGAATGCGCGGCCCTACGCCGCGCAGATGGAAAAGGTCATGTCCGGGCTCGCGGCCTCGGCCACCGGGGCGGCCAATGCGCCGAAGCTTCTGGTCGGCAGCGGTGCGGACAAGGTGCACCTCCTGGTCGTGATGACGGCCGAGAGGGGCCTTTGCGGCGGCTTCAACTCGTCGATCGTGCGTCTCGCGCGTCTCAAGGCGCAGAACCTCATCGCCGAGGGCAAGACCGTCAAGATTCTGACCGTGGGCCGCAAGGGTCGCGAACAGCTGAAGCGCGACTTCGCCGATCATTTCGTCGGCCATGTCGATCTGAGCGAGGTCAAGCGCATCCGCTACGGCAATGCGCGCGACATCTCGCAGGACATCATCGCCCGGTTCGAAAAGGGCGAGTTCGATGTCGCGACGATCTTCTTCAGCCGCTTCAAGTCGGTGATCAGCCAGGAGCCGACCGCCCAGCAGATCATCCCGGCCGTCTTCGACGAACCCGAGGATGTCTCGACCATGTATGATTACGAGCCCACCGAGGGCGAGATCATGGCCGAGCTTCTGCCCCGCGGGGTGGCGACCCAGATCTTCGCCGCGCTTCTTGAGAACGGCGCCTCGGAACAGGGCGCGCGGATGTCCGCGATGGACAACGCGACCCGGAACGCGGGCGACATGATCGACCGGCTGAACCTCGAGTACAACCGCTCGCGTCAGGCTGCGATCACCAAGGAGCTGATCGAAATCATTTCGGGCGCCGAGGCGCTCTAACGGAACCGGAGAAACGACAATGGCAAATGCTGTAGGCAAGGTCACCCAGGTGATTGGCGCCGTGGTCGACGTTCAATTCGACCAACACCTGCCCGAGATTCTGAATGCGCTGGAAACCGAGAACAACGGCAAGCGGCTGGTGCTGGAAGTGGCCCAGCACCTCGGCGAGAACACCGTGCGCACCATCGCCATGGACGCGACCGAGGGTCTCGTGCGCGGCGCCAAGGTGACGGACCTGGGCAAGCCGATCTCGGTGCCGGTGGGCGACGCCACGCTGGGCCGTATCCTGAACGTGATCGGCGAGCCGGTCGACGAAAAGGGTCCGGTACACGCGACGGAAACCCGGGCCATCCACCAGCCGGCCCCGGAATTCGCCGAACAGTCGACCTCGTCCGAGATCCTCGTGACCGGCATCAAGGTCATCGACCTGCTGGCGCCCTATTCCAAGGGCGGCAAGGTGGGCCTCTTCGGCGGCGCCGGTGTGGGCAAGACCGTTCTGATCATGGAACTGATCAACAACATCGCCAAGGTGCACTCGGGCTACTCGGTGTTCGCGGGCGTTGGCGAACGGACCCGGGAGGGCAACGACCTCTATCACGAGATGATCGAGTCGAACGTCATCAAGGTCGATGATCTGTCCAAGTCGCAGGTGGCGCTGGTCTATGGCCAGATGAACGAGCCTCCGGGGGCCCGGGCCCGCGTCGCGCTGACCGGCCTGACCCTGGCCGAGCAGTTCCGCGACCAGTCCGGCACCGACGTGCTGTTCTTCGTCGACAACATCTTCCGCTTCACCCAGGCGGGGTCCGAGGTGTCGGCGCTTCTGGGCCGTATTCCCTCGGCCGTGGGCTACCAGCCGACGCTGGCGACCGACATGGGCGCGCTGCAGGAACGCATCACCTCGACCAAGCGTGGCTCGATCACCTCGGTTCAGGCGATCTACGTGCCCGCGGACGACCTTACCGACCCGGCGCCCGCGACCTCGTTTGCCCACCTCGACGCCACCACCGTTCTGTCGCGTGCGATTTCCGAACTCGGCATCTATCCGGCGGTGGACCCGCTCGATTCGACCTCGCGGATCCTCGATCCGGCCGTCGTCGGCGAAGAGCATTACCAGGTGGCGCGCGACGTGCAGGGCATCCTGCAACGCTACAAGTCGCTGCAGGACATCATCGCCATCCTCGGCATGGACGAACTGTCGGAAGAGGACAAGCTGACCGTGGCCCGCGCCCGGAAGATCCAGCGGTTCCTCAGCCAGCCCTTCGACGTGGCGAAGGTGTTCACCGGGTCGGACGGCGTCCAGGTGCCGCTTGAAAAGACCATCGCGTCGTTCAAGGCGGTCGTGGCCGGCGAATACGATCACCTGCCGGAAGCCGCCTTCTACATGGTCGGCGACATCGACGACGTGATCGCCAAGGCCGAGAAGATGGCGGCCGACGCGGCCTGATAGGGCTTACGGCGCCGGACGGACCGTCCGCCCGGCGCCCGCTTGCAAGGAGGCAACATGGCCGACACGATGCAATTCGATCTGGTGGCGCCGGAACGCCGGGTGGCCTCGGAAAAGGCGACCTCTGTCGTCATCCCGGGGTTCGAGGGCGACCTCACCGCGATGCCCCAGCACGCGCCGCTGATCACCACCCTGCGCCCTGGCCTGCTTGAGGTCTTCACCGAGAGCGGATCGCAGAAATACATCGTCACCGGCGGGTTCGCCGAAATCACCGCTGATGCGGCGACGGTTCTGGCCGAACGCTCGCACCCGGTCGAGGAGGTGACGCAGGACATGATCGACGAGATGGTCGCCGAGGCCCGCGCGGCCGCGCGCGACGCGCATCCCGACGTGGTCGACGCCGCGGCGCGGATGCTGGCCGACATGGTGGCGATGGGCACCCATATTGGCTTCGAGCCGCAGACCTGAGGCCCGCCGTTTGTACGCTTTGAAAAGGGTCCGCCTCGGCGGGCCCTTTTTTTGTTGTGCCGGGACGGGAACGGCCCCCGGAAGGCGAGGTCCTCGCCGGGAGCAACAGGGACCAGCCCGTGAGTGGTCCGGGCGGTTGCAAGGGGCCGGGGCGCGCCGGCTGTGATGGCCTTGCAATAGGGCGATGGAGGACGGAGGCGCGGACGCAGCACACCGCCCCTGCAGGCAGAGAGGGTGCGCCGGGGAGTGGATCTGTGCAAGAGGCGGCGCTTACAGAGTGGGCGTCAGCGCCCCAGCGTCTTCATGCCCCGTTCGATCCCGTCGAGGGTCATCGGCACCATGCGGTCCTCGAAGATCTCGCGGATCATGCCGATCGACTGGGTGTAGTGCCAGTGCCGTTCGGGCACCGGGTTGATCCAGAGATGGTCGGGCCACTGCGCCCGGGCGCGCTCCAGCCAGACCCGGCCGGGTTCGGCGTTCCAGTGTTCGTTCGCGCCGCCCGCGAAGGCGATCTCGTAGGGCGACATGCTGGCATCGCCGACGAAGATGCACTTGTAGTCGGACCCGTAGGTGCGCAGCACCTCGGCGGTCGGCGTGACCCGATCCCAGCGGCGCCGGTTGTCGCGCCAGACGCCTTCGTAAAGGCAGTTGTGAAAGTAGTAGTGTTCGAGATGCTTGAACTCGGACCGCGCGGCCGAGAACAGTTCCTCTACGACGCGGATATGGTCGTCCATCGACCCGCCCACGTCGAGAAACAGCAGCACCTTGACCGCGTTGTGCCGTTCGGGCCGGGTCTTGACGTCGAGATAGCCGTGATCGGCCGTGGCCCGGATCGTGCCGTCGAGGTCAAGCTCGTGGCGGGCGCCGTCGCGGGCCCAGCGGCGCAGCCGTTTCAGCGCCACCTTGATGTTGCGGGTGCCAAGCTCGACCGAATCGTCGAGATTGCGGAATTCGCGCTTGTCCCAGACCTTGACCGCGCGGCGGTGGCGGCTTTCGTCCTGACCGATGCGCACGCCCTCGGGATTGTAGCCATAGGCGCCGAAGGGCGAGGTCCCGGCGGTGCCGATCCACTTGTTGCCGCCCTGATGGCGCTCTTTCTGCTCTTTCAGGCGCTCCTTCAGCGCCTCCATCAGCTTGTCGAAGCCGCCCATGGCCTCGATCTCGGCGCGCTCGGCCTCGGACAGGTGGCGTTCGGCCAGCTTGCGCAGCCAGTCCTCGGGCAGGTCGAGCGCCTCGAGCACCTCGCCCGGGCCGGTTTCCTCGAGCCCGCCGAAGCTTTGCGCGAAGGCCCGGTCGAACCGGTCGAGCAGGCGCTCGTCTTTCACCAGCGCGGTGCGCGCCAGATAGTAGAAGCCCTCGGCGTCATAGGTGACGAGGCCCAGCTTTACCCCTTCGAGAAAGCTCAGATACTCCCGCAGCGAGACGGGAATGCCAGTGGCGCGAAGCGTCTGGAAGAAGGGCAGGAACATGGGCCAAGCATAGGGCCGGGCACGGCCGCCGGAAAGGGGAAAGCCCGGCTCAGTCGGCCGGATCAGTCAGTCCGGGCCGGGTTCAGCCAGGCGATCTCGGCCATGCGTTCGCGCACCTCGTTCTCGGAGCCGAATCCGTAGCGCGCCCAGCCCAGCGCGTCGCGCCGGATCGCGGCGGCCTCCTTGGTCCAGCCCAGCATGTCGAGAGCCTCGGCCTTCATCAGCAGCATCGAGGCCAGAAGCGCGGCATTCTCGCCGTTCTGCACGTCGTCGAGATGATCGTCGATGATCAGGACGGCGGTGTCCGGTTGCCCGGCGGACAGCGCGAAGGCCGCGATATGCATGGCCACATGGGCGGATTGCACGCGGGTCACCGGATGGGCGGCATAGATCTGGCCTGCCTCGAGGAACGCGGCCAGCGAGGTCTCGCCATTGTTCTGGCCAAGCGCCAGACGGCCGAAGGCAAAGAGGCTGAAGGCCAGGCGGGTGTCGCGCCAGCCCTGGGTGCGGGCGATCTCGACCGCGCTCCGGGCCGCCGCGACCCGCTGCGACGGGGCGGTGCCGGGGCCGAGCGCGGCCTCGATGGCGTCGATCCAGGCGCGCGGGGTCGGCGACATCAGATCGCTGCCGCCGATCCGTTCGCCGCGCGGGTTGAGCCGGGCCAGAAGCTGCGGCAGCACCCGGGTGGCCTCGTCGCGGGTGGTGCCGTTATGCAGTTCGGGCGCGTAATAGGCGCGCAGGATCAGCATGTCGAACCCGGTCAGGACGGTGTGGAAATTGTCGTCGTTGAAGACCGAATCCGGCAGCCGGTAGAGGTCGTTCAGGGGGCCGATGGCCTGGGCCAGTTCCTCATGCAGGCAGTCGCGCACCTCCTGCGGGCTCACGTCGCCGGGAATGAAGATCGCGACCCATTGGCGGACCGGCAGCGTGGTCCAGTCGACCTCGCCCGAGCGGCGGCTTTGCCGGAAGTCCTCCCAGGAGGAGACGCGCGGCGCGACGAAGCAGGCGGCCTGCGGCACCAGCCGCTGCAACTGGCTGCGCGGCAAGAATTCGATCGTGACGCTGGCCGGGGCGTCGGCGGCGACCCGGTGGATGCCGATCCCGGCCTCGCGGCGGAGCCGGGCCAGCAGCGCAGCCAGATCGGGTTCGAGGCTGGCCGGGGCAGGGCCGGTGACACGGACGGTGATCGGCCCTTCGAAGCGCGTCATGTAAGGCAGGCTGCGGCCGCTCTCCATCTGGAAGGCGAGGTCGAGAAAGTCCTGGGCGATGGCGGCGTTCGAGCGTTGGGGCGGCGTCACGCGATGGGTGACGAAGGTCTTCATCGGCGGCAGATCGGCAAGGGCTGGGGGGCGGCGGCCCGGCATTTCCGGGCCGGGACCGGCGCAGGCCGCGAGCGTGATGAGCAGGGCCATTGGCCGCGCCAGCGCCGCCGCGCGGCCAATGGTCCGCACCGCAGGGCCGCGGCGGCCGATCTCAGCCGCGGACATATTTCACGAAGGGGGTGGGCTGGCCGATCCGGTCGTAAAGCTGTCGCGCGGTTTCGTTCGAGTCCTGGGTGAGCCAGTAGACCGAGGGCGTGCCCCGGGAATCGGCCACCGCATAGACCGCCTCGATCAGCGCCCGGCCGACGCCGCGTCCGCGCATGGCGGGATCGGCATAGAGATCCTGCAGATAGCAGACATTCTCGGGCCTCCAGCAATGCCGGTGGAAGATGAAATGCACGAGCCCCACAACCTTGCCGCCGCTGAGCGCGAGGCGACAGCCCATGTTCGGATCGCCACCATGCAGGAGCCGCGCGAAGGTGATGTCATAGGTCTCGGCCGGGACCGAGGTTTCATAGAAGTCGAGATAGGCCGCCCAGAGCCTGCGCCAGGAGGCGGCGTCCTCTGGGCGAAGCGGACGGACGAGGAGGTCGGTCACGGAGGGGGGCCTTTCGCGGGAAAGCAGGGGGAATCCGGCAACCGCATCTTGCGAGAGCGGCGCGGTCTTCACAAGGGTCGGCCGCGGATCGGGGGCCATTGCGGGGCGGGGCGTGGCCTTCCGGCCCGGCTTTTTGCGGGCTGCGGCAGGATGGGCGAAAAAACCGGCGCGGCGGGGGCAAGATTTGCGGTCGGAGGCGCTTGACGGGGGCTTTGGGCGTCAATAAAAGGCACGTCACGCCGGGCGAGCCCGGAAGGCGCTGCGGTTGTAGCTCAGTTGGTTAGAGTACCGGCCTGTCACGCCGGGGGTCGCGGGTTCGAGCCCCGTCAACCGCGCCACCGCCTTCCAGTTTGTCCCGCGCGATGCGCGGTTGTAGCTCAGTTGGTTAGAGTACCGGCCTGTCACGCCGGGGGTCGCGGGTTCGAGCCCCGTCAACCGCGCCACTTCTTCAAATCCTGATTGCCTCGTTCACCCGGACGATTGAGACCGGGCGCTCCCGCCCGTCTTTGGCGGCCTCTCGGCCGCCGCATCCCGTTGGGCCGGGCGCCGCGCTGGCGCGCGGCGCGGTCGGGGCTTTGCGGAAGGGGGTATTTCGCCCGGCTGGTCGCGGTCGCGGGCCTGGGGCTCGCATCGGTTCCGCAGTCCGCGCCGCCGCGGTGGTCAGCCCCGCGGACTGCCCCGGACCGGACACACGCCCGGCCGGGGGTCTGTCTCGGTGGGCCGTTCAGGCGGCGAGGGCGGCCAGGATCCGGGCCCAGCTGCGGATGCCCTTGTGGAAGCTTTCGAGGTCGTATTTCTCATTCGGCGAGTGGATTGCGTCGTCATCCTTGCCGAAGCCGATCAGCATCGATTCCATCCCCAGAAGCGTCTTGAAGTAGCCCGCGACCGGGATCGACCCGCCCGAGCCGACGAAGGCCGCCGGGTTGGGCCATTCCTGGGACAGCGCCAGGCGGGCCTTTTCGAAGGCCGGATCGGCGATGTCCATCACCGAGGCAGGCGAGGCGCCGTGCGGGGCGAACTCGGCGGTGCAGTCGGGCGGCAGCATGTCCTGCACCATCTTCCGGAACGATTCGCGGATCTTCAGCGGGTCCTGGGTGCCGACCAGCCGGAAGCTGACCTTGGCAGAGGCATTGGACGGCAGCACCGTCTTGAAGCCCGTGCCCTCGTAGCCGCCCGAGATACCGTTCACCTCGCAGGTCGGGCGGGCCCAGAGCATTTCCAGCACCGACCGGCCGTCTTCGCCCGCCGGTGTCGAAAGCCCGACCTCGCCCAGGAACCGGTCCGCGTCGAAGCCGGTCCCGGCCCATTGCCGGAGGATCTCTTCGGGCATTTCGGGCACGCCATCGTAGAAACCGGGCACGGTCACGCGGCCGGTGTCGTCATGCAGTGCCGCGATGATCCGGGCCAGCACCCGGATCGGGTTCATCGCGGGGCCGCCATACATGCCCGAATGCAGGTCCTTGGACGGGCCGGTGACGGTGATCTCTTCGCCCACGAGGCCGCGCAGCATGGTGACGATGGTGGGGGTCGCGTCGCCCAGCATGCCGGTGTCGCAGATCAGCGCGAGATCGGCTTTCAGCCGGTCCGCGTTCTCCTTGAGGAAGGGCACCATCGAGGGCGACCCCGATTCCTCTTCGCCCTCGAGAAAGACGGTGATGCGGGCGGGCAGGGAGCCATGCACCGCCTTCCAGGCGCGGCATGCCTCGAGAAAGGTCATCAGCTGGCCCTTGTCGTCGCCCGCGCCGCGGGCACGGATCACCTTGCCCTTGGGCGTCTCCTCGATGGCCGGATCGAACGGATCGCGCGCCCAGAGCGACAGCGGGTCAACCGGCTGAACGTCGTAGTGACCGTAAAAGAGCAGGCTCGGCCCGGCCGTGCCGCCCTTGGCGACGACCATCGGATGTTTGGGCGTGGGGCAGATCTCGGCGTCGAAGCCGATCGAGGCCAGATCGCGGACCATCCACTCGGCCGCGTCGCGGCAGGCGGCGGCATGGGCCGGATCGGTCGATATCGACGGGATGCGGAGCAGCGCCATCAGCCGGTCGAGGGCCTGCGGCAGATCGGCGTCGATACGGGAAAGAACAGGGTCAAGGCTCATCGCGGACTCCTTCGGATGCGTGGGTTGCGCGGACCCTAGCAGGCCGATGGGGGGTGTCCAGAGGGCGCCCGGTACAGGGGGGAGCCGAGGGCTGGCAGGCCGTCGCCGGGAAGACTAGAGTTACCGGGCGGTCGTCTTAACAGGAGGTCGGACATGGATTGCAGGACGGAAAGCGCGGGGCCGCGCGAAGGGGGGGCTCTTCGTTCCGCCCGGGGTTTCGGGATTTCGCTTGGGATTGCCCTCTGTCTGGGGGCCGCCGTCGCGGCCTCGGCCGAGCCGGTGGACGGCAAGGCCGCGCGCAAGCTGGTGTTCAAGCCGAAAGGCGCCGAGGTCACCGTGATCGACCTGCCCTTCCTGTCGGAAGCCGACCGCAAGGGGCTGGTCTTCGCGGGCGAGCAGCAGCCCTATTACGGGGCCATCGCCGTCGCTCCGAGCGAGGGGCTCATTTCCGAGGCGACGCTGGCCGCGGCCAACTATCACGATGTCGAGGCGGCCCGGGCTGCGGCGCTTGCGGGCTGCGATGCCGCCCGCAAGCCCGACGGGAACCCTTGCGTAATTGCGGCCGAGATCCGGCCGAAGGGCTGGGAACCACGGGCGCTGCAGCTTTCGGCCGATGCGACCGAAGGGCTGCGCAGCGATTACGGACGGCGGGGCGGTCCGCGCGCCATGGCGATTTCGGAATCGACCGGCCGCTGGGTGGTCCGCAAGGGGCCCGACGCTGCGGCTCAGGCGCTCGACGCCTGTGCCAGCGCTTCGGGCGCGTCCGATTGCCGGTTGGCCGTCGAGGATCGCTGAGACGACGGATGCGTGGCCCTGCGGGGCATGATCTCTCCGGGCCCGCTGCGCAAGGGCGGGTCCCGGACGCCGCCGGATGGAAGGCTGTCTAGCCAAGCTTACAGCCGCTCTGTCCACCTGAATTGACAGAAATCAATGTTCAAACGGCAAAACTGTCGCTAAGCTGACGGACGGGTGGTGCGCGCGAACGCTCCTTCAGACCGAATCGTGCCATATTGCCCGGGTATCGGTGGACCTCAGAAACCCTGTTTCCGATCGGAACGCCTGGCCCGGGAAGGCTGACGCAAAAGCGAGGATCGGCTGAAAATTTGTGCAGCATCACGCTTCGATATCCGCCGTTTTTCGCATAAGAGAAACGGACGGGAAACGGAAACGGCAATTCGGACGCTCCCGGCCGGGACGGACGGAACGCCAGAGGGGTCGGTCGGTGACCCCTGAACGCAGAAGGACCCGGAAGGTTCCGCAGGGCGGGGCGTGACGGAAATCCTCGATGGCCTTGCGGGGCCTAGAAAAAGGAGAGACCCGGTGGATTATACCGCTGCTTTGGACGCATCCATCAACCGGCTGCATGAAGAGGGACGCTACCGCACCTTCATCGACATCGAACGGCGCAAGGGCGCGTTCCCGGAGGCGGTCTGGAGCCGTCCGGACGGTGAGAACCAGGACATCGTCGTGTGGTGCGGCAACGACTATCTCGGCATGGGGCAGCATCCGACGGTGATCGCCGCCATGCAGGATGCGATCTCGGCCACCGGCGCCGGGTCGGGGGGCACCCGCAACATTTCGGGAACCACGGTCTATCACCGCCGCCTCGAGGCCGAACTGGCCGACTTGCACCAGAAAGAGGCCGCGCTGGTCTTCAACTCGGCCTACATGGCCAACGACGCGACGCTCTCGACCCTGCCGATGCTGTTCAAGGATCTGGTCATCGTCTCGGACGAGCTGAACCACGCCTCGATGATCCAGGGCATTCGCCGCGGCCGCTGCGACAAGCACATTTTCCGCCACAACGACATGGCGCATCTGCGTCAGGTGCTGGAAGGCATCGAGAAGGGCCGCCCGATCCTGATCGCCTTCGAGTCGGTCTATTCGATGGATGGCGATTTCGGCCCGATCGAGGAAATCTGCGATCTGGCTGACGAATTCGGCGCGCTGACCTATATCGACGAGGTCCATGCGGTCGGCATGTACGGCCCGCGCGGCGCCGGTGTCGCCGAGCGTGACAATCTGATGCACCGCATCGACATCATCAACGGCACGCTGGCCAAGGCCTTTGGCGTCTTCGGTGGCTATATCGCGGCCTCGGCCAAGATGTGCGATGCCGTCCGCTCCTATGCGCCGGGCTACATCTTCACCACCTCGCTGCCGCCGACCATCGCGGCCGGCGCCTGCGCGTCGGTGCGTCACCTGAAGACCGACACCGCGCTTCGGGAAAAACACCAGGATCGTGCCCGCGTTCTGAAGGCCCGCTTCAAGGGCCTGGGTATGCCGGTGATCGACCATGGCAGCCATATCGTGCCGCTGATCATCGGCGACCCGGTCCACACCAAGCGGATCTCGGACATGCTGATCGAGGGATACGGCATCTACGTGCAGCCGGTGAACTTCCCCACCGTGCCGCGCGGCACCGAACGGCTGCGGTTCACGCCGTCGCCGGTTCATACGCCGGAACAAATGGATGCCCTGATCCGCGCGATGGACGAGCTTTGGGCCCAATGTGCGCTGAATCGCGCCGAACTCACCGCTTAAATCCAACTGCGGGTGTACCGCTCCCGCGCTTGTGATAATGTTTCGTCAACGAGGCGGCGATTCCACGGATCGCCGCCTCACCGGGGACACGAAGGCAGGCACAGGGCGGTTCCATGATCAGGCGCAGGCAGCCGCGCGCGGCTGAGGGCTCGCAAGACGCACCCAAAGGTTTCGATGCGTTCGAATTGCGTCTTGGGGATGTCATGCGGGGAGAGCGGGCGACGCTCGGCAAATCCCTGCTGGACGTCCAGCGCGAACTGAAGATCCGCGCAACTTATATCGCCGCCATCGAGAACGCCGATCCCACGGCCTTCGAGACGCCCGGTTTCATCGCCGGTTATGTGCGGTCCTATGCCCGCTATCTGGGGCTCGACCCGGAATGGGCCTATCGCCGCTTCTGCGAAGAGGGCAATTTCGCGACCGTCAACGCCATGGACGCGGCTGCCTCGCCCCGTCCGCAGGCCTCGCGCCGCAAGTCGGTCTCCGAACCGCGCGATCCGCTGGCCGATCCGAATGCGATCTTCGTGCCACGCGGTCCGGCGATGTTTTCCCAGGTTCAGCCCGGCGCCATCGGCTCGATGCTGGTGTTGCTGTCGCTGATCGCGGTGCTGGGCTATGGCGGCTGGTCGGTGCTGAAGGAAATCCAGCAGGTGCGGCTTGCGCCGCTGGACGATCAGCCGGGTCTGATCGCCGATGTCGATCCGCTGCAGGTGGCCGGGGCCGATCCGCTGTCGGACGAAGCGCCCGCCACGCCCCCTTCGGTCGAGGCGCTCGACCGCCTCTATCGCCCTCAGGCGCTCGACCGGCCGGTCATGGTCGCCCGCGACGGGCCGATTGCCACCATCGACCCCGGCGAGATCGGGGTTCTGTCCAGCGACCGCCGTCCCGACCGGGCCTTCGACCGTGCCGTCGCCAGCGCGCTGGCCGAGGCCGGTGCGGGCACACCGGGCATGACCGTTACCCAGGTCGGCACGGCTGTTTCCGGCGCAACCCCGGTTCAGGTCGTGGCCGCCGATGCAACGCCCGAACTGGCGCTTCTGGCCGTGCGACCCGCCTGGGTCCGCGTTTCGGCGGCGGACGGCACCGTGCTGCTTGAGAAGATCCTCAATGCCGGCGAAAGCTATGTGCTGCCCCGGACCGACGAGCCGCCGACGCTGCGCGCCGGCAATTCGGGCTCGGTCTATTTCTCGGTGAATGGCCGGACCTACGGACCGTCGGCGCCGGGCGCGAACGTGGCCAAGAACATCGAGCTTTCGCCGAAAGCGCTGACCGAGCGTTATCAACTGGCCGATATAAAGGCAGATCCGGATCTTGCGGTGGCGCTTGCCCAGAACGAGGTTCCGGTTACCGTGTCGGGGCCGTCCCGCTAGGGCGGGGCCGCCGCAGCGCCGGTTTCATCTTTCATTCGCGAAGGACCGGGCCGCCTCGAAGGCGGCCCTTGTCGTGTCGTCAGTTTTCCACGCGTGGGCGCCCGGGCGCGTCCGTCCGATGGCGTGTCTGATCGGCAAAGGGGTCAACTGTGACAGCGCGATGGGTCCGGGGGGGCGAAAGAATGGAAGTCCGGGGGTAATTTCGGGCTAGGTTTTGTCAGTTTAGTATGGTTGTCGAAGCGTTGCACACCATCGACCCGGTGCCTGACTGAGTGAGAAATCCGTTCGCGTGTCGATAAGCTCATAAAAATAAACGATAAAAGGGTCTCGAGGCGGGCTCGCCCGATCTGTTGGAAAAGTCATCCAGCATTTACCTAGAATTGAACTTTAAGAGAGTTTCTAAACGCTTTGCGGTATACCGCCCCGCAATGCACAATTCGAGGTAGCCCGCATGCCCGCCTTCCTGTACCGGATTCCTTTCCGCATTTATCTGATCGTGATCGTCGCGCTTGCGCTGTCGATCGTGCTGTCGGTCCTTCTTCTCACGCGCGCGGTCAGCAACGCCTACCAGATGCGCGAGACCGAGCTTCGCGGCATGACCGATGCTGCGATATCGCTGCTCGACGATCTGCAGGCGAAGGTGGAGGCCGGTGAGATGGACCGTCCGGCGGCCGAGGCGACGGGGCGTCGGCTTCTCGAGACGCTGCGCTTCGGAGAGTCGGGGTACCTGTTCGCGCTCGACAACAACCTCGTTGTGACGGCGCATGCCACTTTGCCGGAATGGGTCGGAACCGACAAATCCGACTATGCCGACGTCAAGGGGCTGAAACTCTTTCAGGAAATGCGCGAGGTTGCGCTGCGCGACGGGGCGGGCACGGTCGAATACTGGTTCCAGAAACCCGGAGAGACGGAGCCCGAGAAAAAGCTTGGCTCGGTGCAGCAGTTCAAACCCTGGGGCTGGTTCGTCGGAACCGGCGCCTATGTGTCGGACATCAACGCCGAACTGGCAAGCATGCGGATGGCGTCGATTATCACGCTGATTGTCGGTATGTTGCTGCTGATCGCCGTGTCGGCCGTGCTGGTGCGCAGTGTCACCCGGCCGCTGGCGGCGTTCGTGGAGTCGATGCGCGATGTCGCGAATGGCCGTTACGATACCGAGATCCCGGCGTCCAAGCGCCATGACGAAATTGGAGATCTCGGCCGCAACCTGTCCGAGTTCCGCGACAAGCTGGCCGAGTCCGAACGGCTTGCCGCCGCCCGCGAGGAAGACCGGCGCGAACAGGAACGCGTGGTGACCGATCTGGGCGTCGGGCTGCGGGCGCTGTCCGAGGGCGACCTGACCCGGACGATCGACACGACCTTCGCCCCTGCCTATGAACAGCTGCGTCAGGATTTCAACGCCACTGTCGACACGCTGAACGCGCTGATGGGCGAAATCGTCGAGAATTCGACCGAGATCACCACCCGGGCCGAGGAAATCAGCGGCGCCTCCGACGACCTGTCGCGGCGGACCGAGAATCAGGCCGCCACGCTGGAAGAGACCGCCGCCGCCATGGACGAGATGACCGCCAGCGTGCGCGCCGCGGCCGATGGCGCGGCCCAGGTCGAGAATGTGGTGCGCGAGGCGCGGGGCAATGCCGAACAATCGGGTCTGGTGGTCAAGGAAGCCATCGGCGCGATGTCCGAGATCAAGAAATCCTCCGACGGCATCAACCAGATCATCGGCGTGATCGACGACATCGCCTTCCAGACCAACCTTCTGGCGCTGAACGCGGGCGTCGAGGCGGCGCGGGCGGGCGAGGCCGGCCGGGGCTTTGCCGTTGTGGCGTCAGAGGTACGGGCACTGGCGCAGCGGTCCTCCGAGGCCGCGAAAGAGATCAAGACGCTGATTTCGTCCAGTTCCGATCAGGTCGAATCCGGTGTCGCGCTGGTGAACCGGACCGGCGAGGCGCTGACCGACATCGTCGAGCGCGTCAGCAACATTGCCGAACTGATCGGCGAGATCGCGACCGGCGCTCAGGAACAGTCGGTGGGCTTGGGCGAGATCAATGTCGGCATCAACGAGCTGGACAAGGTCACCCAGCAGAACGCCGCCATGGTCGAGGAGGCGAACGCCGCCGCGGTGACGATGAAGCAGGAGGCGGGCAATCTGCAAAGCCTCGTCGCCCGGTTCCGTCTGAAGGGCAGCGCCCCCGCCGTCGCCCGCCCGCGGAGCCCGTCGGCGCCCTCCTACAAGCCCGATCGCCCGCCGTTCGCCGCGATGGATGCGCCCAAACGGGCTGTGAACGACAGCGGCTGGCAGGATTTCTGAGCCTGCACACCGGTAGTCGGCCTCGGACCGTTCGCAGAGCGTCAGCGCTCGGAAGGAGCGGTCCGAGATGCCCGAACCTTCACGCAGATCGGTGCGGGCTCGGGAAAGGTATCGACTGGCTGCCACCGCAGTTCGGCAATTCGGTGAGGAGCCGTGTTTGCGACTGCTCGGGATGACCCGTACGAAGAAGAGCGCGACACGCGCCGCTGGCATCGAGCAAGTTCGCCCCCGGCCACCCAGACCCCGGCCACCCGGACGAAGATCCCGAGGCCTCGAGCGACCTCGGGGGATCCCAGACCGGGTTCAGGCCGCGTCGCCCGAAAGATAGACCTTGACCGGGCGTACGGGGCGGCCGTCGGACCAATGTCCCAGGTCGAACTCTAGACGGTCGGCCTCGGCGCCCTCGCGGATCACCTGATCGAGCGCGAACCAAAGATAGCGCCAGTCCAGCGTGTCCTCGGCGCCAACGCCGTCGAGCAGCAACAGAGACAGAAGCGGGCGGAAAAAGCTGGTATCGTCGGTTGCCTGTTCGTGATTGGCGAAATGCCCGGGGCAACCATGGGTATCGGTCTGCGACAGGTACATGCGCTTGCGATCTGTGGCGATGCTGCCGAACGGGATGTCCCATTCGGATTTCGGCACGATCCAGTCGGCATCGCCATGCAGGATTGCGACCGGCATGGTCAGTGCCTTTCCCGTGACGCTCAGGTTCACATCGTCCTGCAACCGGTCGAGGGCCAGGCCGATCTGGCCCGGCGCCGACGCGGCTGAACTGCTGGGGATCGGGTCGGCAGTCACGACCTGCAGCGGCATGAGGTTGGCGGGCAGGCCGTCCCGGGTCACGTACCAGGGCCAGCTCAGCGCGAAGAGGCCGCCCAGCGAATGACCATAGACATAGGTATCGACCGCGACATCGGGCCCGAAGCCGACCCGGGCATAGGCATCGGTGACGCTGGCCAGCGCGTTTTGCATCCATTTTTCCTGAGACGGACGCAGCCCGTCGCCGAAGACCTCGTCCAGCAACTCTGCCACGGTCATCAGCCCTCTTTCGGGAAAGCTGCAAAACCCGGTCTGAAAGTTCGGAAAGAAGACGGTATAGCCCTGACGGGCCAGGTGTTCGAGATGGGCGCGGTAGATCTGCGAGGCCCCCAGCACGAATCCGTGCAGGAAGATCACCGCCTTGGGGCGTCCGTTCTGCCCGAGCCAGGGCGTCTTCGGCCGGTAGACCTCGATATAGCTGCCCTTCTGGCATTTCCCGAACCGCTCGACGGTGAACTCCGGCGAGGTATAGACCGCGCTGTAATCGGGACGTGGCGGCGCCTTGGGGCACAATGGTCCGAACGCCCGGCAAAGGGCAGCCTGAAGCAGATAGCCGAAGGTGGTGCGCAGATCGCTCAGAAGCATAGACATGGCCCAAGCCTCCCTTGATGGGGCGGGACAATGAAAAGGCGGGGAGGGCGACGGGTCAAGCTGTTTGCACAACCTTGCGGCGACTTTCTTTCGCCTTGCGGCAAGGTTCGGCGAGGGCCTATGCGGCCCCCTTCGGAAAGGGGGCCGCGGCGCGGCCGGGGCCTCGGTCAGGCGCGCTCGGGCACCTCAAGACCCAGCCAGTCGCGGTAGAAGGTGTCGATATCCGGCTCGAAGTCGTGGATCACCGGATACCAGGGTGTCGGCGCCTCGACATCGAGCAGATCGCCCGAGAGCGGGCAGAAGTATTCGCGGATCACCTGCCAGCCGGTCGAGGGGGCCATCAGCTTCGGATAGAGCTTTTCCATCGCCTCCGGCGTGTCGCGGACCCGGACCTTGGCATGCAGCTTCCAGTTCTCGGTCCAGTCGCAGAAATCGTGCCCGGCCCAGCTGCGGATCACCCATTTCTTGTCCTCGGCCCGCTGAACGATGAAAAGCTTCGGGCCCAGCGGCAGGATGATGCGGTCGTCCCAGGGGACCTGCTCCTGCAGGATCTCGAGGTAGATTTCGAACCGTTCCTGATCCTTGGGCATGGACAGCATCTGATGCAGCGTGTCCTGGTCGATGGTGCCGTCCACGAGATCGCGGATCTTGGCTTCGGTATAGGCCATGTCTGTTCCTCCCTTTCTGAAAAGGGCGCCGGGGTCGGCCGGCGCCCCGGTTGGGTCATTCCTCGACCAGCTTGACGATGGTCACATCGGGCAGTTCCGACAGGTCCATCGAATAGTCCTTGCCGTAGGACGGGATCGGCAGGTCGGCCTCCTTCAGTTGCCAGCTGTCCGGCAGGTCCCAGAACGCCCGGAAATCGCGTTCGAATTTCGGGCCGAGCTTGAACGAGGCGGCATACATCTGCTGGACATGGGTGCCCGCGTCCTTGGCGAGGATCTTGTCGCGTTCGCCCGCCATCCAGTCGCGGGTCGGCACCGACTGGGCCAGCCGTTCCTGCCGGATCTCGGCACGGCGCGCCTCGGTCGCGGCCAGATCGGCCACCACCCGGCCGCGCTCGCCCTCGGCCAGCACGACGCCATAGACGCTGTCGGCAAAGCGCGCGAGCAGGTAGCCGCCATTCACATCGGCCGCCACCGCTTCGGGCTTGCGGTCGAGCGGGTCGCCGAAGCCCGGGCCGCCGCGCATGTAGTTGAGATAAAGATCGTAATCGGCGAACATTTCCTCGGTGGTGATGGCCTGCTTGTCGCGCTTGATCCGGGCGCCCTCCAGCATCCCGTCCCAGACCGGGTTTTCGGGGTCGGTATCGCCGCCCCAGGGGATCGGCTCGCCCCTGGCGATCTTCTCCTTCAGCCCGGTATCATGCGCGGCGAAGCGGTAGCCCGAGGCCGCCGGATAACCGCCCATCAGCCCCCAGTCGGAACTGATATGGCCGTTGCCCATGAAGAACATGGTCCAGTCCTTGGCGTTCCAGACCATGCGCAGGCTCTCGAAGCCGCAGCCGCCGCGATACTTGCCCGCGCCGCCCGACGATGCCTTGATCTGGCGGCCGAGATAGACCAGCGGCTCGGCCAGTTCCCAGATCTCCATGTCGCCCATGTCGCCTTCGGGGTTCCAGATCGCCGCCGCATGGCTGATGCCGTCGCGCACCGCAGAGGCGCCGACCCCGTTGGCCGCACATTCGAACGAGTTCACGGCATGGATCTCGTCATACTGGTTGAAGCCGCCGCCCTGCAGCCAGTTCGAGGTATTGGCATTGCCCGCATTGACCTCTTCGAGATAGCCGCGCCCGAAATAGCTGCGCGACAGCCCCCGCCAGAGCGCCGTCCAGGAGGACACGAGGAAGTGCCAGCTATAGGCGAAGGCCACGCGCCGGTCGTCGGGGTTCATCCAGGTGCCCTTGGGCAGGCGGAATTCGGTGCCGTAGGCGGCGCCGTCATTGATCATCTCGCTCGGGATCAGGGTCTGGGTCATCATCACCCAGATACCGGAGGTGAAGCTGACCGAATGGGCGTTGTAGGTGTGCCAGCCCCAGCGGGACGAGCCCTCGAAATCGAGCCGCCAGGTCCCGTCCTTGCGGATCGTCATCTCGGACGGCGTGTGCATGATCGTGTCGACCTTGGCGAAGTCCGAGGGCACGCGTACATCGTCGTGGGAATAGGGCACGTCGACGAAGCCCACCTGGCGATAGGTGCCCGGAATGGTCATCGCCTTGATCCGGTTCTGCAGCCCCAGCCGGCCATGTTCGACCGCCTCGTAGGCGAATTGCCAGTAGGCATCGATCCCCTCGTCGGCGATCACCTCCTCGACCAGCTTGCGGATCATGTGACAGCCCGCGACCCGGGTGCGTTCGTCGAGCATCCAGTAGCGCGTGGTACGCACCGCGCGCTGGCTTTCATGCAGCCAGTCGCGGAACAGCGTGTCGTTCTCGCCGATTTTGCGGCAGGTCACCGAATAGCCGTCGCCGAAGCGCTGGACCTGGCCCGTGGTCATCGAGCCCGGACCGACGGCGCCGGTATCGATCACATGGGTCACGCCGCCGACCCAGCCGATCAGCTCGCCCTCGTGGAAGATCGGCACGATGGTGTGGATGTCGCACGGGTGGACGTTGCCGATCAGGCTGTCGTTGTTGCAGAAAATGTCCCGGTCCTTGACGCCGGGATTGGTCTCCCATCCGTTCTCGATCATGTATTTGATCGCGGCCCCCATGGTGCCGACATGGATGATGATGCCGGTCGAGGTCAGGATGCTGTCGCCCGCCGCGTTATAGAGGGTGAAGCACAGCTCGCCCTCCTGCTCGACGATGGGCGAGGCCGCGATCTTCTTGGCGGTCTCGCGGGCATCGACGACACCGGCCCGAAGCCGCGAGAACAGCTTGTTGTACTTGATCGGGTGTTCGTCCCGCAGCTCCATGTGGCGCAGCCCGGCATAGTGGCCGCTGCGTTTGGTGGCCTCCATGATCTTGTCGCGGTGCTGCTTGAGGGTCTCGCCGCCGCGGACGATGCCCTTGATATCTGTCTGGATGTTCATGTGATGTCCTCCCTTTCGCGCGTCACAGTTCCTTGAGGTGGAACAGGCGGTGTTCGTCGAGCCAGGTTTCGAACCCGTCCGGCACGACGAAGGTCGTGGCGTCGGATTCGATGATCGCGGGGCCGACGATCTGGTTGCCGGGCAGAAGCGTTTCCATCCGGTAAAGCTGGGCCTCCACCCAGCGGCCCTTGCGGTAGAACTGCCGCGTGCCGGTGCGCGCCTCGCGCGGCGGGGTGGCGTCGTGCAGGGGTTCCTCGGGGATCTTCGGCTTCGGGATCGGCACGGTGCCGCGCATGATCGCGCCGGTCACCGAATAGCCCAGTTCGGGCGAGCGGGCCGAGGCGGCGTAAACCCGGCCATAGGTGTCGTTGAAGGCCGAAACCAGCCGGTCCCAGTCGTCGGCGCCGCCGGCCGAGGCGATCGGGCTTTCGATTTCCAGGTCGTTGAGCTGGCCGCGATACTGCATCCGGAAACCGGGCTGCAGCTCGACCTTGTCGGCAGCATAGCCGTTCCGCTCGAACTCTTCCAGAACGCGCTCGGTCAACTCGTCCCAGGCGGCCTGCAGCACTTCGGCCTGGGACGCCTTGTCGGCCTCGTGGGCATCGGTGTCGATGTTGATGTCGAGCGACTTGTCATAGCGGTATTCGAAATCCGCCGCCGCGCAGCCGAAGGCCGAAAAGCCCGCGGCCCAGGCCGGCACGATCACGTCCTCGAAGCCCAGCCCCTCGGTATAGCCATAGGTATGGACCGGCCCCGCGCCGCCATAGCTGAAGCAGGTGAAGCTGCCCGGGCTGTAGCCCTTGCCCGAGATCATCGAGCGCATGTAGTCGCGCAGTTCCGCATCGAGCAGCTCGATCACCCCGGCGGCGGCATCCTCGACCGACATCCCCAGCGGGTCGGCGACCTGCACCTTGATCGCGTCCCAGGCGCGCTGACGGTCCAGCTTGACCTGCCCGCCGAGGAAGTTGTCGGGGTTCAGGTAGCCCAGCACGACATGGCAATCCGAGATCGAGACCGTGTCGATGCCGCTTTCGGCCCAGCAGACGCCGACGCGGTAGCCTGCGCTGTCCGGACCCAGCTTGATCGCCTTGGTATAGGGGTCGAGCCGCACGAAGCTGCCCGCGCCCGCGCCGACCGAGTCCATCGCCACCAGCGGCAGCGACAGCACCAGCCGCGCCATGTCGGGATCGTTACGGATGGTCAGCTCGCCTTGCGTGATCAGCGCCACGTCGAAGGAGGTTCCGCCGATGTCGGAACAGGCGATGTTCCTGTAGCCCAGCTTCTCGCCCAGATACTTGGCGCCGATCACGCCGCCGATCGGGCCCGACACGATGGTGCGCGCCAGTTCCTTGGCCTTCCAGGAGATGGTGCCGCCATGGGTCGCCATCACCCGAAAGTCGAATTTGGACCCGTGATCCTTGAAGGCGCCCGAGATGCCATGCAGCGTCTGGCGCGAGGGCTCTGCGGCATAGGCCTCGAGCACGGTGGTATTGGTACGGTGGGTTTCCTTGCGCACCGGGTAGTAGTCGGTCGAGGCAAAGACCGGGATCGGCTTGCCGCTGGCCTTGACCTCGTCCTCGACGATGTCGCGCACCCGGCGTTCATGGGTCGGGTTCTTGTAGGAATGCAGAAGCGAGATCACGATCCCCTCGACATCCTCGGCGATCAGCTCGCGCGCGGCGGTCCGGGCCGTGTCCTCGTTCAGCGGGATCACCACCGTGCCCATCATGTCGATCCGCTCGGCCACGCCCCGGGTCAGGTCGCGCGGCACCAGCGGATCGTCGTAGTAATGGGTGTTGATGTGGATGCGGTCCTCGTAGGCGAAGCCCAGATAGGCCTGGATCGCGCGGCCCATGCGGTGGAAATCCTCCATCCCGGCATTGACGATCAGCCCGACCCGAAGCCCCTTGCGCTGCACCACCCGGTTCAGCATCGCGGTGCCGGAATAGACCCCGGTCTGGATGTTGCGCAGCGCGTCTTCCAGCGTCAGGCCCCAGTGTTCGAGCCCCTCGCGGCTGGATTCCAGAAGGCCCTGAGCCTCGTTCGCGGGCGTGGTCTGGGCCTTGCCGACGACGAAGTCGCCATCTGCATCGACGAAGAACGTGTCGGTCATGGTGCCGCCGGCGTCGATGCCCAGCACCTGAACCGACCGCGCGTTCCGTGCGGTCTGTGTCATGCGTGTTTCCTCCCGTTTCAGCGCCGTCTCGGGGCGCCGTCCGGTCAGACTATGCGGGCGGGCGGTGGCACCGGCCCTGTCCGGCACGGGCGCGGGCGCCGGACAGTATCGGGCATCAAGACAGGGCTTTCAGGGGCGGGCGTCCTGGGGCAGCGGCAGAGGGCGCCGGACAGGAAGTGTCCGGCTGTCCGGACAGGTGCCGGACAGGGCCCGGACGGTTCTTTGGGGGGATGGGAGCGGTGCGATTCGCGCCGGTTCCGGGGCCCGGCCGGTCAGGTCCGGTCGTCGGGCCGGGTCAGCCCGTAGGCCGCGAGCTTGGTATAAAGCGTCGAGCGCGCGATCCCGAGCCGCCGGGCGGTGGCCGACATGTTGCCGCCGCTTGCCGCCATCGCCTTCAGGATGCGGGCGCGTTCGTCGGGCTCGGGCCGGGGCAGGGGGGCGGCCGGGGTCCGGATCTTTTCGGGCAGGTCCTCGGCGTCGATCACGCCGCGACCGCAGAACAGCACCAGCGCCTGCATGTCGTTTCTCAGCTCGCGTGCGTTGCCGGGCCAGGGATAGGCCATCAGCGTCTCGCGCGCCGCGCGCGTCAACGCGGGCGCCTGCCGCCCGGCCTCCGCCGCCGCCTGGGCCAGGAAATGCTGGGCCAGCAGCGGAATGTCTTCGGCCCGGTCGCGCAGCGGCGGCAGCCGGAACTGGATCGTCGAGATGCGGTGGAAGAGATCGCGCCGGAACCGGTCTTCGGCCACGTCCCGGGGCAGGTCGCGATGGGTCAGCGCGATCACCCGGAAGTCCGAGCGTTCCGGCGCATCGGGGCTGCGCGCCCGGGTCAGCCCGTCTTCGAGAACCCGCAGCAGGAAGGGTTGCACGTCTGCGGGCATCTCGCCGATCTCGTCCAGGCAAAGCGTGCCGCCATGCGCCGCGGCCACCGCGCCGCTGCCGGGGCCGTCGGTTTCGAACAGCACGCCCGCGGCACTGTCGGCGCGCAGCGCGCCGCAATTCACCGGCACATAACGCCCGTGCCGCTGGGCCGAGGCGTCGTGGATCGCGCGGGCCAGCAACTCCTTGCCAGTGCCGGTCTCGCCGCTGATCAGCACCGGCACGGCCGAGCCGGCCACGCAGCGCGCATGCTCAAGCAACCGGACAATCGCAGGTGCTGTGCCCAGAAAAGCGTCGAACGGGTCGCCGCTGGGGGTTTCGACGGGCGTCCGCCGCCCGCGATAGGCGGTCAGCACCAACCCGATGGGCAGGCCATCGCGGCGCAGGATCTCGCCATCCATGCCCGAGAACCGGTCCGACATCTCGCCTGCCCAGTCGTCTTCGCGCCGGTCGCCGATGGCGCCGCCCTGGATCGCCTGGTTCGACCAGACCGCGCGGGTGTCGTGCAGCACCGCGCCGCGCCGGTCGATCAGGATCATGTGGGTGTTCTGCCAGCGCGCGCGGCGGCCCATGAATTGCTGGTACAGCACCTCGCGCTCTTCGCCGATCATACGTGCCAGCGCCTGGGTGATCTCGTCGCCGACGGCCATCGCCAGCGCCATGCTTTGCGGCAGGAACACATCGGTCGGTCCCGAGATGTCGACGATGCCCCGCAGCGACCGGTCGACCGGGTCCAGCACCGGCACGGCGGCGCAGCTCCAGCGCTGGATCTCTTCGCAGAAATGCTGGATGCCATGGACCAGCGCCGGGCGCCCCGAGGCTGCGGCGGTGCCGATGCCGTTGGTGCCGATGCTGGTTTCCTGCCAGTTGCCGCCGATCTGCAGCCGGTTCTCGCGGCCGGTATCGATGACGCCGGGATCGCCTTCGGTCTCGGTGATGATGCAGTCGGGCGAGGCGAGGATCATCATCGACCCGGTATCCTTCAGCATCGCCCGCGCCCGCAGCAGCGCAGCCCGGGCCAGCCGCCGCAATTCGGCGGTTTCCGTGCGCTTGCGCAGCAGCACCTCGTCGGTGACCTGCGGCGCCGTCATCCGGTCGGGCAGAACGCCCGAGTCGCGCGAGCGCAGCCAGGAGGCCGCCAGATCCGGGGCGAGATCGTCCGGCAACAAACCGGTTTCCAGGAAGCGGACCCAGTCCGCTTTCCTGACGAAGCGTTCGCGCGCGACCATATCTCCTCCCAGGGACCGTGCCCGGCCCCGAATACGTCGTCACGTGTGGTGCGTCATTCTACCGGGCGCGGGGAGATCTGGAAAGATTGCGGCCCGGAGCGGCTGGCGGCGGGGTCGGGCGTACAGGGGGAGATGGGCGACGCAGCGTCGGAACCGGCAGCTTGCCGCTTGCGGCAAGCGGATTGTTCCCACAATCGGATGTCCGGTGTTAACCTTGTTTAGCGGTTCGCGTTGCGCATAGCGCGAATCGGGGCGGATCTGCGCCCAGGACCTCCCCGAAGGGGTGTCCGGGACAGGTCCATTTGCCGGATTTCCCCCGGCTCCGAAGGCCTCCGGTTCCAACCCCGCCGGAGGCCTTCATCCTTTCAGGGTCCAGACGTCGAGACCTCAGTTGCCGCGCGCCAGGGCCGCGACGCCGGTGCGCGCCATTTCGCAAAGACCGAGCGGGCGCATCAGTTCGCCGAAGGCATCGATCTTCTGGGGCGTGCCGGTGATCTCGAAGACGAAGCTCTCCAGCGTCGAGTCGACCACATTGGCGCGGAAGATGTCGGCAAGCCGCAGCGCCTCGACCCGCTTCTCGCCGGTTCCCGTGACCTTGAAAAGCGCCAGTTCCCGTTCGACCGACGGTCCCTCGACGGTCAGGTCGTGGACCTCGTACACGGGAACGATCCGGCCGAGCTGGGCCTTGATCTGCTCGATCACCGCAGGGGTGCCGGTGGTGACGATGGTGATCCGGCTCTTGTGGCCGGCATGGTCGACCTCGGCCACGGTCAGGCTGTCTATGTTGTAGCCGCGCCCCGAAAAGAGGCCGATGACGCGGGCCAGCACGCCCGCCTCGTTGTCGACGGTCACCGCCAGGGTGTGACGTTCGCTGGCCTCGGCATTGGGGTCGCGCAGGTCATAGGCGGAATGTCTGGAGGTGCCTTGCTGGATGTTCAACGGGGCCATGTCATGTCCTCTCGGCGTTATCGTTGGCACCCGGCCGAGGGCCGGGCGAAGTCTGGGGGATGCGGGCAGGCCGCACGGGGCCAAAGCACGACCGCCAGGGTCAGCGCCATGCCCGGCAGCAAAAGCCACGCAGCGGGCGGTTGCGGGCCGGGCATCAGCGCCACGGTCCAGATCAGCAGGCCGGGCCCGATCCAGGCAGGCAGCCAGAGCAGTCCGCGCAGACCGTCCGAGACGGGCAGGGTGCCCGCCCGCAGCAGAAACAGCGCGGCCAGGCCGGTCGGGGCGGCATCGTAATGCCACAGACAGGGCGTCGCCAGAGGTGCCGCCGCGACCAGCAGTGCGGCCTTGCGGTCGAAGGGCCAGCCCGGCGCCCGCCAGACCGCGAAAACCGCCAGCGCCAGAGCCGCGCTCAACCCGCTCTGGGCGGCTAGCGCGGCCGGGACGGGCACCTTGGCCGCAGCCAGCGCAACCGGCGGTCAGGACGTGATCTGGCCGCGTCGCGATCCGGGCGGCAAGGATCGCCGAGGGCAGGGCGGCGGCGGCGGCGATGGCCAGCGGTGGCCGCCACGGGCCGCCGACTGGCGGCCCGTGCGGGCCATGCCGCGGTGAGGAAAGCGCCGCCGCCATGGCTCAGACGAGGACCGCGCCCTTGGTCCCGATCGCCCCTTCGGTGTCGGCGTCGCCCAGCAGCATGTCGTTATGGGCGCGCCCCGACGGGATCATCGGGAAGCAGTTCTCGTGCTTTTCGACCAGGCAATCGAAGATCACCGGCCCGTCATAGGCCAGCATCTCGGCAATGGCGTCGTCCAGATCGGCCGGGTCCGAACACTGGATGCCCTTGGCGCCGAAGGCCTCGGCGAGCTTGACGAAATCGGGCAGCGCCTCGGACCAGCTGTGCGAATAGCGCCCGCCATGCAGAAGCGACTGCCACTGCCGGACCATGCCGAGGCGTTCGTTGTTGAGGATGAACTGCTTGACCGGCAGGCGGTACTGAACCGCGGTGCCCATCTCCTGCATGTTCATCAGCCACGACCCTTCACCCGCGACGTTGATGACCAGCGCCTCCGGATGGGCGACCTGCACGCCCACCGAGGCCGGCATGCCGTAGCCCATGGTGCCAAGCCCGCCCGAGGTCATCCAGTGGTTCGGCGCCTCGAAGCCGAGGAATTGCGCCGCCCACATCTGGTGCTGGCCGACCTCGGTGCAGATGAAGCGGTCCTTGCGGTGCCGCGTCAGCGCCTCGAGCCGTTGCAGGGCGTATTGCGGCTTGATGGTCTGCGCGGACGGGGTGTAGCGCAGGCAGTCGACTGTCTTCCATTCGTCGATCTGCGCCCACCAGGGCTTCAGCGCCTCCTTGTTGACCTTGCGCCCGCGCGACTTCCAGATCCGCAGCAGATCCTCCAGCACATGGGCGACATCGCCGATGATCGGCAGGTCGACATGGATCGTCTTGTTGATCGAGGACGCGTCGATGTCGATATGGGCCTTGATCGAGTTCGGGCTGAAATCGGCCACCCGCCCGGTGATCCGGTCGTCGAAACGCGCGCCGACGCAGATCATCAGGTCGCAATCGTGCATCGCGAGGTTGGCCTCGTAAAGCCCGTGCATGCCCAGCATGCCCAGCCAGTTCTTGCCGGAGGCCGGATAGGCGCCCAGACCCATCAGGGTCGAGGTGATCGGAAAGCCCGTGGCCTCGACCAGCTCGCGCAGCAACTGGGTCGCGGCATCGCCCGAATTGATGACCCCGCCGCCGGTATAGAAGATCGGCCGCTCGGCGGTTTCCATCGCCTCGACGAGGCGGGTGATCGTCTCGCGGTCGCCCTTGACCTTGGGGTGATAATGGCCATGCCCCGCCTTGACCGGGCCGACATAGGTGCCTTCGGCGAACTGGACGTCCTTGGGGATATCGATCAGCACCGGACCGGGGCGGCCCGAGGTCGCGACGTGAAAGCCCTGATGGATCGTTTCGGCCAGCTTGTCGGGGTCCTTCACCAGCCAGTTATGCTTGGTGCAGGGGCGGGTGATGCCGACGGTATCGGCCTCCTGGAAGGCATCGTTGCCGATCAGGAAGGTCGGGACCTGGCCCGACAAAACGACCAGCGGGATCGAGTCCATCAGCGCGTCGGTGATCCCGGTGACCGCATTGGTCGCGCCGGGGCCCGAGGTGACGAGAACGACGCCCGGCTTGCCGGTCGACCGCGCATAGCCCTCGGCCGCATGGACCGCGCCCTGTTCGTGGCGCACCAGAATGTGCTGGATGTCGGTCTGCTGGTAGAGTTCGTCATAGATCGGAAGCACGGCCCCGCCCGGGTAGCCGAAGATTACATCTACCCCCTGGTCCTTGAGCGCCTGAACCACCATCTTCGCGCCGGTCATGGGCTGTGTCATCTTTTCGTTCTCCGTGCTGTCCGCCAGCTTTTGCGCATAAAAAAGCCCCCGTGAAGCGGGGGCGCATGGGAAGGACCCTGGGTCCGCCGTTACCGGCCCATGCGCCTGTCTTCCGTAATTACGAGTACGAGGGTCATTGCCGCGGGACTCCTTTGGCGTTGCGTGCGCGGGACATTAGGAGCCTGCCCGGAAGGGGTCAACCGCAAAAATCGTGAAGAATAGTTCCCTGCGGCAATGAATCCTTTGCGTTTGTTGCGCGTCAGCGGGGGTCTTGCGAACAAGTGCGAAATGCGGGTTGTTCTGGGCGCAGGTCCGGCATGCGGAATAAGCAAGGCGGGGCGGCTGGCCGGGGCCGCGCGGGGCGGCTAGGGTCGCGCCCGTTTTGCGCAGCACGCAGGCTCCGGCCGGTCCGAGCGACGACCGACCCGGGGCAGCGGACCCAAGAAAAGGACATCTGCCCATGGATCGCCGCTCTTTCCTGAAGACCTCCGCCCTTGGCGGCTCGGCCGCCGCGGCCACGACGCTGGCCGCCCCCGCCCTGGCCCAGGGGGTGCGGACGCTGACCATGGTCACCTCCTGGCCGAACGGCATGGCCGGGGTCCACGATTCCGCAACCTTCTGCAAGAACCGGATCGAGGCGCTGAGCGACGGTCAGATCAAGGTCGAGATCAAGGCCGCGGGCGAACTGGTGGGCGCGTTCGAGGTATTCGACGCGGTCAGCTCGGGGCAGGCCGACATGTACCATTCGTCGGACTATTACTTCGTCAACCAGCACCCGGCCTTCGCCTTCTTCTCGACCGTGCCCTTCGGGATGACCGCGCAGGAACAGATCAACTGGTATTATCACGGCGAGGGCGCGGCCTTCCATGACGAGCTGGGCGAGATCTTCGGGCTGAAGATGTTCCTCGTCGGCAATACCGGCGCCCAGTCGGGCGGATGGTTCCGCAAGGAGATCAACACGCCCGAGGACTTCCAGGGGCTCAAGTTCCGCATGCCGGGGCTGGGTGGCGTCGCCATGGGCAAGCTGGGTGTCTCGGTCCAGAACATCCCCGGCGGCGAGGTCTATCAGGCGCTCTCGACCGGCGCGCTCGACGGCACCGAATGGGTCGGTCCCTGGGCCGACGAGAAGGCGGGCTTCTACGAGATCACCAAGATCTATTACACCGCCGGCTTCCACGAACCGGGCGCGGGGCTCAGCCTGGCGCTGAACCGCGATCTCTTCGACAGCCTGACGCCGTTCCTGCAGCAGGTCATGGAAAGTGCCGCGGCCGAGTGCAACCAGTGGACGCTGGCGATGTTCCTGTCGCAGAACAGTGCGGCGCTGTCGCGGCTGGCCTCGGAAGGGGTGCGGATCATGTCCTTCCCCGATCCGGTCTGGGATGCCTTCGGCAGGGCCGCGCAGGAGGCGCTGGAAGAGAACCGCGATGGCGACATCTACGACCGGATGCTGGACAGCTACATGGCCTCGATGCGGACCTCGTCGAGCTGGCTGCAGGCTTCCGAGGGCACCTATCGGGCCCAACGCGACCGCGTGATCGGCTGACCCGGCCAGGGCGGCCTCCGGTCCCTTCGGGCCGGGGGCGCCGAATCGAGACAGGCGCCGGACGGGGGCCGGCCAGCCGCCCGGTGCTTTTGCACAACTTTCGGGCGGATTGGCTGGCGTATCTGCAAGGAAAGTTCGGGCCTCGTCCTTTCTTGCTATTTATCTGACCTGACCCTCCCGCTAGATTGCCCGCACTAAAACGATCCGCCCGTCGAGGAGGCGGGCATGAAACCGGGAGGAGAGAGACCATGGATCGACGTTCATTTCTGCGCAGGTCCGCGCTGGGAGGCTCGGCCGCGGCGGCCACAGCGCTGGCCGCGCCCGCCTATGCCCAGGGCAAGCGCACGCTGACGCTGGTCACCACCTGGGGGCGGGGGCTCGCGGGCGTGCATGACGCCGCGCAGTATTGCGCCGACCAGATCACCGCCGTCACCGACGGCCAGCTGACCGTCGATCTGAAGGCCGCAGGCGAGCTTGTCGGCGCCTTCGAGGTGTTCGACGCGGTCACCTCGGGTCAGGCCGACATGTATCACGGGGTCGACTATTATTTCGTCGGCCAGCATCCGGGCTATCAGTTCTTCGCCTCGCTGCCCTTCGGCATGACCGCACAGGAACTGCACAACTGGTACTATCACTCGGGCGGGCACGAGCTGCACAACGAGCTGGGCCAGATCTTCGGACTGAAAAGCTTCCTTGCGGGCAATACCGGGCCGCAATCGGGCGGCTGGTTCCGCAGGGAAATCAAGAGCCCCGAGGACTTCAAGGGCCTGAAGTTCCGGATGCCGGGGCAGGGCGGCGAGATCCTCGGCAAGCTCGGGGCCTCGGTGCAGAACCTGCCCGGGTCCGAGGTCTATCAGGCACTGTCTTCGGGGGCCATCGACGGCACCGAATGGATCGGTCCCTGGGCCGACGAGAAGGCGGGCTTCCAGGAGATCACCAAGATCTACTACACCGCCGGCTTCCATGAACCCGGTCCGGGCCTGTCGCTGGCCATGAACCTCGAGGTCTTCGAAAGCCTGACGCCGTCGCAGCAGGCGGCGGTGCAGCAGGTGACCGCCTCGGCCAACCAGTGGGCGCTGTCGCTGTTCATGAAGAACAACGCCTCGGCGCTGCGGCGGCTGCAGGCGGGCGGCGTGCAGGTGCGCGAATTCAGCGACGATGTGTGGGACGCCTTCGGCGCCGCTGCGCAAGAGGTCTTTGCCCAGTACATGGGCGACGAACTCTACAAGAAGATCTACGACAGCTACGTCGCCTCGATGCGCGATTCCGCTGCCTGGATCGAGATATCGGAGGGGGTCTTCACCCGCCAGCGGAACCGCGTTCTGGGCTGAGCCCGGCCGCGCCCGTACCATCTGGCGCCCCGGCCCGGACCAAGGGCCGGGGCGTCCATGCTTCACCGATCCCGCCGCGACAGGCGGGGCAAACGGGAGAACCGGATGCTCGACGGCATTCTGTGGGTCTGCAAGAACATCCTGCTGGCCTTCTACAATTTCGGCTATGCCGTGTCCCATCCGGGGCTCTGGCTCGACTGGTCCGACAAGCAGGCGATCATGCGGGTCGTCTATTACGGCGGCTCGGTCGAGTTCTTCTTCGTGGTCTTCACCGCCTTCCTGGTGCTGACCGCCGTCGGGATCTGGCGGCGGCAGGTCATGTGGGGCGCGGTCCGGCTGCTGGAGGGGCTGGCCAACGGCATCGGCCGCGCCGTCGCCTGGTTCGGGCTCTTGATGGTGCTGCAGCAGATCATGATCGTCTTCCTGCAGCGGGTCTTCCGGGTCTCGGAAATCGGCGTCGGGCCGTTCGGCTATACCTTCACCAAGGACCTGTCCTGGTGGTCGGAGGAACTGAAGCTCTACAACGCCGCCATCGTGGCGCTGTGCGCGACCTACACCTTCGTGCAGGCGGGGCATGTGCGGGTCGATCTGGTCTATTCGGCGGTGGGCTTCCGCGCCAAGCGGGCGATCGACATGGCGGGGTCGCTTCTGTTCATGATGCCGGTCGCGGTGCTGGTCTGGATGTATTCCTGGTTCTTCATGTGGCGGCATCTGATCACGCCCAAGCCCTCGGCCTCGGACACGATCGAGCGGCTTCTGATGAAGGCCCGCGCGGTGCGCTGGAATGTCGAGACCATCGGGTTCTCGCCCAACGGTTTCAACGGGTACTTCCTGTTCAAGGTGCTTCTGGTGGCCTTTACCGGCCTCGTGTTCCTGCAGGCCATCGCGTTCTTCTACCGGTCCTTCCTCGAATTCGTGGAAGGCGAGGAGAGCGCCGGAAAATATCTCGACCGGGACAGCCTTGGCGCCGGCGAAGAAGCCTATGAAGGCACGCATTAAAGGGGCAGGGCAGGCATATGCTATTCGGACTTGATGGCGTCGAGATCGGCCTGATCATCGTCATTCTCTGCCTCTTCGGGGGCATCCTGTCGGGCTTTCCGGTGGCCTTCGCCATCGGCGGCGCGGCGGTCATCTCCTTCGGGATCATCGCGGCGCTGGACAGCGCGGGCATTCTGGTGGCGCAGGCCATCGATACCGGCAGCGCGGCCTATGACGCGCTGCTGGCCCAGGGCATCCACCCCGACGCGATTTCGCATTTCCGCTATCCCGACCTGCCCACCGTCACCACGGCGCTGTTCCCGCAGGGCTGGGAGACGGCGATGGACCGCAATATCAGCTTCATCGTCAACCGGATGAACGAACGGGTCTTTGCCGGGCAGTCGATCGAGACGCTGCTGGCGGTTCTGATGTTCGTGCTGATGGGGATCACGCTGGAACGCTCGAAGATCGCCAACGACCTGCTGACCACCATGGCGCGGGTGTTCGGGCCGATGCCGGGCGGGCTGGCGGTCTCTGTGGTGGTGGTCGGCGCCTTCCTCGCTGCCTCGACCGGCATTGTCGGCGCGACCGTGGTGACGATGGGCCTGTTGTCGCTGCCGACCATGCTGCGCAACAAGTATTCGCCCGAGCTGGCGACCGGCGTCATCGCGGCCAGCGGCACGCTGGGGCAGATCATCCCGCCCTCGATCATCATCGTGCTTCTGGGCACGCTGGCGGGCGATATCTATGCCACCGCGCAGGAAACCCGGGCCCAGCTTGCGGGCTGTCCCGATGCGCTGACCTATCTGGGGCAGGCGGCGGTGGTCTCGGTCGGCACGCTGTTCCAGGCCGCGATCCTGCCGGGGGTGCTGCTGGCGCTGCTTTATGCGGCCTATGCCTTCGGCTATGCGCTTCTGAACCCCGACAAGGCGCCGCCGGTGATCGAGGCCGGGGCGCGGCGCGGCCGCAAGGGCTCGGCGCTGACCTGGTTTCTGGCCGCCCCCGCCGGGGTGATCGGGCTGGCGTTGCTGATGGAGGCGACCGGCATCGCCGGCAGCCAGGACGTCACCGTTTCGCGCTATTCCAACACGGCCGAATCCGCAAGCCTGCGGACCAACGTGCCCGATCAGTGCAAGGCCTCGATGATCGCGCTGCACGGCCAGTCGAAATGGGATCGCGCCGTTGCCCAGCAAGAAGAGATCGACGCAGGCAGCGGCCGGGTCGAGATGCATCAGCTGACCGATGACGAACTCGCCGCCGCGCGCGCCGCCAGGATTGCGGCGACGCCGCCGGTCTCGGGCGGGGTGCTGCTGGCCTTCACCTTCCTCGCGCTGGCGCTGGTCACGGCGCGGGGCGTGGTGCCGACAGCCCGGCCTGCGCCGCTGCTGATCGGCGGGGCGGGGATCGTTCTGGGTCTTCTGGTCGATGCGCTTTTCATCGGGCCGCTGGCCTCGCCCGGCACGGTGCTGCTGATGCTGGCACTGCCCGTCCTGATGGTGCTTTACGGCTGCCGCTATGCGGTGGCCTGCCTCTCGCGGTCGGACCTTCTGCGGGTGGTGTTCCCGCCGCTGGTGCTGATCGTGGCGGTGCTGGGCTCGATCCTTGGCGGTATCACCAACCCGACGCCCGCGGCGGCGCTGGGCGCGGGCGGGGCCTTGATGCTGGCCGCCTATCGCAAGCTGCAGGAAGAGCACCGGACCGGCAAGCTGATCCTCTGGGCCTCGTATGCCATCGTCATCATGCTGCTGGTCGGCACCAATTTCGATCTGAGGCTGGGGCGCGAGAGCGTGCCGGTCGAGGACTGGATCGCCTTCTTCGTGGCGCAGGGCACCTATCACTTCGCGATGTTTGGCATCCTTTATGCCTGCTGGGTGCTGTTGCGCTCGGGCGTTCTGCGGCCGGTGGTGCGCGAGACCGCCAAGGTGACCTCGATGGTCTTCACCATCCTGATTGGCTCGCAGCTGCTGAACCTCGTGGTGATCTCGTTCGGGGGCGAGCATTACATCCAGCAGTTCCTGCGCAGCTTCGACAACGAGTTCACGGTGTTCCTGCTGGTGATGCTGGTTCTGTTCGTCCTGGGCTTCGTGCTGGATTTCCTCGAGATCATCTACATCGTGATCCCGATTGTCGGGCCGGTTATCTATGGCGGCACTTTCGACCCGAAATGGGTGACGATCATGATCGCGGTGAACCTGCAGACCTCGTTCCTGACCCCGCCTTTCGGTTTCGCGCTGTTCTATCTGCGGGGCGTGGCGCCGAAGGAGGTCACGACCTGGCATATCTATCGGGGCGTCGCGCCTTTCGTAGTGATCCAGGTGATCGGGCTGGCGATCCTGTGGTTCCTGCCCGGGATCGTGACCATCGTGCCGAACCTCCTGCCAAACGGCTGATTTCGGGAGGTCCGTCCAAAGGAAAGCCCGCGCCACTGGCGCGGGCTTGTTCTTTTCTGTCGCCGGGCCGCGGGCGGCCCTGCTCCGGTCCCGGGCGCGATCAATCGCGGGTGGGGCGGCTGTCGGGCAGGTGGATCCGGGCGACCTGTTCGGCAATGGGCGCGACCGAAAGCGGGTGGGTTTCGGCGTGATGGTCCTCGGGCGTGCCGATATCCTGCCAGCGGTCGTTCTTGTAGATCTCGAGCGCCGAGAAATTCGCCTTGTAGCCCATCTTCGGGCTGCCCGGCACCCAATAGCCGAGATAGACGTAAGGCAGCCCGGCCTCGCGCGCGATCTCGATATGGTCGAGGATCACATGGGTCCCGACCGAGCGTTTGGTCCGCTCGGGCTCGTAGAAGGAATAGACCATCGACAGCCCGTCATCGAGGATGTCGGTCAGGCAGACCGCGACCAGCGGCCGGTGGCGCCCGCCATCGGATGGATCGGCGGTATATTCGACCACGCGCGAGCGGACCGGGGTTTCCTCGATCATCGCGGCGAATTCGAAGATGTCCATGTCGGCCATCCCGCCATCGGCATGGCGGCTGTCGAGATAGCGGCGGAAAAGCGTGTACTGCTCTTCGGTGGCCCAGGGCGAACTGGCCTGCCGCTTGAGATCGGCATTGCGGTTCTGGGCCTTGCGCTGGCTGCGGGTCGGCTGAAAGTCGGCCACCCGGATCCGGGCCGAGAGGCAGGCCGTGCAATCGGCGCAGGCCGGGCGGTACAGCACGTTCTGCGAGCGCCGGAAGCCCTGTTTCGACAATGAGTCGTTCAGCGTCTCGGCGGTGTCGCCCTGCAGCGCGGTGAACAGTTTCCGTTCCATCCGCCGGGGCAGATAGGGGCAGGGCTGGGGCGCCGTCACATAGAACTGTGGCGCAAGCGGAAGGGTGTGGCGCATCGTCGGGCAGTCATATCCTGGTTACGAATACGCTAACACTCGTCCCCCGAGGCGCCAAGGGATTGTTGCTACGGATTTGCAGGTCGGTTAATGGCGGCGGTTCCAAGGAGGAAATCAGGTAATCCCTGGGCACGTGCGCCGGTCAGCATCAGGATCACCGAGGCCAATTGCGGCAACAAAAAGGTGATACAGGCCGAATAGGCCAAAGTATGCAGGGCAGCCGTCGTCAGATCGAGTTTCTCGCCACGGGCATTGCGAATCTCTATCGCCATGATCCGCATCCCCCAGGTGGCCGAGCCGCGGGCCAGCGTGACGGTACGGTAGCCAAAGCCCACAAGGGTGAAGAAGAGCGGCAGGAAGAAGATCGCGGTGAAGGCGGTGAAGGGCAGCGCCAGCAGCGACAGGATCAGGATCAGGACCACGTCGATGACCCAGGCGGCCAGCCGCTTGGAGGGCACGTCGGCATAGAATTCGGGCTGGAGCACCGGGTCGGGCAGGCCCCAGAGGCGGTCGGCGGAGGGTTCGGTGCGGTCTGTCATCGCTGACATGTAGGAAGCCGGAGGGGCGCCGGGAAGAGGCGGCCCGCAGGCCGCCTCCTGATTGTGTCTCAGTCCATCTGCTTGAAGTGGAACTCGCCGCCTTCCTTCAGGCCGGAAGGCCAGCGCGCGGTCACGGTCTTCGTCCGGGTGTAGAAGCGGAAGGCGTCGGGCCCGTGCTGGTTCAGATCGCCAAAACCCGATTTCTTCCAGCCGCCGAAGGTGTGATAGGCCAGCGGCACCGGGATCGGGACGTTGATGCCCACCATCCCGATATTGATCCGGCTGGCAAAGTCGCGCGCGGTGTCGCCGTCGCGGGTGAAGATCGCGGTGCCGTTGCCGTATTCGTGGTCCATGGCATGGCCCAGCGCCTCTTCATAGGTCTTCGCCCGGACGGTCGAGAGCACGGGGCCGAAGATTTCGGTCCGGTAGATCTCCATGTCGGTGGTGACCCGGTCGAACAGCGTCGGGCCGACGAAGAAGCCCTTCTCGTAGCCCTGAAGCGAGAAGTTGCGGCCGTCGAGCACCAGCTCGGCGCCCTCTGCCACGCCCTTGTCGATCAGCCCCAGCACCCGGGCCTTGGCCTCGGCGGTGACGACCGGGCCGTAATCGACGTCATTGCCGGCGGTATAGGGGCCGACCTTCAGCTTTTCGATCCGCGGCACCAGCTTTTCGATCAGGCGGTCGGCGGTTTCCTCGCCCACCGGGACCGCGACCGAGATCGCCATGCAGCGTTCGCCCGCCGCGCCATAGCCCGCGCCCACCAGCGCGTCGGCCGCCTGGTCCATGTCGGCGTCGGGCATGACGATCATGTGGTTCTTGGCGCCGCCGAAGCATTGCACGCGCTTGCCGTTCGAACAGCCGCGCCCGTAGATGTATTCGGCAATCGGGGTCGAGCCGACGAAGCCGATGGCCTGGATCGCCGGGTTGTCGAGGATCGCGTCGACCGCCTCCTTGTCGCCGTTCACGACCTGCAGCACGCCGTCGGGCAGGCCCGCCTCCTGCAGCAGCTCTGCCAGCATCAGCGGCACCGAGGGGTCGCGTTCCGAGGGCTTGAGGATGAAGGCGTTGCCGCAGGCCAGCGCCGGGCCCATCTTCCACATCGGGATCATGGCGGGGAAGTTGAAGGGCGTGATGCCCGCAACCACGCCCAGCGGCTGGCGCATCGAATACATGTCGATGCCGGGACCGGCGCTGTCGGTGAACTCGCCCTTCAGAAGATGCGGCGCGCCGATGCAGAATTCGATGACCTCGAGCCCGCGCTGCACGTCGCCCTTGGCATCGGGCAGGGTCTTGCCATGCTCGGACGAAAGCGCCTCGGCCAGCTTGTCCATGTCGCGGTTCAGCAGGCGGACGAACTCCATCAGCACCCGGGCGCGGCGCTGCGGGTTGGTGGCGGCCCAGCCCGGCTGGGCTTCGGCGGCGGCGGCGATGGCGGCATCGACCTCGGCCTTCGAGGCCAGCGGCACGCGCGCCTGAACCTCGCCAAGCGCGGGGTTGTAGACATCGGCAAACCGGCCCGAGGTCCCGGCGGTGTGCTGGCCGTTCACGAAATGGGTGAGATCCTTCATGGCGTTCTCCCTGGGTTTTCTCGGGCGCGAGCTTAGTCTTGCAAATTTGTGCCGAAAAGCCGCAGATTGCCAAAAGCATTTTGCAGAAATGCAAGGATGGGCGGATGAACTGGGATGACTTGCGGCTGTTTCTGGCGGTGGCGCGGGCCGAAAGCCTGACCGGGGCGGGCAAGGTCTTGCGGCTTGATCCCGCGACGCTGGGCCGCCGCATCGCGCGGCTGGAAGAGGCGCTGGGCAGTGCGCTCTTCGCCCGCTCGCCCCGGGGCTACGGGCTGACCGAGGCGGGCGAACGGCTGATGGCGCGCGCGGTCCAGGCCGAACAGGCGCTGACCGAGGGCGTCGAGGAGGTGCGCGGGCAGGAGGGCCAGCTGACCGGCGCGGTCAGGATCGGGGCGCCGGACGGGGTCGCGAACTATCTGCTGCCGCAGGTGGCGGCGGCGATCTGCGACCGGCATCCGGGGCTCGAGGTGCAGATCGTGGCGCTGGCGCGGGTGTTCAATCTCAGCCGCCGCGAGGCCGACATGGCGATCGCCGTCAGCCCGCCCAAGACCGGGCGGCTGACGGTGCAGCGGATCGCCGATTATCAGCTGCATCTGGCCGCCCATCGCGACTATCTGGCGGCGCATCCGCCGATCCGCGATCTGGCCGATCTCGCCGGGCACCGGATCGTCGGCTACATCCCCGACATGATCTTCGACAGCGAGCTCGACTACCTGTCGGCCACCGGCGCCGAGCGGGTGGCGCTGGCCTCGAATTCGGTCTCGGTGCAGCTGAACTGGCTGCGGGCCGGGGCGGGGCTGGGCATCGTCCACGATTTCGCGATCCCGGCCGCGCCGGGGCTGGTCCGGGTGCTGACGGATCAGGTGGCGCTCAGGCGCAGTTTTTACCTTATCCGTCATGGCGACGACCGCAAGCTGGCGCGGCTGACCCGGTTCGCCGGGCTGCTTCTGGACGGGGTGCGCGCGGAATTGCTGCGCCTCGAAGGCTTGACTTGACAGAATGTCGCAGTCCGGGTGACGCTTGGTCAATGGACACCGTCATCCTGGGGAGGAGACAATGCAAGTTCATCAGATCCTGCGCGAGAAACTGGTGCCGGGGGTGGCGACGATCCCGCCCGAAACCTCGGTGGCCGACGCCGCGGCCGAGCTGTCGGCCCGGCGCATCGGGTCGCTCGTGGTCAGCGGCAGCGGCGAGCGCGTCGAGGGCATCGTCTCGGAACGCGACATCGTGCGCGAGTTGGGGCGGCGCGGCCCGAAATGCCTCAAGGACCCGGTGGCCGCGATCATGACCCGCCGCATCCAGTTCTGCGCACTGGAAGACAGCGCCGATACCGTGCTGGCGCGCATGACCGAGGGCCGGTTCCGGCACATGCCGGTCCTGGAAGACGGGCGGATGGTAGCGATCATCTCGATCGGCGACGTGGTCAAGGCGCGGATGTCGGAACTGGCGATGGAGAAGGCCGCGCTGGAAGGGATGATCATGGGCCACTAGGCCCGCGACGTTCGGAAATCGGTCGCCAAGCCCATGGTGTGCTTGCAAAATGGGCGTCAATATTGTTGCGTGCGCCGGGAAGGCTGCAGGAGATTTCCCGATGCGCATCGGTCTATATCCGGGGACGTTCGACCCGGTGACGCTTGGCCATATCGACATCATCACCCGGGCCTGCGCGCTGGTGGACCGGCTGGTGATCGGGGTCGCGATCAACCGCGACAAGGGTCCGCTCTTCCCGCTGGAAGAGCGTGTCGAGATGATCGAAAGCGAATGCGCCGCGCTGGGCGAGCGGTTCGGAACCGAGATCGTCGTCCATCCCTTCGAGAACCTGCTGATCGACTGTGCCCGCGATGTCGGCGCCTCGATGATCCTGCGCGGGCTGCGGGCGGTCGCTGATTTCGAGTACGAGTTCCAGATGGTCGGCATGAACCGCGCGCTCGATGCCAGCGTCGAGACGGTGTTCCTGATGGCCGATGCGCGGCGCCAGGCGATTGCCTCGAAGTTGGTCAAGGAGATCGCCCGGCTGGGCGGCGACGTGTCGAGCTTCGTGACGCCCGGGGTGCGTGACCGGCTGGTGGCGAAGTTCGTCTGACTCCCCGTCTTGGGGCCGCCGGTATCCCTGAGGAATGCCTTCGGCATGTCGGTTTTCCCAGGCGGCCCTGACGGGGCCGCAGATGTTTCCCTGGCGGCCCTGACCGGGCCGCAGATGGGTATTTTCGCCAAGAAGAAAACGGACGGGGAGCGGAGGGACCGCGCGTTCGACGGAACCGGGCGGGCTCGACCGTCGCCGCTGGGGGGCGCATTCCGTCCTGCGTTAAGCTACACTTTACGCAATGGCCCGCCATCGCGATTCGGAACGCGGCTGCGACGGGGCCCCAAAAAGACTGGCCGGAGAGCAGGCGGATGAGCGATATCGTGGAACTGGAGCGCCGGATCGTCGCGGCGCTGGACCGCATCGGGCGCGGGCTCGACGGGATGGGGCGGGGCGACGACCCCGACCGGCCCGACCCATCGGAACTGGAGGCGCTGCGCGAGGCGCTGGAGACCGAGCGCGGTGCGAATGCGCAATTGAACGAGCGGGTCAAGGCGCTTCATGACCGGCAGGAGACGCAGGTTGCACGGCTCGAGCAGCGGGTGGCCGATCTGGCCGCGCGGGCCGAGGCGGCGGAGACCGATGTCGACCGGCTTCGGGCTGTGAATGCCAAGCTGCGCGAAACCAGCGCGGCGCTGCGCGAGGCGAATGCCCAGGGGCTGGGCGACCCCGGCGCCATCGACGCGGCGATGCTGGCCGAGCTTGAGGCGCTGACCGCGCTGCGCGCCAGCGACCGGGCCGAGATCGACGCCATTCTGGCCGAACTGATGCCGGTGGCCGAAGGAGGGGCGGCGCATGCCTAATATCGAGATCGTGATCGGCGGACGCAGCTTCGATGTGGCCTGCCAACCCGGCGAGGAACCCTATCTGGCGGCTGCGGCCCGCATGCTCGATGCCGAGGCCTCGGTACTGTCGTCGCAGAACGGGCGGCTGCCGGAAACGCGGCTTTTGCTGATGTCGGGGCTGATGCTGGCCGACAAGACGGTGGGGCTTGAAGAACGCCTGAAGGGGCTTGAGGCGAAGCTTGCCGAGGCCTCGGCCCGGATCGAGGCGATGGAAACCGCGCCGCGCCCGGCGCCTGAGCGGGTCGAGGTTCCGGTCATTCCGCCATCGGTCGGCGAGACCCTGGCCGAAATCGCGGCGCGGGCCGAGGCGCTGGCGGCTCAGGTCGAGGATCGGGCAGCGGGGTCCTGACCGCCAGACCCGAACAGGGGCGCCCGGAACTCTCGACCGGCCGCCCTTTTCGATCGGGGATCACATCAGGGATTTGCGCCTGTTCAGGATGACCGAGATTTCCGACAGGATCCGGCCGATCCGTGAGGTCAGCGCTTCGCGGGGCCGGGCCGCCGTCGGGAAGAAGGACACCCGGCCATTGTCGAGGTCCTCGACGATGGCATCGAGCGCGAAGGCAAGCGGCAACAGGACGCTGCGAGCCACTGGCGCGCCCGGGGCAAAGCGCCTGCCGGGGGACGGGTCCGATACCTCGATCCGCGCGGTGCAGCGCGCGAGCCGCCGGGCCAGCGCTGCGGGCGCATCCGCCGGCAGCCGGCTGACCAGATCGGCCGCTTCGCCCGAGACGTCCAGCCCGCGCTCGAGCGCGAGCGTGGCGCCGACAGGCGCGGACAGGCGGATCTCGGACCGCCATTCGCCGTCGAGATTACGTTCGCGCAGCGCGACCGAACAGGCCAGCGGCCCCCGCAGATACCGCGCGATGCGCTTCGGCGGAAGGTGGTCGCCGGCCGGGCCGTACCACAGACGTGCCCGGATCATCGGGGCGGCCTCAGGCGTTGGCCGCGCGGATCTTGTCGGCCGCGTCCTTGGAATAGGCCACGCCCTTGTCCTCGAACAGCTTGTCGAGTTCGCCCGAGAGGGTCATTTCGGTGATGATGTCGCAACCGCCGACGAATTCGCCCTTGACGTAAAGCTGCGGGATGGTCGGCCAGTCCGAGAAGTCCTTGATGCCCTGGCGGATGTCCTCGTCGGCCAGCACGTTCACATCGGCATAGTCCACGCCCATGAAATTCAGAACGCCCGCGACCCGGCTGGAAAAGCCGCATTGCGGCGCGGATTTGGTGCCTTTCATGTAAAGCACCACGTCATTGTCGGAAATCGTCTGCTGGATGCGATCCTTGGCGTCGGTCATGGTCTGCGGTCCTGTCTGCGGGGCCGGGTCGAGCCCCTGGTGGGTCTGGTGCGAACCGGCACGGATGGGGCGGCATGACCCCTGCGCGCCGGGCGGCCCGTCCGGTCAGTCCGGGGCCTTTGTTGTGAGGGCCAGCGCGTGGAGCGCGCCGGTCGAGCCTTCCATCTGCGTTTTCAGCGCCGCATAGACGGCACGCTGCTGCTGCACACGGTTGAGGCCGCGAAAGCTCTCGTCGATCACCTCGGCGGCGTAGTGGTTTCCGTCCCCGGCAAGGTCGGTGATGGTGATCTTTGCGGCGGGAAACCTCTCGCGGATCAGGGTCTCGATTTCTTCGGGCGTGATCGCCATGGGCGGGCGTCCTTTCTGCTCTCCCCTGCAAGATGTAGAGGGGGGAACGGCTGGCTGCAAGCGGTCAGCCGCGCCACTCGTCGCGCAGCATCCCGAAGAGGAGGAGATCGGCGACATCGCCGGCCGGACGCCTCCAGTGACGGCGGAGCGTGCCCTCATGGCTGAAGCCCGCGGCCAGATAGACCCGGTGCGCCCGGTCGTTGTCGGAGGCCATGTCGAGCCAGATCCGGCTGGCGCCGAGCTTGGTGAAGGCGTGGCGGACAAGGGCGGCCAGAAAGGCGCGGCCGAGCCCCCGGCCGGTCTCGGCGAGTGCCAGGCGGCGCAGCTCGACCCGGCCCGAGGGATTGCCGATCTCGCAGAAGAGCGCAAAGCCCAGCGGGCGGCCCTCGGGGGACCAGATCACCAGTCGGCAGGCAGGATCGGCCAGATAGGCGGCCAGTGCCGTGTCGTCCTCGTCGATCACGAAGCGCGCCATGTCCGGGCGGCCCGCGACGGCGTGAAGGAACGGAAAATCCGCCGGTGAAGCCGGGCGGATCGCGGTGGCGGAAGAGGCGCGGTCGTGTGTCGTCACAGCCCGAGCCTAGCCGGACCTGCGCGCCCTGTCAGGACGGGGCACGCGGGTTCGTTGTCGCAGGTTCCGCTCATGCGCGGCCCGGGGGTTAGCCCAGGGCGGCGGCGAAGGCCGAGCGGTAAAGCGTCGTCAGATCGGCAAGCGGGGCCGACACCCCGCCGAAGCTGACCTGATCGCCGCCGAACCGGCCGACCGCAGTCAGCGGCACACCCGCCTTGGCCGCGGCGACCATCAGCGCCTCGGCGGCGTCGAACCCGGCCGCGACCAGATAGCGGGCCTGATCCTCGCCGAAGAGCGTGGGTGTGTCGGCCGCATCGAGGGTGACGCCGATCCCGCCCGCCTCGGCCAGCTCGAAGGCCGCGAGCGCGAGCCCGCCATCGGCCAGATCGGTCGCGGCGGCGATCAGCGCGCGGTTGGCGCGAAGGAAGTCGCCATTGCGCCGTTCGGCCTCCAGATCGACGCGGGGCGCGTCGCCATCCTCGCGGTTGAAGACCTCGTACAGCAGCGCCGACTGGCCCAGATGGCCCGCCGTCTCGCCGATCAGAAGCGCCAGATGGCCTTCGGCGGGAACGCCCGCGATCAGCTCGTCGAGGGTTTCGAGCAGACCCACCGCGCCGATGGTCGGCGTCGGCAGGATCGGGACGCCGTCGGTTTCGTTGTAAAGCGAGACGTTGCCCGACACGATGGGCATATCGAGCGCCAGGCAGGCCTCGCCGATGCCTTTGATCGCGCCGACGAACTGCCCCATGATCTCGGGCTTTTCGGGGTTGCCGAAATTCATGTTGTCGGTCGTCGCGAGCGGCCGGGCCCCGACGGCCGAGAGGTTGCGGAACGCCTCGGCCACCGCCTGCTTGCCGCCCTCGACGGGGTTCGCGCGCACATAGCGGGGCGTCACGTCCGAGGTGAAGGCCAGCGCCTTTTCGGTCCCATGGACGCGAATGACACCTGCACCAAGGCCCGGGCGGATCACCGTGTCGGCCATCACCTGGGTGTCGTATTGTTCATAGACCCAGTGGCGCGAACAGTAGTTGACCGACGAAATCAGCGCCTTCAGCCCGTCGATCGGGTCGATGCCGGGCACGTCGTCCATGGGGGCGGCCGGGGGCGTCTCGACCCAGGGGCGGTCGTATTCGGGGGCATTGCCCGACAGCGCCTTCAAAGGCAGGTCGGCCCGCACCTCGCCGCCATGCACGATCAGGAAGCGGTCTTCGGGGATCGTTTCGCCGACGATGGCGAAGTCCAGATCCCACTTGTCGAAGATCGCCTTGGCCTCGGCCTCCTTCTCGGGGCGCAGCACCATCAGCATCCGTTCCTGGGATTCTGACAGCATCATCTCATAGGCGGTCATGCGCGCTTCGCGGCAGGGCACACGGTCCAGATCGAGCCGGATGCCCAGATCGCCCTTGTCGCCCATCTCGACCGCCGAACAGGTCAGGCCCGCGGCCCCCATGTCCTGGATCGAAATCACCGCGCCCGAGGCCATCAGTTCCAGACAGGCCTCCATCAGGCGCTTTTCGGTGAAGGGATCGCCAACCTGGACGGTCGGACGTTTTTCCTCGATGCCCTCGTCGAACTCGGCCGAGGCCATGGTCGCGCCGCCGACGCCGTCGCGGCCGGTCTTGGCACCCAGATAGACGACGGGCATGCCGACGCCGGAGGCGGCCGAGTAGAAGATCTTGTCGGCATCGGCCAGACCCGCCGCGAAGGCATTCACCAGGCAGTTGCCGTTATAGGCGGTGTGGAAGCGGACCTCGCCGCCCACGGTGGGGACGCCGAAGCAGTTGCCATAGCCGCCGACGCCCTCGATCACGCCATGGACGACCTGGCGGGTCTTGGGGTGGCTCACCTCGCCGAAGCTGAGCGCGTTCATCGCCGCAATGGGCCGCGCGCCCATGGTGAAGACGTCGCGCAGGATGCCGCCCACGCCCGTGGCCGCGCCCTGATAGGGCTCGATATAGGAGGGGTGGTTGTGGCTTTCCATCTTGAAGATGACGGCCTGCCCGTCGCCGATATCGACGACGCCTGCATTCTCGCCGGGGCCGCAGATGACCTGCGGGCCGGTTGTGGGCAGGGTGCGCAGCCATTTCTTCGAGGACTTGTAGGAACAGTGCTCGTTCCACATGGCCGAGAAGATGCCGAGTTCGGTGAAGGTCGGCGCCCGGTTCAGCAACTGCAGGATGCGGGCGTATTCGTCCGGCTTTATCCCGTGTGCGGCGATGAGATCCTCGGTGATCTGCGGCTCGTCCATGGCGGTCGTCTTCCCCTCGGGCAGTTTGGCGTCGTCCTACGACAGGAGCGCGGTCGGGGGAAGGGGGCGCATGGCGGAAGGCGGCGCGGACCGGCGCCGGAAGGCGGGTCGATGGACGATTCGGGGCGCGGGAGGGCCGGAAAGCGATCTTGCCGTCGGTTCTGCGTTCACATCTTGGTGAAATTTCATGCGGACGCTACGGAAGCTTGCGCGAAATTCCGACAACCCTGCGCCGCGCGCAAAAAAAGGCCGAGCATAAGCTCGGCCCAAGTCCAACAGGGAGGTAAAGACGAAAGCGCTACTTCCGCCTTCGTCCCAGCAATTATGGACGAGGTGGCCGCGGTTCAAGTCCAAACTTGCCGCGGAGGCAGCATAGGCGGCATGCATGTGGCACATATCTCACATCGACGGCGCGTCTTTGTCTCTCTGCCGCTTCTCCATGATCTGTTCGGTGATGAACTCGCGGAAGGCCGCGATGCGCCGCGAGGCCCGCAATTCCTCGGGATAGGCCAGGAAGACCGGCACGTCGTGCGATTCGATGTCGTCGAGCACCCGGACCAGATGCGGATGATCCTCGGTGACGTAATCGGGCAGGACCCCGATGCCGAGCCCGTTCAGCACCGCCTGCAGCACGCCGAAATAGTTGTTCACGGTCAGGGTCGAGGGGATGTTGTAGGTCATCAGTTCGCGCACCAACCGCGCGCCCGCCGCGACCTGGGCCGATGAGGTGTTCTGGCAGATCAGCCGGTGGGACGACAGATCCTCGGGCGTGGCGGGCATGCCGTGCGCGTCCAGATAGGGCTGGGTCGCGTAAAGCCGCATCTTGATGTTCATCAGACGCAGCCGGATCAGGTCGGCCTGGCTCGGTTCCTTCATCCGGATCGCGACATCGGCCTCGCGCATCGGCAGGTCCAGAACCTGCTCTTCGAGCATCAGGTCGATCTTGAGCTCGGGATAGCGCTGGTAAAGCACCGGCAGGCGCTTGGCGAGCCAGAGCGACCCGAAGCCGGTGGTGGTGGTGACGCGCAGCTCGCCGAAGACCTCCTCGACGCTGTCTCGGATGCGCGCGACGGCCGTGTCGAGCCGCCGGGCCATGGCCGAGGTCGCGTCGAACAGCAACTCGCCCTGTTCGGTGAGAATCAGGCCGCGGGCATGGCGGTGGAAGAGGGTCGATCCAAGGCTTTCCTCAAGCGCCCGGATCTGCCGCGAGACCGCCGACTGGGACAGGTGCAGGGTTTCGCCGGCATGGGTCAGGCTGCCCGCGTCCGCGACCGCGTGAAATATCCTGAGCTTGTCCCAATCCATCATGCAATTCCCGCAATGCTGGTATACCGATTTCGACAGATACCTACAGGCGGCGGTTCCGGATTTGCAAACGAAGAAGTGTCTCCGAAATCATTTTGTAGGTCACGGTTCCTGACCTAGACTGGGGCAAACCCGACGCCAAGGGAGGGGCGCCATGACCAGACCCGATGTGAGCCTGCACGATCGCTACGACCTGTCGAAATCCCGGATCCTGTTGAACGGCACCCAGGCGCTGGTGCGCCTGATGCTGATGCAGTCGGCCCGCGACCGGGCGGACGGACTGGATACGGGGGGCTATGTCACCGGCTATCGCGGCTCGCCGCTCGGCGCGGTCGATCAGCAGATGACGCGGGCGCGGGCCGATCTGGAGGCGGCAGGCGTGCTGTTCCAGCCCGGGCTCAACGAGGATCTGGCGGTGACCGCGCTCTGGGGGACCCAGCAGGCCGAACTGCGGGGCGAGGGGCGGCACGATGGGGTGTTCGGCCTCTGGTATGGCAAGGGGCCGGGGGTCGACCGGTCTGGCGACGCGATCCGTCATGCGAACCTGGCCGGAACCTCGCCGCGGGGCGGGGTGCTGCTCGCGATGGGCGACGATCATACCGGCGAGTCCTCGACCACCTGCCACCAGTCCGACTGGGCGATGGTCGACGCCTATGTGCCGGTGCTCTCGCCCGCGGGCGTGCAGGAGATCCTCGATTTCGGGCTTTACGGCTATGCGCTGTCGCGCTTTGCCGGGGTCTGGGTCGGGCTGAAGGTGATGAAGGACACCGTCGAGGTGACCTCGGTCGTCGATGGCCGCCCGGACCGGATGCGGTTCGTCACGCCCGATTTCGCGATGCCGCCCGGCGGGCTGGGCATCCGGCTGAACGATCACTGGGTGCCGCAGGAAGAGCGGATGATCGACCACAAGCGCTTCGCGGCCGAAGCCTTCGCCCATGCCAACCGCATCGACCGCCGGGTCTGGGGCAAGCCCGGGGCAAAGATCGGTCTGGTGGCGGCGGGCAAGAACTGGCTCGATCTGGTCCATGCGCTGGAGCTGCTGGGGATCGGCGAGGCCGAGGCCGAACGGCTGGGGATCTCGACCTACAAGGTCGGGCAGGTCTGGCCGCTGGACATGAAGGGCTTTGCCGAATTCTCGGAAGGGCTCGAGCTGATCGTGGTGGTCGAGGAAAAGCGCAAGCTGATCGAGGTGCAGGCCAAGGAGGCGATCTTCCACAACCGCCGCGGCCGCCGGATCTATGGCTGGAAGAACGACCGCGACCAGGAACTGTTTCCGACCCGCTATGCGCTCGACCCGGTGATGATCGCCGAGAAGCTTGGCCAGATCCTGATCGAGGAGGGCCGCGAGACCGAGGCGCTGACCGCGGCGCTGGCGCGCATTCGGGAGGCGCGGCGCGCCGACAATGCCGAGGATCTGGCGGCGCGGCTGCCCTATTTCTGCGCGGGCTGCCCGCACAATACCTCGACGAAGGTGCCCGAGGGCGGGCGCGCCTATGCGGGGATCGGCTGCCATATCATGGCGCTCTGGATGGACCGCGACACCAGCGGCTTTACCCATATGGGCGCGGAGGGCGCGAACTGGATCGGCGAGGCGCCGTTCTCGACCCGGGGCCATGTCTTCCAGAACCTCGGCGACGGCACCTATAACCATTCGGGGCGGCTGGCGATCCACGCGGCCATCGCCGCTGGCGTCAACATCACCTACAAGATCCTCTATAACGACGCGGTCGCCATGACGGGCGGGCAGGGCAACGATGGCGGCCTGACCGCGCGCCAGATCGTCGACGAACTGCTGGCCGCCGGGACCAAGCGCGTCGAGGTCGTCTATGACGAGAAGGAAGACCTCGACCCACGGGGCTTTCCGGCCGGGGTGGCCTGCCATCCGCGTGCCGAGTTGATGGCGGTTCAGCGGCGCCTTTCGGAAATCGAGGGCGTGACCGCGCTGGTCTATATCCAGACCTGTGCCGCCGAGAAACGCCGCCGCCGCAAGAAGGGGGCCTTTCCCGATCCCGATACCCGGGTCTTCATCAATACCGATGTCTGCGAGGGCTGCGGCGATTGCGGGGTGCAGTCGAACTGCGTGGCCATCGTGCCGGTCGAAACCGAGTTCGGGCGCAAGCGCGCCATCGACCAGTCGGCCTGCAACAAGGATTTCTCCTGTCTCAAGGGGTTCTGCCCGTCCTTCGTGACGCTGAAGGGCGCGCGGCCGCGCAAGGAGGCTTCGGCCGAGGTCGAGATCGGCGCGCTGCCCGCGCCTGCGCTGCCCCGGATCGAGGGCACCTGGAACCTCGTCATCACCGGGGTCGGCGGGACCGGCGCGGTGACGGTGGGGGCGATCCTCGCCATGGCGGCCCATGTCGACGGCAAGGGCGCGGGCATGATGGAAATGGCCGGGCTTGCCCAGAAGGGCGGCGCGGTGCAGATCCATTGCCGGATCGCCGAAACCCCCTCGGGTATTTCCGCCATCCGCGTGGCGACCGGCGAGGCCGATGCGGTGATCGGCGGCGATCTGGTGGTCACGGCGGGGGCGAAGACCGTCGGGCTGATGACGCAGGGGCGCACCGGGGCGGTCGTCAACAACCACGACATCGTGACCGGGGCCTTCACCCGCGACCCGGAATTCCGGGTGCCGTCGGACCGGCTGGAACTGGCGCTGAAGGCGCGGCTGAAGGACCGGCTGCAACTTTTCGATGCGACCGAACTGGCGCGGCGGCTGATGGGCGACACGATCTATGCCAACATGATCGTCACCGGGGCCGCCTGGCAGCAGGGTCTGATCCCGATCTCGCACGAGGCCATCGACCGGGCGATCCAGCTGAACGGGGCGGGCGTCGCGGGCAACCGCCGTGCCTTCGAGATCGGGCGCTGGGCGGCGGCCCAGCCTGCCGCCGCGGCGCGGGTGCTGGTCTCGGAGACGGTCGAGAAGCCCCGGTCGCTGCGCGAGCGGATCGCGCTGCGCGAGGCGCATCTGCGGGCTTATCAGTCGGGGCGGCTGGCCCGGCGGTATCGCCGGATGGTCGAGCGGTTCGAGGACCCGTTCCTGCGCGCGGCCGTGGCAAAGGGCTATCACAAGCTTCTGGCCTACAAGGACGAATACGAGGTCGCGCGGCTGCATCTGGAGACCGCCGCCAAGGCCCGCGCCGAATTCGAGGGCGATCTTCAGATCACCTGGCATCTGGCGCCCCCGTTCCTCAAGGGGCAGGGCTCGGACGGCCGTCCGAAGAAACGCGCCTTCGGGCGGCGGATGGAACAGGGCTTTCGGCTGCTCGCGGCGCTCAGGCGGCTGCGGGGCACGCCGTTCGATCCGTTCGGCTGGCAGGGCGAACGGCGGCGCGAACGCGCGGCAATCCGGCGCTTCGAGGCCGACATGGAGGAGGTTCTGGCCCGGCTCTCGCCCGCCACGCTGGAGGCCTGCACGGCGCTGGCCGAATTGCCGCTGACGGTGCGCGGTTTCGGCCCGGTCAAGGCGGCGGCCGAGGCGGCGGCCGAGGTGCGGCGCGAAGAGCTTCTGGCCAGCATCCGGGGCGGCGAGGCGCCGCTGCGGACGGCGGCGGAATAGGGGGCTGACGGGGCTGCCGCCGGGCCTCGGGAAATCCGGGTCCGGTGGCCCCGTGCGACGCCGATATTTCTTTTCTGCGCGCGGGTTTTGGTGTAGCTCCACAGGCCACCCGGCCCGGTGCCGGAGAGCTTCGGGGAACGCCCATGCGGGGCCAGGTCGCGCGCGACATCAGCTATTCGAGTTCGGCCCGGACCAAGGGCGGCAAGGCCCTGATCCGGGTTCTGGAAAACGCCACCGGACGGATTTCGCTGATCCGCCGGGCCGAGGGCTACGAGGTCGAGGTCGAACGCGGCCGAAACTTCTGGGAGGTCATGGTCGATCGCTACGGGCTCAGCCTCGACGTGGTGCAGGGCAGCCTTTCGGACATTCCCGCGACCGGCCCGCTGATCCTGATCGCAAACCACCCCTACGGCATTCTCGACGGGCTGATGATGGGGCTGATCCTGGCGCGGGCGCGGGGCGATTTCCGCATTCTCGCGAATTCGGTCTTCCGCAAGGCCGAGGCGCTGAACCGGGTGATCCTGCCGGTCAGCTTCGACGAGACCAAGGCCGCGATGCAGGAAAACCTTGCGACCCGCAAGGCGGCGCTGGACTATCTGGCCGAGGGCGGCGCCATAGGGGTTTTTCCGGGCGGGACGGTGTCGACCGCGCTTCGGCCCATGGGGCCGCCGATGGATCCCGGCTGGCGCAGCTTCACCGCCAGGATGGTGGCGAAATCCGATGCGACTGTGGTGCCGATCTTTTTCGACGGCCACAATTCGCGCCTCTTCCAGCTGGCGAGCCATCTGCACGAGACGCTGCGGCTGGCGCTTCTGCTGAAAGAATTCCGGTCGCGGGTCGATGAACCCGTGCGGGTGGCGATCGGCCGTCCGATCGACCGGGCGCGTCTGAATGCCCTTGGGCAGGATGCCAAAGCGATGATGGATTTTCTGCGCAACTCCACCTATGAGTTGTCTCCACGGCCTCTGAAGTCGCTCGCATACGGCTACGAGTTCGATCACAAACGCAGGGCATGAGAGCATGGCGGTTGGTGTCTTCGATTCCGGGCTTGGCGGTCTGACGGTTCTGGATGCGGTATCGCGTCGACTGCCCGATGTGCCCTTTGTCTATTTCGGCGACAACGCCCATGCGCCCTACGGCATCCGCGATGCCGAGGATGTCTACAAGCTGACCACCGCCGCGGTCTCGCGGCTGTTCGATGCGGGTTGCGATCTGGCGATTCTTGCCTGCAACACGGCCTCGGCCGCAGCACTTCGGCGGATGCAGGAAAGCTGGGTGCCGAAGGACAAGCGTGTGCTGGGCGTGTTCGTGCCGCTGATCGAGGCGCTGACCGAACGGCAATGGGGCGACAACTCTCCGCCGCGCGAGGTTGCGGTCAAGCATGTGGCGCTGTTTGCCACCCCCGCCACCGTGGCCAGTCGCGCCTTTCAGCGCGAACTGGCCTTCCGCGCCATCGGCGTCGATGTCGAGGCCCAGCCCTGCGGCGGTCTTGTCGACGCGATAGAGGCGGGCGACGAGATGCTGGCCGAGGCGCTGGTCCGGTCCCATGTCGAGGCGCTGAAACGGCGGATGCCCCATCCTGAGGCCGCGATCCTCGGCTGCACCCATTACCCGCTGCTGCAGGGCGCCTTCCAGGAGGCGCTGGGTGAGGGGGTCAAGGTCTATTCCCAGGCCAATCTGGTGGCCGAGAGCCTTGCCGACTATCTGGGCCGGCATCCGGGGATGCGGGGGACGGGCGACGCCTCGATGTTCCTGACCACCGGCGATCCGGGGTTCGTGTCGGACAAGGCCACGCAATTCCTGCGACGCCGCATCGAATTTCGCGCCGCCTGAGCCATGCGCATGGCGGGATGCGGACGTGATCCCCGCGCGGGTTTATAGGCGTTCCAAAAATGCCTACATAGCAGCCTAACAAGGTATTTTTTGTGCGAAGGTTCGCACAGCAAGGACATGACATGAAACTCAATATGGCATTCGCCGCGATCTCTCTGGCTGTGCTCGGCTCCACGGCCTCGGCGGCGACGCTGAACGAGATAACGGATTACTCGTCTGTGGCAACCAATCCGAGCGTTGTCGGAAGCGGCTTCGATGCGGTGACCGGCACGTTGACCGGCGGGGACTGGGACTACCTCGCCCTCGGGTTGCCGAGCGTGGGCTCGTTGATCGCCCTGAGCTTTTCACTTGCGGACACCAGCATTCCGAACGGGGCGGGTTTCCAACTTTATTACAGCTACTCGCCGTTCAGCTATACCAACAACAGCTTCAGGCAACCCTACAACCAGTGGGTCACCCAGACGGTGACGCCTACGAGCGTCAGTCTCCAGAACTGGTCGGCGGGCACGCCGACCAACGCCGCGTTCACCATCGACACCGACCCGGCGTTGGGCTCCACGCTCTTTCTGGCGATCATAGGCACTGACAACACGGCACCCAGCGGCATCGGCTACACGGTCGATCTTCCGCAAACGTCGGCGCCGGCCGTTCCGCTGCCCGCGGGTGGCCTCCTTCTAATTTCGGCTCTGGGGGCGGCGGCGCTCCTGTGCCAGCGCCAGCGCGCGCGGAAAGCGGCCTGAGCGGGGCTTGGGCCCTCTCTTGCGTTTCGCCCCGCGCGACAGGTAAGACAGCCGGGTCCGCCTTGTGCGGGCCCGTTTTCCTGCAGGGGCAGAAGCCATGTCATACTCCGTCGCCATTCTGGGCGCCTCGGGCTATACCGGGGCAGAACTCATCCGGCTGATCGCCACTCATCCCGAGCTTCGCATCGTGGCGCTGTCGGGCGAGCGCAAGGCGGGGATGTCGATGGCCTCGGTGTTTCCGCATCTGCGCCATATGGACCTGCCCGATCTGGTGAAGATCGAGGAGATCGACTTTTCCACCGTCGATCTGGCCTTCTGCGCGCTGCCCCATGCGACCAGCCAGGCGGTCATCAGGGAACTGCCGCGCGATCTGAAGATCGTCGATCTGTCGGCCGATTTCCGGCTGCGCGACCCGGCCGCCTACGAGAAATGGTACGGCAAGCCCCATGCCGCGGTCGATCTGCAGAAAGAGGCCGTCTATGGCCTGACCGAATTCTACCGCGACGAGATTCGCGCCGGACGGCTGGTCGCGGGCACCGGCTGCAACGCGGCGACCGGGCAATATGCGCTGCGGCCGCTGATCGAGGCGGGCGTCATCGACCTTGACGAGATCGTGATCGACCTCAAGGCCGGCGTGTCCGGCGCGGGCCGGGCGTTGAAGGAAAATCTTCTACATGCCGAGCTGTCGGAGGGCTTTCATGCGTATTCCGCAGGCGGGATTCACAGGCATCTGGGCGAGTTCGACCAGGAATTCTCGATGCTCGCCGGGCGGCCTGTCGAGGTGCAGTTCACGCCCCATCTGATCCCCGCGAACCGGGGGATTCTGGCGACCGTCTATGTCCGGGGCGAGGCCCGCGACATTCACGCCACCTTGGCAAGGGCCTATGCGGATGAGATCTTCATCGAGGTCCTGCCCTTCGGAGACCACCCCTCGACCCGGCATGTCCGGGGCTCGAACTTCGCCCATATCGGGGTGGTGGGCGACCGGAAACCGGGCCGGGCCATGGTGATCGCGGCGCTCGACAACCTGACCAAGGGCTCGTCGGGGCAGGCGCTGCAGAACGCCAACCTGATGCTCGGGATCGCCGAGGAAACCGGCCTGATGCTGGCCCCCTGCTTCCCCTGAGGGAGAACGCACGATGCGCGGACTGAAGAAGAGACGACGGATACAGATCATCGTTCTGGCCTTTGCGGCGCTGGTGCTGTCGACCGGCCTGATCGGCTATGCGATGCGCGACGGCATCAACTTCTTCCGCTCGCCGAGCCAGGTTGCAGAGGCGCCGCCGCCGCCGACCGAGACCTTCCGCATCGGCGGTCTGGTCGAGGCGGGCAGCCTCAAGCGCGGGCAGGGCGAGACCATCCGCTTCAACGTCACCGATGGCGGCGCCAGCGTGCCCGTGACCTATACCGGCGTGCTGCCCGACCTGTTCAAGGAAAATCAGGGCATGGTCGGCACCGGACGGCTGGTCGACGGCGTCTTCGAGGCGCGCGAGATCCTCGCCAAGCATGACGAAAGCTACATGCCCAAGGAAGTGGTCGACGCGCTGAAGGAACAGGGCGTTTATCGTGACCCGTCCGTTGAGGGCGCGAACGGCAGCTAAGCCCCACGCTAACAGCGTTCGATCCAAAGTCCCCCGGTTCAGACGCGAAGCGGGGGATTTTCTGTGACGAAAACGGTGGAAGAACTCGCCCGGGAGATCGTCCTGCGCGAGGGGGGCTATGTGAATGACCCCGACGACCCGGGCGGTCCGACGAATCACGGGGTCACGCTGGACACGCTGCGGCGGTTGCGGCTCGACCTGACCGGGGACGGGCTGGTCGACATCGCCGATGTGCGCAAGCTGAGTGCCGAACAGGCGGCGGCGATCTATGTCGACCATTATTTCCGGCGACCCAAGCTCGATGCCCTGCCGGACCTGCTGCATGCGTCGGTCTTCGACATGTATGTCAACGCGGGCGCCAATGCGGTGCGGTTGCTGCAGCAGTTGCTGAACGACATGGGCCAGCCCTGCGGGGTTGACGGCGCCGTCGGTCCCGAGACCGCGCGCGCCGCCAAGACGGCGGCCGAGGCGGCGCCGGACCATATCGCCGACGCCTACGGCATCGCCCGGCGCAACTACTATTACGCGCTGGCCGATCGCCGCCCTGCGAGCCGCAAATTCGCCTGCCGGCGCGACGGCGGCAAGGGCGGCTGGATCCTGCGGGCCGAGGAATTCATTTCGCCCCGCTATCGTCTCAGCGAGGACGAACATCGGGAAAGGATCGCGCGATGGGGATGATGAATGCAGCCCTCGGCATGCTGTTCTCGGGCGGACCCAATGTGGTGCGCGAGGCGGCCGAGGTGTTCCGGGTCAATGCCGAGGCGGCCGACAAGCGCGATCTGGAATTGCAGCGCGCCGTCTTGGAGGAATTCGCCCGTGAATTCGCCCAGCCGCGCCAGACGCGTTTCGATGCGCTGATCGACGGGGCGAACCGGCTGCCCCGGCCGCTGCTGGCGCTGGGCACGGTCGGGCTGGCGATTTCGGCCATGGTCGATCCGGTCTGGTTCGCCGCCCGGATGCAGGGCATAGCGCTGGTGCCCGAGCCGCTCTGGTGGCTCATGGGCGCGATCATCAGCTTCTATTTCGGGGCGCGGTATCAGGCCAAGGGGCAGGACTTTCAGCGCTCGATCGCCGAGACCATGGCGATGGCGCCGCAGGTGGCGCGCAACCTCCAGCATCTGCGCGACCTGTCCGAAGAGGCGGTCGCGGTGCGTACCGCCCGGACCGATACCGGCGCGGTGGCGGTCTCTCTGGGAACCAATCCGGCGCTGGAGGAGTGGCGCGAGAGGTGATCGCCGGGCGCATGGTCCCCGGCCGCGGACGGGCAGGGGCCGCGCCCGCGCCGCGCCCGCGCCGGGCGCCGTCCGGCTCACGATTGCGTAAACGCCTCGCCCCCGCGACGCGAAATCCATTGGCGCAGGGCTGCCGGGCGGGTATGAGGTCGCCATGGTTATCGAGCTCGGCCACTTTGCCCTCGCCCTCGCCTTCGCCATTGCCCTGGTGCAGGCGATCGTTCCCCTGATCGGTGCCCACAAGGGCTGGAGCGGCTGGATGGCCATGGCCGAACCGGCCGCCATGGCGCAGTTCCTGCTGACGGCCTTCAGCTTCGGGGTGCTGACCTATGCCTTCGTTGTGTCGGATTTCTCGCTGAGGGTCGTGGTCGAGAACTCGCACACGCTGAAACCCATGCTTTACAAGGTGTCGGGCGTCTGGGGGAACCACGAGGGCTCGATGCTGCTGTGGGTGCTGATCGTGTCGCTTTTCGGCGCGCTTGCGGCCTGGTTCGGGGGCGGGCTGCCACCGACCCTCAAGGCGCGGGTGCTGGCGGTGCAGGCGGCCATCGGCGCGGCCTTCTACGCCTTCATCCTGTTCACCTCGAACCCGTTCGACCGGCTGGCCGAGGCGCCCTTCGACGGGCAGGACCTGAATCCGCTGCTGCAGGACCCCGGGTTGGCCTTCCATCCGCCCTTCCTCTACCTCGGCTATGTCGGGCTTTCGATCTGCTTCTCCTTCGCGGTCGCGGCCCTGATCGAGGGCCGGGTCGATGCCGCCTGGGGCCGCTGGGTGCGGCCCTGGACGCTGGCCGCCTGGATCTGCCTGACGGTCGGCATCGCATTGGGGTCCTGGTGGGCCTATTACGAACTGGGCTGGGGCGGCTTCTGGTTCTGGGACCCGGTCGAGAATGCCTCGTTCATGCCCTGGCTGATCGCCGCCGCGCTTCTGCACTCGGCTATCGTCGTCGAAAAGCGCGAGGCGCTGAAAAGCTGGACGATCCTGCTGTCGATCATCGCCTTCGGCTTCTCGCTGGTCGGCGCCTTCATCACCCGGTCGGGCATCATCACGTCCGTGCATGCCTTCGCCAACGACCCCGAGCGGGGCGTCTTCCTGCTGATGATCCTGCTGGTCTTCATGGGCGGCGCGCTGACGCTGTTTTCGGTGCGGGCCGGCGCGATGGAGGCCAAGGGCGTCTTCGGCACGGTCAGCCGGGAAGCGGCGCTCGTCTTCAACAATATCCTGCTGGCGGTCGCGGCGCTGGTGGTGTTCGTCGGCACGATCTGGCCGCTGGTCGCCGAGATGGCTTTCGACCGCAAGCTTTCGGTCGGCGCGCCCTTCTTCAACATGGCTTTCACGCCCTTCATGGTGGTGCTGGCGATCCTGTTGCCGCTGGGCTCGATCCTGCCCTGGAAGCGGGCGCGACTTGCCCGCGCGGCAGGGCCGGTGCTGCCCGCGCTGGTGCTGGCAGTCGCGCTGGGGGCACTTGTCTGGGCGATGCAGACCGGACACAGCGCGCTGGGGCCCATTGGCGTGGCGCTGGGCGCCTGGCTGATCGCCGGGTCGGCGGTCGATCTCTGGCTGCGGGCCGGACGGACGGGGATGGTGGCGCGGCTTGGCCGGCTGACGCGGCTGCCGCGTGCCGACTGGGGCAAGGCGGTCGCCCATGCCGGGCTGGGGATTACCATGATCGGCATTTCGGCGATGCTGGCCTGGAGCCAGGAAGACATCCGCGTGGCCCAGATCGGCGAGCGCTATGACCTGGGCGGCTACGGCTTCCAGCTGGACCGGGTGCAGAAGCTGGAAGGCCCGAACTATATCTCGACCACCGCCACGATGAGCGTCTGGCGCGGCGACCGGCAGGTGGCAGAGATGCATCCCGAAAAACGGGTGTATCCGGTCGCAGGCATGCCGACGACCGAAGCCGCCATCGACGGCGGGTTTCTTCGCGACCTTTACGTCGCCATCGGCGATCCGCAGCAGGACGGCGGCTGGGCGGTGCGCACCTATATCAAGCCCTTCGCCAACTGGATCTGGATGGGGGCCATCGTGATGGCGCTGGGCGGGCTTCTCAGCCTTTCCGATCGCCGGGTCCGCGTCGCCGCGGGCGCCCGCAAGGAGCGTGGCCCCGTACTGCCCCAGCCCGCCGAATGAGGATGCCGATGCCCCGTCCCGCGCTGACTGCCGCCCTGCTGCTGGCCCTGAGCCTGAGCCCGCTTCTGAGCGGGCCTTTGGAGGCGGTCGAGCCGAACGAGATTCTGGCCGACCCGGCCGAAGAGGCCCGCGCCCGCGAGATATCGAAGGACATCCGCTGCCTCGTCTGCCGGAACGAAAGCATCGACGATTCCAACGCCGATCTGGCGCGCGACCTCAGGCTTCTGGTGCGCGAGCGGATCACGGCGGGCGACAGCGATACCGAGGTCGTCGACTATCTGGTGGACCGCTATGGCGAGTACGTGCTTTTGAAACCGACCGCCACCGGCTCGAATCTGGTGCTGTACATCGCCGGGCCGCTGATGCTGGTGCTGGGGCTGGGCGGTGCCGTTTTCTACATCCGCGGGCGCCGGGCCGGGCGCGATGCGGGTTCGGAGGCGCTGAGCCCCGAGGAAGAGGCGCGGCTGAAAGAGATCCTCGGCAAGTGAGGCGCTGACCTCGCGTCTCCCTTTTCCCCGGGCGCGCGGCCGCTAGTCTGGCCCGAGAACGGGCCAAAGGGAGGACGCTGGCGTGACGGATTACAAGACCATCGGATATGACTGCGCGGACGGGCTGGCGGTGGTGACGCTGAACCGGCCCGAGGTGATGAATGCGCTCAGCGCGCAGATGCGGGCCGAGATCACCCATGCGATGCGCGCGGCGGGGCAGGCGGCCCGCGTCGTGGTGCTGACCGGCGCGGGCCGGGCCTTCTGTTCCGGGCAGGATCTGGGCGACGGCGCCAATATCGCCAATATCGACATCGAGCGCACGCTGCGGGACGAATACGAACCGATGCTGAACGCCATCATCGACTGTCCGGTGCCGGTGATCGCGGCGGTGAACGGGGCTGCCGCCGGGGCCGGGGCCAATCTGGCGCTGGCGGCCGATGTGGTCATCGCCTCGGAAGCGGCGGTCTTTGTGCAGGCCTTTACCCGGATCGGGCTGATCCCCGATGCGGGCGGCACCTACTGGCTGCCCCGGCAGGTGGGCTTTGCCCGCGCGATGGGGGCGGCGCTTTTCGCCGAACCCGTCCCGGCGCGTCAGGCCGCCGAGTGGGGCATGATCTGGGAGGCGGTGCCCGAGGACGGGTTCGAGGCCCACTGGCGCGCCCGGGCGGCGCAGCTGGCCGCGGGGCCGACCGTGGCTTACGCCAATCTCAAGACCGCGCTGCGGCGGTCGGTCTCGAACGATTTCGAGGCCCAGCTGTCGCTGGAGGCCGAACTTCAGGGCCGCTGCGGTGCCTCGCGCGACTTCAAGGAGGGCGTGCTGGCCTTTGTCGAAAAGCGCAAGGCCCGGTTCGAGGGCTGCTGAGACGGGGCGGGTCGGCCGGTCCTTGCCGAGACGAGGCCCGGCTCCGTGCGGCGATGGAACGGGACGGGCAAGCCGTGCGTTGGGCAAGGCAAATAACCCAACGGAAAGGAACCGCCATGACCCGTCTTCATACGATCACCGCCGTTTCGCTTCTGGGCGCCGCCTTGCTGGCGGGGTGCGGCGAAAGCTACGGCGAACGCGCGCTGACCGGCGGCGTCCTCGGCGCGGGCGTCGGCGCCGCGACCGGCAACGATGTGGGCACCAGTGCCGCGATTGGGGCCGGGGCCGGCATCCTGACCAAGTAAGCCGGGGCCGGCATCCTGACCAAGTAAACGGACCCAGCCGGGCGTCCGGCGCCCGGAAATGAAACGGACCCGCAAGCATCGGCCTGCGGGTCCGGTGTTTCGATGACGGCCGGGGCGATCAGCCCCGGTCCTCGACATCCACGTAGTCGCGGCGGGTGGCGCCGGTGTAAAGCTGGCGCGGACGGCCGATCTTCATCGCCGGATCGGCGATCATTTCCTTCCATTGCGAGATCCAGCCGACGGTGCGGCTGACCGCAAAGATCGGCGTGAACATCGAGGTCGGGAAGCCCATCGCGTCGAGGATGATGCCCGAATAGAAATCGACATTCGGGTAGAGCTTCTTCGAGACGAAGTACTCGTCTTCCAGCGCGATCTTCTCAAGCTCCATCGCGACCTTCAGGGTCTCGTTGTTCTCGATGCCCAGAAGGTCCAGCACCTCGTCGGCGGATTGCTTCATCACCTTCGCGCGCGGGTCGAAGTTCTTGTAGACCCGGTGGCCGAAGCCCATCAGACGGAACGGATCGTTCTTGTCCTTGGCCCGGGCGATGAATTCCGGGATGCGGTCGACGGTGCCGATCTCGCGCAGCATTTCCAGACAGGCCTGGTTGGCGCCGCCATGGGCCGGGCCCCAGAGACAGGCAATGCCGGCCGCGATGCAGGCGAACGGGTTCGCGCCCGACGACGAGGCCAGACGCACTGTCGAGGTCGAGGCGTTCTGTTCGTGGTCGGCGTGGAGCGTCAGGATCCGGTCCATCGCGCGGGTCAGGATCGGGTCGACCTCGTATTCCTCGCAGGGCACCGCAAAGCACATGCGCAGGAAGTTCGAGGCATAGTCCAGATCATTCCGCGGATAGACGAAGGGCTGGCCGATCGAATACTTGTAGGCCATCGCGGCGATGGTCGGCACCTTGGCGATCAGCCGGATCGAGGCGACCTCGCGTTGCCAGGGGTCCGAGATGTCGGTCGAGTCGTGATAGAAGGCCGACATGGCGCCGACCACGGCCACCATCACCGCCATCGGGTGCGCGTCGCGGCGAAACCCGGTGAAGAAGCGGTGCATCTGTTCATGCACCATGGTGTGGCGGGTCACGCGGTTCTCGAAGTCCTCAAGCTGGGCGGCGGTGGGCAGTTCGCCGTACAGAAGCAGGAAGCAGACCTCGAGAAAGTGGGATTTCTCGGCAAGCTGGTCGATGGGATAGCCGCGATGCAGCAGCTCGCCCTTGTCGCCGTCGATGAAGGTGATCGAGCTTTCGCAGGACGAGGTCGAGGTGAAGCCCGGATCGTGGGTAAAGATGCCCATCTGGCCGTAGAGCTTGCGGATATCGACGACGTCCGGCCCGGCCGTCGGGCTCAGCACCGGCAGCTCGACCGATGTGTCACCCAGAGTCAGCGTTGCGGATTTCTTGCTGTCAGCCATGAAAGTCCCTCTTCTTGAGAAACCGGGCCGCGCTCCCTGATCGCGGCTCCGGACGGTGGCGTGCAGGGGGCTTTCGGCGGCGGTGCCTCAGCCCTGGGTGTCAGCCAGCCGGGCGAGCGTTTCGTCCCGGCCGATGACAAGCATCATGTCAAAGACGCTGGGCGTAACCGTCCGCCCGGCAAGTGCGGCGCGCAGGGGCGGGGCCAGTTTCCCGAGGGTCAGCCCATGGGCCTCTGCCACCCCGGTCACGGCCGCCTCAAGGGCGTCACGCGTCCAGCTAGCATTTTGCAGATGCGGCGTCAATTCTCCCAGTATACCACGGGATACATCATCCAGCGATTTTGCCGCTTTCTGATCCGGCTCGAAGGGGCGTTCGCCTAGGATGAAATAAGCCTTTTCAACGAGTTGCGGGAAGGTTTTCGCGGATTGCTTGAGGAAGGGCAGGGCGCGGGCAAGACCGGCGATCTGTTCTTCCGTCAGGGACGGTGCGCCGGTTGCGGCCAGAAAAGCCTGAACTTCGTGCAGCAGCGCGGCATCCTCCGCCCCCGCGATATGCTGACCCGAGAGGTTTTCAAGCTTCTTGAAGTCGAGCCGTGCGGGCGAGCGGCCGATTCCTTCAAGGCTGAACCATTCCTTGGCCTGAGCGTCGTCGAAGAACTCGTCATCCCCGTGCGACCAGCCGAGCCGGGCCAGATAGTTGCGCATCGCGGCCGCCGGATAGCCCATGGCCTGGTATTCCTCGACCCCCAGCGCGCCGTGGCGCTTCGACAGCTTCTTGCCATCGGGCCCGTGGATCAGCGGGATATGTGCCCAGACCGGCACCGGCCAGCCCATGGCGTGATAGATCTGCATCTGCCGGGCCGCGTTATTGAGGTGATCGTCGCCCCGGATCACATGGGTCACGCCCATGTCGTGATCGTCGACCACCACCGCCAGCATGTAGGTGGGCGTTCCGTCCGAGCGCAGCATCACCATATCGTCAAGCTGGTCGTTGCCGATCTTCACATCGCCCTGCACCTTGTCCCCGATCACCGTCACGCCCTCGCGCGGGGCTTTCAGCCGGATCACGAAAGGCGCATCGGGATGGGTCGCGGGATCGGCGTCGCGCCAGGGGCTCTGGAAAAGCGTCGAGCGGCCCTCGGCCCGCGCCGCCTCGCGGAAGGCCTCGATGTCCTCCTGCGTGGCAAAGCACTTATAAGCGGTGCCGTTGGCCAGCATCGCGCGGGCCACCTCGGCATGGCGGGGCGCACGTTCGAACTGGCTGATCGCCTCGCCGTCCCAGTCGAGCCCGAGCCAGGTCAGCCCCTTCAGGATCGCGGCCGTCGCCTCGGGGGTCGAGCGGGCGCGGTCGGTATCCTCGATCCGCAGCAGGAACCGTCCGCCCCGGCCGCGCGCGAAAAGCCAGTTGAACAGCGCCGTGCGCGCGCCGCCGATATGCAGATACCCGGTCGGCGAGGGTGCGAAACGGGTAACGACAGGGCTGTCCGACATGTCGGTCATGAGCCTTAACCTTTTGTTCACCATGGTGGAGATAGCTTCTCTGTCTGTCTAGGAGATCGCTGCGGAGAGGACAAGCGGTGGGGCTTCTGCTGACGGAGGCGGTCGGGTCTGCGGGGACGGCGCGAATGCCGGCCTTGGCGGTGTCGGCGGTGCTGGCGGCGGTCGAGGCCCGGCGCGGCCATCTCTTTCCCTGGACGCCGGTCTTCCTGTCGCTGGGCATCGGGCTGTATTTCCTGCAGAAAACCGAGCCCCCGGTCTGGGCGCTCTGGGCCTGTGCCGGGGTGGCCGCCGCGCTGGCCTTGGCCGCGCGCCGCCTGCCCGAGCTGTGGGGGCCTCTCCTGATCGTGCTGGCGCTGGTGGCAGGCGGGGCGGCGCTGGCCGGCGCGCGGGCCCATCTGGTCGCGGCGCCCAAGCTCGACCACCGCGTCTATGGCGCGCTCGAGGGCCGGGTGCTGGTGCTGGACCGGTCGATCTCGGACGCGCCGCGGATCACGCTCGATCAGGTCTGGATCGAGGGCGTGCGCCCCGACGAGACGCCCCGTCGGCTGCGTGTGGCGCTGCATGGCGCAGGCGGCGTGATGGCGCCGCCGCCCGGCGCCCGGATCGCGATGATGGCGCATCTGTCGCCGCCGGGCGCGCCCGCCGAGCCAGGCGGTTTCGATTTCCGCCGCCATGCCTGGTTCCAGCAGATCGGCGCGGTGGGCTATGCCAACAGCCCGGCGGTGACGCTGAGCCCGCCCGAGGGCGGCGCGACGCTTCTGGTACACCGGATGCGGATGGCACTGTCGGACGCGCTGCGCGCGCGCATTCCGGGCGATCAGGGCGCGTTCGCGGCGGCGATCCTGACCGGCGACCGCTCGGCGATGTCGCGCGACACGATCCAGGCCCTGCGCGACTCGAACCTCGCGCATCTTCTGGCAATCTCGGGGCTGCATATGGGTTTGCTGACCGGGGTTGTCTTCACCGCGCTGCGCTTTGCGCTGGCGCTCTGGCCGCGGCTGGCGCTGCGCCTGCCGATCAAGAAGATCGCGGCGGCGGGGGCGCTGGCGGTCGGGGCGGTCTATCTGGCGCTCTCGGGCGGCAATGTCGCGACCGAGCGCGCCTTCATCATGGTCGCGGTCGTGCTTGGCGCGGTGATGGCCGACCGCCGGGCGCTGACGCTGCGCGCGGTGGCGCTGGCCGCGCTGATCGTGCTGGTCCTGACCCCCGAAAGCCTGACCCAGGCCGGGTTCCAGATGTCCTTTGCCGCGACGACGGCGCTGATCGCGGTTTTTGTCGCGCTGCGCGACCGCCCCGCCGACCGCTGGCGCCCGCCCCGCTGGGCGCAAGGCGCGCTGGCGGTGGTGATCTCCTCGGCGGTGGCGGGGGCCGCGACCGCACCCTTCGGGGCCGCGCATTTCAACCAGGTCTCGCAATTCGGGCTGATCGCCAATCTGGCCTCGGTGCCGCTGATGGGGCTTCTGGTGATGCCCGCCGCGGTCGCCGCCGCCTGCCTGGCGCCCTTCGGGCTGGCGGTGCTGGGGCTCGAGCCGATGCGCTGGGGCATCGCCTGGATCCTCTGGGTGGCCGAGCGGGTCGCGGGGCTTGACGGCGCGGTCTGGCCGGTGCCCGCGCCGGGGCCTGCGGTGTTGCCGCTGATCGCGCTTGGGGCACTCTGGGTCATGCTCTGGACCGGGCGCGCGCGGGCGCTGGGGCTGGTGCCGATCCTCGCGGCCTTCGCGCTCTGGTCGGCGGTCGCGCGTCCGGCGCTGCTGATCGCCGACAGCGGCGGGCTGATGGGCGCGATGGGGCCCGAGGGGCGGGCGCTGTCGAAACCCTCGGGCGAGGGCTTCGTTGCGCTGAGCTGGCTGGAAAACGACGGCGACCGCGCCAATCAGGCCGCGGCCTTTGCCCGGCCGGGGCTTGGCGGCGCGCCCGGCGAACAGGAGGCCACGGTTGCGGGACGGCGGGTGACGCTGATCACCGGGCGCGGCTGGGCCGACCGGGTGGCCCCCGCCTGCGCGCGAGGCTGGGTGGTGGTGCCGCAATTCCTGGACGACGCGCCTGCGGGCTGCCGGGTCTTCGACCGCGCGGCGCTGGCCCGAACCGGGTCGCTGGCGCTGTTTCCCGGCGCGGACGGCCCGCGCGTTGTCACCGCCCGCGGCGCGGCGGGCGACCGGCTCTGGGCTCAGTAGCTGCGGATCAGCCCGACCAGACGGCCCTGCACCTTGACCTGATCGGATCGCAGGATCCGGGTCTCGTAGGCCGGGTTCGCGGCCTCGAGCGCGATCATCTCGCCCTTGCGGCGGAACCGTTTCAGCGTCGCCTCATGGCCCTCGACCAGCGCCACCACGATCTCGCCGTTCTCGGCCGTGGTCTGTTCTCGGATCACCACGACGTCGCCATCGTTGATCCCGGCCTCGATCATCGAGTCGCCCTTGACCTCAAGGGCGTAATGCCGCCCCCGGCCCGACAGCATCGAGCCTGGCACGGCCACGGTATGCGACACCTCGGAAATCGCCTCGATCGGCGTGCCCGCCGCGATCCGGCCCATCACCGGCAGTTCCAGCGCATGGACGGGCGTGACATCCATCGCGCCCGAGGGCGCGGGCGTCTCGGGCCGGTCGCCGTCGATGACCACCGGGCGGAAGCCCCTGGCCTCCAGCGCCTCGGGCAGCTTGACGATCTCGATGGCACGGGCGCGATGGGCCAGACGTCGGATGAAGCCGCGTTCCTCCAGCGCCGTGATCAGCCGGTGAATGCCCGATTTGGACCGCAGATCCAGCGCTTCCTTCATCTCGTCGAAGGACGGCGGAACACCGTCGCGCTGCATCCTTTTATGAATGAATTCAAGAAGGTCCAGTTGCTTGCGAGTCAGCATGTTCATCCCCCCACAGGAAGCCGTTCTCTCCTGTTCTAGACATGTTCACGTTTTGTGTCAAGCTTTAGTTACCGCAACGTCAAGTAGTCCGCCAAGGCCCCAGCGGGCTGTGGCCCGTCGCCCGCCGGACGGATCAGCAGCGCATCGGCCTCGGCCAGCACCGACAGCAGCCCGCTGTCCTGCCGTTCGAAGGGCAAGAGCCCGTCGGGTGTCAGGCGCGCGCGCAGGAAATGGGTGCGCGGTCCGTTGGCCTCAAGATCTGTGGCCAGCGGCGCGCGCGCGGTCGGCAGCGGGGTCTTGGGCAGGCCCTGAAAGGCCCGAAGCGCAGGCCGCAGGAAGACATGGCCGCAGACCATGGCCGAGACCGAGTTGCCGGGCAGGCCGATCATCGCGGCCCCGCCCAGGCGGCCCGCCATCACCGGCTTTCCGGGTCGCATCGCCACCTTGTAGAAGGCCGGCGCCATCCCGAGATCGGCCGCAACCTTGCCGACGATGTCATGATCGCCGACCGAGGCGCCACCGATGGTCACGACCAGATCGGCGCCCTCGGCCAGGGCAAAGACGGTCTTCAACGAGACCTCGCTGTCGCGCGCGATGGGCAGCAGCCGGGCAAAGCCGCCCTCGGCCTCGATCAGCGCCTTCAGCCCGAAGCCGTTCGCGGCCACGATCTGGTCGGGGCCGGGGATCTCGCCCGGCATCACCAGCTCGTCGCCGGTCGCGATCAGCGCGACCTCGGGGCGGCGGTGAACGGGCAGGGCGGGCAGGTTCATCGCCGCCGCCAGCGCCAGATCGGCGGGACCCAGACGGCGCGGGGCGGCCAGCATGTCGCCTTGCCGGAAATCGCCGCCCGCCGCGCGGATATTGGTGCCGTGATCGAAGCCCGCGCCCAGCACGATCCGGTCGCCCTCGCGGGTCACGTCTTCCTGAATGACGACGCGGTCGGCGCCCGCGGGCAGCGGCGCGCCGGTGAAGATCCGCACCGCCTGGCCCGGCGCCACCGTGCCCGGCCAGCCCTGACCGGCCGCGGCCTCGCCCTCGACGCGCAGGGCGGCGCCCGGGCGGGCGTCGTCTTCGCGGATCGCGTAGCCGTCCATGGCCGAGGCGGCGAAGGGCGGCTGGCTGCGGCGCGCCGCGACCGGGCGGGCCAGCACGCGGCCCGCGGCCTCGGCCAGGGGCACCTCCTCGACGGGCAGCGGCGCGATCAGGTCGAAGACATGGCCCAGCGCCGCGTCGACCGAGATCATTCCGGGGCCTCATAGCGGCCCGACTTGCCGCCCTCTTTCAGCTTCAGCGTGATGCCGCCGATCTCCATGCCCTTCTCGGCGGCCTTGAGCATGTCATAGACCGTCAGCGCCGCGGTGCTGACAGCGGTCAGCGCCTCCATCTCGACCCCGGTGCGCCCGGCGGTCTTGACCGTCGCCTCGATCCGAAGGCCGGGAAGGGTGTCGTCGGGGGTCAGGTCGACCGCGACCCGGTTGATCGGCAGCGGGTGGCACAGCGGGATCAGATCGGAGGTTCGCTTGGCCCCCATGATGCCCGCCAGCCGCGCGACCCCGATCACGTCGCCTTTCTTCGCGCTGCCCGCGACGACCAGCGCCAGGGTTTCGGGGGCCATCCGGACCCATCCCGTCGCCACCGCCAGCCGCGCCGTCTCGGGCTTGTCCGAGACATCGACCATATGGGCGCGGCCCTCGGCGTCGAAATGGGTCAGTTCGGGCATCAATGCGCGCCCATCGCCGGGTTGGCCAGCAGCTTGCGGGTCGCGGCGGTGACATCGTCCTGGCGCATCAGGCTTTCGCCGATCAGGAAACTGCGGACCCCGTACATCGCCATCTGCGCCAGATCGGCCGGGGTGTTGAGCCCGGATTCGCTGACGATCTGGCGGCCTTCGGGCACCCGCTTGGCCAGCTGCCTGGTGGTGTCGAGGCTGGTTTCGAAGGATCTCAGGTTGCGGTTGTTGATGCCGATCAGCGGCGATTTCAGCTTGGCCGCGCGGTCAAGTTCGTCGGCGTCATGGACCTCGATCAGCGCATCCATCCCCCAGGAGGTCGCAGCCTCTTCCAGCTCGGCCGCCTGAGCGTCCGAGACGCTGGCCATGATGATCAGGATGCAGTCGGCGCCCAGCGCCCGGGCCTCGGCCACCTGATAGGTGTCGTACAGGAAATCCTTGCGCAGCACCGGCAGCTTCACCGCCGCGCGGGCCTCGGTCAGATAGGGCTTGGCGCCCTGAAACGAGGGCGTGTCGGTCAGCACTGAAAGACAGGCCGCGCCGCCCGCCTCATAGGCGCGCGCCAGCGCGGGCGGGTCGAAATCGGGCCGGATCAGCCCCTTGGACGGGCTGGCCTTCTTGATTTCGGCAATCAGCCCGTAGCCCGTCAGCGCGGCCCGGTGCAGCGCCTCGGCAAAGCCGCGCACGGCCGGGGCGGCCCGTGCCGCCGCCTCGACATCCGCCAGCGGCCGCGTGGCCTTGTCGGCGGCGACCTCTTCCAGCTTGTAGGCCTTGATGCGGTCCAGGATGGTCTCGGTCATGCGGCCTCCGATGTGATCCGGGCGAGGCCCTCGACCTTGCTTTTGGCCGCGCCGCTGTCGATGCTGTCCTGTGCCCGCTCGACGCCCTCGCGCAGCGTCGTGACCCGGCCCGCGACCACCAGAGCGGCGGCCGCGTTCAGCAGCACGGCGTCGCGATAGGCCGAGGCCTCGCCGTCGAGAAGCGCCGCGAAGGCGCGGGCGTTGTGATCGGGCGTGCCGCCGATGATGGCCTCGAAGGGATGGACCGGCAGGCCCGCCTCTTCGGGATGCAGCTCGCGCTCGGTGATGGTGCCTTCCTCCAGCATCGCGACATGGCTGATCCCGGCAATCGACAGCTCGTCGGTGCCGTCGCCGCCATGCACCAGCCAGGCGACCTCGGTACCGAGCCGGTCGAGCGTCTCGGCCATGGGGCGCAAAAGCGCCTTCGAGAAGGCGCCGGTCAGCTGGCGGGTGACCCCGGCCGGGTTGGTCAGCGGCCCGAGGATGTTGAAGATCGTCCGGGTGCCCAGCTCGGCCCGGGTCGGGCCGACATGGGCCATGGCCGGATGGTGCATCGGCGCCATCATGAAGCCGATGCCGACCTCCCTCAGCGCGGTCTCGACCACATCGGCGCCGACCATCACGTTGATGCCCATATGGGTCATCGCATCCGCCGCGCCCGATTTCGACGACAGGTTCCGGTTGCCGTGCTTGGCGACGGGCACGCCCGCGCCCGCGACCACGAAGGCGGTCGCGGTCGAGATGTTCAGCGTGCCCTTGCCGTCGCCGCCGGTGCCGACAATGTCGATGGCCCCCTCGGGCGCGGTCACCTTGCGGCATTTCGAGCGCATGACCTTGGCGGCGGCGGCATATTCGTCGACGGTTTCGCCGCGGGTGCGCAACGCCATCAGCAGACCGCCGATCTGGCTGGGCGTCGCCTCGCCCTCGAACAGCGCCTCGAAAGCGGTCTCGGCCTCTTCCCGGGTCAGGGGGCGGTCGGCGGCAAGGCCGATCAGCGGTTTCAGCGCATCGCTCATGCGGGTTCCTTCACGGTGTCGAGGAACGTCTTCAGCAGGGCGTGGCCATGTTCCGAGGCGATGCTCTCGGGGTGGAACTGCACCCCGTGGATCGGCAGCTCGCGGTGGCGCAGCCCCATGATCGTTCCGTCTTCCAGCCAGGCATTGGCGATCAGGCAGTCGGGCAGGCTGGCGCGCTCGACGATCAGCGAATGATACCGGGTCGCCTGGAAGGGCGAGGGCAGGCCCGCGAAGACGCCCGACCCGTCATGTTCGATGCGGCCCTTCTTGCCGTGCACGATCTCGTCCGCGCGCACCACCTTGCCGCCGAAGGCCTCGCCGATGGTCTGGTGCCCGAGGCAGACGCCCATCAGCGGCGTGCCGGTCTCGGCCGCGGCGCGGGTCAGGGGCAGGCAGATCCCGGCCTGGGCCGGATCGCAGGGGCCGGGCGACAAAAGGATCGCGGACGGCCGCAGCCCCATCGCCTCCTGCACGTTCAGGGCATCGTTGCGCACGACCTTGGTCTCGGCGCCGAGTTCCCCCAGATAGTGCACGAGATTATAGGTGAAACTGTCGTAATTGTCGATCAAGAGCAGCATGGTCAGCGCCTTCGCGAAAGGGGATGAACCGGGTCGCGGGTCGGGCTATACATGCTCAGAGCGACGCGCCCCGGTCAAGGGGCGGCGGCGGGGCAAAGGGTCCCGCATCGGACAGGGCGGCCCGGGCAGGCCGTCGCGAGGTCGGAGGTACGAGGCATGGGCAGGGTTTTTTCCAGCGGCATTCGCGGCTTTCTCTGGGGTGCTGCGGCCAGCGGTCTGGGGCTGGCGGCACTGGAGGTTGCGGTGCCGCCGTCCGGGCCCGGCCCTGCTCCCGGTCCTGGTCCCGGCGCAGGGACCGCTTCGGTGCCAGCCCCCGCGAGAGATCCCGTGAGAGACCCTGAGCCCGCTCCTGTGCCCACGCAGCCGGGCGAGGCGCCCGCCCCGCGGTTCTCGGCCATCCCCGAAAGCGGCGCGCCCGCCGCCCCCGAGCCCGAAACCGCGCCTGCCGCGGTCGCGGCACCGGGGGCGCGTCCGGCCGCGCCGTCCGGGTCCGGGGGGCTGCCCGCCGCCGACCCGACCACCGATATCGACCTGCCGCCGGGGTCCGAATTCAACCGTCCCCGGCCCGAAACCGAGGCGACCCTGCCCGAGCGCGAAGAAACCCTGCGCGAGACCCCGGCGATGGGCGCCCCGGCCCCCGCCGCCGTCGCCGAGGCGCCGCTGCCCGACACCGCCCCCGCGGCGGCCCCCGCCCCGGTCTCTGCGATACCCGAGACGATGACCCCGCCCGAGGCCCCCGATGCGGCCGTCGACCTTGGGGCCGGGACCGACCTCGGCGCCGAAGAGCCTGCGCCCGCCGGTGCCGCCCTGCGCGGCCCGGCGGCGCCAGAACCGGCCGCGCCGCCCGACCCCGAGGCGCTGCCCGACGACCGGCCCGCAGCCGAGACCGCCCCCCGCGATGTGGGTCGCGATGACGACGAGGACGAGGAAGCCGCCGCGCCGCCCGGTGCCGGGAAGGCCGGCCCCCGGGTCTTGCCGCTGCCAAGCGTCGAGGATGCCACCGTGCCCGGAGACGCGCCGGCCGGGCTGACCCCGGTCGCTCCGCTGCCGACGCTCGGCACGGCGCCGGAAGAGGATGGCGCGGCCGCCGAGGATCCTTCCGACGAGGCTCCGGCCACCGTGCCGGGCGACCGGGCCGCCGCCCCGGCGCCGCTGGGTGCGCTGGCGCGGAATGCGGTGGCCTTCGATCCGCCGCCCGGTGCGCCGCTTCTGTCGCTGGTGCTGGTCGATATCGGCGCGGCCGGGCTCGACCGCCGGGCCTTGCTGACCTTCCCCTTTCCGGTGACCTTCGCGATCGACCCGGCGATGCCCGGTGCGGCAGAGGCGGCTGCCGATTTCCACCGCGCGGGCTATGAGGTCGTGCTGCTGGCCAGCGGGCTGTCGGATCTGCCGCCCGCCGAGGCCGCCGCCCGGCTGAACCGCGCGCTTGGGCTGATCGGCACCGGGATTGCGGTGCTCGACCCCGGCAAGGATGGGGTTCAGTCGAAGGGGTTTCAGGACGATCGCGTCCTGACCGATGCGGTTCTGGGCGTACTGGCCGAAACCGGTCACGGGATCGTCACGCGCGATGAGGGGCTGAACGCTGCGGCCCGCGCTGCCGACCGGGTGGGCGTGCCCAAGGCGACGGTCTTCCAGACCCTCGATGCCGAGGGGCAGAACACCGAGACCATGCGCCGGATGCTGGACCTCGCGGTGTTCGAGGCGCGCCAGACCGGCCAGGCGGTGCTGGTCGGCCACAGCCGCCCCGAGACCGTGACCGCGCTTTTCTCCTGGGCGCTGCAATCGGGGCGGGGCGAGGTGGCGCTGGCCCCGCTGTCGGCGGTGCTGCGCCTGCCCTGATCTCGGATCAGGCCGCCGGGCGCCGCAACCGCGCAAGATAGCCCTGCCGCCGGGCCGCCGCGCGCCAGTCGGCCTCGGGCTGACGTCGGGCGCGATCCGCGTCGATCTCGACCTCGTCGAAGCCGCAGGCCCGCGTCATTGGATATTGCTCGGGGATCAGTTGCCCGGCGGCACGCAGCCGCCCGGTAAAGCCCATCCGCCGCAGCGTCCGCGCCAGCGTGAACCCGCGCCCGTCCGACACCGCCGGAAAGGCGATGCGGATGGCCTGGATCCGCGCCAGATCGGGACCCAGCGCGGCCGGGTCGGTCTCGGGGCCGAGATCGACCCGCTGCGCCCCGGGCGCCGCCACGAGATCGGCGAGGCCCAGATAGCGCTCGGCCGGATCGACGGGGCCGAAGCCCGCATCGGTGATCAGAACCCGGTCGCTCATGCCACATCCTCCGTGCCCATCCGCACGAAGCGGCCATTGACCAGGTGGATGCCGCATTCCTGCTTGTCCTGCCCGCGCCAGCGGCCCGCGCGCGGGTCCTCGCCCGGGGCGACGCGGCTGGTGCAGGGCGCGCAGCCGATCGACGGATAGCCGCGCGAGACCAGCGGATGCCGGGGCAGGTCGTGGCGGTCGATATAGGCGGCCACATCCTCGCGGCCCCAGGCATGCAGCGGGTTGATCTTGACCCGCCCGGCCTCGTCGGTCTCGCAGACATGCATCGCCTGCCGTTCGCGGGTCTGGTGCCGCTTGCGCCCGGTGACCCAGGCGCCGAAGCCTGCCAGAGCGTGTTCCAGCGGTTCGGTCTTGCGCAGGTGGCAGCAGAGATCGGGATCGCTGCGGTGCAGATCGCCCGCCGGGTCGTGCAGCGCCAGCGCCTCGGCATCGGGGTGCAGCAGCCGAACGCCGGTCAGCCCCAGCAGGTCCGCGACCTCGCGCTGATAGGCCAGCGTCTCGGGGAAGAGCATCTCGGTTTCCAGAAACAGCACCGGCAGGCCGGGGTCGAGCTCGGCCACCATGTGCAGAAGCACGACCGATTCCGCCCCGAAGGACGACACCAGCGCCAGCTGCCCGGCGAAGCGGTCGGCCGCCTCGGCCAGCACCTCTTGCGGCGTCGCGCCGTCCAGGCGCCGGTTCAGCGCCGCAAGCCGGGTCTCTCCCCGTTCGAACCCGTTTTCAGGCCGCATTTTCCCTGCTCTCCTCGGAATAAAGCGCCTTCTGGAACGGCGCGAGCCCCAGCCGCCGATAGGCATCGGCAAAGGTCTCGTCCGCGCTGTCGCGAAGCTCCAGATAGGCCGTCACGATACGTTCCACCGCACCGACGATCTCGTCCGCGGCAAAGCCCGGACCGGTGCGCTCGCCGATGGCGATCCGTTCGGTCGGATCGCCCCCCAGCGTGATCTGATAGGTCTCGACGCCCGCGCGTTCGAGCCCGAGAATGCCGATATCGGCCACATGGTGATGGCCGCAGGCATTGATGCAGCCCGAGACGTTCAGCCTCAGCGGGCCGACCTCATGGGCCAGATCGAGGGTCTCGAACAGGACCGCGATCTCTTGCGCGACCGGGATCGAGCGGGCCGTCGCCAGCGCGCAGTAGTCCATGCCGGGGCAGGCGATGATGTCCGAGATCAGCCCGGCATTGGCCGCCGCCAGCCCCGCCGCCGCCAGCGCCTCGAAGACGGCGGGCAGGTCGTCCTTGCGGACATGGGGCAGGATCACGTTCTGGCGGTGGCTGATCCGGATCTCGTCATAGCCGAAGGTTTCGGCCAGATCGGCGATTGCCCGCATCTGACCGGCGCTGGCATCGCCCGGCTGCTGGCCGGGGGTCTTCAGCGAGACGGTGACGATGGCATGATCCTCGCGCCGGTGCGGGGCAAGGTTGGTGTCGGCCCAGGCCCGGAAGGCCGGGCTGCCCGACGGGATCGCCGTACCACCTGCGCGGAAATCGGGGGCGCGGAAGGCCGCGCGGATCTCGGCCAGGGCGGCCTCGGCGCCCGGGAATTCGGACCGGGTTTCGGCAAAGCGGGCCTCGACCAGTTCGCGGATGGTATCAAGCCCCATCTCGTGGACCGCGATCTTGATCCGGGCCTTGTACTTGTTATCCCGCCTGCCAAGCTGGTTGTAGACGCCCAGCACCGCCTCGACATAGGGCACCAGATCGGCCTCGGGCAGGAAGTCGCGGATGATGCGGCCGATCATCGGGGTGCGGCCAAGCCCGCCGCCGACGCTGACCTCGAAGCCCACGGCGCCGTCCCGCGCAACGACGCGCAGCCCGATGTCATGGGCGCGGGTGACGGCGCGGTCGGCGGTGGCGCCGGTGATCGCGATCTTGAACTTGCGCGGCAGGTACTGGAATTCGGGGTGATCGCTCGACCATTGCCGCAGCAGCTCGGCATAGGGGCGCGGATCGGCGATCTCGTCGGCGGCGGCGCCAGCGAAATGGTCCGAGGTCACGTTGCGCACGCAATTGCCCGAGGTCTGGATCGCATGCATGCCGACATCGGCCAGCGCGTCCAGCATGTCGGGCACGTCGCAAAGTTTCGGCCAGTTGAACTGGATGTTCTGGCGGGTGGTGAAATGGCCGTAACCGCGATCCCAGCGTTCCGAGATCGCCGCAAGCTGGCGCATCTGGCGCGCGTCGAGCGTGCCATAGGGAATGGCCACGCGCAGCATGTAGGCGTGAAGCTGCAGGTAAAGCCCGTTCATCAGGCGCAGCGGCTTGAACTCGTCCTCGCTCAGGCGGCCGTCGATCCGGCGTTCGACCTGATCGCGGAACTGGCGCACGCGGTCGCGCACGAAACTCTCGTCGAAATCGGAATAGGCGTACATCGTCACTCTCCGGGAAGGTGGTCGAGGCGGTCAGAGGCCTGGGCGGGACCCCGGACGCGGAAAACCTCGCGGAAATGCAGCGGCGCGGGGCCCTGGGGGGCGGTCGCGACCTCGGCGAGATAGGGGCCGACGACCCGAGCGGCATCCGACGCGGCTGCGGCAAGGCGGGCCTCGGCCGTCTCGGGATCGCGCAGCACTTCGGCTTCGCGGATCGTGGCCGACCAGCGCCCCTCTGCGGTGCGCCAGACCGGGTGGCCCTCGAACAGGTCGTTGGCGGTCACCACGCTGGGGTGAAAGCGGCGTTTCATCGGGCGACCTCGCGCAGGGCGGGAACGGACCGGGCGGCGGCGCGCGGCGCCAGACCCAGCAGGATGACGGCGGGACCGGTCAGCCCGGCGGCGGCGATCTCGGCGGGCAGGCTGCCCAGCGTTGCCGAAAGGATGCGTTCCTCGGGGCGGCCCGCATTCTCGACCACGCTGACCGGGGTCGCGGCCTCGGCGCCATGCATCATCAGCCGGCCCTGGATGAAGCGCGCGGCCCGCTTGCCCATGTAGATCGCGGCGACCGCACCCGGCCGGGCCAGCGCGGCCCAGTCGTGATCGGCCAGGCCCTTCACGTCATGCCCGGTCAGCACGCGCAGTTCGGAATTGCGGCCGCGCCGGGTCAGGCTCTGGCCAAGGCTTGCGGCAGCGGCCGAGGCGGCAGTCAGCCCCGGCACCACCGACCAGGCGATACCGGCGGCCTCGCAGGCCTCGATTTCCTCGTCGAGCCGTCCGAAGACCGACGGATCGCCTGCCTTCAGGCGAACCACCACAAGACCCCGGGCGGCACGGTCGACGATCAGGCCGTTGATGTCCGCCTGCGGCGTCGAGGGGCCAAAGCCGGTCTTGCCCGCCTCGACGATCTCGGCCTCGCGGCGGGCGAGTTCCAGGATCGGCGCGGGCACCAGCCGGTCGTGAATGACCACATCGGCGCGGTCGAGCGCGCGGCGGGCGCGCAGCGTCAGGTCGTCGGGATCGCCGGGGCCTGCGCCGACGAACAGCACCTCGCCCGCCGCCGTTGCGGCCGCCTTGTGGGTTTCAAGCAGGGGGGCAAGCTGCGGGGCGGGGCCCGGCATGCCGTCGAGAAGCCCGGCAAAGGCGTCGTCCCAGAAGCGGCGGCGGGCCCGGCCCTTGGGCAGTGCCTCGGCCGCCGGGCGGAAGGCATCGGCCTCGCGCACCCGCGCGCCAAGCCCGGCGGGCAGCCAGGCTTCGAGGCCTGCCTTGATCCGGCGCGCCAGCACCGGGGCCGCGCCCTCGGTGCCGATCGCCACGACGACGGGGGCGCGGTCGACCAGCGCGGGGGTGATGAAGGCGCTGTCGGCGCGGTTGTCGACGATGTTGAACAGCACGCCGGCGGCGCGGGCGAGACCTGCTACGCGCGCATCCTCGGCGGCATCGTCGGTCGCGGCATAGACCAGCCGCGCGCCGTCGAGATCGGCCGCCTCGACGGGCCGCGCGACCCAGCTTAGACGCCCCTCGGCCTGCCAGTCGAGGATCTTCGGGTCGGCCTCGGCGGCATGGACCGCGATCCGGGCCTCGGTCTTCAGCAGCAGACGCAGCTTGGCCAGCGCGGTCTCGCCGCCGCCTGACACCACGATCCGCGCGCCCTCGGTGCGCAGGAAGATCGGGAAGAACTTCATCGGGACTCTCCCTGTGACTTTCCCGCAGTAGAACAAAATTCTTGAAAGAAGGCGATAACCCGGAAGAAAAAGGGTCATAACTCCATCCATTGCAGTCATGGTGGGAGGAAATCCCATTCGATCCCTTTTCCTTGGAAACCTGCCCGGTGCGGGCCGCAGCGGACGAACGCCCGTCTTGCAGCGGCAGGCGCGCAATCCGCTGGCTCTGGCGGCGAACCGCGCCTAACCTTCGCGAAAATCGCCTGCCCGGAGACCTGCCGATGCGTTTTCGTCCCCTGCTGCTTGCCGTCCTTCCGGCCCTGGCCGGACCGGCCGTCTGGGCCGGACCGCATGCCGAGATGCTGGGCGAAGAGGCGGTGACCCTGACGCTTGACCCAGCGACCGGCGCGCTGGCGCTCGACGCGGTGCTGCCCGCGCCGCAGGGAGACGTGACGCTGCCCCGGCAGGACTGGCTGACCATCGAGACGCTTCGGATCGGCGGCGATGCGACGCCGGTACCAGGTTCGGGCGTCTTGCGGGCGGCGCGGCATATGGGACGGCCGGTGACGGTGCGGCTGACCGGGACGCTGCCCCCGCTGTCGGCCGGTATCGGCGAGGTCGCGCGCGGAGAGACGGCAAGCTATCTTCTGGGCTCGGGCTGGCTGCCGATCGATTCAGCGCCCCGCGCCAGGTTCGAGCTGAACCTCGAGGTGCCTGCGGGCTGGCGCCCGGCGGCGACCGGCACGCTCGGCGCCGAGGCGGTCGACGCCGAGGGGCGAAGCGCCCAGTTCGTGTTCACCGGTCGCGCGGCCGACATGGGGGTCTTTGCCGGGCGCTATACCGTCGGCGAGGCGATGCATGGCGAGCTGCGGCTGCGCACCTATTTCGAGCCCCGCGATGCCGCCTATTCGCCCGCCTATACCGAGGCCGTCGCGGGCTATATCGACCGCTTCTCGGCCGAGATCGGCCCCTATCCCTATCCCGGCTTCTCGGTGGTCTCGGCGCCGATCCCGGTCGGGCTGGGGATGCCCGGTCTGACCTATGTCAGCCAGTCGATCCTGGGCCATGGCTATATACGCGGGCGGTCGCTGGCCCATGAGGTGCTGCATTCCTGGTGGGGGAATGCTGTGGCCGTCGATTACCGGCGCGGCAACTGGTGCGAGGGGCTGACGACCTACATGGCCGACCATGCGCTGGCCGAGGATGCGGGACCCGAGGTCGCGCGCGCGATGCGGCTGGGCTGGCTGCGCGATCTCGCGGCGCTGCCCGCCGGTGAGGACCGGCCGCTGACCGAGTTCCGCGCGGCCGCCCATGGCGACCGGCAGGCGGTCGGTTACGGCAAGGCTGCCCTTCTGTTTCATATGCTCAAGGCCGAGCTCGGTCCCGAGGACTGGCGCGCGGGCCTGCGCCGTTTCTATGCCGACCATCACGACCGGGTCGCGGCCTGGCACGACCTTCGCGCGGCTTTCGAGGCCGTGTCCGGGCGCGATCTGGGCGGGTTCTTCGACCAGTGGCTGACCCGCAGCGGCCTGCCCGCGCTGCGGCTCGAGGCGGCCGAGCCCGAGGGTACGGCCCTGCATCTGGTGCTGGGCCAGTCCTGGCCCGCCTACCGGCTGTCGGTGCCCGTGGTGGTCGAGACGGGGGCGGGGACCGAACGCCATCTGGTTGCGCTCGATGCCGGGCGGGGCGAGGCCACGCTGCGGCTTCGGGCTCCGGCGCGGGCGGTTTCGGTCGATCCCGATTTCGATCTGGCCCGCGCGCTGGCCCCGGGCGAGGTGCCGCCGATGCTGGGCGATCTCTTCGCCGGACCCGAACCGGTACTGCTGGCGCTTGGCGGCGAGACGGCAGCGGCCGAGGCGTTGGGCGCGCGGCTCTTGCGGCGCCCGGCGCGGCTGGTCGATGCGGCGGCGGCCGAGACCGCGCCCGCGCTGATCGTGGTCGGCTCGGGGGCCGAGGTGGCGGCCTGGCGGATGGCGCATCTGTCCGCGCCCGCGCCCTGGAGCATGGATGCCGGCCGTGCGCGCGCCTGGGTCGAGCGCGACCCGGGCGGGCGGCTCATCGGGTTTCTTTCGGCCGACCGGATCGAGGATCTGGCCTCCGAGCTGGGCGCGCTCCGCTATCAGGCAGGCCAAAGCTATGCGGCCTTTGCGGGCGGGGCGGCTGTGGTGACGGGCGACTGGCCGACCGGCGCCACGCCGCTGAGCCGCCGCTTCGACTGACCGGCCCCGCCCCAAGGGGGTCCGTCAGACCGGGAGGTTTCTCAGCGCAAAGAAATGGTCGGTCGGCCCATGACCGTGCCCGACCGACAGCGCCGCCGCGCCCATAATTGCCGCGCGGGTATAGGTGCGCGCCGCTTCGGCCGCAGGGCGCATCTCGCCCGTCCGGGCAAGCCAGGTCGCCAGCGCCGACGAGAGGGTGCAGCCGGTGCCATGGGTGTTGGGGCTGTCGATCCTCGGCCCCTCGAACCAGACCCGCCCGGTCGGGTCCAGCAGCAGATCGGGGCTGTCCGAGCCGGACAGATGGCCGCCCTTCAACAGAACGGCGCGCGGCCCCAGCGCCAGAAGCGCCTCGGCCTGGGCCTCCATCCCAAAGCGGTCTTGCGCCTCGGGACGGCCCAGAAGGTCGGCCGCCTCGGGCAGGTTCGGCGTGATCGCGGCGGCCATCGGCATCAGATGCGCCGAAAGCGCGGCCACGGCCTCTTCGGCCAGCAGCCGGTCGCCGCCCTTGGCCACCATCACCGGGTCCAGCACCACCGGCGCGTCGAGCCCGGCCAGCGCCCCGGCCACCGCCTCGACGATGGCGGCCGAGCCCAGCATGCCGATCTTGACCGCGTCGATGCGGATATCCTCGCGGATCGCGCGGATCTGGTCGGCGACCAGGGCGGGCGCCACCAGCTCTGCCCCGCGCACCCCCTGGGTGTTCTGGACGGTCAGGGCCGTGATCGCGGCCATGCCATAGCCGCCATTGGCGCCGATGGCCTTCAGATCGGCCTGGATCCCGGCGCCGCCCGAGGGGTCGGACCCGGCAATCGACAGGATATTGGGGATCATGCGCTTCTCCAGGCTTCGGCCAGGGCGCGTGCCGCCGCCGCCGGATCGGGCGCGGCGGAAATCGCCGACACCACGGCCATGCCATCGGCGCCCGCCGCCTTGACACCGGCCGCGTCCGCGACCCCGAGCCCGCCGATCGCGACGCAGGGCAGGGTGGTCCTGGTCACGATCCGCCCGAGCCCGTCGACGCCCAGCGGGGCCGCGTGATCGGGCTTGGTCGCGGTCGCATGGACCGGGCCGACGCCCAGGTAATCGACCGCACCCGGGGGGATGGCGTCGAGCTGGGCCAGGGTCTCGACCGACAGGCCAAGCAGCCGCCCCGGTCCCAGGGCCTTGCGCAGCGCGCTTGGGGCGCCGTCGGACTGCCCCACATGGAGCCCGTCGGCCCCTGAGGCCAGCACGACCGCCAGCCGGTCGTTGACGATCAGCGGCACGCCGCGCCGGGTCAGATCCGGTTTCAGCTGCCGGGCGAGCGCGATCAGATCGCTGTCGCTGGCCTGCTTGTCGCGCAACTGCACCATGCTGGCGCCGCCCCGGACCGCCGCCATCACCAGATCCGGCGTGGCGCCGTCGGGGGTGACGAAATAGACGGCGAGCGTCTTGCGGTTCATGAGGGCTCGACCCGTGCGCCGAGGTCCAGCGCCTCGGGCGTCATGGCGTGCAGCGCGTCGAGCAGCGCGACCGCAAAGCTGCCGGGACCGGATGCACCCCTGGCCGCGATTTCGCCTGCCAGCCCGAAACAGGCCAGCGCCGCGACCGTCGCCTCGGCGCGATCGGCGCCCTCGACCGCCACGAAGGCCGCGACCAGCGCGGTCAGCGAACAGCCCAGCGCGGTGACCTTCGGCATCATCGGGTCGCCATTGGAAACGCGCCAGGCGCGGGTGCCGTCGGTCACGTAATCGACCGGCCCGGTGACCGCGACCACCGCCCAGCTGCGCTGGGCGAGGGCCCGCGCCGCCGCCTCGGCCGCCTCGACCGGGTCGGCGCTGTCCGCGCCCTTGCCGCGCGTGGCGGCCCCGGCCAGCGCAAGGATTTCGGACGCATTGCCCCGGATCACTGCGGGCTCCAGCGCCAGAAGATCGCCGCAAAGCGCCTGACGGTACGAGGTCGCGCCAACCGCCACCGGGTCGAGCACCCAGGGCAGCCCCGCCGCCCGCGCCGCCCCGGCCGCGGCCTTCATGCCGGCGGCCCAATGCGGCGAGGGGGTGCCGATATTGATCGAGAGCGCCTGCGCCAGCGGCGTGAATTCACGGGTTTCCTCGGCCGCGTGCAACATCGCGGGCGAGGCACCCGCCGCCAGCAGCACATTCGCGGCGGTGTTCATGGCGACGAAATTGGTGATGCATTGCACCAGAGGCGCGCGGTCGCGCATCGCGGCAAGATGGGCGCCGGGCGTGGGGCTTGCGGTTTGGCTCGGGGCGCCGGTCGGGGTCTCTGTCGCGCTGGGCATGGCTGTCCTCCCCTGGCATCGGACGGCCGCATCGGCCCGCTTTCGGGCCCGGCACGCGACTTCCTCCGCCAGCATGATCTGGTTCAGGTTCTAAGGGTGCTTCTCAGCCCGGGCAGATCCGGACGCCCCTGTCACGGGATCCACCAAACCACGTCCGGGCGCGGATGAAAAGGCCCCGGGTGAGGGCCGCGCTTGCACGCGGGGGACGCGGCTGCCAGAAGACGGGCACCCCCCACGGGGGCGGATCGGATGAAGGGATGGCGGGCGATGACAGAGCATGATGTTGCGGCGGGCCGCGAACGGGCCGGGCTGGGCCGCGCGTGACGCCCGCGGCGCGGATCGCGGCGGCGGCCGAGCTGCTCGATGCCTGGCGCGAGGGCGCTCCGGCCGAGAAGCTGCTGACCACCTGGGCGCGGCAGAACCGCTTTGCCGGCTCGAAGGACCGGGCCGCGATCCGCGACCATGTCTTCGATGCGATCCGCTGCGCCCGATCCTTCTCCGCGCTGGGCGGGGCGGCGACGGGGCGCGGCATGATGCTGGGCGCCCTGCGCGCCGAGGGCACGGACCCCGGGACGGTCTTCACCGGCGAGGGCCACGCCCCGGCGCCGCTGTCCGAGGCCGAACGCGCGCCCATGCCCGGCCTGGCGGATCTGCCCGAGGCGGTCGCCTGCGACTGTCCCGAGGCGCTGGAAGAGATGCTTCGCGACAGCCTCGGCCCGGCCTTCCGCCCGGTGATGGACCTGCTGCGGCACCGCGCGCCGGTCTTCCTGCGGGTCAATCTGCGCCGCAGCGGCCGGGACGAGGCGGCGGCTCAGTTGGCGGGGGAGGGGATCGAGACCCGGCCGCATGCGCTTTCGCCCACCGCGCTTGAGGTGACGGCCGGGGCGCGGCGCGTCCAGCAGTCGCGCGCCTTTGCCGACGGCGTGGTCGAACTGCAGGATGCGGCTTCGCAGGCGGTGGCCGATCTGATGCCGCTGGATGCTGGCGCGCGGGTGCTCGACCTTTGCGCGGGCGGCGGCGGCAAGACGCTGGCCATGGCCGCGCGCGGGACGGCCCGGCATTACGCCCATGACGCGGCCCCGCAAAGGATGCGCGATCTTCCCGACCGGGCCGCCCGGGCGGGAATCGCGGTGACCTGCCTTGACGGCGCGGATCTCGACGAGGCAGCGCCCTTCGACCTGGTGCTTTGCGACGTGCCCTGTTCGGGCAGTGGCGCCTGGCGGCGAAGCCCCGAGGCCAAATGGCGCACGACCCCCGACGATCTGGCCCGGCTGACCGCGCTGCAGGCGGGCATTCTCGACCGGGCCGCAGCACTGGTCGCGCCGGGCGGGCATCTTGGTTATGCCACCTGCTCGCTCCTGTCGGCCGAGAACGACGCGCAGGTCGCGCGGTTTCTTGCCAATACGCCGGGCTGGACCGAGGTCGCCGAGCGGCGCCTGACCCCGCTTGATGGCGGCGACGGATTCTATGCGGCGGTGCTGCGGCGGGGCGATGGCTGACAAGGGTTACGCTGCGTTATTCGGCGATCCCGTGCCGCCGGGTCATCTCGGGCGGGTCGCATTAACCTTCGATTAATACCTGTGGAGAAAGAGTGGGCAAGACGCTCTTTCCGGGAGGCCTCATTGTTGCGTTTCGTGCCCGTTCTGGTGACTGTCCGGCGATCCGCGGCGGCCCATGCCGACCGCGCCTGGGTCGCTTTGGCGCTTGGGGTTCTGCTGGTTGCGGCGGCCTGGACATCGCCCTGGCCCGGGCTTTTCGCGCCCTTGCTGACGGCGGGCAGCACGCTGGCCTGCCTGGCCGTGCTGCTGCGCCTCTTCGGGCGGCCGGTGTCGGACATCCCGTCGGACCGGTTGCGGCGGCTCTGCGCCAGTGCGCCGGGCGCGACACTGGTCACCGATTCCGAAGGTTGCGTGCTGATCGCAAGCCCCGAGGCGCTGCGCCGTGTCGCGGCGGTGCGCGGCCAGCCGGTCGCGGACGCCCTGCAGGCGTTCTTTGCCGATCCGGGTCACGCCGTCGCCGACCTGATCTCGGCCGCCGCCCGGGGCCTTCCGGCCTCGGCCCAACGTACGTTGGCCTCCGGGCCGCTTCGGATCGCCGTCGAACGCGCCGGGTCGGGGCTGTTTCTCTGGCGGCTCGAGTCCTGTGCCGCCGACGGGCCGGAAATTGCGCTGCCGATGGTCCGGCTCGATCCGGCCGGGCGTCTCGCGGTCATCAACGCCGCGGCCCGCGCGCTGATCGGGCAAAGTCCCGACAGCGTGGCGGCCTTGCTGGGCGGCGCATCGGACGAGACCGAAGAGGTGATGGTCGAAACCCCCGAGGGGCCGAGCCGCCGCCGCCTGGTGCAGCTGCGCATGGCCGATGGCGGGCGCGAATTCTATATCCTGCCCGAGGCGGCCGGGGCGCGGGCCGCCGAGGCGCCCGAAGGGTTCCTGGACGCGCTGCCGGTCGCTCTCCTGCAGCTCGACATCGACGGCACGGTGCGGCTGTCGAATGCCCGGGCGAACAAGCTGCTGGGCGCCTATGCCGGCGAGGCGTTGAACCTCTGCGACCGACTCGAAGGGCTGGGACGGTCGGTCGGCGACTGGCTGGCCGATGCCGCCCAGGGCCGCGCCCCCAACACCGCCGAAGTGCTGCGCGTGGCCCGCGACGACCGCGAGCTTTTCGTGCAGGTGGCGCTGGCGCGGATGGGCGGCGGCGGTCTGGTCGCGGTGCTGCATGACGTGACCGAGATGAAGACGCTGGAGGCGCAATTCACCCAAAGTCAGAAGATGCAGGCGATCGGCCAGCTGGCGGGCGGGGTGGCGCATGACTTCAACAACCTGCTGACCGCGATTTCGGGACATTGCGACCTGCTGATGCTGCGCCATGACGCGGGCGATCCCGATTACGGCGATCTGGTGCAGATCCACCAGAACGCCAACCGCGCGGCGAGCCTCGTGGGCCAGCTTCTGGCCTTCTCGCGCAAGCAGACGCTCAGCCCCGAGGTGATGGACCTGCGCGACACGATGGGCGAACTGGCCCATCTGCTGGACCGGCTGGTGGGCGAGAAGGTGCGCCTGAGGATGCGCCATGCCGAGGCGCTGCCGCCGATCCGCGCCGACAAGCGCCAGCTGGAACAGGTGGTGATGAACCTCGTGGTCAATGCCCGCGACGCGATGCCCGAGGGCGGCGAGATCCGGCTGGAAACCGAGGCGGTGCAGCTGAGCACCGAGTTGCAGCGCGACCGCGCCGTGGTGCCGCCCGGCCCCTATGCGATGATCCGCGTCCGCGACGAGGGGCATGGCATTCCGCCCGACCGGCTGACCAAGATCTTCGAGCCCTTCTATACGACCAAGCGCCCCGGCGAGGGCACGGGGCTGGGGCTGTCGACCGTCTATGGCATCGTCAAGCAGACCGGCGGCTTTGTCTTTGTCGACAGCACGGTCGGGCAGGGCAGCTGCTTTTCGGTCTACCTGCCCGCCTATGCCGGCGAAATCGGCCCGGCCGCGCCCCGGCGCGAGCAGGGCACGGTCGAGGACCAGCCCGGATCGGCGGTGGTTCTGCTGGTGGAGGACGAGGCGCCCGTGCGCTCCTTCGCGGCCCGCGCGATGCGGATGCGCGGCCATACCGTGCTGGAGGCCGAAAGCGGCGAGGAGGCCCTTGAAAAGCTCTCCGATCCCGATCTCAAGGTCGATGTCTTCGTCAGTGACGTGGTGATGCCGGGTCTCGACGGGCCGGGCTGGGTCAGCAAGGCCCTGGCCGACCGTCCGGGCACGCGGGTGATCTTCGTCTCGGGTTATGCCGAGGACAGCTTCGGCGAGATCAAGGCGCGGATCCCGAATTCGGTCTATCTGCCGAAACCCTTCTCGCTGGCCGATCTGACCGCCACCGTCCAGCGCCAGCTGCGCGCCGCGGCCCGCGCGCGAGAAGGCCACCCCGACGAAGAAGAGGGACGGCTGCCCGAAGAGGTCTCGTGACCGCCCGGCGCGCCTGGCTTCAGGGCCCGGCCGCGCGATCTCGGCGGGCGTGAACACTTCCTTAACTGTTTCGGTCGATCCTGAGAATGGGAACAATTTGACTTGCAATGTTCGCTTTTTGATCTCATATGAATGAGAACAAGAAGCGAACAAGAGCAGTCATTGCCGCCCGCTTCCGGGTGTGGAATAAGGAACCGAACATGGCGACGGCGAACCTCCTGGACATGGCAGACAAGAAAGCTTCGGACAAACAGAAGGCGCTCGACTCGGCGCTGGCACAGATCGAACGGCAGTTCGGCAAGGGCTCGATCATGCGGCTCGGGGCGGACAACCCCGTGCAGGAGATCGAGGCGACCTCGACCGGCTCGCTCGGTCTCGACATCGCGCTGGGGATCGGCGGGCTGCCCAAGGGCCGCATCATCGAGATCTACGGCCCCGAAAGCTCGGGCAAGACCACGCTGACGCTGCATTGCGTGGCCGAGGAACAGAAGAAGGGCGGCGTCTGTGCCTTCGTCGATGCCGAACATGCGCTCGACCCGATCTACGCCAAGAAGCTGGGCGTCAATCTCGACGAGCTTCTGATCAGCCAGCCCGATACCGGCGAACAGGCGCTTGAGATCGTCGATACGCTGGTGCGCTCGGGCGCGGTCAGCATGGTGGTGGTCGACTCGGTCGCCGCGCTGACGCCCAAGGCCGAGCTGGAAGGCGACATGGGCGATTCCAATCTTGGCGTGCATGCGCGGCTGATGAGTCAGGCGATGCGCAAGCTGACCGGGTCCATCAGCCGCTCGAAATGCATGGTGATCTTCATCAACCAGATCCGGATGAAGATCGGCGTGTTGTTCGGCAGCCCCGAGACCACGACGGGCGGCAACGCGCTGAAATTCTATTCCTCGGTCCGGCTCGACATTCGCCGGATCGGGTCGATCAAGGACCGCGACGAGGTGGTGGGCAACGCCACCCGCGTCAAGGTCGTCAAGAACAAGGTCGCGCCGCCCTTCAAGCAGGTCGAATTCGACATCATGTATGGCGAAGGCATCTCGAAGACCGGCGAATTGCTCGATCTCGGCGTCAAGGCCGGCGTGGTCGAGAAGTCGGGCTCCTGGTATTCCTATGGCGACGAACGGATCGGGCAGGGGCGCGAGAACGCCAAGAACTTCCTGCGCGAGAATACCGAGGTCGCGATGCAGATCGAGGACAAGATCCGCGCCGCCCACGGGCTCGACTTTCACATGAGCGGCGACGACAACGACGAGATGATCGAGGACTGACGCGCCCGCCAGACCCAGGCTTCGGACACCCGCCCCTCTGGGCGGGTGTTCCGCTTTCAGGACGGGGCTTGCGCGTCTGACCCATGGACAGGCCCTGCCCGCGGCGATACATCGGACGACAAACCGGAAAACTCCCCCGAAAGGTCTCAGACCGATGCCCAGCCTGAACGAGATCCGCTCGACATTCCTGAGCTATTTCGAACGGAACGGCCACCAGGTGGTCGACAGCTCGCCGCTCGTTCCCCGCAACGATCCCACGCTCATGTTCGCCAATTCCGGCATGGTGCAGTTCAAGAACCTCTTCACCGGGGTCGAGAAGCGCGACTATACCCGCGCCACCACCGCCCAGAAATGCGTGCGCGCCGGCGGCAAGCATAACGACCTCGACAATGTCGGCTATACCGCGCGCCACCATACCTTCTTCGAGATGCTGGGGAATTTCAGCTTCGGCGACTATTTCAAGTCCGAGGCCATCCCCTTTGCCTGGGAATTGCTGACCCGCGATTTCGGCATCCCGAAGGACCGGCTTCTGGTCACGGTCTACCACACCGACGACGAGGCGGCCGCGATCTGGAAGAAGGTCGCGGGGCTGTCCGACGACAAGATCATCCGCATCCCGACCAATGACAATTTCTGGATGATGGGCCCGACCGGCCCCTGCGGCCCCTGCACCGAGATCTTCTACGATCATGGCGATCACATCTGGGGCGGCCCGCCCGGATCGCCCGACGAGGATGGCGACCGGTTCATCGAGATCTGGAACCTCGTCTTCATGCAATACGAGCAGTTCGAGGACGGCACCCGGCGCGAGCTGGCGGCGCAGTCGATCGATACCGGCATGGGGCTCGAACGGATCGGCGCGCTCTTGCAGGGCAAGCACGACAATTACGACACCGACCTGATGCGCGACCTGATCGAGGCCTCGGCCCATGCCACCTCGACCGAGCCCGACGGGCCGGGCAACGTGCATCACCGGGTGATCGCCGACCACCTGCGCTCGACCTCGTTCCTGATTGCCGACGGGGTGACGCCCTCGAATGACGGCCGCGGCTATGTGCTGCGCCGGATCATGCGCCGCGCGATGCGGCATGCCCATCTTCTGGGCAGCCAGGACCCGGTCATGTATCGCCTCGTGCCCGCGCTCGTGACCCAGATGGGCGCGGCCTATCCGGAACTGCGCCGCGCCCAGGCGCTGATCGAAGAGACGCTGAAGCTGGAGGAAACCCGCTTCATCCAGACGCTGGACCGCGGCCTGCGGCTGCTCGACGAGGAACTGGCCCGTCTGCCCGAGGATGGCGATCTGCCCGGCGAGGCGGCGTTCAAGCTCTACGATACCTACGGCTTCCCGCTCGACCTGACCCAGGACGCGCTGCGCGAGAAGGGCCGCAAGGTCGATGTGGCGGGTTTCGATGCCGCCATGGCCGAACAGCGCGCCAAGGCCCGCGCCAGCTGGGCGGGATCGGGCGAGACGAAGGAATCGACCATCTGGTTCGAGATCGCCGAGCGCGTCGCCGCGACCGAATTCCTCGGCTACGACACCGAAACCGCCGAAGGCCAGGTGATGGCGCTGGTGGCCGACGGCGCCGAGGTCGACGAACTCGCCCCTGGCACCACCGGCTGGATGATCGTCAACCAGACCCCGTTCTACGGGGAATCGGGCGGCCAGGTCGGCGATACCGGCACCTATCTCAAGCCCGAGGGGCGGGGCGAGATCCTCGATACCCAGAAGATGCCGGGCGGGCTCTTTGCCCACAAGGTGACGCCCGCCAAGGCGCCGCTGGCCGTGGGCGACGCGGTCGAGCTTCGGGTGGATCATGCCCGCCGTTCGGCGATCCGCGCCAATCACTCGGCTACCCACCTGCTGCACGAGGCCCTGCGCCAGACGCTGGGCGATCACGTCGCGCAGAAGGGCTCGCTGAACGCGCCCGACCGGCTGCGCTTCGATTTCAGCCATGCCAAGGCGATGGCGGTCGAGGAACTGGCCGCGGTCGAAAGCCAGGTCAACGGCTTCATCCGCCAGAACTCGGCGGTCGAGACCCGGATCATGACGCCGGACGATGCCCGCGCCATCGGCGCCCAGGCGCTTTTCGGCGAGAAATACGGCGACGAGGTGCGGGTCGTCTCGATGGGCCGTGCCGCGACCGGCAAGGGGCACGACGGCCAGACCTGGTCGATCGAGCTCTGCGGCGGCACCCATGTCGCCCGTACCGGCGATATCGGACTGTGCGTCGTGCTCGGCGACAGCGCTTCCTCGGCCGGTGTGCGCCGGATCGAGGCGCTGACCGGGCAGGCCGCGCTCGACCATCTGATCGCGCAGCAACAACGCCTCGCCGAGGTGGCCGAGGCGGTCAAGGCCCCGGCTTCGGATGTGGTCGCGCGCATCCGCAGCCTGGTCGAGGAACGCCGCGCGCTGGAACACGAGGTTACCCAGCTTCGCCGCGAGCTGGCGCTGGCGGGCCCGGCGGGCGCAGCCCCCGAGGTGCGCGAGGTCCATGGCGTGCCCTTCCTCGCCCAGGTCCTGCACGGCATTTCCGGCAAGGACCTGCCGCCGATCATCGACGAGCACAAGGCCCGGCTCGGCTCTGGCGCGATCCTGCTGATCGCCGAGGCCGACGGCAAGGCCTCGGTTGCGGCAGGCGTCACCCCGGATCTGACCGACAAGGTCTCGGCGGTCGATCTGGTCAAGGCGGCGGTCGCGGAACTTGGCGGCAAGGGCGGCGGCGGCCGTCCCGACATGGCCCAGGGCGGGGCGAAGGACGCGGCCAATGCCGAAGCCGCGATCAAGGCGGCCGAAGCTGTGCTGGGGGCCTGAGCCGATGCCCGCGCTCTGGATCGCCCATGTCACCGTGACCGATGCCGAGGCCTATGCGAAATATGCCGAACTGGCCGGTCCCGCCATCGCCGCGCATGGCGGCCAGTTCATCGCGCGGGGCGGCCGCTTCGTCCAGCTCGAGGGCCGCGAAAGACCGCGCAACGTGGTCGCCCGCTTTCCTTCGGTCGAGGCCGCGGTCGCCTGCTACAACAGCCCCGAATACCAGGCCGCGCTCGACCACGCGCGCGGCGCCTCGGAACGCGAGCTGATGGTCGTCGAAACCAGCGAATAACGCCCCTTTGGCACCCCGAAGACAAAGGCCGCGCTCCGATCCCGGGCGCGGCCTTTTGCATGTCTTCTTGGCGCAAATACCCAAAAAGAAAACGGCCCCGTCAGGGGCCGTCTCTGAAACCGTCGCCCGAAGGGCGTCCGCAGGATGACGGGCTCAGCCCGCGGCGCGCGCCTGGCGCTTGCGCTCATGCGGGTCGAGATAGCGTTTGCGCAGCCGGATCGACCCCGGCGTCACCTCGACCAGCTCGTCGTCGTCGATATAGGCGATGGCCTCCTCGAGGCTCATCCTGACCGGCGTCGTCAGCCGCACCGCCTCGTCCGTGCCCGAGGCGCGGATGTTGGTCAGCTTCTTGCCCTTCAGCGGGTTCACTTCCAGATCGTTGTCGCGCGAATGCTCGCCGATGATCATCCCCTGATAGACCTGCTCCTGCGCGCCGATGAACAGCTTGCCGCGGTCTTCGAGGTTGAACAGCGCATAGGCCACCGACACCCCGTCCTCGATCGAGACCAGAACGCCCGCGCGCCGGCCCGGAATCGGCCCTTTGTGCGGCGCCCAGTCGTGGAACACGCGGTTCAGCACGCCGGTGCCGCGGGTGTCGGTGAGGAACTCGCCCTGATAGCCGATCAGCCCGCGCGAGGGCACATGGGCGATGATTCGCGTCTTGCCCGTGCCGCCGGGGCGCATCTCGGCCAGATCGCCACGCCGGACGCCGGTCAGCTTCTCGATCACCACGCCCGAAAATTCATCGTCGACGTCGATGGTGACCTCTTCGATGGGCTCCAGCCGCTGGCCGTTCTCTTCGCGCATCAGCACCTGCGGGCGCGAGATCGACAGCTCGAAGCCCTCGCGGCGCATGTTCTCGATCAACACGCCCATCTGCAGCTCGCCCCGGCCCGCGACCTCGAAGGCCTCGCCGCCGGGGGTGTCGGTCACCTGGATCGCGACGTTCAGTTCGGCCTCGCGCATCAGGCGTTCGCGGATCACCCGCGACTGCACCTTCTTGCCTTCGCGACCCGCCAGCGGGCTGTCGTTGATGCCGAAGCTGACGCTGATCGTCGGCGGGTCGATGGGCTGGGCGGGCAGCGCCTCGGTGACCTGCGGCGCGCAAAGCGTATCGGCAACGGTCGCCTTCGACATGCCCGCGAGCGTCACGATATCGCCCGCCTCGCCCGCCTCGATGGGCTGCTGCGACAGGCCGCGGAAGGCCAGCACCTTCGACACCCGGAAGCTTTCCAGCATCTCGCCGGTCCGCGACAGCGCCTTCACGGTGTCGCCCGGCTTGACCCGGCCGCTTTCGACCCGTCCTGTCAGGATGCGCCCGATGAAGGGATCGGCCGAAAGCGTGGTCGCCAGCATGCTGAAGGGTGCGTCGGTCCGGGCCAGCTGCTTCGGGGCCGGGACATGCTCGAGGATCAGGTCGAAGAGCGCGTGCAGGTCCTTGCGCGGCCCGTCCAGCTCCATATCCGCCCAGCCCGACCGGCCCGAGGCATACATATGCGGGAAATCGAGCTGCTGGTCATTCGCACCGAGGCTCGCGAACAGATCGAAGACTTCGTTCAGCGCGCGGTCGGGTTCGGCCTCGGGCTTGTCGACCTTGTTCAGGACGACGATGGGCCTGAGCCCCAGCGCCAGCGCCTTGGCGGTCACGAACTTGGTCTGGGGCATCGGCCCTTCGGCGGCGTCGACCAGAAGCACCACCCCGTCGACCATGCTGAGAATCCGTTCCACCTCGCCGCCGAAATCGGCGTGGCCGGGGGTGTCGACGATATTGACCCGGTGGCCGTCCCATTCGACCGAGGTGCATTTCGCCAGGATGGTGATCCCGCGCTCGCGTTCAAGATCGTTCGAGTCCATGGCGCGTTCGGCCACGGACTGGTTCTCGCGGAAGGCGCCGGATTGTTTCAGGAGCTGGTCCACAAGCGTCGTCTTGCCATGGTCCACGTGTGCGATGATCGCGATATTGCGAAGGTCCATCGAATATGCCTCGAAATGGGGGTTGCGGCGGACATACCCTGTGCGAGGGCCAAAGACCAGTGCCCATTGCGGCAGCAGCTTTTCACGGGACGCGCGCCACAGCCCGACCAGTGGTCGCAGTGACGTCTGGTCAGCGTTGCCGATCCAAATGCGGCATTGGTAAGGCGAGGTGGGGGTATTTCCTCGTTAAATCAATTTCGGAGTTGCTTATGAAAAGTCTTGTCTCCGGCGCGCTGATTGGCGGCGCGGCCATCCTGTCATCCTTCGCCACCGACGTCGACGCGGCGACAACGGTTACGGTCTTTGAAGAACCGCTCGTGTTCGGTGAGGACCACGCTGATCTCGACGGCGACGGTATCGAGGATTTCTATTTTCTGGCTGGCAGTACAAGTGGGCTTATCGGCGAGTTCGGTTATTATGATTTTCGCCCCGAAAGCGCTCTTGGAGATGGATGGACGTACCGCCAGACTTTGATGTTGCAGAGCGGGCCGACAGGCAACAACCGCGGTAGCTTGCCCCAGTTTTTCGAGGCTGGCGACACAATATCTTCGTGGGGCTATGGCACATCGAATTTTGTCAATGTCTACGGTGATGGTGTGGAGGGGCCCCTGGACGAAATCGGGGCCAGCGCCTTCATTGGCTTTGTCTTCGAAAAGTACACCTCTTGCGATGACCCGGACAGCGAATACTGTGAGGATGAAGGCTACGGCGAATACGAGACAGGGGCTTGGCAGTTCGGCTGGCTCGAACTCGAGCGCGGCGAACAAGGCCTGATGGTCAAAAGCATGGGGTTGGCGGACTACTCTGAGGATGCCGAAATCCCCGGTGCCGCTCTGCCGCCGGTCGCGCCGGTGCCGCTGCCCGCGGGCCTGCCCTTGCTGGTTGCCGGTCTGGGGGCCTTCGGTCTGATCCGGCGTCGCCGCTGATCCTCAGGGCATTTCGACAGTCGCGAAAGCCGTCCCTCGGGGGCGGCTTTCCTCTTTCGGGCCGGTCAGTGCGCGGCGGTTTTCGAGAAAAGGTGAATGACGAGAATGCCCGCGATGATCAATCCGAGCCCCAGCGCGCCGGGCCAGTCGATGCGCTGGCCGAAGACGGCCCAGCCGATCCCCGAGATCAGCACGATGCCAAGCCCCGACCAGATCGCATAGACGATCCCGACCGGCATCACCTTCAGCGTCTGCGCCATGAAATAGAACGACAGCGCATAGCCCAGCACCACCAGCACCGAGGGCCAGAGCCGGGTGAATTGCTGGCTCGCCTGCAGCGAACTGGTGGCCATGGTCTCGGTGACGACGGCGAGCAGCAGATAGAGGTAATGCTTGGGCATGGAACGCTCCGGACCTAGCGCGCGATATAGCGGTCGCGCCGGTGGTTGGTGGCGATGATGACATTCAGAACCGCCGCGCCCGCCAGCGAACACAGCACGGTCAGCGGCGGGATCGCCGCGAAGGCCAGCGCGAAGACGATGGCGTCGAAGCCAAGTTGCACCCAGCCCGCGCGGATGCCCCGGCTGTCCTGCAGCCAGAGCGCCATGATGCCGACACCGCCGAGGCTCGCGCCATGGCGGAACAGCGCCAGCAGCCCCGCGCCCGCGACGACCCCGGCCAGCATGGATCCGGCCAGCGGCTGCACCCGGCCCGGCGTCAGCACATGCGGCATGAGTTCGGTGAACAGCGACAGCAGGGCGATCGCGCTGAAGGTCTTGACGGTGAAGGCCAGCCCCATCCGGCGCAGCGCCAGCCAGTAGAAGGGCAGGTTCAGTGCAAAGAAGACCGGCCCGAAGCCGAAGCCGCTGACATAGCTCGCGACCAGCGACAGCCCGGCGATCTGGCCGGTGACAAGGCCTGCGCTTTTCAGGATCTGCACCGAAAGCGCCACCAGCAGCGTGCCCACGACCAGCCCCTGGGCATCCTCCAGAAGCGAATGGCGGGGAACGGTCGGCGGGGGCATGTCGGTCGGCATGGGCTAGGGGATGGCGCGGCGGGCGCGGCTTGTCCAGTGCCTTGAAACCGAAAAGGGGCCGACGCGGCGGCCGGCCCCCTTTGGCTGCTCAGGGCGTGGGCGGTTCAGCCGGCCAGTGCCTTGTTCAGGTTCTCGTCGATCTTCTCGAGGAAGCCCATGGTGGTCAGCCATTTCTGGTTGGGGCCGACCAGCAGCGCCAGATCCTTGGTCATCGAGCCCGATTCCACGGTCTCGACCACGACGCGCTCCAGCGTCTGGGCGAAATGCATCAAGGGCTCGTTGCTGTCGAGCTTGGCGCGGTGCTTGAGCCCGCCGGTCCAGGCGTAGATCGAGGCGACCGAGTTGGTCGAGGTCTGTTCGCCCTTCTGGTGTTGGCGGTAGTGCCGGGTGACGGTACCATGCGCGGCCTCGGCCTCGACGATCTTGCCGTCGGGGGTCATCAGCACCGAGGTCATCAGCCCGAGCGAGCCGAAGCCCTGGGCCACGGTGTCCGACTGCACGTCGCCATCGTAGTTCTTGCAGGCCCAGACGAAGCCGCCGTTCCATTTCATGGCGCAGGCGACCATGTCGTCGATCAGGCGGTGTTCGTAGGTGATGCCGGCCTTCTTGAACTGCTCTTCGAACTCTTCCTCATAGACCTTCTGGAACAGGTCCTTGAAGCGGCCGTCATAGGCCTTGAGGATGGTGTTCTTGGTCGAGAGGTACACCGGCCAGCCCATCGAGAGGGCGTAATTCATCGAGGCCCGGGCGAAGTCGATGATCGACTGGTCGAGGTTGTACATGCCCATGGCGACCCCGGCGGCGGGGGCGTCATAGACCACCTTCTCGATCACCTGGCCGTCCTCGCCGACGAATTTCATCGTCAGCTGGCCCTTGCCGGGGAAGCGGAAGTCGGTGGCGCGGTACTGGTCGCCAAAGGCGTGACGGCCGATCACGATGGGACGGGTCCAGCCCGGCACCAGGCGCGGCACGTTCTTGCAGATGATCGGCGCGCGGAAGACGACGCCGCCCAGGATGTTGCGGATCGTGCCGTTGGGCGATTTCCACATCTGCTTGAGGCCGAATTCCTCGACCCGCGCCTCGTCCGGGGTGATCGTGGCGCATTTCACGCCGACGCCCACGTCCCTGATCTTCTCGGCGGCATCGACGGTGATCTGGTCGTTGGTCCGGTCGCGCTCTTCGATGCCGAGATCGTAATAGAGCAGATCGAGGTCGAGATAGGGCAGGATCAGCTTCTTCTTGATGAAGTCCCAGATGATCCGGGTCATCTCGTCGCCGTCGAGCTCGACGACCGGGTTTTCGACTTTGATCTTTGTCATGGGCGCCTCTTTTCGGTGCGGGATTCGCGCTTTCGGATTGGGTGATACCTCAAAGAGGCACGACGGGGAAGATAGTATGCGGTTGTATACGGAATGGCGCGCAAGCAAGGTTCCCTTGGGTCAATCCGATCTCGGTCCCCGATCCGGAACAGCGCTCGGCAGGGGCCGCGGGGAGGGCCGAACCACGAGTGGCCAATGAAAAAACGCTCCGCCCTCGGGGGCGAAGCGTTTTTCGGGGTGGGGGGGGGGGCGCGACGGGGCGTCGCAGCCGGATCAGCGGGTGCCTTCGGTCAGGCGCCGCCGGACATAGGTGCTGACGTTCTCGATCATCGGGTCCATGTGCGGCTCCTGGAAGAAGTGATCCGCCCCCTCGATCTCCTGATGGGTGATGGTGATGCCCTTCTGCTCGTGCAGCTTGTCGACGAGCGCGCGGGTATCGGCGGGCGGTGCCACCCGGTCGGCGGAGCCGTTGATGATCAGGCCCGAGGACGGGCAGGGGGCCAAGAACGAGAAATCGTACATGTTGGCGGGCGGGCTGACCGAGACGAAACCGGTGATCTCGGGCCGCCGCATCAGCAATTGCATGCCGATCCAGGCCCCGAAGGAGAAGCCCGCGACCCAGCAATGCTTGGCGTTCTGGTTCATCGACTGCAGGTAGTCGAGCGCCGAGGCGGCGTCGGACAATTCGCCCACGCCCTGGTCGTATTCGCCCTGGCTGCGGCCGACTCCCCGGAAATTGAACCGGAGCACGGTGAAGCCCATGTTATAGAATGCGTAGTGCAGGCTGTAGACCACGCGATTGTTCATCGTGCCCCCGAATTGCGGGTGGGGATGCAGGACGATGGCAATCGGGGCGTCGCGGTCTTTCTGCGGGTGGTAACGGCCTTCCAGACGACCTTCGGGTCCGGGAAAGATGACCTCGGGCATGCGTGTCTTCTCATTCGCGGTGCCCGCGATTTCTTGACGAAATCGGACGGGCTCCATAGGACAGGACGAACCCGGCGGGCGCGGGTCGGGGTGCATCCGGAGGTAATGGTCCGCCGGGGCTGCGTCAACTGTTTGCCGGGGGAGCGTCGATGAAACTCAGCACCAAGGGGCGCTATGCGATGGTCGCCCTCGCCGATCTGGCCTTGCAGCCGGACGAGTGTCTGGTCTCGCTGTCGGAAATTTCCAAGCGCCAGAACATTTCCCTGCCCTATCTCGAACAGCTTTTCGTCAAGCTGCGCCGGGCGGGGCTGGTGGAATCGGTGCGCGGCCCCGGCGGGGGCTACAAGCTGGCGCGGCCGGCCGCGGATATCCGCGTCTCTGACGTGCTGGGCGCGGTCGACGAGACGGTCAGCGCGATGCATACCGGCGCGGGCGTCTCGGGCGGCACCTCGGGCACGCGGGCGCAATCGCTGACCAACCGGCTTTGGGAAGGGCTCAGCGCGCATGTCTATGTGTTCCTGCACCAGGCCCGCCTGTCGGATGTGATCGGCAACGGGCTTGCGCCCTGTCCGGCGGTGCCTGCGCTCTTCCACATCGTGGACGAGGACTGACGCCGCCATCTGTCGCGGTGCCGCCCGCGCGCCTTGCGGCCGTCGACCGCCCGGCGGCGGTGCGGCCGGAGAAGGGCCCGGAACAAGGGCCGGAACAAGGGGAAGACCATGCCCGGGCGGGTATATCTCGACTGGAACGCCACGGCGCCGCTGCGGCCCGAGGCGAAGGCCGCGATGATCGCGGCAATGGATGTGGTGGGCAACCCGTCCTCGGTTCATGCCGAGGGCCGGGCCGCGCGCGGGCTGGTCGAGAAGGCCCGCGCCCAGGTGGCCGCGGCGCTGGGGGCCGAGGGCGCCGAGATCGTCTTCACCTCGGGTGCGAGCGAGGCGGCGGCGCTGGCCTGCGCCGGGCGCTGGCTGCAGGGCGCCGAGATCGAGCATGACGCGGTGGCGGCCTGGATCGACCCGTGTCTGCCGGTCGATGCCGAGGGGCGGGTCACGGTGCGCGATCCGGCCGGGACCGCGCTTCAGCTGGCCAATTCCGAAACCGGCGTGATCCAGCAGATCCCCGAGGGGCTGGCTGTATGCGATCTGACGCAGGGATTCGGCAAGCTGCCGATCGCCTTCAACTGGCTGGGCTGCGAGATGGGTTTGGTCTCTGCCCATAAAATTGGCGGACCGAAGGGGATCGGGGCATTGGTGATGCGCCCCGGTTGCGACATGGAGCCGCAGATTCGCGGCGGCGGTCAGGAACTTGGCCGCCGGGCGGGCACCGAGAACGTGATCGGCATCGCGGGATTCGGTGCCGCCGCAGAAGCCGCCGCTGCCGAGCTTGCCGCAGGAAACTGGGCGGAAATCGAACGTTTTAGAAGTATTCTAGAATTAACGATTGCAGAGCGCGCAAATAAGACTATTTTTGTCGGGAAAGGGGCGTCGCGTCTGCCCAACACCTTGTGCCTCGCCACGCCCGGCTGGAAGGGCGAGACTCAGGTGATGCAGATGGATCTGGCCGGTTTCGCGGTTTCCGCCGGATCGGCCTGTTCCTCGGGCAAGCTGCGCCCCAGCCGGGTTCTGACCGCCATGGGGCTGGGCGAGGACGTGGCGGCATCGGCGATCCGGGTCTCGATGGGGCCGGGCACGACCGAAGAGGATGTGAGGCGCTTTGCCGAGGCCTGGCTTGCGGCAGAGGCGAAATTCAGGGCTCGCGCGGGCTGAGGACGCGCGGGCCGACAGATCGGACCGGCTCCGCGGATCGGCGGGCCAAGACAGAGAGGCGGAAGACCAGGATGGCTGCTTTGGACAAGGCCGACATGAAGAACGTCAAGGAGGGGGTCGACCAGGAGACGGTCGAGGCCGTCCAGTCGATGGCCGGCAAGTACAAGTACGGCTGGGATACCGAGATCGAGATGGATTACGCCCCGATGGGGCTGACCGAAGAGATCGTCCGCCTGATCTCGGCCAAGAATGAAGAACCCGAATGGATGACCGAGTGGCGGTTGCAGGCCTTCCGCCGCTGGCAGCAGATGGAAGAGCCCGACTGGGCGATGGTCGACTATCCCGAGATCGACTTTCAGGCGCAGTATTACTACGCGCGCCCCAAGAGCATGGCGGAAAAGCCGAAATCGCTCGACGAGGTCGACCCCAAGCTGCTGGAGACGTATCAGAAGCTGGGCATTCCGCTGAAGGAACAGATGATCCTCGCGGGCGTCGAGGGCGCCGAGGCCGCGCCCGCCGAGGGCCGCAAGGTCGCGGTCGACGCGGTGTTCGATTCGGTGTCCGTCGGCACCACCTTCCAGAAGGAGCTGCAGGCGGCGGGCGTCATCTTCTGCTCGATCTCGGAAGCGATCCGCACCCACCCCGAGCTGGTGAAGAAATATCTGGGCTCGGTCGTGCCGCAGTCCGACAACTTCTATGCCACGCTCAATTCGGCGGTCTTCTCGGACGGCTCCTTCGTCTATGTGCCGCCGGGCGTGCGCTGCCCGATGGAGCTGTCGACCTATTTCCGGATCAATGCCGAGAATACCGGCCAGTTCGAACGCACGCTGATCATCGCCGACAAGGAGGCCTATGTCTCCTATCTGGAAGGCTGCACCGCGCCCCAGCGCGACACCGCCCAGCTGCACGCCGCCGTGGTGGAAATCGTGATCCTCGACGATGCCGAGGTGAAGTATTCGACCGTGCAGAACTGGTTCCCGGGCGACGAGAACGGCAAGGGCGGGATCTACAACTTCGTGACCAAGCGCGCCGATTGCCGGGGCCCGCGGTCCAAGGTGATGTGGACCCAGGTCGAGACCGGCTCTGCCGTGACCTGGAAATACCCCTCCTGCATCCTCAGGGGCGATGACAGCCAGGGCGAATTCTACTCGATCGCCATCACCAACAACTGGCAGCAGGCCGATACCGGCACCAAGATGGTGCATCTGGGCAAGAACACCCGGTCCCGGATCGTGTCCAAGGGGATCTCGGCGGGCCACGCCCAGAACACCTATCGCGGCCTCGTCAGCATGCATCCGAAGGCGAAGAACAGCCGAAACTACACCCAGTGCGACAGTTTGCTTATCGGCGACAAGTGCGGGGCGCACACCGTCCCCTATATCGAGGTGAGAAACAGCAGCTCGCGGGTGGAACACGAGGCCACCACCTCGAAAGTGGACGAGGACCAGCTTTTCTATTGCCGCTCGCGGGGCATGGATGAGGAGGAAGCCGTGGCCCTGGTGATCAACGGGTTCTGCAGGGACGTGCTGCAGGCGCTGCCGATGGAATTCGCCATGGAGGCGCAGCAGCTGGTGGCGATCAGCCTGGAAGGGTCGGTCGGGTGAACAGGCCGAAGACGATGGCCGCCTCCGGCGCGGGCCGCGGCACCGGTGCCGAGACCGGGCGCGCGGCGGCCGACCGCGGGCGCGGCCCGGAAGGACGGCGGCGGCTGCTGCCGCTTCCGTCGATCCCGGGCCATGGCGGGCGGCTGTTCCTGACCACGCGGATGCGGCTTCTGATCGTCGCCCAGGGGCTGATCTTCTACGCGTCGCTCCAGGACGAGGAAACCATCGACTGGCTCGGCACGCTGGTACCGCTCTCGAAAGGGCAGGCGGCGCTGGCAGAGGGTCTGCTGGGGCTCGTGCTCTTCAGCCTTTGGGGGCTTTGCATGATTGCCTGGATGCGCGTGGTCGCGCGCGACCGGCAGGACGGGAAATGAGGAAACACGCGACATGATCGTCACCACCACACCCTCGGTCGAGGGCCGCTCCATCATCGCCTATCACGGCGTCGTCGTCGGCGAGGCGATCCTGGGGGCCAACGTGTTCCGCGACATCTTCGCGGGCATCACCGACATCATCGGCGGCCGGTCCTCGGCCTACGAGGCCTCGCTGGGCGAGGCGCGCGAGACCGCGCTGGCCGAACTGGAACAACGGGCGCGAGCCATGGGCGGCAATGCCGTGGTCGGCGTCGATCTGGATTACGAAGTCATCAACAACATGCTGATGGTGTCGGCTTCGGGCACCGCCGTCACGTTGAGCTAAGGGATATCGACATGCTGGAAATCAAGAACCTGCACGCTTCGCTGGAAGAAGAGGGCAAGGAGATCCTGAAAGGCGTCAACCTGACCGTCGAGGCGGGCAAGGTGCATGCCATCATGGGGCCGAACGGGTCGGGCAAGTCGACGCTGTCCTATGTGCTGTCGGGCAAGGGCGGCTATGAGGTGACCGACGGTTCGGCCACGCTGGCCGGTGCCGACCTGCTGGCAATGGAAGCCGAGGAACGCGCCGCGGCCGGTCTGTTCCTCGCGTTCCAGTACCCGGTCGAGATCCCGGGCGTGGGCAACATGACCTTCCTCCGGACGGCCGTGAACGCCCAGCGCAAGGCCCGCGGCGAAGAGGAAATGGACGCAGCCACCTTCCTCAAGGAGGTGCGCGCCAAGGCCAAGGATCTGAAGATCGATGCCGAGATGCTGAAACGCCCGGTCAATATGGGCTTTTCGGGCGGCGAGAAGAAGCGCAACGAAATCCTGCAGATGGCGATGCTGGAACCGAAGATGTGCATCCTCGACGAAACCGACTCGGGGCTCGATGTCGACGCGATGAAGCTGGTGGCCGACGGGGTCAACGCGCTGCGCGCGCCCGACCGGGGTTTTCTGGTGATCACCCACTATCAGCGCCTGCTCGACCATATCGTACCGGATGTGGTGCACATCATGGCCAAGGGCCGGATCATCAAGACCGGCGGTCCCGAGCTCGCGCTCGAGGTCGAACGGAACGGCTATGCCGACATCCTGGCGGAGGTCGCGTGATGGGTCTGCCGCAGGCGAAACTGACCGCGACCGAGGCGCGGCTGGCCTCGCTGGCGATGCCGGTACAGGCGGGCTGGACGCGGCCCCTGCGCGAGGCGGCGCTGACCCGGGTGCAGGATCTGGGCCTGCCCGGGCGGCGCGACGAATACTGGCGCTTCACCCGGCCCGACGAGCTGATCTCGGCCGCGCCGGTGCCGGCGGCGGTGCTGCCGCCCGCCGAGAACGCCACCTTCGAGGACATCGACCGGCTGCGTCTTGTCTTCGTCGACGGGGTGTTCGACCCCGAGGCGTCCGACGATCCGGCGCTGGCCGGGCTTGAGATCACCCGTCTGGCCGAGGCCGAGGCGCAGGACATCTCCTGGGCGGCCGATCTTTACGGCGTGCTCGAGACCCGCGGCCAGAGCCCGGTGCCGCGTCCGCTGGCCGCGCTGAACACCGCCTTTGCCACCGATGGCGTGCTGATCCGCGCCACCGGCAAGGTCGAGAAGCCGGTGAACCTGGTCTATCGCCATTGCGACGAGACCTCGGACGCGATCCTGCATCACCTGATCCGGGTCGAACCCGGCGCCGATCTGACCGTGCTGGAAACCGGCCCGGCGGCGGCGCGGTTCAACAAGGTGATGGAGGTCGACGTGGCCGATGGCGGCGCCTTCCACCACGTGCGCAGCCAGGGCCGCGACCATGACCGCCGCGCCGCGACCCATATCTTTGCGCGGCTTGGCGAGGAGAGCATCTTCAAGTCCTTCACCCTGACCATGAACGGCGCGCTGACCCGCAACGAGGTGGTGATCGAGATGACCGGCGACAACGGCACCGCCCATGTCGCGGGCGCCTGCATGGGCGATGGCAGCTTCCACCACGACGACACCGTCTTCATCACCCATGACGCGCTGAACTGCGAAAGCCGTCAGGTGTTCAAGAAGGTGCTGAGGAAGGGTGCGACCGGCGTCTTCCAGGGCAAGATCCTCGTCAAGGCGGGCGCGCAGAAGACCGACGGCTACCAGATCTCGCAATCGCTGCTGCTGGACGAAGAGGCAAACTTCCTCGCCAAGCCGGAACTCGAGATCTATGCCGACGACGTGGCCTGTTCGCACGGCTCGACCTCGGGCGCGATCGACGAGGATGCGCTGTTCTACCTGCGCTCGCGCGGGGTGCCGAAGGCCGAGGCGCAGGACATGATGGTCCTGTCCTTCCTGGCCGAGGCCATCGAGGAGATCGAGGCCGAGGCCGTGCGCGACGAGGTCGTGGCCAGCCTTGCCGACTGGCTCGAACGGCACCGGAGGTAGGATGGCCGTCACCACCGAAATCGTCGCGACGTGGCGCGGACCGCGCGCCGCGCTGCGGCGGCAGTTGCGGATGGGTCCGCGCGAGGATCGCGCGCTGATCTATCTGATGATCGCCTGTTTCCTGATCTTCATCGGGCAATGGCCGCGCCTTGCGCGCGAGGCCTACATGACGCCCGAGGTGCCGCTGGAGGCGCTTCTGGGCGCGGCGCTGTTCGGCTGGATGGCGCTGGCGCCGCTGTTCTTCTACGGGCTTGCGGCGGTCAGCCACCTGATTGCGCGTGCGGTCGGGGGCAAGGGCAGCTGGTTCACCGCCCGGCTGGCGCTGTTCTGGACGCTGTTGTGCGTCTCGCCGCTCTGGCTTTTGCAGGGGCTGGTGGCGGGGTTCATCGGGGAAGGCCCGGCGCTGGCGCTGGTCTCGACCGTTCTTGCGGTTGCCTTTCTCGCGATTTGGCTCTTGTCTCTGGTCGAGGCCGAGGCGTAGGCCCGTGCCCGACGAGACGCAGGATAGCCCGATCATGACCGAACCCAGACCCTCCTTGCTGTTGCTGGCCCGCGACACCGTCACCGATCCGCGCGGCAGCGCGGTGCGCATCCTGTCGCTGGCCCCGCCGCGTGCCGTGCTGTGGGAGGCGCTGGCTCTGGTCGTGATCCTCAGCATTCTGCTGACCGAGCTGGGCGAGCTGATCAACCCGGCGCCGGTCGACCCGATGATGCCGGTCTTCATGCATTACCCGCTGGCGGCGGCGGCGGTGCAGGGGCTGCTTTTGGTCGTGACGGTGCATGCCATCGCCGGGATCGGCCGGGTCTTCGGCGGCACCGGGGATCTGGACGGTGCGCTGGCCCTGACCGTCTGGCTGCAATTCGTCATGGCCTGCCTGCAGGTGGTGCAGCTTGTCTTCCTGATCGTGCTGCCGCCCGCCGCGGGCCTGGTGGGCATTTTCGGCATCGGCCTTTTCTTCTGGCTTCTCAGTCACTTTGTCGCCGTTCTTCACGGCTTTCCCTCGGTCCTGAAAACCTTCGCGATGATCGTCTTCTCGATGATCGGGATCGTCTTCGGGATGAGCCTGATCCTGTCGATCCTCGGTATCACCCTGACCGGAGCCATCCCCGATGTATGACGTGCACAAGATCCGTGCCGATTTTCCGATTCTCTCGCGTCAGGTGAACGGCAAGCCGCTGGTCTATCTCGACAACGGCGCCTCGGCGCAGAAGCCGCAGGCCGTGATCGACGCGGTGACGCAGGCCTATGCGATGGAATACGCGAACGTCCATCGCGGGCTGCATACGCTCTCGACCATCGCGACCGAGAAATACGAGGCGGTGCGCGGCATCATCGCGCGCTTCCTCGGTGCCGCCGACGCGGACGAGATCGTCTTCACCTCCGGCGCGACCGAGGGCATCAATCTGGTGTCCTATGCCTGGGCCGCGCCGCGCTTCGAACCCGGCGACGAGATCGTGCTGTCGGTGATGGAGCATCACGCCAATGTGGTGCCCTGGCATTTCCTGCGCGAACGCCAGGGGGCTGTGCTGAAATGGGTCGATGTCGATGGCAACGGCAATCTCGACCCGCAGGCGGTGATCGACGCCATCGGGCCCCGGACGAAGCTGGTCGCCGTCACCCAGATGTCGAACGTGCTGGGCACCGTGGTCGATGTGGCGGCCATCGTGAAGGGCGCGCATGAGAAGGGCGTGCCGGTGCTGGTCGACGGCTCGCAGGGCGCGGTGCACCAGCCTGTCAACGTGGATGCGCTGGGGGCCGATTTCTACGCCATCACCGGGCACAAGCTTTACGGTCCCTCGGCCTCGGGCGCGATCCACATCCGCAAGGAGCGGATGGCCGAGATGCGTCCGTTCATGGGCGGCGGCGACATGATCCGCGAGGTCCACAAGGACGGCATCCTGTATGCCGATCCGCCGATGCGCTTCGAGGCGGGCACCCCCGGGATCGTCCAGCAGATCGGGCTGGGCGTGGCGCTCGACTACATGATGGGCGTCGGGATGGAGGCCATTGCGGCCCATGAGAAGGCGATCACCGCCTATGCCATGGACCGGCTGACCGGGCTCAACTGGCTGCAGGTGCAGGGCAAGGCCGACCATCGCGGCGCGATCTTTTCCTTCACGCTGGAAGGCCCGGCGCATCCGCATGACATCTCGACCGTGCTTGACAAGAAGGGCGTCGCGGTCCGGGCGGGCCACCATTGCGCGGGGCCGCTGATGGACCATCTGGGCATCACGGCCACCTGCCGCGCCTCCTTCGCGATGTACAACACCACCGAAGAGGTCGACAGGCTGATCGAGGCGCTGGAACTCTGCCGCGACCTCTTTGCCTGACCGGGCGCCTGCCGGTCCTTTTCGTCTCCTCCTTCCCGTCCCGGCACCGCGCGCGTGTTTGACGCAGTGCCAAGGGCGGGGCCGCGCGCGAAACTTTCTTGCGCAATCACGAGGCCGTGACATCGGCCCGAGGAGGAGACCCCCATGCCCAGCGTCCGTTTTTTCAGCGGCGAGACCGTCCCGCTCGAGATGCACAAGGTCCGCGTCGTCCAGAAGCTGACCCTGCCCGATATCGACACGCGTCTCGCGGCGATCACCGCGGCGGGCAACAACACGTTCCTTTTGCAGAACAGGGACGTGTTCATGGACATGCTGACCGACAGCGGCGTCAACGCCATGAGCGACCGGCAGGTCGCGGCGATGATGGTGGCCGATGACAGCTATGCCGGATCGGCGACCTATACCCGGCTGGAAACCCGGCTGCGCGAGATCTTCGGCATGGACTGGATCCTGCCGACCCATCAGGGCCGGGCCTGCGAAAACATCCTGGCGCAGGTGATGGTGACGCCGGGCTCGATCGTGCCGATGAACTATCACTTCACCACCACCAAGGCGCATATCGTTCTGAACGGCGGCAGCGTCGAGGAGATCATCCATGCCCGCGGGCTCGAGGTCACCTCGGACGAGCCGTTCAAGGGCGACATGGATGTCGCGGCGCTGGACCGGCTGGTGGCCGAGCATGGCGCCGGGCGCATCGCCTTCGTCCGGGTCGAGGCGGGCACCAACCTGATCGGCGGCCAGCCGGTCTCGCTGGCGAACCTGCAGGAGGTGCGCGCGGCCTGCGACCGGCACGGGCTGACGCTGGTCTATGACGCAAGCCTGATGGCCGACAACCTCTACTTCCTCAAGACCCGCGAGGCCGCCTGCCGCGATCTGTCGATCCGCGAGATCACCCGCAAGATCGCCGATCTGTGCGACGTGATCTATTTCTCGGCCCGCAAGCTCGGCTGTGCGCGCGGCGGCGCGATCTGCGTCCGCGACGAGGCGCTTTACAACCGGATGCGGGGGCTCGTGCCGCTTTACGAGGGCTTCCTGACCTATGGCGGCATGTCGGTGCGCGAGATCGAGGCGCTGACCGTCGGGCTAGAAGAGACCATGGACGAGGACATGATCTCGCAGGGGCCGCAATTCATCGCCTACATGGTGGGCGAACTCGACCGCCGCGGCATTCCGGTGATCACGCCGGCGGGCGGGCTTGGCTGTCATATCGACGTGATGCGCTTCCTCGATCACGTGCCGCAGCCGCAGTATTCGGCGGGGGCGCTGGCCTCGGCGCTGTACATCGCCTCGGGCGTGCGCGGGATGGAGCGCGGCACCCTGTCCGAACAGCGCGCCCCCGACGGCACCGAGCCGCTGGCCAATATGGAGCTGGTACGGCTCGCCATGCCGCGCCGGGTCTTCACCCTGTCGCAGGTCAAATACGCCATCGACCGGATCGACTGGCTCTGGCAGAACCGCAGGCTGGTGGGCGGGCTGACCTTCGTCGAGGAACCCGAGATCCTGCGTTTCTTCTACGGCCGTCTCGCGCCGGTCTCGGACTGGCAGCAAAGGCTGGTGGCGCAGTTCAAGGCCGATTTCGGCGACAGCCTCTGAGGGCTGTCTCGGTCAGGCCTGGCAAAGCCGCCCGTCCGTCAGCACCGTGTCGCGCGCGGCCAGCGCGCGGCGCAGCCCGGCATCGTGGCTGATCACGATCAGCGCCATGCCGCGCGCCCGTGCCAGCGGCAACAGCGCCTGCCACAGATCGCGCGCCGCCAGCGCGTCAAGCTGGGCGGTGATCTCGTCGCAGATCAGCACACGGGTCTCGGGCCGGATCATCCGCGCCAGCGACACCCGCGCCAGCTCGCCCCCCGACAGCTCGCCGGGCAGGCGGCGGCTCCAGTCCGCACGGATGCCCAGCGCCGCGACCGCCCCGGCATCGGGCGGCCCGCCATTCTTCAGGATCTTCGCCACCGGCCAGCGCGGGTCGGTCGCGGCATCGGGCGACTGGGGCGCGTGCTGGACCGGGCAGGGCCCCCTGCCGGGAAGACCCGCGCCCTGCCAGCGGACGCGGCCGCCCTCGGGCCGTGTCCGGCCCGCAAGGATGCGCCCCAGCGTCGACTTGCCCGCGCCCGAGGCCCCGCCGATCCCCAGCACCTCGCCCGGGGCAAGGCGCAGCGACACGCCGCGCAGCACGTCGCGGCCGCCGAAGCCGTGGCGGATGTCCTCGGCGCTCAGCATGCCTCGGCCCACTCGGTTGCGGTCCAGGTCTGGGCGTCCCACAGCGCGCGGGTGAAGGGATGGGTCAGCCCCTCGGGGAAGGCGGCGGCCGGGGCGGTCTCGACCGGGCGGCCCTCGCACAGCACCGTCACGCGGGTCGCCGTCGCGACCAGCCGGGGCAGGTCGTGGCTGATGATGAGAACGCCGGTCCCATCGGCCGCGAGCCCGCCCAGCAGCGCCATGATCCGGTCGGCCGCCTCGGGGTCGAGCCCCAGCGTCGGTTCGTCGGCGATCAGGGTTCCGGCTCCGGTCGCCAGCGCCGTCGCGATCAGCACCCGCTTGGCCATGCCGCCCGACAGCTCGTGCGGATAGGCGCGAAGGGCGGCCTCGGGCAGGCCGAGCCGCGCCATCAGCGCGGCCGGATCGGCGCGCCGCCGCGCGAGCCGGGCCAGCCGTGCGATCTGCGTGCCCGCCCGCGCCAGCGGATCGAGCGCCGTCACCGCTTGCGGCGCCAGAGCGATGCGGCCCGAGACCTCGATCCGGCCCGAAAGCTCGGCATTGCGGGGCAGGGTGCCGGTCAGCGCCTCGGCGATCAGGCTTTTCCCGGCTCCCGAGCCGCCGACCAGCCCCGCGCAGTCGCCGGGTCCCACGGTCAGGCTGACGCCCGCAAGCGGGCGGGTCAGGCGCCCGTCATGCTGGCGGAAGGCGACCGACAGGTCCTCGATGCGCAACATCAGGCCACCCCCTCGCTCGGGTCGGCCGCGCGCCGCAGCGCCTCGCCGAAACGTTCCACCGTCAGCGCGACCAGCATCAGGCCCGCGCCCGGGAAGACCGCGACCCACCAGTGCCCGGCCATCAGTGCCCGCAGCGAGTCCGCCAGGATCACCCCGATCGAGGGCAGATGCGGCGGAATGCCGAGCCCGACGAAGGACAGCCCCGCCTCGTGCAGCACGGCATGCGGAAAGATCAGCACGAAGCCCGCCACGATCTGCGGGATCAGATGCGGCGCCAGATGATGGCGTGCGATCCAGACCGGCCCGCGCCCGAGCCCGCGCGAGATCGCGACATAGTCGGAGGCGGCGACCGTCTGCGCCTCGAGCCGCAGGACGCGGGTGAGCCGGGGCCAGTGGGTCAGCCCGACGCCCAGGATCACGCCTGCCATGCCGCCGCCCGCGGCATAGGAGATCAGCAGGATCAGCACGAAATGCGGCAGCCCCAGCGCCAGTTCGGTCGCGACCCCCACCAGCCGGTCGGCCAGCCGGTGCGAGGCGGCGGCAAGCCCGAAGACGACCGCGACCGCCGTCGACAGCACCGCCGCGAACAGCCCGACCTTGATCGAGGTGGCCAGCGCCAGCGCGGTGCGCAGCGCCATGTCCCGCCCCAGACTGTCGGTGCCGAAGGGATGCGCCAGCGAGGGGGCGAGGTTGCGGGCAAGCGCGCTGACGGGCGGGCCTTCGGGCGGCAGGGCAAGCGCCGCCAACAGCAGCACCGCGACAAGCCCCAGCGCCAGCCCGCCCCGGATCAGCAGGTCGCGGCGCACCGGCGAGGCGAGGGTGAGGGCGGCGATCATGCCTGCCTCAGTCTTGGGTCGAGCAGCCGCGCCGCGATATCGGCGGCGAGATTGCCCAGAAAGACCACCACCAGCGTGGCCAGCGCGATCCCCAGCAAAAGCGGCGCATCGGCGCCCAGCGCCGCGCGCACCGTCGCCTGCCCGAGGCCCGGCCAGGCAAAGACCGTCTCGGCCAGAACCGACCCGCCGATCAGCTCGCCCGTGCCCGCCAGATGCACGGCCAGCGCCGGGCCCAGCGCATGGCGCAGCCCCGGCCTCCAGGCCAGCCAGCCGGGGCGGGCGCCATGGGCGGCCAGATGGCGCGCGGCGGGGCTTTCGAGAAAGGCCGCGGCGCGGGCGCGGCTATGCAGGATCAGCGGCCCGGTGCCCACCACCGACAGGGTCGCCGCGGGCAGGATCAGATGGCGCAGTCGCGCGGCCAGATCGGCCTCGTCGGCGGTCAGACCGGGCGGGGCCGCGCAACAGGAGGGCAGCCAGCCAAGCCCGACGGCGAAAAGCGCGATCAGCAAAAGCGCGACCCAGAAGCCGGGGCTTGCCGTCAGCACCACGGCAAAGCCCCGGATCGCCCGATCGGGCCAGCGCCCGCGCGTCGCGGCGGCGGTCAGCCCGAGGCTCAGCCCCACCGCGAAGGACATCAGGAAGGCCAGCGCGATCAGCGTCAGCGAGGCCCCGGCGCGGCCCGCCAGCACTTGGGCGACGGGTGCGTTGAAGGTGATCGAGCTGCCCAGATCGCCGCGCGCGATGTGACCGAGCCACAGCGCGAACCGTTCGGGCGCGGGCGCGTCGAGCCCCCAGGCCTGGGCAATGGCTGCGCGCTGGTCGGGGCCAACCTCGGCGACGCGGGCGCCGACATAGGACGTGATCGGGTCGACCGGGGCCAGCGAGACCAGCGTGAAAAGCCCCGCCATCGCCAGCGGCAGCAACCAGGCCAGCCGGATCAGCCGCTCGACCAGCAGCCGCCCGAGCCAGCCTGTCATTCGCAGGTCCAGCGCCACCCGGGCAGCCCTTGTGTGATCGGCCAGCCATGGCCATGCGGCTCGGTCTGGATCGGGCCGAGATCGAGGCAGTCGCTGACCCAGTAGGAATGGTCGATATTGATCAGCCAGGTCCAGGCCGCGTCGCCCTTCGCGCCAAAGCCGGTGGTCCCGTCCCATTGCGCGGCGCGCCATTCGGGCAGCGAGGCCTCGTAGCTTTCAGAGGCTTCGGCGGCGGCGAAATGGGCATCGACCGCCGGGTTTGCGTAAAAGCCCGGATTGTACCAGCCCCGGCCCGCAAGGCTGCTCTCATAAAGGTTGAAAACCTCCGACGGGTCGTGCGAGCCCCAGCCGAAGACCACCGGCTCGGAATGCATGAGCCGCCCGATCTCGTCCCAGCTCCGGCCGTCGGGAATCGCCCGGATGCCGACCGGTTTCAGCGCCTCGGCGACCCCCAGCGCCAGCGCTTGCCGCACCGAATCCGAGGCGGGATAGACCAGCTGGAACTGCGCCTTCAGCCCGCCTTTCTCGCGCAGCCCGTCGCCATCGGCATCGGTCCAGCCCGCCGATTCCAGCGTGGCGCGCGCGGCATCCGGGCCGGTCTCGGACAGGCGGTCGGCGGGGTTGTCCCAGGGCAGCCCGTCGGCCGGGCCATGGGCGGGGGCGCCATGGCCGTTGACCGCCAGCGCCAGCAGCGCGGTCCGGTCCACCGCCTGATCGACCGCCACCCGGATGGCGCGGTCGGCGGTGACGTCATTGCCGATGGGGGCTCCTTCCGCGGTCGTGCCGCCCGCTGGACGCATCGGGAACATCACCCCGCGATTGTCGACGCTGGGCACATGCAGCACCTGCATCCCCTCTGGCGCGGCATCGGCCTCGGCCGGGGGGACGGCGACGATCTGCGCCGCGCCGGTGCGCGCCAGCGCCAGCCCCGCCGCCTCGGCCCCGAAGACGAAGGTCACGCGCGGAAACGGGATCTCGGGGCCGTGCCAGTAGGGGTTCGGCGCGACGATCAGCTGTTCGCCCTCGCGCCATTCGACCAGGCGGAACGGCCCGGCGCCGACCGGGTGGCGGGCGTAATCCGGCCCATAGGATGCCTTCGGCACGATCCCCAGCGTCGCCAGATCGCCGGTGAAGGTGATCTGCGGATGGCGGAGTTCCAGCTCGACGGTCAGCGGGCCGGTCGCGCGGGCCTCTTTCAGCACCTTGAGATCGGTCAGCCCGTCGCCGTCGCGTGCGGCGTTGAAGGTGAAGGCCACATCCTCGGCGCTCAGCCGCGTGCCGTCCGAGAAGCGGGCATCGTCGCGAAGCGTGATGGTCCAGGTCAGCCGGTCGTCCGACAGCGTCCAGCCCGTCGCAAGATCGCCCGCCAGCGACAGATCGGCCTCGCGCCGCAGGAGCGTTGCCTGAAACAGCGGGTTCCCGTAGCGGCCCCAGCCCATGATCGGGTCGAAACCGGTCTCGGGCTCGCCGCCCACCGCCAGCACCAAGGGCGGGGCCGCCTCGGCGGCCAGCGGCAGACTCAACGAAACGGCAAGGGCAAGGAAGGACAGGGGGCGCATGCGGAATCGGTATGATTTATGTGTTCGATATTCATACGACCGGAGGGGCGGGAATGCCAAGCGCGGTTCTGTCTCTTGTTCGCCCGGCTCTTGTTCGTGCGCGGCTTCGCGGGCAAAGTCGCCGCAAAGCGGGAGGGGCCCCATGCAGCGCATCACGATCACCATCGAGGACGACCTGCTTGAGGCGCTTGACGCCTTCATGGACCGGTCTGGCGCGTCGAACCGGTCCGAGGCCTTGCGCGACCTGATCCGCCGGGGGCTCGATCAGGATGCGCCAGAGGCGGCCGAATGCGTGGGCGTCGTGACCTATGCCATGGACCCGGCGCAGCGCGATCTGGGGCGGCTGGTGCCCGAAAGCCGCCAGCAGCACCACGACGCGGCCATCGCGGCGCTGTCGGTGCCGCTTGACCATCACGCGGCGGTCGAGGTGGCGGTGATGCGGGGCACGGTGGGCTCGGTCCAGGCCTATGCCAACAGCCTGTTCCTGCAACGCGGCGTGCGGCACGGACAGACCGTTCTGATCCCGGTGCGGACCGAGGTCGAGTTTCACCTGCATGGCGAGCGGGCGCATACCCACGATCACCTGCGGGTGCTGGACCGCTTCTGACCCCGGCGGCGGCGGGACCGGCCTAAAGCCTGAGGCGCCGCGCCCGGGCGCCGCCCCGGCGGCAAGGGCGCGGCAGGGCCAGATCCAGCGGCCGTGGCGGCATCGCGCGGATCTGCACCAGCAGGCGCCGAAACTCGTCCAGCGCGGCCGTGGCCGGACCCGGTGCCGCCTGCGCCTCGGCGGCGCGGGCGGCGGCGGGCAGATCGGCCCGGCCGGGCAGGCTGCCCAGCCACTGCATGAAGCCGAGCTGACCCAGCTCGCGCGCCCGTGCGCCCGTTTCGGGGCAGGCGGCAAGCCGCATCAGGACCATCTCCAGCATCGCCGGCAGACCGGCCCCGCCCGGAACCTCGTCACGAAAAACCTGGCCATGACGGCCCCCGATGTCATCCATCGCGGATCTCCTTACCGGGGCACCCCGCCCGGGTTCGCACGCTTGGATGGCAGGTCTCCTGGCTTGCGGGTCATCGCCGCCCCGACCCTTCCCGGACCTGCGGGTCCAGTGGCCGTCTCGGGGGGCTCTCCGCCTACAGTTGCGGGGGCAGCCGCGGCTTTGCCGGTGGTTCCGGCGGACCGCGTTCCCTTTTCACCCGCGCAGCCGGCAAGGCCTGCGGGAACCATCGCCGCAAGCGGTACCCGGCGGGGCGGGCGGCTGTCAATGGCGCAGCGGGTCGTTCGGCAATGTGAAGCGGCCTCATAAAGATCCTGACAAACATGAATTGGACAGGAGCGGCCGAAGGCCATATCTGCCGTCCATGACCCAACCTGCGCCCCGCCCCGCCCGCCTTTCGCTGTCGCCCGTTTTCGAGACCCTTCGCACCGCCGCCGCCGAGCGCATCCTGGTGCTGGACGGGGCGATGGGCACCCAGATCCAGAAGCTCGGCCTGACCGAGGAGGATTTCACCGGTCCTGGCGGCGGTTGCGGATGCCACCTGCACGGCGACAAGCCGCAGAAGGGCAACAACGACCTTCTGAACCTGACCAATTCGGACGTGATCGAAGAGATCCACTATCGCTATGCGTTGGTGGGTGCCGATATCGTCGAGACCAACACCTTTTCCTCGACCGCCATCGCCCAGGCCGATTACGGGCTGGAAGACAAGGTCTTCGCGCTGAACGAGGCGGGCGCGCGGCTGGCGCGCAAGGCGATGGACCGGGCCGAGGCCGAGGACGGGCGGCATCGCTTCGTCGCGGGCGCGCTGGGGCCGACCAACCGGACCGCCTCGATCAGCCCCGACGTGAACAACCCCGGCTACCGGGCCGTCAGTTTCGACGATCTGCGCATCGCCTATGCCGAACAGCTGCACGGGCTGATCGCGGGCGGCATCGACCTGGTGCTGATCGAGACGATCTTCGACACGCTGAACGCCAAGGCCGCGATCTTCGCCTGCGAAGAGGTTTTTGCCGAAACCGGCCTGCGCCTGCCCGTTATGATCTCGGGCACCATCACCGACCTGTCGGGGCGCACGCTGTCGGGCCAGACGCCGACGGCCTTCTGGCATTCAGTGCGCCATGCCCGGCCGCTGACCGTCGGGCTGAACTGTGCGCTTGGCGCCGATGCGATGCGCCCGCATCTGGCGGAACTTTCGGCCGTGGCCGACACGCTGATCTGCGCCTATCCCAATGCGGGGCTCCCGAACGAGATGGGCGAGTACGACCAGACACCCGACGAGATGGCGGCCCTGGTCGAGGGCTTCGCGACAGACGGGCTGGTCAATATCGTCGGCGGCTGCTGCGGCTCGACCTATGACCATATCGCGGCCGTGGCGAAGGCGGTCGAGGGGCATGCCCCGCGCAAGATCCCCGAGATCGCGCCGAAGATGCGGCTCTCGGGACTGGAACCCTTCACCCTGACCGACGACATCCCCTTCGTGAACGTGGGCGAGCGGACGAACGTCACCGGCTCTGCCCGGTTCCGCAAGCTGATCAAGGAGCAGGATTACGCCACCGCCCTCGATGTGGCGCGCGACCAGGTCGAGAACGGCGCCCAGATCATCGACGTCAACATGGACGAGGGGCTGATTGACAGCAAACAGGCGATGATCGACTTCCTGAACCTCGTCGCCGCCGAACCCGACATCGCCCGCGTGCCGGTGATGATCGACAGCTCGAAATGGGAGGTGATCGAGGCGGGCCTGAAATGCGTGCAGGGCAAGCCGGTCGTCAACTCGATCTCGATGAAGGAGGGCGAAGAGGCTTTCCTCGATCATGCGCGGCTGTGCCGGGCCTATGGTGCGGCGGTGATCGTGATGGCCTTCGACGAGAAGGGCCAGGCCGATACCGAGGACCGCAAGGTCGAGATCTGCGCCCGCGCCTACAAGCTGTTGACCGAAGAAGTCGGTTTTCCGCCCGAGGACATCATCTTCGACCCGAACGTCTTCGCCGTCGCGACCGGCATCGAGGAGCATGACAATTACGGCGTCGATTTCATCGAGGCCACCCGGCGGATCACGGCCGATTGCCCGCATGTCCATATCTCGGGCGGCGTGTCGAACCTGTCCTTCAGCTTCCGCGGCAACGAGCCCGTGCGCGAGGCGATGCATGCGGTGTTCCTGTACCACGCCATCCAGGCGGGGATGGATATGGGCATCGTCAATGCCGGTCAGCTGGCGGTCTATGACCAGATCGATCCCGAGCTGCGCGAGGCCTGCGAGGACGTGGTGCTGAACCGCCGCGCCGATGCGACCGAGCGGATGCTGGAGCTGGCCGAGAAATACTGCGGGCAGGGCGGGTCTCAGGCCCGCGAAAAGGACATGTCCTGGCGCGAGCTGCCGGTCGGGAAGCGGCTGGAACATGCTCTGGTCAACGGCATCACCGAATTCATCGAGGCCGATACCGAAGAGGCCCGGCTGGCGGCCGAGCGGCCTCTGCACGTGATCGAGGGCCCGCTGATGGCGGGGATGAACGTGGTGGGCGACCTTTTCGGGGCGGGCAAGATGTTCCTGCCGCAGGTGGTGAAATCGGCCCGCGTGATGAAACAGGCCGTGGCCGTGCTGCTGCCCCATATGGAGGCCGAAAAGGACGGCCGCCGCGAGGCTGCGGGCAAGGTCTTGATGGCGACCGTCAAGGGCGATGTCCATGACATCGGCAAGAATATCGTCGGCGTCGTGCTGGCCTGCAACAATTACGAGATCGTCGATCTGGGGGTGATGGTCCCGCCCGAAAAGATCATCGCCGCCGCGAAGGAGCACGCAGTCGACATCATCGGCCTGTCGGGGCTGATCACGCCCTCGCTGGACGAGATGGTTCACATGGCCTCCGAGATGCAGCGGCAGGGCTTCGACATTCCGCTGCTGATCGGGGGGGCCACGACCAGCAAGGTGCATACGGCTGTGAAGATCGCGCCGAACTACACGGCGGGGCAGGCGGTCTATGTGACCGATGCCAGCCGGGCGGTGGGCGTCGTGTCCGCGCTGCTGAGCGACAACCAGCGGTCGGGCTATGTCGAGGGCATCCGCGAGGAGTATCGCGAGATCGCCGAAAAGCATGCCCGCGGCGAGGCCGCCAAGAAGCGCCTGCCGCTCGTGGCCGCCCGCGCCAACCGGATCGCCATCGACTGGACGGGCCACACCCCGGCGAAGCCCTCCTTCCTCGGCACCAAGGTCTATGACCGCTGGGATCTGGCCGATCTGGCGGCGCATATCGACTGGACTCCGTTCTTCCACGCCTGGGACATGAAGGGCGTCTTTCCCCGCATCCTCGAGGACGAGGCCAAGGGCGAGGCGGCGCGGGCGCTTTACGACGATGCGCGGCGGATGCTCGACCGGATCGTGCAGGGCGACTGGTTCGCGCCGAAGGGCGTGGTGGGCTTCTGGCCCGCCAATGCGGTGGGCGACGATGTGCGGCTTTACACGGGCGAGGACCGCAAGGAAACGCTCGCCACCTTCCACACCCTGCGCCAGCAGACCGCCAAGCGACCGGGCGTGGCCAATGCGGCGCTGTCGGATTTCGTGGCGCCCGAAGGCACCGCGCCCGATTATCTGGGCGGCTTTGCGGTGACGGCGGGCCCCGAGGAAATCGCCATTGCCGAGCGCATGGCGGCCGAGCATGACGACTATGGCGCGATCATGGTCAAGGCGCTGGCCGACCGCATCGCCGAGGCCTTCGCCGAGCGCATGCATGCGGAAGTGCGCCGCAGCCTCTGGGGCTATGCACCCGATGAAACCTTCACCCCCGAAGAGCTGATCGCCGAGCCCTACAAGGGCATCCGCCCCGCGCCGGGCTACCCGGCCCAGCCCGACCATACCGAGAAGAAGACGCTCTTCCGGCTGCTCGATGCGGAACGGGCCGTGGGCATCCGGCTGACCGAAAGCATGGCGATGTGGCCGGGGCCGTCGGTTTCGGGGCTTTATTTCGCCCATCCCGACAGCTTCTATTTCGGGGTCGGCAAGGTCGAGGCCGATCAGGTCGCCGATTATGCCGCGCGGAAGGGGATTGCGCTCGCCGAGGCCGAACGCCATCTGGCGCCGGTCCTGAACTACACGCCCGGCAAGGCCGGCGACGCGGCGGCGGCCTGAAGACAGGTGCCCGGCGGACCATGCCGGGCGTCAGGTCCGGTGCATCACCCGGGCCGTCAGGCTCGACAATGCCAGCGAGGCCAGTACGCAGAAGGTGAAGAGGTAAAGCCCCCAGGCGGTTTCGACCCGGCCGAGGCCCACCCCTTTCGCGACCACGACATAGATCGCGATCAGGAACACATCGGCCATGGCGAGCTTGCCCATGACATGGATCGCGGGCAGCAGCCGGGGCGAGGCCAGATCGTACTGGACCAGCGCCAGCCCGACGGTCTTGGCATAGGGCGCGACAAGCGCCAGCAGCGTCACCAGCAGCGCGAGGAAAATGTCGGCCTGCCAGAGCGAGGCCAGCCCCGACAGCACGGAGATTTCCGACATCCCGAACAGCGGCAGGAGCCCCGCGCGCAACAGTGGCGCGGCCCAGGCGACGGGGAACAGGATCAGCAGCGCCAGATTGGCGAGGCGCAGCAGCCGCAGGGTCACGGCCGGACCGTCACCGCACCGCCTCGATGGGGCCTTCGGCGCGGCCATGGATGAACTGGTCGAGATAGGGATCGCCCGAGTGGTCCATGTCGGCGACCGGCCCGGTCCACTGGATCACGCCCCCATGCAGCATCGCCACGTCGTCGGCGATGGCCCGGACCGAGCTCATGTCATGGGTGATGGTCATGGCGGTTGCGCCCATCTCGACCACGATCTCGCGGATCAGCTCGTTGATGACGCCCGCCATGATCGGGTCGAGCCCGGTGGTGGGTTCGTCGAAGAAGATGATCTCGGGCTCGGCGGCGATGGCGCGGGCCAGACCCACGCGTTTCTGCATGCCGCCCGACAGCTCGGCCGGGAACAGATCGGCGACCTCGGGTTTCAGCCCGACCCGGCGCAGCTTTTCGATGGCGATCTCGCGCGCTTCGGCCTTTGGCCGCTTGGTGGCGCCGCGCATCAGCCGGAAGGCCACGTTCTGCCAGACCGGCAGCGAATCGAACAGCGCGCCGCCCTGAAACAGCATCCCGAAGCGCGCCAGAAACGCCTCGCGTTCGGCGCGCGACGCATCCTCGCCCTCGATCAGGATCTGGCCCGCATCGGGCCGCACCAGCCCGAGGATGCATTTCAGCAGCACCGACTTGCCGGTGCCAGACCCGCCGATGATGACCATGCTTTCGCCCTTCGGGACGGTCAGCGTCACGCCCCTCAGGACATGGTTCCGGCCGAAGGCCTTGCGGATATCGCGAAGCTCGATCATGCGGCGAAGAACAGGGTTGTGAGAATGTAGTTGGCGGCCAGCACCAGAACCGAGGCGGCGACCACCGCCGATTTCGTGGCGGCCCCCACGCCCTGGGCGCCGCGGCCCGAATTCATGCCATAATAGCAGCCGACCAGCGCGATCAGGAAGCCGAAGGCCGCGCCCTTCACCAGACCCGAGGTCACGTCCCAGATTTCCAGATAATCGGCGGTGTTCTTCAGATAGGCGGCGGCGTTCAGCCCGAGGCTTTGGGTGCCCACCAGATAGCCGCCGAAGATGCCGATGGAATCGCCCACGGCGACCAGAACCGGCACGGTGACCGTCGCCGCCAGCACCCGGGGCACCGTCAGATAGCGCATCGGGTCGGTCGAAAGCGTGACCAGCGCGTCGATCTGCTCGGTCACCTTCATCGTGCCGATCTCGGCCGCGATCGAGGACGAGACCCGCGCGGCGACCATCAGGCCCGCCATCACCGGACCCAGTTCGCGCGCCATGCCGATGGCGACGATCGATGGCACGACCTGGCCTGCATTGAAGCGCGAGCCGCCCTCGTAGATCTGCAATGCCAGCGCCGCGCCGGTGAAGACGGCGGTCAGCCCGACGACGGGCAGGCTGTTGTAGCCGATCACCCAGACCGCATGCCCGAATTCTCGAAAATAGAAGGGCGGGCGCACCATCGCGTAAAGCGTGGCCCCGAGATAGAGCGTGAGTCGCCCGAGCGCGGCCAGCCCGTCCAGCACCGCGCGACCGAGCGCGCCGACGGGGTTCAGCAGGATCATGTGCCCGCACCGCCGACATAGCGGCGGGCATAGCGGCGGCCGAGCGAGGTCATGATCTCGTAGCCGATGGTCCCGGCGGTGTCGGCGACCGCGTCCACCCCCTGTTCGGGGCAAAGCAGGTCAAGCGCGGGCGGAACCGTGCCCAGATGGGTGATGTCGGCGGTGATGAGGTCCATCGAGACCCGGCCGAGGATGGGGCAGGGCGTGCCCTCGAACCAGAGCTGGCCACGGTTCGACAGCGCCCGGTGCATGCCGTCGGCATAGCCCGCGGTCACGGTCGCGACCACGCGGCGCTCGGGCGCGGTAAAGGTGTAACCGTAGCCGATGCTTTCGCCGGGCTGCACCTCGCGGGTCTGGATCACCGGGAAGGACAGGCCCACGACCGGCTCGGCCTCGGGGAAGGGCAGCCCGCCATAGACGCCCATGCCGGGGCGGGTGACGTCGAAATGATAGTTGGGCCCCAGCAGAACGCCGCCCGTCGCGGAAAGCGAGCGCGGCACGGCGCAGCCGTCGGTCATCTCGCGGAAGGCGGTCAGTTGCTGAAGGTTCGCGGGGTGGCCGGGCTCGTCGGCGCAGGCGAGGTGGCTCATGATCAGGACCGGCCCCGCGGCCAGGACGATGTCGCGCACCGCCGCCCATTCGGCCGGTTCAAGACCCAGCCGGTTCATCCCCGTATCGAGCTGGATGCCGAAGGCACGACCCGGCAGGCCCTCCATGTGGCGGGTCAGCTGGTCGACCGAGTTCAGCATCGGCACCAGGTCGAGATCGCCGATCATGTCGGTATCGCCCGCCATATGGCCCGAGAACACGCAGATCTGCGGCCCCGGTCCCAGCGCGTTGCGGATCTGGGCGCCTTCCTCGGCGGCGGCGACGAAAAAGCGCCGGGCGCCGGCCTGGGCCAGCACGCGGGCCACGCGGTCGCCGCCCAGCCCGTAGCCGTCGGCCTTGACGACCGCCCCCGTTTCCACGCCCGCTCCGCTTGCGCGGTCGAGCGCCTTCCAGTTGCGCGCGAGCGCGTCGAGATCGATCGTGAGTGTACCGGTAGCCATGGCCGCTGTTGTGCCACGCGCGCGGGCCGCGTCAAGAGCCGAATGGCCCGGGCTCGGCCCGCCCGCGTCCGGGTCGATCAAAAGCCCTCGACCGCCTGTCCCTGCTGCCAGGGTTTTACGAGGTTGCCGAAGCGGGTGAAGCGGCCCTCGAAGCTCAGCTCGACCGAGCCGATGGGCCCGTGCCGCTGCTTGCCGATGATGACCTCGGCCTTGCCATGGACCGATTCCATCTGCTCCTGCCACTTGGCCATGCCCTCGAGGTCGTGATCGCCGGGCTTTTCCCGTTCCTTGTAGTATTCCTCGCGGAACACGAACATCACGACGTCGGCGTCCTGCTCGATCGAGCCCGATTCCCGAAGGTCCGACAGTTGCGGCCGCTTGTCCTCGCGGTTTTCGACCTGGCGCGACAGCTGTGACAGCGCCACGACGGGGATGTCCAGCTCCTTGGCGATGGCCTTCAGCCCTTGGGTGATCTCGGACACCTCGTTGACCCGGCTGTCCTTGGCGGTGGCGGGGCGGACGAGCTGCAGGTAGTCGACGAAAAGCGCATCGAGCCCGTGGGTCCGTTTCAGCCGCCGGGCGCGGGCCGCAAGCTGGCTGATCGGCAGGGCGGGCGTGTCGTCGATGTAGAGCGGACAGGCCTCGAGGTCCTTGGCGGCGTTGACGAAGCGGCGGAACTCGGTCTCGGTCATGTCGCCGCGGCGGATCTGTTCCGAGGGCACCTCGGCGGCCTCCGACAGGACCCGGGCGGCCAGCTGTTCGGCGCTCATCTCAAGGCTGTAGAAGCCCACGACGCCGCCATTGACCGCGCCGACCGATCCGTCGGGCAGGGTGCCGCGCTTGTAGGCGCGGGCGATGTTGAAGGCGATGTTGGTCGCCAGCGAGGTCTTGCCCATCGAGGGCCGCCCGGCGAGGATCAGAAGGTCCGACCGGTGCAGCCCGCCGAGCTTCTTGTCGAGATCGGTCAGCCCGGTCGAGAGGCCCGCCAGCCCGCCGTCCCGCTGATAGGCGGCATTGGCGACCTTCACCGCATCGGTGACGGCGCGCAGGAAGGACTGAAATCCGGTTTCCGACTGGCCCTTCTCGGCCAGCTTGTAGAGCCCCTGTTCGGCCTCGACGATCTGGGCGGCCGGTTCCGAGGCGATGTCGACCTTGGCGGCCTTGTCCGAGATTTCGGCGCCGAGCTTCATCAGTTCGCGGCGCAGCCAGAAATCGTAGATCATCTGGGCATAGTCGCGCGCCGCGAAGGACGAGATCGCGGCCCCTGCGAGCCGCGCCAGATAGGCCGGCCCGCCCAGTTCGGCGAGCCCCTCGTCATCCTCGAGGAAGGCTTTCAGCGTGACCGGCGAGGCCAGCTGGTTCTTCTGGATCCGGTTGGCGGCGATCTCGAAGATCCGGGAATGGACCGGATCGTAGAAATGCTGCGGCTGGACGATGGACGCGATCCGGTCGAAGATCTCGTTATTGGTCAGGATCGCGCCCAGCAATTGCTGCTCGGCCTCGATGTTATGGGGCAGGCCGGTCGTGTCGTCCGCCTCCTCGCCCTCGGGCCGGATGGTTCTGACCTTGTTCATGTTCGTTAAACTCCCTGCAGGGGGGTTCTAGCCCCCCGCCTGCGGCCACGGCAATCTGGGTAAACCTGTGGATAGCCTGTGGATGAATGGTTCATAAGTTTCCACCCCGAGTCTTGCGGGTCGAGGTGGCCTTGCGTCAAGATTTGGTTTCCTGCCGGGCTCCCGGGCCGGAAGGTCGAGAGGTTTCCGGCGTCAGACAGGCGGGTTTGCGCCTAAACCTTGGCTCGCGCCTCCTGCCAGGCGCGCGGCGCTTTCAGGAATTCCTCGACTTCGGCAAGCGTGGCGGAATCGAAGGTGCCCTGGGCGCGGGCCTCGGCCAGGACGTCCCACCAGGTGCAGAGATGATGCAGCCGGATGCCGTGATCGCCCAGGGTCTTTTCGGTTTCGGGGAAGATCCCGTAATAGAAAATCACCGCCGTATGACCGCAAATGGCGCCGGTGTCGCGGATCGCGTCGACGAAGCTGATCTTCGAGCCGCCATCGGTGGTCAGGTCCTCGATCAGAAGCACCCGGTCGCCTTCGGCCATCACGCCCTCGATGCGGGCGTTGCGGCCGTAGCCCTTGGGCTTCTTGCGGACATAGGTCATGGGCAGCGCCATCCGCTCGGCCACGAGGGCTGCGAAGGGGATGCCCGCGGTTTCGCCGCCCGCGATGCAGTCGAAGGCCTCGAAGCCCGCGTCGCGCAGCACGGTGACGGTCAGGAAATCCATCAGCGTGGCGCGGATCCGCGGAAACGAGATCAGCTTGCGGCAGTCGATATAGGTGGGCGAGGGCAGGCCCGAGGCGAGCGTGAAGGGCGTTTCGGCATTGAAATGCACCGCCCCGATTTCCAGCAGCATGCGGGCGGAGAGGCGGGCGATTTCGGACTTGTCGGGGAAGGCGGTCGGGATCATGGCGCAAGCGTCTCCGTATCCTGCCGGACGGGTGCGGCCCGGCCCGGCGATTTTTCTGCGAAAAATCCGCGGCTCACCGCTCGACCCGCCAGTGCAGATCGAAGCCCGGATCGAACAGCGTCACCGGCCCGGCCCCGGTCTCGATCCGCGCGGGATAGGCGACGGGCGCGGCATCCCGGGTCAGGGTGATGCGGTCCTCATTGGGCGGCAGGCCGTAGAAGGCGGGGCCGTTCAGCGAGGCGAAGGCCTCGAGCCGGTCAAGCGCGCCCGCGCGTTCGAAGACCTCGGCGAGGCAGGACAGCGTGTTCGTGGCTGAAAAGACCCCGGCGCAGCCGCAGGCGCTTTCCTTGGCCGGGTCGGCATGGGGCGCGCTGTCGGTTCCGAGAAAGAAGCGCACATCGCCCGAAGTCGCGGCCGCGACCAGCGCGTCGCGATGGCGCGCGCGCTTGGCCACCGGCAGGCAATAGTAATGCGGCTTGATCCCGCCCACCAGAATATGGTTGCGGGTGATGATCAGGTGATGGGTGGTGATCGTCGCGCCAAGCCCCGCTTCGGCCGAGCGCACGTAATCGACGCCGTCCGAGGTCGTGATATGCTCCATCACCACCTTCAGGCCCGGCACCGCGCGGCGGATCGGGTCGAGCACCCGGTCGATGAAGACCGCCTCGCGGTCGAAGATGTCGATCTCGGGGTCGACCACCTCGCCATGGACGCAGAGCGGGCAGCCGATCTCGGCCATCCTGTCCAGGACCCCGCGCACCTTGTCGAAATCGCTCACGCCCGAGGCCGAATTGGTCGTGGCCCCGGCGGGGTAGAGCTTGACCGCCGTCACCAGCCCCTCGGCATGGGCGCGGGCCACATCCTCGGGATCGGTCTCTTCGGTGAGATAGAGCGTCATCAGGGGGGTGAAGTCCGCCCCCTCGGGCAGCGCGGCGATAATCCGGTCGCGATAGGCGGCGGCCTGGGTCCCGGTCACCACCGGCGGCACCAGATTGGGCATGACGATGGCGCGGGCGAAGTCGCGGGCGGATTCGGGCAGCACGCCGGCCATCATGGCGCCGTCGCGCAGATGCAGGTGCCAGTCGTCGGGGCGGCGGATCGTGAGGCTCTGGGTCATGGGGCAGGGCGATACACAATCGCCCGGGCGCTTTCCAGTACCGATCGCGGTCGGCTTGCGGCCTTGGGGCGCCGCGCGCCGCGCCTGAGCCAAGCGCCTGACGCAAGGCGGGGCTTCCCATCCGTCAATGGAAAAGTCACGGATACTGTCCTATCTTGCGGGCATGGGAGGAAACAACTGTACGCGAACAGGAGTTTCCATATGGCACTCGCGAATACGCATGTTGCGGGCCAACGCGGCTCGCTCGTTTCCTCGATCATCGCGGCGATGGTCCGCATCGTCGAGAACCACCCGCGCACCCGTGCGCTGGAAAAGCTGAACGCCATCTCGGACGAGGATCTGGCGGCCCGGGGGCTGACCCGGCAGGACGTGATCCGCCGGATTTTCAGCGACCGCTTCTACCTTTGATCTCGCTCTGATCCCGGGCCGGTCGGTCGCTCAGACCGGCACGTCCGGCCGGTGGCGCCGCAGCCGCCGGTCCAGATCGGTGCGTGCGCCGGTCAGGTGCTCGTGCTCGGCAACATGGCTTGCATGACGCAGAACGCCCCGCGCCAGATCGGTGCGGCCGGACTTGTCAAGCCGGTCCAGAAGGGCCGCAAGATAGGGTGCGTGCTGGCGCCGCGCCCGGAAAAGCCGGAAAAAGACCTCGGCGGTCAACTGACCCTCGCCCGCCGCGTCGATCAGTTCCGGCAGGACGGCCATGGCCGACAGATGCGCCTCGAGCGCGTCGCCGCAATGGGGCGTGGCCAGCCGCATCACGTTGGGCCCGTCAAACAAAGCGGCATGCATCGCGTCGAGCGTCTGCGCCGGGTCGTAGAGGATTGCCGCACAGCAGGCGGCCTCGATCATGTCCGGGGCATAGCCATAGCGCGAGGTAAAGTCGCGCCGCCTTGCCATCAGAAAACGCCGGTCCCAGTCCAGCTGCGCGGGGTCCAGCGTGGCCTGCGGCGCGAGCGCAACCACAGCCGCCCCCGGCGCCACGACGGAATAGGCGCAGGCCGCATAGCCGCACATGCCCGCCCCGTAGAACACCACGCGATCGAACGCGTCGAAGAATTCTGAATCGACGCGCTCGTCGAAGAAGTCGTAAACCGCCCGGTCGCGGAACCAGGTCGCGCCATGGGCTACCAAGGTCAGCCGCGACCAGCCCGCGGGCTCGGCAAGCTGGGCGGCCAGGGTATGGCCGACGGTCGCCCCGGTCAGGATCTCGCGGGCCTGCTCGAAAGTGACCAGAAGCGTGCCGCCCCCCGCCGCCCAGACGGCGGCATGGTCGGGGCCAAGCGCCTTGACCCACGCCCCCGTACCGGACCGGTCCAGCAGTGTATGCCAGCGGCCTGTCTCGCTTTCGCTCGCGAACCGGTCCTTCATGCCCACCTCTACAACCGTGAGGAAGCCTAAATCCAAGTTGCGGCGTCCGAAAGGCGCGTTTTTCACCGACCGGCGCGGCACGGCGTCCGGTCAGCGGAAAACCGCCCCGGGGCCGGTCAGGTGCGCGCCGCCGTCGCGGTCAGGGCCCCCATGCCGATCAGCGCGCCCCCCCCGGCCCGGGTCATCCAGCGCAGCACCGAAGGCCGCCGGATCTGCGCCCTGAGCCGGTCGGCCAGCAGCGCATAGCTCAGCGCGTTCAGCGCGGCGAGCCCGACGAATGTGGCGATCAGCGTCGCGAATTGCGGCGCCAGCGGCGCCTCGGGCCGCAGGAATTGCGGAACGAAGGCGATGAAGAACGCGATCGATTTCGGGTTCAACGCGGTGACCATCGCGGCATGGGCGAAAATCGCCCGGGCCGGGCGCTGCTCTGGCACGCCGCCGCTCTCCTCTTCCAGTGCCGCCGGGCGGCTCCGCAAAAGCTTGATCCCGAGCCAGACCAGGTAGGCCGCCCCCACCCATTTCAGCACCGAGAACAGCGTGGCCGAGGCCAGCACCAGCGCGCCCAGGCCGGCCAGAGAGGCCGTCATCGCGATCAGATCGCCCAGGGCCACGCCCAGGGCCATCGCCACGGCCACCCGCCGCCCCTGGCTCAGGGCATAGCTCAGCACAAGCAGGACCGTCGGGCCGGGGCTCATCAGAAGAAGGGCCGAAGCCGCAGCAAAGGCAAACCAGAGATCCAAGGGCATTGCGGGCACTCCTGCACGAAAAGGCACGGCTTCCACATACGCCGGTTTCAGCCCGAAACCCAGTGCGGCGAAGGGGCTGTCCTTCTTCTTGGCCGAAATACCCCGGGGGTCCGGGGGCAGAGCCCCCGGCTGACGCGGTTCAGATGGTTTGATACCGGGTCGAAAAAATATCAAGCCTTTTTATGTGCTTGCAATGGGGGGCTGGTTCACGAGGTTTAATACCGATGGGGCCGATTTGGGCCGGAAACGCCGCAAAACACCCAAAGGTGCAGTAAAAAATCCAATGATATCAATGGGAGCTTGCAGGGATCGTTAAGCTGAGACTTAACGCTTGATGGTCGTTGTCGCGGGCAAAATGCGGAAGTGCCGCCCAACGAATTGCCGGTGGACGTCGTCGGCTCGGTCAAGCGCAACGCGCATAGTGAAGTCCGAGAGCGCATCGGAACCGGGTTCGAGTTCGGCAAAGGTTCTTGAAAGCTCCGGGTCCGACTTGAGGTCGCGTAGAAGCTTGATGAACCCGTCAACGGCGGCTCGGTGGGCCGCCTTCTCCGTCATCTCATAGAACTCGCCGAATACCAGGGCATCCGTGCTGATATTCAACGCTCTCGCAAGCGAGGCTACCGCGACCGCGCGCGGCGAACTCGGTCCGGCCAGATACTTCTCCATGGCGCTTTTCGACACACCAGCCATACGGGCCATGTCCGCAACCGACAGCCCGCGCGCAGCCATAATCGACCGCAGGACGGGCGAGAGATCAAGGAGCGTGTAGGGCTCTTGTTCTGCGGCCATAGTCCGGATAACCTCATCCCAATATTGTAATCCGTAATTATTTACGGTATTCCGTAACTATTATACGAGTGCCCGAAGGGCAAGGCAAGAAACGAGGTGCTCCTTTGCCTATGGCGACCGCTTCAGAGCTCGGAGGGGCGGGTTCTATCCCAAGCAGCAAGCCCGCTTGCCTTGCCTCGCCTAGCTCAAGCGGAATGGCATCGAACCGCGCTCCAACGGCAACGTCTTCCTCTTCCCGGTTTCCGACCTGCCCGAGCCCGAGCGGCTGGCCTGGCAGCGCAAGACCTGCGACGAGCTGCACCTTGAGCCGGGCACCTATGACGAGGCGGCGCACGCGGCGTTCATGGAGGCGTCGCCCTCGCTGCGCGAACGGGCCGAGCGGAAGGCCGCGATGGCACGGCTTCTGGTCTCGCTCGCGGCCGAGGGCCACGGCTGAAGGTCATCGCGACCCCGGCCGTTGCGCTGCACCAGATACTGGGCCTCGTCTATAAGCAGCATCGACTCGAAACCGACCGCCTCGGCGATGCGCCGCCTCTCTTCGGGCAGGCGTCGGCCATTCGGGTCTTCGATATCCAGCAACCTGTAGAGTTCGTTCGCCAGGTTCCAGACGCCTCCTTCGCCTTGCACCGCGACGTGGATCAAGACGTTTTTGTGAGTGTTTTTGAAGCGGAACAAAGACTTGGTTATTCCAAGGCCGGGTGCGCCCGCGACCATTGTGAGCGCCGGAGGGTCCATGGCTCGGATGAGCTCCAGGGACCGAAGAATAATCTTGGACGCTTCGGTCTCGACCCAGCCGCCTATCTGTCGCGATGCGACTTCTGGCTTGGCAATCGGGATTACGTTGGTCATAGTCCTCTCCTGGTGAAGTGAGGGCCTCGGCCCTCTGCCAATGGCATGGGAGGCGTTGCAGCGCCTCTCATGCCGGTTTCCCGCCCTTCGACCGCTTGGCGGCAAGGAAGGCATCGAAATTCGACATGTACTCGTCTGGTTTGGCGGTCTCGGGCTCCGCAATGGTGGGACGTGGGTTCAGCGGCGGGCCGAAGCGGGCGCCGACCACTTTTCCGGGCCGTTCTGGACGTTCCGCCTTGTCCACATCGAGGGCGGCAAGCGCGGCCTCGAAACTCGCGTCGGTTATGTAGGTGTTGGCCGCAGCGACGGCCGCGCGCGCGGCATTGCGGTTGCGCGCGGCATCGCGAATGCCGTCAGCGCTGCCATGCGCGGCCTTAGAAGAGCCAAATGCCTGGCGTTTGGAGCGCGCGACTGCAAAGGTTGAGGAAGCCTTCCAGAAAGGGTATTCGACAACTCCGATGAAATCTTGGGCGCGTGTCCATGCGTGGCCGATGAAGCGGCCTTTGACCGCTTTGTTGCCTCGGCGGCTCCTGCCTATGCTCACTTGACGTCTTACGCTGTGACGGCCGCGCCACCGCGCACAAGAGTTTCCGCAGGTGCCTCAGTTTCGTCGGAAGCAGCCGATGTCGCACGTCAATTGGGTCTTTGGCCCGAAGCGCTGAGCGATTGATCAGATGGACGGCGTGTCGCTCCAGATCAGAACCGCTTGCGCAGTGGTCGGGCAGTTGAAGTTGCTTTTGGACCGGCTCGCGGACGCGCTCGATCAGGCAGAGGATGAACTCCGGGTCGACCCTTTGAGCGCGCATTCCAAGGGCGTTCAAATCGGCTTCCAGGACCTGCCGGAACCGTCTGACCATCGCCGCAATCACCGGCCCGGAAGACCCTCGAAGATCGAGACGGACCCTGAATTGCGTGCCTTTATCGAGGCGCGCATCGACCGCATGACGTTCGACGATATCGCGTCAGAGGTATCGCGCACATTTCCCGAAGGCCGCCGGGTCGCGAAGTCCGCAATCCACGCATGGTGGCAGCGCCGCAGACGCCGTTGACCTTGTGCCGGACGCCGCTGGGCCATCCCGGATAACCGGGGGACTGCCGGGTTCTTCCGGGATCAAACCTCGTGAACCACCGGTATCAAACCAACTGAACACTAACTCCGGCGCGCGCGATTCCGGCCCCGCGACGGGGTCTCAGGTGGCTTCAGAAAAAGGCCTGCAGCCCGGTCTGTGCGCGGCCGAGGATCAGTGCATGCACGTCATGCGTGCCCTCGTAGGTGTTCACCGTCTCGAGGTTCACCATGTGGCGGATCACCGGATAGCTCTCGGAAATCCCGTTGCCGCCATGCATGTCGCGCGCCGCCCGGGCGATCTCCAGCGCCTTGCCGCAATTGTTGCGCTTGATCAGACTGATCGCCTCGGGCGCGGCACGGGCCTCGTCCATCAGCCGCCCGACCTGCAGGCAGGCCGACAGCCCAAGCGCAATCTCGGTCTGCATGTCGGCAAGCTTCTTCTGGAACAGCTGCGTCGCGGCCAGCGGGCGGCCGAACTGACGCCGGTCGAGCCCATAGCTCCGCGCCGCATGCCAGCAGGCCTCGGCCGCGCCCATCACGCCCCAGGCAATGCCGTAGCGCGCCCGGTTCAGACAGCCGAACGGCCCCTTCAGCCCCTCGACCCCGGGCAAAAGCGCCTCTTCGCCGACCTCGACCCCGTCCATCGCGATCTCGCCGGTGGGCGAGGCCCGAAGCGACAGCTTGCCCTCGATCTTCGGCGCCGAAAGCCCGGCCATCCCCTTTTCCAGAACGAATCCGCGGATCTTGCCGCCATGGGCCTCGGATTTCGCCCAGACCACGAAGATATCGGCCATTGGCGCGTTCGAGATCCAGGTCTTGGTGCCGGTCAGCCTGTAGCCGGTGGCGGTCTTCTCGGCCCGGGTCTTCATGCTGCCCGGATCGCTGCCCGCCTCTGGTTCGGTCAGCCCGAAACAGCCGATCAGCGTGCCCTGCGCCAGCCCCGGCAGATAGCGCTGTCGCTGCGCCTCCGAGCCGTAGGCGTAGATCGGATAGATCACCAGCGAGGACTGCACCGACATCATCGAGCGATAGCCCGAATCGACCCGCTCGATCTCGCGCGCGACAAGGCCGTAGGTCACGTAAGACGCCCCAAGCCCGCCATATGCCTCGGGCAGCGTCACCCCCAGAAGCCCGGCCTCGCCCATCTCGCGGAAGAGTTCCGGCTCGACCGTCTCGTTGCGGAAGGCCTCGGTCACGCGGGGCTGCAGCCGGTCCCGGGCAAAGGCCCGCGCCGCGTCCCGCAGCATCCGTTCATCCTCGTCCAGCCGGTCCTCCAGCCGCAGCGGGTCCTCCCAGTCGAATCGCGCCAGCTCGGGCGCATCCTTCGGTTTCAGCGGACTCTCCAAGGCCGTTCCTCCTCCTTTAGGCTTATGGACGAGGCATAGCCTGCGCGGCAGGGTGAGGCAATCGCCGGTCCTGGGACGGGGGCCAGCGGAACGCTAAGGAGAAGGACAGGGCGGGTGGCAGAAGTGATCGGGTCCATCGATGCGGTGCAGGCGATGCTGGCGGGCCAGAACTATGTCTGCGGCCGCGCGCTCGGGACGGTGGCCTTTCTGGCGCTCAGGCTCGGGCGGCCGCTCTTTCTCGAGGGCGAGCCCGGCACCGGCAAGACCGAAATCGCCCGCGCCATTGCCGCAGCGCTGGGCCGTCGGCTGATCCGCCTGCAATGCTACGAAGGGCTCGATGCCGCGAGTGCGGTCTGCGAATGGAACTTCGCCGCGCAGATGATCGCGATCCGTACTGCCGAGGCCGCGGGCGGTGCCGACCGCGCCGGGCTGCAAGCCGAGCTCTTCGACGAACGCTACCTGATCGAACGGCCGCTATTGCAGGCGATGCGGCCCCAGCCGGGCGGCGCGCCCGTTCTGCTGATCGACGAAATCGACCGAACCGACGAACCTTTCGAAGCTTTCCTGCTGGAGGCGCTGGGCGATTTCCAGGTGACGATCCCCGAACTTGACACGATCCGCGCGGCCGAGCCGCCGATCGTCATCCTGACCTCGAACCGCACGCGCGAGGTCCATGACGCGCTGAAGCGGCGTTGCCTGTATCACTGGGTCGACTACCCCGATTTCGCCCGCGAGCTCGAGATCCTGCAGGCCCGCGCGCCCGAGGCGGCCGAAACCCTCAGCCGCGAGATCGTGGCCTTCGTGCAGCGGCTTCGCAGCGAGGATCTGTTCAAGAAGCCGGGCGTCGCCGAGACCATCGACTGGGCCAAATGCCTGCTCGCCCTCGACGTGATCGGCCTCTCGCCAGAAGTGATCGCCGACACCATCGGCGCGCTTCTGAAATACCAGGACGACATCCAGCGGCTCGAAGGCTCCGAGGCGCGGCGCCTTCTGGATGCGGTGAGGGCCGAACTTGCGACCGCCTGACCCTGCCGCGCCCCGGAGTGGATGAAGATGGCTGACTATCCCGCCCTCGGCATCCCCGACGAGGGGAAGCTCTCGCACAACATCCTTCATTTCGCGCGTGCCCTGCGCAAGGCAGGGCTGCCTGTCGGTCCCGGCCGGGCCATCGACGCCGTTCGCGCGGTCGAGGCGGCGGGCTTCACCGACCGGGCCGATTTTCACCATACCCTCGCCGCCTGTTTCGTGTCGCGCCCCGAGCATCGCGCGGTCTTCGACCAGGTGTTCCGGCTGTACTGGCGCGACCCGCGCTTTCTCGAACACATGATGAGCCTGATGCTGCCTGCGTTGCGCGGTGCCGCGGAAGAGCGCCGGGCGCGCCCGGCCGAGAAGCGCGCGGCCGAGGCGCTGCTGGATGGCGTGCCGCGCGATTTGTCCGATCCCGTCGAACCTGGACCCGAAGAGGACATCGAGATCGATGCGACCGGCACCCAGTCGGCACGCGAACGGCTCAAGAGCCTTGACTTCGAGCAGATGAGCACCGCCGAGACCGCCGAGGCGAAGCGGATGTTGTCCCGGCTGCGCCTGCCGGTGGCGCCCCTTGTGTCGCGCCGCAGCCAGGCCGCGCGGCACGGGCGGCTGCCCGATTGGCGCGGCACGATGCGCGCCTCCCTGCGCGCGGGCGGGGAGGTCCGCGATTTTTCGCAGAAAAATCGGCGCCCGCGCTGGCCCAATCTGGTGGTGCTTTGCGACATCTCGGGGTCGATGTCGCAGTATTCCCGCATGGTGCTGCACTTCCTGCACGCCGTCTTGAACGCCAGGGGTGCGGGCTGGGCGCGGGTCCATGCCTTCACTTTCGGTACCCGCCTGACCAACATCACCCGGCATCTCGCGACCCGCGACGTCGACGCGGCGCTTGCCGCGGCTGGGGCCGAGGCCCCCGACTGGGAGGGCGGCACCCGAATCGGCAGTGCCCTGCATGCCTTCAACCGCGACTGGTCGCGCCGGGTTCTCGGCCCCGGCGCGGTCGTGCTGCTGATTACCGACGGGCTCGACCGCGACGAGGCGGACATCCTGTCGCGAGAGATCGAGCGGCTGCATCTCTCGGCGCGCCGTCTCATCTGGATCAACCCGCTTCTGCGCTGGGACGGATTCGCGCCGAAGGCCCGGGGAATACAGGCGATGCTGCCCCATGTGGACTGCTTTCGCGCGGGCCATTCGATCCGCTCGCTGGAAGAGCTCGCCGAGGCCGTCTCCGAGGCCCGCGACACCGGCGAACGCGACCGATTGCTGGCCGCCATGCGACATTCCGGACCGGTTTGATCCAGATCAAAGTGACGGCCCGGCGAAAGATACATCTGACAGTCACTGTTTGCGGGCGGCGTCGGAACGTTCCCAGCCGGCGCCAGCAAGCCCGCAGCGAGTCCCTGTGTCTTTCCCAGCACAGGATTTCGGCATCAAAGGGGTCCTCCCTCCCCGGATGCCGGTCAGTGAAACGCCGTGGGCCCTCCCTCCCACGGCGTTTTTTGCGTTTCCCGTTTCCGTTTTTGTCACAGGCGATCCGTCTTGATCCGACTCGTCGCGCCCTGTCATTATATTCCAAACAGAGAATATAATGAGGGGAGTGAAATCCGGTGAAACCCATGCCACTCAACTGGAAGATCGGCGGCCCGCTCCTTGGGATCTTGGTCTTCCTGGCCGTGCTTCTGGCCAAGCCGATCGGCGTCTCGACCCAGTTCGTGGTGCTCGACGCCGTCCTGTGGAACCTCCAGCAGCCCGATGCGGGCATCGTCACGCAGACCGCCGAGGGCTTTACCTCGACCAATGCCTATCTGGCGAAATCGGGCGGGGCGCTGGCGGCCGAGGCGGGCAATCCGCTGACCTATCCCGTGGTCTTCGTTCTGGCGATGATGGTGGGGGCGTTCCTGTCCTCGCTGATCCGCTCGACCGTGCCGAAGGGCGAACGCAACGTGCCCGCCATGTACCGCGCCAATACCGGCGGCTTCTGGCCGCTGCGCTGGGTCCTGGCCTTCGCGGGCGGCGTGCTGGTGCTTTACGGCGCGCGGCTTGCGGGGGGCTGCACCTCGGGGCACATGATGTCGGGGATGATGCAGACCTCGATCTCGGGCTATGTCTTTGCCTTCGGGGCGTTTCTGACCGCCTTCCCGACGGCGATGGCGCTTCTGAAGAAGGAGGGCTAAGCTATGACCATGACCCTTGTCATCGCCGGGCTTCTGGGCGCGGCCTTCGGGGCGATGCTCGACCGGATCGGGGCCACGAACCCGAACTGGATCGCGAGGATGCTGACCCTGACCGATACCAACCTGATGAAGACCATCCTCGTGGCCATCGGCACCGCCTCGATCCTGATCTTCGCGGGGCAGATGTACGGGCTTGTCGATGTGGGCCACATGTCGGTGAAGGCGGTCCATGTGGGCGTGCTGCTGGGCGGGGCGATCCTGGGCTTCGGCTGGGCCATCGCGGGCTATTGCCCGGGCACCGGGCTGTGCGGGCTTGCGGTCGGCCGGATCGATGCGTTGTTCTTCGTGGCGGGCGGGCTCGTTGGCGCCGCGGGCTTCATGGTCAGCTATCCGTTCTGGGAGTCGATCGGGTTTCTGAACGGCGAGAAATGGACTCTGGGCGCCATTCCGGGGGCCGACTACCCCGCCGCGATCCCGGCGCTGCAGGGCGATCTGGCGGGCATCGTGATGGGGGCTGCCTTCATCCTTATCGCGATCCTTCTGCCGCGCCGGATCGTCGGACGGACGGCCGCCCGCGCCGCCGCTGCCGACGCCGCGAAGACCGCGCCCGCCGAATAGCCGGCCCCGGCCTCCCCGCCCGCCGGACCCCGGCGGGCGGGGGCGCCACCTTTTGCCTATTTCCCCCGGCGGCGCGGCCCCCCAATATCCGGTCCGAGGGAGGACACCATCCATGCAGATCGCAGACCATGACGCGATCCCCGAAGCCGCGCTCGAATGGCACAGGACGGGGCAGGGCGCGGTGCTGGCCACCGTGATCGAAACCTGGGGCAGCGCGCCGCGCCCGGTGGGCAGCCAGCTTGCGGTCTCGGGCGCGGGCGGCATGGCGGGCTCCGTTTCTGGCGGCTGCGTCGAGGGCGCGGTGATCGCCGAGGCGCTCGAGGCGCTGGGGGACGGCCGCCCCCGCCTGCTCGACTTCGGCGTCAGCGACGAGGACGCCTTTGCCGTGGGGCTCGCCTGCGGCGGCCGCATTCGTGTGCTGGTCGAGCCGGTGGGCGCGGCGCTGCCCGAGGCGCTTCTGGCCGATCTGGTCGCGGCCCGGGCCGCGCGCCGGGCGGTGGCCTATGTGGTCGAGACCGACAGCTGGGCCCGGCGTCTTGCGGGGCCCGGCGACCCGGACCTCGGGCCGGTTCTGGCCGACCGGATGCGCGCCGACCGCTCGGGCTTCGAGGGGGCGGCCTTCATCGCGATCCACAACCCGCCGCTGCGGCTTGCCGTGGTTGGGGCCGTCCATATCGCCCAGCCACTGGTGCAGATGGCGCGGCTGGCGGGCTTTGCCCCGGTGGTCATCGACCCGCGCCCGGCCTTCGGGTCCGAGGCGCGCTTTCCCGGCGAGCCCCTGATCGACGCCTGGCCCGACGAGGCCTTGGCGGGCCTCGGCCTCGATGCCCGCACCGCGGTCGTGACCCTGACCCACGATCCCAAGCTCGACGATCCGGCGATTCTGGCCGCGCTTCAGTCCGAGGCGTTCTATCTGGGCTGCCTCGGCTCGCCGCGCACCCATGCCAAGCGGGTCGAGCGGCTGCAGGCGGCCGGGGTGGCACCGGACCGGATCGCGGCGATCCACGCGCCGGTGGGGCTTGATATCGGGGCGCGATCGCCGGCCGAGATCGCGGTCGCGATCCTGGCCGAGATCGTCCAGCGGCTGAGGCGGGGTTGATGCGCTTCGGTCCGGTGCCGCCCGCCGAGGCCGAGGGCGCGATCCTCGCGCATTCGCTGACGCTGGCGGGGCGGCGGCTGCAGAAGGGCCGCATTTTGACGGCCGAGGATGGGGCGGCGCTGGCGGCGGCAGGCATCGCCTCGGTCACGGTCGCGCGCCCCGATCCGGACGACGTGACCGAGGATGCCGCGGCGGCGCGGCTGGCGGCAGCGCTGGTTCCGGACCCCTTGGCTGCGGCGCTCCGGATCGGACCGGCGGCGCGGGGGCGGGTCAACCTGCACGCGGTCGGCCCCGGGGTTGTCGGGCTCGACGCGGCGGCGGTCCAGGCGATCAATCGGGTCGATCCCGGCATCACATTGGCAACCCTCGCGCCGCTGGTCCGGGTCGCGCCCGGCATGCTGGTCGGTACCGTGAAGATCCTGCCCTATGCGGTGCCGGGGAGGGCGCTTGCGCTGGCCTGCCAGGCCGGGCGGTCGGCCGTCCGGGTGCATCCGGTGCAGCGGCGATCGGCGGGGCTGATCCTGTCCGAGGTGGCGGGGCAGAAGCCGGGCCTGACCGCCAAGGGCGCGGGTGCGGTCGAAGCCCGGCTGACGGCGCTGGGGATTTCTCTCGACGCGGTGCGGGTCGTGCCGCACGAGGCCGGGGCGATGGCCGCGGTGCTGGCCGATCTGCCAGGCGAAATCGGGTTGATCCTGACCGGCTCGGCCACTTCGGACCCGCGCGACGTGGGGCCCGAGGCGGTGCGCCTTGCGGGCGGGACGGTCGAACGGTTCGGCATGCCGGTCGATCCGGGCAATCTGTTGTTTCTGGGGGCGCAGGGCGGGCGGCCGGTGATCGGCCTGCCGGGTTGTGCCCGCTCGCCCGCGCTGAACGGCGCCGACTGGGTGCTGGAGCGGGTGGCCTGCGGCATCGAGGTCGATGCCGCTGCCATTGCCGACATGGCGGTGGGGGGGCTCTTGAAAGAGATCCCGTCGCGTCCGCAGCCGCGAGAGGCCTGAGCCCGGGGACGGGCCGCGCCCGGGTCCGGAATTGTTCCGGTCATCGGCATCTGCCGATCGAAACCGTCAGGTGCGAGGGCGCCATCTCTCGGTTTCCGAACGCCCTTCGGCTCAGCACGGCGAAAGGCCCGCTTTGACACGGCTCGCTTTTCCGGTCCCCGAGGGCGCCGTTCTGGGCCTGACAGACGCGTCGCGCTGTCCCGGGCGAGCCGGGCCACGCCCCCCGGATCGGGTTCTCGGAAGCCGCTGCTGCAAGAGCCGGACCGGGCGGCGCTTCGATTGGGAAGACCTGGGTGGTGTGCGGATATCGGAGGCCGTCTCTGTCGCGATTTGCAGGTCGCCCCGGATCTGCGCCATGCAGGAGTTCCTGCGGATCTGATGCGTCGATCACGCCGGTCTTTTGCGCGATGCGCTCCGTCGCCTGGCTGCCTTCGTTTGCGGGACCGACGCAGGCCGCAGCAGTTTGAAAAGGGGACGCTGGCTGTCTGCGGTCGCGCACCGGCGTGGGCTTTGAGGCCAAGCGTGGTTGGGGCGCGGCCCATGCCGCCCCCGGCGGACGGACGGCGTCGGCGATTGGGACGCGCATACGCCCGGCTGCTTGGCCTCCGATCAGGCGGCGCGGAGCGCGACGAGGAAGCTCCGGACCTTGTCAGACAAGGTGCCCGCCTCGCCCGATACGGTGCCGACCGCGTCCTTGAGCGCCATCGACGTGTCGCCAGACCGTTCCACCCGATGCGAGACGTCGTGGATCATCTGGGCCATGTCGGTGGTGCTGGAGGCCGTCGACTCGGCATGCTGGGAGATATGCTGGGCGGCCTGGGTCTGTTCGGCCACCGCGACGCGGATGCTGTCCGAGAACGACCTGACCCGGCTGACGCAGTCGCTGATGCCGGTCATGCGGGTGCCCATCAGCTGGGTTTCGGACTGGATCCGCTTGATCCGGTCGTTGATCGAACTGGTCGCCTGGCTGATCCGTTCGGCCAGGGCCTTGACCTCGAAGGCGACGACGGCAAAGCCCTTGCCCGCGTCGCCCGCGCGCGAGGCCTCGACCGTCGCGTTCACCGCCAGAAGATTGGTCTGCTTGGCAATCTCGGCGATCAGGTTCACCACCTCGCCGATTTCCTCGGCCGCGGATTGCAGGCTTTCGACCTGTTCCGATGAGGCCTCGGCCTCTTCCATCGCGTTGGCCGAGGCCGAGGCGGCGTTGTTCACATCCTGGGTGATCGACGTGATCGAGGCGGACAGCTCATCGATTGCCGAGGCGACGGATTGTGCGCTGGTGGCGATCCGCGAGGCGTTGTCCGACAGCGAGTCGGCACCTTGACGGGCGCGGGAAATCTCTGTGTTCATGGTGCCCGCCGCATCGTCGAGGCGGCGCATCGAGGTCGACAGCACATCCGTGATGCGGCCGATGTCGTCCTCGAAATTGCGGCCCAGCGTCGAAAGCCGGGCCTCGTATTCCTCGGCCTGCGCGGCGAAAAAGCCGGAGTTCGCGACCTCGGTATCCAGCATCAGCACCCGCGACAGGGCGTCCATGTACGGGGTCGGGTCGCCGCGGCCCAGGAAGGATTTCCTGCGCACCTCGGCCATGATCAGACCCTGAAGCGCCAGACCGACCCGGGCATAGGCCGCAGTATAATGGCTGATCGGCAGGCCGATCCGGTGGTGGACCCGGCCGATCTTTTCCGCACTTTCGAAATAAGTCTGCGAGAAGTTCGAGCTGAACATGAGAATCCAGTGCTCTTTCTGCTTCTTGCGGGCATGCGCGCGCAGCGCTTCGGTCGTGAAATACGCGTCCCAGTCAGGGGTGTTGGCGATGTCTTCATAGAAACTCGCCAGCACCGCATCGAGATGCGGCAGCAGGATCTTGCCGACCTCGGCAACGCGCTCGCGTGTCTGCCCCTGAAGCCCATAGGCCCAAAGACGTGCCGGCTGACGTTTCTTTTCGGCCATGACGCTGACGGTCTCCCTGTTGCGCAAGCGGATGCGATGAGACTATCCGTCGCGACAGTTGACCCAACGTTACCTTCGCCGAGATAAGGAGAATTATAACGAAAAAGCCGCCCCGAAGGGCGGCCGATCGCTGGACGGGCGGGTTTTGTTATTTGGTCACTTGGCCGGTTGGTTACTTGGCCGGTCCGATCATCATCACCATCTGGCGGCCTTCCAGCTTGGGCATGTTCTCGACCTTGCCGATTTCCTTGACGTCCTCGGCCACCCGCTCCAGCAATTCGCGCCCGAGATTCTGGTGCGCCATCTCGCGACCGCGGAACCGCAGCGTCACCTTCACCTTGTCGCCGCTCTCGAGGAACTTGATGACCGAGCGCATCTTGACTTCGTAGTCATGGCTGTCGGTGTTGGGGCGGAACTTGATTTCCTTGACCTCGATCACCTTCTGCTTCTTGCGGGCCTCGGATTCGCGCTTTTGCTGTTCGTACTTGAACTTGCCGAAATCCATGATCTTGCAGACCGGCGGCGTGGCATTGGGAGAAATCTCGACCAGATCGAGCCCGGCCTGTTCGGCCAGTTCCATGCCGCGGGCGGGGGCCACGACTCCGAGGTTTTCGCCCTCGGCGCCGATCAGGCGGATTTCCGGGCAGCGGATGCGTCCGTTGATGCGAGGGCCGGTATCGCGCGTTGGCGGCGCGTTGTGAGGTCGGCGGGCTATGGTGTCGCTCCTTGGATCGTTGCAATTGAGTAGGGTCCAAGTTACCGCCGAGGCGGGCGCGCTTCAAGGCGGTTTTCCGTCTGCGGGCAAGGCTCTGGGGCCTGCGGCGACGGGCCGGTTTGCCGCAGGCTGGGTGCTTGGGACAAGCTTCGGGGCGAGGGCCGGGGCAGGACGCTCCGGCGGCAGAGGAGGATAGGATGAAAAAGGCTCTTGCAGCGATCGTCATTCTCGCCGCTTTCGGGCTGGGCGGGTTCATTTGGTATCTGGGCAACATGGCCGGTCCCGGGGCGAAGACCGCCGCCACACCCGCATCCGAAGAGGCTGTGCCCGCGCCGCCGGAGGCGGCACCGGACGCGGCCGAGGCAGATGCCGGGCCAGTAGAGGTCCCGGCCGCAGAGACGCAGGCCGATGCGCCGCAGGATGAGGCCGCGGCCGGGCCGCAGACCGGCGCGGGCATGGTCTCGGCCGATGACGACATGAGCGTCGGCGAGGAGACGCAGCCCGAGACGTCCGAGACCCCAGAGGAGACCGGGACCCCGGAGGAGACCGAGGCGGTCGGCTCGGGCGATGGCAGCGTCGAGGCGGCGGCTCCCGACGACGGGACCGGCACTGAGGCCGCCGTGCCGCAAGACCTCCCGGACGCAAAGGCGTCGGACGGGGACGCTCCGGCGGCAGAAAGAGACCCTGCCGCCGCGGCACCGGGCGCCGGTGACGCGGGCGCCGAGGCACCGGAGACGGCCGTCCCCGAGGGGGCCGACCCGGCCTCCGAAGCGCAAGCCCCTTCAGCGGAAGCGCCCGCAGCCGAGGAGACGCCCGGGGCAGGGGCGGCCTTGCCCTTTGCGCTGACCGAGGGCGGGTTCGATGCCGCGGCGGTGGCCGAACTGATCGCCGCCTCGGATCTTCCCGAGGACGAGAAGGCGCTGTTGACCGCCGCGGCCGAGGGCGCGGCAGATGCGCCGGTTCTGGTGCCGCCGGTCGTGGCCCAGATCCGCGCGGCTCTGGGCTACTGACGCCGCCGGAGGCTCGACCGAAAGCGAAACGCCCGGCCGCAGGGCCGGGCGTCTTTGTTTGGCGGGACGGCTGTCCTGCTCAGGCGGCCGGGGCGGCCTCGAGTGCCGCGATGATCGCCGAGAAATCCGAAGCCTTCAGCGAGGCGCCGCCGACCAGTGCGCCGTCGACATTCGAGGTCGCGAAGATTTCGGCCGCGTTGCCGGGCTTGACCGACCCGCCATACAGCAGCCGGATGCCGTCGGCCGTAGCGCCGAAGCGGTCTTTCAGCGCGGCGCGCAGGCTGTCATGGACCTCGGCGATCTGTTCGAGCGTCGGCACCCGGCCGGTGCCGATGGCCCAGACCGGCTCGTAAGCCACGACCAGCGTTTCGGCGGAGACGCCCGCATCGGGCAGCGACCCGGCCAGTTGTGCGCCGACCACGGCCAGCGTCTCGCCCGCGTCGCGCTGAGCTTCGGTCTCGCCGACGCAGACCACCGCCGCAAGACCCGCGGCCAGCGCGGCCTCGGTCTTGGCGCGGATCAGCGCGTCGGTTTCGCCATGATCGGCGCGGCGCTCAGAATGGCCGAGGATCACGTAGCTTGCCCCGGCATCGGCCAGCATCTCAGCCGAGATGTCGCCGGTATGGGCGCCCGAGACCAGCGGATGGCAATCCTGCCCGCCGACCGCGACCTTCGAACCATGGACCGAATCCGCCATCCGGTCGAGCAGCGTGGCAGGGGGGCACAGCAGGATGTCGATTCCGGGAGCGGGATGGGCCGCGGCCAGCGCGACCGCCTCGCCAAGCGCGCCGCTCAGCCCGTTCATCTTCCAGTTTCCGGCCGCCAGCTTCCTGCGCATGCGCTCACTCCCTCGTCGCTGATGATGATTCCGGCCTTCCTAGGCGATTTCCCGGCCGGGCGGAACGGCCCTTTTCCGCGCAAGCGAGGCGCGCCGGACGGCGCGGGGCCGCAACATGCGGAGGAGAGGCGATCAGCCCTCGGCGGCGTCGGTTTCGCGGAACTTGATCGATTCGCCGCAGCCGCAGGCATCGACCACATTGGGGTTGCGGAACTTGAACCCCGATTCCAGCAGCGAGGTCTCGTAGTCGATTTCGGTGCCAAAGAGGAACATCTGCGCCATCGGCGCGATGGCGACCCGGGCGCCGTCCTGCTCGACGATCTCGTCCATCGGATCGAGCTCGGCGACATAGTCCATGGTGTATTCCATGCCCGCGCAGCCGCCCTTCTTGACGCCGATGCGCAGGCCCTGGGCGTTCTGCTGGTCCATCAGGCGCGCGACCTCGGCCGCCGCGGCGGGGGTAAGGCTGACAGCCTGTTTTCCGGGAATGGCGAACATTGGATACCTCGTTTCCTTCGGTGCCAAGCTAGGGCGGGGCGGGCATCCTGCAAGAGCCCGGACCCTGACCGGCAAGGGCAGGCGGCGCGGCCGCGCTACATGAAGCCCAGTTCCAGCCGCGCCTCGTCGGACATCATGTCCATGCCCCAGGGCGGGTCCCAGGTGATGTCGACCTCGACCCGGTTCACGCCCGGCAGCGGCTCGACCGCCTCCTGCAGCCAGCCGGGCATGTCGCCCGCCACCGGACAGCCGGGCGCGGTCAGCGTCATGGTGATGCGCACCACGTTCTCGGGGTCGATGGTGATGGTGTAGATCAGGCCCAGATCGTAGATATTGACCGGGATCTCGGGATCGTAGACGGTACGGCAGGCTTCGACGACCTGTTCGTACAGCGGATGGTCGGTGGTCGAGGGCTCGATGAGCGGCGTGCCTTCAAGCTTTCCCTGCGGCTCGGTCATGACGGCTCCTGTAATTCCTACCAATTATATAAGGAATGGAAAAACCGCCGTCCAGAGGCGGAATGGGGGCGGGGCCTGCGGCGGAGGGATGCGATGTCGTGGATGTCGAGACTGGTCGAGCGGCGGATCCTGCAGGCGCAGGCCCGCTGCCAGTTGCAGGGGCTGGCGGGCGAGGGCGCACCGCTGCCCGACCGGCCGGGCGATGCCTTCGTCGGCGCAGCCGAGGCGGCAGGCTTCCGGATCATGGCCGAGGCGGGCGCTCTGCCGGAAGAAATCTCGCTGAAAAAGCAGGTTCTTGCCTGCAGGACCCGGTTGACGGCGCTGACCGATCCGGCAGAGCGGAAGGCCGCGATGGCCGAACTGGCCGATCTGCAGATGCGCCAGGCCATCGCCGAAGAGGCGCGGCGCCGGTTTCTGTCTTTCTGAGCGGGTCGGGTCAGGCCCACATGTCGCGCATGCGGCGGCGCAGGTCGAGCCGGGGCGCTTCGGTCCCGTCTGCCGGTTCGTCGGGGCCGGGCGGGTCCTGCCAGTAGACCTGCTCGAACTGGCTCAGGATCGAGTCGGGGATGAAGCGGGTCCGCCGGGCATAAAGGTGGCGGTCGCCGAACCGGGCCTGCTGGGTGACATGGAATTTCAGCGGCACTCCCAGGGCGAGGCTGTCTTTCGCGCGGGTCATCGCCACGTATAGAAGCCGCCGTTCCTCCTCGATCTCGGCCTCCGATCCGGTGCCCAGATCGGACGGGATGCAGCCGTCGACCGCATTCAGCACGAAGACCGACCGCCATTCCTGGCCCTTGGCGGAATGGATCGTCGACAGGATCAGATAGTCGTCGTCGCGCAGCGGCACGCCCGCCTCGGCGCTGGTGGCCTCGGGCGGATCGAGGGTCAGGTCGGTCAGGAACCGGGCGCAGTCGGGATAGCCCGCCGCGATCCGTTCAAGCTGTTCCAGATCGGCGCGGCGGCTGTCGGCATCCTCGTAAAGCCGGTCCAGATGCGGGGCATACCAGGCGCGGGCGGCGCCGATCAGGTCCGGCCATCCGGCGGGCGCGGTCATCAGCTCGACCAGCGCGGGCCAGTCGGCGGCGGCCCGGGGCGGAGGGGCCAGACGGCGCAGCGCCTCGGCCGGGGCAGGCGCCGCCTCCAGCGCGTCAAGCACCCGCGCGGCGGTGCCGGGGCCGATCCCGGGCACAAGCTGCAACATCCGAAAGCCCGAGACCCGGTCGCGCGGGTTCTGCCGAAGCCGCAGCACCGAGAGCAGGTCCTTGACATGGGCGGCCGACAGGAACTTGAGCCCGCCGAACTTGACGAAGGGCAGATGGCGGCGGGTCAACTCGATCTCCAGCTCGGCCGAATGGCTCGAGGTGCGGAACAGCACCGCCTGATCCTTCAGCCTCAGCCCGGCCTCGCGCGCGGCCAGGATGCGCCCGGCGACATGGCGGGCCTGGTCGCGGCCGTCGCGAAGGGTGACCAGCTGCGGCTTGCTGCCGCCCGCGCGGTCGGTCCAGAGATCCTTGGCGAAGCGTTCGCGCGCCTGCCCGATCACCGCATTGGCGGCGGCAAGGATCGGCCCGGTCGAGCGGTAGTTGCGGTCGAGCGCGATCACCGTGGCGGGCGGTTCGAAGGCCTTGGGGAAGTCGAGGATGTTGCGCACCGTCGCGGCGCGGAAACCGTAGATCGCCTGGGCGTCGTCGCCGACCACGGTCAGCCCGCGCCCGTCGGGTTTCAGCGCCATCAGGATCCGCGCCTGCAGCCGGTTGGTGTCCTGATATTCGTCGATCAGGACATGGTCCCATTGCCCCCCGGCCCAGCGCGCGAAACTCTCGTCTTCCATCGCCTGCGCCCAGGCCAGCAGCAGGTCGTCGTAATCCAGCACATTCTGCGCCTGCTTGGCCGCGACATAGGCGCCGAAAAGCCGTTTCAGGTCGTTCTCCCAGGGCAGACACCAGGCAAAGCGGTCGGCCAGCACCTCGGGCAGCGGGCTTCCCGCATTCACGCAGCGCGAATAGATCGCAAGGCAGCTGCCCTTGGCCGGAAAGCGTTTTTCGGTCGAGGAGAGGCCCAGACCGTGCCGGGCGAGGTTCATCAGATCGGCGCTGTCCTCGCGGTCGTGAATCACGAAATCGGGGTCGAGCCCCAGTCGGCCCGCATTCTCGCGCAAGAGCCGGGCGCCGATGGCATGGAATGTCCCCGACCAGCATAGCGCCCCCGCAGGCCAGGCGCGGTCCGACCCGGCCAGCAGCCGCTCGACCCGGCGGGTCAGCTCCTGCGCGGCCATGCGCGAAAAGCTCATCAGCAGGATCCGGCCCGGATCTGCGCCCCCGGCCAACAGATGAGCCACCCGGTGCGCCAGGGTGCGCGTCTTGCCAGACCCCGCCCCGGCGATGACCAGAAGCGGTCCCGCGCCCTCGGGCCCGTGACTCGCAGCCGCGCGCTGCCGGTCGTTCAGACCGGCGAGATGCCCGCCGTGATCCAGCATGCCCCTGCCCATCGTCTCTTGCCGGACGAGTCTAGCGCGATTGGAACAATCATGGAACACCGAAAGACGCCGCAGTCCCGTCCAGGCCGGGGAGCCTCTTGAAACCGCCCGAAGTGAGGGCAAGATTCGCTTTTTCGTTTACCAAGCGTCAATTCTGGTCGGCGAAACAGGACGGGATCGGCTTGTGCCTGGATTTGGGGCCGGTCCGGGGACGGGCGCTGAACGATCGGATTAGCGGCCGTTCCGGTGCGGCCGCGGTGGTTGCGTTTCGGCATGGGGCGGGACGGGCGCCACGACAGATATTCGGGCCGGTGCGGGCAGGGCCGCGGTGCCGGCCCCTTCGGGAGACGGCACGATGCGCCTCAGCAAGCTATCCTTGAAAGTCGTCCTGACGCTGGGTACGGGCTTGCTCGTTCTTGTGCTGTGCATCGTCCAGGGGGTGGTGCTTCAGCGCCAGACCGCCGTGGCGATGCGCGAGGCAGCGCAACAGCGCCAGACCACGTCGCTGCGTATCCTGATCGACCAGTTCGACGACCATTTCGGCGGCATCGGGTTCGAAACCGCGCCCGACGGCACGGTCAGCCGGGTGACCTGGGACCGCTTGCCCGAAGTGACGGATAACGCGCTGATCGACCATGTGGGCGGATTGTCGGGCGAAACCGCGACCCTTTTCGCCTGGGATGCGGCCAGCGACGACTTCGTGCGGGTGTCGACCAACATCCAGAAGCCCGACGGAACGCGCGCTGTGGGCACGCCGCTCGGTCAGGACAATCCGGTCAGGGCGGCAGTGATGCAGGGCCAGACCTACAGCGGAGAGGCGATCATCCTCGGTCGGCCGTTCCTGACTGTCTATCAGCCGATCATGGGGTCCGATGGCCAGCCGGTCGGGATTTTCTATGTCGGCATCGACCGCAGCCGGATCGACCATGCGATTGCCGTGCAGCGTCAGACCGGGCTGGCCGTGACCGCGGTGCTGATCACGGTCGCCATGGCGGTGCTGCTGCTGATGCTGCGAATGCTGCTGCGGCCGCTCGGCGATCTTGGCGACGCGTTCGAACGGATGGCGGGCGGCGATCTCGAGACCGAGGTGCCGCATGCGCATCGGCATGACGAGATCGGCGCGATCGCCGACCGGGCCGATGCCTTCCGCATCAAGCTGAAGGCGGCGCACCTGCTCGACGAGGAAGCGCGCCAGCGCCAGAAGGAAGAGGCGCATGTGGTCCAGACCCTGCGCGCCGGGCTGGAGCGGATGGCCTCGGGCGATCTGTCCCACTCGCTGGAAGAGCCGTTCCCGCACAATTACGAAGGGCTGCGGACGGATTTCAACGCCACCATCGATACGCTGAACGACCTGATCGGTATCGTTGCCGAAAACGCGGCCGAGATCCGGACCCGCACCGACGAGATCAGCACCGCCGCGGACGAGCTTTCGCACCGGACCGAGAATCAGGCCGCGACCCTCGAAGAGACCGCCGCGGCGCTGGACCAGATGACCTCGAGTGTGCGGACCGCAGCCGAAGGCGCGGCGGAGGTCGCCGAGGTGGTCAAGCGGGCGCGCAACCATGCCGAGGAAAGCGGCGTGGTGGTGAAGGACGCGGTCGGGGCCATGTCGCGCATCAAAAGATCTTCGGATGGAATCGGCCAGATCATCGGCGTGATCGACGACATTGCCTTCCAGACCAACCTGCTGGCGCTGAACGCAGGCGTCGAGGCGGCGCGCGCGGGCGAGGCCGGCCGCGGCTTTGCCGTCGTGGCGTCCGAAGTGCGGGCGCTGGCACAGCGCTCGTCCGAGGCAGCGCGCGAGATCAAGACGCTGATCTCGACCAGTTCCGACGAGGTCGAATCGGGTGTGGCGCTGGTCAATCGCACCGGCGAGGCGCTGACCGACATCGTCGAGCGTGTCGGCAACATCGCGGGCCTTGTGGCCGATATTGCAAGAGGCGCCGAGGAACAGTCGGTGGGGCTGGGCGAGATCAACGTTGGCGTTTCCGAACTCGACAAGGTCACGCAGCAAAACGCGGCCATGGTCGAAGAGGCAACAGCCGCGTCGACCACGCTGAACTCCGATGCCGCGACCCTGGAACGGCTTGTGGCGCGGTTCGATCTCAAGCGTCGGCCATCCGTCCACGGGACCGCACCCGCGCCGGCGCGCGGCCATCCCACAGCTGTCACCCCCGAACCGGTGCCAACGACCGCGCCCTTGCGCCAGGCGGTCAACGACGGTGGCTGGCAGGATTTCTGAGCGCGCCACCCGGTCCAAACCTCTTTGGAGGGCTTTGCCAAAGACAGTCTTGAAACGCCTCGCGCAGCGGGCGGCGTTCGACATATCGGCCGACCGTTCCTTCGCGTTCTGCAATTCAGGCCAGAGCCAGACCAGCCCGCTGGCCAGTTTCTGACCGAACGGACTTGCCAATACTGCGTCGCCGCGATCGAGGTGATCGGGGGGGGCGAATTCTTGAGGACCTGTGGGGTCCCTAGGCTCAGGATGCATTGATTTTCAACGCGCTGCGTGATTCACGGCCCGCAAAACGGAGCGGTGACATGAGCGACCTGTACTGGCTGACCAACGAGCAGATGGCCAAGCTTGCCCCTTTCTTCCCCAAATCCCACGGCAAGCCTCGGGTCGATGACAGACGGGTCATAAGCGGGATTATCTTCATCAATCGCAATGGTTTGCGCTGGCGCGACGCGCCCGAAGCCTACGGACCGCACAAGACGCTGTACAGCCGGTGGAAGCGTTGGAGCGCGAAAGGCATCTTCGCCAGGATGATGGCCGGGTTGGCGGCCGAACACGGCGAGCAGAAGACCGTAATGATCGATGCGACCTATCTGAAGGCGCACCGCACAGCGACCAGCATGGCCGCGAAAGAGGGGGGCCGCCCGA
>NZ_SOEB01000008.1 GCF_004365965.1 Rhodovulum visakhapatnamense
CGAGGCGCATCGCACCAGCGCAACCCATTGCGATTGATGAAGATTATTCCGCTCAACACGCGCCGATCATCGACCCGCGGCTTGCCATGGCTCTTTGGAAAGAACGGCTTCAACCGCTCCATCTGCTCGTCGGTCAGCCAGAAAAGGTTGCTCATCATCACCCACCGTCAGTCCGAGAGCTTGAATCATTCAGCCGTAGCGGTTTCAAGCAGATCAATGGGTCCTGAGCCTAGGTTCAATTCCACAATTTCATTCCGAAACGAGGAGCGGCTCATGCGCGAAGAGGACGGTCCGCCGCCAGGGGTGGAGGGAAATACCGGCCTCTCGGCAAAGCCGGGCACATCCACCGGCGCTGCGGCGCCCAGATCCGTCGGCGCCCCCTCGGGGCTGTCGGCCGTCGAGGATCTGGCCGAAAAGCTGCGCGCTCTGATCGCGTCGGAGGGCCTCAGGGTGGGCGACAGCCTGCCGACCGAGCGCGAACTTTGCGACCGGTTCCGGGCCAGCCGCAACACCGTGCGCGAGGCGATGCGCATTCTCAAGGCCTATGGCATCGTCACCGTCCGCCCCAAGGTCGGGGCCACCATCGTCGACGACCGCATGGAACGCGCGCTGGAGCTTTTTTCCTTCAACACGCTCGAGGTCTCGCGCAAGACCTTTTCCGACATCCAGGGCTTTCGCGGTCTGCTCGAGATCGCCAGCGTCGATCTGATCTTCGACCGTGTCGCCCGCGCCGACATTGCCGAGCTGCGGGAAATCAACGAACGGCTGCGCGGGGCCGCCAGTTGCGACGAGGCCGCCGAGATCGACTTTCGCCTGCACACGCGGCTGATCGCGGTGATGGGCAACAAGGCGATCCTCGACGTCTACAAGATCATGAAGCCGGTGATCCTGCGGATCATGGCGACCGGAAAGACCCAGCAGATATACGCCACCGAGACGCTTGGCGAACATGCCACCATCCTCGACGCGCTGGAGGCCCGCGACCGGCTCGCCTACCAGTACCGCATGCGCGCGCATCTGCAGGCGGGGGGGGGGAATTTCGACCCCTGAGCGGGTTCTGCCGGGCCCCGATAGGCGCGGCGCAGAACGCGACCGGCGGCCCAATGGGGGGCCCGATGGGGGCGCCGGGCGGAACGACCGGCCGGGCCGGACGGGACTTGGACCAGAACCGCCCGTGACCGACACCGGAACGAGGCGGCCCGGCAACAACGGCAAGAAGGCGCGCGAAAGAGCTCCGAGGGAGGACGACATAAAGGCTGTTCGCCTGATCGCCCCCGCGCTGGCGGGGGGCCTTCTGTCATCGGGTCTGGCTCTGGCCGGTCCGCAAGGCGTACCCGGACCGGGCGCGGACCCGGACTGTCTTGCGTCCCGGAGCGCGGGCACCGGCTATCTGCAATGGCCCCCGCGCGAGGGACCCTGCCGGATCGCCATCGTCAACGGCTTTGTCGGCAATGGCTGGCGCATCCAGATGATCAAGACCGCCAAGGCCTTCGCCCAAGCCCCCTCGATCCGCGACCGGATCGCCGAATTCAAGGTGGTCTCGACCGGCACCGACGCCGCCGTGCAACTGGGCGCGATCGAGGACGTCATCAATCAGGCCTATGACGCCATCGTCGCCATCGCGGTGGCGCCCGACGGCTTCGACCGGGTGATCCGGCTGGCGGACCGCAACGACGTGGTGCTGGTGCCCTTCGACAATGTGCGCGACACCGACAGGGTGATGCAGGTCAACGAGGACCAGCTGGCGATGGGCCGGACCTGGGCAGGCTTCGTGCTGGATCAGCTGAAGGCCGAGGGCAAGACCTCGGGCCGCATCCTCGAGATGCGCGGGCTGCCCGGCGACCCGGTCGACCGCGACCGCTCGCCGGGCATCGGCCAGCTGCTCGACGAGCCGGGCGGCGGCGGGCAGCGGGTCTCGGCGGTGGGCAAATGGGATGACGGCGCGGCGCAGAAGGTGTTGGCCGACGCCATCGCGGTGCATCTATTTCGACGCCATCCTCGCCCAGGGCGGCACCACCGGCGTGGTGCAGGCGATGCTCGCTTCCGGCCATCCGATGGTGCCGGTGGCGGGCGAATCCGAAAACGGCTTTCGCAAGCTCGTCGCTCAGCATGCCGACGAGGGCCTGAGGGGCATCTCGATCGGCCAGTCGCCGGGTCTGGTGGCCATCGCGATGAAGGCCGCGATTTCGGCGCTCGAGGGCAATCCGGTGCCGCAACTGATTTCGGTGCCGCTGCCCGTGGCGACCTACGACCAGTTGCAGGATGGCGTGAACGACTGGAAGATCTGCCCGACACCTTCTTCACCGTGAACGAGTGTCCGCCCTGCGGGGTGAATATCACCGGGCCTGCGATCGTGGCACAAAGCGAGGCCGACACCAACTGACCGTCTACGGGTCCTCTGCCGCCTCAGGGAAGGAGGGCAGAGGACCTGCCCCTGCCCCGCCGCGTCGGAGTTTCCGCCTCATGCCCCCCACAGACCCCATGATCCGGCTGTCCCGCGTCTCGAAGGCCTTTGCCGGGACGCAGGCGCTGGAGGCGGTCGATTTCGCCTGCGAGGCGGGGCCGATCCATGCCCTCTCGGCGAGAACGGGGCATGGCAATGGCGTTATCCCAGCTTTCCCCCGAGACCCGGCCGGTGCTGATCGCCTCGGGCTTCGTGCCGGCGATCCTGGTGCTCGGTGCGGCCTGCGCGCTGGCCACGGCGGGCACCGCACCCTTGCCGATGCCGGGCTATCTGCTGCAGAAATTGCGGACCGGTGCCTTTCTGGGGATCGTGGCAACAGGGATGATGATGGTGATCCTGCCGGGTCATATCGACCTGCCGGTGCCCTGGACAATGACCGCCGCGACGATGGTCGCAACCGCGGTCGGCGGCCCCAGGGCGATCCCGGCCGGGCTGGCGGTCGGGCTGGCCGCGGGGCCTTTCAACGGGCTCGGCGTCTCGGTGCTGCGGATCCCCTCGATGATCTTCACGCTTGGCGTCGATTCCGTGCTGCGCGGGCTGATGGTGGCCCAGACCGGGGGCTTGGCGCCCCAGGACCGCGCCACCGACACGATGCGCCTGCTGGCCGCCGGAAAGCTCGCGGGCGTTCCGGCCGCGAGCTTCGTCTGGCTGGCGGTCTCGGTCGGGATCGCCGTCCTGCTGCGCCGCACCGCCTTCGGCCGCGAGATCCATGCCACCGGCACCTGCGAGGCCGCGGTCTATCTGGCGGGCATCCGCAGCCGCCGGGTGATCGTCGGCGCCTTCGCCGCGTCGGGGCTTTGCGCGGCGCTCGCAGGCGTGTTGCTGGCGGGCTGTTCGGCCAAGGCCTGTCAGGGCATCGGCACGCCGTTCCTGCCGCCCGCCATCGCCGCGGTCGTGATCGGCGGCACCCGCTTTCTGGGCGGTCAGGGCCGCTATGCCGGCACCTTCGCCGGAGTGGTGCTGATCGTGCCTCTCAATTCCGTGCTGTCGATCATGCAGATGCCCGAAGCCGGGCGGCAGGTGATCCATGGCAGCGTCATCCTGTGCCTGCTGCTGGTCCATGGCCGCAGCGCGCATTCCCCCTCGTGAGGCCCCATGACCGACACCGCCCCGCTTTACGACATCCGCGACGGCCGCTTTGCCCGGCTCATCCATCCCCATGCCCGGCTCGACCGGCTCTGGACCGGCGGGCGCTGGTGCGAGGGGCCTGCCTGGTTTCCGGCCGGGAAATACGCGATCTGGTCCGACATCCCCAATGACCGCGTGATGCGCTGGGACGCGACCGACGGATCGGTTTCGGTTTTCGAATGCCCCGCGCAGAACCAGAACGGCCACGCGGTGGACCGCGAGGGACGCCTGATCCGCTGCGAACATCGCGGCCGCGCCGTGACCCGGATCGAGCCCGACGGGACGCGGACCGTACTGGCCGACCGGTATCGCGGCCAGCGTTTGAATTCGCCCAATGACGTGACCGTGCATGCAGATGGGTCGGTCTGGTTCTCGGACCCGACCTACGGCATCGACAGCGACTATGAGGGCGTCGCGGCCAAAGGCGAGATCGGCGCCCAGAACGTCTACCGGATCGGCCCGGACGGTGCGCTCGAGGCTGTTATCGAGGATCTGCGGCAACCGAACGGGCTGGCCTTTTCGCCGGATGGCAGCGTGCTTTACGTGTCGGATACCGGCATCACCCATGACCCCGCCTGCCCGCCCGAGATCCACGCCTATCCGGTCCTGGCCGATGGCACCGGGGTCGGCGAGGGCGTGCCCTTCTGCCGCTGCGAAACCGGCGTCTTCGACGGCTTCCGGCTGGACCGGGCGGGAAACCTCTGGAGCTCGGCCGGGGACGGGGTGCATTGCTTCGCCCCCGACGGCACGATGCTGGGCCGGATCGCGGTGCCCGAGACGGTGGCCAATCTGTGCTTCATCGGCCCCGCCCGGAACCGTCTGCTGATCTGCGCCACCAGCTCGGTCTATGCGATCTACGTCAACGCGACCGGGCTTTGAGCCGGCCCGGCCTCAGCCCTTCTCCCAGATCCGGCTGACCGCGCGGTCGAGCCAGGCCAGCCCCGCCAGCGCCAGGCCCAGCCCGACGAAGGACGCGACCCGCACCAGTCCGGACAGCCCCGACATGTCGATCAGGAACACCTTGGCCACGGTCAGCCCGACCCCCGCCATGGCCAGCCGCCGCAGCATGTGCGAGCGCATCAGGACGGCCGCGACCAGCCCCAGACCCGAGGCCAGCAGCAGCGCCAGCGTATAGCTGTAAAGCTCGCCATCGCTGGGCCCCGGCAGCGACAACTCCGGCCCGCGCCAGAGCCGCCGGATTTCAAGCCAGCCCCAGAGGCCCAGCGCCCCCGCGGACAGCCCCGCCAGACCCGGCCGCAACAGCCGCGCGCCAGGCCGCCCCGGCTCGCCCAGCCAGCGCGCCCCCGCCGCCAGCACCAAGGCCAGCGGCCAGAGCGCCAGCGCGAGACTGTCGAACACCGGCGGCCCGGCGACGCGGCGACTGGCAAGGCCGGGGTCGAGAAGCTGTGCCAGATCGCTCAGCAGCAAGATGGACGCCGTCAGCGCCGAGAGGCTCAGGAGCGCCGCGAAGAGGATCCTCAGCGGGCGCAGCAGGCCCGGATCGTGCGGCAGCCGCCAGATCTGCGCCAGAACCGCCAGCGTCCAGACCGTGGCGGTCAGGCCCATGGCCCAATGGGTCTCGAACCCCTCGGGTCCGGCCCAGCGCCGCAGCATCACGGTGGCGGCGATGGCCGCCGTCGTCACCAGCGCGGAGTCGGCCAGCGCCCGCACCGCACCCCGGTCGGGCCGCGCCAGCACCCGCATCGCGGCAAAGGCGGCAAGCGGCCCCAGATGGGCCAGCGCCGCATCGAGCGGCCCCGCGACGTCGATGGCCCAGTCGACGCCCGGGTCGAACACCAGCCGGTAGCCGATCACCGCGGCCCCCAGCTGTGCAAGCCAGCCCAGAGGCCGCATCGGATGCCGCCGGTCGATGGCGACCGCTGCAACCGCCATTGCCGACAGCGCGAGGGTCAACGCCGTCTTGGTCAGCAGCAGGAACAGCGCCAGCCCGATCAGGATCAGCGCCGAGGCCGCGAAAAGCCCGGTCTCGAAGGCCCGGCCCTCGCCCCCCAGCGCCGAACGCCGCTCGGCCAGCAGCACCATCAGCGCCGCCCCGGCCATCACCGCCAGCGCCCAGGGGTAGGCGCCCGTCACCTCGGCGGGCGCCCAGAAGACCTCGAGGATCAGCAGCGTCGCCGGAAGCAGCACTGCCGCCCCCAGCGCCCAGAACCCGCGATGGTTTGGGCCGTCGGGCTCGGCCTGGCGGAGCCGCTGGAAGGCGATGACCGACAGGGCCGCGCCACCTGCCGCCAGCCACCAGACGGTCGTGGGCGCCGGGCTCTCGGGCATCCGGTCGATCCCGGCGCGAAAGGCGCGGTAAAGCGGGCCGTCGCCCGCCGCATGCAGCCCAAGCGCCAGAAGCGCCGCGCCCCCGGGCAGGATCGCCAGATCCTCGAAGGCGGGCGCCCGGGCCAGCCCCAGCACCGCCCCCGCGAAGAGCACCAGAAGCAGCGCAAAGCCGATGGCGGCCTCGGTCGGGCGCAGCGCATCCAGCACCAGCCAAAGCCCCGCCCCGCTGGCCAGCGCCAGTCCCGCCGCCGCAAGCCAGGTCGGAAAGGCGGGCCGCGCGCCGCCAAGGCCCTCGGTCACGGTCGGGCCATCGGCGCCGGGCCGCAGGCTGCGGGCCGGGATCAGCACCGCGCCCGCCGCCAGTGCCAGCGCCGCCAGCGCCAGCCCGCGTGCGTCGGGCGCATGGAACCACAAGAGCCCCAGCGCCCCTGCAGGCAGCGCCAGCGCCAGCCCCGACACCCAGGCCCAGCGCCGGAACGTGTCGATGCCCAGCCCGGCAAGCCCCACCATCGCGAAATAGGGGTAAAGCAGAACCGCCTTGTCCGAGGACCCGCCGACGAAGAAGGGCGCAGCCGTGGCGCCCAGAAGGCCGATGGCCGACAGCACCGGACCGTAAAGCCAGCCCAGCAGCATCGCCACCACCGAGACCACGGCCATGCCCGCGAGCGCCGGAACCGATCCGATCAGCCCGTAAAGCGCATGGGCCGACAGGATCGCGATGAAGAGAACGACCGTGCCCGCGCCCGAGAAGGTCGAGGGCAGATGCCGCAGGTTCGGCGCCGCGGTGTCGCCATGGCGCCGCCGGATCGCCTCGCCGCCCGCGATCAGCGCGGCCCCCAACACCAGCGCCCCCAGCACCCGGAGCGGCGGGGTCAGCAGACCCTGCTCGACCCCGTATTGCACCATGAAGAGCCCGCCGAGGATCAGCGACAGCGCGGCCAGCGCCAGCGTCCAGTTTTCCCGCAGCCAGCCCGCCAGGCGGTCGGCCAATGTGGGCCCCTGCGGTTCGGGCGGCGCCGCCTGCGGCGGGGCCGAGACCGGCGAGGCCTGCTCGTCGTGCCGGGCCACGGGCGCCGTCAACGGCGCAGGACCGGGGTCGGGCTCGGGCGAAAGGGCCGCAGAGCGCTCGGTCTGCTCCGGCGGGGTCTGCTGCGGCGCATCCTGCCGCAGCGCCGCGACCTCCCGGACCAGTATCTCGACCTCCTTGACCAGTTGCTCCAGTCGGGTCCGCAGATCGGCATTTTCCGTGCGCAGCCCGAGATAGGCAATTATCAAAGCCGGCAGCCCGACCAGCACGAGAAGGCCGTAGATGCCCCCGAACACGATCAACATGATTTCCAAGATGCTCTTCCCTTCGCCGTCCGGGCCGCAGTCTCGCGATCGGCATCGTCCTGCGCAAGGCCCCGAACCGGCGGGATTCCGCCGCTTGGCTGCGGACGCCCGACAGGCTAGGCTGTCGCCCCCTGACCCAGACTTCGGACCGCCATGACCGCCGATCTTGCCCCCCGCATCGCCCGCACCATCGCCACCGAAATCGGCGCCCAGCCGCATCAGGTCGCCGCCGCGGTCGAGCTGCTTGACGGCGGCGCGACCGTTCCCTTCGTCGCCCGCTACCGGAAAGAGGCGACCGGCGGGCTCGACGACACCCAGCTGCGCGATCTGGCCGAACGGCTGACCTATCTGCGCGAGCTCGAGGCGCGGCGGGCGACGATCCTCGAGTCGGTGCGCGAGCAGGGCAAGCTGACTGAGGCGCTCGAGGCCGAGATCCGGAAGGCCGAGACCAAGGCGGTGCTGGAAGACCTTTACCTGCCCTACAAGCCCAAGCGCCGGACCCGCGCGATGATCGCCCGCGAAAACGGGCTCGGCCCGCTGACCGAGGCGATCCTTGGCGACCGCGCCGCCGCCCCCGAGGCGCTGGCCGAGGGCTATCTTTCCGAGGCCGTGCCCGACGTGAAGGCGGCGCTGGCGGGCGCGCGCGACATCCTTGCCGAGGGGCTTTCCGAGAATGCCGACCTGATCGGGCGGCTGCGCAGCTTCCTGCAGGACAGCGCGCTGGTGACGGCGAAGGTGGTCGAGGGGCAGGAACAGGCGGGGGCCAAGTTTTCGGACTATTTCGACCATCGCGAGCCCTGGGCCACGATGCCGAGCCACCGGGCGCTGGCGATCATGCGCGGCTCGAAAGAGGGCGTGCTGACGGTCGATATCGGCCCCGAGCCCGAAGAGGGGCTGCCCCGGGTGCAGGCCATGGTGGCGGGCGCGCTCGATGTGCGGGGCGAGGGCCCCGGCGACCGCTGGCTGCGCGACGCGGCGGGCTGGACCTGGCGCACCAAGCTGAGCCTGTCGATGATGCTGGACCTGATGGGCGATCTCAGGACCCGCGCCCAGGACGAGGCGATCCGGGTCTTTGCCCGAAATCTCAAGGACCTGCTGCTGGCAGCACCTGCCGGGGCCAAGGTCACGATGGGGATCGACCCCGGCATCCGCACGGGCTGCAAGGTGGCGGTCGTCGATGCGACCGGCAAGCTGCTGGACACCGCCACGATCTATCCCTTCCAGCCGAAGAACGACCTTCGGGGCGCACAGGCGACGCTGGCCACGCTGATCCGCAAGCATGGGGTCGATCTGATCGCCATCGGCAACGGCACCGCGAGCCGCGAAAGCGAACGGATGGTGGCCGAGCTGCTGGGCGACCTGCCCGCGCCGAAACCGAAGAAGGTGATTGTCAGCGAGGCGGGCGCCTCGGTCTATTCGGCCTCGGAACTGGCGGCGAAGGAATTTCCCGGGCTCGACGTGTCGCTGCGGGGGGCCGTCTCGATCGCGCGGCGGCTGCAGGACCCGCTGGCGGAACTGGTCAAGATCGAACCCAAGGCCATCGGCGTCGGCCAGTACCAGCACGATGTCGACCAGCACCGGCTGGCCCGCGCGCTGGACGGTGTGGTCGAGGATGCGGTGAACGCGGTCGGCGTCGATCTGAACATGGCCTCGGCCTCGCTGCTGGCGCGGGTCTCGGGGCTCGGGGGCTCTCTGGCAGAGGCCATCGTCGCCCATCGCGACGCGAACGGCGCGTTCTCGAAACGCAAGGACCTGCTGAAGGTCGCGCGTCTCGGGCCCCGCGCCTTCGAGCAATGCGCGGGCTTCCTCAGGATCACCGGCGGCGACGAGCCGCTTGACGCCTCGGCCGTCCACCCCGAGGCCTATGACGTCGCGCGCCGGATCGTGACCGCCTGCGGGCGCGATCTGCGCGCGGTGATGGGCGACGAGGCCCGGCTGGGTACGCTTGACCCGATGGCGTTCGTCGACGACCGGTTCGGCCTGCCGACCGTCAAGGACATCCTGTCGGAACTGGCCAAGCCCGGGCGCGACCCGCGGCCCGAATTCGTGACGGCAAGCTTTGCCGACGGCATCGAGGAGATCACCGACCTGCGCCCCGGCATGCTGCTGGAAGGCACGGTGACCAACGTCGCGGCCTTCGGGGCCTTCGTCGATATCGGCGTGCATCAGGACGGGCTCGTCCATGTCTCGCAACTGGCCGACCGTTTCGTGAAGGACCCGCATGAGGTCGTGAAGGCGGGCGATGTGGTGAAGGTCCGGGTGGTCGAGGTCGACGTGCCCCGCAAGCGGATCGGGCTGTCAATGCGCAAGGAGGGCGGGGCCGAGGCCCCCCCCCGCGACGGCGCGCGCGGTTCGGCGGGCAAGGGGCCGGGACGCGGCGCGGGTCCGAAAGGCCCAGGCAAGGGAGCTGGCAAGGGATCTGGCAAAGGCCCCGGGAACGGTCCGTCGCGGCACGCCTCGGGGCCCGCCGGCGGCAAGGCCCGGGACGACGCGCCCGGCGCCCTTGGCGCGGCGCTGCTGGACGCGATGAAGCGCCGCTAGGCCTCCGCCCCGGACCCGGCGGGGAAGGCGAGCGGATCGCCGTCTTCTTGCGCCGGATCGCCCCCGTCGGCGCGCCGCGCCTCCCTTGGGACATGCGCCCGCGCCAAAGGCACGGCGGGCGGGTGGGCGCCCAGCCGCCCGCCGCGACGCCGGTTCGATTGACGCGGCAGGGCCGATCTGCCATGCCGCCAGCGCTTGGGCTGCGAGGGCAAGATGCAAGACAAACCGCTCGAATCCGTCGAACTCGACCTGTTGGCGATCATCCGCCAGATCCATGCCGAAGAAGGCCCCTTCGGGCGCGACCTGCTGCTGGTGCGGGCGCGCGGGCGGGGGCTGGAAGTCTCGCGCCCGCTGGGACGGCTGAAGGCGCTGGGGCTGGTGGAAGAGATCCAGCGCAAGCCCTTCCTTCTGCGCCGGATCTTCGGTGCGATGCCCGTCGCCCTGCTGCGCCCGACCGCTGCCGGTCTGGCCCTGGGCGAAACCGCCGCCGAGGACAGCCCCGCCGAAGGCGCCGCCGAAACTCCGGCCAAACCGCCGGTGACCGCACCGGCCAGGACCGCTGCCGCCAAAGCCCCCACCAGCAAGCCCGCCCCCCCCGAGGCCAAGGCCCCCGCGCCCGAGGCCCGGGCTGAACCCGCGCCGCAACCGGCCAACGTCCAGCAACCGGCCGATCCGGCCCCTGTTTCGGCCCCCGCGCCTCAGATCGCGCCCCCCGAGCAGCCGACCACTGTTGTCGCCGCTCCGGCTCCGGCTCCTGCTCCGGCGGCCGACGACCTGCCCTTGCCGATGCCCCGCCGCGCCGCGCCGCGCAACCTGCGCGGCTATACCGAAGAGCTGGGCGGCAGTCCCGCTCCGGTGAAGACGGTGCCGCTGCGCCACAATGCCGACCCGGCCCTCATGGAGAACCTGCGCGAGGCGCTGGCGGTGATCGGGATCGAGATGACCTTTGCCGGCGAGGCCCTGATCGCCGACCGGATGGAGCACGGCGCCTCGATTGGCGAGGCGCTGTCGCAGGTCGTGCTTTTTGCCTTTGCCCATGCCGTGGCCGAGGATGCTCGCGAGGGCGGCCAGCTTCAGGCGATGGGCCTGACCGACTACGCGGTCGACGTGATCGCCGAGTTCGAACGGCTGCGCGACGCGGGCGAGATTTCCGGGGATCGGCTGGAAGAGGACATGCGCCGCCTCTGGACGCTGGTCGGCGACAGCCCCGAGCGGCTGAGCCTGGCCCAGGAGTTGCTGGCCGACCCCGTGGGCGGGCTGACGCCGCCTGCCCTTCTGCCCGAGGATCTGCGCCCGGCCGAAGACGCCTGAGCTGTCGCAAGCGGCGCGCGACAGAAGCGCCCGCGCCGCCCGGCGTCAGGCCACACTGGTCTCGATCAGCGCGTCATGGACCATGCGTTCGGTGAAGGGCCGCAGCAACAGGCGCCAGCCCTCGCCCATGACCCGCTCGACATCCTCGCCAAGGGTCAGCACCAGTCGGGCTCCGTGCTTGGCGAGATGCGCCGCAAGGCCGCTCGACAGCGCGTCGTCGACCCGCATCTCGAGAAACGCCGCATCGACCGCCCCCACGCCTTCGAGCGCGGGCGTCACCTGCTCGATCGACGAGAAATGCATCACGCGGCACGGCCCGAGCGATTCGATCGCCTGAATGAGATCGGCCGAAATCAGCGCGTCCCTTTCCAGCACCACATAGGTCGGGCAGTACGTCGTAAAAGGCGCAGCCGCGTGCGGCATCGAGGGGCTCCGTTCCTGTAAGAGGGTCCGTGAGCTTCGATCATAGACGGAACGTCGCGGCAAGTGCATTAACAATGCAATTACCGATACCGTTCCCGCGGAAAGACGCCGCCTTCCCTTGGGGAAATTCCGGTAATCGCCGGAAAAACAGGCAGTCCTCGCGACCGCTCCGGCGGCGGGCGGTCCTTGTGGATGGGCACCAAACGAACCTGCGCCACACAGGAACGGGCGCCCCGTCCACGAGGGACAGGGCGCCCGGGTCTTGAAGCGGCCGCGTCAGCTGAACTTCGAGAGGAACTCGTCCACCTCGCGCTCGGCTTCCTGACGGGCCTTGCCGTAGCGTTCCTGGACGAGGCCGACCAGCTGTTCGCGGTCGCCTTCGGTGCGCTCCAGTTCGTCATCGGTCAGCGCACCCCAGGCTTCGCGCGCCCGGCCCTTGATCTGTTTCCATTTCCCTTGAATGATATCCGTATTCATCGAATTCCTCCTTTTCGTTCGTGTCTGCCCAATCAACGTCCCAGGGTCGGAAAGGGTTCCGCAAGGACACGCTGATACGCCCCGGCGCGACATATCTTTCGCGGCTCCCCTGCACCGCAGGAACCGCGGCAGGAACCGCGCGCCCGCAGGCGCGTTGACCGGCCATGACAGACCCCACATTCCGCATCGATCCGGCGTCCCGCACAGCCCTCATCATTCTGGCGGCCGTCGCTGGCTTTGCCGCGCTGAAACTGGCCGAAGACATCTTCGCCCCGCTCTGTCTGGCGCTGGTTGCGGGGATCATCCTGTCGCCACTGGCGGATTCGCTCGAACGGCGGCTGAAACTGCCGCGCACCCCGGTCGCGGCGGCGCTGCCGATGCTGGGCATCCTCGCGGTCGGGGCACTGGCCTTCGCGCTGGAACCGCTGGTCGGACGGCTGGTCGACCAATGGCCGACGATCCGCTGGGAACTGCGGGGCGTGGTCAACGATTTCCGCGGCTTCGTGCAGAATCTGGGCCAGGTCGGCGACGAGGTCCAGCGCGCGCTGGGCGGCGGTGGCGGGGACGAGACCGCCGCCCCCTCGATCCCGACCCTGACCGACGCGCTGTTCGTGGCGCCCCGGATCGGTGCCCAGATCCTGATCTTCATCGCGGCGCTCTTCTTCTTTCTGCTGACCCGCTCCGAGGTCTATGCCTGGATCGCCAGCTTTGCCGGTCGGCGGCTGGGGCGCGGGGCCATCCTGACCCGGATCCGCACCGCCGAGCGTCTGGTGGCGGTCTATTTCCTGACCATCACACTGATCAATGCCGGGCTCGGCATCGCGCTGGCGGTGGCGTTGGGGGTGCTGGGCATGCCCGGGGCCATCGCCTGGGGCGCGGGAGCCGCGCTTTTGAACTTCGTGCTTTACGTGGGTCCCGCGACGATGGTGGCGGCGCTGTTTCTGGGCGGGCTGATCGTCTTCGACGGCTGGGCGTCGGTCTTGCCGGCCGCGATCTATCTGGTGCTGAACGGGATCGAGTCGCAGGTCGTCACGCCGACCTTCGTCGGCCGCCGGATCGCGGTGAACCCGCTGGCGATCTTCGTCTCTCTGGTCTTCTGGCTGTGGTTCTGGGGACCTCTCGGCGGGGTGATCGCGATCCCGGTTCTGGTGATCGTTCTGGCGATGCTCGACATCTTCGACGAGCCCGAACCGGACATGATGCCCGACCCCGAGCCCTCTGAATCCGTCTGACCCGGCCTCGGCCCTGGATGACCGACGCGGCCCGATCTGCAGTCTCGCCCCTTGCAGACAGCAAACGGGGCAGGTCCGACCCGCCCCGCTCTCTGCGTCCCCGCAAACCCGGGACAACCGCCACCCGCGCTGCGGATGCCGCGTCAGACCATCTCGGGCGGCACTCCTGGCACCGGCAGACCCAGCTTGCGCGCGGGGTCGGAATCGTAATGCACCAGAAACCCTTCGCGCCGCTCGGGGCGGCGTCGGCTGTTGAGATCGGCCAGCACCCGCCAGTGCTCGAAGGCGGTCGCGGGGTCCAGCGCCTCCGGATCGACCTGACCGTCGGCGTCGCGCGACAGCCAGTGCCCCATGACCCGGGTCCGGATCTGTTCGACATGGGGGGCGGCGGTCAGCTCGATCCCCGCCTCGGTATCCCAGCGCATCGACCGGCCGTTCAGGTTGGCCGAGGACAGGATCGCCGCGCGATCATCGAAGATCGACACCTTGGAATGCACATAGATGATCGGCGCGTCCTGCAGCGCCTCGCGGCCGTCGGCGTCAACGATCCGGCGCGGCTGCACCGGCGACAACACCAGCACCCGGTCCGGACCGAAGGCGTCGTAGAGAAGGCCCAGGCAGCGGCTTTGCAGATGCTCGCCATAGCGCACGTCGAGCCCGCTGCTGTTCTCGAAGGCCACGTCCTCGGGGGCCGCGGGCAGCACCAGGATGGCGCGCAACTCGGGGCGCGCCTCGGCCCGGCGGGCGAGCGCCTGAGCGAGCGGCAGATGCCGGAAGAACTGGGTTTCGAGATAGACCAGATGTTCGGCCGCGGCGATGCGCGACAGATGCGCCCGCTCGATCTCGGTCACCACCGGCAACGGCGAAAAGCGGAACGGCGCACGCCGCGCGGGCCGCGACAGCGTGCGCAGGAACCCCGGCGCGGCCGGACCCGGCGGGCGCTGGCCGGCCACGATCGAAAGAAAGCCCTCGAGATGGTCCTCGGCCGCGCTGACAACCGGCCCGCGCACCAGCGCATGGACGTCATGCCAGGTCCGCTCGGGCGCGCGGCGGTGGCGGGGCGTGTCATAGCGCCGCTCGTTCAGATCGAGCCCGCCGACATACAGCAGACGCCCGTCGAACACCGCCATCTTCTGGTGATGGGTGGCCGGAGTCAGATCCGGCACGCCGGGCACCGCCACGATCCGGCCGTCGCGCCGGGTGCGGGTGATCCGGGCAAGCCCCGGGGCTTCTTCCAGAAACCGCGCGCGCGCGTCCTCAGAAAGGGCGTTCAGCTCGGCCAGCACCACGCGCAGCTTGCCATGCGCGCCGGGCCAAAGCACCAGCCGCGCGCCAATCCCGGCCCGCGCGCTGTGCAGGGCGCTGACCACCTCGAGGCTTCCCGCTCGGGCGATCTCGCAAGCGGCAATCAGCTTGCGCCGGGCGTTCCAGCTGAGCCGGTGCAGGTCGGCCGCGCCGATCGGGTCGAAATCGGCCAGTACCAGCCGGACCCGGACCCCGCGCTCGAGCGTATGGACCAGAAGGTCGAACCAGTCCTCTCCCACCGCCCGGGCTTCGGGCGAGCGAAGCCGGGTCGACACATCGAAGATACGGAAACTGGCCGAGATGGTGTGGCGCGCCTCCAGAAAGGCGCGCTCGAGGGCCGGATAGGCCTCGGCCGCGGTCAGAAGAAGCTCAAGCTCCTCGACCGGACCGGTCGCTGCGGCACGCGCCGCACTGCTTTCGGTGAATCCATGCATGGCGTTGGCCGCAGGCTTGTCTGGCCGGACCTCAGCGGATGACGGCGGAGCGCGGCCCCGCGATCAGCCAGATGATGAAGCCGATCAGCGGCAACAGCAGGATCAACAGGATCCAGAGCACCTTGTTGCCGGTCGCGACACCGGAATTCAGGACCGAGACGATGGCCCATATATCGAGAATGAGGACGAGAAGACCGCCGATCCCTGTGACTTCCATGACGGATGTTCCTTTTCTGATGGCCTGGTTCCGAGTGTCGGAAGCGATGTCCCCGGACAACGCCGGGCTCTGCCCTGCGGTTCCCGGACCGGCCCGGACCGGCCCGTACCGGCGGCAGGCCGGTCCCGCCAGGCGGCGCGGTCGCCCGATGCCGAACCGGGAGCCGCCGCGGACGCGCCCCGAATGGCAGATGGACCAGAGTCGGAACGGGCGCGTCGAAACGCACGGAAACCGGGCAGGTTCCTAAGATTTTCTGTCCTTTTTCTGGGCGTTTTCTGAAACCAGCAGGCCCCGACCACGTTGTCTGGCCATGGAAGCGGCGCCGGACCGGCACCGCCACACGAAGAAGGAGGTTCACAGATGAAACGTATTCTTGCGACCACCGCCCTTGCCACTCTCGTCGCCATGCCCGCCCTCGCCCAGAGCCAGGGCGGTCCGATTTCCGCTCCGGATGTCGATGTGGCCGGCCAGTCGATGAGCGCCGACACCCTGATCGGCAAACGCATCTATGTCGACACCGGCACCGATGAGGGCGTGTCGATGACCGACCTGACCGACGCTCCCGACAGCTGGGAGGACGTGGGCGAGATCGGCGACGTCTATATCGACGGCAATGGCTCGGTCGAAGCCGTGATCGCCGATATCGGCGGGTTCCTGGGCGTGGGCGAGCGCGAGGTCGCGCTCGACATGCAGAGCCTGAAATTCGCGCCCGACGCGGATGACGAGGGCGAGTATTTCGTCGTCTTCCAGGGCGATCCGTCGACCCTCGAAGGCAAGGACGCCTATGACCGGGCCGCCATGGACAATGACGGCGACTTCCTCGGCATGCAGACCAAGCAGGCCAAGGCTGAAGACAGCGACATGGGCACCAAAGCCGGCGCGCCGCTTTCGGACAGCGAACGGGCCGAGCTGACCGCCGAGGATCTGCAGGGTCAGCCGGTGATCGGCGCCGATGGCAAGAAGATCGGCGAGATCGGCGAGCTTGTGCTGACCGATGACGGCAAGATCGACCGGGTGATCGTCGATGTCGGCGGCTTCCTGGGCATCGGCGAGAAACAGGTCGAACTGGCCTATGGCGAGCTTGACATCTCGCATGGCGAGGACGGCGATCTGAAAGTCACCACCGTCCAGACCGAAGACACGCTGAAATCGCTGCCCGAGTGGACGGGCTGACCCTTCTCCACGTCAGCAGAACAAGGGGCCGCCATCGCGCGGCCCCTTTTGCCGTGCCGTCTCCTGCGGCACCGACACGGCCCGGCGCGCGTTAGCAAACCGTTCATCGGAGACGGCCATGCTTGCCCCGACCCGCAAGGCCGGGCCGCCTTCGAGGGAGAATCATCGATGAATGTTCAGGGACACAACGCCTTCGCGCAAAGCATTGCGAATTACACGCGCGCCAGCGGCACCGCCGGGGTCCGGTCGTCCGATTTCGCCAAGGCGGCGGAAGAAGCCTCCGGACCCGCCGCCGCAAGCCCGGCAGACGCCCCCCGCGGCCCCGATGCCATCGCCGACATCTTCGCCCGCTACGACATGGCCAACATCTCGCCGCGAGAGATCGACGCCATGGCCAGGGACCTGCGCGATGCGGGCTTCGAGGATCACGATTTCCTGCTTCATCTCGAAATCCATGGCGAGACGTTCCAGTCGCATCTGGTCGACTGTCTGCGCGAGGCCGGAATGGATGTCAGGGACCCGGATTTCACACAACCGATGGACATGTTCTCGACCACGCGCGCGCAGATCAGCTATTCGCGCCTCGCGGGCCAACCGACCGCCTGGCTCGAGAGCTTCCTTGCCAAGCTCGAGACCTATCAGTCGCCCGTGCATGCGGATGCGGCCCGTGGCGCGGTCGCACAAAGCATGGTGCTCGGTCAGGCGAGCTGATCCCGCCCCGTCGGCGAAGCGCCCCTCACCGCCCCGGGCGGTCCGGCAGGCTGGCGAAACCGCTGGACCGGCGCGCCCGGTTCCGGTCAGATCGGCCGCATGACCCAAAGCACCGACCGCATCCTGCCCGGCATCCTTCTGATGATCGGCTTCACCGTCACCGCCCCGGTGATGGACAGCTTTGCCAAGCTCGCCTCGGCCGAGATCCCCGTGGGGCAGATCGCCGCCGCGCGGTTCGGTCTGCAGGCCCTTATCCTGGTACCGCTGGCCGTCGCGCTGGGTCAGATCGTTCGGCCCTCGGCGCGCGAGGCGGCGCTGCATCTGGTGCGGGCCGGGCTGATCCTCTGTGCGACGACCGCATTCTTTGCCGCGTTGCAGGCGATGCCGCTGGCCGATGCCATCGCGATCTTCTTTGTCGAGCCCTTCATCCTGACCCTGCTCGGCGCGCTTTTCCTGGGCGAATCCGTGGGCTGGCGCCGGATCGTCGCCTCGGCGGTCGGGTTCTCGGGGGCGATGCTGGTGATCCGGCCAAGCTTTGCGGCCTTCGGCGCGGTAGCGTTGCTGCCGTTGGCCACCGCCTTCTGCTTTGCCGCTTATATGGTGCTGACCCGACAGATCGCGCGGCGGATGCCCACTGTGGCGCTGCAGGCCTGGACAGCGGTCGCGGCCAGTTTCATCGTCCTGCCGGTGCTGGTCCTCTGCGACGGGTCGGGGATCGGACCGCTCGACCCGGTCTGGCCGCGGGGCCCATACTGGGTCTGGTTGGCCGGGGTCGGGATCGCGGCCACCGTCTCGCATCTCCTGATCAGCGGGGCCCTGCGGCTGGCACCGACAGCCGTCATCGCCCCGCTGCAATATCTTGAAATCGTCGCGGCGGCGGCTCTGGGCTATCTGATCTTCGACGACCTGCCCGATATCGAGGCGCTGGCCGGGATCGCCCTCATCATCGGCTCGGGGTTTTACGTCTTCCTGCGCGAACGTCGGCTCAGCCTGACGCGGCCGCCGCCTCCGGCCCCATGAGCGCCGCGACCGCCGCGTCCAGCGCCGCGACCGGCAGGATCACCGCCATGCCCGGCCCTTCCATCCGCAGCCGCACCGGCCCCGAGACCCGGTTCGAGGTGCCGATCCGGCCGCCCGGGGCGAAATCGAGTCCGTCGATGGGCCAGTGCAGACCCCTGCTGGTGCCGCGCACCGGGGCCATCGGAAAGAGCGAGAACCGCGAGCCCGGCGGCAGGTCCAGCGCCAGTTCCGGCGGGCAGTGAAAGCAGAGATCGTCGTCGCCGATCAGCAGGCAGCGCCGGTCGGGGTGGCGCACCAGCGTGTTGACCGCCGCCAGGCCATGGTCGAACCGGTCGCCGAGGAAGCCGAGCCCCAGGATCAGCCGCGCCGCCACATGCCGGAGGCATTTCTCGAAATCCGTGCTGTCCTGCTCTGCCACCGGGTGCTGGCGCTCGTCCGGGATCGCCGCCCGCGCCGCCGCCGAGATAGAGTCGAAATCGCCGATCACCGCCTCGGGCATCCGTCCCGCCGCCAGCGCCGTATCCGCCCCGCCATCGGCCGCGACCAGGGCCGGTGCGATGACCAGCGCCCGACTCAAAAGCGCCGGATCGACCGAGGCGCCGCCAAGAAGCGTGATCTTGTCGGAATGATGGACGAATTGTGTCGGCATTCTGGCAACCTTTGGGAGAGATTGTGTCGGACAGTCCCGAAATGACGAAAAAACCTTGAAAATTCCGCTTTCTGTTCATTCTCTGGAACCGCACTATGGTAAACATAGGCGTGTAGTGTCCGGGGAGAAAGCGAGTTTCGGATGGTTGGTCCGACCAAGACCCTGACGGTTTCCTATGGAACCTTCTCCTGCAAGCTGGAGGGGTTCGAGGATTCCTTTGGCATGATGAAGGCGGTCACCGAATATTACCGGGACCTTGCGGCCGAAGACCGATATTTCGGCGCCGAACCTCCGCCGCCCGATGCCGAAACCCTTCAACGCATCGCCGAACGCGAGGTGCGCCGCCGGGTCGAGGCCCGGGTCGAACTGGATGGGGTCGTGCTGCGCTCTGGCGAAAGCCCGGTCGCGGGTGCGGCGCAGGTCTCGCATGCGGCGCCAGCACCGTCCAAGGTGCTGCCGCCGCGCGCCGACGAACCCGAATCCGTCGCCGCCAAGCTGGCGCGCATTCGCGCGGCGGTGGAAACCGCCCATGCCACGGATGCCGAACTGGCCGGACCCGTTTTCGAGGACGAAACCGACGAACTCGCGGCGCCCGCGCAGGGCCCGCAGCGCCCTTTCGCCCGACCGCCGGACCGCCCGGCGGATCCGGGCAGGGCTTCCTCCCCCCTTCGACAGAAGGCGGGTCCTGACAGCGACACCGGCGTCGCGGCCCGGCACAGCCTCCGGCCGGATGCGCCCGCCCGGGCCGCGGCCACCGAGGACCGACCGCACACGGCAGCGGCCTCCGGTCCCGAGTTGCAGCGTCGCCCGGCGGATCGCGGCCCGGCGGCCAATGCCGCCTCGCACCCGGGTCCCGAGTCCGCAGAAACCACCGCGGCGCCGGCCCGGCCGCGGCAGGCGCGCGCCCGGGTGCTGAAGCTGCGCCGGGACGATCTGACCGACGCATGGCCCGACACGCCCGAACGGCCGCTCGCCCCTCCGGCCGACCCCGACGCCCGGCTGCCGGAACCCGACGCGGCCGACCTTCAGGCCGAACTGGCCGCACTCCAGGCCGATGCCGCCCCGGCTCGGCTGGCCGATCCGCGCCCAGGCCCGCATCCCGCATCCGGCGATGCGGTCCCGGCCCGTCAGGCCCCTGCCGAGCGCAGCCGGTCGGCCGATCTTGCCGATCACGAACTGGCGCTTCAGCGGTTGCTGGACGAGACCAATACCAAGCTGGCCGGACCCGAACAGAAACGCCGCCAGGCCTCGATCGGCCATCTGAAAGCGGCGGTCGCCGCCACGGTGGCCGAGCGGCGGATCGGCAACCGCCTGCGCCGCGATGACGACGGCCAGACCCGCCCCTATCGCCAGGTGCTGGCAGAGGTGGTCCGCGGCGACCGCGAGACTTCGGCGGACTGGGATCGCGGCCGGCTGGCCCCGCTGATTCTGGTGACCGAACAGCGGATCGACGAACCGAAGGAAATTGTCCGCTCCGAAACCGCCGCCGTCGGCGAACACCACGGGACCTTGCGGCTCGACACGCCGGTTCTTCCAGCGACCGAGGCCCGGCTGCGCGCCTTCGCCGCCGATCTCGGCGCGCATGACCCGACCGATCTTGCCGGATTGCTGGAGGCCGGGGCCGCCTATCTGATGCGGCAGGACGGTGTGACCTATTTCACCCGGCCGCAGGTGATCGAACTGGCCCGCAGCATCGCGGGCGACGGCTTTCAGCGCGAGGACATGCTGCGGGCCTTCGGCACTCACCTGCGCGACGGGCGGTTCCGGCGGCTGCGGCGCGGCCAGTTCGTCATCGACGACGCGACCGGCGACCGGGAAGACAGGTCCGCCAACCGCATCGCCTGAGGCACGAAACCACCGTTCAGCCGTCGCGCCGCCCGGTTTTCCCGGCGGTTTCGTCGTTTCGTGCCGCGTCGGAGTCAGGCTGTCCGATGCCGCGGAACACAAAGCGGAAGGGCAGCGCCCAGACGATGCCCAGCGCCACATAGACCAGAAGCTCGACCAGGAAGGACGGGCGGCCGAGCGCGTTCATCACGCTCACGGCCACCACGATATAGGCGGGCAATCCGATCAGCAGGATCACCAGCGACCAGCGGCGGCGGGCTTTCCAGGACAGGGCCATCAGTCGGAGAACGGATCGGTGACGAGGATGGTGTCGTCGCGCTCGGGCGAGGTCGACAAAAGCGCCACCGGACAGTCGATCAGCTCCTCGACCCGGCGCACATACTTGATGGCATTGGCGGGCAGGTCGGCCCAGCTGCGCGCGCCCTCGGTCGATTCCTGCCAGCCCGGCAGTTCCTCGTAGACGGGTGTGCAGCGCGCCTGCTGATCGGCGGCAGTCGGCAGGTGATCGAGCCGTGTGCCGTCAAGCTCGTAGCCCACGCAGACCTTCAGCGTCTCGAAGCCGTCCAGCACGTCGAGCTTGGTCAGCGCGATCCCGGTCATGCCAGAGGTGGCGCAGGTCTGGCGCACCAGCACCGCGTCGAACCAGCCGCAGCGGCGCTTGCGCCCGGTGACGGTGCCGAATTCATGGCCGCGCGTACCGAGACGCTCGCCGTCCTCGTCGTGCAACTCGGTCGGGAACGGCCCCTCGCCCACGCGGGTCGTGTAGGCCTTGACGATGCCCAGCACGAAATTGACAGCCCCCGGGCCGATGCCGGTGCCGGTCGCGGCCTGACCGGCGATGGTATTCGACGAGGTCACGAAGGGATAGGTGCCGAAGTCGATGTCCAGAAGCGCCCCCTGGGCCCCCTCGAACAGGATCCGCTTGCCGGCGCGGCGCTTCTCGTTCAGCACCTTCCAGACGGGGGCCGCGTATTTCAGGATCTCGGGCGCGATCTCGCGCAGGCTCGCCAGAAGCGCGTCGCGGTCGATCTCGGGCAGGCCCAGCCCCGCGCGCAGCGCATTGTGGTGCACCAGGGCCCGGTCGACGCGCAGTTCCAGCGTCGCGGCGTCGGCCAGATCGGCGACCCGGATCACCCGGCGGCCGACCTTGTCCTCGTAGCAGGGGCCGATGCCCCGCCCGGTGGTGCCGATCTTGGCCAGGGTGTTCTGGCCTTCGCGGGCGCGGTCAAGTTCGCCATGGAAGGGCAGGATCAGCGGCGTGTTCTCGGCGATCATCAGCGTCTCGGGCGTGATCTCGACGCCCTTCTCGCGGATCGTCTCGATCTCTTTCACCAGATGCCAGGGGTCGAGCACGACCCCGTTGCCGATCACGCTGAGCTTGCCGCCCCGGACCACGCCCGAGGGCAGCGCGTTCAGCTTGTAGACGGTTCCGTCGATCACCAGGGTATGGCCCGCGTTGTGCCCGCCCTGAAAGCGCGCCACCACATCGGCGCGTTCGGACAGCCAGTCCACGATCTTGCCTTTTCCCTCGTCGCCCCACTGGGCGCCAACGACGACGACATTGGCCACGGCCAATTCCTTTCAAGCTGCTGCCATGCAAACCCGCGCAGGTATAAACGCCTGCGGCGACGAGGCAAGGCAAAAACTCGGCGACACCGCCGCCCGGATGGCTAGATTCGCCGCAGGACGCACGAAACACGAACGAACGGAGAGCCCGAAATGGCCGCATTGTTGCTTCGCTGGCTGGTCGCCTTCCTGCTGCTGGCCCTGACCTACAACCCAACCCCCTGGAATTACGTCCGCTGGGCGATCTCGGGCTGGGACAGCCAGACGCCGATGGTCGTGCTGGCGGGGCTTTTGCTGTTCACCGGCTACGCGATCTACCTGCGCGCCACGCTGCGCTCGATCGGGCCGTTCGGCATGGCGCTGGTGGCGGCGCTCGTCGGAGCACTGCTCTGGGTGCTGGTCGACTGGAACGTGATCCGTCTGGACGATCCGGGGCTCAACACGTGGATCGGGCTGCTGGCGCTGTCGCTGGTTCTGGGGGTCGGACTGGGCTGGAGCATCATCCGGCGGAAGCTTTCGGGACAGGCCGATATCGACGACGTGGACGACTAGATCCGCGCGGGACATCGCGTCGCAGACGCCTTGACGGGCCCCGGATCGGCTCGGCCCTGCGACGATGAGGCCGCCCGAAAGTCGACGCATCCGCCCTAGGCCGCGTTAAACTCTTGTCGAGTCGGCACATCAAAATAATCACGGAGGAACATGAATGTCCGGATTCCTGCTTCGCTGGCTGGTCGCCTTCCTGCTGCTCGCCGCCACCTACAATCCGACCCCGTACAACTATATCACCTGGGCCCAGGCCAATTACGCAACCGACAAACCGCTGGTCATCGGTATCGGCGTGATGCTGGCCCTGGCCCTGCTGATCTACCTCGTCGCCGCCGTCCGCACGCTTGGCCTGCTGGGGATCGTGCTGCTGCTGATCATCCTGGGCCTCCTGGGCTACATCCTCGTCGGCAACGGCACGCTCAGCATGGAAATGAACAGCTTCAACGTCTGGGGCGGCGCGGTCCTGCTGTCGCTGATCCTCGGCGGCGCGATGAGCTGGCGCTCGCCCGGCAAGATCAAGGCGGCGAACGCCAAGAAAGCCCGGTCGACCAGCAAGACCGCCGGCAAGACCGCCAGCGCCTGAGGGGTTGCGGGAGCGGCCCGTTCGGCATAGGTACGCGCCAAGTCAAAGCCGGGGCCGCTCCATATGGAAAACGTCATCCTCATCGTTCATCTGATCCTCGCCGTCTGCCTGATCGGCATTGTGCTGTTGCAGCGCAACGAAGGCGGCGGGCTCGGCATGGGTGGGGGTGGCACGATCACCGGCCGCGCCCCGACCACGCCGCTGGGCAAGCTGACCTGGTTCTTCGCGGTCTGCTTCATCTCCAGTTCCGTCGCTCTGACCATCATCGCCGCCGAAAACGCCGCAGGCACCTCGGTCGTCGACCGGCTGGGCATCCCGGCCCCGGCCGCCCAGGACGAGGCGGCACCCGGCGAGGCGCCCGCCACCGAGCCCGGGCTTCTGCCCCCCGCCCCCGTCGCACCCAGCGACACACCGGTTGCGCCGCCCCGCGCGGACTAGACCGCGCCCCGCCCCACCGCGCGGCCCGACCGGCCGGGACCGCGTGGCTGCCACAAAATCACCACAACACGTTGATTCGGGCCACAGACCCGCCCCAGCATCTTGCGGTCCGGTTGCGGCTCCGTCGCGAATCCGCTATAGTCCAAGTCCCGTGATGCTGGGGCGCGCGCGCCCCGAATCCAGCAGACATTCGAGCATTAGTCACGGGAGACTCCAGCCACATGGCACGCTTCATTTTCATCACGGGCGGGGTTGTGTCGTCGCTGGGCAAGGGCCTGGCTTCGGCCGCGCTGGGGGCTCTGCTGCAGGCCCGCGGCTTTACCGTCCGGCTGCGCAAGCTGGACCCCTACCTGAACGTCGACCCCGGCACGATGAGCCCGTTCGAACATGGCGAGGTCTTCGTCACCGATGACGGGGCCGAAACAGACCTCGATCTGGGGCATTACGAACGCTTCACCGGGGTCGCCGCGCGATCGACGGACTCTATCTCGTCGGGGCGGATCTATTCCAACGTGCTGGAGAAAGAGCGCCGCGGCGACTATCTGGGCAAGACCATTCAGGTCATTCCGCACGTCACCAACGAAATCAAGGACTTCATCGCCGCCGGCGAGGACGAGGTCGATTTCATGCTGTGCGAGATCGGCGGCACGGTCGGCGATATCGAGGGGCTGCCCTTCTTCGAGGCGATCCGCCAGTTCAGCCAGGACAAGCCGCGCGGCCAGTGCATCTTCATGCATCTGACGCTGTTGCCCTACATCAAGGCCAGCGGCGAGCTGAAGACCAAGCCGACCCAGCACTCGGTCAAGGAGTTGCGCTCGATCGGCATTGCGCCCGATGTGCTGGTCTGCCGCTCGGAAGGCCCGATCCCTGCGAAGGAGCGCGAAAAGCTGGCGCTGTTCTGCAACGTGCGCCCCGACAGCGTGATCGCGGCGCAGGATCTCAAGTCGATCTACGAGGCGCCGCTGGCCTATCACCGCGAGGGGCTGGACCAGGCGGTGCTGGATGCCTTCCAGATCAACCCGGCGCCGAAGCCCGATCTTTCGAAATGGGAAGACGTCTCCGACCGGATCTTCAACGCCGAGGGCGAGGTGCGCGTCGCCATCGTCGGCAAGTATACCCAGCTGGAAGACGCCTACAAATCCATCGCCGAGGCGCTGACCCATGGCGGCATGGCGAACCGGGTCCGGGTCAAGGCCGAATGGATCGACGCCGAGATCTTCGAACGCGAGGACCCGGGTCCCTGGCTGGAGGGCTTCCACGCGATCCTGGTGCCCGGCGGCTTCGGCGAGCGCGGCACCGAGGGCAAGATGAAGGCCGCCCAGTTCGCCCGCACCCGCGGTGTGCCCTATCTGGGGATCTGCCTCGGCATGCAGATGGCGGTGATCGAGGCAGCCCGGAACGTCGCCGAGCTGTCCGATGCGGGGTCGGAGGAGTTCGACCACGAGGCCGGCAAGAAGCGGTTCACCCCCGTCGTCTACCACCTCAAGGAATGGGTGCAGGGCAATGCGATGGTGAAACGCAAGCTTGGCGACGACAAGGGCGGCACCATGCGGCTGGGCGCCTATACCGCGCATCTGCTGAAGGGCTCGAAGGTGGCCGAGATCTACGGCTCGACCGTGATCGAGGAGCGCCACCGCCACCGCTACGAGGTCGACATCAAGTACCGCAAGCAGCTCGAGGCCTGCGGGATGGTGTTCTCGGGCATGTCGCCCGACGGCCGCCTGCCCGAGATCGTCGAGTGGAAGGACCATCCCTGGTTCATCGGCGTGCAGTTCCACCCCGAGCTGAAATCGAAGCCCTTCGCGCCGCATCCGCTGTTTGCCGATTTCGTGCGCGCCGCGGTCGAGGTCTCGCGCCTGGTCTGAGGACCGCGCGCGGGGCCGCCACGCCATGCTGTCCTATCAGCATATCTATCACGCGGGAAACCTCGCCGATGTGCACAAGCACGCGCTGCTGTGCGCGATGCTCGACTACCTCACCCGCAAGGACAAGCCGCTGAGCTATATCGAGACCCATGCCGGGCGGGGCCTTTACGATCTGGCCGCGGCGGAGGCGGTCCGGACCGGCGAGGCGGCCGCGGGCATCGGCGTGATGGAGCGGCGCTTGCCCGAGGCCCATCCCTACCGGCAACGGCTGGCCGAGGTCCGCGAACGCTTCGGCGCCACGGCCTATCCGGGCTCGCCCCTGCTGGCGGCGCTGTCACTGAGGCCCGGCGACGCGCTCCATCTGGCCGAGCTGCACCCGCAGGAGCGCGCCGCACTGGAAGCCGCGATGGCCCCGTTCGGCGCGCATGTGCTGGCCCGGGACGGATTCGAGACGGCGCAGGCGCTGACCCCGCCCACGCCCCGGCGGGGCCTGATGCTGATCGACCCAAGCTACGAGGTGAAGGCCGATTACGCGGCAATCCCCCGGCATATGGCGGCGCTTCACCGCAAATGGAACGTAGGTACGCTGGCGCTGTGGTATCCGATCCTGCCCGCGGGCGCCCATGCGCCGATGACGGCGGCCTTGCGCGCGGCCTTCCCCGAGGCGCTTTGCCACGAGGTGCGGTTTCCACCCGCGCGCGACGGTCACGGGCTGATCGGTTCGGGGCTTTTCGTGGTCAACCCGCCCTGGGGGCTCGACGCCGAGGCGGCGACCCTCGGACGGCTGTTTTCGGCGCTCTCCGGCACGACCGGCTGAACCGCAGGGCCCCGACCGGGTGCAAAACGCCTTTCCCGGCGCGCGACACAGGCCTATATCCCCCCCATGTTCGCAGACTTCCTCAACCGCCTGATCGGCCCCGACCCCGACCGGCTCGACGATCCCGACGCCCGGCTGGCGCTGGCGGCCCTTCTGGTGCGAATCGCGCGGACCGATGGCGACTATGCCCGCGAGGAGGCCGCGCGGATCTCGCGCATTCTCGCGGCGCGCTATACGCTGAGCCCCGACCAGGCGCTGGAGCTGCGCAGCCGTGCCGAAACGCTGGAGGCGCAGGCCCCCGATACCGTCCGCTTTACCCGCGCGATCAAGGACGCCGTGCCCTACGAGCACCGCGAAGGCGTGGTCGAAGCACTGTGGGAAGTGGTTCTGGCCGACGGTGTGCGCGACGACGAGGAGGACGGCCTGCTGCGGCTGGTGGCAAGCCTTCTCGGCGTCAACGACCGCGACAGCGCGCTGGCCCGCCAGCGGGCCGAGGCGAAACACGCCGACTGACACCCGTTCCCGGCGCGACGCGCGACAGGCGCACCGCCACCACAACCCCTATGCGCGAACGGCCGGGACACATTGCCCAAATCCTGTGCGTTCGCCTCTCGGGGCGCCGTTTCCCCGTTGCAATCAGGTCCGAATTGCGCCCTACTCCGAGCCCGTACAATGACAAGGCAGCGGTTTTCGCGTGACTGAACCTACCCCGCCCGTTCTCGACATTCGCGATCTGCGCAAGAGCTATGGCGATCTTGAGGTCCTGAAAGGCGTGTCGATCAGCGCGCCGAAAGGGCATGTGGTCTCGCTGATCGGGTCCTCGGGTTCGGGCAAATCGACGCTTCTGCGCTGCGCCAATCTTCTGGAAGACAGCCAGCAGGGCGAGATCCTCTTCGAGGGCGAACCGGTCAGGTGGCGCGGCACCGGCCCCGCGCGCCATCCCGCCGACCGCCACCAGGTGATCCGCATCCGCACCAACCTGTCGATGGTGTTCCAGCAATTCAATCTCTGGTCCCACATGACGATCCTGCAGAACGTGATGGAGGCCCCCGTCACCGTCCTGGGCGAGGACCGGCACGAGGTCGAGGGCCGCGCGCGGTCTTTGCTCGACAAGGTCGGCATCGGCGACAAATGCGACGCCTTTCCCGCCCAGCTTTCGGGCGGCCAGCAGCAGCGCGCCGCCATCGCCCGGGCGCTGGCGATGCAACCCCGCGCGCTGCTGTTCGATGAACCCACCTCGGCGCTCGATCCCGAGTTGCAACAGGAAGTCGTGCGGGTCATCAAGGTGCTGGCGGAAGAGGGGCGCACGATGATCCTTGTGACCCATGACATGCGGCTCGCGGCCGATGTCTCGGACCACGTCGTCTTCCTCCATCAGGGCCTGATCGAGGAACAGGGTCCGCCCCAGAAGGTGTTCGGCGCGCCGTCCTCGACCCGCCTTCAGCAATTCCTGAGTGCAACGGCCGCCTGAACGGCCTCACGTAAGACAACATGGGAGATATCCGATGAAAAAGCTGATCCTTGGCACCGCCGCCCTGGCCCTTTCGGTCGGCATGGCGCTGGCGCAGGACGTGGTGCGTCTGGGCACCGAGGGCGCCTACCCTCCCTACAACTTCATCAACGATGCGGGCGAGGTCGACGGCCTCGAGCGCGAGCTGGGCGACGAGCTTTGCAAACGCGCCGAACTGACCTGCACCTGGGTCACCAATGACTGGGATTCGATCATTCCGAACCTTGTCTCGGGCAATTACGACAGCATCATCGCCGGCATGAGCATCACGCCCGAGCGCGAGGAAGTCGTCGCCTTCACCCAGCCCTACACGCCCCCCTCGATGTCGTCCTATGCGGCGCTGAGCGACGATGTCGATCTTGAAGGCGGCGTGATCTCGGCCCAGACCGGCACGATCCAGGCCAACCACGTGGTCGATACCGGCGCGACGCTGCTGGAATACCCCACCTCCGACGAATGCATCGCCGCGGTGCGCAACGGCGAGGCCGATGCGGTCCTGGCCGACAAGGACGTGCTGGTGCCGGTCGTGAACGAGGGCGACATGGTCTTCGTCGGCGAGGACACCCCGCTTGGCAACGGCATCGGCATGGCCTTCCGCAAGTCCGACCCCGAGATGAAGGACAAGTTCGACGCCGCTATCCAGTCCATGAAGGATGACGGCACCATGAACGCGCTCATCATCAAGTGGATGGGCGAAGACTCGCCCCGCTGGTAAGACAGATGCGGGCGGGGCGGCCGGTTCGCCCCGCCTCGCCAGTCCCAAATGTTCGCGTCCTGCGCCGATCCCTCCACCCTCGAAGGTCTGAACTGGCTTGCCTGCTATCTCACCAGCGGCAAGCACATGGCGTTCTACCAGTCCTTCCTGGTCGTGCTCGCCCTGCTGGCGATCACCGCCCCGGCAGCCCTGCTGTTCGGTTTCGGCGGCGCCATGGCCGCGCGCTCGCGGATCTGGCCCCTGCGGATGGTCGGGCGGGCCTATACCGCGATGGTCCGGGGCATTCCCGATATCGTCTTCTTCCTCTTCGTCCCGGTCGCGATGGATCAGGGGTTCGAGTGGCTGCGCCACAAGGTCAAATGCCCCGACTGGACCGATCCGGTCCGGCAGGGCAGCGATTTCGTGGTCTGCCCGGCGGCCAAGCTGCCGCTGTCGACCAGCCCGCAATGGGCGCATGAAACCTACGGTTTCGCGCTGGCGGTGCTGGCCTTTGCCGTGGTCTTCGGCGCCTTCGCCGCCAATGTGCTTTACGGCGCGATGCGCGCGGTGCCGCGCGCCCAGATCGAGACCGCCGAGGCCTATGGCATGACCCCGCGCCAGTCCTTCTGGCGGGTCCTGGTGCCGCAGATGTGGATCTATGCGCTGCCTGGCCTGTCGAACCTCTGGATGATCCTGATCAAGGCCACGCCGCTGCTGTTCCTGCTGGGCGTGCAGGACATCGTCTACTGGGCGCGAGAGCTGGGCGGCTCGAAGACCTCGATCTTCGCCTATCCGCATCCCGACTGGCGGCTCTACTACTTCCTCGGCCTGCTGATCTTCTACCTGATGCTGACCCGGGTCTCCGAGGCGGTGCTGAGCAGGCTGACGGCGCGGCTTTCGCATGGCCAGGCGACGCTGGCGGGCGAAGCCCAGCGAAAGGCCGCGCAATGAGCTGCGTGCAGACATTCCAGGATTACGCCTTCCGCTCGCTCGGCTATGGCGAGCGGCTGCTGCCGCGATCGGACTTCACCCTGTGCGAGCAGTTCACCCTGATCGGCTCGGGGCTGGTCTGGAACATCTATTTCGGGGCGCTTGCGCTGTTCTTCGGCTTCTTTCTCGCAACCGCGGTCGCGGTGGCGCGCAACAGTGGCGCCTGGGTCGTCCGCAAGCCCGCCGAATGGTTCATCTTCGTCTTCCGCGGCTCGCCGCTCTTCATCCAGTTCTTCCTGGCCTACCAGGCCTTCGTGCTGCTGCCGAGGAACGGGATCGAGCTGAACCTGATCTTCACCCACATCACCGCCGAGACGGGCTGGCTGACCCGCGCCTGGGCGGGCGCGCTGGTCGTGCTGTTCCTGAACACCGCCGCCTATTCCGGCGAGATCTTCTACGGCGCGCTTCGCTCGGTGCCCAAGGGCGATATCGAGGCCGCCGATGCCTATGGCATGGCGGGCTGGACCAGGTTCCGGCGGATCGTCTGGCCGACCATGCTGCGGCTGGCCTGGCCCGCCTATACCAACGAGGCGATCTTTCTGTTCCATGCCACGACGCTGGTTTACTTTTCCGGCTTTCCGGCCTGGCAGCAGAAGGGAGACGCGCTCTATTATGCGAACTACTTCGCCGACAAGACCTTCAACCCCTTCATCCCCTATCCCATCGTGGCCTTTTATTTCATCCTCGTGACCCTTGCGATCATCGGCCTCTTCGGGCTGATCAACCGCCGCCTGAACCGCCACATGCCGTCCGAAAACCGGCCGCGCCTGAGGATCCGCCCGCAGGTCATCCGATGAGCCCCTGGCTTCGCGACAATCCCGAGATCCGCACCATCCGGATGGCCGCCTGCGACCTGAACGGTCAGGCCCGCGGCAAGCGTGTGCCCTCGCGCTTTGCGGGCAAGATCGAGGAGGAAGGCACCCGCTTTCCGCTGTCGGTGCTGAATCTCGACATCTGGGGCGAGGATATCGAGGGCAGCCCGCTCGTCTTCGAAACCGGCGATGCCGATGGCGTGCTGCGCCCGACCGGGCGCGGCTTCGTGCCGATGCCCTGGCTCGACGCGCCGACCGCGCTTTTGCCCTTGTGGATGTTCGACGAACAGGGCCGCCCCTTCGAGGGCTGCCCGCGCCATGCGCTGGCGGTGGTGCTTGACGAATACGAGCGTCGGGGCTGGGCACCGCAGGTGGCGACCGAGCTTGAATTCTACCTGATCGACGACAGCGACGAGGTGCTGCACCCGCCGCGCTCGCCCCGCTCGGGCAAGCGCCGCGAGGCGGGCGAGATCCTGTCGCTGCGCACGCTCGACGCCTTCGACGCCTTCTTCACCGATCTTTACGACGCCTGCGAGGCGATGGACATTCCCGCCGATGCCGCGATCTCGGAGGCCGGGACCGGCCAGTTCGAGATCAACATGATGCACGGCCCCGCGATGAAGGCCGCCGACGACGCCTGGCTGTTCAAGCTGCTGGTGCGCGGCATGGCCCGGCGCCACGGGTTTGCCGCCAGCTTCATGGCCAAGCCCTATGCCGATGATGTCGGCAACGGGTTGCATACCCATTTCTCCGTGCTCGACGCGCGCGGCAACAACATCTTCGACGATGCCAGCCCCGAGGGCTCGGGGTTTCTGCGCCAGTCCGTGGCGGGCTGTCTTGCGGCAATGCCCGACATGACGCTGATCCTCGCGCCCCATGCCAACAGCTATGACCGGCTGGTGCCCGGCAACCACGCCCCCACCGGCATCTGCTGGGCGCATGAGAACCGCACCGCCGCGATCCGCATTCCCGGCGGCAGCCCCCGCGCCCGCCGGATCGAGCACCGCGTCGCGGGCGGCGACATCAACCCCTATCTGATGATCGCGGCGATCCTCGGCGCAGCGTTGCAGGGCGTCGAGGAACAGCTTGAACCGCCGCCGCCTATCACCGGCAATGCCTATGAACTCGACCTGCCGCAGATCCCGACCTGCTGGCAGGGCGCGATCGACGCCTTCGAACATAGCCCGCGCATGGCCCGGATCTTCCGCCGCGGGCTGATCCGCAACCTGACCATGACCAAGCGGCAGGAAGCGCGCCGTATCGCCGGGCTCGACGAGGACGCGCAGATGGCGCTGTATCTCGACACTGTCTGAGCCCGGTCCGGGCGCGGCGCGGGGGCTTGCCCGCCGCACGCGGCAAGACTAGGTTGAGCGCACATAATCAAGAGACTCCCATGCAGATCGGTATCCTGCAGACAGGCCACGCGCCCGACGCGCTTCGCGCGGCGCATGGCGACTATCCCGACATGTTCGTGCGGCTGCTCGAAGGCCACGGCTTCACCTTCCACACCTGGCCCGTGCTCGACATGCAGTTCCCGCCCTCGATCCACGCCGCCGAAGGCTGGCTGATCACCGGGTCGCGCTTTGGCGCCTATGAGGATCACGCCTTCATCCACCCGCTGGAAGAGTTCATCCGGCAGGCCTATTCGGGCGGCGTGCCGCTGGTCGGCATCTGTTTCGGCCACCAGATCATCGCCCAGGCGCTGGGCGGCCGGGTCGAGAAATTCGCGGGCGGCTGGTCGGTCGGCCCGCGCGATTACCGGATCGAGGGGCAGGACTACCGGCTGAACGCCTGGCACCAGGACCAGGTGGTCGAGCCGCCGCATGACGCCGAAACGGTCGGCAGCGCGCCCGGCTGCGCCCATGCCGCGCTGATCTATGGCGAGCATGCCTATACGGTGCAGCCGCATCCGGAATTCGCCCCGGCCTTCGAGAAGGGCCTGATCGAAGAGCGCGGCCCCGGCGTGGTGCCCGACGAGACCCTGGCCGAGGCCCGCGCCCGGCTGGACCTGCCCACCGACTCGGCCGCGATGGCCGCGCGGATCGCCCGTTTCTTCACCGAAAGGCGCTGAGCCATGAAAGACTGGCGCGACCAGCTTCCCGAGGCCGCCCGCGCGTATCTCGAGGGGCGCCGCCTCGACGAGGTCGAGTGCATCGTGGCCGATCTCGCGGGCGTCGCCCGCGGCAAGGCCATGCCCGCGGGCAAGTTCGTGACGCAGACCCGGTTCTATCTGCCCAACTCGATCTTCCAGCAGACCATCACCGGCGACTGGGCCGATATCGAGGGCCGGGCCTTCACCGAGCCCGACATGATCCTGACGCCGGATTTCAGCACCGCCTCGGCCGCGCCCTGGGCCGCCGACTGTTCGCTGCAGGTCATTCACGATGTCTTCGACCAGCAGGGCGAGATGGTGCCGACGGCGCCCCGCAACGTGCTGAAACGGATCGTCAAACTGTACAACGACCGTGGCTGGATGCCGATCGTGGCGCCCGAGATGGAGTTCTTCCTCGTCGCCCGCAACACCAACCCGTCGGAACCGGTGCAGCCGCCGATGGGCCGCTCGGGCCGGCGCGCGGCGGGGCGTCAGGCCTATTCGCTGAGCGCGGTCGACGAATACGGCCCCGTCATCGACGACATCTACGATTTCGCCGAGGCGCAGGGGCTGGAAATCGACGGCATCCTGCAGGAAGGCGGCGCGGGGCAGGTGGAACTGAACCTGCGCCATGGCGACCCGGTGAAACTGGCCGACGAGATCTTCTATTTCAAGCGGCTGATCCGCGAGGCGGCGATGCGGCACGACTGCTACGCCACCTTCATGGCCAAGCCCATCGAGGACGAGCCCGGCTCGGCCATGCATATCCACCATTCGGTGGTCGATGCGCGGACCGGGCTGAACATCTTTTCGAACGCCGATGGCAGCGAAAGCCCGGCCTTCCTGCATTTCATCGCTGGCATGCAGACCCACATGCCCTCGGTGATCGCGCTGCTGGCGCCCTATGTGAACAGCTATCGCCGCTACGTCCCGGACTTCGCGGCCCCCATCAATTTGCTTTGGGGGCGCGACAACCGCACCACCGGGCTGAGAGTTCCGGTCGCCGAACCCGAGGCGCGGCGGGTCGAAAACCGGCTGGCAGGGATGGATTGCAACCCCTATCTGGGCATCGCGGCCTCGCTCGCCTGCGGCTATCTGGGGCTCGTCGAAGAGCTGCTGCCCCGGCCCGAATTCACCGGCGACGCCTATTCGGGCGACGAGGACATTCCCCGCAACGTGGCCGAGGCGCTCGATCTCTTCGAGGCGGCCTCGCCGATGCGCGAGGTGCTGGGCGAGGAATTCTGCACCGTCTATTCGGCGGTCAAGGAGCTGGAATACAAGCAGTTCCTGCAGGTCATCAGCCCCTGGGAACGCGAACATCTGCTGCTGAACGTATGAACCTTCTCTTCGCCAACGACCGCCGCGGGGCCTATCCCGCCAGCTGGTATGCCGAAACCACCCCGCCGCTGCCGCCCTTCGCGCCGCTTGACGGCGACCGGCGCGCCGATGTCTGCATCGTCGGCGGCGGCTATACCGGGTTGTCGGCAGCGCTGCATCTGGCCCGGGCCGGGCTCGACACCGTGCTGGTCGAGGCCCACCGGGTGGGCTTTGGCGCCTCGGGGCGGAATGGCGGACAGGTCGGCTCGGGCCAGCGGCTGCATCAGGACGCGCTCGAGGCGATGCTGGGCGACGGCCCCGCGGCAAAGCTGTGGCATCTGGCCGAGGCGGCGCGCGGGCTGGTCTCGGACCTGATCCGCGATCACGCCATCGCCTGCGACTTTCGCCCCGGCATCGTCTATGCCGAATGGTCCGACCGGGGCACGCGCGAGGCCCATGCCTATGCCGAAAAGCTGCGCCGCGACTACGATTACGATCTGGTCGAGCCGCTGACCCGCGACCAGCTGCACGCCATCGTCGCCGCCCCCGGCTATCGGGGCGGGGTGATCGACTGGGGCGCGGGCCATCTCAACCCGCTGGCCTACGCGCTGGGGCTTGCCCGCGCCGCGGCCGCGGCGGGCGCCACGATCCACGAGACGACGCTGGTGGAGCGGGTCGATGCGGGCGCCGTGGTGGTGACGGATCGCGGACGGATCATCGCCGACCGGGTGATCCTTGCAGCCAACGGCTATCTCGGGGGGCTCGACCGCCGGGTCGCGGCCCGGGTCATGCCGATCAACAATTACATGGTCGCGACCGAACCGCTTGGGCCGCGCGCGGCCTCGGTGCTGGCCCGCGATGTAGCGGTCGCCGACAGCAAGTTCGTGGTCAATTACTTCCGGCTCTCGCCCGACGGGCGGCTTCTGTTCGGCGGCGGCGAAAGCTATGGCTACCGCTTCCCCGAAGACATCCGGGCGCTGGTGCGCAAGCCGATGCTGCAGGTCTTCCCGCAGCTTTCGGATGTCGCGCTGACCCATGCCTGGGGCGGCACGCTGGCGATCACCCGGTCGCGGCTGCCCTATCTTGGTACGCCCGCGCCGGGCATCTATTCAGCCTCGGGCTTTTCCGGCCACGGGGTGGCGATGGCCACGCTTGCGGGCCGGGTACTGGCCGAGGCGGTGCGGGGCGAGGCCGAGGCCTTCGAGACCTTCGCCCGCCTGCCCTGCCCGCCCTTCCCCGGCGGCGCGGCGCTGCGCGCGCCGCTTCTGGCGATGGCGATGGCCTGGTATGCTTTGCGGGACACAGTCGGGCTCTGATTTCCAATCGTCGCCATCCTGTCACATCTCTGAGTCACTTCCGGTCGGATAGGGTCGTCCATCGAGACGACGTCGGATAAGGTGACCGCATGACCCGCTCCCGCACTGTCTACGATGCCGAACCGATCCCGGAAAGCGCCCGCGCCGAGATCGACCGCCTGCTGCGCACCGGGGACCTGTTCCGCTATACCGCTGCCGCCGACGCGCCGGTCACGCTGCTTGAACGCGATTTCGCGGCGCTTCTGGGCGTTCCCTATGCGCTGGCGGTCTCGTCCTGTTCGGCGGCGCTGTTTCTGGCCCTGAAGGCGCTGGACCTGCCGCGCGAGGCGCGGGTGCTGATCCCGGCCTTCACCTTCGCGGCCGTCCCCTCGGCGGTGATCCATGCCGATTGCGTCCCGGTGCTGACCGAGGTCGGCGCCGATTTCCGGCTTGATATCGAGGATTTCGAGGCCCGGCTGGACGAGGACATCTCTGCCGTCCTGATCAGCCACATGCGCGGCCACACCTCGGACATGGACGCCATCGCCGCCGCCTGCGACGCCCGTGGCATCCCGCTGATCGAGGATGCGGCGCATTCGCTGGGCACGCTCTGGCACGGCCGCAAGATCGGCACGCTGGGCCGGATCGGCTGTTTCTCGTTCCAGTCCTACAAGCTGGTGAATGGCGGAGAGGGCGGGATGCTGATCACCGAAGACCCCGACCTTCTGGCCCGCGCCGTCATCATGTCGGGCGCCTACGAACATAACTGGAAAAAGCATGACGGGCTGGCCGCGGCCTTTGCCCGCTGGCAGAACCGCCTGCCGCTTTACAACATGCGGATGCAGAACCTCTCGGCCGCGGTGATCCGCCCGCAGCTGCCCGAGGTCGCCCGCCGGGTGCGCGAGGGCCGGGCCAATCACGACCACGTCGCCGCGCTGTTGAACCGGTCGCCCTGGCTGTCGGTCCCGCCGCCCCTGCCCCCCGAAACGCGCGCCCCGGATTCGATCCAGTTCAACCTCGTCGGCTTCGAGACCGACGACGAAGCGCGCGCCTTTCAGGATGCCGCCGCCGCGCTTGGGGTGCAGGTGCAGGTCTTCGGGCTGAGCACCGACAATGCGCGGGCGTTCTGGAACTGGGGGTTTCTCGACGATCTTCCGGGCGGGCCGCGGCGCGATCTGCCCAAGACCCGGGCGATGCTGATGCGGGCCTGCGACGCACGGCTGCCCGCCCATCTGTCAAGGGCCGAACTGGACCGGATCGCAGGGGCGCTGGTGGCCGCCGCCGAGACGGTGAAAACCGCCGAGGCGCGGGCCTATGGGACCTGAGTGCGCTTGACTCGGCCCGGCCCGGCGGCGAGAAGGCACGAACGTTAAAAAAAGGCGCCCGGAATTTCCGGGCGCCAGTCGCGGAACGAGGGACAGTGAAGCAGGACGAAGGCGTTCCGGGCCTCCGCCCTTCGCCTAAGACATGGGACCGCAGCGCGGTCTTTTCCAGCCCGCTCATGGAACTGTGATCCGAAGACTACGGGCCCCGCCTTTGTCAGGCCCGGGAGGCCATCTTAGGGGCGCACCGCCGCCGCATAAAGCGCGACCGCCGCCGCGTTCGAGACATTGAGCGACCCGAACCCGCCCGCCGCGGGGATACGCACCAGCCGGTCGCAGGTGGCACGGGTCAGTTCGCGCAGGCCCGGCCCTTCGGCCCCCAGAACCAGCCCGACCGGGGCCGCGCCAATCCCGGCAAGCCCCTCGGCCAGCGTGGAGGGCGCCTCGCCGTCCAGCCCGATCAGGCTGTAGCCCAGCTCTTTCAGCTCTTCCATCGCCCGCGCCAGGTTCGGCACCCGCAGATAGGGCTGGCGTTCCAGCGCGCCCGAGGCGGTCTTGGCCAGCGCTCCGGTCTCGGGCGCCGAATGGCGGTGCGGCGCGATCACCGCCCGGGCCCCGAACACCTCGGCCGAGCGCAGGATCGCCCCCACATTATGCGGGTCGGTCACCCGGTCGAGCAGCACCGTCAGCGCGGGCCCCGTCCCCGGGTCGCAGACATCGCCAAGCTTGCCCCAGTCCAGCGGCCGCACCTCGAGCGCCGCCCCCTGATGCACCGACTCGGGGTCGAGCGGCGCGGCAAAGCGGCGCGGATCGCACAGTTCGGGCTCGATCCCGGCGGCGGCGATGGCCGGGGCCAGCCGGTCGGCGGCATTCTTCGTCACCACCAGCCGCAGCTTGTCGCGGCGGGGGTTTTCCAGCGCATCGCGCACCGCGTGCATCCCGAAAAGCCAGACTGTCTCGGCCGCGGCGGCCCGTCGCCCGCGTTCCTTCTCGATCACCCAGGTGGGTTTCTTGGCCACGTCATCGCCCCTGTTCCGACAGGCGGCGACCATGGCGCCTCGGCGCTGCCGCCGCAAGGGATTTTCCTGTTGACGCGCCCCCACAGCTTGCGTATCCAGCGCCTCACTCAGGGCGACGTGCTGCAAGGTGCGGCAGCGGACTGTAACTCCGCCGGGGAGACCCACGCCTGGTTCGATTCCAGGGTCGCCCACCATTCTCCCCTCTTTTCAAAGAGTTACGCTCTCTCGTGTACGGGAGATTTACCGACGTGACCTTTACAGTTCTGCCCAAGGGCGTCTTCAAGCGCGGCGCTGTCTACGCCTTGCGATTCACCGTTCCTGTCGAGTTGAGACCGGCGGTCGGCAAGCGGGAAATCATCCGATCCCTGGGCTCCTCCGACCTTGGGGAAGCCCTGAGCCGACGCAGGGAAACCCTTGAGGAAATCAAGGCGCGCTCTTCGCGAAATACGACGGCCCCTACCCCTGGCCGGTGCCCGAACAGGTGCGCCACGCGCTCTGCGGGCGACGGAAGCCCGTCTACGGCCCGTGGCAGGCGGTCAGCGCCGAAGGTGGCGGCAAGCTGGCCCGTCTTCTGCACGAAAAACACCAAGCCGCCGTCGGCAAGGTCGGATAGGTCGTGCTGCGGCCCTGCGGGCGCTCGGGGTCGACCGGCAACAGCGCGGCGAAGGGCGCGGGCCAAATCCAGTCGCCACCCATGGGTGCCCGGACACGCGCCGGGCTGGACGCTTCGGCCCATGCGGCAATTGCCGCCATATCCTGCGCCGCCTGTGCCATTACTGCACAACCGACGCTTCGGCTTCGGCGACCATTTCCGGGTGACAATACGAACGCTGAACCTCGTAGTTCGTGCGGTCGTAGTTTTTCAGCACGCCGCCAATATCAACGCCTTCGTCGAGCATGCCCGGCCTCGCGCGTAGGCTCGGGGCAATGGGGCTGGTCGCGCCCTGCACGGTACGGGTCCGGCCGCTTCTGACCCGGGCCGATCTGCACCGCGCCGGTGCCATGATCCCCTGCGACCGCTCTGAGGCAGGCGCAAGACCGGAAGCCGCCCGTTGCGGAGTCTGATCGTCCAGCGTCGCCCGGGTCCGGGCGGGTCAAGGGCCGGTCAGACCGTGGCGGCCGAATAGCCCGCGTCTTCGATCGCGGCCGCGATCTCGGCCTCGGGCAGCGCGGTTTTGGTCTCGACCGTATGGGTTCCCAGGTCGCAGGAAATCTCGGCCGACGGGTCGCGCTGGCGAATGGCCTTCTCGATGGCGGCGGTGCAATGGCCGCAGGTCATGTCGGGCACGCTGAATTTCATCTGGGCATCCTCCTGAGATCCGGAATTTCCCCCTTCATGCAGCTTCCAGCGGCGGGAAGGTCAAGCCCCGAATTGACATTGACGCGGATCGCGCCCGGCCGGGTGACAAGGACCCTCCGCCGGGACTGGACATCGCGGCGGTCGGCCACATTTTGACTCTGGCGGCCGCGGGGCGCCTTGCGCCACGGGCAGGACCGGCAGGAGACCCGACATGAGCTGGAACCCGACCCAGGACCCCGAAAGCGGCGCGGCGGGCTGCGCCGCGCTGGAAACCCTCATCATTCCGCGCGCCCGCGACATCGGCGGCTTCGAGGTGCGGCGCGCGCTGCCCTCGCCAAAGCGGCAGATGGTCGGCCCGTTCATCTTCTTCGACCAGATGGGCCCTGCCGAATTCCTCACCGCGGGCGGGATCGACGTGCGCCCGCACCCGCATATCGGGCTTGGGACCGTGACCTATCTGTATCGCGGCGAATTCGAGCATCGCGACAGCATCGGCAGCCATCAGATGATCTATCCGGGCGAGGTGAACTGGATGGTCGCGGGCCGCGGCGTGACCCATTCCGAACGGACGAGCGCAGCCACGCGCGGCACCCGGCACAGCCTGTTCGGCATCCAGACCTGGATCGCCCTGCCCGAGGATCGCGAAGAGACCGCGCCGTCTTTCGAACATCACGGCAAGGACGCGCTGCCGGTGATCGAGGCGGGCGGTGCCGAAGCGCGGCTGATCCTCGGCCGGGCCTATGGCGCCGAAAGCCCGGTGACGCTGCCGTCGGAAACCTTCTACCTCGATGTCGTGCTGGCCCCCGGCGCGCGCTTTCCGCTGCCCGACGATCACGAAGATCGCGGCATCCATGTCGCCGAGGGCTCGATCGAGGTGGCGGGCGATCGGTTCGAGGCCGGGCGCATGATGATCTTCCGCCCCGGCGATGCGATTTCCGTCATGGCCGGACCGCAGGGCGCCCGGCTGATGGCGCTGGGTGGCGCGACGCTGAACGGGCCGCGCTATATCTGGTGGAACTTCGTCTCGTCCTCGAAGGACCGCATCGCCCAGGCCCGGGCCGACTGGCAGGCCGCCGACTGGGCCAATGGCCCGTTCCACCTGCCGCCGGGGGACGCGGCCGAGTTCATCCCGATCCCGCCGGAACTGGACCGGACCCGCCCGCGCGCGTGGAAATAAGCGCGCGCTCAGGCCGGGCGCCGGTCCGGCGCCGCTGCGCGGGATCGGCGCGGCGCCAGCACGGCCCCGGTGCCGATGCCCAGCAAGAGCGCCCAGAAGGGCGCGCCGATGCCCAGAAAGCCGATCCCCGACACAGTGGTCATGAAGGTCACCAGCGCCGCCTCGCGCCGCTCGGGCGCGGCCAGCGCCGCATGCAGGCTGGTGCCGATGGTGTTCAGAAGCGCAAGCCCGGCCACGGTGACCACCAGCGCCTTCGGCGCGATCAGGAAAAGGCTGATCACCGCCGCCCCCATCAGCCCCACGAGGCAGTAAAGCAGCCCCGCCACCACCACCGCGCGGTAACGGGTGTCGGGGTCTTCGTCCGCCTCCGGCCCCGCACAGATCGCCGCCGTGATGGCCGCCAGGTTGAACGCATAGCCCCCGAAGGGCGCCAGCAGCAGCGTCGTCAGCCCGGTCACCGTCACGCAGGCCGAGACCGGCGGCGCGTAGCCCGCGGCCTTGAGGGTCACGATGCCGGGCGTGTTCTGCGAGGCCATGGTGACGATGAAAAGCGGCAGCCCGACCCCGATCAGCACCGGCAGCGACAGCGCGGGCATCACGAAGGCCGGGCGCGCGAGCGACAGATCGACCGCCGCGCCGCTGTCGAAGGCGCCGGTCACGGCACAGAAGAGGCAGCCCGCCAGCAGCACCGCGGGGATCGCAAAGCGCGGGAAAAGGCGCCGCCCGGCCAGATAGACCGCGCCCATGACCGCGACCAGCGGCAGGTTGTCCTCTGTCGAGGCGAAGATGCCCAGCCCGAACTGGAAGAGGATGCCCGCCAGCATCGCATTGCCGATGCCATCGGGGATCAGATGCGACAGCTTCTCGAACCAGCCGGTCAGCCCGGTCAGCGTCAGCAAGAGCCCGCAGAAGACGAAAGCACCGATGGCCTCGTTCATCGGCACGCCGTCGAGGCTGATCACCAGAAGGGCGGCCCCCGGCGTCGACCAGGCGGTCAGGATCGGCATCCGGTAGCGCAGCGACAGGATCAGGCCGCTGGCCCCCATCCCGAGCCCCAGCGCCAGCATCCAGCTGTTGGCCTGGGCCTGGCTGGCCCCCAGCACGTCAATGGCCTGAAAGATGATCGCGACGCTGCTGGTATAGCCCAACAGGACCGCAATGAAGCCCGCGACCAGATGCGAGATTTTCAGCCCGAAAATCATTCCGCTCGTGCCTTTCCTGTGCCCCGGGGCTAGGACTGTGACGGAAGAGGCCCGGGTTCGGCCGTTATAACGGTCGGACGCTATAGCGCACAAGAGCCGCGACAGGGATGACAGAGACGAAGATCCGGATCAATCTCAGGGCCGCCCGCGCCCGGGCGGGGCTGAGCCTGGCGCAGGCCGCCGACCTGACCGGCGTCAGCAAGGCCATGCTGGGCCAGATCGAACGCGGCGAATCGAGCCCCACCATCGCCACGCTCTGGAAGCTGGCGCGCGGCTTCCAGCTGCCCCTGACGGCGCTGATCGAGGATCTGGTGCAGACCACGGGCACCTTCACGCCCGCCACCGCGCGGCCCATGCGGTTCGAGGGCAGCATCGCCATGCGCACGATCTTTCCCTTCGACCCGGTCTTCGGGTCCGAAACCTTTCTGGTGACGCTCGACCCGGGGCAGGTCCACCTGTCGGCCGCGCATGATACCGGCGTGGTCGAGGACATCTTCGTCACGGAAGGCCAGGTCGAGGTGCTGCTGGACGACATCTGGAAGACATGCCAGGCGGGCGACGGGCTGCGCTTTCCGGCCGACCGGGCACATGGCTATCGCAATCGGGCCGACAGCCCGGCCCTGTTCCACAATACCCTGCACTATCCCGGAACCGCGCTGTTCGGACCGCCCGAAGACGCCTGACCGAACGGCGCGGCGCCTGACGCCAAAACGGCGGCCCCGTCGGGACCGCCGCGCCTTGCCGGACAGGACCGCCCGGCCGGGTTACTTGCCGAGGGTGATGAAGCGGCTGTCATCCTCGATGAAGGTCTTGGGACCGATCTCGCCCGCATGGGACCCGAAGGGCATCTGGGCGATCAGCTTCCAGCTGGAGGGCACGCCAAAGGCCTCGGCCAGCGCGGCATCGGCCACCGGATTGTAGTGCTGAAGGCTCGCGCCGATGCCTTCTTCGGCCAGAGCGGTCCAGACCGCCAGCTGCGCCATCCCGGCGGAATGGTTCGCAAACCCCGGGAACGCATCGGCATAAAGCGGGAACTGCTCCTGCAGGCCGCGGATCGTATCCTGATCCTCGTAGAACAGCACCGTGCCAGCGCCGGCGGCAAATCCGGCCATCTTGGCGGCGGTCGGCGCGAAGGCGTCTTCGGGAACGATCTTGCGCAGCTCGGCCTCGATCAGCGACCAGGCCTTCTCGCTTTCGGCGCCGAACAGGATGACCGCCCGCGAACTTTGCGAGTTGAACGAGGAGGGCGCGTGGCGGATCGCCGTCTTGATCAGCTCTTCGACCGCATCGGCCGGGATCGGAAGGGTCTTGCCAAGGGCGTATTGCGTTCGGCGTTTGGACAGCAGGTCGAGCGTCTTGTTGGACATGGGGGAGCTCCTGAGGGGGAATGGCTTCGGGTCTCTGTATTTCGCGAACCGAAACCCGCTTCAATGGCAACTCTTGTTCCATTACGCACAGCGGACGTGCTTTCGGGGGCCGGAAGAGCGGCCAGCGGCTCTTGACAGGCGACATCTCGGGTCCCTGCCATGGGCCGTTATGCGCTGGCTGTCCAGTTGCGCGCTTGCCCGAAGCGGCCCGACCGACGGCCTAAAGCAGCCGGCGCAGCAGCCAGAACGGCCCGGCGACGAGGCCAAGCAGCAGCGCCGCCTCGACCGGACGCCCCTCGGCCAGAACCGCCATGCTGCCTGCGGCCAGTGCCGCCAGGGTCAGCGCCGGTGCCCTTCGGAGCCGCAACGCCAGCGCCCCGGCCAGCGCCAGCAACACCAGACCGAGGCCCATGGCCAGCAGCTGCGCCAGCGCCCTCAGTTCCGGCGACACGGCGATCTCGGGTCCGAGGGGTCCCAGCAGGCCCGACAGCAGCAGACCGCCGCCAGCCGCGAAGGCAAGACCCGCCGCGATGGCGGGGACCGCGGGCCGGAGGCGCGCGCCGACCCGCTGCGCGGTCCGGGCCAGCGCGGCGCGGTTGGTGCGCAGCTCGAACACCCCGGCCGCGACAAGGGCCGCCAGGAACGGCAAAAGCGTATAGACCGCGCGATAAAGGATCAGCGCGGCCAGCGCATCGGCCCGGCCATGCGCCCCGGTCGCGGTCAGGATCGTGGCCTCGAAAACACCAAGGCCGCCCGGCGAATGGCTGAGAATCCCCAGACTGATGGCGATGCCGAAAACCGCCAGGAATTCGAGAAAGCCGATGGACAGGTCGGGCGGGTAAAGCACGTGCAGCACCAGCCCCGACGCGACCAGATCGAACACCACCGCGCCGGTCAGCGCCACCGCCGTGCCGAAGCCGGGCATCGGAATGCGCCGCCCGAAAACCCGGACCGGCCGGCCCGCGCGGAGGCGGATCGCCCCCCAGATCAGCGCCGTCAGCGCCAGCAGCGACAGACCGATCACCGTCTGCAGCAGCGGCGAAAGCGGCAGAACGCCCTCGATACTGGCCGGATGCACGGCAAGGACCGCGCCATAAAGCACCAGCGCCCCAAGCGAATAGGCGAGACTGTTATGGGCAAACAGCACCGCCACCTGCGAGGCGCCCAGACCGAAGACAGAATAGACCCGGTAGCGCACCCCGACGCCGGTCACATAGGCGGCGCCCAGCAGGTTCGAGACCGCCGTCGCCGCCGCCCCGGTGGCCACCGACACCCGCCCCGGCACCCGACCCGGAGCGATCTCTTTAAGGCACAGCAGATCGAGCGCCCCGATAAAGACGAAACTGACGAGCGTTCCCAGCACCGCAAGCGCGATCTGCGGCCGCGTCACGGCCTGCAAGCCATCGGTGATCTCGGAGAACTCGATCTGGCGCGTGGCTTCGCGCAGCAGCCAGACCGCGATACCGATGAAGGCCGCGGTCAGCAACAGGCGGCCCGAGCGCGCCAGTTTCCTGCGCGGGGCCGGATCGGGCCGGCTTGTCATGCGCTCTGTCACCCGCGCTCCCTCGTTCTCGTCTCACTGGCCTCAGAACGGCCGGGCTCGTCCCTTTTCGCCCCCGGATCGAAGACCGGACCGAAGACCGGATCGGTCGCGGCAAGGCTGTCTGCGGCGCGCTATGACATGCACCGCTTTCGGGGCGTCTCAACCCCTGTTGCGTCATTCCCGGGTGATGGCGAAAGGAAAAACACCCCCTCCGGCCGGGCATGGCCCCGTCCCCGCCCCCCCGCCCCGGCGGGCGACTTTGTCCCCGTGAATTTTCGGGCTGGACCTGCACGCGGCAAACCGCCACTGACATTTCCGCTTGCATCGCCCCATATCCAGTCCGAAACCCCAGCTAGCTATCAGTCAGAGAGGTGCAACATGCCGTCCCTACGGAAGCTCATCGGCCAGGGAGGCCGGATCGCGCTCTTTTTGCTGGCGCTCTATCTTGTCGTGCTGTGCGGACTGCTGATCGGTCCGACCTTCACGGCGGTCTGTCTTGTGGTGCTGGCCGTGGTCGGGGGCTGTGTGCTGTACCTGCGCAACCCGGACCGCGCGGATCACTGGAAGAGCGCCCTGCCGCGACGCACCCGCCGCGAGACCGCGCCCGCCGCCACCCCGGTCGTGCCTGCATCCGCGACCGACCTGCAGGACCGGCCGGTCCAGCTGCCCGCGCTCCGCGACCCCGCGCTCGACCGCGAGGACGAGCGGCCCCCGCGACTGACCATGCTCGATACGCTGGGCTGGGAAACCCCCGCCGCGATGGCGCGGGACTTCGCCGTGCTCGGCCTAGCGGGCCTCGGGCTGGCGATCGTGGGCTACACCCTGCCGGCCTGGCCGGTCCTGTCCTGGATCGCCGGGTTGCTGAAGGTGGTGGGCGTGCTGCTGGTGCTGTTCAGCTCGGGCGTGCTCTATTCCTTCGGGCGCGAACTGTTCTGGCGCGGCCGCGGCTAGACCGTCGGCCTGCCTCACACCCACAGCGCGCGGCCCAAGGGCCGCGGACCACGTGGTCAGGTTGCGCGCCGGTGCGGTGTGCGTTAGCCATAATGACGCCTTTACCCCAGGACATGCCACTGAATTCAAAGGGAGTTTCTATATACCATTTAACTACAAACTATAATCATTATAGAAAAAGAAACGCTTCCGGCTTAAGCCCTCTGTCAACCTATGCGTTTGGAGGAGGTTCACGATGTTCGGCCGGTCAAAGCGAAACAGCGCGGCGAAGGATGAAGCCGATCTGGCGAAGGCATTCTTCGCGGTGATCGACCGCACGCAGGCGACGATCCAGTTCAGGCCGGACGGCACGATCATCACCGCCAATGCGAACTTTCTCAACGCGCTCGGCTATACCGAGGCCGAGATCGCCGGGCGGCACCATTCGATGTTCGTGGACCCCGACCATGTCAAGACACCGGCCTACAAGGCCTTCTGGGACGGGCTGGGCAACGGTCAATCCTTCACCGACCAGTTCCCGCGGGTCCGGAAGAACGGTTCGATCATCTGGATCCAGGCGACCTATGCCCCCTGCCTCGACGAGAACGGCCACACCACCCGGGTGATCAAGATCGCGACCGACATCACCGAGCGCCATGATGGCATCGACGAAATCGCCAAGGGGCTGGAACGGCTTCAGTCGGGCGATCTTTCGCACCGCGTGCCGGGATCGAGCCTGCCGGACATCGCCGCGCTGGCCGATGCCTATAACAGCGCCGTCGGTCAGCTTTCCACCACCATCGCCACCGTCAAGAACGTCTCCAGCATCGTCGAACGGACCGCTCAGGAAGTCGGCCAGGCCTCGTCCGACCTGTCGCGGCGGACCGAAACACAGGCCGCCACGCTGGAAGAAACCGCCGCCGCCATCGACGAACTGACGGCAACGGTCCGGAGCGCGGCCAGCGCCATCAAGGATGTCGAACAGTCGGCCGACCGCGCCATGGCCACGGCCGAAAGCGGCGGGCGGGTCGTCAGCGACGCGGTCGAGGCGATGGCCCGGATCGACGGCTCGTCCAAGAAGATCTCGCAGATCCTCACGGTGATGAAGGATATCGCCTTCCAGACCAATCTTCTGGCGCTGAATGCCGGGGTCGAGGCCGCCCGCGCGGGCGAAGCCGGGCGCGGCTTTGCCGTGGTCGCCTCCGAGGTGCGGGCCCTGGCCCAGCGCTCGGGCGAGGCCTCGGGGGAAATCAGCGTGCTGGTTCGGGAAAGCACCGAAAACGTCAAGCTCGGGGTCGGCCTGGTGAACAATGCCGGCAGCGAACTGACCCGGATCATCGACGCCATGTCCGGCATGCGCGAACATATCTCGCAAATCGCAACAGGCGCCTCGGAACAGGCGATCACGCTGAACGAGATCAACACCGGAGTCGGTCAACTCGACACCGTGACCCAGCAAAACGCGGCGATGGTCGAACAGGCGACCGCGGCCAGCCAGGGTCTGGCATCGGAGGCGCGCGAGCTTGCGGCGCAGGTGTCGATTTTCCGCACCGCCAATGACGGATATCCGGCGGCCGGCTCGGTCGTGCCGTTCCGCTCGTCGAACGCCGCCTAGGATCGGAAAAGTGAATGATTCCGGCGGCGTGCCTGCCGGGATCGCGTCGGGGCAGAGGGGAGGCCCTGCCCGCCTGATGTGCCGCGCTTCGGCGGCCCGGGCATTGTCGCTTCCCCTATGCACGATCCCGGTCATCACCGGGATGGCGACCCCTCAGGCGCCTGAGCCCAGGATACCGGCCCCCGACGGCGCCAGGAGGTCTGTCCTGTCGGCCGGAGCGCGCAATCCCGGTCAGGGCAGCCCCGGCAGGATCGGGCGCGGCGCCCTCTGCTAAAGAACCCGGAAAAGCTTGTCGCGGGCGGTCTGGCCGCGCACCAGGTCCAGCCGGGATTTCGGAACGCCCAGCGCCTTGGCCAGAAGCTTCGTCACCGCGGCATTGGCCTTGCCGTCCTCGGGAACCACGGTGACGTAGACCCTGATCTGCCCCTCCTCGGCCAGAATCCGGTCGCGCGAGGCCCGGGGCGTCACCCGCACCGCGATTTCGGTGCCGGGCACCGCCAGATGGGTCAGATCGGTCATGCCCGCCTTGCTGCCCCGGCCACGGCGGCGCGTCAAGCCGGGCTTGAACCCCGCCCCCGACCGCCGCCATATAGGCGTCAAGCCGGGCTTGAACCCCGCCCCCGACCGCCGCCATATAGGCGTAAAGAGGAGGTGGCCCATGCCCGACCCGCGCCCCGAGGTGCTCGACTTCCTGCTGACCCGCCGGTCGCGCCCCGCCAAGACCCTGGCCGAACCCGGCCCGACCCGCGACGCGCTGATCCCGATCCTGACCGCCGCCGCCCGCAGCCCCGATCACGGCAAGCTTGAACCCTGGCGCTTCATCGTGCTGGAAAAGCCCGCGCTGACCCGGCTCGAAGCGCTGGTCCGGACGCGGGGAGCCGCCCTTGGCCAGCCCGAGGAGGCCATCGCCAAGGCCGCCTCGGCCTATGCGCAAAGCCCGCTGGCCGTGGTCGTCGTCTCGGCGCCGAAACCCTCGTCCAAGGTGCCCGAGATCGAGCAGATCCATTCCGCCGGCGCCGTGTGCCTGGCGCTGCTGAATGCCGCGCTTGCCTCGGGCTGGGGCGCCAACTGGCTGACCGGCTGGCCCGCCCATGACCGCGGCTTCCTGGCCGAGGGTCTGGGGCTGGCCGAGACCGAAACCGTCGCGGGGATCGTCCATATCGGCACCGAAACGGCGGCACCGCCCGACCGGCCGCGCCCCGACATCACCGCAATCACCGAATGGGTATCCGAATGATCCTGACCGCCTTTCTCAAGACGCTGGGCCAGATCGGCGACCGGGCGTTCCGCCGGGTGCTGTTTCTGGGCGTCGGCCTGTCGGTGCTGCTGCTGGCCGCGATCTATGCCGCGATCTTCTTCCTTATCGGCTGGCTCGTCCCCGACAGCTTTACACTGCCCTGGATCGGCGAGGTCAATTGGGTCGACGAGATCCTGTCGGGCGCCTCGTTCCTGCTGATGATCGTGATGTCGGTGTTTCTGATGGTGCCGGTGGCCTCGGCCTTCACGGGCATCTTCCTTGACGACGTGGCCGAGGCGGTCGAGGCGCGGCACTATCCGACCCTGCCGCCGGTCGCCCCGATCCCGGTCTTCGACCAGATCCGCGACAGTCTTGGCTTTCTTGGCGTCGTGCTGGCGGTCAACCTCGTGGCGCTGGTGCTTTACTTCTTCGTCGGACCGTTCGCGCCGTTCCTTTTCTGGGCGGTGAACGGGTTCCTTCTGGGGCGAGAATATTTCCAGATGGCGGCGATGCGGCGGCTCGGCCGTCAGGGCGCGCGCGAGCTGCGCAGCCGCCATGGCGCGACGATCTTCCTGGCCGGGCTGCTGATGGCGGTGCCGCTGAGCCTGCCCTTGGTGAACCTCGTCATCCCGATCCTCGGCGCGGCGGTCTTCACCCATCTGGTCAACCGCCTGATCGCCGCCCGCCCGGCAGCGGCCTGAAAACCGCCCTTCGCCGTTGCGGCGCCCCCCGGCGATTGGTAATGGCAGCTTACCAAAGCGAGGGAAGGCAATGCCCGTCATCACCACGATCGAAGACCTGCACCGGATTTACAGACGCCGCGTGCCCAAGATGTTCTACGACTACTGCGAGACGGGCAGCTGGACCGAACAGACCTTCCGCGACAACAGTTCGGATTTCGCGAAGATCCGGCTGCGCCAGCGGGTCGCGGTCGACATGGAGGGCCGCTCGACCGCCACGCGGATGATCGGGCAGGATGTGGCGATGCCGGTGGCCCTGGCGCCGGTCGGGCTGACCGGCATGCAGGCCGCCGATGGCGAGATCAAGGCCGCCCGCGCCGCCGAAAAATTCGGCGTGCCTTTTACCCTGTCGACCATGTCGATCTGTTCCATCGAGGACGTCGCGGCCCATACCAAAAAGCCGTTCTGGTTCCAGCTTTACGTGATGCGCGACCAGGACTACCTCGCCAACCTGATCGAGCGGGCCAGGGCCGCGAACTGCTCGGCGCTGGTGTTGACGCTCGATCTGCAGATCCTCGGCCAGCGCCACAAGGATCTTAAGAACGGCCTGTCGGCCCCGCCCAAGATGACCCTCCCGACCATGGCGAACCTGGCCACCAAATGGGGCTGGGGGCTTGAGATGCTGCAAACGAAACGCCGCTTCTTCGGCAACATCATCGGGCACGCCAAGGGCGTCACCGACGCCTCGTCGCTGGTCGACTGGACGGCCGGCAATTTCGACCCGCGGCTCGACTGGTCGCAGGTGAAGAAGCTGAAAGACGACTGGGGCGGCAAGCTGATCCTCAAGGGCATTCTCGATGCCGAGGACGCACGCCGCGCGCTCGATGTCGGGGCCGATGCCATCGTCGTGTCGAACCATGGCGGGCGGCAGCTCGACGGCGCACTCAGCTCGATCCGCGCGCTGCCCTCGATCCTGCGGGCCGTGGGCGACCAGATCGAGGTGCATGTCGATGGCGGCATCCGGTCCGGGCAGGACGTGCTGAAGGCGGTCGCGCTGGGGGCCAAGGGCACCTATATCGGCCGCGCTTTCATCTACGGGCTGGGCGCGATGGGCGAGGCGGGCGTGACCCGGGCGCTGGAGGTGATCCACAAGGAGCTCGACACCACCATGGCGCTGTGCGGTCGCAAGACCATCGCCGGGCTCGACCGCGACATCCTGCTGGTGCCGAGGGATTTCGAGGGCGACTGGGTCTGAACGAGGCCTGACTTGGGCCTGAGCGGCCCATTTTCCCCCTTTCAATCCGGCCCCGGCTCGGCTATGGGCACGGCTTCATCGGGCATACACCCTTGGAGGATGCCCACAACCTTAGGAGAATAGACCAATGGCTGGTGAGATCCCTGATCTTAACGCCACGGTACGGACGGGGACAGGCAAGGGGGCCGCTCGTCAAGCACGCCGTGAGAACCTCGTCCCCGGTATCGTCTATGGCGGCGGCGCCGAGCCGCTTCCGATCAACCTCAAGTACAACGAGCTGCTGAAGCGCCTGAAGGCGGGCCGCTTCCTCTCGACGCTGTTCAACCTGAAGGTCGACGGTCAGGAAGACGTGCGGGTGATCTGCCGCGGCGTTCAGCGCGACGTGGTCAAGGACCTGCCGACCCATGTGGACCTGATGCGGCTGCGCCGCACCTCGCGGATCAACCTCTTCATCCCGGTCGAGTTCGTGGGAGAAGAGAAATCCCCGGGCCTCAAGCGCGGCGGTGTTCTGACCGTGGTCCGTCCCGAGGTCGAACTGGTGGTCACCGCCGGCGACATCCCGGAGAAACTGACGGTCGACGTCTCGGCGCTGAACATCGGGGACATTGTCCACATCTCGGACATTGCGCTGCCCGAAGGCACCACGCCGACCATCACCGGCCGCGACTTCGTGATCGCCAACATCTCGGCCCCGTCGGGCCTGCGCTCGGCGGATAACGAGGAAGAGGCGGTCGAGGAATAATCGGCTGCCGCTGGCGGATCGCCGCAAGCTTTCGACGAACGGGGCCCGCTGGGCCCCGTTTTCCTTTGGCGGCTAGCGCAGCATCGCAGGGTCGCCCGGCGGGGCATCGGGGTCGATCGACCCGAACAGCCCCGGCAGGCGCAGGCAAAGCCGGTGAATCTGCCCCGCCTCGGAACTGCCTGCAGGGGTCGAGACGCCCCCGGGCCACCAGGCGGCCTGCAGGGCCTGCTGGCTTTCGGCATCGATCCGGGGGCGAAGATAGCGCCGCTCGAATTCGTCGATCCAGCCCAGCTGAAACCACAGCGTCTGGCGATCCGCCGACCAGGTGCCGGGGCCATCCTCATGATCGAGGCGGCGCCAGTGCTGGCCGATCATGTCGCGCGCCCAGGCCGCACAAAGGATGCCCGCCTGCAGCCGCGCCGTCGCCACCCCGTCCGTCAGCGTGGCAGGATCGGCGCCCCAGTCACCCGTCACGGCAGCCTCGAACTGCGGGTCCATCGCAAGCGGCACGGCCCGCGCATCGCCGACCCCGCCAAGGACCGTCATCAGTACGATCAGGCTGTGCAGGGGAAACCACAGGAAGAGAACTCGGACCGGGTCACGCATGGGAATGCCTCGCCGTCTGGATCGACCCCAGCCATGGGGCTTGACAGACAGGGTAGGCACGGGGGCGTTGCCAAAGGGTTTCCCCCCCGGCCCCGGAGCAACGCGCGCGGTACGGGGCGCGCCCGCGATGCCCGCGCCCCCTCTACAAGCCTGAGTCCGAAGACTATTCGAGAAGATCGGTGGCCCCCGCAGCACTGCGGGGCCCCCCGGTGGGGCCGGTCTAGCTCAGGGCCTGGACCGATTCGAAGATCTCCAGTTCGGGCGGCTCCAGATACATGTCGGACGGCCCCTTGGCGCCCTTATGCGCCGCGCGGAAGGCCTCGGATTTCATCCAGGCCGCAAAGGCGGCCTCGCTCTCCCAGAAGGTATGCGAGGCGTAAAGCCGGTAGGTCTCCTTGTCGGGACCCTTCAGCAGGTGAAACCCGACGAACCCCGGCACCGTCTTCAGATGGCTGTCGCGGGTCTTCCAGACCTCCTCGAACGCCTCTTCACAGCCCGGCTTTACCTTGAAACGGTTCATCGTCAGATACATGGGTCGCCTCCTCGTTCCCGATCCGGCCGGTTCTGGCCTTTTGCCGCAGTTCAGGGCATCAAGGACAAAAGAGCAAGCGGCAGGAGATCACGAATGCGTCTCTTCGTGGGCCTCGGGAATCCGGGCGCGCAATATGCGGGCAACCGGCACAATATCGGCTTCATGGCGGTCGACCGGATCGCCGGCGACCATCACTTCTCGCCCTGGCGGGCCAAGTTCAAGGGCCAGACCGCCGAGGGGCGGCTGGGCCCCGAGAAGGTGATCCTGCTCAAGCCCGAAACCTACATGAACCTGTCGGGCGACGCGGTGCAGGCGGCGGTGCAGTTCTACAAGCTTACCCCCGCCGATGTGACCGTGTTTCATGACGAGCTGGACCTCGCCCCGGGCAAATGCCGGTTGAAGTCGGGCGGCGGGCATGCGGGCCATAACGGGCTGCGCTCGATCCACCAGCATCTGGGGCCGGATTACCAGCGCGTGCGGCTGGGCATCGGCCATCCGGGGCACAAGGACCGGGTTTCGGGCTATGTGCTGTCCGATTTCGCCAAGGCCGACCGCGACTGGCTGGACGATCTGCTGCGCGGCCTCTCGGACGGTGCCGCCGATCTGGCGCGGGGCGAGGGCGCGAAATTTCTCAACGCAGTGGCGCTGCGGGTTGCGCCCGCGCGGAACGGCCCCCCGGCCGAAGCCCCCGCACCGGCGCCGAAATCCGCCGCCCCGCCGCCCGAGCCGGCAGAGGACCCGCGCTCGGCGCTGCAAAAACTCGCCGACCGGTTCCGCTAGATGGACCTGCGGGCCGCCTGCACCGATCAGGCCGCGGCCTGCGCGCGGCTGGGATCGCCCTTCACCGCCGGGCTTCTGCGGCTTGCGGCCGAGCGGTTGCGGCCCGGCGGCGCTGTCGCGGACCGGCTGCTGGGCTGGAAGGGCGCGCTTGGCGCGGGCGGACAGTCGGTGCCGCTAAGGCTCGCGGGTGCGCTGCACGGGCTGGTGCTGTCGGGCGCGGCGTCCGGTCTGGCGGCGCTTTACCCGCCCGAAGATCCCGACCCGGACGGCCTCTGGGCAGAGATCGAGGCCGCCTTCACGACCCATGAGGCCCAACTGATGCGCTGGCTCGACAGCCCGCCCCAGACCAACGAGGTGCGCCGCTCGGCGGTGCTGATCGCGGCGGGGCACTGGCTGACGGCGGCGACGGGGTTGCCGCTGGTGCTGTCCGAGATCGGCGCCAGCGCCGGGCTGAACCTGAACTGGGACCGCTACGCGCTGGATCTGCCCGAGGGGTCCTATGGACCGGCCGATGCCCGGCTGCGCCTTGCCCCTGACTGGCAGGGCCCCGTCCCTCCGCAGGCCACGCCCCGGGTGATCGACCGGCGCGGCGTCGATCTGAACCCGATCGAGGGCAGCACGCCCGAGGGCGCGCTGCGGCTCCGGGCCTATCTCTGGCCCGACCAGCCCGACCGGCGGCGCCTGACCGATGCGGCCCTGGCCGAGCCCCCTGCCCCGGTCGACCGCGAGGATGCCCTGCCCTGGCTGGCCCGGCGGCTGGCTGACCCGTCCCCCGGCGCGCTGCACATGATCTTTCACACCGTGGCCTGGCAGTACCTGCCCGAAGAGGCGCACGCCGAGGGCGACCGGCTGATCGCCGAAGCCGGCGCCCGGGCCACCGAGACCGCGCCGCTGGCCCGGGTCGAGATGGAGGCCGATGGCGGCGACGGCGCGGCGCTTCGGATCACGCTCTGGCCCGGCGGCCCCCCGCGCGCCGTCGGCCGCGCCGATTTCCACGGCCGCTGGGTCCGCTGGACCGCGGCAGAGACACCCGACGACAGGGAAGGACGGATATGACAGACCGCAAGGCTCCCTCGCTGAACGTCCTGGGCGGTCGGCTCGACCCCTGTTCGGCCGTGCCGCTGACCGGGTTCTATCGCAACGGCTGTTGCGACACCGGCCCCGAGGATACCGGCAGCCATACGGCCTGCGCGGTGATGACCGCCGAATTCCTCGCCTATTCGAAATATGTCGGCAACGACCTGACCACGCCGCGCCCGGAATTCGGCTTTCCGGGCCTGACCCCGGGCGACTGCTGGTGCCTGTGCGCCGCGCGCTTCCTGCAGGCCCATGACGAGGGCTGCGCGCCGCGGGTCAAGCTGACCGCCACCCATCGCGCCGCGTTGGAGGTGGTGCCGCTCGAGGTGCTGACGCTGCACGCCGACGAAGGCTGACATTCGGGTCCCGAACGACACGGCGCCGAAACGGTCCGTGCGGGGCGCGACCAGCGCCTCTTGTCAGGCCTCGTCCATGCCGAAGCCCAGATGGCGCGCCACGGCAAAGATGTCCTTGTCGCCCCTTCCGCACATGTTCATGCAGATCAGGTGATCGGCTGGCAGCCCGGGCGCGATCTTCATCACATGGGCCAGCGCGTGGCTGGGCTCCAGCGCGGGAATGATGCCCTCGGTCTCGCAGGACAGCTGGAACGCGGCCAGCGCCTCGCGGTCGGTGACAGACACATATTCGGCCCGCCCGATATCGTGCAGCCAGGCATGTTCCGGCCCGATGCCCGGATAGTCGAGCCCGGCCGAGATCGAATGGCCTTCGAGGATCTGCCCGTCCTCGTCCTGCAACAGATAGGTCCGGTTGCCATGCAGAACGCCCGGACGCCCGCCAGTCAGCGAGGCGCAATGTTCCATCTTCTCGTCGACACCATGGCCCCCGGCCTCGACCCCGATGATCCGGACCGAGGCATCGTCGAGGAAGGGATAGAACAGTCCCATGGCATTCGACCCGCCGCCGATGGCCGCGATGATGGTGTCGGGCAGACGGCCCTCGGCCTCCAGCATCTGCGCCTTGGCCTCGGTGCCGATGATCGACTGGAAGTCGCGCACCATGGCCGGATAGGGATGCGGCCCCGCCACCGTGCCGATGCAATAGAACGTGTCGCGGACATTGGTCACCCAGTCCCGGAGCGCGTCGTTCATCGCGTCCTTCAGTGTGCCGCGGCCCGAGGTGACCGGCACCACCTCGGCGCCCAAGAGGCGCATGCGGAAGACGTTCGGCTTTTGCCGTTCGACATCGGTCGCGCCCATGTAGACTACGCATTTCAGACCGAACTTGGCGCAGACCGTCGCGGTCGCGACGCCGTGCTGCCCGGCGCCCGTCTCGGCGATGATCCGGGTCTTGCCCATGCGGCGGGCGAGGATGATCTGGCCCAGCACGTTGTTGATCTTGTGCGCGCCGGTATGGTTCAGCTCGTCGCGCTTGAAATAGACCTTGGCCCCGCCCAGCCGCTCGGTCAGCCTCTCAGCGAAATACAGGGGCGAGGGGCGGCCGACATAGTGCTTCCAGAGAAAGTCCATCTCGGCCCAGAAGCTGTCATCGGTCTTGGCGTGCTCGTATTGCGCCTCGAGCTCCAGGATCAGCGGCATCAGCGTCTCGGAGACGAAGCGGCCGCCGAAGATGCCGAACCGGCCGTTCTCGTCGGGGCCGGTCTTGTAGGAATTCAGGATGTCATCGGGCATGGGAGCCTCCCGCGCGGGTCAGTCGCCCTTGCCTACTGGCGCGGACCGCGCGCGGCAAGGGGTCAGCGCCCGTTTGCGGCCCCGTTTCCGGTCTCGCGGCAGAAGATCCGCGTCGCGGCGCCGTAACAGACCCCGCCCTCGCGCCCGCCCAGCGACACGTCGGCCACCGCGAACAGCACCTTGTCCCGATAGTCGAGCGAGATCATCGACCGGATCAGCTCGGCGCATTGGGTGCGGCCAAGCTTGCAGGTCGCCAGCAAAACGGCGCTGGCCGGATTGCTTTGCATGTCGGGCTCGGCCCGGTCGATCCGGTCCAGCAACTGCGTCTCGAGCGCGGCCTCGAAATCGGCCTCGGTCGGCTTGGTGAAGGCCAGCGCCAGCCCGGCCACCGCCAAAACCGCGATCAGTCCCAGAAGTCCCTTCATGTCTTCTCCTTGCCGCCCGCGGCGGCGATGAACCGGCCCATCAGGGCCTCGTCCTTGACCCCGGGCGCCGATTCGACCCCCGACGAGACATCGACCTGCCGCGCGCCGGTCAGCGCGATGGCCTCGGCGACATTGCCGGGCGTGAGCCCGCCCGCCAGCATCCAGGGCACCGGCCAGCGCCGTCCGGCGATCAGCCGCCAGTCGAAGGCCAGCCCGTTGCCGCCCGGCAGGGCCGCATCCTTCGGCGGCTTGGCATCGACGAGGATCTGGTCGGCGACCCGGGCATGATCGGCCAGGGCGGGCAAATCGGCCTCGTCCGCCACACCGACCGCCTTCATCACCGGCAGCCCGAACCGGGCGCGCAGCTCGGCCACCCGGTCGGGGCTTTCCTGCCCGTGCAGTTGCAGCATGTCGATCGGCACCCGGTCGAGCAGCGCCTCGAGCGCCGCGTCGTCGGCATCGACGGTCAGCGCGACCTTGGCAAGACCCGGCGGTACCGCCATGGCCAGCGTGCACGCCGCCTCGATCTCCAGATGACGGGGCGAGCGGGGGAAGAAGACGAAGCCCATATAGGACGCACCCAGCCGCGCCGCGGCCTCGATGGCGGCGGGCGAGGTCAGCCCGCAGATCTTGACCCGGATACTGTCAGACATGGCCGGCCCCTAGCGGGTGCTGCTGCCCTTCTCGATCAGGGCCAGCACGTCGTCATGCCCGTCGTTGCGGCGCTTTTCGGCCTGAAGCCGGTCAAGCTCGCGCTGCATCCGGGCGGCCTCGCGCCGCCGCCGCGACGCGTCCGTGCGGTGCTTGCTTTCGCGCAGCCACTCCCAGAAAAAGCCGATCAAGAGGCCCAGCAGCATGCCGCCGAAGCCCACGACGTAAAGCGGGACTTCCGCTGTGAACTGGACCCCCGAATAGGTGGCCAGTTCGCCGGGCAACAGCGTCACCGAGACCGGGTCGAGATTGGCGGTCGCCACGACCACGAGGCAGATGGCGAGAAGGACGAGAAACAGGTAGCGGATCAGGCGCATAGCGGAGACTCGGTTGTTATTTTCCGTTCAGCCGATCACGTAGCAGCTTGCCGGTCTTGAAGAAAGGCACGCATTTCTCGTCGACCTGCACCGACTCGCCGGTGCGCGGATTGCGCCCGGTGCGCGAGTCGCGCTGCTTGACCGAGAACGCGCCGAAACCGCGCAACTCCACCCGATCTCCCCGTGCCATGGCCGAGATGATCTCTTCGAAGATGGTATTCACAATTCTCTCGACATCCCGCTGATAAAGATGCGGGTTCTCTTCTGCAATTTTCTGGATCAATTCCGAACGGATCATTTGATGTCTGTCCCTAGGTCAAGGCCATTGCCGATTATGCGCAGCTGAGGCTTGCGGACTATAGCCGCGAAATGCGCGGCTGCGAAACAGAAACCCATTGAAAAGACGGGTGAAAGCACCTGAAACACGTCAGGGTTGCAAAGCGGGGGCTGCCAATCCGGAATTGACTTCGCCAGGGGCGGATAACGCCCGGGCAAAAGCCGCGACTCGGCGCCTGCGATTCGCAAAAAAGAACGGCTCCGCAAAGGTTGCGGAGCCGTTCCCGTTCAGCACAGGGTCGCGATCAGCGATCTTCGCCTTTCAGCGCGGCGCCCAGAATGTCGCCCAGCGAGGCGCCCGAATCCGAGCTGCCATACTGTTCGACGGCCTCCTTCTCTTCGGCAATCTCGCGCGCCTTGATCGACAGGCCCAGACGACGGGTCTTGGTGTCGATGTTGGTCACGCGGACGTCGACATGGTCGCCCACCTGGAAGCGCTCGGGGCGCTGTTCGGACCGGTCACGCGACAGATCCGAGCGGCGGATGAAGGATTTCATGCCTTCGTATTCCACCTCGATGCCGCCATCCTCGATCGCCGTCACGGTGACGGTGATGATCGAGCCGCGCTTCACGCCGCCAACGGCTTCGGCAAAGGGGTCGCCTTCAAGCGCCTTGACCGACAGCGAGATGCGCTCCTTGTCGGTATCCACCTCGGTGACCACGGCACGCACCATGTCGCCCTTGCGGTAGTCCTGGATCGCCTCTTCGCCGCGCTGGTCCCAGCTGAGGTCGGAGAGGTGAACCATGCCGTCGATGTCGTTGTCGAGACCGATGAACAGACCGAATTCGGTGATGTTCTTGACCTCGCCCTCGACCTCGGTGCCGATCGGGTGGGTCTCCGAGAAGACCTCCCACGGGTTGCGCATGGTCTGTTTCAGGCCCAGCGACACGCGGCGCTTGGCGGTGTCGATCTCGAGCACCATGACGTCGACTTCCTGCGAGGTCGAGACGATCTTGCCGGGATGGACGTTCTTCTTGGTCCAGGACATTTCCGAGACGTGGACCAGACCCTCGACACCGGGCTCCAGCTCGACGAAGGCGCCGTAGTCGGTGATATTGGTCACGCGGCCCTTGTGGACGGTGCCCAGCGGGAATTTCCGCTCGACCGAATCCCACGGGTCGGCCTGCAGCTGTTTCATGCCGAGGCTGATACGGTGGGTTTCCTTGTTGATCTTGATGACCTGAACCTTGACGGTCTCGCCGATCGACAGGATTTCCGACGGGTGGTTGACCCGGCGCCAGGCCATGTCGGTGACGTGCAGCAGGCCGTCGACACCGCCGAGATCGACGAAGGCGCCGTATTCGGTGATGTTCTTGACCACGCCGTCAACGGCATCGCCCTCGTTGAGCTTGCCGATGATTTCGGCGCGCTGCTCGGCACGGGACTCTTCGAGGATCGCGCGGCGCGAGACCACGATATTGCCGCGGCGGCGGTCCATCTTCAGGATCTGGAACGGCTGTTTCAGACCCATCAGCGGGCCGGCATCGCGCACCGGACGCACATCGACCTGGCTGCCGGGCAGGAACGCCACGGCGCCGCCCAGATCGACCGTGAAGCCGCCCTTGACGCGACCGAAGATCGCGCCTTCGACGCGGGAATCCTCGGCATAGGCTTTTTCCAGACGGTCCCAGGCTTCTTCGCGGCGGGCCTTGTCACGGCTGATGACGGCTTCGCCCCGGGCGTTTTCGACGCGATCCAGGTAGACCTCGACCTCGTCGCCGACGGCGATTTCGGGGGCCTCGCCCGGATTGGAGAATTCCTTCAGATCGACGCGGCCTTCCATCTTGTAACCGACGTCGATGATGGCCTGACCCGCCTCGATGGCGATGATCTTGCCGCGGACAACGCTGCCTTCGGACGGCGTGTCGATTTCGAAGCTTTCGTTGAGGAGGGCTTCGAAGTCCTCCATGGATGTGCTTTGAGCCATGTGGTCTCAGGTTTCCTTTACGATCTGTTTTCTGGCCGGGCGGTTGTCTCCGCCGGTCTTGGATTGGTCAGTGCGGGCGCCGTTCCGTATAACAAAGAGGGCCGGAGAACGTCCGACCCCTGCTCGCCTTCGCCACCGGCGTTTTCGCCTTTTTCGACGGGCGCTCTAATATAGGGTTTTTGCCCATCCCGCAAGGGGGCAGCCCCCGCCCGACGCCATCCGGGCGGGGACCGGCAGTTGGTCGCCCCGATCCCGCCCTCACATCCAGCGCGGCGGTTCGGACCGACGGGGCGGCAGCGGCGGCAGGCCGATGTCGCGCCGCAGGTGGTTGTCGAGCCGTCCCAGCCGGGCATCGCCCGGACGGCCGCGCCCGTCGAAGATTGCGGCGATCGCCGCAAACAGCACGCTCCAGGCGCCGTGCTGCTCGATGACGATCGCGATGGGTATCGGCGGTTCGATCCGGCAAGCCCGCCAGTCTGCGAGGATGTTCATGATTTGTCTCCGCAGGCCTCCCCCTGCGGGGACGCCCATTGAATGGTGTCGTGATGAAAAGGGAGTCCGGACGAAAGCACGCGCAGCGCGGCCGGGATCTGGACAGCGGATGGTCGGAGGGTGCGGGCTCAGGCCTGACGGGTCAGGCCGACCGGATCATCGGTGCGAATAAGTTCGCTGCGATACGCCGGTGCCGACAAGGGAGCCGAATCGCCAGAAGGACGCGCGATAGGTGATCTGCATGTCACGCCCCCTGTTGCTTGCGTGTTTCGGACCGCGGCTCCATCGCACGGATCGGCCGAATCGGCAAGCCTTTTGGCGCAGAGCCACGCCAACCGAGGCCGATCCGCCACAGCGTCTGACCGACGGCCCGGACCGGCTCAGTCCGGCTGCCGGGTCCGGATGGTCTCGATTGCCGCCGCCACCGCCTCGTCGATCGTCAGGCGCGAGGTGTCGAGGATCACCGCATCTGCCGCAGGGCGCAGCGGGGCCGCGGCGCGCGCGCTGTCCCGGGCATCGCGTTCGCGCATCTCGGCCAGGACGTCCTCGAGGCTGGTCTCGACGCCCTTGTCCGACAATTCGCGGAACCGCCGCCCGGCCCGGACGGTATCCGAGGCGGTAACGAACAGCTTCGCCGCTGCCTCGGGGCAGATCACCGTGCCGATGTCGCGCCCGTCGAGCACCGCGCCGCCCGCGCGCATCGCGAAGGCGCGCTGGAAATCGACCAGCGCCGCCCGGACCTCGGGGATCGCCGCGACCTTGCTGGCGGCTTGGGCCACCTCGGGGGCACGCAGATCGCCACGCTCCAGCGCCTCGGGATCCAGCGTCCGCGCCGCCTCGACCGGGTCGAGCCCGTCCAGCATCCGCGCGCCCACCGCCCGGTACAGCAACCCGGTATCGAGATGGGCAAAGCCGAAATGCGCGGCGACCGCGCGGCTGATCGTCCCCTTGCCCGCTGCCGCCGGACCGTCGATGGCCACCGTAAAGCTCATGCGATGTCCTCCGGCAGACCGGACCGCCCCGCCGGGGCCTGCGGCAGCCCGCCCGCGATCTCGTAATAGGCCCCCTTGTCGGCGCAGAAGATATGGGCCACCAGCCGGACGCCCGGATCGCCGTCGAAGCTGCCCGCATGAATGGCCATGTCGGGGCCCTGCCCGTCCCAGAACAGGTTCGACCCGCAGACCGGGCAGAAGCCCCGCCGCGCCCTCGCCGACGAGGTGAACCAGCGCAGCTCGCCCGCGACGGCGATGCTGTCGCGCGGGGCCGAGGCCGAGGCGACATGGTGGCCGCTTGCCTTGCGGCACTGGCTGCAATGGCAGGCGACGACCGGGCTCAGAGGCCCGTCGATCCGGTAGCGGACCGCGCCGCACAGGCACCCGCCGGTCACGCTCATGCGTCGCCCCTGTCGAATTCGGCGCCGAGCGCCGTCATGAGCCCCTCGAAGATCGGGAAAGAGGTTGCGATCGGCCCGGCATCGTCGACCGAGACCGGCTTTTGCGCCGCCAGCCCCGCGCAGAGGAAGGACATCGCGATCCGGTGATCGAGATGGGTGGCGCAGGCCGCCCCCCCGGGCAGCCCGCCCGCGCCCAGGCCATGGACGATCATCCAGTCCTCGCCCTCCTCGACCTCGGCGCCGCAGGCCCGAAGCCCGGCGGCCATCGCCGCGATCCGGTCGCTTTCCTTGACCCGCAATTCGCCGATCCCGCGCATCATCGTCGGGCCGCTGGCAAAGGCCGCGACCACCGCCAGGATCGGGTATTCGTCGATCATCGAGGGCGCGCGCTCGGGCGGCACCTCGATCCCGGTCATCGCGGGTGAGAACCGCGCGCGCAGATCGGCGACCGGCTCGCCCCCCTCATCGCGTTCGTTTTCATAGACCAGATCGGCGCCCATCTCGCGCAGCGTGGTAAAAAGCCCCGCCCGGGTCGGGTTCAGCCCGATCCCCGGCACCAGCACGTCCGAGCCCTCGACGATCAGCGCGGCCGCCACCGGGAAGGCCGCCGAACTCGGGTCGCGCGGCACCGCGATGGTCTGGGCCACCAGCTCGGGCTGGCCCGTCAGCACGATGGCCCGGCCCTCCGGCGCCTCTTCGATCCGAAGCGTCGCGCCGAAACCCGCCAGCATCCGCTCGGTATGGTCGCGCGTCGCCTCGCGCTCGATCACCACGGTTTCGCCCGGCGCATTCAGCCCGGCCAGCAGCACGGCCGATTTCACCTGCGCCGACGGCACCGGCACGACATAGCGGACCGGGGCCGGATCGGCCGCGCCGATCAGCGTCATCGGCAGCCGCCCGCCCTGTCGCCCGAAGGCGCGCGTTCCAAACAGCGCCAGGGGATCTGTCACCCGCCCCATCGGCCGCTTTCTCAGCGAGGCATCGCCGGTAAAGGTGGCAGTCACGGGCGAAGTCGCCATCGTCCCCATGATCAGCCGCACCCCGGTGCCCGAATTGCCGCAGTCGATCACGTCGGCGGGCTCGGCAAAGCCGCCCACGCCCACGCCCTGCACGGTCCAGTCGCCGGGAGCCTCATGGGTGACCTCGGCCCCGAAGGCCCGCATCGCTTTCGCGGTATCCAGCACGTCCTGCCCCTCGAGCAGCCCCGAGATCCGGGTCTGGCCGACCGCCAGCGCGCCCAGGATCAGCGCACGGTGGCTGATCGACTTGTCGCCGGGCACCACGGCCTCGCCCCGCAGCGGGCCGGATCTGCGCGCGGTCATCGGGATCGGATCGCCATGGGCGGACATGCGGAAGGCTCCTCGGACTGGGTCCCTGCGGCTTACCCAATGCGGGCCAAGCCGTCCAGCCTCTGGCCTGCCGCGTCCGCTAGCGCTCGCCCAGCCAGGTTTCGGGATTGGTCTCGGCAATCTGGCGGAACCGCGCCTCGCCCAGCGCCGCGCGCAGCCGGATCGAGACCGCCTTTTCCGACAGATCCTCCTGCCGAAGCATGTAGAAATCCGACCCGAAAAGGATGCGCGCGGCCAGCCGCTCGCTTTCCATGAAGAGCGTAAGCAGCGGCATGCAGGCCGGGACCTTGAAGACCGTATAGGAGATGTCGGTATAAAGATTGGGATAGGCCCCGCTCTCGATCATGTCGGCGATCTTCGTGACCCAGTTCCGCCGCCGGGCCTCGGGATCGAGCGGGTCAAGCCCTTCGGCCAGAAACGACAGCCAGTCCGCGTCGCCCCCGAAATGCGCGAGACACAGCCTGAGTTCGGGAAAGGCGCGCAACACCGGCACATGCGCCGCCGGATCGGTGACCGCATCGGCCCGGGCCGGGGTCCAGCGCCGGTGCCGCACGCCCCCGCGCGAACAATGCGAGACGACCGGCAGTCCGCGCTCGACGCAAAGCGGATAGACCTCGCGCATCAGGATCTCGTGGCTCGGGGCATAGCCGAGCCGGGGATAGATCTTCACCCCCCGGAAGCCGTACTCGTCGAGGCAGCGCCGAAGCTCGGCCACCGCATCCGGCCGGTCGGGATGAAGGGTGGCGAAGGGAATGACCCGATGCCCCAGCCCGGGGTCGCGGCTCAGCTCGTAAAGCTCGCGATGCTGGGCCTTCAGCCCCACCGGCACCGGGCCGTGGCCGCAATATTCCAGATCCATCGGCAGAACGACGAAGCGCGCGCTGGCCGGATAGTGCCGCAGCGCCTCGAGAAACACGGCGCGCTGGCTTTCGCGACAACCGGTCTTGCGGAAATGATCAAGCTGCAGGACCGCCTCATGGGGTCCTTCCCAGGGCTGCAGCCGTGCCGCGTGGCGCAACCCGTGCAACAGCCCCGGCCAGGCCCGGATCGCGGCGACCGGCGGCGCAGGATAGTAAAGCGGCGCATGGGCGGCGGTTAAGGTGTGGATGTGGCAGTTGGTGATCCGGATATCGGACATGACGTCCCCTTCCGCGTCCGGAGGCGGCGCTCCGGCCCCTGCCGGCGGCCCCTGCCCGGATCGCTTGCGGGTTTCTTCTTGGTCCAAATACCCTGACGCGACCCTGCCCCGGCGCGCGGCGCGCGGGTCGGGGGCGCAACGGCTCAGCGCCGGCGGAAGGTCAGGTAATGCGGCGCCCGCCCCTCACGCAGCGCCTTCTGCTCGTAACGGGTCGAAATCCAGTCGTCCCAGGGCGCACGCCAGTCCTCGGGGCACTCGGCCAGCCACTCGAACCCCGCCCTCGGCACCTCGACCAGCGTCTGGCGTACATAGTCGGGAATGTCGGTCGCGACCCGGAAGGTGCTGCCCGGTTTCAGCACCCGCGCCAGCGGCGCCAGGAATTCGGGCGTGACAAAGCGCCGCCGGTGATGGCGCGCCTTCGGCCAGGGGTCGGGATACAGCAGAAAGGCGCGCGAGATGCTGGCCTCGGGCAACACATCGAAGAGATCGCGCGCATCGCCCGGATGCACCGCCAGATTGTCGACCCCGGCCTCGCGGATCTTGCCCAGAAGCATCGCGACCCCGTTGATGAAGGGCTCGCAGCCGATGATCGCCGCCTCGGGATGGGTCGCGGCCTGATGCACCATGTGCTCGCCGCCGCCAAAGCCCACCTCCAGCCAGACCTCACGCCCGCCGAAGCGCGCCTGAAGATCCAGCGGCGCGCGGTCTGGGTTCTCGTCCCAGCCGACCGGTCCCGGCGCCAGCGCCGCCAGATCGCTGTCGAGATAGCCCTTCTGGGTCTGCCGCAGGGTCTTGCCGTGGCGGCGGCCGTAGAAATTGCGCCAGGCGCGCGCGGGCGCACCCTCGGCGGGGCCGGAGCTCTGGTCGGGGCTTTTGCGGGTGTCGTCGCTCATCGGCCGCGCCATAGGCCGCGCCCGCGCGGCGGTCAAGCTCTGACCGAAACGGTCTTGCGAGAGGGGCGCGCACCGGCCGGCACGCGCCCCCCAAAAAATGCGCTCCCGGACCCGGAAAGGCCCGGCGCGGTCCCGCCTCAGAACGCCTTCTTCAGCGCCTCGGCCAGATCGGTCCGCTCCCAGGAAAAGCCGCCATCCTCCTCGGGCATACGGCCGAAATGGCCATAGGCCGAGGTCCGGGCATAGATCGGACGGTCCAGACCCAGATGCTGACGGATGCCCCGCGGGGTCAGGTCCATCACCTGCCCGACCGCCTTCTCGATCTCGGCCTCCGGCACCTTGCCGGTGCCATGGGCGTCGACATAGATCGACAGCGGCTTGGCCACGCCGATGGCGTAGGACAGCTGCAGCGTGCATTTCGAGGCCAGACCCGCCGCGACCACGTTCTTGGCCAGATAGCGCGCCGCATAGGCCGCCGACCGGTCCACCTTGGTCGGGTCCTTGCCCGAGAAGGCACCGCCGCCATGGGGGGCCGCCCCGCCATAGGTGTCGACGATGATCTTGCGCCCGGTCAGCCCGGCATCGCCGTCGGGACCGCCGATCACGAAGGTCCCGGTGGGGTTGACCCACCATTCGGTGCCCTCATGCAGCCAGCCCTCGGGCAGGACCTCGCGGATATAGGGCTCGACGATGGCGCGGATGTCGTCCGAGGTCTGATCCTCGCTCGCATGCTGGGTCGAGAGCACGATCGAGTCGACCGCGACCGGGCGGCCATGCTCATAACGCACGCTCAGCTGCGACTTGGCATCGGGCCTCAGCGTCGGCTCGGCGCCCGATTTGCGGGCCTCGGTCAGGCGGCGCAGGATCGCATGGGCGTACTGGATCGGCGCGGGCATCAGCTCGGGCGTCTCGTCGGTGGCGTAACCGAACATGATCCCCTGGTCGCCGGCGCCGTCCTTGTCCACGCCTTGCGCGATATGGGCGGATTGCTCGTGCAGGAAGTTCAGCACATGGCAGGTGTTCCAGTGGAACTTGTCCTGCTCGTAGCCGATATCCCGGATGCACTCGCGGGCGATCTCGCCGATCGAGCCCATCAGCTGTTTCAGGCGGGTCTTGTCCGAAAGCCCGACCTCGCCGCCGATCACCACAAGCGACGAGGTCGCGAAGGTCTCACAGGCAACGCGGGCATTGGGTTCCTCGGCGAGGAAGGCATCCAGAACCGCGTCGGAAATGCGGTCGCAGACCTTGTCGGGGTGTCCTTCCGAAACGGATTCGGAGGTGAAGACGTAGTTTTGACGTGTCATGGAAAGGCGCTCCGTTGATGCTATCCCCGCCACGCCAGGAAGCCGTTGTGACGGTTCGACCGGTCGGGCTTACGCCGCCACCTGTCAGGAATCAATGTCTATTTCAGGGCGCGGGTTGCGACGAAAGCGGCCAGCCCCAGACAAAGCACCAGAAAGACCGGCCAGTCGCCGGTGCGCGCATAGGGCGTTTGGGCCAGCGCCGGGGGCAACGGGGCGGTGATCTGGCCCTGCTGCCCCAGCGGCAGGCTGGCCAGCACCCGCCCATGCCCGTCGATCACCGCCGAGACCCCGGTATTGGCCGCGCGCAGGAAGGGCAGCCCGGTCTCGACCGCCCGCAGCCGCGCCAAGGCCAGATGCTGATAGGGGCCGGTGCTGGTGCCGAACCAGGCGTCGTTGGTGATCTGCAACAGCCAGCGCGGCCGCGCGGTCCCGCGCAGATCCTGCGGAAACACCGCCTCGTAGCAGATCAGCGGCAGCGCCTTCCCGAGCCGCGCGCCCAGATCGAGCAGCCGCGGCCCCGGCCCCGGCGCATAGCCATAGACATCGTTCGCCGCGAGCCCCCGGATACCGAACCGCCCGAGCAGAGCCGCCCCGGGGATGTACTCGCCGAAGGGCACCAGATGATGCTTGTCGTAAAGCCCAAGAAGCCGACCGCCCGCGCCGATCACCGCGAGGCTGTTATAGGCCAGCGGCCCGTCGGCACGCTGGATGCCCGCCGCAACCGGCACCCCGCCCGCCGCCTCTGCGATGGTCTCCAGCCCGTCCCCGGCGGTCTCGAGCCAGAAAGGCACGGCGGTTTCGGGCCAGACGATCAGATCGGGCAGCGGGTCGCCCGGTTCGGCGGTATAGGCCAGCTGGCGCTCCCAGAAGACCGGGATCATGTCGCGGCGCCATTTCAGATGCTGCGCCGCATTGGGCTGAATCAGCCGCACCTGCGGCGGATCGGCCTCCGTCGGCACCGGCACCGCCTGCCGCGCCGCGCCCCACAGACCGAGCCCCGCCACCGCTGCCACGGCAAACCCGGCGCCAAGGCTCCGGCCCGGCCCGACCGGCAGCAGGACCGGCAGCGCCGCGACCAGAAGCGTGACGAGGGTCAGCCCGTATTGCCCTGTGAGGGCGGCCAGCTGCATCTGCGGCGCCCCGATCCAGACATGGCCGGGCAGCGCCCAGGGAAAGCCGGTCAGGACATAGCCGCGCGCCAGTTCCGCCGCGGACAGCGCCAGCACGAAGGCCAGCGCCCGGGCGCGCGGACCGCGCCCTGCCCATCCGGCAAAGGCCCCGGCCGCGCCCCAGAACAGCGCCAGCCCTCCGGCCATCAGCACCAGCGCAAAAGGCGCCATCCAGCCGTCCTGGCGGATATCGACAAGGAAGGGATCGACGATCCAGGACAGCGCCAGCGCAAACTGCCCCGCGCCGCCAGCCCAGGCGATCCGCGCCGCACGTCCGGGCGTTTCCGCCCGGGCCACCAGCCAGATCAGGGCGGCCAGCGCGCACAGCGCCAGCGGCCAGAGCGACCAAGGGGCCTGCCCCAGCGCAAGACCCACCCCCAGCCCGAAGGCCACCCAGGCGGGCCGGGCCAGCACCCGGCGGAACGGACCGGCCCGCATTCGGGTCAGGCAGAGGCCGCAGCGGCGGCGGTCACAGCGGGCAGACGCACCCGCAGCCGCTTGATCCGGCGCGGATCGGCGTCGACCACCTCGAACTCGGCGCCCGAGGCATGGCGGATCACCTCGCCCCGCGCGGGCACCCGACCGACCATCATGAAGATCAGACCGCCAAGCGAATCGACCTCTTCCTCTTCCTCGGCATCGAGCAGCCGCAGGCCGATCTCGTCCTCGAAGGCATCCAGCGGCGCGCGGGCCTGCACAAGATAGATCCCGGGCTTCTCGACGGTCCAGAGCGCGCCCTCGTCGATGTCGTGTTCGTCCTCGATCTCGCCGACGACCTGCTCGATCAGATCCTCGATGGTCACCAGACCGTCGACCCCGCCATATTCGTCGATCACCAGCGCCATGTGCATCCGCTGGCTCTGCATCTTCTGCAAGAGCACCCCGATCGGCATCGAGGGCGGCGCATACAGCAGCGGCCGGATCATGTCCTTCAGCACGAAGGGCGTGTCCTTGCCGTTGAACCCGTGGCGCAGGGCGAAATCCTTGAGGTGAATCATGCCGATGGGCGAGTCGAGTGTGCCGTCATAGACCGGCAGCCGGGTCAGCCCGGATTCGCGGAAAACCTGCACCAGATCCTCCATCGAGATGTCCAGCGGCACGGCGTCGATCTCGGCCTTGGGAATGGCCACATCCTCGACCCGCATTTTGGCAAGGTTGCCGATGCCATGGGTCAAGGCCGGTCGCGCGACCCCGTTGGCCGCGACGCTGTCCCCGCCTTCTTCGTACTCTTCGGCGCCTGCAGGCAGGATCGCCGCTACCAGCCGGCCCAGAAGGCCCCGGCTGTCCAGATTGTCGGTGTCTAGCGCGCCTTGCGCGGCCCTAGACGACCCGTCCGTCTCGTCGCCCATCAATCCTTACCGAAACTCCCGGGCATTTTGGCCCGTCTCAGTCATATGGGTCAGCCAGACCGAGTTTGGCAAGTATTTCCACCTCGATCCCCTCCATCCGGGCGGCATCCCGCGGACGAATGTGGTCGTATCCCAACAGATGCAGGCATCCGTGTACCATCAGATGCGTTACATGATCATTAAACGCCTTGCCCTGCTCGCGGGCCTCGCGGGCGCAGGTCTCCCAGGCGATGGCGATATCGCCAAGCTCCACAGGCTCGCCCTCGAAATCCGGCTCGGGCAGCAGCGGCGCCTCGCCATCCTCCTCGGCCGCCAGATCCTCGGCGGGCCAGGACAGCACGTTGGTCGGCGCAGGCTTGTCGCGGAACTCGGCGTTCAGGATGGCGATGCGCGCATCGTCGCAGGCCAGCACGCTGATATCGTGGATCTCGGGATCGAACTCCAGATGCGTCAGCGTCTCGCGGCAGGCACTCTCGGCCAGCTGCGCCAGACCTGCAGCGGCCCAGCGGTCGTCCTCGAAGAGAATCTCGATGCTCATGGCCGCGTCGTCTACCGCGAAACCCGGCGGCGTTACAGTCCGTTCGCAACCGGGTCAGGCTTTCGCATCGTCGGCGTCGTAAGCTTCGATGATCCGGGCCACCAGCGGGTGCCGCACCACATCCTTGGCGGTGAAATAGTTGAACGAAATGTTGTCGATGTCCTTCAGCAGCCGTTCGGCATCGGCCAGCCCGCTCGACACGCCGCGTGGCAGATCGACCTGGCTCCGGTCGCCGGTGATGACCATGCGGCTGCCCTCGCCCAGTCGGGTCAGGAACATCTTCATCTGCATGGTGGTCGCGTTCTGCGCCTCGTCGAGCACCACGAAGGCATTGGCCAGCGTGCGGCCGCGCATGAAGGCAAGCGGCGCGATCTCGATCCGTTTCTCCTCGATCAGCTTGGCCAGTTGCCGCCCCGGCAGGAAATCGTGCAGCGCGTCGTAAAGCGGCTGCATGTAGGGGTCGACCTTCTCCTTCATGTCGCCGGGCAGAAAGCCCAGCCTCTCGCCCGCCTCGACCGCAGGACGGCTGAGAACGATCCGGTCGACATGGCCGCCGATGAACATGTTCACCGCCACCGCCACCGCGATATAGGTCTTGCCGGTCCCGGCCGGACCGATCCCGAAGCAAAGCTCGTTCTCGAACAGCGCCTTCACATAGGCCTTTTGCGCCTCGGTCCGCGGTTCGACCATCTTCTTGCGGGTATGGACCTCGGTCCGCCCGCCATGGAACATCTCCAGCTGGTCGCCCGCCCGCGCACCGGTGCCATCGGCGGAATCGCCCAGCCGGAGCGCCCCGTCGATATCGCCCGCCTCAAGCGGCTTGCCGCCCTCGAGCCGGGCGTAAAGCTGTTGCAGCACCATCGCCGCCTGCCCGCGGGCCGCGCCTTCGCCAACGATCGCCAGCCGGTTGCCCCGTCGGAGGATGTGAACGCCGAGCTTGTGCTCGATCTGCGCGAGATTGCGGTCGAATTCGCCGCAAAGGTCGATCAGAAGGCGGTTGTCCGGAAACTCGAGAAACGTCTCGTGGACGTCTTCGACCTTCGGCGGGGGGGTCAGAGCGCTGATGCCCAATAAAGACTCCGTCGGTTGAATCCCGTGCAGATATGGTGCCAACGCCCCGGTAAGGGCGCAAGCGATAGCTGCGATGTTTCACCTCGTTGAAACAAAAAAGACCTAACCCCGCGTGCGCGGCGACCAGGGCTTGTGCAGAACGCGCCTGCGCTTCTTGCCCGGACTTGGCTTCGCACTGACCGAACCGGCGACCGGCCGGATCGGTTCCCGGCGGTCTTTTCCGGCGTGCTCGGTCTCCGCGCGCGTCACCCGGCCAGGACGCCCGCCAGCGAGTTCGGCGCGGTTCCGGTGATCGCCACCTCGGCGATCCGGCCCAGAAGCGTCTCGGGCGCCTCGACATGGACCGCCTGCAGGTGATCGGACTTGCCGACGAGCTGGCCCGGCATCCGCCCGGCCTTCTCGAACAGCACGCCCACCCGGCGCCCGACCATCGCCGCCTGCGCCGCCACTTGCTGGTCGGTCAGCAGCGCCTGCAGCCGCAACAGCCGGTCGGTCTTGACGTCCTCGTCGACCTGGTCGCGCTCGGCCGCGGGGGTGCCGGGGCGGGGCGAATACTTGAAGGAATAGCACTGGCCGTAATTCACCGCGCGCACCAGCGCCAGCGTGTCCTCGAAATCGGCCTCGGTCTCGCCCGGGAAACCCACGATGAAATCGCCCGACATCAGGAGATCGGGGCGGGCCGCGCGGACGCGCTCGACCAGACGCAGGTAGTCCTCGGCCGTGTGCTTGCGGTTCATCGCCTTCAGCATCCGGTCGGACCCCGACTGCACCGGCAGATGCAGGTAAGGCATCAGTTCGGGCAGTTCGCCATGGGCGGCGATCAGGTCGTCCGACATGTCGTTCGGATGCGAGGTGGTATAACGCAACCGTTCGATCCCGTCGATCGCGGCCAGTTCGCGGATCAGCCGGGCCAGCCCCCAGTCGCCGCCGGGACCGGCGCCGTGATAGGCATTGACGTTCTGGCCCAGCAGCGTGATCTCGCGCACGCCGCGTTCGGCCAGATCGCGGGCCTCGGCCAGCACCTGCGACGCCGGGCGCGAGGCTTCGGCGCCGCGCGTATAGGGCACCACGCAGAAGGCACAGAACTTGTCGCAGCCCTCCTGCACGGTCAGGAAAGCACTCGGGCCGCGCGGCGCCTTCGGGCGCCCGCCCAGACGGTCGAACTTGTCCTCTTCGGGGAAATCTGTGTCGAGCGCCTTGGCGCCGCCGCGCGCCCGCGCCTCGAGCTCGGGCAGGCGGTGATAGCTTTGCGGTCCCACCACCAGATCGACCAGCGGCTGGCGGCGCAGGATCTCTTCGCCCTCGGCCTGGGCGACGCAGCCCGCCACGCCGATCTTCAGGTCCGGGTTCTCGACCTTCAGCGCCCGCAGCCGCCCGAGTTCGGAATAGACCTTCTCGGCCGCCTTCTCGCGGATATGGCAGGTGTTCAGCAGGATCAGGTCGGCGCCCTCGGCGCTGTCCGTCAGCTCATATCCCGACGGGCCCAGCGCCTCGGCCATCCGTTCGCTGTCATAGACGTTCATCTGACAGCCATAGGTCCGGATGAACAGCTTGCGGGTCGGAGGAGTGGGGGAGGTCATGCGCGCGTCCTTCCGGTCTGCGGACCGGTCTGCCGGGTCGGTTGCGCGCTGTCCTACACGAAACCGGGCGCGGGCCGCAACGCTTGCATCCCGCTTGCATATGGGCGCGCCCTGCCCGACCCTGCGCCCAAGGCCGAGGAGGACCGCCATGGCGGGGCAATATGCGGGGCTGGCAGAGTTTCTGGGACGGGCGCGCGGCGCGCTCGGCCCGCGCCCGGTCGCGCTGATCTTCGTCGAGGACGAGATCGAGGTCGAAAGCACCGTCGACCATCTCGATGCGCTGGGCTTCGGCACGCTGGTCCTGTTCACGCCCGAGGGGCTGGATCTGTCGCCCGGTGCGGCAGAGCGGGTGCACCGCGTGACCTACGACACCCTGGCCGAGGGCGCCCTGCCCCGGGCTGTCACCGCGGTGATCGCCAAGGCCCCCGGGGTCTGGCTGCATTACTGCTATAATGCCGAATACCTGTTCTTCCCGTTCTGCGAAAACCGCAGCATCGGCGAGATGCTGGCCTTCCATGCCGAAGAACGGCGCGAGGCGATGCTGACCTATGTGGTCGATCTCTATGCCGCCGATCTCGAGCAGTGCCCCAACGGGGTCTCGCGCGACGGCGCCATGCTGGACCGCACGGGCTATTTCGCCCGGCCCCGAACCGATCCTGCGACCGGCCGGTTGCTCGAGCGGCAACTCGACTTCTTCGGCGGGCTGCGCTGGCGGTTCGAGGAACACATCCCCGAGGACCGGCGGCGAATCGACCGGATCGGCCTGTTTCGCGCGCGGCCGGGGCTGCGGCTGCTTGACGGGCATCTTCTGAACGAGCCCGAGATGAACACCTATGCCTGCCCCTGGCACAACACCCTGACGGCGGCGATCTGTTCGTTCCGGGCCGCCAAGGCACTGCGCACCAATCCCGGCTCGCGGTTCGAGATCGCGCATTTCCGCTGGCCGATGTCGGACGCGTTTCGCTGGGAGTCCCAGCAACTGATGGATCTGGGGCTGATGGAACCCGGTCAGTGGTTCTGAGACCCGGTGGGCGCGGTCCCCGGCAGCCGCAAAAACAAAGAGCCCGGGAAAGACCCCTTTCCCGGACACCATATGTCCTTTTCGTCGCCGCTTCCTTGCGGAAGCGGCTCAGGGGTCAGATCCGCCGCAGCCGGATCACGACGTCGATCTTCGAGATCTCGGCGCCTTCGGGGGCCTTGGGAAGCTTGGCGATTTCCAGCTCGCCCGCCGGGGCATCGCTCAGCCGGTGCTCGTCTTCCCAGAAGAAGTGCGGATGGTCGTCGACCCGGGTATCGAAATAGCTTTTCGTCCCGTCGACCATGACTTCCTGCATCAGGCCTGCATCGCAGAAGGCCCGAAGCGTGTTGTAAACCGTCGCAAGCGACACCTTCTCGCCGGTCGCGCAGGACGCCGCATACAGCGTTTCCGCCGTGACGTGGCGGTTGTTGCCGTCGCCGATCAGCAGCGAGGCAAGGCTCACCCGCTGACGGGTCGGGCGCAGACCGGCCTTGGAAAGCCAGCGGCTGCCGCGCTCGATTGCGTCGGGATTATTGGGGTTTTCATTCAGCTGTGCCATGGGCGATATATGGTGCGATCAACCCTGTAATTCAAATGATTCTGATCTGCAGCGACGCTTTGGCGCGGCATCGGGGCACTATTGCCACTTCGCAAGGCGCGGTGATAGAGGGGGCGGGACGCGAAACAGGCCAATCCAAAGGGGGGGACGGGTCCCGTATGACCGATTTTCCGACGAGCTTCGACAAGGACGAGCTCCTGAAATGCGCGCGGGGAGAGCTGTTCGGCCCCGGCAACGCGCAGCTGCCGGAACCGCCCATGCTGATGATGGACCGCATCACCGACATCAGCGCCGAGGGCGGCGAGCACGGCAAGGGGCATGTCGTGGCCGAGTTCGATATCCGTCCGGACCTGTGGTTCTTTTCGTGCCATTTCCCCGGCAACCCGATCATGCCGGGCTGCCTCGGGCTTGACGGGCTCTGGCAGCTGACCGGCTTCAACCTCGGCTGGCGCGGCTGGAAAGGCCGCGGCTACGCCCTGGGCGTGGGCGAGGTCAAGCTGACCGGCATGGTCCGCCCCGAGCGCAAGCTGATCCGCTATTTCGTCGATTTCACCAAGGCCATCCAGACCCGTCGGCTGACGATGGGTGTGGCCGATGGCAGGGTCGAGGCCGATGGCGAAACGATTTATCATGTCAAGGACATGAAGGTCGCTCTGTCTGAAAGCTGATCCATCTTAGGAAAGGAGACCGCCATGCGCCGCGTCGTCATCACGGGCATGGGCATCATCTCGCCCATCGGCAATTCCACCGCCGAGGTCGAGGCGTCCCTGCGCGCCGGCCGCTCTGGCATCCGCTTCGAACCCGTCTATGCCGAGAACGGCTTCCGCAGTCAGGTCGCGGGCATCCCGCAGATCGACCTCGAAGCCTCGATCGACAAGCGTCAGCTGCGCTTCATGGGCGCGGGCGCAGCCTATAACTACCTCGCCATGGAACAGGCCATCGCCGATGCCGGGCTTGAACCGGGCGAGGTGTCGAACCCGCGCACCGGGCTGATCATGGGCTCGGGCGGCCCGTCGACCGCGAACTTCTTCGTCGCGCACTCGACCGTCAAGGACAAGGGCAGCCCCAAGCGGATGGGCCCGTTCATGGTCACGCGCTGCATGTCCTCGACCAACTCGGCCTGCCTGGCCACGCCCTTCAAGATCAAGGGCGTGAACTACTCGATCACCTCGGCCTGCTCGACCTCGGCGCATTGCATCGGCAACGGGACCGAGCTGATCCAGATGGGCAAGCAGGACGTGGTCTTCGCGGGCGGCGGCGAAGAGGTCGACTGGACGCTGTCCTGCCTCTTCGACGCGATGAACGCGATGTCGTCGAAGTACAACGACACCCCCGAAACCGCCTCGCGCCCGTTCGACGCGACCCGCGACGGCTTCGTGATCGCCGGAGGCGGCGGGGTCGTGGTTCTGGAAGAGCTGGAACATGCCAAGGCCCGGGGCGCCACGATCTATGCCGAAGTCACCGGCTACGGCGCGACCTCGGACGGCTACGACATGGTCGCCCCCTCGGGCGAGGGCGGCGTGCGGTCGATGAAGCTGGCGCTCGGCACCCTGCCCGAAGGCCGCAGGATCGACTACATCAACGCCCACGGCACCTCGACCGTCGCGGGCGACATCGTCGAGGTCAGGGGCGTGCGCGAGGTCTTCGGCGAGGACAGCATGCCGCCCATCGGCTCGACCAAGTCGCTGACCGGGCACAGCCTTGGCGCGACCGGCGTGCATGAGGCGATCTATTCGCTGATCATGATGCAGAAAGGGTTCATGGCGGCTTCGGCGAATGTCACCGAACTCGACCCCGAAATCCGGCCGGGCGAGATCGTGACCGAACTGCGCGAGGGCATCGAGATCGACAGCGTGCTGTCGAACAGTTTCGGGTTCGGCGGCACCAACGCGACCCTGGTGATGAGCAAATATCACGGATGACCTGCAATGCCTGAGTTGATGAAAGGAAAGCGCGGCCTCGTCATGGGCGTCGCCAATGACCGGTCGATTGCCTGGGGCATTGCCAAGGCAATGGCCGACGAGGGGGCAGAGCTGGCCTTCTCGCATCAGGGCGAAGCCTTCGGCAAGCGGGTCGAGCCGCTGGCCGAAAGCGTGGGGTCGAACTTCCTGGTCGATGTCGACGTGACCGACGACGCCTCGCTCGATGCCGCCTTCGGCCGGATCGCCGAGGAATGGGGCAGCCTCGATTTTCTGGTTCATGCCATCGCCTATTCCGACAAGACCGAGCTGACCGGCCGGTTCATCAACACCTCGCGCGAGAACTTCAGGAACTCGCTGACGATCTCGTGCTACTCGCTGATCGAGGTGGCGCGGCGCGCCCAGCCGCTGATGCCCAATGGCGGCACCATCCTGACGCTGACCTATCAGGGTTCGAACCGGGTGACGCCCTTCTACAACGTCATGGGCGTGGCCAAGGCCGCGCTGGAATCCGCGGTGCGGTATCTCGCCAACGATCTCGGCCCCGAAGGCATCCGCGTGAACGCGATCTCGCCCGGCCCGATGAAGACCCTGGCCGGCGCCGCGATTTCGGGCGGGCGCAAGACCTTCCGCCATACCGAAATGAACGCGCCGCTCGGCCGGAACGCGACGCTGGACTGCATCGGCGGCACCGCGGTCTATCTGGCCTCGGACTACGGCGCCTGCACGACCGGCGAGATCGTCACCGTCGACGGCGGCTACCACGTCCTCGGCATGCCGCGGTTCGAGAACCTCTGAGGACGCACGGTCTTTTCCCCGACCATCGGGGCACGGACCCGGGCCAGGCCCGGGTCTTCGCGTTTCCAGGGGCGCTCAGCCGATCGAGACCAGCTCGATTTCGAAGGTCAGATCCTTGCCCGCCAGCGGGTGGTTTCCGTCCAGCACCACTGTCTCTTCGGTCACTTCGGCCACGGTCACCGGCAGCACCTCGCCCTCGGAGGTCTGCACATTGAGCCGGGTGCCGATTTCCAGCGGAACCGAGTCGGGCACCTGCGCGCGCGGAATCGCCTGGGTGGCATCGGGATTATGCGCGCCATAGGCCTCGGCACAGGGCACCTCGACGGTCTTCCTGTCGCCCTCGGACATGCCCGGCAGGGCGGCGTCGAGCCCGGGGATGATCTGCCCCGAACCCACGGTGAATTCGAGAGGGTCGCGACCCTCGGAGCTGTCGAAGGTCGAGCCGTCGGCCAGGGTGCCGGTGTAATGGATACGGACCTTGTCACCCGTTTGAACCTGGGTCATGCACGGTTCCTTTCACTGAGGCGGGTGGATTTGCGGAGGCCGCGCGCATCGCGCGGGTACTCCGGACGTGGCACAAGCCTAGACTGTCGGTCCCAGATGTAAACCCTGTCGCCCGGACACGCCGCGCCGGTTCAGCGTGCCGGCGTGATCAGCCCCATCGCCGCGCCGGTCGGGTCCAGGACGATGGCGATGCGTCCGATCCCGGGCACGTCGAAGGGCTCGCGCAGAACCGAACCGCCCCGGCTGCGGGTGTCCTCCAGCGCCTTGTCCAGGCGGTCGACCGCGAAATAGCTGAACCAGTCCGCGGGCGCGGTCTCCATGCCCGGCAGCATAGCCATGTCCATGACCCCCGCCACCGGCTGAGCGCCGCAATGGGCGACATGGTAGACCCCCGCCCCCATCGGCATCGGCTGGAAATGCCAGCCGCAGACCGCCTTGTAGTATTTCAGTGCGCCCGGAACGTCATGGGTCATCAGTTCCGTCCACCAGACCTTGCCGTGGTTCTGCGACATCGTTTCCTCCTCCGGTTGCCGCCCGCAGCCTAACCGGATTCGTGCGTCAGCGGCATGGCGGAACCTTCCACCCGTCACATCGCTGTGCCAATCTCGCCCCACGAGGGAGGACGACATGCCGATCACCACCTGTATTTTCGACGCCTACGGGACGCTTTTCGACGTGGCCGCCGCCGCCCGCCGCGCCGCGTCCGAGCCCGATCACGCCTGTCTGGCGGACAGCTGGCCCGCCCTGGCCACCGCCTGGCGCGCCAGGCAGCTGCAATATACCTGGCTCCGGGCGATCACCGGGGCCCATGCCGATTTCGGGCAGGTCACCGGCGAGGCGCTCGACTGGGCGCTCGAGGCGCAGGGGCTGGCGGGCGATGCGGGGCTGCGTGCCCGGCTGATGGCGCTTTATCGCGAACTCGACGCCTATGCCGAGGTCCCCGCCATGCTCGAGGCCCTCAAGCGCGCAGGCAAGGCGACGGCGATCCTGTCGAACGGCACGCCCGACATGCTGGCTGACGCGGTCGAGGCCGCCGGTCTCGGCGCCCTGCTCGACGATCTGCTGTCGGTCGAAAGCGTCGGCATCTACAAGCCCCACCCCTCGGTCTACGACCTTGTGGGCCAGCGCTTCGGATGCGACCGGTCCGAGGTCCTGTTCGTCTCGTCGAACGGGTGGGACGCGGGCGCCGCGGCGGGCTACGGTTTCGTGTCCGCCTGGGTCAACCGCGCGAACGAGCCGGTCGACCGCCTGCCCTGGCGTCCGGCCCATGTGCTGGCCGATCTTTCCGGGATTCCGCACCTGGCGGAGGCCATAGCATGATCCGGTTCGCGGCCGATGACGGCAGGATGCTGGCCTATGACGAGTGCGGCACCGGCACGCCGCTGCTTTGCCTCGCGGGACTTACCCGCAACATGGACGATTTCGAACCGGTGGTCGACGCCTTCGCCGACCGCGCCCGGGTCATCCGGCTGGACACCCGCGGCCGCGGCGGGTCCGACCCCGACCCGGATTTCATGAATTACAACCTGATCCGCGAAGGCCGCGACGCGCTGAACCTGCTCGACCATCTGGGGCTGCCGAAGGCCGCGATCCTCGGAACCTCGCGCGGCGGGCTGATCGCGATGATGCTGGCGGCCGGCCACAAGGACCGCCTGTCGGGCATCTGCCTGAACGATATCGGCCCGCTGGTCGAACCGAGGGGTCTGGCCCATATCATGACCTATCTCGGCATCCCCCCGGACTATTCCGATTATGACGATGCCGCCCGGCGGCTCGAGATCGGCATGCGCGACCGCTTCCCCGGCGTGACCCGCGACCAGTGGCGCAGCTATGCCCGGCGGCTCTGGCGGCAATCCGAGGACGGGCTGGCGCTGCGCTATGACCCGGCGCTCCGCCATGCGGTGATGGAACAATCGGCAACCGACGCGCTGCCCGATCTCTGGCCGCTCTTCGACGCGCTCGCGGGGCTGCCGCTGGCGCTGATCCGCGGCGCGCATTCCGACATCCTCTCGCCAGAGACCGCGGCCGAGATGCGCCGCCGCCGCCCCGACATGATCTTTGCCGAGATCCCCGACCGCGGGCATACGCCCTTTCTTGACGAACCCGACGCGGTGGCTGCCATCGCGATCCTGCTGGAGCGCATTTCGAAATGACCATCGACCTGATCGACGCCGCCGCCGCCCGCCTCGCGGGCAAGGCAAGGCTGACGCCGCTTCTGTCCTCGCCCTTTCTCGACGACCTCGCGGGGCGGCGCGTTCTGGTCAAGGCCGAATGCCTGCAGCACACGGGCAGCTTCAAGTTCCGGGGCGGCTGGTCGGCGCTCTCGGCGCTGTCGCCCGAGGCCCGCGCCCGCGGCGTGATCGCCTTTTCCTCGGGCAACCATGCCCAGGGCGTGGCGCTGGCCGCACGGATGCTGGGCGCGCCCGCCGTCATCGTGATGCCCTCGGATGCGCCCGGCCCCAAGATCGCCAACACCCGCGCGCTTGGCGCCGAGGTCGTGACCTATGACCGCGCCACCGGCGACCGCGACGCCATCGGCGCCGAGCTGGCCGAGGCACGCGGCCTGACGCTGGTCCGCCCCTTCGACGACGCCCAGGTGATCGCGGGCCAGGGCACTTGCGGGCTCGAGATCGCGGCCCAGGCCGCCGAGGCGGGGATCGACACGGCCGAGGTGCTGGTGCCCTGCGGCGGCGGCGGGCTGACCTCGGGCGTGGCGCTCGCGCTCGAGGCCCGGGCGCCGGGGCTGCGCGTCCGCCCGGTCGAGCCAGAGGGCTTCGACGACGCCACCCGCTCGCTGGTCGCGGGCCGGATCGAGACCAATACCCGCCGCGCGGGCTCGCTGTGCGACGCGATCCAGACGCCCTCGCCGGGCGATCTGACCTTTCCCGTGATGTCCCGGCTTTGCGGCCCCGGGATCGTGGTCAGCGAGGACGAGGCGCTGCGCGCCATGGCCGCGGCCTTCGAGCGGCTGAAGATCGTGCTGGAACCGGGCGGCGCGGTGGCTCTGGCGGCCGCGCTCTATCATCCAAGGGACGTCGCGGGCGAGGCGGTCATCGCCATTGCATCGGGTGGCAATGTCTCGGCAGAGACCTTCCGCATGGCGCTCGACCGCTACGGGGAAGCGCCATGACGACTTTCACGATTGCAACATTCAACGCCCAGAACCTGATCGGCCCGGATCGCGAATATTATCGTTTCGAGAAATACAGCTCAGTCGAACATGCCTGGAAGCAGGACTGGCTGGCCGATCAGCTGACCCGGATGAATCCCGACATCGTGGGCTTTCAGGAAATCTTCGAACCCGAACCGCTGCAACAGGTGATCGCGCTGGCCGACAGGCGCGGCGAGCAGTCGAACGCGGCCGGGCAGCCCGGGGCCGAACCCGGCCGGAAGGCGATCCACCGCAAGCAGCGCTATGACAGCTACGGCGAGACCGCGCTGGCCTTCGCCCCCAACATTGCCGATTCCGGCCCCGGCGAAAGGCGGCCCGGCGTCGCGATCCTGTCGCGCTTCGGCTTTGCCGACCAGCCGCAGTCGATCCAGTTGCTCGACCCGCCCGTCGACGTGCCGTTCCACCATCTGGGCGGGGGCGATGCGGGCAGCTATCAGATCCGGCGGCTGACCCGGCCGATCCTCAAGGCGCGCATCCCGGTCGGCGATCATGTCGTCACCGTCTTCAACGCCCATCTGAAATCGCGGCTTGGCGAATTCGTGCGCCCCCATGGCGCGCGCTTCTCGCCCGAAATCGACCTTCTGGACTACGACCCGGCGGGCCGGGCGATGGGCGCGCTCCGCTCGGGGCTGCGGCGGATGTCCGAAGCCTGGGTGCTGCGGCGCCTCGTACTGGACGAACTTGCGCTCGACCGGCCAGTGATCGTTCTGGGCGATCTGAACGACGACGACCGGTCGGCCACCCATGAAATCATCTGCGGCGAACGGCCCCTGCCCGATTACAGCTGGATGCGGCGGCCCACCCCGCAAGGCCCCGACGACCGCTATACCGCAGCCGAATCCGAGCAGATCCGCGAGGCCATCGACCGCGTCCGACTTCAGGCCGCAGCGCAGCTTTTCATGCGCAAGAGCCTGCGCGACATGGTCTATACCGCCTCCTTCGCCGGGGTCTATCAGGCGCTGGACGCGATCCTTCTGTCGCGCCATTTCGACCCGGACCGGGCCGACCGGATCGGCGAGATGATCCATTTCGGCGCCTATAACGACCACATCACCGATGGGGCCGAACCGCAGTCGCCCGCCGCCCGCATCGTTTCGGACCATGGCCAGATCATGGCCCATATCCGGCTGCGCTGATTGACGCTTCGGGCGCGCTCGGCCATCCTGCGCCGCGAAAATCAGGGAGGACCCCCCGCATGAAGATCGCCGATCTGGGCGACGTCGCGTTGCATTACCGTGAGGATGGCGACCCCGACGGACCGCCCGTGGTCTTTTCCAATCCGCTGGGCTGCGACCTGCGGGTCTGGGACGCCGTGGTGGAGCTGTTGCCGCCCGGGCTGCGCGCGATCCGCTATGACATGCGCGGCCACGGCCTGTCCTCCTGTCCGCCCGGCCCTTATGCGATGGGCGTGCTGGTGCGCGATGCCGAACGGCTGCTCGAGTTTCTGGGGGTCCGCGATTGCGTCTTCGTCGGCCTGTCGATCGGCGGGATGATCGCGCAGGGGCTGGCGGTCAAGCGGCTCGACCTGGTCCGGGCGATGGTGCTGTCGAACACCGCCGCCAAGATCGGCACGGCCGCGATCTGGCAGGACCGGATGGCGATGGTGTGCGCAGGCGGGATCGAGGCCCTGGCCGAGGGCACGATGGACCGCTGGTTCTCGCGCCCCTTCCGACAAAGCCCCGACTGCGCGCTCTGGCGCAACATGCTGACCCGCCAGCCGGTCGAGGGGTATCTGGGCTGCTGCGCCGCCATTTCGGGCACCGATTTCTACACGCCGACCGCCAGCCTGACCCTGCCGACCCTGGCCATTGCGGGCAGCGAGGACGGCTCGACCCCGCCCGATCTGGTGCGAGAGACGGCGGCCCTGATCAAGGGCGCGCATTTTCACCTGATCCGCGGCGCGGGCCATCTGCCCTGCGTCGAGAAGCCCGGCGATTATGCCGATGTCCTGACCGCCTTCCTGAAAGAGATCGGCCATGTCGCGGACTGAGAAAGCGTCGCGAGAATGGTGAAATTCGAACCTCACGCCTCCTCTGAACGGCGGATATTCTGGTTTTTTGGGCATTCGAAACGCAAAAATCGAACATTCCGCGGTCATCCTTCGAAGGACCTCCCGGCATGACCGCTTTTCTTCTGATCCATGGCTCCTGCCACGGGGCATGGTGCTGGCGCGACGTGCTGCCCGCCCTTCGGAACGCGGGGGCCGAGGCCCGCGCCATCGACCTCCCCTCACATGGCGACGATCCGACGCCGCTGGCCGATGTCACGCTCGACCTCTATGCCGATGCGATCCTCGACGCCATCGACGAACCGGTGATCCTGGTCGGCCATTCGATGGCCGGTTTCCCGATCTCGGCCGCCGCCGAGAAGGCACCCGAGAAGATCCGGTCGCTGGTCTATGTCTGCGCCTATGTCCCGGTCACGGGCCTCTCGCTGGTCGACATGCGCCGCGCCGGGCCGCGCCAGCCCCTGCTTGACGCCATCGTCAAATCCGAGGACGGGGTTTCGTTCAGTTTCGATCCCGAGAAGGTGCGCGACAAGCTCTTTCACGATTGCCCGCACGAGGCCGTGGCCTACGCCAAGGCCCGGCTGGGGCCGCAGCCGATCCTGCCCCAGGCCACACCGATCGCGCTGAGCGAGCGCTATAGGTCTGTTCCGAAACGCTATATCCGTTGCCTGCAGGACCGCACCATTCCCCCTGACTATCAGGCGACCATGACTGCGGACTGGCCTGCGGACCGGATCGACGCCTTAAACTGTTCGCACTCGCCCTTCCTGGCCCAGCCCGAAGCGCTGGCGGCCCTTCTGTTGCGCGCCGCCGGATGACCCGGCCCCGTATCCTTTGCGCGGCGATCACCGGTTCGGTCGCGGGGAAGGAAGACAATCCGGCGGTGCCGATCACCCTGGCCGAGCAGGTCGAAAGCCTGCAGGACTGTTTCGAGGCCGGGGCCGCCATCGCCCATTGCCATGTCCGCAATGACGACCAGAGCCCAAGCGCCGGCACCGAGACATTCGCCCGCCTGATGGAGGGCATCCGCAAGCACTGCCCCGGCATGATCGTGCACGTCTCGATCGGCGGCGGTCGGGCGCCGGCGCGGTCCGGGGCGGGATGCCGCCGTTCTGCCCCGACATGGCCTCGCTTGCGGTCGGATCGAACAATTGTCCGACACGAGTCTACGGGAATCCGCCCGATCTGGTCGACTGGCTGGCCTCGGAAATGCAGAAATCCGATGTGAAGCCCGAAATCGAGGCCTTCGATCTGAGCCATATCTTCCAGGCGGTGAAGATGAGCCGGGACAGCCGCCTGAAGGCGCCGCTTTACGTTCAGTTCGTGACGGGAGTCAGGAATGCGATGCCCGCCGACCGCCCGAGCTTCGAATTCTATGTCGAGACGCTGAAGCGGATCGCCCCCGATGCCGAATGGTGCGGCGCTGGGATCGGGCGCCACCAGATCGAGATCAATGAATGGTTCATCGCGCCGGACGGCCATACCCGCACCGGGCTCGAGGACAATGTCCGGCTCGACAACGACAGACTGGCGCCCTCGAACGCCGCGCCGGTGCGGCGCGCGGCCGAGCTCTGCGCGCGCCACGGGCGCCCGGTCGCCAGCCCCGTCGAGGCCCGCGCGATCCTCGGCCTGCCGCCCGTCCCCGCGAAGGGGGTTTGAACCGGACACGCCGCCGGGCTATGCCGAGGGCGTTCTTTCCCGCGGAAGGCCCGCCATGCCCCAGCCCCCTAACCGTCTTCCGATCGTCTTCATCCTGGTGACGCTGGTGCTCGACGCCATCGGGATCGGGCTGATCCTGCCGGTGATGCCGGATCTGATCCGCGACATCGACGGCGGCACGGACCTTGGCCAGGCAGCGGTCTGGGGCGGGGTCCTGTCCACCGTCTTCGCGGTCATGCAGTTTCTCTGCGGCCCGACCGTCGGCAGCCTCTCGGACCGGTTCGGCCGCCGCCCGGTGCTGCTGATCTCGCTGGCGACGATGGCGCTCGATTATGTGGTGATGGCGCTGGCGGGCTCGATCTGGCTGCTGCTGGCCGCGCGCGTCGTGGGCGGCGTCACCGCCTCGACGCAGGCCACGGCCAGCGCCTTTCTGGCCGACATCTCGAAGCCCGAGGAAAAGGCCGCGCGCTTCGGCATGGTCGGCGCCTCTTTCGGGATCGGCTTCGTGATCGGGCCGCTCATCGGCGGGTTTCTGGGCGAGCTGGGCCCGCGCGCGCCGTTCTGGGCCGCCGCGGCGCTGGCCACGCTGAACCTGATCTTCGGCGCGCTCGTTCTGCCCGAGACCGTCACCGACCGCATCCGCCGCCCGTTCGAGTGGCGCCGCGCAAACCCCTTGGGTGCGTTCCGCGCCATCGGCCGCCTGCCCGGCATCCGGCCGCTTCTGCTGCTGTTTTTCCTCTATGAATTCGCGATGTTCATCTATCCGGCGATCTGGGCCTATTTCACCCAGTACCGCTTTGGCTGGAGCACGGGCACCGTCGGCATTTCGCTGGCGATGTTCGGGATCGGGGTCGCCATCGTGCAGGGCGGGCTGATCCGCGTCGTGCTGCGCGTGATGGGCGAGAGGATCGCGGTCTGGTACGGGCTTGGCTATAATTTCTTGGCCTTCATCGCCATCGGCCTGATCGGCAACGGCACCGCCGTTCTGGTGCTGACACCGATGATCGCGCTTGGCGCGGTGGTGACGCCCGCGCTTCTGGGCATGATGTCGAAGGCGGCCGACGACAACCAGCAGGGCGAGTTGCAGGGCATGGTCAGTTCGCTGCGGTCGGTCGCGATGATCGCCTCGCCGCTGGTGATGACCCAGACCTTCTTCCTGTTCAGCCGCCCCGACGCGCCCCTGCACCTGCCCGGTGGACCCTTCCTGCTGGCTGCGGGGGTGATGATCGTCTGCGCCACCGTCTTCGCAGCACGACGCGGCGCCCCCCGGACGGCCGGAGCCTGACCCGTCCTTCCCCCACGGCCCGCTCCCGGGTCGGGTCTGCGCGTATTGACAGGTTCGAAACCATGCGAAAGGTATCCCGAACCGGTGGGAGAACCGCGCCCGCCGGGCATCGGAGTGCGACTTGAGACCAACTCGGCATGGGATCTGCGCCTTGGGCGCCCTTCTTCTGGCTGCGGCTCCGGCCGGGGCAGACCAGCCTCTGCCGGTGGAAATCATCCGGGTCGGTGCCGAATCCGCCGAAACCACCTACACCCTGACCGGCACAATCGAGGCGGTGGACGATTACCCCGCCTCGTTCCGGGACGGCGGCCGTATCGTCGAGGTGGCAGTCGAAGCGGGCGACGAGCTGGACCGGAATGACGTGATCGCGCAGGTCGATCCCACCGAGGCCAACGCCCGGCTGCGTGCGGCCACGGCTGCTCTGCAGGCAGCCGAGGCGGCGTTGGTGCAGGCCCGGCAGGCCCGCGACCGGGCGACGCGCCTGCTGGACGAGGGCAACACGACGCAATCCGACCTCGATGCCGCGGTGCAGGCCTATCTGTCGGCCCGGTCCGACCGGAACGGGGCCAGGGCCCGGCGCGCCGTCGCTGCCCGCGCCGCCGAGGACACCGTGCTGCGCGCCATCGAGCCCGCGATCGTGACCCACCGCTCGGCCGAGCCGGGCCAGGTCATGGCCGCCGGGCAGACGGTGGTGACCCTGGCAAATCGCGGCCCGCGCGAGGCGGTGTTCCAGGTCCCCGACATCCCCGAACTCGGCGCCTTTCTGGGCAGCCACGTGCGGCTGAGCCCACTGGAGGGCGGCCCCGGCCCCGGCACCAGCGCCCCGGTCAGCGAGCTTGCGCCGGTCGTGGGCGGCAATGGCACGGTCGAGACCAAGGTCCGCATCAATGGCACGGCCGCGCAGCTCTTTTCCATCGGCCAGCCGGTCGTTGGGGTCGTCACCCTGGCCCGCCAGACGGCGATAACGGTCCCCTGGACGGCGCTGACAGCGACCGCCGACGGCCCGGCCGTCTGGACAGTCGACCCCGCCGACAGCCGGGTTCGGCTCGCCCCGGTCGAGATCGGCGCCTATACCGACGGCGGCATCCGCATTGCCGCGGGCCTGGCCGAGGGCGAAGCCGTGGTCGGCGCCGGGTCCCAGTACCTTTTCCCAGGGCGCGAGGTTCGCCCGCTTGAGGGCTCCGAATGATCCGCCTGCTCGTTCTTGCCCTTGCGACCCTTCCCGCGGCCGCCCACTCGGCAAGCCCGGCCTGCGGCGACATTCCGGCCACCGGGCGTCCCGTGGTCTCGGAGACAGTCAGTTCCGATCCGACCCGAAAGCGCGCCTTTGCCGGAGTGGTCGCGGCCACGCACAGCACCGATCTGGCCTTTCAGACCATCGGCCGCGTCGCCCGGATCGAGGTCGATCCCGGCGACCGCGTCGCGGGCGGCGACGTGCTGGCGACGCTTGATCGGGTGAGCCTGCAGGAAGACGTCGCCTCGGCCCGCGCGGCGCTGAGCGCGGCCCTTGCCGAAGCCGCCTTTGCCCGTCAAAGCTTCGAGCGCGTGAACACCCTGGCCGAGCGCGGGATCGCGCCCCGCGCTCAGCTGGAAGAGGCCGAGGCCACGCGCGATGCGACCCAGGCCCAGGCCGAGGCCGCCCAGGCCGATCTGGCCCGGGCGCGCGATGCGCTGGGCCATGGCACGCTGGTCGCCCCGAATGACGGGATCGTGCTCTCGACCGAAGTCGAGGAGGGCACGGTGGTCGCCGCGGGCACCCCGATCCTGACCCTTGCCGATCTGAAGGGCCGCGAGGCGGTGATCGACGTGCCGACCGAATTCCTGCAGGTTCTGCCGCGCGATGCGCAGTTCGAGGTCGTGGTCCATGCCGAATTCGCCAATCCCCGCAAGGCGCGGCTGCGGCTGGTCGAACCGGTCATCGGCGACAATATCCGCACCCGGCGGTTGCGCCTGACGATCACCGAAGGCGATTCCGATTTCCGCATCGGCAGCCTTGTGTCGGCCACCCTCGCCCAACTGGATCTGCCCGTGATGACCCTGCCCGCGACCGCCCTGACCGGGTCCGAAACCGATCCGGCGGTCTGGCGTGTGCTGCCGCCCGACCGACGGGTCGAGCGCGTGGCCGTCCGCATCGGGCGGCAGCTTGCCGACCGGATCGAGATCACCGAAGGCCTTTCGGTCGGCGACGAGATCGTGATCAGGGGCGCGGCCTGCCTGCGCGACGGGCTGGCTGTCGGCCCCCGGGTGGCCCCATGAGCCTGCGCCCGCGCTTCAACCTGTCGGACTGGGCGCTCGGCCACCGCTCGCTGGTCTGGTTCCTGATGCTGGTCTCGCTGGTTGCAGGCACGCTGGCCTATCTGTCGATGGGCCGCGAGGAGGACCCGTCCTTCGCGATCAAGGTCATGGTGGTCTCGGCCGCCCTGCCCGGCGCCACCGCCGAGGAAACGGTGACCCAGGTCACCGACCGGATCGAGAAGAAGCTGCAGGAAATCGACGCGCTCAAGTTTACCCGCTCGGTCACCTATCCCGGCCGGTCTGTCGTCTATGTCGAACTGCGCGATTCCACGCGCGCCGAAGAGGTCGATGCGACCTGGCTTCGGGTCCGCAACATGATGTCGGACATCCGGGCGGATTTCCCGTCGGAATTCGCGGGCTTTTCCTTCAACGACGATTTCGGCGACGTGTTCGGCAGCATCTATGCCTTCGTCGCCGACGGCTTCACGCCCCGCGAGCTGGAAGACCGGGTCGAGGATGTCCGATCCGAGATCCTGCGGCTCGACCAGACCGGCAAGGTCGAGCTGGTCGGTGTGCGCGCCCCCGAGATCCATATCGAGTTTTCCAACCGCCGCCTGGCCGCGCTCGGGCTCGACCGCGAGGCGGTGCTGGACACGCTGGCGCGGGAAAACGCCATCGTGCCCTCGGGCACGATCCGCACGACGGGCGAACGCATCCTGATCCGGGTCACCGGGCAATACGCCTCGGCCGAGGATCTGGCGGCAACGCCGCTCCGGACCGGCGATGTCTTCTATTCGCTGGCCGATGTGGCCGATGTGACCCCGGGCTATGCCGACCCGCCGGCCGAGCTTTTCCGCTATAACGGGCATGAAGGCATCGCGCTTCTGGTGGGCATGCGCGAGGGCGGCAACATCCTGAAATTCGGCGCCGAGCTCGAAGCGGTGATGGACGGGGTCGCCCAGCGGCTTCCGGTCGGGATCGAGGTCCACAAGGTCGCCGACCAGCCCAGGGTCGTCGAGGAGTCGGTCGGCCATTTCACCAAGGCACTGGCCGAAGCGGTGCTGATCGTGCTGGCCGTCAGCTTCATTTCGCTCGGGCTTCGGGCGGGGATGGTGGTGACGCTGTCGATCCCGCTGGTGCTGGCCATGACCTTCGTGCTGCTCGACGTGATGGGCATCACACTGCAGCGGGTGTCGCTCGGCGCGCTGATCATCGCGCTGGGTCTGCTGGTCGATGACGCGATGATCGCCATCGAGACGATGATTTCGCGGCTCGAAATCGGCGAGAACCTGACGAAGGCCGCCTCCTATGCCTGGACCTCGATTGCGTTTCCGATGCTGACCGGCACGCTGGTCACCGCCGCGGGCTTCATCCCCATCGCCTTCAATTCCAGCCAGGCGGGCGAATATACCCGGTCGCTGTTCTACGTCATTGCGATCTCGCTCTTGCTCAGCTGGATCGTCGCCGTTCTGTTCGCGCCGATCCTCGGCGTGACCTTCCTGCCCAGGAAACTGCGCCATGCCCACCGCGCAGCGGGCCGCGTGCGCCGGGCCTTCCGCTCGGTCCTGCTGAAGGCGATGCGATTTCGCTGGACGACGATCCTGCTGACCTCCGCGCTTTTCGCGGCCTCGGTTGCTGGGCTCGGGCATGTGGAAAAACAGTTCTTTCCGACCTCGGAACGGCCTGAAATCATCGTCGAGGTCACGCTGCGCCAGAACGGCGCCTTTGCCGCAACCGATGCCGCGATGGCCGATTTCGAGGCCTGGCTCGGCCAGCAGGACGAGGCCAGCTATTCGACCGCCTATGTCGGCCGCGGCGTTCCGCGCTTCGTGCTGACGCTCGACCAGCCGACCGCCAGCGAGAATATCGGCCAGCTCATGGTGATGACGCCGGGTCTCGAGGCCCGCGACCGGCTGCGCGCCAAGATCGCGGCCTATGACCGCGCCCATCCCGAGGCGGATTTCTACACCCGCCTGATCGAGCTGGGTCCGCCGGTCGGCAAGCCGGTGCAGTACCGCCTGTCCGGCCCCGATATCGAACCCCTGCGCGACCGGGCCCGCGATCTGGCGGCGCTGCTGGATGCCGATCCGCGGCTGACCTCGATCAGCCTGAACTGGTCGGAACCGGCCCGCGTGGTGCGGGTGATCCTCGATCAGGCGCGGCTGCGCCAGCTCGGGCTGACCCAGTCCGACGTGGCCCAGACCCTTTACGGTCTGTTCGAGGGCGCAGGCGTGACCGAACTGCGCGACGGTCGCAAGCTGGTCGATGTGCTGGCCCGGGGCGTGGCGGCCGACCGTTCCACCATCGCCGCGCTCGAGACGCTGCAATTCGGCAATGCCGCGGGCGACCCGATCCCGCTCTTGTCGATCGCGCGGCTGGAATGGACCACCGAACAGCCGGAAATCCACCAACGCGACCGGGTCCCGACGATCACCGTCGGCGCGGCAATCCGCGCCGACGAGCAGCCCGCCACCATCGTGGCCGACCTCACGCCCCGGATCGCGGCCTTTGCCAAGGACCTGCCGCCCGAGTACCGCGTCGCGCTGGGCGGGTCCGAGGAATCCAGCGCCGAAAGCCAGGCCCCGATCCTCGATGTGGTACCGGTGATGGTGCTCAGCATCCTGACGCTGGTCATGATCCAGATGCAAAGCTTCCGGCTGCTGTTCGTGGTGCTGGCCGTGGCCCCGCTGGGACTGATCGGCGTGGTCGCGGCGCTGTTGCCCTCGGGCGCGCCGCTGGGCTTTGTCGCGCTGCTGGGGGTGCTGGCCCTCGTCGGCATCCTGATCCGCAACGCGGTGATCCTGATCCATGAGGTCGACGTGCTGATCCGGGCCGGACAAAGCCCCTGGGAGGCTGTCTATGGCGCCTCGGACAGCCGCGCCCGGCCGATCCTGCTGACCGCTGCCGCGGCCAGCCTCGCGCTGATCCCGATCGCGCGCGAGGTGTTCTGGGGGCCGATGGCCTTCGCGATGATGGGCGGCATCATCGCCGGAACCGGCATCACCCTGCTGTTCGCTCCGGCGCTGTATTGCGTGGTCTTCCGGGTTCGTCCCCCGGCCCCCGCCGCCTCTGCCCCGAAGGCCGGGACCGGGAACTGAGCCCGCGACGGCCCGGGCAAACCGCTCTCGCAGATGATTCGCAGCGGACCGGAAGACGGCCTGACGGGGACTCTTCGGTGGGTATACCCTCGTCCACGAAGCGCGCGGCGGCGCCGGGACGGCGGCGGGACGGCCGATTGGCGTCGATGGCGGGACGGATCTGGCCCGTGACGGCAGGCTGGGCAAGGCGCATGTAATCGCCCCCCTGCCGCGACAGACCGGAACATCTGAAAACAATCTCGCAGCACAGGATAACAATCGCACCTGACAGCAATTTTATACCGCACGCGCACAAATCCCTCAAATCACGCATCCGAAACACAAGAATTGCACTCAGCGCATGGCGGCCATGATGGCATCCACCCTTGCCGTCGGGCGCGGCAGTCTGTCCAACAGATCGGAACCGTGGGATCCCTCCGACCGCCCAGGGCCGGAATTCCCGCCTGAACACCAGCACTTCCCCGCTCCGCACCGGATGGCCGGGTTGGGGAGTTCGAGGAGGAGGAGCCCATGACCATCGCCCAACCCATCGCATCGAGGATCGGCGACCCGACGCTGCGCAACCGCGTGATGAGCGCGGAGGATGCCGCAGCGCTGGTTGCACCCGGATCGACCATCGGGATGAGCGGCTTCACCGGATCGGGCTATCCCAAGTCGGTGCCGCTGGCGCTGGCCGCCCGGATCGAGGCCGAACATGCCGCGGGCAACCCGTTCCAGGTCAAGGTCTGGACCGGCGCCTCGACCGGCCCCGAGCTTGACGGCGCTCTGGCCAAGGCCGGGGGCATCGAGTTCCGCCTGCCCTACAACTCGGACCCCATCGCCCGCGAAAAGATCAACGCGGGCGAGATGAACTATTTCGACATGCACCTGAGCCAGGTCGCGCCGATGGCGTGGCAGGGCTTCCTCGGCAAGCTCGACACCGCCATCGTCGAGGTTTCGGGCATCACCTCGGACGGCCAGCTCATTCCGTCCTCCTCGATCGGCAACAACAAGACCTGGCTCGACCAGGCCGAGAAGGTCATCCTCGAGGTCAACCACTGGCAAAGCGAAGCGTTGCGCGGGATGCATGACATCTATTACGGCACCGCGCTGCCGCCGCATCGCCGGCCGATCCCGCTGTCGAGCCCCAACGACCGCATCGGCCAGCCCTATTTCCGCTGCGATCCGAAGAAGATCGTCGCCATCGTCGAAACCGACGCGCCGGACCGCAACGCGCCCTTCAAGGCCCCCGACGAGGTGGCGCAGTCGATTGCCGGGCATCTGCTGGACTTCTTCCTGCACGAGGTCTCGAAGGGTCGCCTGCCGCCGCAGCTGCTGCCGTTGCAATCGGGCGTGGGCAACGTCGCCAACGCGGTGCTGACCGGGCTGATGAATTCGCCCTTCGAGAACATGACCGCCTATACCGAGGTCATTCAGGACGGCATGCTGGAACTGCTCGACGCGGGCAAGCTGCGCAGCGCCTCGGCCACCTCGCTGTCGCTGAGCCCCACCGCTGCGGAGTGGTTCAACGACCATGCCTACCGGTTCCGCGACAAGCTGATCCTGCGGCCGCAGGAAATCTCGAACCACCCCGAAATCGTCCGCCGCCTCGGCTGCATCGCGATGAACGGGCTGATCGAGGCCGACATCTACGGCGCCGTCAACTCGACCCATGTGATGGGGTCGCGCATTCAGAACGGCATCGGGGGCTCGGGCGACTTCGCGCGCAACGCCTATGTCTCGGTCTTCATGACCCCTTCGACCGCGAAGAACGGCAAGATCTCGGCCATCGTGCCGAAGGTGGCCCATGTCGATCACATTGCCCAGGACGTGCAGATCCTCGTGACCGAACAGGGGCTTGCGGACCTGCGCGGCCTCGCGCCCAAGCAACGCGCGGCGCTGATCATCGAAAACTGCGCCCATCCCGATTTCCGCCCGGCGCTGCGCGACTACTACAAGCGCGCGATGGAAGGCTCTTACGGCAAGCACGCGCCGCATCTTCTGGACGAGGCGCTGTCCTGGCACCTGCGCTTCGTCAAGACCGGCTCGATGCAAGCCGAATAGGCCAGGCCGTCCAGCGCCATCTCTGGCGGGCGCGCGTCCCCGCGCCCGTCCTTTTCCAGCCGCCTGTCGAGGCTTGGTAGACTGCCGCCGGCAAGCGTCGCCCGAATCTGCTGTATTCCGATCTTCATCGCCTCTGCAGTGGCCCGTGCGCGGGCGCGCTTGCAAACGCGTGGGCCGCGCGGTCCGGACAGGTCGGCACGCCGTGTCACAAGAAAAAGCCCCGTCCGGGGGGAGGCCGGGCGGGGCAGGTTACACCCCGGTGTCCAGCCGGGGCGCGGGAGTATCCGACCGGACCCGGGGCAAGGATCGGGTCCGGGGTCGCCGCACCGGCCAACAGGGTCGGAACGGGCGATGTCAGGGCCCGGAGCCTTCCTCCTCCCGGGACGGGACTTGCCCGGACAAAGGAAAGACGGGGCCGCGGCCGGACGCCGGAGGGTGGTGGCGTCCGGCCGCCTGTCACGACCGGCCGTCAGGCCGGCCGATCCGCGCGGTTGCCGAGGGTGACGGAGACATCCATCGACTTGCCCGCGCGCAACACGTTCAGCGACACATCGGTACCGGGCGCGTCGGTCGCGATGAAGCGCGTCAGATCGCGTGGCCCGGTGACCTCCTGGCCGTCCACCGCCAGCACGATGTCGCCCTTCTTCAGCCCCGCCTTGGCGGCCGGGCTGTCGGCGGCGACATCGACGATCATGGTGCCGTGCGGGCTGTCGAAGCCCAGCGCCGCGGCGACCTCTTCGCTGACCCCGCCGATCTGCACGCCAAGGAAGCCGCGATCGACCTGACCGCCTTTCTCAAGGTCGGCCACGACCGATTTCGCCATGTCCGAGGGCACGGCAAAGCCGATGCCGACCGACCCGCCGGTGGGCGACAGGATCGCGGTATTGATGCCGACGACCTCGCCCTCCTCATTGAACAGCGGCCCACCCGAATTGCCCTTGTTGATGGCCGCATCGGTCTGGATGAAGTTGTCGAAGGGCCCCGAATTGATGTCGCGGCCCAGCGCCGAGACGATGCCGCTGGTGACGGTCTGCCCCAGGCCGAACGGGTTGCCCATAGCGACCACCGGCTGACCGACCTTCAGCGCGTCGGACGACCCGAAATCGACATGGGGCAGGTTCTGGCCGTCGATCGAGACCAGCGCGATGTCCGAGGCCGTGTCGGCGCCCAGCACCTTGCCGTCGAAGCTGCGCCCATCGGCCAGGGTCACGGTCACGCTGTCGGCGCCGTCGACCACATGGGCGTTGGTCACCACCTTGCCATCCTGCGAGACGATGAAGCCGGTGCCGACGCCCTTCAGACGCGGCGCCTCGCCCCGCGGGCCTTGCGGATAGCCGGGCATCGGCAGGCCGAAGCGGCGGGCGAATTCCTCCATCGGGAAGCCGTCGGGGAACTGGAAGGTCTGCAGCTGGGCCTGCGGCGCGGTCTTCTCGACCTCGATGGTCACGACGGCGGGCGCGACCCGCGCCACCAGATCGACATACCCGCCTTCGGGCGCCGTCGCGGCATTGGCCGCCGGCACCGCATGGTCGAGCCCGATCCCCGCCGTCGCCCCGAGGAGCGCGGCGAGCGCCACGGCCGAAACGGCATTGCGCTTGGCTTTGTTCGACATGTCCTTGGTCTCCTGAACTGGGGCATCCTTCCGGCCGTGACGCCGGTTGCGGACCCAAGATGGCGCCCCCGGATTGCGGCGGCATCCCCGCGCCGATTACATTCCTGCAATCGCTCTCACGTGCCGGTGACAGGGCCGAAACCCGGGCGCAGAGGCGGTTGAACGCCCCCCGCGCGGCGCCATAGTGAGGGCCAGTCGCGTCAAGGATCGGGGTCCGGAGGCCGTTCGCCATGAAATTGCTCGTCGTCGAGGACGATCCCACCACCGCCCAGTTCATCGCCCGCGGGCTGGGCGAGGAGGGCCATTCGGTCGATTGCCTGGACAATGGCCGCGACGCGCTGACCCGGGCGCTGGCCACCGCCTATGACGTGATGGTGGTCGACCGGATGCTGCCCGAACTGGACGGGCTGTCGCTGGTGCGCGCGCTGCGCGCCGCCCATGTCACCACGCCCGCGATCTTCCTGACCTCGATGAGCGGGGTCGACGACCGCATCGACGGGCTGAGGGCGGGCGGAGATGACTATCTGGTCAAGCCCTTCGCCTTCGGAGAACTCTCGGCCCGGATCGAGGCCCTGGGGCGCCGCCCGCCGATGCAGGAGACCGAAACCGTGCTGAAGGCGGCCGATCTGGAGATGGATCTGGTCCGCCGCACCGTCAGCCGCGCGGGCCGCCGGATCGACCTATTGCCCCGCGAATTCGCGCTGCTCGAGCATCTGCTGCGCCACAAGGGCCGGGTGCAGACCCGCACCATGCTGCTGGAATCGGTCTGGGACATCAATTTCGACCCCCAGACCAATGTGGTCGAAACCCATATCAGCCGGCTCCGCGCCAAGGTCGACAAGCCCTTCGACAAGGAACTGATCGCGACCGTGCGCGGCGCGGGCTACCGGATCGGCGACTGAGATGGGCGCCCGCGCGGCCTCGCTTACGCACCTGCTGCGCTCGACCCCCGTCCGGCAGGCGCTGGCGCTGGTGGCGGTGGTGGCCCTTGCGAACCTTCTGTCGCTGGGCGGGGCCTATCTGACGCTCCGCGCCGATCTGGCCCGGTCGATCCGCGCGGATCTCGACGCCGAACTGGCCAGCTTCGACCTCAGTGCCACGCCCGCGGCGCTGTCGGCCATCGTGCGGGCGCGGGCGCGGGCGGCCGATCCGGCCAAGACGATCACGGTCTTTCTGGCGGCCGACGGGCGGCAGGTGGGCAATGCCCGCGCCACGCTTGAGGGCAGCGACATCCATCTGGGCCCGGGCGACCAGCCGCTGGGGGCTGCGGGTTACCTGCACGAGGCCCGGCCGCTGGCGGGCGGGCTTCTGATCGTGGCCGAAAGCCTCGCCCCCATCGCCGAGCTGCGCCGCACCTTCCTGTCGCTTCTGGCCTTCAGCCTCGGCCCGACAGTGTTGATTTCGCTGGGCGTCGGCGTGCTGATCGCCCGGCGCACCGCGCGTCGCGTGGATGGCATCGAAGCGACGCTGAACCGGCTCTCGGCGGGCGATCTCAGCGCCCGGCTGCCGCCCGACCAGGCCCCGGCCGACGACCTGTCGCGGATCGGTGCCGGGGTGAACCGGCTCGCCGCCCGGCAGCAGGCCGCAACCGAGGCGCTGCGCCAGGTCACCGCCGACATCGCCCATGACCTGCGCACACCGCTCCAGCGGATTTCGGTGCTGCTTCAGGACCTGCGCGCGCGGCTGCCCGACGAGGGCGATCCGGCCGAGCTGGCCGACCGCGCCAGCGCCGAGGTCGACCGCGCGGTGTCGGTCTTCCGCGCCATGCTGGAGATCGCCCAGATCGAGGGCGGTCAGGCCTCGGCCCGGTTCCAGCCCTTCGATCTGGGCCTCACCGTGCGGCAGGTGGTCGAGCTTTACCAGCCCTCGGTCGAGGATGCCGGCCACCGGCTTAGCCTGTCCAGCCCCGAAACCGGGCCCACCATCCGGGGCGAGCCGAGCCTCATCGCCCAGGCGCTGGCCAATCTGGTCGAGAATGCGCTGCGCCACACCCCCGAGGGCCGCCGGATCGACATCGCCGTCAGCGCCGATCCTCCGGCCCTGAGCGTGGCCGATGACGGCCCCGGCGTGCCCGATGGCGAACGCGACAAGGTCTTGCGCCGGCTCTACCGGCTGGAACGCAGCCGCACGACGCCGGGCCACGGGCTGGGCCTGTCGCTGGTCGCGGCCATTGCCGGGCTGCATGGCGCGCGCCTGACGCTTGAGGACAACGGCCCCGGCCTGCGGGTGCGGCTTGCCTTTCCGCAGGCCGAGGGCAACCTCACAGGAAGCTCAGACCCAACGCGATGATGACCCCGCTCACGACCAGCTGAACGACGCAGAAGCCCATGATGTCCTTGGCATTCAGCCCCGCGATGGCCAGGATCGGCAGGGCCCAGAACGGCTGCACCATGTTGGTCCAGGCATCGCCCCAGGCCACCGCCATCGCGACCCGCGCCTGATCGACGCCCAGCGCCTCGGCCGCAGGCAGCATCACCGGCGCCTGCACCACCCATTGTCCGCCGCCCGAGGGCACGAAGAAGTTGACGACGCCCGCGCTGATGAAGCTCCAGAACGGCAGGCTCTCGGCGCTGGCAAACGAGGTCAGCCCGTCCGAGATCGAGACCGCCAGCCCGGACCCGGCCATGATCGCCATGATGCCGGAATAGAACGGGAACTGGATGACGATGCCCGCGCCGCTCTTGACCCCTTCGGCCAGCGCATCCAGCAGCCGCCGGGGCGTACCGTGCAGGATGATCGCGACGAAGAGGAACAGGAAGTTGATGTAGTTCAGCGTCAGCCCGCCGCCATCCAGCAGGTCGATCACCAGCCAGGCCAGCCCCGCGCCACCGATGATCCAGGACAGGATCGGCGAATTCTCGATCCGGTCCGAGGGCCGGTGGGTCGGCCCGCCGCCGAATTCGGGCTCTTCCAGCTTCGCCGGATCGACGATCATCTCATGTCCGGGTTTGGGCAGCATCAGCCAGTTGACCAGCGGGACGGCAATGAACAGCGCCGCGACGATGATCAGGTTGAAGGCCGCGAAGATGGTCTCGGACGTGCCGATAATCCCGATCTGGTCCTCGAAGGTATGGCCGGGCGTCGCGATCGCCAGCGGGATCGAGCCCGCAAGCCCCCCGTGCCAGACCAGAAAACCCGAGTAGGCCGAGGCGACCAGCAGCCGGTAATCGACCGCGACGCGGCGGGCGACGGCCTTGGCCAGCAGCGCGCCCACCACCAGCCCGAAGCCCCAGTTGATCCAGCTGGCCAGCAGCGAGACCAGCGTCACCAGCAGGATCGCGCGGGCCGGGGCGCGGGCAGTATCGGCCAGACGGTTCAGAAGCCCGCGCACCGCCGGTGTCGAGGCCATCATGTAGCCCGTCACCAGCACCAGCAGCATCTGCATCGAAAAGGACAGCAACGTCCAGAAGCCGTCGCCCCACATCTCGATCACCGCGACCGGCGAGCGGCCCTCGAACAGCACCGCGGCCGCCATCACGACGATGGTCAGGATGATCACGAAAACATAGGGGTCCGGCAGGTAGCGCTCGAACACGCGCACCAGAGGTCTTGCCACAACCGAAAGCATATCCACTCCTCCCCGAAGGCTTTCGCCAGAGCCTAGCCCGCGGAGAGGACAGTTAAACCTCTGATCTTGCGCCCTGCCCCAACGTCAGGATGCAAGAGCGGCGCTCACGCCCCAACCTGACGGCGCGCCGCCTCGGCCTCGAGGTCGAGATGCCCGCGCAGGCCCTCGGGCAAGGCCAGATGGCGGGCCAGATCGTCGAGATAGCGCCGTTCGTCGGGCGTGTCGGGATCGACGGCCAGGGCAGAGGCCAGATACAGCTCGGCCCGCTGGGCATCGGTCCGTGCCGGGCGCGCGGCTTCGGCCGGATCGGCGGGCGCGGCAAAACTGTCGAACAGTGTGGCCTTTTCCTCGGCTCCGAGGCCCAGCGCCTCGATCCGGTCGCGGATGCGGCCATGTTCCGCACCGTCGATATGGCCGTCGGATTTCGCCGCGAGGATCATCGCGCGCAGCACCGCCAGGCGGAAATCCTGCCCGGCGCTGTCGCGCTCCTGAGCCATGTCGAAGCCGCTATCGGCGGGCGGCGGCGGCAGATGCAGCGGCTCGGCCTCGGTCCCCGAAGGGCGGTTCTGCTGCCAGTCGCGCCAGGCCTTGTAGGCCAGCCCGCCGACCGCGGCCATGCCGCCATAGCTCAGCGCCTTGCCGCCCAGCTTGCGGGCCTTCTTGCTGCCCAGCAGCAGCGCGACCAGCCCGCCCGCGGCGGCGCCCCCCGCAAGACCGCCCGGCAGCGCCGAACCGCCCTGCCCCCGGGTCTGCTCCGGTTTCTGACCTCGGGCCTGGCCCGAGCCCAGCGCCTCTTGCAACAGCCGTTCGATGTTCATTGCGCCTCTCCCCATCGCGTGATCGGAGCAGAGCTATGAACCGGCCCGCCGCCCTTCAAGGCAACGGGCCCCACGCGATCTGAACTTCCCGCGAGCGCTCCGTCAGCCGAGCACCGCCCCGGCCTCAGCGCCAATAGGCCACGGCAGAGAACCGGTCGCGCGGCAGGCCGCGTTCCGTCAGATGACGGCGGGCCTCGCGCGCGATCCGCTCGCCCGCCGCGACCCAGACGAAACCGGCCTCTCCCGGATCGGTTCCGGCCAGCGCGGCCAGAAGGTCGTCGACCCGCTTCACCCTCGGGTCGGCGTTCAGCGCGCTCAGATCCTCGGGGCTTGCCGTGACCCAGGCCCGCACCTCGTTCTCAGAGAGCCGCAGGATCCGCAGGATCGCGGGCAGCGCGGTCTCGTCACCGAACAGCAAGACCGGATCGCCCTCGGGCACCCAGCCGCCGCCCGGCCCCATGATCCCGACCGGCGCGCCCGGAGCGGCGTCGCGTACCCAGGTGCAGGTCGGACTGTCCGGATGGTCGAAGATGTCCATGTCGATCCAGTCCGTCCCCAGATCGGCAACGGTATAGACGGCCCGGTGCAGCGCATCGGCCCCGTCGGGCCAGTCGACCCGCGCCGTCTTGCCGATCTGCGGCCAGATCGGATCCCGATCGAGCGGCGGAAGCAGCAGCCGGAAATGCAGACCTGCCGAGGCGAAGCGGCCCGCATCGGCCAGCCCGACCCGCAACCTCAGAAAGCCCGGCGCGCTCTGCCCGCAGGAAATCACCTCGCCGATGGACAGGCCCGGAGCCAGGGCGCCCGCCGCCACATCGTCCCAGCCGATCTCGATGCCACCTCCGGCCAGCACTTCGGTCAAGTTGTCCTGCGCCGCGCGCAGATGGACATCGTCGGGGGCGGCGATCTCGATGCCAAGGCCGGTCCCGGTCGGCTGCAGGACGAGCCGGGCGCCCGGAAGATCCATGATCACGCCCTCTGCGGTTTCGGAAACCGCCAGGTTCCATTCCGAAGCGCAGGCACGAAGCGCCGCCATGGCGTCTCCGGCGCGTTCGGCCACACGCCCGCGCGTGCGGTGCATCTCTTCGATCCTCAATGCGGTCCCCTTCGCTCGCACCTCATTTCCGAGTGTTTTTATCAACTACCCGAAATCGAAATGCAAAGCCTTCTTGCCGCCCGGCCGCGGGCAGGCCGACACAGAGGCTCTGCCCCCCGGGGAGGGGGACAGGACAGATCGGGAGGTGGGTCGCGGCCGCGATCCGGCGCGCTGTCAGTAGCTGAAATCCGCGTAGATCCGGCTCAGATCGCCGTTCCAGTCGCCATGGTAATGCTCGAGCAGTTCGTCGGCCGGGGTCTTGCCGGTCTCGACGCTGTCCTCCAGCGCATGCAGGAAATGACGCTCGTCCTGCACCATGCCGCCCAGTCCGGGCCGGGCGCGGGCCTTGAGCCCGCCGCGGGCGATATCGACCACCTGCCGGGCAAGGCCCAGCATCTTGACGCCATTCACCTCGGCGGCAAGGCCGTCGGTCGCGGCGGCAACCCGCCAGGCGTCGCGGGTCTCGGCATCCCAGTCCTTGACCAGATCCCAGGCGGCATCGAGCGCACCCTGATCGTAGGTCAGCCCGACCCAGAGCGCGGGCAGCGCGCAAAGCCTGCGCCAGGGCCCGCCATCGGCGCCGCGCATCTCGATGAATTTCTTCATCCGCGCCTCGGGGAAGATCGTGGTCAGGTGATCGGCCCAGTCCGACAGCGTCGGCACCTCGCCCGGCAGCGCGGGCAGACGGCCTGCCATGAAATCGCGGAAGGACTGGCCCAGCGCGTCGATATAGCGGCCGTCGCGATAGACGAAATACATCGGCACATCGAGCGCGTAATCGACATAGCGCTCGAAGCCGAACCCGTCCTCGAAGGCGAAGGGCAGCATGCCGGTGCGCGCGGCATCGAGATCGCGCCAGACCCGGCTGCGCCAGGATTTCATGCCGTTGGGCTTGCCGTCGAGAAAGGGCGAATTGGCGAAAAGCGCAGTCGCGACAGGCTGCAGCGCCAGCGCCACCCGCAGCTTCTGCACCATGTCAGCCTCGGAACCGAAATCGAGATTAACCTGGACCGTGCAGGTCCGGTACATCATCGTCTTGCCCATGGTCCCGACCCGGTCCATGTAATCGGTCATCAGCCGGTAGCGCCCCTTGGGCATCATCGGCATGTCCTCATGGCTCCAGATCGGGGCGGCACCGAGCCCGATGAAGCCGACGCCGATCTCGTCGGCGACGCCTTTCACCTCGCGCAGATGCTCGGTGACCTCGTCGCAGGTCTGGTGGATGGTCTCGAGCGGCGCGCCCGACAGTTCCAGCTGGCCGCCCGGCTCGAGGCTGACATTGGCCCCGTCCTTCTGCAGCCCGATGAGGTTCTCGCCCTCCATCACCGGCGCCCAGCCATGGCGGTCGCGCAGCCCTTCCAGCACCGCCTTGACCGAGCGCGGGCCGTCATAGGGAATGGGCTTCAGCGCATCCTTGCAATAGCCGAACTTCTCGTGCTCGGTGCCGATCCGCCAGTCGGCCTTGGGCTTGCAGCCTGCGGCCAGATACTCGGTCAGTTGCGCATGGGATTCGATCGGGCCGCCGCCTGACTGGGGAATGGACATGGGCCAGCGGCCTCCAGATTGTTCGCTCGTGTTCCGGCCAAGACCTGCGTCGCGGGCGGGCTCAAGTCAAGGCCGGACGGACGATCCTCGACCAGACCGTCACCGGGCCGTCGGCGGGGCTGCGGTCGAGCGCCGAGAGGATCGCGCGGGGATTGGCGCAGGGCAGCGCCATGAACACGTCGAACAGCGCGTCGGCGCCGCTGGCCGAGGCGGGAATCGTGACCTCCGGAAACCGTGTCTGGCTCAGCCGCCAGCCGCGCGCGCCGGTCTCGTCGAAGACCATCTCGATGCGGGTAATCTCGCTCAGCGCGACAAAGCCGCCACCCCGGGGCGCCAGATAGGTGATCTGGCCCTCGTCGACCTGCACGATCCCAGGGCCATTGCCCGGAATGCGGAACCGGTTACGGCGGATCGCGACGAAGCCGAGCCCCGCGCCCAGCGCACCCGTCAGCAGACCCAGCGCCTGGAGAAGATAGCCGCCCAGCCCGAAGATCCAGAGCCCGGCCAGCGCGACGGCGCCCGCCGCGATCACCTCGCGCCGGCGCCGGAGAGCCGCGACCGCCTCGGGCCGCAGAAAGCTCACCCCCAGTCCCCCAGCGCCTGCTGCCAGACGGTCAGCGCGGCCACGGCGGCGGTATCGGCGCGCAATACCCGCGGGCCGAGCCTGACCGGATGGGCGAAGGGCAAGGCCCGGAGCCGCGCGCGTTCGCCGTCGGAAAACCCGCCCTCGGGCCCGATCAGGATCGCCCACGGGGCCTTCGGCGCCGCACCCAGCGCCTGCCCTGCGCCCACCAGCGCCTCGTCGCAGAACATCAGCCTGCGGCCCTCGGGCCAGGCATCCAGCAGATCGGACAGCTTTTGCAGATCGGCGACCTCGGGGACATAGGTGCCGCCGCATTGCTCGGCCGCCTCGACGGCATGGGCCTGAAGCCGGTCGCGGCGGATACGTTCGGAATTGGTGAAATCGGTCTGCACCGGGCAGATCCGGGCCGCCCCCAGCTCGGCCGCCTTCTCGACGATGAAATCCGTTCGCGTTTTCTTGATCGGCGCGAAGCACAGCCACAGATCGGGCGGAAGCTGCAGCGGACGGGTGTTTTCGCGGCAGATCAGCACCCCTGCGCGCTTCTTCGCCTCGACCACCTCGGCCAGCCATTCCCCTGATTTGCCGTCGAAAACCAGCACCGGGTCGCCCGGAACCAGCCGCATCACGGCGAACAGGTAATGCGCCTGATCGCCCGTCAGAGGAACGGTTTGCCCTTCCCCCAAGGGCTGCTCTACATAGAGCCGGATTCTTGCTGACCGAAGATCGTTCATGGGGGCCATTGTTATGTCCGACACCGCCGAAACGCCAGAGGGCCACAACGCCCGGGACAGAGCCGTGGACGGCCAGGTCGCCGATGCCGTCAAGGGCAACTGGGTCGATCGGCTCGCCCCCGTCTGGACCCGCCCCTATCTTCGGCTGTCGCGCGCCGACCGCCCGGTCGGCACCTGGCTTCTGTACCTGCCCTGCCTCTGGGGCGTGACGCTGGCCGCGGCCTCGACCGGGTTCCGCTGGATCGATCTGTGGATCGTGCTGGGCTGCGGCATCGGCGCCTTCCTGATGCGCGGCGCGGGCTGCACCTGGAACGACATCACCGACCGCAACATCGACGGCGAGGTCGCGCGGACCCGCTCGCGCCCGATCCCGTCGGGGCAGGTCACGGTCGCGCAGGCGGTCTTCTGGATGGTGATCCAGTCGCTGGCGGCCTTCTTCATCCTCATCACCTTCAACTGGGCAACCATCGCGATGGGCGTGGGCTCGCTGGCGCTCGTGGCGATCTACCCGTTCGCCAAGCGGTTCACCTGGTGGCCGCAGGTCTTTCTGGGGCTCGCCTTCAACTGGGGCGCGATGCTGGCCTGGGTCGCCCATACTGGCAGCCTGAGCCTCGCCCCGGTCCTGCTGTATCTGGCGGGCATCGCCTGGACGATCTTCTACGACACCATCTATGCCCATCAGGACAAGGAGGACGACGCCCTGATCGGCGTCAAGTCGACCGCGCGGCTCTTTGCCGAAAACACGCCCGTCCGACTGCAGCAGTTCCTGCTCGGAGCGACCGCGCTGATGGTGCTGGCGGTGCTGCTGGCGCTCCTGCACCCGGCCGGCGGCACGGCGGCCTTCATGGGGCTGATCGGCACCGCGGGTTTCGCGCTGCACATGTCCTGGCAGCTTCGGCGCCTCGATACCGAGAACACCGACCGCTGCCTGTCGCTGTTCCGCAGCAACCGCGATGCCGGGCTGATCCCGGTGCTGTGCTTCGGTCTCGCGATCCTCGCCTGACCGAAGCGCTGTCCCGCCCCCAAGCGATGAAAGGCCTTCGATGACCCCCAAAGCCCGGACCGGCCGATGCGCCACCTCCTGTCGAAGCTGATCGCCCCCGCCGTCTTTGCGCTGGCCGCAGCCGTTTGCCTCGGCGCGGCGCTGCTTGCGGTCAACTGGATCGAATCCCATACCCGCCAGTCGGTGCGGGCGGCGCTGACCGACCGCGGCATCCCCTGGGCCAATGTGCGGGCCGACGGCATGCTGATGCATCTGTCCGGCACCGCCCCGGACGAGGCCGCCCGGTTCCATGCGCTTGCCGCCGCGGGCAGCGTGGTCGACAGCACCAACCTGATCGACGATATCGAGGTGGCCGCGCCGACACCGCTGGACGGGCCGCGCTTTTCGGTCGAGCTTCTGCGCAACGACACCGGCATTTCCGTGATCGGCCTGATCCCGCGCAAGTCGCGCACCGAGGACCTGGCCGCCGAGCTGGCCCGGATCGCCGGGCGCCTGCCGGTCACCGACATGATGGACAGCGCCGACGATGCCGCCCCCCGTGGCTGGGACGCCGCGCTTGACTTCGGTCTGATCGCGCTCGACCGGCTGAAACGTTCGAAGATCTCGATCACCGCGAACCGGGTCGCCGTCACCGCGATTTCGGACAGCCCCCAGGACAAGGCGCGGCTTGAGCGCGAGCTGCGCGCCGCTGCGCCGAAGGGGCTCGATCTGGCTCTGGACATCTCGGCGCCACGCCCGACCATCGCCCCCTTCACCCTGCGCTTCCTGATGGACGAGGCGGGCGCGCGTTTCGATGCCTGCGCCGCTGATACCGAAGGCGCGGCCGCGCTGATCCTCGCCGCCGCGCGCGAAGCGGGTGCGCCCGACGACGCCACCTGCACGCTGGGGCTTGGCGCCCCCTCGGCCGACTGGGGCACGGCCGCGGCCGGTGGCATCGCGGCGCTGGCCGAGCTGGGCGGCGGAAGCCTGACCTTTTCGGATACGGACGTGACGCTGGTCGCCGCTGCCGGGACCCAGAACGCCCTGTTCGACCGGGCCAGCGCCGCGCTCAAGGCCGACCTGCCCGAGGCCTTCACCCTGCACACCGTTCTGCCCGCCCCGGTCAAGACCGACGGCGCCGCCCCCGGCCCGGCCGAGTTCGTGGCGACGCTGAGCCCCGAGGGCCTGGTGCAGATGCGCGGCCGGGTGACCGATCAGATGGTGCGCGACGCGACCGAAAGCTATGCCCGGTCGCGCTTTGGCGGCGAACATGTGCATTCGGCGCTGCGGCTCGATCCCGCGCTGCCCGAAGGCTGGCCGATGCGGGTTCTGGCCGGGCTCGAGGCGCTGTCGCAGCTCCGGAACGGCTCGGCCGTGGTGCAGCCCGATTTCGTGCAGATCAACGGGCTGACCGAAGACGAAACCGCGCGCGCCCGGGTCGCGCAGATCCTGTCGGACCGGCTGGGCGATGCGCAGAACTTCGGGCTGCAGATCACCTATCGCAAGCCCCCCGAAACGCCCGGCGCGGCGCTTGCCGATCCGGCCGCCTGTGTGGAACAGATCGGTGCCGTTCTGGCCGAGAACAAGATCACCTTCGACCCGGGCTCGGCCACCATCGACGGCGCGTCCCTGCGCGTGGTCGACGAGATCGCCGATATCCTGCGCGGCTGCCCCCGCGCCAGGATGGAGATCGCGGGCTATACCGACAGCCAGGGCCGGGACGAGATGAACCTGCGGCTCAGCCAGGCCCGCGCCAATGCGGTGGTCGACGCGCTGATGGCCCGCCGCATTCTGGTCGGCAACCTGACCGCCAAGGGCTATGGCGAGGACAATCCGGTCGCCGGGAACGACACCGAGGAGGGCCGCGAGGCCAACCGGCGGATCGAGTTCCACCTGATCGAAGACGCCGACCCCGACGCGCCCCAAGCCGAAGACACCGAAGCGCAAGCCACCGATACCGGCGACGAGACGACGTCCGAGGCCGAAGGTGAAGCCGAGGGAGAGGACGAAACCGGGACCGAACCCCAGGACGATATCGGGGCCGAAACCGGGCCCGAGACCGGGGTAGACGACACTGCCCGGGACGCAGAGGACCCGGCCGATGCCGGTGAAGAGGACCAGATCGATGGACAGGACTGAATTCATTCTGGTCACCAGCGTCATGCTGTTCGTGGCCTTCGCGCTTGGCTGGGTCGCCTGCTGGCTGGTGCAGCGGCTGGGGCGCACCACCACCGCCGACATGGGCGAACTGGACCGCATGGCCCATGCGCTGCACGAGGCCGAGGAGGCCCGCGATCAGGCGGTGGGCTATCTGAACCAGCGCGAGGCCGAGCTGACCAACCAGCTCAACCAGACCGAGGCCGAGCTGAACGCGGCGATGGACGGGCTGCAACATGCCCGCCAGGAGGCCGAGGAGCTGCGCGCCTATATCGAACGGATCAACGCCCGCTAGGTCCTGTCTGCATTCCCCTTGGGCCGGTCGGGGGCCGAGACGGGACGCACGATGCCCCTCCGCCCGGCGAAGGGCTTTCGCTGCGCAGGGCGATCCGCCGAAGCCGTCTGATCGTCCGGAGGAAATTCTCGACCTTGTGCCGCTCGGCAGGGAGGCAGGGATCGCGCGCAGGCCTGATGATGCGTGACGGATTGGTCAGCGCGCGGGCCTCGGCGCCCGGACCTTTCCGATCAGGTTGCGCCTGTCTGGGGGCGTCTTCTCAGGATCGCCTCCGGTCTCGAGCTTGGGTCAAACCTGAAAGGGTCTGGGACTCTGCGGAATGCAGCCCCAGCCAAGGCTCGGGCTGCGACCTCAGCCCATCAGCCCCTTCCGGATCAGGTTCAGCCCCGCCACCGCCAGCACGACAAGCGTGGCACGGCGAAACCGGCCGGGGTCGAGCCGGTCCTGCAGCCTGACCCCCGCCCACATGCCCAGCGCCGCGGGCAGCACCAGCGCCGCCGAGAACGGCAGGCTATGCCCGTTCAGGACGCCCGAGCCCAGATGCGCCAGCAGCAGCATCACCGCCCCGATCAGGAAGACGACGCCCTGCACCCGGACCATCTCGGTCTTTTCGGTGTTGAAGGACAGCAGATAGGCGATGACCGGCGGCCCCCAGACCCCCGAGATGCCGCCGAAGAACCCGCCCGTCAGCCCCATCGCGATCTCGGCCCGGGCGCGGTGGCGGGCGGGCAGGATCAGTTGCCGCCCAGCCAGTTGCGACACCGTGAAGGCGGCGATGGGCAGCCCGATCAGCAGATACATGACCCGGTCGGGCAGGATCGCGACCAGCGGCGCGCTGAGGGCGATCGCCAGCACCACGCAACCGATCAGCAGCCGGTAGCGCCGGACCGAGCCCCAGGCTGCCGCAGCCCCTTGCCGGAAGGCCTGCGCGATGTTGGTCAAAAGCGTTGACAACACCAGTCCGGCCAGCGCCAGATCGGCGGGCAGAAAGCTCGACAGGCCCGAGATCATGATCATCGGCATGGCAAAGCCCACCGCACCCTTGACGAAGCCCGCCAGAAGCGCCACCGCCAGCGCGGCGGCGAAAAGGTCCGTGTCGATACCCAGGATCATGCGCGCCTCCCCGCTCTGGCTATAGCCCGGACCGGCTCATGCCGCAGCCGCAAAATGGACGGGTCATTATCCTTCAAAACATGCAATACAATTGAATTTTTGTTGCGCTGCATCTGCGAAAGCCCTATGTCACGGCAAGCCCGAAGGAAGGAGACGATTCATGCCCCATGACGGTCAGGACAGGCCCGCCGAACAGGCGCTTCTCGCCGATCTTCTGACGTTGACCGAGGCCGCGCTCGGGCCGGTCGAGGCGGTGACCGAGGCCGCGCGCACCGCGCTTGCCGCCCGCGTGACCGAAGAGGGCCGCGTCTCGGGCCGCCTGGTCGAGGCCGAACAGCACGCCGCCCACGGGCTGGCCTGGCTCGCGACCTATGCCCAGGCGCTGCGCCAGATGCAGGCCTGGGCCGGACGGCTGACCGAACAGGGCAAGTTCGGCGAAATCGAACAGCTGATCCTGCAGATCGCCTTCGGTGAATACCTGGCCCAGATCGCAGGCGGCATCCCGATGAGCCAGGGCGAGATCGTCCGCCTGCCCGAACTGGGCGTTTCGTCCGAGGCCCATCACGCCTTCTATTCCGATGCGGTGACCGCGCTGATCCGGGGCGGCAACACGCCCGCCGCCCGTGCCCGTCTGGTCGCGCTGATGCGCGAGCAGGTCGCCAATGTCACGCTGGGCGCGACCGGGCTCGACGACGAGCTTGAAATGATCCGCGAACAGTTCCGCCGCTTTGCCCTCGACCGGGTCGAGCCCAATGCCCATGACTGGCACCTGAAGGATCAGCTGATCCCGATGGAGATCATCGAGGAGATGGCCGAGCTGGGCGTCTTTGGCCTGACCATCCCCGAGGAATTCGGCGGCTTCGGCCTCTCGAAGGCCTCCATGTGCGTCGTCTCCGAAGAACTGTCGCGCGGCTATATCGGCGTGGGCAGCCTCGGCACCCGGTCGGAAATCGCGGCCGAGCTGATCCTGTGCGGTGGCACCGACGACCAGAAGGCGCATTGGCTGCCCAGGATCGCCTCGGGCGAGATCCTGCCCACGGCAGTCTTCACCGAACCCAATACCGGGTCCGACCTGGGCGCGCTCCGGACCCGCGCGGTCAAGGCGGGCGACAGCTACGAGGTGACCGGCAACAAGACCTGGATCACCCATGCCGCGCGCGCGCATGTGATGACTCTGCTGGCGCGGACCGACCCCGAGACGACCGATTACAAGGGCCTCTCGATGTTCCTGGCGGAAAAGACCCCCGGGACCGAGGACACCCCCTTCCCCACCCCCGGCATGACCGGCGGCGAGATCGAGGTTCTGGGCTATCGCGGCATGAAGGAATACGAACTTGGCTTCGACAAGTTCGCGGTCCCGGCCGAGAACCTTCTGGGCGGGGTCGAGGGCCAGGGCTTCAAGCAGCTCATGCAGACCTTCGAATCGGCCCGGATCCAGACCGCCGCGCGCGCCATCGGCGTGGCGCAGTCGGCGCTTGATGTCTCGATGCGCTATGCCGAGGACCGCAAGCAGTTCGGCAAGCCGCTGATCGCCTTCCCCCGCGTCGCCGACAAGCTGGCGATGATGGCGGTCGAGATCATGGTGGCGCGCCAGCTGACCTATTTCGCGGCCTGGGAAAAGGACCATGACCGGCGCTGCGACCTCGAGGCCGGGATGGCCAAGCTTCTGGGCGCCCGCGTCGCCTGGGCGGCCGCCGATAACGGGCTGCAGATCCATGGCGGCAACGGCTTCGCGCTGGAATACACGATCAGCCGCATCCTGTGCGACGCGCGCATCCTGAACATCTTCGAGGGTGCCGCCGAGATCCAGGCGCAAGTCATCGCGCGCCGGGTGCTGGGCTGACCCGAACCCGTCGTCTCTCCGGGCGCTCCGGCCTCAGGGCCGGGGCTGCCCCGGGAACTTTGCCGCAGCCCCGAAGGGCTCGACGATGGCGGCATCGGGGAAAAGCTCCGCGATGCGGGATGTGCTGCCTTCCAGGAAAATCAGCTTGACGTTCGCGCCCGCATCCATCGTCGCATAGGCTTCAAGCCCGTCGCGGCGGGCCGCCCAGAGCCGGTCCAGCACCTGCCAGCTTTCCGGCTTGAGATAGGCCAGCGCCGGACGCGCCGCGATCATGGTGGCATGCATGCCCAGCGCATTGGCCTCGGTCAACTCGCCCAGGCGGATGAAATCGCGGGCCTCGATGGCGGCTTCGATGGCGGCGCAATCGGCCTCGGCCTGCGCGGGCCAGCCCGCGAACAGCGGGCTCGTCGCAACCGTATGACCCATGCCATCGCGCGAGGACTGGCTTTTGGGGCCGGTATCGACCCGGACGATGGCAATACGGAACTCGGGCCAGACCTCGGGCAGCGGGCGGGCGAAACTGTCGGTCCCGTCCTCGCGGGTGCCGCGCTCCCACCGCGCGAAGCCGTGCCAGAGCGAGCGTGTGGCCGAGCCCGAACCGAACCGCGCCAGCATGCTGAGCGTATCGTCCGCCAGATCGAGCCCGAAACTGCCCGCAAGCGCCCGGGTCAGCGCGGCAAAGCCCGAGGCCGACGAGGCCAGCCCCGCCGCGGTCGGGATGGTGTTTTCGGTCCTGACATGCAGCGGCAGGGTCTGGCCGCGCCGGAACCGGTCGGCAAAGGCCACGACCTTGCGGGCAAAGCCGGTCTCGGGGGCCAGCCGCGCGCCGTTCAGCCAGACCGCGTCAGTGCCGTCCCTGGCGGGCGCGACCCGGGTCGTCGTGCCCCATTCCGCCAGCGAGATCGACAGCGAGCTGTTCAGCGGCAGGTTCAGCCCGGCATCGCGCTTGCCCCAGTATTTCGACAGCGCGATGTTGCTGGGCGCCGCCGCCGAGAACGGCACCGGCCCGGGTAGCCGCGCCGGAAGAATGCTGTCGAAGATCGCGCGGGCGCGGTCAGTCATCTATTCTCAGTCCCTCTTCTGCCACCGCGACCGGCGTAAACCCCTCGGGCCGCGCGCCCAGCGCAAGCACGCAATCGCCCAGCCCCGACCCCGTGATCTTGGCGCCCAGAAGGCCTGGCGTGGTCTTTGCCTCGGCGATGATCCGGCCCATCGTGTCGTCGCAGACCCCAAGTTCGGCCATCAAGCCCTGATAGACCGACAGCGCCGCGCCGAAGCCCGCCCAGTCGCGCCGCGTGGCGGCGGCGATGGTGGCCGCGGCGCAATCGCCCATCCGGTCGTAAAGCGCCGCGAACTCGGCCTCGCGGCCCTCCATCGCGGCGGCGACCCGGGCCAGCACCTCGGCCGTGGGGGTCTTGTAGCCCGCATGGCGCAGGCTGAGGGCAGGCGGCATCGGCAGCCGGTCGATCTGCGCGCGGGCCGCCTCGGGCGGGGCGCCGGTCAGCATGCCGGCACCAAGACGGTAGGCATTCATCCCGCCCTTGAGGCTGGCGGCCAGATCGGCGCCGCTGCCGCGGCCCTGAATCCGCCGGACGACGGCCAGCGCGTCGGTATGAAGCCCCTCGGTCGGTGCCCCGCTGAGGCGGGCGAAGGCGCCAAGCGCCGCCACCGTCACCGCCGCCGAAGACCCGAGCCCCAGCGTCGGGTCGATCTCGGACGCGATCTCCAGCCGTGCCCCGCCGGGCAGACGCCCGGCAAAGCGCGCCGCCGCGGCCAGCACGAAGCGATAGGGCCCCTCGACGACGATGGGGTCGAGCGGCACCGTGGCGGGCGGCGCGATGTCGGACAGGATCTGGAGTTGCCGCTCGGCCAGCGGGGTCACCTCGATGGTGATGCGCTGTTCGACCGCCGCAACGATGGCGGCATGGCCGTAGACCACCGCATGTTCGCCGGTGATCATGATCGAGCCGGGGGCGGAAACCTTCATTGCGGCGGTCCGAAGGCGGCCCCGGTCGGCGCGACGTGAAGCGGCGCCCAGCGCAGGTCGGGATGGGCGGCCATCAGGCGGTCCATCCCGGGTGCGTCGGGCAGATGCACGAGGATCACGCCGCCGCTCTCGCCCCGGACCGATCCGGCACCGCAGATCTTGGCCGCGCCCCCCGCCAGTTCGACCTCGTCGACGAAACGCGCCGCGGCCTCGGGCACCACGCCGATATGGGTCAGCAGGCGGTGGTTCTCGCGCAGGCTCGCAACCGGCGAGCTGTCGGTCTCAAGCGCGGTCTGGAAGGCGTCGGTGCAAGCCTCAAAGCCCTGCCACAGCGCCTGATCGGTGCCATGGGCCTCGCGCACGGCTGCCACGCATTCCCCGGTCGAGCTGGCGGGCTTGCCATGCAGCACCCAGTACCAGCCCTCGCCATGCCAGAGCCCGTGGCCGGGCGGGATGGCCGGGGCGAAGCGGCTGTCGCCCTGCACCCGGATCGCGCCGCCATGGGTCACCGCCGCCGCGTCGATGGCGCCGCCCTTGCCGTGCTGCAGCCGCTCGCAGAAGCGGACCCATTCAAAGCGTTCCTCGGTGCTGTGCAGCCGGTCGAGCAGGGTCTCGTAAAGCACCATGGTCGCCGCGATGATCGAGGCCGACGAGCCCATCCCCGCCCCGACCGGCAGCGCGCTGGTGCCGCCAAGCTGGCCCGGCACCGGCAGGCAATGTCCCGGGCTCTTGCCCGGCATCGGCAACCGCTGCGCCAGCGACATCAGCGTATAGACGATCAGGTCGTCGGGCCGCTGCAGGATCTGCTGGACCTTCAGCTCGCCGCGCAGGAAGGACTCGAACCGGCGGTCGAGCGACTGCTTGAAATGGCTCAGCGCCGAAAGCGGATAGAACGCGCCCTGCGAGACCTGAGCGAAGACGGTCTTCAGCCCGTCGCTGGGATGGATCGGACGAAACCAGACCTCGGTATAGATCGCGACGGCCACGGCGAGCGCGGGCGCGCCATAGACCACCGCATGTTCGCCCGAAAGGATGATCTTGCCCGGCGCATGGGCGCGCGAGGCATCCTCGGGCAATGTCTCGGCAGTGCCTTGGGGGGCGGTCGCGACGCTCATCCGGCGCCTCTGCAATGGGGAAAGCGCATCCGCGCGGCCTTCCCTGGAAGAGGCGGGCGATGGCCGGGTTGCAAGATAAACAGATGCGCCACGCGAAACTCCGCGACGCCGGTATCGATCCTGCCAGATCCGGAAAGGCCGAGGATGTCGCTGCGGCGTCGCCGTCCCATACCGCCGACTGCCCGGCTGCGCCAAGCCCAAACCGTCCCCGGGGGACGTCGCGTCGCACCCCTGCCGGGGTCGGCGCCCGGGGTTTGCGGGGCCTCCGTCATTTCAGGCTGGGCAGCAGGGTTTCGGGCAGCCAGGTGACGATCCCCGGAAACACCACGAACAAGAGCAGCACGGCCAGCTGGATCAGGAAGAAGGGCACGATCCCGCGATAGACCTGCCCGATGCCCAGCCCCGGCGGCAATACGCCCTTGAGGTAGAACAGCGTATAGCCGAAGGGCGGCGTGATATAGGCCATCTGCGCGGTGATCATGAACAGAACCCCGAACCAGAGCGGATCGAAGCCCAGCGCCTTGACGATGGGCAGGAAGACCGGAACGCACAGCAGGATGATCCCGATCTCGTCGAGAAAGAGCCCGAGGAAGACCAGCACCAGCACCATCGCGCCCAGCACGACCCAGCGCGAGGTCTCGAGCCCCTCGACGAAGCCCAGCAGCGAATCCGCCCCGCCGGTCGCGGCAAAGACCGACACGAAGGCCCGGGCGCCGATGGTGATCCAGAGGATCATCGCCGTGACCCGAAGCGTATCCCCGGCCGCCTCGGACAGCATCGGCAGGCTGAGCTTGCGCGTGACCAGCGCCGACAGCGCGGCGCCCAGCACGCCCACCGCCGCCGCCTCGGTCGGCGTCGCCAGCCCGGCATAGATCGAGCCCAGAACGCCCGACACCACGACGGCGGGCAGGATCAGGCTTTTCAGTTTGGCAAGCTTCACCCCCAGCGGCAGGGTCGCCACATCGGACGGCTTCGGCGCCAGCGCGGGATTGATCGCGGTCCGGATCAGGATATAGGCCGAATAGCAGGCCGCCAGGATCAGCCCCGGCACGATGCCTGCGGCGAACATCTGGCCGATCGACATCTGGGCGGTGATCGCATAGACGATCGTCACGACCGAGGGCGGGATCAGGATACCCAGCGTACCGCCCGCACAGATCGCGCCCAGGGCCAGCGGCGGATGATACCCCCGCGCCAGCATCGAGGGCAGCGCCAGGATCCCCATTGCCGCCACCGCCGCGCCGACGACCCCGGTCATGGCCGCCAGAATGGTACAGATCGCGATGGTGCCGACCGCAAGCCCGCCATTGAGCCGCGAGAACCAGGTTTCCATCGCCTCGTAAAGCGCCTCGATGATGCCGGACTTTTCCAGGATCGCGGCCATCAGCACGTAAAGCGGGATCGCCATCAGCGATTCCGAGGTCATCGTCTCGAAGGTGTTCAGCACCGCAACGATCAGCGCCGACGGCCCCCACAGAAGAATGGTCGAGATGAAGGCGATGGCGCCCAGCACGAAGGCAAGCCCCGCGCCGCTCAGCATGAAGGCCACGAGCGCGGTGAACATGAAGACAAGGACCAGAGAGCTTTCGATCACGCCGCATCCGCCCCCTTGATCGCGAAGACGGCATCGGCCGCCGCCTGCAGGATCAGCAGCCCCGCGCAAAGCGGCAGGAAGGCCTTGGCGGGCCACACGACCGGGTTCCAGGCGGAATAGCTGGTTTCGCCATAGCTGATCGACTGCGCGACCAGCGGCAGGCTGAACCACAGCAGGATCAGCCCGAAGGCCGCAGCCAGCGCCAGCCCCGCCAGATGCAGAAGGACCGCCAGCCCGCCGGTCGCCCGGGCCGACAGCAGATCGACCGCGACATGGCCGCCCAGATGCAAAAGGTACGGCCCGCCCAGAAGGAAGAACGGCCCGAAGATCAGCGTCGCCAGTTCCGGCGCCCAGGAGGTGGGATGGGCCAGGAAATAGCGCGACACCACCTCCCACAGCATCAGCAGCACGATGGCGTAGACCAGCCATTTCGCAATGCCGAAAAGCCCGCGGTTGAGGGCGGTGATAAGCCGGGCCAGTGTCGTCATCGGATGCTCCGCTTGAGGTACCGGCCCCAAGGGGCCGGCACCGGGTCAGGCCTAGAGAAGGCGCAGGTCCTTCATCAGCGCGACCTGCGAGTCCATCATGCGACGGGACAGATCGTCGGTGGCGGCCTCGGCCCAGAACTCGACCGCCCGGCCGCGCGCCTCGGCGACGTCCTCGGGATCGAGTGTCAGGATCTCGACCCCCGCCTCCTCGAACTTGGCCAGGTATTCGCCGTTCGACACGATGATGTTCTGGCGCAGCGTCCCCGAGATTTCGCGCGCGGCCACCGCCAGCGCCGCCTTCTTCTGGTCGTCGAGCGCCTCATAGGCCCGGGTATTGGCGACATAGGAGGTGGCGGTCGTCGGCTGGTGCACCCCGGGCAGGATCAGGAAGGGCGCGGCCTCGTGCAGGCCCTCTTCGTAATTGGCCTTGATGTCGCCGCGATCGGCAATGTCGATCAGCCCCTTGTCGAGCGCCGAATAGACCTCTGAGGTCGGCAGCGGCGAGACCGAGACGCCGAACCGCGCCATCACCGCCGAAGCGAGCCCCACAAAGCGGCCCTTGAGCCCGTTCATGTCGGCGATCTTGCGGATCGCGACCCGCGAATGGATCGGCTCCTCGCCATAGACGGTGGGGGCGACATAGGTCAGCCCGGCGGGGGCATAGCTTTCGCGCACCAGATCCAGACCGTCGCGTTCGTAGAACCAGGCTTCGTACTGGTCGGCCTCGGGAAAGCCGAAGGGCACGGTCGAGGAAAAGCCATGCGCCGGGATCTTGCCCGCGGTATAGCCGTCGAAGGTCTTCATCATCTCGAAGGCGCCGCCCCGGACCGCGTCGAAGGCCTGGGCCGAGGGCACGATCTGCCCGCCCGAAAACGGCGTGATCTCGAAGGTGCCGCCGGTCAGCTCGGCCACGCGGGCGCAGAAGTCTTCCTCGTAGCGCATCGGCGTGGTGCCGCCGCCCCAGAGCGCCTGCATCCGCCATTTCGTGACGCCTTGCGCGCGGGCCGCGCCGGTCGACAGGATCGCGGGCGCGGCAAGCGCGGCCGCACCGCCGAGATGCAGGATCTTGCGTCGGGTCGTCTGGGTCATGGGTAACTCTCCCGGATTTTTAACTGAGTCAGGCACCTTCAAGAACCTTCTTGGCATGGGCGACGCTGACGTCGCCCGCCGCGACGATGGCCTTGGCCACCCGGTCGATATCGCCCCCCGTCGCCCCGGCAGTGATGGCGATGTTGCGGGCATGAAGCGTCATGTGTCCGCGCTGGATGCCCTCGGTCGCCAGCGCCCGCAGCGCCGCCATGTTCTGCGCAAGCCCGACCGCCGCCGTCACCTCGGCCAGTTCCTGCGCCGAGCCGATCCGCATCAGCCTGAGTGCGGCCTGCGCCGCCGGATGGGTGCGCGTGGCGCCCCCCACGATGCCCAGCGCCATCGGCATTTCCAGCGTGCCGACCAGCGCGCCGTCGGCCGCGATTTCCCAAGTGGTCAACGAGGTATAGCGCCCCGAACGCGCGGCATAGGCATGCGCGCCCGCCTCGATCGCGCGCCAGTCGTTGCCGGTGGCCACGACGACCGGATCTATGCCGTTCATGATGCCCTTGTTATGGGTCGCGGCGCGGTAGGGGTCGATCAGCGCCAGCGCGCAGGCCTCGACGATCCGCCGAGCGACCTCGGCCCCGTCATGAGCCTTCGTGCCCAGCGCCTCGAAAGGCACCCGGACGCTGGCGGTCACCACCCGCCGGTCGGCGAGGTTCGACAGGATGCGCAGCCGCACCTGCCCGCCCGAGATCGCCTCGACCCGGGGGGCCAGCAGCTCGGCCATGGAATTGACCGCATTCGCCCCCATCGAGTCGCGCACATCGACCAGCAGGTGCATCACCACCATCGGTCCGATGGGCGAGGTGGCGAAGACCTCGATCTCGATATCCTTGCAGCCGCCGCCCAGGCCCACCAGCACGCTGTCGCGGGTATTGGCCAGCGCGATCAGCTCGTCGCGATGCGCCAAGAGCGCCGCGCGCGCCCCGAACGGATCGCCAAGCCCCACGATCTGGATCTGGGCACGCATGATCGGCGCGGTCGAGCTGACGGTGAAGCCGCCGCCCGCCCGCGCGAGCTTGGCCATGTAGGAGGCCGCCGCCACGACCGAGGGTTCCTCGACCGCCATCGGCACCAGATACTCGCGTCCGTTCACAACGAAATTGGTGGCCACGCCCAGCGGCAGCTCGAAGGTGCCGATGACGTTCTCGATCATGCCATTGGCGACCGAAAGCGGCAGGGCGGTCGCATCCGACAGTGCCTCCATCGCCGCGCCGTCGAGACCGGCCGCCGCGGCAACGGCCGCGCGCCGGTCAGCGGGCTCGCTGTCGCGCAAGCCCTCGATCCGCGATCTGACGCCGGATTGGGATGCCGTTGGGCTATCCGTCATTCTTGCCTCCTCCCGAAACTCAGGCGGACCGATGCCGCCTTCGATTCGGAATTATCCTGACATTTGGGCAAATTCCACCGGACTGCACCCAGAATGTTGGCACCTGCAGGTCGGGACGCCACGGGCGAAGACGGTTTCGCCCTGGGCTGCGGACCCCCGCATCGGCGCTTTCGCGCCTCCCGATAGGCCCGGGGGCCGCGGAGCACAGGCCCGCATCTTGCCGCACCGTCCGGCCGGGCGCGCCACCCGCGCTCGGGCAAAAGGGCCGCGACCCCGGGGCCTTGGGCCGCCCGCCCCTGCGGCGACAGAAGGTCCGGGCGCGCGCCTCTGTCAACGCCACCCGCCGGTCCGCCGACACCGCTGCGCGGCAAAGGAAAAGGCCGATGCCCTTCTGGGGGCACCGGCCATCGAAAGGTGTTTCGGGGCCGGCGCGGCGGCCGGCCCCGGGTCCGGATCAGAGGAACAGCGCGTTCAGCTGCGCTGTCGACATGGCCGCCAGCTGGGTCGAGGTGAAGGCCTCGGTCTGGGTATCGCTCAGCGCCGCGATGTCCTGGGTCTGCAGGGCCGCGACCTGGGCCGTGGTCAGCGCCGCGATCTGCTGCGAGTTGAACCCGCCCATCTGGTTGGTCGTAAAGGCCTGGATCGCCGCGGTGCCCATTCCGACGATGCTGGAGGTCGAGATATTCCCGATCTGCAACGTGGACAGCGCGGTGATCTGTCCGGTGGTCAGCGCCGCCGCCTGGGCCGAGGTCAGCCCCGCGATGCCGGTCGAGCTCAGCCCCTTGATCGCCGAGGTGTCGAGCTTGACCAGATCCGCGGTTTCCATCGCCGCGATCTGGGTCGAACTGAAGGCCGCGACCTGGGTCGAGGATAGTTCGGCCGCCTGCGCGGTCGAGATCGCCACGACATTCGCAGTACTGAGCCCGGAGATCGCCGAAGAACCCAGAACCTTGATCTGATCGGTCGAGAGCTTGGCCAGTTGCGCCGTGGTCAGCCCCTCGGTCTGGGTGGCGCCAAGGCCCTTGAGCGCCAGCGTTCCCAGCGCGCCGATCTGCGCGGTGGTCATCGCCGCCATCTGGGTCGAGGACAGCTCGCCCATCATCGAACTGCTGAGAACCGCGGTCTGCGCCGTGGTGATCGCCGCGACCTGCGCCGTGGTCAGACCCGACACCTGGTCGGCCCCGAACCCGCGGATCGCCGAGGTGTCGAGCTTGACCAGATCGGCGGTTTCCATCGCCGCCATCTGGGCCGAGCCCAGCGCCGCGATCTGCACCGAGCTCAGCTCGGCCGCTTGCGCCGTGGTCAGGGCGACGATGCTGGCCGTACCGAGCCCCGACATGGCCGAGCTGCCCAGCGCCTTGATCTGGTCGGTCGACAGCTTCGCCATCTGCGCCGTGGTCAGGCCCTCGGTCTGGGTCGCGGTCAGGCCGCGCAGCGACCGCGAGGTCAGGGCGCCGATCTGCGCGGTGGTCATCGCCCCCATCTGGGTCGAGGACAGGCCCGACAGCGTGATGTCGGTCAGCACCGCCGCCTGCGCCGTGGTCAGTGCCGCGACTTGCGCCGTGGTCAGCCCCGCCACCTGATCGACCCCGAGGCCCCGCATCGCGGAGGTGTCGAGCTTGACCAGATCGGCGGTTTCCATCGCCGCGACCTGGGCCGAGCTCAGCGCCGAGACCTGGGTCGAGGACAGTTCCGCCGCCTGCGCCGTCGAGATTGCCACGATATTCGCGGTGCTCAGCCCCGAGATTGCCGACGAGCCCAGAACCTTGATCTGGTCGGTCGAAAGCTTGGCCATCTGCGCCGTCGTCAGACCCTCGGTCTGGGTGGCGCCAAGGCCCTTGAGCGCCAGCGTTCCCAGCGCGCCGATCTGCGCGGTGGTCATCGCCGCCATCTGGCTCGAGGACAGCTCTCCCAGCATGGAACTGCTGAGAACCGCGGTCTGCGCCGTGGTGATCGCCGCGACCTGCGCGGTGGACAGGCCGTCGATCTGGTCGGCGGCAAGCCCGCGGATCGCCGCCGTCGACAGCTTGACGAGATCGGCGGTTTCCATCGCCGCCATCTGGGTCGAACTCAGCGCCCGCAATTGAACCGAGGACAGTTCGGCCGCCTGTGCAGTCGAGATCGCCACGATGTTCGCGGTGCTCAGCCCCGACATCGCCGAGGCGCCAAGCCCCTTGATCTGGTCGGTCGAGAGCTTCGCCAGCTGCGCCGTGGTCAGGCCCTCGGTCTGCGTCGCGCCAAGCCCCTTGATCGAACGCGAGGTCAGCGCGCCGATCTGTGCGGTGGTCATCGCCGCCATCTGGGTCGAGGACAGCCCGCCCAGGGCCGTATCGCTGAGGACCGCGGCCTGCGCGGTGGTCAGCGCGGCGACCTGCGCCGTGGTCAGGCCTTCGACCTGATCCTCGCCCAGCGCCTTCACAGCCAGGGTGGTCAGCTTGACCAGATCGGCTGTTTCCATCGCCGCCATCTGGGTCGAGCTCAGCGAGCGGATCTGTGCCGAAGACAGTTCCGCCGCCTGCGCCGTCGAGATCGCCACGATGTTGGCGGTGCTCAGCCCCGACATCGCCGAGCCGCTCAGCGCCTTGATCTGTGCGGTCGACAGCTTCGCCAGCTGCGCCGTGGTCAGGCCCTCGGTCTGGGTCGAGGTCAGCCCCTTGATGGCGATCGAACTCATCGCCCCGATCTGGGCGGTGGTCACTGCCGCCAACTGGGTCGAGGACAGGCTGCCCAGCATGGTGCTGCTCATCACCGCGGCCTGGGCCGTGGTGATCGCGGCAACCTGAGCGGTCGAAAGCCCGTCGATCTGGTCAGAGGCAAGTCCGCGGAACGCGGCGGTCGACAGCTTGACGAGATCGGCGGTTTCCATCGCCGCCATCTGGGTCGAGCTCAACGCCTTCAGCTGCACCGAGGACAGTTCGGCCGCCTGCGCGGTCGAGATCGCCACGATATTGGCCGTGCTCAACCCCGCCATCGCCGAGCTGCCCAGCGCCTTGATCTGTGCGGTCGACAGCTTCGCCAGCTGTGCCGTGGTCAGACCCTCGGTCTGGGTCGCCGTCAGGCCCTTGATCGAGATCGAGGTCAGCGCACCGATCTGCGCGGTGGTCATCGCCGCCATCTGGGTCGAGGAAAGCCCCGACAATGACACACTGCTCAGCACCGCCGCCTGCCCCGTGGTCAGCGCCGCCACCTGGCCGGTGGTCAGGCCGGCCACCTGGGTCCTGCCAAGGCCTTTGACCGCAACCGTCGACAGCTTGACCAGATCGGCGGTTTCCATCGCGGCGACCTGGGTCGAACTCAGCGCCGCGACCTGCTTGGAGGAGATCTCGGCCGCCTGGGCGGTCGACAGCGCCACGATATTGGCGGTGCTCAGACCCTTCATCGCGGACACGCCCAGCGCCTTGATCTGCGCGGTCGACAGCTTCGCGACCTGCGCCGTGGTCAGACCTGCGGTCTGGGTCGAGGTCAGGCCCTTGATCGCGATCGAGGTCAGCGCCCCGATCTGCGCCGTGGTCAGGGCCGCCACCTGGGTCGAGGACAGGCCCGACAGGGTTAGGCTGCTCAGCACCGCGGTCTGCGCGGTCGTCAGCGCCGCGACCTGGCCGGTGGTCAGACCCGCCACCTGCGTCTTGCCGAAGCCCTTGACGGCAATCGTCGACAGCTTGACCAGATCGGCGGTTTCCATCGCCGCGACCTGGCTGGAACTGAGCGCCGAGACCTGCCGCGAGGACAGTTCGGCCGCCTGCGCGGTCGTCAGCGCCACGATATTGTCGGTCGACAGGCCGCGAATGGCCAGCGACGACAATTGCTTAAGCTGCGCGGTCGAGAATTTGGCCATCTGGGCCGTGGTCAGGCCCGAGGCCTGGACCGAGCCGATGCCGCGGATGGCCATGGTGGTCAGGGCGCCGACCTGAGCCGTCGTCATAGCCCCCATCTGTGCCGAACTGATACTGGCGATGTCGCTGCTGGTCAGCGAGGCGATTGTTGCAGTTGTCAACGCCGCGATCTGCGCGGTCGACAGGTTACTGAGGGTCGACATGGGCTCTGGGTCCGACTCGGGGGGCGACGCCTCGGCTTCTCGCGCGCATCTGCCTGACAGTCGAAGTCCTGCTGACTTCGGATCCGCGCCAGCCTGCCGCGCAACCCGTAAAGAAGCTGCTAATCGGCAAGAAGCGTCGTCGGACACTCTCGATAAAGATCGCGGCGTTTTTTGGGCTCGAATGGCAATCCCGTCTTAACCGCTAAGCGCGAGTTTGCCTCAAACCGAGGAGAGTGCCGATGACCGATATGTCCCAGACCGTGTTCCTGCCCTCCGGCGGCCCGACGCCGCCGGCCGGGTTCCTGTCACGCACCGGCCGGACGGACCCGGACCCCGTTCCCGACCTCGACGCTCTCACCCGAATGACCGCGGCCTGCGCCGACGCCGCCGCCGTGGTCGATCTGGCCAGCCGCGCCCCGCAGTCAGCGGCCGCGATCTACCGCATCTGGCTGGACCGGAACGGCGCGCGTCCCGATGCCTGGGCCGCCTGGTTCAACCTCTCGGTGCTGCTGAACGTGGCGGGCGATCTCGCCGGAACCTATGACGCGGCGGTGCAGGCGCTCCGGATGAAACCGGACCTCTGGCAGGCCGCGCTCGCCGCGGGCCAGGCGGCCGAGGCCCTCGGCGACCGTGCCGCGGCCATCGCCTTCCTGCGCCAGGCGCTGCCGCCGGCCGAGGGCCGGGTGGCGCTGCACAAGCAGCTGGGGCGGATGCTGGAACTCGACAAGAGCCTCGGCGCCTCGGCCGAAGAGCTGCGCGCCTCGCTGCTGATCGAACCGCACCAGCCGGACGTGATCCAGCATCTGGTGCATACCCGCCAGAAGATGGCGGCCTGGCCGCCTGCCGAGCTTGCGGTGCCGGGGCTCGGCACCGCCGAGGCCGAACTCTGGTGCGGCCCGCTGGCCACGCTCGCACTGCATGACGACCCCGAGATGCAGCGCCGCGTCGCCGCCGACTGGATCGCGCGCAACGTCCCCGATCCGGGCGAACGCCTCGCGCCCCCCGACGGCTACCGGCACGACCGGATCCGGCTGGGCTATCTGTCGTCGGACTTCTGCCGCCACGCCATGAGCTACCTGATCGCCGAACTGCTGGAACGCCACGACCGCAGCCGGTTCGAGGTCACCGGCTATTGTGTCTCGCCCGAAGACGGCAGCGATGTGCGTGCCCGCATCCTTGCCGCGCTCGATCACCATGTCCCGGTCGGGACCATGACCGACGAAGAGGCCGCGCGGCGCATCCGGGCCGACGAGATCGACATCCTGATCGACCTGAACGGGCTGACCAGCGGCGGCCGCCCGGGCATCCTGCGCTGGAAGCCGGCGCCGGTCCAGGCCACCTATCTGGGCTATATCGGCTCGGTTCCGGTTCCCGAACTCGACTGGCTGCTGTGCGACGCGATCACTGTGCCCGAGGAAGAAACCGCCCGCTATTCCCCTGCCCCCTTGCGGATCGAGGGCTGCTATCAGGCCAATGACGGCCACCAGCCCGACCTTCCCGCGGTCAGCCGCGCCAGCGAAGGCCTTCCCGAGGACCGCTTCGTCTTCGTCTGCGTCTCGCATCACTACAAGATCACCGAACCCGTCTTCGCCGCCTGGTGCAGGATCGCGGCAGCCGCGCCCGAGACGCTGTTCTGGCTGATCGAGGACACGCCCGAAAGCGTCGCCGCCCTGTCTGCGCGCTGGCAAGCATCAGGCCTCGCGCCCGACCGGCTGATCTTTGCGCCCCGGGTCGATCCGGCACGTTACCGGGCACGGCTCGCACTTGGCGATCTCTTCCTCGACACCACCCCCTACAATGCCGGGACCATCGCCTCGGACGCCCTGCGGATGGGGTTGCCTGTGCTGACGATGGCGGGACGCACCTTCTCGGCCCGGATGGGCACGAGCCTTCTGACCGCCGTCGGACTGACCGACTGCATCGCCACCGGCCCCGAAGACTATGTGTCCCGCGCCGTGGCGATGGCGACCGATCCGGCCCGCCGCCCGGCGTTGCGCGGCCCGGCCCTTGCGGCCCGCTGGACCGAAACCCTCGGCGACTGCGCCGACTTCGCCCGCCGCTTCGAAACCGCTCTGGTCTCGGTCGTGAAGCGCCCCTGAACGGCATCGTCTCTCCCGATCTCACGGCTGGGATCGTCTGGCAAATCAATGAACGCGCCGGAATGGAAAGCCATCCGGCGCGTTCGTTCGCAAAGGGTGCATACTCCCTCCGAGGCCGACAGATTTCGGCGAAAGCTGACCGGACCAAAGGGGACGATGGCACTGCGTCTGTGAGGCAAGTCGCGGTCCGGGAAGCTGCCGCGCGCTAGGGGCAGGGCACAGAGGATCGCCAAGGTTCCGGCGGCATCGTAGCTTCCGGCAAAGAGGGCGTTCCTTTTCCAAACCATGATGACGCACATGCAACGCCTTGATCGTATTGCTGTCGATCTCGAGGTGGCCGTCGAACAAGGTCATGCCGTGCGTCTACGGCCAAGAGCGCGCGCCTTTTCGAAGTGGCGATGGCCCTGCGCCATGCCCGGATTTTGGTGCCAGGCAGCGGGGGCGTCAGAAATCCTGCCAGCCCCCCTCGTTGGCCGCACGCTTCCTGGACTCGCGTGCGGCGGGAGCATCCTTGACGTCGAATGACGGGATTTCGCCGCGAGGCTCGGGCCGGATCGCGGAAGCCACGACCGCCCCGCTGCGCAGCCGGAACCTCGCCACCTGGGATTGAAGCGCCTGAGACTCCTGCTTGAGCGTCGTGGCTGCCGCGTTCGCCTCCTCGACCATGGCGGCGTTCTGCTGGGTAACCTTGTCAAGTTCGTTGATGCCCACGTTGATCTCGCCCAGCCCCACCGACTGTTCCTGCGCACCGGTCGCGATGTCGCCGATCAGCACCGCGATGTTGCCGACACGCTCGACGATGTCGGTCAGCGCCTCGCCGGTGCGGTTGACCAGCGCGACACCGGATTCGACCTGATCGGAACTGGACGAAATCAGCGTCTTGATCTCTTTCGCGGCCTCGGAGGACCGCTGCGCCAGCGCCCGTACCTCTGACGCCACGACAGCGAACCCGCGTCCGGCCTCGCCCGCCCGCGCCGCCTCGACGCCCGCGTTCAGCGCCAGAAGGTTGGTCTGGAAGGCGATGTCGTCGATCACCCCGATGATCTGGTTGATGCCGTCGGAGGATTTCTTGATCTCGGACATCGCGCCGATGGCTTCCTTGACCACCAGGCCAGATTGTTCGGCATGGCCGCGCGCCTCGCGCACCACATTCTCGACCTGGGCCGCGCCATCGGCCGCGGCGCGCACGCTGGCGGTCATCTCGTCCATGGCGGCGGCGGTTTCTTCCAGGGTTGCGGCCTGGTTCTCGGTCCGCCGCGACAGGTCGTCGGAGGCGCCGCTGATCTCTTCGGCCCGGGTGGAGATTTCGGTCGCGTTCTCGACGACCGCGCCCATCAGCGCATTCAGCGTCTGCACGGTTGCGTTGTAGTCGACGCGCAGCTTGTCGCGGCTCCCGGCGAATTCGCGTTCGATCAGGAAGGTGAGATCGCCCGAGGCCAGCGCGGTAAGACCGCGCCCCAGAAGTTCGACCGCCTGCTTCTGATCGGCCACGTCGACCTCGCGCTCGGCCTCGGCATGCTTGGCGTCAAGCAACTTGCCGCGAAGTGACTCAAGGCTGCGCGCGATCACGCCGATCTCGTCCTTGCGTTGGGTGTCGGGGACCTGACGGTCCAGCGCGCCATCGGCGACCAAGGCCATTGCCTCGCTGACCACGTCGAGCGGACGGCCGATCATCCGGCGCAGAAGGATCGTCGTACCGACAACGAGCAGGACGAAAAGCACCGCGATCAGCGCCATTGCCGGCCCAGTATCCGCCAGGAAATGGCCGATCATTGCCTCTTGCGACCAGACGGCCGCGACGACGCCGACGACCCGACCGCTTTTCCCGTAACGCACCGGCTCGACAATCGTCAGGCCATCGTCGGAATAGGCGGTAGTGCCGCTCTCGACCGCACGGTCGATCTGACGCTGAAGCCCGGCCTGATCGGTCGCGCTACCGCCCGCTTCGGCCAGAATGCTACCGTCGGCGGCAGAGACCTGCACCCGGACCAGTTCCTCGCCGGCACCCGCCACGTATTTCGCCAGTTCCGACTCGATCTGAGCCCCGTTGCGGAAGGCGATATGGCCACCGAGCGTCTCGGCGCTGCCCTTGGTCATTTCTGTCATCAGCCTGTCGACCGACTTGTCGACGAGTTGCAGCGTCGATCGCACCGACAGGGCGGTCAGAAGCACCGCGACGATGATGGTCGTCAGCGCGATCACCCCGGCGATCCGGACGAAAACCGATGATCCGAACGACTTGGTCCGGGAGGTCTGAGAGGTGGATTGCACGATCACACTCCTTGGCGGAACAGGTCAAAGGAACTCTTCTGCATCGACGGCGACGGTCATCGCGCCGATGGAAGTTCCGGTCTCGGGGTCGACAAGCGTGAACGAGATCTGTCCCTGATATTTCAGAAACGAATCGTCGAATTCGACCTCGCCGAAATTCATGGCCTCCGGCCCGACGCCGTAGGTTTCCTGGTATTTCGCCTCGTCGCCCTGCCAGTAGTCGGACGGAACGCTCGACGTCGCCACGTTGAGGCCGCGCGCGTCCATCACGATGATTTCGGTCACCGCGCCCTTCATCGCCATCAACTGCGCGCGCAGCATGTCGGAAACCGGACTGCGTGTGACCGAGTCGATCAGCTGTGCCGAGCCGGTTCCGATCTCGCTGACCCATTGCTTGTCGAGCCGGTCGATATCGTCCTGGGTCAGGTCGGCCGTCCGCAAATTCTGGGCGGCAACCGCGTCGAGGATCTGCGGCGACCGGGCCCAGGGCAGGATCGATGCCTGATAGAAGGCTTTCATCTGATCATCGAAGTCTCCGGCCAGGGCGGCCCCGCCATGGCCGAGCACCAGAAGCGCCAAGACGGCGGTGCGAAAGATCGACATCGTGATCCTCATTCCGTTCGGGCACGTTGCTTGACCCACGAGCCCGGCAAACGCTTGCCCCCGCGATATCCGATAATCGCTGCACGTTTGTTAATCAGCCTCAGACCGAAGACGGCCACCGCCGCCGCGAAACGATGGCGCCCCTTCGGGCAGTCCGCGGGGCCGATGACGTCACGTCCCGCCCACTTCGCCCCGGGAACTCACCTAACGCACGAACATCAAAGAACGTTTATCCCCCTCTACGGTCAGAGGAACGCCGCCCCGCCTTCGGCGGCGCCCCGGCCCGACCGGCAGTCAGGCGTCGAAACTGCCGAGAATTCGACCGATGTCGCCGGACCGTCCGGTAGAAGAGCGCGGCCTCTCCGCCTCTCGCGATGGAAAATTAAGAGACGTCCCGGGCAGAACTTCGTCCGGCTTGAAGACGGTTTTGGGAAAGTTTGCGGCATTTTTCTTGCGGGCCGACCAACCTGTCCCCAGGCTCCAAAGATGCAATGCCTGCCTGAAGAACAAGTCGATCGGCAGGCGTGTCTTCAAGGACTGCCCCAGCCCCCTCCGACCCGGGCCGCGATCCCCCCGAGCAGACCATAGTGCGCTCAGTCGTCCGATCCCGGGGCGCTCATCCGGTCGGTTTTGCCTGTCAGTCAGCCTTGCGGAAGCAGAGCCGGGTGTCGCCATCGATCCGCGACAGAAGCTCAAGCAGATCGTCACGGGCCAGAGCGGCACAGCCCTCGGTCGGGCCGTAGCCCGGGCTTGCGACATGAATGAAGATCGCGCTGCCCGCACCCGCAACCACCGGATCGTCGTTGAAGCCGAGCACACCGACGATGTCGTAAAGCGCATCCTCGCGCCAGAGCGTCTCGTGACTTTCCGGAAACGGCAGTCTGACCGGACGGTTGTACTCTGGGTGATCCGGGGCGTCGCACCAGCCGTCTCCGGGGGCGATCGCGATGCAGTGCAGGTGCGGCGCTGGCGGGGCCGCGACCCTGTCGGGGCGATAGAGGATGCGGCGGATCGGCCAGCAGCCCTCGGGGCTGATATGGTCCCCCTCCCCACGTTTTTCACCGATGCCGCCGCGTCCGACGGCACAGCGCCAGCGGTGGTCGCCGAAACGCGCCTCCCAGCCGTCCCCTGCAGAGGAAATCACGATGTCCATGACGGGTCTCCTGCTGCGGTTCCTTGGATTGGTGTCTGTGGCGCCGGTCGTCGCCGTGATGCTCGGTGCGGGCCTGCGTGATCGGGAGGCTGCGGCGGGCAGACCGATGACAAGATCATCGCCCATCGGTGCGATGGTTTCCAGCATCATGTATCGGGTGCGCTGGATGCCCCCGTCATCGTTCCGCTCCAGCACGATGGCACCGGCCAGGCGGACGATGGCCGGATCGTTGGAAAAGATGGTCGCCTCGCACCCCCAGGCCGAAGCCGCAGAGACCGAACGCGCCCGGGATCTCGACACGATCCAATCCGGGGGCGTCTTCGCGGGCAGAACGCCCGAACTCCCGACTTGAGCCTGGAAGATCTCGACCGGGCCATTGCGCCCGTCCCCACGAGGACCGGCGCAATGGCCGATACTCTTCGAGTCCGCTTCGGCCGGGTCGAGGCCGAAGCCCGTCTGACAATCCGTCAGCGCGGTGCGACCGTGGGCCGTGGCCTTCCCGCCGGTGGTCCCTCCTTCATTACGAGAGCCCTTGGGGTTGATAGATATGGGTTTCGGGTTGGGCGCCGATCCGTTGTCACGCCGCGTGGTCGGATGATCGGCGCAATCGACATGTTGCTTCGCGTTGCTTCTGGCGATGACCACGCGCGCTGCACGGCAAGACCTTGCGAAGCTCGGATGGGAGAACGCTAACGCCGGCCGCATTTCGTATCGCCGGGGTAAAACCGGCGTCGAGGCTGACCTCCCCATTCTGCCCGAGCTCGCCGCCGAACTGGCCCGCATTCCCGAACCCCAGACGCTCTTTCTGCCGACGCAGGCCGGAACCGCTCATACCGCAGCGGGCTTCGGGAACTGGTTCAAAGCGCGCGCCGCCGAGGCAGGAACCGATGTTCCCTCGGGAAATGTTCACGGGCTTCGAAAAGCGGGCGCGACCCGTCTTGCAGAGCACGGCGCGACCGAATGGGAGATCGCGGCCTTCCTCGCGCACGAGAACACGCGGATGGCAGCGGTCTATGTCCGGAACGCACCGCGCACGAAGCTCGGCGCCGCCGCGCTGGCGCGACTCGACGACCGCAAAAGCCACAAAGGCGTGTCCAACCCTTCCGAAAGGTTGGACAAATCCAGTCAAAAAGACGCCCGTGACAGATACTTGGAAGCGGCCTGGCAGGGGCGGAGGGACTCGAACCCCCGACCCTCGGTTTTGGAGACCGATGCTCTACCAACTGAGCTACACCCCTAGGCCGTGCGCCCGATTAAGATATGCAGTCGGCGGAATCAAGGGGGCTTTTCACCTGACGCACTGGTTTCAGGTCCGGGGCGAAGCCAGGGCTTGCGGCAAGGCCCGCGCGCTTTTCGACAGCGCGCCCTGGACCGGCCCCGACATCAGAGAGACCGCCACGGCCATCGAGGGCCCGACGATGCTGTCGCGGGCCGAGCAGGCCTTCTATTTCTGGCTGGCACGCGACTGGGCCCGGGATGCCGGAGCCATCGTCGATCTTGGATGCTTTGCCGGAGGCTCGACCGCCCGGCTGGCCGAGGGGCGGCGGCAGGCGGGCCATTGCCGCCCTGTCCTGGCCTGTGACCGTTTTACCGCCCCGCCCGAAGTCAGGGCGCAGGTGCTTTATGCCGCAGACATCGCGCCCTTCGAAGGGACCGATCTCCTGGCGCTCGTCCGGCGGCTGCTGGCGCGCCGGCCCGTGACGCTGGTGCCGGACGAGATCCGATCGGCGGTCCGGCCTGGCGGGCCGATCGAGATCCTGACGATCGATGCGGTCAAGGCCATCGACACCGCCGACGCGATTGCCGGGACCTTCTTTCCCGCGCTTCTGCCGGGCGGCGCGGTGGTGGTGCAGCAGGATCGCTTTCACTGGCGCCAGCCCTGGATCGCCGTGCAGATGGAGGCGCTGGCGGGCTGTTTCGCGCCGCTGACGGCAGGCCCGGGCACCACGGCGGCCTTCCTCTGCCTGCGCCCGCCTACGCCCAACGACCTGGCCCGGGCGGCCTGCCATGGCACACGTGACGCAGAACTGGCCTGCGGCCTGACCGCCGCCCGGGCACGGTTCGCGCGGTTCCGCTGCGAGAACGCTTCGACCGGCCCGACCAGGCATTGGCAGCCAATCCGGGCCAGCGCATCGCCTGGCGCCTGCGGCGCTCCGACCAGGCCCGGGAACTGCCGGTCCGACACAAAAAGGGCCGCCCCGAAGGGCGGCCCCGGCTCGCGCTCAGGCGAGACAGATCACTTGATGATCTTGGAGACGACGCCGGCGCCGACGGTGCGGCCGCCTTCGCGGATGGCGAAGCGGAGCTTCTCTTCCATCGCGATCGGCGCGATCAGCTCGACCGTGAACTTCAGGTTGTCGCCCGGCATCACCATCTCGGTGCCCTCGGGCAGCTGAACCGTCCCGGTCACGTCCGTCGTCCGGAAGTAGAACTGCGGACGGTAGTTCGCAAAGAACGGCGTGTGACGGCCACCCTCTTCCTTGGTCAGGATATAGGCCTCGGCCTCGAACACCGTATGCGGCGTCACCGAACCCGGCTTGCACAGAACCTGGCCGCGTTCCACCTGGTCGCGGTCGATGCCGCGCAGCAGCGCGCCGATGTTGTCGCCCGCCTCGCCGCGATCCAGCAGCTTGCGGAACATCTCGACGCCCGTGCAGGTCGTCTTCTTGGTGTCGCGGATGCCGACGATTTCAAGCTCGTCGCCCACGTTCACAACGCCACGCTCGACACGGCCGGTCACAACCGTGCCGCGGCCCGAGATCGAGAACACGTCCTCGATCGGCATCAGGAACGGCTGGTCGATCGGACGGTCCGGCGTCGGGATGTAGGCGTCGACCGCAGCCATCAGTTCCTTGATCTTGGTCTCGCCGATTTCCGGATCGCGGCCTTCCATCGCCGCCAGCGCCGAGCCCGCAACTATCGGAATGTCATCGCCGGGGAAGTCGTAGGAGGACAGAAGTTCGCGCACTTCCATTTCCACGAGCTCCAGCAGCTCTTCGTCATCCACCTGGTCGACCTTGTTCAGGAAGACCACCAGCGCGGGCACGCCCACCTGACGCGCCAGCAGGATGTGTTCGCGGGTCTGCGGCATCGGGCCGTCGGCCGCGTTCACCACCAGGATCGCGCCGTCCATCTGCGCAGCCCCCGTGATCATGTTCTTCACGTAGTCGGCGTGGCCGGGGCAATCCACGTGCGCGTAGTGCCGCGCCTCGGTCTCGTATTCCACGTGCGCCGTCGAGATCGTGATCCCGCGCGCTTTCTCTTCCGGCGCCGCGTCGATCTGGTCGTAGGCCTTGAAGTCCCCGAAGTACTTCGTGATCGCAGCCGTCAGCGTCGTCTTCCCGTGGTCAACGTGGCCGATCGTGCCGATGTTAACGTGCGGTTTCGTCCGTTCGAACTTTGCCTTACCCATCTTGGGCGCCTCATGGATTAGGGGGCCGCCTCCGGGCCCGATTCAACATCGCGGGCTCTCTAGTCTCTGGCCCGCCGGAAATCAAGCGTCAGTTCGCCGGGGACGGGGCCGCCGCCGGGCCGGACGAGAGCGGTTCCGCGGCCGTATCCAGCGGACGCGTCACGATTTCGCCTGCCGATGCGGGCGCCGCGGCGGCCAGCGGGTCGGCTGCCGATCCGGCCGCGACTCCGGCCAGGGCAACGTCGGTCACGGCAGCATCGGGATCGTAGTTCAGCCAGTCCTCGCGGTGCTCGACCAGCCAGCGCTCGATCCGCTTTGCCGCGTTCCGGGCCAGCGCGCGCATCTGCTCGTCCTTGGTCCGCGTCAGCCCGGTGCCGATCAGGGTAGCCCCGTTCAGGCCTTCGCCAACCGACAGCTGCTCGGATTCGGCGTTCAGCTTCTTGCCCGCCGCGTCGTCCCAGAGATTGGCCGACAGCACCAGCATCGATTTCGGTGCCAGCACCACCGGAACGCCCGGCACCGCCAGAGCATAGCCGTCGACCGCGATGCCCAGATGGTAGATCTTGTCGCCGTCATAACGGCCGAAGCGGCGTTCAAGCTCTTCCTTCAGCACCGTCTCCCATTCCTCCGCCGTCGCCTGGCGCGAGGGCGGAATGTCCTTGGCGTTCTTGGCCACGACGATGGCATAGCCCAGCCTGAAATCGCCCAGCGGCACCGGCGGCTCGTCGAGATCGTCCTTGGCGCCGCAGGCCGCTAACAGCGCCAGCGCCGCGACAAGCAGAACGGACCTCAGGGTCGTGAACGGACGGCTCATGGGATCCCCGCAAGATGTTGTATCGCCGACCCGGAATAGCCCAAGGGTCACGGTCACGCAACGCTCGCGCTCAGGTGAAGCGGTTGTCCCTTGGGAAGCCGCGCGGTGCCATCCGCCCGCTGCCCGCGCGCTTGCCCAGCCATTCGGACAGGTCGGCCTCGGTGCGCGTGCGCCCGGCCGGATCGCGCCAGCTGAGCCCGTCGGCCAGGGTGAAGGTGGTGGCATCGACCAGACCGCCATCCTTGTACTTCTGCAACCGGACGCCCTTGCCGCGCGTCATCTCGGGCAGTTCCTCCAGCGGGAAGACCAGCACCTTGCGGTTCTGCCCGACGCAGGCGACGTGATCGCCCGAGACCGCCACGCAGACCCTGGCCACGACCGGCGCCTTGACGTTCAGCGCCTGCTTGCCCGCGCGGGTCTGGGCCAGCACCTCGTCGGCGCCGACAACAAAGCCGTCGCCTGCACTGGAGGCCACCAAGAGCTTTTCGCCGGGGCGATGGATGAACAGCGCGACGATCTCGCTTTCATTGGGCAGATCGACCATCAGCCGCACCGGCTCGCCCATGCCGCGCCCGCCCGGAAGCTGGGCCACCGGCAGGGTGTAGAACCGCCCGTTCGCGCCGAACAGGATCAGCTTGTCGGTGGTCTCGGCCGGGATCACGAAACGGCCCTCGTCGCCATCCTTGAACTTCAGCGCGGACCCGTCGGCCAGATGGCCCTTCATCGCCCGGATCCAGCCCATCTTCGAACAGACCACGGTCACCGGCTCGCGCTCGATCATCGCCTCGATCGGCACCTCGGCCACCTCGGCGGCTTCGGCAAACCGGGTCCGGCGCGCGCCCCCCGGCGCCTTGGCGCCGAAATTCTTGCGGACCTCGCGCAGCTCGTCGGCGATCCGCTTCCATTGCAGATCTTCGTGGTCCAGAAGATCGCGCAGGCCCGCGCGTTCCTCGGTCAGCCGGTCGCGCTCGGCGGTCAGTTCCATCTCTTCGAGCCGCCGCAGCGAGCGCAGCCGCATGTTGAGGATCGCCTCGGCCTGAACCTCGGTCAGCGTGCCCGGACCGTCGGCGGGCAGCGGCGAGACATAGTCGCGATCGGACATCGCCTTGGCGCGCGGCCGCGCCCAGTCCTCGGCCATCAGCGCGGCCTTGGGCTCGTCGTCATAGCGGATGATGTCGATCACCCGGTCGAGATTGAGGAAGGCGATCAGCAGCCCCTCCAGCACCTCGAGCCGATGGTCGATCTTGTCCAGACGGTGCTCGGACCGGCGGATCAGCACCGCGCGGCGGTGATCGAGGAAGGCGCGCAGCACCTCCTTCAGCGAACAGACCTTCGGCGTGCGCCCGTCGATCAGCACGTTCATGTTGAGGCTGAACCGGATCTCGAGATCCGAGTTGCGGAACAGCGTGCCCATCAGCACTTCGGGGTCGATATTGCGCGAGCGGGGCTCAAGCACCAGCCGCACATCCTCGGCGCTTTCGTCCCGGACATCCGCCAGGATCGGGATCTTCTTGGTCTGGATCAGGTCGGCGATGCGTTCGATCAGCTTCGATTTCTGCACCTGATAGGGGATCTCGGTGACCACGATCTGCCACTGGCCGCGCCCCAGATCCTCGACCGCCCATTGGGCGCGCAGCCGGAAACTGCCCCGCCCGGTGCGATAAGCCTGGGCGATGCTGTCGCGCGGCTCGACGATGACGCCGCCGGTCGGGAAATCGGGGCCCGGCACGAATTGCAGCAGCGTGTCGTCATGGGCTTCGGGCGACTTGATCAGATGCAGGCAGGCGCCGACCAGATCGTCGATGTTATGCGGCGGGATGTTTGTCGCCATCCCCACGGCGATGCCGCTCGACCCGTTGGCCAGCAGGTTCGGAAAGGCCGCGGGCAGCACGACGGGTTCTTCCAGCGTGCCGTCGTAATTGGGGCGGAAATCGACCGCGTTTTCCGAAAGCCCCTCCATCAGGGCCTCGGCCGCGGCGGTCAGGCGGGCTTCGGTATAGCGGCTGGCGGCGGGGTTGTCGCCGTCGATATTGCCGAAGTTCCCCTGCCCGTCCACCAGCGGGTAGCGGACGTTGAAATCCTGGGCCAGGCGCGCCATCGCATCATAGATCGCGGCATCGCCATGGGGGTGATAGTTGCCCATCACATCGCCCGAGATCTTGGCCGACTTGCGGAACCCCCCGGTCGCGGACAGCTTGAGTTCGCGCATCGCGAACAGGATCCGCCTGTGCACGGGCTTCATCCCGTCCCGCGCGTCGGGCAGCGCCCGGTCCATGATCGTGGACAGCGCATAGGTCAGATAGCGGTCGCCGATCGCACGGCGAAGCGGTTCGGACACGGCGTCCATCTTGGGGGTGTCGGTGGCGTCTGACATGGGTGTCGTCTAGATAAGGCAAGCAGACAAGTCCAGAGGCGGAACCCGCCTGCCGACCCCGACCCGGCCGCCGCCCCGCGCGTGGCAATTTGGGCGCGAAAAGGGTATACTCCCCTTCTTTTCAGGGAGAACCCCAATGAAACTTTTCGCACCAATCGCCTTGGGCACCGCTCTTGTCCTTGCCGCCCTTCCCGATCCCGCCCTCGCCCAGAACCAGTCCATGTCGGCAGGCACGCAGGCCGGCAGCCATGGCACGCTCAGGGCCACTCCCGGCAGCGGGCCCCGCGTTTCGGTCGGGACCGGATTCGCCATTATCGACATGGGGACCGAGTCGCGGTCCTTCTGCTGCGACGGCTGCAGCAGCGACCCGGGCGGACCGGGGGGCGTGTCCTGTTCGGGCTGCACCGAGGTCGGACCGGTCAGCTGTTCCGGCACGCTGGTGACCTGCGCCGACGATCTTTCGGGCTGCCCGGTGGAATAGCAGGACAGCTCGGGGCTGGACAGGGCGCGCGCCGGATGCCAACAGCGCGTCATGGCACGCAGCGTCCTGATCACCGGCTGTTCTTCTGGCATCGGCCATGATGCCGCCCACGCGCTCGCCGCGCGGGGCTGGCGGGTGTTCGCCACCTGCCGCAAGGACGCCGATTGCGCGCGCCTGCGCGGCGAGGGGCTGGAAAGCTTCCCGCTCGACTACGCCAGCGAAGAAAGCATCGCCGCCGCGGTCGACGAGGCCTTGTCGCGCACCGGCGGCACACTCGATGCACTTTACAACAATGGCGCCTTCGGCTGTCCCGGCGCGGTCGAGGACCTGCCGCGGGACGCGCTGCGCGAGATTTTCGAGACCAACCTCTTCGGGGTGCACGACCTCACCCGGCGGGTGATCCCCGCGATGCGCGCGCAGGGCCATGGCCGGATCGTCAACTGTTCCTCGGTGCTGGGGCTCGTGCCGCTGAAATGGCGCGGCGCCTATTCGGCCACGAAATACGCGCTGGAGGGGTTGACCGACACGCTGCGGCTTGAGATGCGCGACACGCCGATCCGGGTGATCCTGATCGAGCCCGGCCCGGTGACCTCGAAGATCCGGGTGAACTCGATCCCGCATTTCGAACGCTGGATCGACTGGACGGCCAGCGCCCGGGCGGACCAGTACCGCACCTCGCTTCTGCAACGGCTTTACGAGGATCGCGGCCGCGACAGGTTCGAACTGCCGCCCTCCGCAGTCAGCCGCAAACTGGTCCATGCGCTGGAAGCGCGACACCCGCGCCCGCGCTATTTCGTGACGACGCCCACCTACCTGATGAACATCGCGCGGCGGGTCCTGCCGACACCCGCGCTCGACTGGCTGATCGACAAGGGATAGGCGGGACGCAGCGCCCGGGGCATGCGCCCGAAGACACGGCGCGCAACAAACGGCCGCAGAAACCTTCCCTGACGAAATATACTTTCCCGACGCTTTTGGTCTGTTCCCTCGGTTTGAGACTCGCTAACACTCTCCGGAACCATTGACTTGCCCCCGGAGGGGGGCGCGACTGCAAGGGAGACACACGCCGATGAAGGTCCTTGTGCCTGTTAAGCGGGTGATCGACTACAACGTGAAGGTCCGCGTGAAGGCGGACGGAACGGGGGTCGATCTCGCCAACGTCAAGATGTCGATGAACCCGTTCGACGAAATCGCCGTCGAAGAGGCGATCCGCCTGAAGGAAAAGGGTCAGGCCACCGAGATCGTTGCGGTCTCGATCGGGGTCAAGCAGGCCCAGGAAACCCTGCGCACCGCGCTGGCCATGGGCGCGGACCGGGCGATCCTGATCGTCGCCGCCGAGGACATCCATCACGACATCGAGCCGCTGGCCGTCGCCAAGATCCTCAAGGCCGTGGTCGACGAGGAACAGCCAGGTCTGGTGCTCTGCGGCAAGCAGGCCATCGACAACGACATGAACGCGACCGGCCAGATGCTGGCGGCGCTTCTGGGCTGGAGCCAGGGCACCTTCGCCTCGGGGCTCGAGATCGACGGCGACGCGGCCGAGGTCACCCGCGAGGTCGATGGCGGCCTGCAGACCATCAAGGTCAAGCTGCCGGCTATCGTTTCGGTCGACCTGCGCCTCAACGAGCCGCGCTATGCCTCGCTGCCGAATATCATGAAGGCCAAGAAAAAGCAGCTCGACGAGAAGACGCCCGCCGATTACGGCGTCGACACCGCGCCGCGCCTGACCGTGCTGAAGACCGCCGAACCGCGCGAGCGCAAGGCCGGCGTCAAGGTGGGCTCGGTCGACGAGCTGATCGCGAAACTGAAAGACGAAGCGGGGGTGCTCTGATGGCCGTTTTGCTGCTTGCCGAAGTCACCGGGGGCGAACTGCAACTCGACGCGACCGCCAAGGCGGTGACCGCCGCCAGGGCGCTGGGCGAGGTGACCGCGCTGTGCGTCGGCGCCCATGCCAAGGCCGCGGGCGAGGCCGCCGCAAAGATTGACGGCGTGGCCAAGGTGCTGGTCGCCGAGGACGCGATCTACGGCCACCGCCTGGCCGAGCCGACCGCCGATCTGATCGTGTCGCTGGCGGGCGACTATGACCATATCGCAGCGCCCGCGACGACCGATGCCAAGAACATCATGCCGCGCGTCGCCGCGCTCTTGGACGTCATGATCATCACCGATGTCGTGGGCGTGGTCGATGCCGACACGTTCGACCGGCCGATCTATGCCGGCAACGCGATCCAGACCGTCACGTCCTCGGACGCCAAGAAGGTCCTGACGATCCGCACCTCGACCTTCGAGGCGGCAGGCGAAGGCGCGGGCGCCCCGGTTTCGGACGTGGCGGCTGCGGGCAACCCGGCGCTGTCGGAATGGGTCTCGGATACCGCCGCGAAAAGCGACCGGCCCGAACTGACCTCGGCCGGGGTGATCGTCTCGGGCGGCCGCGGGGTCGGGTCGGAAGAGAACTTCAAGCTGATCGAGGACTTGGCCGACAAGCTGGGTGCGGCGGTCGGCGCGTCGCGCGCGGCGGTCGATAGCGGCTTTGCGCCGAACGACTGGCAGGTCGGCCAGACCGGCAAGGTCGTGGCGCCCGAGCTTTACATCGCGGTGGGCATTTCCGGCGCAATCCAGCACCTGGCCGGGATGAAGGATTCGAAGGTCATCGTCGCGATCAACAAGGACGAAGAGGCGCCGATCTTCCAGGTTGCCGATTACGGTCTTGTCGCAGATCTGTTCGACGCGGTGCCCGAGCTGGTCTCCAAGCTCTGAGGGCGCCGCCACTGAACGACAGGCCCGCCGGATCGCACCGGCGGGCCTTTCCATGTCGGCACGCGGGGTGGGTCGGGGTCAAAGCGCGCGCAGCTCGTGCAGCGCCACGGTCAGCACCTCGGCCAGTTCTTCATGCACCGCAGGTCCGGGCAGCGACGCGGCCGCGGCCTGGTCCATCTCGCCATGCACCATGCCCTCGGTGCCCGGGGCAAGCGCTTCGGGGCTGGGCTCGAACTCGATCACCCGGGTGAAATAGGACCGCACCGTGTCCAGCATGTGCTGGGTTACGAATAACGGATCCAGTCCCAGCCCGTCGGATGGCTGATCGCCCTCCGGCGCGCGGCTTGGCAGCCAGAGCAGGATCTTGTCGCCCGGGATGCGCCCCGCAAGCTTGCGCATCCGCGCCTGCCAGGCCATCTGCAATTCGGCCACCACAATCTCGAAGGCCGAGGGCGATTTCTGCTTCAGTACGCTCAGCATGTGGCGGGTGAAGTGGAATTCGGTGAAATCGACGCCGGGATACAGCGCCTTCAGCATCGCCGAGGCACGCAGGAAGCGGTCGTTCCGGCGCGGATGCACCACGTAGAACCGGTTCGACATGTTATGCGCGCCGAGCGCCTGAAAGATCGTGACCTTGGCCCCGGCCACCACGTCCATCAGCGAGACGTCGTTCAGGAAGACGTCGATCCCGGCATTGACGCAGCCCAGATTGACCATCTGCAGCCCGGTCGCCTCTTCGATCAGCGCCGGAAACGGCTTCGGCACGAATTTTCCATAGGTCTCGGTGCCACCCACCACGGCACAATAGGGTTGGTCCAGCGATCTCTTTGGCCCCCTGAACAGCAACCTCGAATTGCCGTAACGGCAAGGGAAGTAGGCCAGCGATCCGCTGCCCATGTTATCGAAGCTCATCTTGCACCCACTCGCGTCTTGCGACTCACCGCTCTTCAGGTTGGGCATGCGGCGTTTCGAAGTCGCTAAAGTTCACATTCTATGGATAACGTCGCCCTTGTGCGGCAGCGCCGCTTCGGCCAATGTGCCGCCAGCAAGGCGGGGGATGCAGATGGACGTCAAGACGGTCGGGGTAGTCGGTGCGGGCCAGATGGGCAACGGCATCGCCCATGTCTTTGCTCTGGCCGGGTACGAGGTCACGCTGAACGACATCTCTGCCGACGCACTGGACCGGGCCCTTGGCATCATCGGCAAGAACCTCGACCGCCAGGTCAGCCGCGAAAAGATCACCGAGGCCGAAAAGCAGGCCGCGCTGGGCCGGATCTCGACCACCACGGTGCTGACCGATCTGGGATCTTCCGACCTGATCATCGAGGCCGCGACCGAACGCGAGACGGTCAAGACGGCGATCTTCGAGGATCTGCAGCCGCATCTGAAACCGACCACGATCCTGACCTCGAACACCTCGTCGATCTCGATCACGCGGCTGGCCAGCCGCACCGACCGGCCCGAGAAATTCATGGGGTTCCATTTCATGAACCCGGTGCCGGTGATGCAGCTGGTCGAGCTGATCCGCGGTATCGCCACCGACGAAGAGACCTATCACTCGCTGCTGAAAGTGGTCGAGTCGTTGGGCAAGACCGCCGCCTCGGCCGAAGACTTCCCGGCCTTCATCGTCAACCGCATCCTGATGCCGATGATCAACGAGGCAGTCTATACGCTGTACGAAGGCGTCGGATCGGTCCGGTCGATCGACGAGTCGATGAAGCTTGGGGCGAACCATCCGATGGGGCCGCTGGAGCTTGCGGATTTCATCGGACTCGATACCTGCCTCGCGATCATGAACGTTCTGCACGAAGGGCTGGCCGATACCAAGTACCGCCCCTGCCCGCTGCTGACCAAATATGTCGAGGCGGGATGGCTGGGCCGCAAGACCAATCGCGGGTTCTACGACTACCGGGGCGAGACGCCGGTTCCCACGCGCTGACCACCCGCCGCGGGCGGAGGACGCCCGTCAGGACGTGGGTATTGTGCCAAGAAGAACAGGGGCCTGGGTCAGGCCAGGGCCAGCGTGCGTTCGCGCAGCCAGGCGACGAAGCCACGCGGATCGCCCACCCAGCGCTCGATCACGTCGCGGTCTATGGGTTCGCCCACGGCGGGGCACTGGGGCCGGTTCAGGGCGTGAACGACCTCGTGCAGCAAAAGCCCCTGGCGCAGCGTCGGCGATAACCGGTTGGCGATCTGATACCAGCGCGAATTGGCGCCGGGAAACCGGACCGGCAGGACCCGGGCGCCCGAGCGCTGGATCAGCTTGGCGGTGAAGGGGTTCCAGCCAGCCTCGATTGCGGGGCCGAAGAAGGTCGGCGACGCGGCGACGACCCCGGCAGGGAACAGCACCACCGCGCCCCCCTCGCCAAGATGCGCCATCGCGGCGCGCCGCATCTCGAGGTTCTGTTCGCGAGCATCTTCGGCATGGGGAAAGGGCACCGGGATCATGAACTCGGCGACCTCGGCCACGCCGGTCAGCAGCGAGCGCGTCAGGATCTTGTAATCGGTCCGCACCCGGCCGACGAGATCGGCCAGCACCATGCCGTCGACCAGCCCATGTGGATGGTTCGCGACGATCACCAGCGGGCCCTCGCGCGGGATCCGCGCCACCTGGTCGGGCGGGGTCGCGACGGCAATGCCCATCACATCCAGCGCCTGACGCCAGAAGGCCTGGCCCCGGGGAACGCCCCGCGCCTCGAATTCGCGCACGAGGCGCAAGAGGGTCAGCTTGCCGGTCAGGATCTCGATGGCGCGGATCGCCTGGGCGCGAAGCGGGTCGGGGAAGGTCCGGGCGTAGGAAAGCTCGCGCGCGTCGTAAGGCGGCTCGGCCGACGGGTCCGCGCGCGGTGCGTTCCGGGCGGGCGCGGTCATCGGCGCGCGGTGGTCAGCCATGTCCTGCATCGGGGGCTCGCGTCACATGTCCTCGCCGAACCGGTTCGCCACCAGGCGTTCCAGCGCATCCGCGAGCTTGGCGGCCTCGGGACCGCGGGTCGCAACCTCGATGCTGGTGCCTTTCGAGGCGGCCAGCATCAGGAGCCCCATGATGGAATCGCCCGACGCACTCATCCCGTCGCGGAACACCTCGGCGCTGGCATCGTGCTCTTCAACGCATTCCACGAACTTGGCCGAGGCCCGGGCATGCAGCCCCTTTTCGTTCACGATCTCGAACACTCGGATCACGCTGTTGCTGGTCAATGGGTCCTCACAGGCCGCCTGCGTCGAAACTGTCGATATACTTGCGCCCGGCCGCCAGCGCCGAGGCTGTGGCATCGCTGACGCTCATCCGGCGCGACTTGGCCAGCTTGATCAGCATGGGCAGATTGGCGCCGTAAAGGATCCGCCGGTCGCCGGGCGCGCAGGCGCGGATCGACAGGTTCGAGGGCGAGCCGCCGAACATGTCGGTCACCACCACCACCCCGCCGCCCTCGTCGACCTCGTCCGCGGCGCGGCAGATCTCGTCCTGCTTGGCGGCGCGATCGTCGTCGGGCGCGATCGAGATGGCGCGTACACCGGGCTGCGGACCCACGACGTGTTCGACCGCGGCCAGGTATTCTCGCGCCAGCCCCCCATGCGCGACGATGACGATTCCGATCACGCGCCCGTTCCCGCTCGTCTTGCGGGCGCGCCCTGCGCCCGCCTCTCCAGTTCCCTATGCCTTATAGACACTTGCCATTCCGTTGCCGCAAGCCGTTTCGCCACGGCCTCGGCCACGGCGACCGAGCGGTGTTGCCCTCCGGTACAGCCGAAGCCGATCGAGATATGACTGCGGCCCTCGTCGCGATGGGCCGGCAGCACCAGTGCCGCGAGATCCGAGATCCGGTCGAGAAAGGCCGTAAAGCGCGGATCGTCCGCGACATGGGCGACGACCGCCGGATCGCGCCCGTCGAGCGCGCGCAAGGTCGGGTTCCAGTAGGGATTGCGCAGAAAGCGGCAATCGAAGGCCATGTCGAGCCCCAGGGGCAACCCCCGCTTGTAAGAGAACGAATGCAGCGAAACCGCCAGCGGTGCGGCCCCGCCGGGGGCGAAACGCGCGGTCATCTCGGCGCGGAACTCGTGGATCGTGAGATCCGAGGTGTCGATCAGGCTGCTCGCCAGTTCGCGGATCGGGCCGAGGATATCGAGCTCGCGCGCGACCCCTTCCGCCGGGCTTTCGGCCGGGGCCATCGGATGGCGCCGCCGGGTTTCGGAAAAGCGGCGCAGCAACACATCGGGCCGGCAGTCGAGATACAGCACATCGGCCTCGAGCCCCGGGGCCGCCGCCAGCGCCCGGATCAGATCGGCCAGCGCCCGGGCCGAAAAGTCGCGGGTACGGATATCGACGCCCAGGGCCAGCGACGGCCCCGGCATCGGGCCGTCCAGAAGGCGCGGGATCAGCGAAATCGGCAGGTTGTCGATGGCCTCGAACCCCAGATCCTCAAGCACGTTCAGCGCCGTCGACCGCCCGGCCCCGGACGCACCCGTCACCAGCACGATGCGCTGTGGGCGGGGGCCCGGCTCGGTCTCGGCGGCGTTGGACATCAGAAGCGGGGTCCGGCGATGAGGCAATGCAGGATAGCTGCGGGAAAATATGGCCGATCCACGCGGCGAAGCAAGGGCAGCGACATGCCGAGGATCTCGATCTCGCGCGGCGGCGGCATCCTGTCGGTCTCGGCCATGTCAAGATCGACGGCCAGCACCACCGGTGCGGAGGCGACGGTTTCAGTGCGAAGGAGCCCCACGCCCCGCGCCTCGATCAGACCGCGGATCGCCTTGGGGCTGGAGGCGACAAGACCCTCGGGGCTGCGGGTCAGCACCGTGCGGTCATCCGCGACAAGGGTCGCGCCCAGCGCCATCAGTTGCAGCGCCAGAGCCGACTTGCCCGAGCCCGAGGCCCCCCGGATCAGGACCGCGCGGCCGCGATGGACGACTGTGCTGGCATGGAGGATGCAGGTCTCGGGGGCGGGCATGACAGCTGCGGCAGTCTCCGGCGGGGGCGGGCATCAGATCGGCAGACCCACGACGAAACGGGCGCCCAGTTGTTCCGAAGTCAGGTCGGCCTCGGTCGGGCGGATATTCTCGGCCCATATCACACCGCCATGAGCTTCGACGATCTGTTTCGAGATGGCAAGTCCCAGGCCGGAATGGTTGCCGAACTGACCGGCCGGGCGTTCGGAGTAGAACCGGTTGAAAATCTTGGTCAAGGCCTGCTCGGGAATGCCCGGGCCGGTATCCTCGACCACCACCAGAACCCGGTTGTCGCGCTTGCGCGCCCAGATCCGGACGGCATCGCCGGTTTCGCAGAACGAAATCGCGTTGGTGATCAGGTTGACGAAGACCTGCGCCAGCCGCGCCTCGAGCCCCTGGATCTGGATCGGATCGGGTGGCAGATCGGCGATGAAGTCGATCCCGCGTTCGCGCGCCTGCTGGCCCAGATGGTCCGCAAGCCCGCGCAGCAGCCGCACCAGATCGACTGTCGTCTCCTCTTCCTTGACCAGTTCGCTGTCGAGCCGGGAGGCGTTCGAGATGTCGCTGACCAGGCGGTCGAGGCGGCGCACGTCATGTTCGATCACGTCGAGCAGCTTGGCGCGCTGGTCCTCGCGCCGCGCCACGCGCAACGTGCCGGTGGCCGAGCGCAGGCTGGCCAGCGGGTTCTTGATTTCATGCGCGACATCGGCGGCGAATTGTTCGTTGGCGTCGATCCGGTCGTAAAGCGCGGCCACCATGCCGCGCAGCGCAGCCGACAGGCGGCCGATCTCGTCCGGGCGGGCGCTGAGATCGGGGATTCGCACGCGCCCGGGGCTCATCGAGCGGGCATTGCGGTCCTGTCCGATCTCGGCGGCCGCGGCCAGTTCGGACAAAGGGTTGGCAATGGTCGAGGCCAGCACGAGGCTGAGCCCGATCGACACCAGAATGGCGATCACGAAGACCTGAAGGACCTGCTCGCGCTCGATCCGGACCAGCCAGTCAATCTCGCCGCTGGCCGAGACCATGGCGACCACGCCGACCACGCGGCCCTCCTGCAGGATCGGGGTGGTGACGGTGAAGGTGGTGCGGTTCTCGGCGTCGACCCCGGTCTGAAGCTGCGGTCCCTCCGTCAGGGTGGCCGCGACCTGATCCTTGAGCTGGACGCGCGGATCCACCGTATCCGGGGCGAGACGATCGCTGCCCGAAAGGCTCAGGATCGTTTCCCAGACCCGGTAGAGCGCATCGGTGATCATGGTGATCCGGCCGTCATCCTCGTAGCCGTCCACCGGCCAGTCGGCCCGCTTGACCCCCGTCGCCCGGCCGACAAGGCCCCGCGTGGTGTCGAAGACATAGACCTCGGCCCCCGGGGCCAGTTCCAGCGCGTCGAGCGTGGCCCCGACGTCGAGCCCGTCCGAGGTGGCCAGGTCAACTGCGGCACCCTGGGGGATCTGCGCCTCGAACACATCGGCGATCAGCTTGGTCTCGGCCACCATCCCGCTTTCGCGCAGGCTCAGCAGACTGTCACGGGCGGGGTTGAGATAGAGCACCCCGGAGATCAGTACGATCTGGGCGATCAGGTTGGCGGCAATGATCCGGCGCGCCAGCGGCGAGCGGTTCAGCGAAATGAGGCTCCGGCTTGGCAGGGGCGACCGGCGGCGGTCGATCTCGCGCCCGCCCACCCAGCCATAGGGATCGTCGCCGAACCCGGCCTCGTCAACTGCCATCCGCTTGCTGTCGCGCACAGGCTCTGTCCCCGGACCGTCGGCCTATTCCTCGTTGTAGCGGTAGCCGATGCCGTACAGGGTCTCGATCGCCGAGAAGTCGGAATCGACCTGACGCATCTTCTTGCGCAGCCGTTTGATGTGGCTGTCGATGGTGCGGTCGTCGACATAGACCTGATCGTCATAGGCCACATCCATCAGCTGGTCGCGGCTTTTCACGAAGCCGGGGCGCTGGGCGAGCGCCTGCAACAGCAGGAATTCGGTCACGGTCAGCGACACATCCATGCCTTTCCAGGTCACCGAATGGCGCAGCGGGTCCATGGCGAGCTGGCCGCGCACCATCGACTTGCTTTCCTCGGGCGTGGGCCCGGCATCGGCGGCGATGACCTCCTGCCGACGCAGGAGCGCGCGGATGCGCTCGACCAGAAGCCGTTGCGAGAAGGGCTTCTTGACATAGTCGTCGGCGCCCATCCTGAGGCCCAGGACCTCGTCGATCTCGTCGTCCTTCGAGGTCAGGAAGATCACCGGCATCGAGCTTTTCTGGCGCACCCGCTGCAGCAGATCCATTCCGTCCATCCGGGGCATCTTGATGTCGAAAACGGCCATGTCGGGCATGCGCTTGCTGAATGCGTCCAGCGCCGCCTGGCCGTCATTGTAGGTTTCCACCTCGAACCCTTCGGCCTCGAGCGTCATGGAAACGGAGGTGAGGATGTTCCGATCATCGTCGACGAGCGCAATCCTAGACATGGGAGAGTTCCTTATCCTGTCCACAAGCGGAACCAATTGAATCTACGCAACATTTACTCACGCCACAGCTCGAATCGCAGGCCCGTTGCGAATCGCAGCATTACATTGCGGCACATTGAAGCCGGAAAACGTTTACCTAACCGCTAACACTCTCCGGGGCCGGGTCCGTGCAGGCCGCGAACGAATTTTATCAATCCGCGCAAAATGGTTGCGCTATCAGTAAAAAAATCGAACTATGATTGCGCTAACGCCTCTCCGGTCCCTGTTGTTTCATGGAAACGTCATGGTATAGCCGCGCCGACCGAAGTGCGGTGGCAAGGAGCACAGACCATGGAATTCGGACGTGTGAACCCCAATCAGCGCCTTGAGACCCAGGGCATCGAAGGGCTGAACAAGGTCTATTACAACCTCTTGGAACCGGCGTTGGTCGAAGAGGCCCTCAAGCGCAACGAAGGCACGCTGGGCCAGGGCGGCAGCTTCCTCGTGACCACCGGCGTCCATACCGGCCGGTCGCCCAAGGACAAGCACGTCGTGCGCACGCCGGACGTGGTCGAGCATATCTGGTGGGAAAACAACCGCCCGATGGAGCCCGAGGCCTTCGACCGCCTGCATGCCGACATGCTGGCGCATCTGAAGGGTCGCGAGGTCTTCGTCGAGGATCTTTATGCCGGCGCCGATCCCGACAACCGTCTGGATGTGCGGATCGTCACCGAGATGGCCTGGCACGGCCTGTTCTCGCGCCACCTGCTGCGCCGTCCCGCGCTGGAACAGCTCGACAGCTTCGTGCCCGAATTCACGATCATCAACTGCCCCAGCTTCAAGGCCGACCCCGAGCGCCACGGCTGCCGCACCAAGACCGTGGTCGCGCTGAACTTCGCCAAGAAGCTGATCCTGATCGGCGACACCGAATATGCGGGCGAGATCAAGAAATCGGTCTTCACCCTGATGAACTACATCCTGCCCGGCAAGGGCATCATGGCGATGCACTGCTCGGCCAACCATGCCAAGGACAATCCGGTCGACACGGCGATCTTCTTCGGCCTGTCGGGCACCGGCAAGACCACGCTGTCGGCAGACCCGGCCCGCACCCTGATCGGCGACGACGAGCATGGCTGGTCGGATAACGGCACCTTCAACTTCGAAGGCGGCTGCTATGCCAAGACCATCAGCCTGAGCCCCGAGGCCGAGCCCGAGATCTACGCCACCACGTCGAAATTCTCGACCGTGATCGAGAACATGGTGTTCGACCCGCATACCAAGGAACTGGATTTCGAGGATGACAGCCTGACCGCGAACATGCGGTGCGCCTATCCGCTGGACTACATCTCGAACGCCTCCGAGACCTCGCTGGGCGGGCATCCGAAGAACATCATCATGCTGACCTGCGACGCCTTCGGGGTTCTGCCCCCGATCGCCCGGCTGACGCCCGCGCAGGCGATGTACCACTTCCTGTCGGGCTTCACCTCGAAGGTTGCGGGCACCGAGAAAGGCGTGACCGAGCCCGAGCCCACCTTCTCGACCTGCTTCGGCGCGCCCTTCATGCCGCGTCGCCCCGAGGCCTACGGCAACCTCCTGCGCGACAAGATCGCCAAGCATGGCGCGACCTGCTGGCTGGTCAATACCGGCTGGACCGGCGGCGCCCATGGCACCGGCTCGCGGATGCCGATCAAGGCCACCCGCGCCCTGCTGACCGCGGCGCTCGACGGGTCGCTGAACGATGCCGAGTTCCGCAAGGACCCGAATTTCGGCTTCGAGGTCCCGCTGGCGGTGCATGACGTGCCCGAGGTCCTGCTGGACCCGCGCCGCACCTGGGCCGACCCGGAGGCCTATGACGCGCAGGCGCAGAAACTGGTCAGGATGTTCTCGGAGAACTTCGCCCAGTACCTGCCCTTCATCGACGAGGACGTGAAGGAAGCCGCCATCGGCTGAGCCTTCGGTCCTGAAGTCAAATGAAAAGGCCCGGTCTAGCGACCGGGCCTTTGCCGTTTCCCTTGGCCGCCTTGCGGCGCCGATCGGGTATTTGCACCAAGAAGAAGATCAGTCTTGCGCCCAGCGGTCGAGCGCGGTTTCGTCCGCGTCCTTCGCCGCGACCCAGGCCGCGCCGTCGGCGCCGAATTCCTTCTTCCAGAACGGCGCGCGGGACTTGAGGTAGTCCATCAGGAATTCGGCTGCCGCGAAGGCATCGGCGCGGTGAGGGGCGGCGGTCGCGACCATCATGATCGTTTCGCCGGGCGTCAGGCTGCCATGGCGGTGGATGACGAGGCAGTCGAGAAGCCCGAAACGCCTCGTCGCCTCGGCGGCGATGGTCTCGAGAGCGCGTTCGGTCATGCCGGGGTAATGTTCGAGCACCATCCGGGCGAGCCCGCCGTCGTCGCGCACGATCCCGGCGAAGGTGACGATGGCGCCCGCGTCGCGGCGGCCCCTGGCGAAGGCGCCAGCCTCGGCGCCGAAATCGAACGGGGCGGCCTGGACGCGGATGTCCATCTTACCCGCCGGTCATCGGCGGGAAGAAGGCCACTTCGCGTACACCTGCAAGCGGCGCATCGAAATCTGCGAGATCCTGATCGACCGCGACCCGCAGCGCCGAGAGATCGGCGAAGGCGGCGGCATAGCGGTCCTCACGGGCCGAGAGTTCCTCGACCAGCGCCGCGACGGTCGGGGCCGCGGTCTCGATCCGCTCTTTCGGCAGGCCGATGCGTTCGCGGACCCAGGCAAAATAGAGCACGTCGATCATCGCGCCTGTTCATCCCTCAGATAGGGCCAGGACTTGGCGAAATAGTCGGCCCCGGTGATCAGGGTCAGCGCGGCGGCGGCCAGCAGCAGCGCGGTGCCGAGCCCCTCGATGGCGGCATGGGGCAGGATGCCATGGGCGATCAGCACCGAGATCGCGATCATCTGCACCGTCGTCTTCCATTTGGCGAGCTTGGTGACCTTCAGCCGTCCGGCCTGGGCGCCGAGAAATTCGCGCAGGCCCGAGACGAACACCTCGCGGAAGACGATCACCGTCGCGGCGAGCGTCAGCCAGGTCGGCATGCCGAACTTGGCCACCACAACCAGAAGGGCCGCCAGGACCATCGCCTTGTCTGCGATGGGGTCGATCATGGCGCCGAAGCGGCTGGTCAACTGCCAGCGCCGGGCGACATAGCCATCAACCCAGTCGGTGACCGAAGCCCCGACGAAAAGCACCAGCGCCACCCAGTCGGCGACAGGGCTGTCCCAGAGGAAATAGACCAGAGGGAACAGCGGCGCGGCCGCAAGGCGCAGCACCGACAGGATATTGGGGAGAGTCCATCTCATGGCCGGGTCATAGCGCGTCAGCCGCGCTCATGGAAGAAGCCGTAGATGGTTTCGGCAAGGCTGTCGGAAATTCCCTCGACCGCCTTGAGGTCGGCGAGGCCCGCGCGGCCGACCGCCTTGGCGCTGCCGAAATGGGTCAGAAGCGCGCGTTTGCGGGTGGCGCCGACGCCCGGGATCTCGTCCAGGGGCGTCGCGCCCATTGCCTTGGCGCGTTTCGCCCGGTGGGTGCCGATGGCAAAGCGGTGGGCCTCGTCGCGCAGGCGCTGCACGAAGTAAAGCACCGGGTCGTTATGCCTCAGCGCGAAGGGGCGTTCGCCGGGGCGGTGGAACTCTTCCTTGCCGGCATCGCGGTCGATGCCCTTGGCGACCCCAACGACGGGCAGGTCCTCGACGCCCAGATCGGCCATGATCTCGGCCACGGCCCCCACCTGCCCGGCGCCGCCGTCGATCAGCAGCAGATCGGGCCAGGTCTCGCTCGCGCGGTCGGGATCTTCCTTCAGAAGGCGCTGGAACCGGCGGGTCAGGACCTCCTTCATCATGCCGAAATCGTCGCCCGGAGTCAGGCTGTCGCCGCGGATGTTGAACTTGCGGTACTGACTTTTCAGAAAGCCCTCGGGGCCGGCCACGACCATCGCGCCCACCGCATGGCTGCCCTGGATATGCGAGTTGTCGTAGATCTCGACCCGCTTTGGCGGCGCGTCCAAAGCAAACGCCTCGGCCAGGCCCGCCAGCAGCTTGCCCTGCGCCGCAGATTCGGCCATCCGCCGCCCGAGGCTTTCGCGGGCGTTGCGGGTCGCGTTCTCGACCAGTTCGGCCTTCTCGCCCCTCTGGGGCACGGACAGCTCGACCCGGCGTCCGGCCTTCTGCGACAGCGCCTCGGCCATCAGGTCGCGGTCCTCGATGTCATGGGACAGCAGGATCAGCCGGGGCGGCTCCTTGTTGTCGTAGAACTGGCCGAGGAAGCCTTGCAGCAGTTCCGGCGCCTCGGCGCCGCTGCCGGTCTTCGGGTAATAGTCGCGGTTGCCCCAGTTCTGGTGCGCCCGGATGAAGAAGACCTGCACGCAGGCCTGCCCGCCTTCCATATGCAACGCCACCACATCGGCCTCGGCCACGCCACGCGGGTTGATGCCCTGTGCCGATTGCACCTGGGTCAGCGCGCGGATGCGGTCGCGCAGCCCGGCCGCGCGCTCGAACTCCATCGCGTCCGAGGCCTGCTGCATCTCGGCCGCCAATGCCTCCTGCAGGCCCGAAGACTTGCCCTTCAGGAAATCCTCGGCATCCCGCACCGCGGCCGCATAGTCCGCCTCGGAGATCCGTCCGACGCAGGGCCCGCTGCAGCGCTTGATCTGGAACAGCAGGCAGGGGCGGCTGCGGCTTTCAAAGACCGAATCGGTGCAATTCCGCAGCAGGAACACCTTTTGCAACTGGTTCAGCGTCCGGTTCACCGCGCCCGCGCTGGCGAAGGGACCGAAATAGGCGCCCTTCTCGGTTCGGGCGCCGCGATGTTTGCGGATCTGCGGAAAGGCATGGTCCTTGGCCACCAGGATATTCGGAAAGCTCTTGTCGTCGCGCAGAAGCACGTTGTAGCGCGGCTTGAGCTGCTTGATGAGGTTCTGCTCCAGAAGCAGCGCTTCGGTTTCGGTCCGCGTCGTCAGAAACATCATCGACGCGGTTTCCGAAATCATCCGCGAGATCCGGCCGCTATGGCCCGACGGCTTGGCGTAGTTCGACACCCGCTTCCTGAGGTTGCGCGCCTTGCCGACGTAAAGCACCCGGCTTTCGGAATCGAGCATCCGATAGACGCCCGGCGAATTGTCAAGCGTCGCCAGATAGGACTGGACGCAGGCATGGCCTCGGGGGCGCGGGGCGGTATCGGGGTCGGCGGTCGGGGTCATCGCTCAGAGATCGTGATTCCGGAGACTGCCTGCAATGGGCAACAGCCGGAGGCAAGGGGAAACAAATCCACGACTTCTGTGGATAAGGTTGCGGATAAGCTGCGGGCGTCTCGAAATTTTCATTGTTTTCCGCCCAACTCCTCGGTTTGCCCACTTTTTGGGCGGCTTTTCAAGATATTGATTTCAAATGAAATTTTTTGGCGTCATGGCAAAACGTTGATATTGTTTAAGAAATCATTACGAAACTGTGACGCTCACATGACGCGTGGAAAAGCTCACGCAGCGGCGCCTGCAAGGGCTCTGCACACACGCGATCCCGGGCCCGGATCACCCTGAAAGATGGACGTCGCCGACGCAGATCACTTGCCCCGTGACGGCCTTCGCCGCCAGCAGATAGCCGAGCGCGGCCGCGGCATCCCCGCAGCCCGCAAGCCCCTTCGGCTCGCTGCCCCGCCCCGTGACCGGGGTCGTGCTGGCCCGGAACGCCGCGTAGGGGGCGTCGGCGCACCGGGTCCCGCGCAGGGCTTCGCCCACGGCGATCGCATTCACCCGGATCGCGGGGGCAAGCGCCTGGGCAGCCGTCCGGGTCAGAGCCCAAAGTCCCGTCTCGGCGAGGGTGTAGGTCAGGAAATCAGGCGTGGGGCCCAGCACCTGCCGGTCGATGACGTTGACGACCAGACCTTCGGACAGCGCTTCGCCCGCAGCGTCGCGTCCGGCCTCGGGCGCCTGGGCGGCGAAGGTCTGCATCAGCACGAAGGGCGCCCGCAAATTGGCCCCGATATGGCGGTCCCAGCTCTGGCGGGTCGCGGTCGAAAACGTGTCATGTTCGAAGACCGAGGCCGCGGTGGTCAGCACTGTCATCGGCCCGCCCAACGCCTCGGCCGCGCGGGGCACCAGGGCAGAGGCCGCAGCCTCGTCGAGGAGATCGGCGTCGAGCGCCACCGCGACGCGCCCCAGGGCGCGGATCTCGGCGACCGTCCGGGCGGCGACCTCCGGGTCGCCCGCACAGTGCAGCGCGACGTCATGGCCCTCTCTGGCCAGATGCACCGCCAGCGCCACGACCACCCCCGGTGCGCCGCCGGTGACGAGCGCCCGGCCGGTCACAGCAAGAGCACCCCGGCATAGGCCGCGTAAAGCAGGAAGAACAACGCCCCCCAGGCGCGGCCCAGGGCCAGCTTCCAGACCACGAAGGGCGTCAGCAGAAGCGCCGCCCCCAGCATGATCCACAAGTCGAAGCGCAACATCTCGGGCGGCACCGCGATGTCGCCGAAGAAGCTTGCCATGCCGATGATGGCCAGCAGGTTGAACATGTTCGACCCGATCACGTTGCCCATCGCCACGTCGGCCTGGCGGCGCAACGCTGCCATCACCGTCGTCGCCAGTTCGGGCAGCGAGGTCCCGACCGCGACCAGCGTCAGGCCGATCACCGTATCGGACACGCCAATCTCTTGCGCGATGCTGATCGAGGCATCGACCAGCAGATCTGCCCCCAGCGGCAGGCCCAGAAGCCCCAGAACCAGAAACATGCCGATCTTGAACCAGCCCAGCGACGGGTCGGCGCCTTCGACCTCTTCAGTCTCGTCCGACGCCGTGCATCGGGCGGCCTCGGCCGCGACCGCAGCCTCGCGGCGATGGTTGCGCGCCGACAGGAACGCATCGACCAGCACAAAGCCCAGCGCCAGCATCAGCCCGATGCCGTGGATCCAGGTGATCGGCCCGATCATGCAGACGAAGAGGAAGAAAAGCGTCGATCCGACCATCAGCGCATAGGTGCGCCGGGTGTCGCATTCATCGGTGCGAATGCCGGTCATCAGGGCCGGTATCCCCAGCACCAGCAGCACATTGGCAATGTTCGACCCGACCACGTTGCCCATGGCGATGCCGGGCGAATTGTCCAGAACGGCCTTGATCGAGATCAGCAATTCGGGCGCCGAGGTCCCGAAGGCGACGATCGTCAGGCTGACGATCAGCGCCGGAACCCCAAGGCGCAACGAAAGGTTCACCGCGCCCTTGACCAGACTGTCCCCGGCCAGCAGCAACAGGGCCAGGCCCAATCCCGCATTCAGCAGATCGCTTGCCATCCGGCCCTACCCCTTGCCGCAGGGGCAGGGCCCGCTGCCGATCCTGAACCGCCCGCACTGCGGGCATCGAACGGGGCGGCGGCGCCCCAGGGCGCGCGCCCCGCCGCGCGGGCGCGGCAGACGCAGCTTTCCGAACATGCCGAGAACGGCCATTCCGACGAGAAACAGAAGCGCGACCTTCAGCAGCATGGACTAGAGACCGTACCGCGACCAGAGAAGCCGCGCCTCGACCTCGTCCACCACGGCGGCAACGCCCGGGGCGCCCAGCCGCGACAGGAGCCCCCGCCGCGGCGCATGCAGCGCAAAGCGCACCTTGTCGCCGAAGCGCTCCTTCATCTTGGGCACCAGATGCCCGATGCCGTCGGCCAGACCGACCTCGACGGCCTGTTGCCCGACCCAGACATCGCCGGTGAAGAGATCGCGGTCGGTCTTCAGCCGGTCGCCGCGCCGGGCCCGCACATGTGCCTTGAACGCGTCGTGAATGGGCTCCTGCAGCTTGATCAGCCGGGCCACATCCTCGGGCTTCTCGGGCTTGAACGGATCGAGAAAGCTCTTGCTTTCGCCCGCCGTATGGACCCGCCGCTCGACCCCGTAGCGCGCGATCAGATCCTGAAAGCCGAACCCGGCATAAATCACCCCGATGGACCCTGCGATCGACGAGGCATCGAGCCAGATCTCGTCGCCCGCGCAGGCCAGCCAATAGCCGCCCGACGCGGCCACGTCCTCGACAAAGCTGATGACGGGCGTGTCGCGTTCCTCGGCCAGCCGCCGGACGCGCGCGGCGATCAACGCGCTTTGCGCGGGCGACCCACCCGGCGAATTCACGATCAGGGCGACCGCATCGGGCTTGCCCTTCTTGAAGGCGCGCTCGATCACCGGAGCGAGCGCGGCATCGGACAGCGTGTTTCCGCGGGCCGACGCGGCAATCGTGCCGGAAAGACGGACAACCGAGACGAGCGGATCTGATTTGACGAAGGGAAGCCACCGTTTCATGTCTTCGCATGTAGAGCGGCGGAAAGCGACGAACAAGACATGGCCGCAATTGTGCTGCGATTGCAGCGGCACGCCTTGGCGTCAGTCGGGCACCTGTACCCGCGATCTGTGCCATTCCCGGCCGCACGCACGGCGCCAGACCGTCTTTGACCGCCCCGCCCGGCCCGGCGGCAAGCGTCAGGCCCTCTCGGGGCTTCGGACGGCCAACGGCCTCGGCGCCCCCCCCCGGCGATGGGCGAGACCGGCCCGGCCGGACGCGGCGTCTGCAAGGGGTCCCCGGCGAACCGGGACCTGACAGGGGTCTTTGGAAGAACGATCTGGCCGCGGGGCGGCGTCGGATGGCACCGGGTCTGAACCGGTTCCACCGGGCCGTTGCGATCAGACCTTGCGCTCGGTCCGGTTCAGGTACCGGCACTGCCAGCGCGAGACCGTCCAGTTCGGATGGTCGCGCACCCATTTCGCAAGCTCGGGCTGGGCGCCCATCATACAGGACATCGGCGAGACATCGGTGAAGATCAGGCTGCGCTCTTCGCAATTGGTCTGCGACAGGCTCACGCACGCAACAAACAGCAATTCGACCATGGCGGGACCTCGATTGTCAATTCAGCCCTTGGTATTGCATCTTTCCATTTTGGAACGGTTAAACTTCCAGCCGGACCGTTCCAGGAGAAGCCGGTGTCTCCGACCGTGCAAATCACGGAGAATCCCGAAAACGTGCCTCTTTGCTCGGCGCATGCCTCATCTTCGGGCGCCTTTGCTGCAACGCAGCATGATCCTGCCGCGCCGCCGCGCCGGGCCGTTTCGCTGAAGACGAAACTCGCGGCCGGGGCCGGCATGATCGGACTGGTTGCGCTTCTGTCGAGCGCGCTGACCGTGGTCGGCATGGACCGGGTCGGCGACCGGATCGCGGCATCGCTGCAGGCCGAACGCCGCCTTGCGCGCTATGCGGTGCTTTCGACCGAAGCCTCGACCTTCCTCGTCGTGGCGGCCGAGGCGATCCAGTCCGGCCTGCCCCCCGAGGCCCGCGCGGCCCGGCTTTCACCGGCGGCCGCGGACCTTGACCGGACGTTCGATCTAATGCGTTCGGACCTTGCGGCGGCCGTGGACGAGGCTGCGGCTCTCGGGCTTGCCGAACAGTCGCGCCGCGCCAGCCAGGGCATTGCCATCGCGCGGATGGAGGCCCTCTTCCGGACAGCCCGCGCCGGGCTGGCCTCGGACACCCGGGACCGCGAGCGGCTGCAAGGCGTCCTGAACGGCTTTGCCCATGCGTTCGACCCGCTGCTGAACGAGGCAGTCGGCGACGAGATCCGCACCCGCGACGCGATCCTGACCCGGATCGCCGCCCTGCGCCGGTCCCTGACCGGGCTTGCGCTCGCGGTCGCGGCACTGGCGGCGTTGATGGTGGGCGGGTTCTATCTGGGCCTCCTGCGCCCGCAATTCGACCGGCTCGACCGCGCCCGCCAGGCGACGCGCCGGATCGGCGCGGGCGATTTCGCCCCCGATCTGCCGGAACGCACCGCCGACGAGATCGGCCAGCTTTTCGCCGAGACCAACCGCGCGGCAACGGCGCTGGCCTGCGACCGCGCCCGGCTGAACGACACGATCCGCGCCCGCACCGAGGATCTGCGCGCCGCCAATGCCGCGCTGGCCCGCATCGACGCGGATCGCCGCCGCTTCTTCGCCGATATCAGCCACGAGCTGCGCACGCCGCTGACCGTGATCCTTATGGAGGCCGAGCTGGGGCTGAAGGGGGCTGCCCCGCAGGACGCCTTCGCCACCATCCAGGCGCGGGCACAGCGGCTGAGCCGGCGGATCGACGACCTGCTGCGGGTCGCGCGGTCCGAAAGCGGTCGGATCGAGCTGTGCCCCGAGCCGATGGATCTGCGGATCGCGCTGGCCGAGGCGCTGGCCGAGACGCGAGCCGAGCTTGAGGCGGCCGGGCTTGAGGTGACAGTGGTGCCGGGGTCCGCCCTTCGGGCAACGGGCGATCCCAACTGGGTGCGCCAGGTGATCGCGGGTCTTGCGCGCAACGTCCTGCGCCACGCCCGCGAGGGCGGCCGGGTCGCGTTCTCGGTCGGACCAGAGGCGGGCTATGGCTGCGTCCGGGTCGTCGATAACGGCCCCGGCATCCCGCAGAAGGACAGGGCCCGCGTTCTGGAGCGGTTCGGCCGCGGCAGCGCCGCCCCGCCCGGCGAAGGCTTCGGCATCGGGCTGGCGCTGGCCCGCTGGGTGCTGGAACAACAGGGGGGCCACATCGCGATCGAAAGCCCTGTGCCGGACGGCTTTCGCCTCGGCACGGCCCCGGGTACGCTGGTCGGCGCCTATGTGCCCCTTGTCGACTGAGCCCCGCCGATGACCGTAAGCCCCCGGCCCTTTGTCCTGATCGTCGACGACGACCCCGAGATCACCTCGGCGCTGGCGCGCGGGCTGGCGCTGCACGGCTATGACGCGGTCTGCGCCCATCGCGCCGACGAGGCGCAGGCGCAACTTGGCGCCGCCCGCTTCGCCGCCGCCATCGTCGACGTCCGGATCGGTGCCGATAGCGGCATCGCTCTGGTTCGCGCGCTTCGGGCAGCGGGGAACCGGACCCCGGTGGTCATGCTGTCGGCGCTGAGCGAGGTCGAGGATCGCGCCGCCGGGCTCGATGCCGGGGCCGACGACTACATCGCCAAGCCGTTTTCCTTCGACGAACTGGTGACACGGCTGAAGGTGCAGGAACGCCGTGCCGCCGGGGCTCGGCGCGACCCGGTGCCGCGGCTCGATCCGGCCACGCGAAGCCTGCACGGACCAGAGGGCAGCGTCGCGCTGACCGAACGGGAATTCGCGCTGCTTGAATGTCTCTGGACCCATCGCGGCCATGTCCTGCCCCGCGCTGCCCTGTTCGACCGGCTCTGGGCGCGCGAGGGCACCAGTTCGGAAAACGTGGTCGATGTCTATATCGGCTATCTGCGCCGCAAGCTCGCCCCGGCCGCCGCTTACGGGCTCGAGATCAAGACCCTGCGCAATCGCGGCTTCGTTCTGCAGCTGACCTCGGACTAGGGTCAGGGTATAACCAGCAGATGACGACCGCCGCGAGGGCGATGGCGGGGAGGGACACCTTGGGACAGCGATCGTAGCGTGTCGCCACGCGCCGCCAGTCCTTGAGCCTGCCGAACAAGATCTCGATGCGGTTGCGCCGCTCGTATCGACGCTTGTCGTATTCCACCTGCGTCTTCCGTTGTTTCCGGCCGGGGGTGACGGGCGACAGGATTTGATCCAGTGGATCAGATCTGCCCCGAACGGCGCGTATCCCCTTGTCTTGCAACGCTTCCCGGAACCAGTCGGCGTCATGGCCGCGATCCCCGAGCAACCAGCCGACCTTTGGCAGGGGGCCGAGCAGTGCCCGCGCGCCGATGTCGTCGCTCACCGGTCCTGCCGTTACGAACAGGTTGAGCGGCCGTCCCTTGCTGTCGCAGATAGCGTGCAACTTGGTGGTCATGCCGCCTTTGGTGCGACCGATCAGGCGCCCGCGCCCCCCTTTTTCACCCCAAGGCTTGATGCCGTGCGGTGCGCCTTGAGATAGGTCGCGTCGATCATGATCGTCTTGTGCTCGGCGCGCTCGGCGGACAGGCCGACCATGATCCGGGCGAAGATCCCGTGTTCGTGGCTTCTCTCGAACCAGTGGCGTTCAGCCACTCACCTCCAGCGCTTCCAACGGTTGTAGAGGGTCTTGGCCGGGCCGTATTCCTTCGGCGCGTCGCGCCAGCGCAAGCCATTGCGATTGATGAAGATTATGCCGCTGGGGACGCGACGATCATCGACACGGGGCTTGCCATGGCTCTTGGGAAAGAACGGCTTCAGGCGCTCCATTTGGACGTGGGTCAGCCCGTAAAGATTGCTCATCGATCAGGTGTCCTCGCGGAGGCTGAATCACGCCAAACACCTGAAATCAACAGGTCCTGACCCTAAGCCGCTGTCGGCGCCCGATCCTTAATTTTTCTTAGAACATAGTCTTTGACCGGCATGCGGTTCCGCCGGACACTCTGGATCTGTTCCAAGACCGACTCTGGGAGGAGATCACAATGAGCTGGAAAACCCCCGTCATCCGCGAAATCGAATGCGGCATGGAAATCAACATGTACGGCCCCGACAGCGGCGAAGACGACGGCGTTCTGTTCTGATCCGCCGGCGCGCGGAGCGCGACGATGGCGCTTCGCGCACGCATTCTCGGGGCGGCGGCCGGTGGCGGGCTGCCGCAATGGAATTGCGGCTGTCCGAATTGCCAGGCGGCCCGGGCGGGCCGGATTGCGGCCCAGACCCAGTCCTCGCTGGCCGTGACCGGCAACGGGCGGGACTGGGCGGTGCTGAACGCCTCGCCCGATATCCGTCAGCAACTGACCCACTGCCCGCCCTTGCATCCGACCGGGCTGCGCGACGTGCCGCTTCGGTCCGTTCTTGTGACGAATGGCGATATCGACCATGTGGCGGGGCTTCTGACCCTGCGAGAGATGCAGCCCTTCGCGCTGATCGCCACCGCCGCGATCCACAAGGTGCTGGACGCCAACCCGATCTTCGGCGCGCTGAAGCCCGGCCTCGTCCGGCGCCAGACGGTGGCGCTTGGCCGCCCCTTCGCGCTGGCGCCCGGTCTCACGGCCGAGCTTTTCCCGGTGCCGGGCAAGGTCGCGCTTTATCTTGAGGGCGACACGGTCGAAACCGACCTCGTCGGCGAACAGACCGTCGGCGTCCGGCTGGAGGCAGGCGGAACCGAGGCCTTCTACATCCCCGGTTGCGCCGCGATCCCCCCCGATCTGGCGGCCCGGCTGACGGGCGCGGCGCTTGTCTTCTTCGACGGCACGCTCTGGCGCGATGACGAGATGATCCGGGCCGGGCTTGGCGAAAAGACCGGGCGGCGGATGGGCCATATCTCGATGAGCGGGCCCGAGGGGTCCATCCGGGCCTTCGCCGGGCTCGGCGTGGGACAGAAGGTCTTCGTGCACATGAACAACACCAATCCGGTGCTCGATCCTGCCAGCCCCGAACGGGCCGAGGCAGAGGCGGCGGGCTGGATCGTCGGACAGGATGGACTGGAGATCGTCCCATGAACACCCCCGCGACACGCGAGGCCTTCGAGGCACGGCTGCGCCGGATCGGCGCCGAGCGCTATCACGACCTGCACCCGTTTCACGGCCTGCTGCATGGCGGGCAATGCAGCCCCGATCAGGTGCGCGCCTGGGTCATCAACCGCTATTACTACCAGTCCCGCATCCCGATGAAGGACGCGGCCTTCCTGTCGCGGGTCGAGGACCCGGCCCTGCGCCGGGCCTGGCGCTCGCGGATCGAGGATCACGACGGCAGCGAGGACAACGAGGGCGGCATCGCGCGCTGGCTCAGGCTGGCTTCGGCCGTGGGGCTCGATCCCGATTACGTCGCCTCCTGCGCGGGCGTTTTGCCCGCCACCCGCTTTGCCGTCGATGCCTATGTGCGCTTCGTCCGCGAACGGTCGCTGCTCGAGGCGGTGGCCTCGTCGCTGACCGAGCTTTTCGCGCCGAAGATCCATGCCGAGCGGATCGAGGGCCTGCTGCGGAACTACGCGTTCGCCGATGACAGCAGCCTGTCCTATTTCCGCAAGCGCCTGGCCGAGGCGCCGAAGGACGTGGCCTTCGGGCTGGCCTGGGTGCTGGATCATGCCGACACCGCAGACCGTCAGGACGCCGCCGCCAATGCGCTGATTTTCAAGACCGATGTTCTGTGGTCGCAGCTCGACGCGCTTCATTCCGCCTATGTCGCGCCCGCCCGCATCCCGCCCGGCGCCTGGCGGCCGGGCGAGGGGCTGGCGCTTGCGCGGGCATCATGATCGGGCCCGACGACATTCCCGTCCTGCCGCGCGGCGTGCGTCTGCATCGGGACCGGGTGCGTGGCGGCTGGGTGCTGCTGGCGCCCGAACGCACGCTGGCGCTTGACGAGACCGGCCGGGCGATCCTGGCCGAAATCGACGGCATCCGCAGTTTCGCCGCCATCGCAGCCGCGCTGGCCGCGGCCTATGACGCCCCCGAGGCCGAAATTGCCGCCGACAGCCAGGGCTTTCTGGGCGCGCTCCTCGACCGCCGCTTTCTGGAGATCCGCCAGTGAGTGTCCCGCCCCCCATCGCCATGCTGGCCGAGCTGACCCATCGCTGCCCGCTGGCCTGCCCCTATTGCTCGAATCCGCTGGAGCTGACCCGGAAAGACAGCGAACTCGACACCGCCGCCTGGGCCGACATCTTCCGGCAGGCGGCCGATCTGGGTGTGCTGCAACTCCACCTCTCGGGCGGCGAACCCGCCACCCGGCGCGATCTGACGGATCTGGTGGCCGAGGCCCGGGCGGCCGGGCTTTACACCAACCTCATCACCTCCGGCATCGGGCTGACCGAAAAGCGGCTGCGCGCGCTCGATGCCGCCGGGCTCGACCATATCCAGCTGTCGCTGCAGGGCACCGATGCCGCCATGGCCGACCGGATCGGCGGCTATCACGGCGGGTTCGAGCGAAAGCTCGAGGTCGCGCGGCTGATCGGGCAGATCGGCTTTCCGCTGACCCTGAACGCGGTCCTGCACCGCCAGAACCTGCATCAGCTGCCGCGTGCCATCGAGATGGGGGTCGAGATGGGCGCGCGGCGGATCGAGGTCGCGACCGTCCAGTTCCATGGCTGGGCGCTGAAGAACCGCGCGGCACTGATGCCGACCCGCGCCCAGGCCCGCGCCGCCGATGCCGCCGTGGCCGAGGCCCGTGCCCGGCTGAAGGGTGTGCTGGTCATCGACTATGTCCGGGCCGATTACCATTCCGACTATCCCAAGCGCTGCATGGGCGGCTGGGGCACGACCGGGCTGAACGTCACGCCCGAAGGCACGGTGCTACCCTGCCATGCCGCCCAGACCATCCCGGGCCTTGTCTTCGACAGCCTCCGCGACCGTCCGCTGGCCGGGATCTGGTATGAGGGCGCTGCCTTCGCCGCCTATCGCGGCACCGGCTGGATGCGCGAGCCCTGTTCCGGCTGCGAACGGAAGACCGTCGATTTCGGCGGCTGCCGCTGTCAGGCGATGGCGCTGGCGGGCGATCCGGCGGCGGCCGACCCGGTCTGTATCAAGTCGCCGCATCACGCAGCGCTTCTGGCCCGGGCCGAGGCCTTCGCCGCGACGGAGGCGCCCGAAATCCTCTGGCGCGCAGCGGCGGGCTGACCGCCTCAGTCCCTCCCCGGTCGGCTGCGCGCCGGGTCGTAGCCCCAGAGCGCCAGCAGGAAGAAGACAAGAAAGCCCGAGGCCACCCAAAACAGCGCCCAGCCATTCAGGCTTTGATAAAGCGCAAACCGGATCAGCTCGACCGCATGGGTGAAGGGGTTCAACGCGCAGATGTCGCGCAGAAGCCGCGAGCTTTCGGCCATCTTCCACAGCGGATAAAGCGCGGTCGACAGGAAGAACATCGGGAAGATGACGAAATTCATCACGCCCGCGAAGTTTTCCAGCTGCCGCACGGTCGACGAGATGAACAGCCCCAAGGCGCCCAGCATCAGCCCGCTGAGAACCAGCGCCGGGAAGGCCCAGAGATAGCCCGCCAGCGGCAGCACGATGCCGAAACCGGCCGCGATGGCGAGAAACGCATAGACCTGCAGGATCGACACCGCGACGCCTGCCGTCAGCTTGCAGAACAGCAGCCACCAGCGCGGCAGCGGCGAGGTCATCAGAAGCCGCATCGACCCCATCTCGCGGTCGTAGACAAGCGACAGCGACGATTGCATCCCGTTGAAAAGCTGGATCATTCCGCAAAGCCCGGGGACGATGTAGACCTCGTAGGTGATGTAGGTCTGATAGGGCGGGATGATCGAGAGGCCCAGCGCCGCGCGAAACCCGGCGGCAAAGACCACGAGCCAGACCAGTGGCCGCACCAGCGCCGAAAGAAACCTTCCGCGCTGATGCAGAAAGCGCAACGCCTCGCGTGCGACGATGGCGCGCAGGGCGGACAGCCAGCCGTTCATGCCCCGCCGCCCTCGGCGGTCATCTCCAGAAACGCCTCGGCCAGACCCGCGGGCCCCGCGATGTCAGAGGCCAGAGCCTGCCGCAGCACCCGGCCGCGGTGCAGCACGACCACATCGTCCCCGGGCCCGATCTCGTCGACCAGATGGGTGGCCCACAGCACGCTCAGCCCGTCCTCGGCCAGATCGTGGACATGCGCGGTGATCGCCTTGCGGCTCATCGCATCGAGCCCCACCGTCGGCTCGTCCAGCAGCAAGAGGTCGGGCTCGTGAACCAGCGCGCGGGCAATCTCCATCCGCCGCCGGTGCCCGCCATTCAGCGCGCGCGCCTTCTCGCCCGCCCGCTCGCGCATCGCCAGCCGGTCGAGCGCCGCGTCGATCCGGATCGCGGCCGCGCGCCCCGACAGCCCGTGCAGCGCCGCGAAATAGCGCATGTTGCGCGCCACCGTCAGGTCGAGATCCAACGTCGGCTGCTGGAACACCACGCCGATCCGGGCCAGCGCCTTGCGCGGCGCGCGGGCGACGTCATGGCCCGCGATCTCGATCCGGCCGCTGCGGGTGACCAGAAGCCGGGTCATCAGCCCGAACAGCGTCGACTTGCCCGCGCCGTTCGGCCCCAGCAGCGCACAGAACCGCCCCGGTGCGACCGAGAAGGACACATCGTCCAGCGCCTGCCGCGCCCCGTAGGACAGGCTGACATGCTCCAGCCGCAGCGCCTCGGCCATCACGCCCCCTCCCGCAGCACGGCCGGCTGGCCGACAAGGACATGGATGCGCGAGGCCAGCCGCTCGGCCTCGGCCCGGGCATGGGTGACCAGAAGCGTCGCGGGCCGCGCCTCGGCGATCAGCCGTTCGGTCAGGGCCAGCATGGCCGCGGCGGTCTCGGGGTCGAGCGAGGCGAAGGGTTCGTCCAGCACCAGCGCCTGCGGCCGCCCCGCAAAGGCCCGCGCCAGCGCCAGCCGCCGCTGCTGGCCCAGCGACAGCTGCGCCGGATAGGCCCGGCCCTTGTCGGTCAGCCCGACACGGGCCAGCATGTCCTGCGCCGCCGCCCGGCTGAGGCCCGGATGCACCAGCCGCAGGTTCTGCAGCGCCGTCCGCCAGGGCAGCAGGGTCGGTTCCTGAAAGACCATGGCGATGCGCTCGGGGCATTGGACCCGCCCCTCGAAATCGGGATCGAGCCCGGCCACGATCCGCAGAAGCGTCGACTTTCCGATCCCCGAGGGGCCAAGCAGGGCGACGGTCTCGCCGGCCGCGATCTGCAGGTCGATCCGGCCCAGCACCTCGGCCGCGCCGAAGCGCTTCGACAGAAGATGCAGGCCGATCATGCCGCGCGCCAGCGCCGGATGCGGCGTTCCCAGGGTTGCAGCAGCAGCCATTCGACCGCCAGCATCACCACGACGAAGGACAGCGCATAGACCAGCACCATCGTCACGTCGAACAGCTGGAAATACAGGTGAATCTGGAACCCGATCCCGTCCGATCGGCCCAGAAACTCGACCACCAGAACGATTTTCCAGATTACCGCGATGCCCGAGCGCGCCGCCGCCACGATGAAGGGCGCCAGCTGCGGCAACACCACATGGCGCAGCCGCGCCAGCCCCGGCATCCGGTAGACCCGGGCCATGGCGTCCAGATCGCGCGACAGCGCCCGCGCGCCCTCGCGGATCACGGTCGTCACCTGCGGGATCTTGTTCAGCGTCACCGCCACGATCGCCGCGGTTTCGGTCAGCCCGATCCAGAGATAGCAGAGCACGATCAAAACCAGCGCGGGCAGGTTCAGGAACACCACCAGCCAGGGGTCGAGCCAGCGGTCGAGCCGCGGCAGACGCCCCATCGCCAGCCCCAGCGCGAGCCCCAGCCCCATCGCCAGACAGAAGGCCCAGGCCACCCGGATCAGCGTCCGGCCCAGATGATAGGGCAACTCGCCCGACCGGATCGCTTCGGCAAGGGGTTCGGCCAGCGCCCAGGGAAAGGGCAGGATCTGCGCATCGGCCGTCAGCGCGGCCGCCCCCGCCCAAAGCGCAAAAAGCCCCAGGATCGAGACAAGGGGCACGACGATCCGGTCCGGCATCGCGGCTCACTCGACCACGGCGAAGGTGCCCTCGGGCAGCGTCGTCGCCTCCCCCACCAGATCGGCGCCGCCAAGCTCGGCCATCAACCTGAGAAGACGGTCGGCGGCCTCGGGCGCGACATTGCCGGGCGCGGGAACGCCCGCCCGCCAGTCTGCCCGCAACGCCTCGAACTCGGCGTCGGTCCCGGCGTTCATCAGCGGCCGGATCTCGTCCCAGGCGGCATCGTCGGTTGCCAGCAGGTCCTTGGCATCCCGCGAGGCCGCGTAAAGCGCGCGGTCGATCCCGGGATGGGCCGCGATGAAATCCTCGTCCAGCACGTAGGCCAGAAGCGGCGTCCCCGGGTCGAGCCCGAGCGCGGTCGAGGCCTCCGAGACCGAAACCAGTTCGCGCATGCCGCCCGCGCGCATCTTGGCGAGGAAATGCCAGAAGTTGATCGCGCCCTGCAGATCGCCCGACCTCCCGGCCTTGAAGATTAGCGGCGGCGCGCCGAAGACCTGTTCGGTCGCGGCCTCCAGGTCCATCCCGTATTCGGCCTGCGCATAGGCGCGCAGGATCAGCCAGGACTTGTCCAGAGGCCCGCCCGCAATGCCGATCTTGCCGCCCGCCAGATCGGCCAGCGTTTCGGCATCGCTGTTCGCGGGCACCACCAGACCGCCCACCGCGGTGGAATAGGGGATCGCCACATAGGGCCGGCCCGCGGCGCGCTGGCGCGCGACCCAGATCCAGTCGGCGACCATCGTCTCGGCCGCGCCGCCCTCGAAAGCGACCCGGGTCGCGCCATTGTCGGCATAGGGCGCCAGCACCAGCTCGAACCCATGCGCCCGGTCGAAGCCATGGGCCTTGATCGTCTCAAGCTCCCAGGTCACGGTGCCGATCTTCAGCACCGCCGCGCGCAGTTGCGGCAGATCCTCGGCCCGGGCCGGCCCCAGAAAGGCCAGAACCGCCAGCGCCACGCCGGTCAGTCGTTTCAGCATCTATGTCCTCCCTCTCGCTGCGCGTTTCCACATGCTCAGTCGGGGGTTCCGTCCGGGGTCACCGCCACGCCCCAGGGCTGCTGACCCACCTGGATCGAGCGCAGCGCCTTCTGGCGCGCCACGTCGATCACGGTGACATCGTTGGAATTGCCGTTGGTGGTGATCAGGAAGGCCTCGTCAGGGGTGAAAGCCATCTGCCAGACCCTCTGGCCCACCAGGATGTAGTCGACCACCTCGTCGGTCGCCGCGTCGATCACCGCGACCCGGTTGGCGGGCCCGAGCGCCACGAAGACCCATTTGCCGTCCGAGGTGACGCGGATGCCAACCGGCTGCAGCCATTCGGGCAGCACGCCCGGCACCTCGAAGCGGATGGTATCGACCAGAGTGGGCGTGCCGTCCCCGGCGATGTCGATCACGCTGACCGTACCGCCGATCTCGGCGCTGACATAAAGCTTGCGGCCATCGGCGGTGTATTCGGCATAGCGCGGGCGCTGGTCGACCAGGATATTGTGGTGGATCTGGTAATCCTCGGTCGAGATGAAATGCGCCATGTTGGTGGTTTCCGAGGTGTTGACCACGACCCGCCCGTCGGGGCTGATCGCCATGCCCTCGGGCTCGACACCCACGGGGATCTCGGCCAGCACGGCATGGGTCTCGGTATCGACCACGGTCACCAGGTTGTCGTCCTCGTTGGCGATGTAAAGCGGGTTGCCGCTGTGGTTCAGCACGAAAAGCTCGGGGTCGGGGCCCGAGGGCAGGGTGTAAAGCTCGTCATGGGTGGCGGTGTCGAAGACCCGCACCGTGTCATCGTCCGAGGCGCAGACGTACAACTTGGTGCCGTCCGGGCTGATGGTGATGCCGCGCGGGCGGTTGCCGGCGGCGAATTCGTCGATGACCGTCCAGCTGTCGCTGTCGATCACCGTGACGGTGTTGCCCTTCTCGTTCGAGACGAAGACCTTGTTGGCTTGGGCGCCGGTTGCCCCCAGCGCCAGCGCCAGCGCGATCGGCATCGCTTTCATGTCCATTCCCTTCCGCCCCTATCTGAATGCCGCGCAGGACGACTCTGGCGCGTCGAGCCCCAGCGTGTCGAGCGGCGAGCGCTGATGCAAAAAGCCGTCCTGCGGCGAGACGCTGACATTGATCCGCCCGTCATACAGCAGGAGCGGCTGGCGCAGCTGACCGTTCCAGTCCCGAAACGTCACCTTCTGGCCCTTGAAGGCGGCCAGCTCGAACTCCGGGCCCAGCATGTAGGCGCGCAGTTCGGCCGGATCGGCGGTATCGGTCCGCGTCACCGCCTCGCCCAGCACCCGCAGCGCCAGCCAGACCTGGTAGTCCTCCTCGCGGACCTGACGGCCGGTCAGCGCCTCGAACCGGCGCTGGAACTGGGTCGCGCCCCAGGCCTCGGTGGCGGCGTGAAAACTGACTGGGCGCAGCCCCGCCGCGCCCATCACCGGGCGCGGGTCCCACATGTGAAACGGCAGATAGGGCGCGAACACGTCCGAGGCATCGGCCGCGATCACCAGATCGTGGTCCTTCATCCCCTCGGAAAAGACCGGGATCTGGCGCTGCACCAGGACATGGCCGGTATCGGTGCGCCGGCTGCCGCCGGTATCCTCGAAAACCCGCTCCTCGACGATCTTCGCACCGAATATCGCTGCCGCCCGGCGATAGGCCTCGGCCATCGCCCGGTCCTCGGGATGCGAGCCCGAAATCAGCGCCCAGCGCGTCCACTTCTTCCAGATCGCGAATTCGGCCACCGCATCGGCCAGCATCGCCTCGCTGGGCGCCACATGCAGCAGATTGGCCCGGCAATCGGCATCGCGCAGCCGCGTCTCGCGCGCGCCCGCATTCAGCAGCAAGGCCCCGTCCCCGGCCCGGTCGGCCAGTGCCAGCACATCGTCCCCCTGCCCCAGCACCACGAACAGCCGCAGGCCCTCGCCCAGCATCCGGTCAAGCGCGGCCTCGGCCGTGTCCGGCGGAACCGCCGCGGTTTCAGTGACATAGGTATGGCCGAGAAAGCGCCCCGTCGTGGCATTGTCCTCGTCGGCAAGCCGCCCCCCGGCAAAGCCGAGATCCCGGGGCCATTCTTCAAGGCGCGAGATCGGTGCCAGCTGCGGCCGGTCGACCCGGATCACGCCCACCCGGACCTCAAGCGCGGCGGCACCGCCCGCGGACAGGACCGCAAGCGCCGCCGCAAGCAGCAGGCAGATCGGGCGTCGCATGGTTATCCTCCCGGTCGGGCCTCTTGCCGGGCCCCGCAGCCCGACTGTGGCAGACGATCCCGGCCGGGGGAAACCGATACTAAAGGCGCATTGAAGCGGTCCCGGCCCTTTCTAAGCTGGGACGATGCTCCGCCACCTCGCCCTGACCGTCCTGCTTGCCGCGCTGCCCGTCGGCGCCGCGCAAGCCGGGGCGCCGACGGGCCCGCCGCTCGACCGGAACGGGCCGGTGGCCTTTCTGGGGCTGACCTTCCTCGACACCTCGACCGAGGGCGCCTATTTCGGCGCCCGCGACGACGAAGCGGCCCGGCTTGCCCTGCTTCGGGACGAGGTCGCCCGCCGCTTTCGCGCCGAGGGCTTCACGCTGATGGACCTGGCCCCCGTCGCCGCCGAGCTGGAGGCCACGGTCAACCCGGCGAAATGCTATGGCTGCGATCTGCGGATGGGGCGGAAACTTGGCGCCGCCTATGTGCTGGAGGGCGAGGTCCAGAAGGTCTCGAACCTGATCCTGTCGATGAACCTGGTGCTGCTGGAAATGCCCGAGGGCCGGATGGTCCGGGGCCGGTCGGTCGATATCCGGTCGAACACCGACGAGTCCTGGCTGCGCGGCATCCGCTACATCCTGGACAACCATTATTTCGGGAAAGAGTGAGGGAGGAAACTCGTGACACCCATCGCAAGACGCGCGGCCCTGGCGGGCCTTGTCGCCCTGATGCCCGCCATGGCGCTGGCCCATGGACCGACGCGCCAGAAGATCACCCTGACCGCCGATCTGGCCGCCCCGCCCGAAGAGGTCTGGGCCGCCATCGGCAATTTCCAGGACATGAGCTGGCATCCGGCGGTCGCCGCAAGCGACGGCGAGGGCGGCAATGCCATCGACGCGACCCGCGTTCTGCATCTTGGCACGGCCGACGGGCCGACGATTTCAGAGGTGCTTTACAAATACGACGCCAGCAAGATGAGCTATTCCTACCGGATCACCGACGTGAAGGTCGAGATTCTGCCGGTCACCAACTATTCCTCGCATCTGACGGTCAAGCCGCGCGACGGCGGCGGGTCCGAGGTCGAATGGCGCGGCGCGTTCTACCGCGGCTATCCCAACAACGATCCCCCGCCCGAACTGAACGACGAGGCCGCCATCGCCGCCGTCTCGGCGGTCTATCAGGCGGGGCTCGATGCGCTGGTCGCGCGATTTGGCGCGCCCTAGACCCCTTGCCGCCCTTGCGGCCCTGCTGGCCCTCGCCGCCGCCCCGGCCGCGGCGGGGGATCTGGCCTATGTGACGGTGCAGAACGGCGACGGGCTGTCGATCCTCGATCTCGCGGCCGGGACCGAGCGCGCCCGGATCGACGTGACCGGCAAGCCAGCCGGGGTGGCCGTGGCGCCCGGCGCGGTCTTCGTCGTCTCGCCCGAGGGCAAGACGCTGCGCCGGTTCGATCCGGCGGGCGCCGAGACCGGGCGGCTTGCGCTCGAGGGCGGGCCGATGGGCGTGGCCGTGACGGGCGGCAGGGTCTTCGTGTCCGACTGGTACAATGCCCGGATCTGGGTCATCGACGCCGCCGCGATGACGGTCACGACGGAGCTTGCCACCGGCAGCGCGCCCGCGGGGCTTGCGGTCTCGCCCGGCGGGCGCTGGCTCGCCTCGGCCGATCGCGATGCCGATCAGGTCTCGGTCTTCGATCTGGCGACGCTCGGGCTTCACGCGCGCGTCAGCGTCGGCTCCCGCCCCTTCGGCCTGGGTTTTGCCCCGGACGGGCGGCTTTTCGTCGGCAATGTCGGCTCGGACGATGTCAGCGTCCTCGATCCCGAGGCGGGCACGCTCCTCAGGACCCTGCCGGTCGGCACCCGACCCTATGGCGTGGCCTTCGCCGCCGGGCGCGCCTTCGTCACCAACCAGTATGCCGATACCGTCAGCGTGCTGGACCTCGCCACGCTGGCGCCTCAGGCCGAGATCGCGGTCGGCGAATATCCCGAAGGCATCGACAGCGCGGGCGACGGCCGCACCGTCGTCGTGGCCAACTGGTTTTCCAACAGCGTCACCCTGATCGATGCCGAAACCCTGACCGTCACCGGCGAGATCGAAACCGGCGACGGTCCCCGCGCCTTCGGGCGATTCATCGCAAAGGCTCCGTGATGCGCCCGGTCCTGTTGTGCCTGCTGCTTGCCGCGGCGCCGGTTCCGGCCTGGACCGCCGAGACCGCCTGGGATGGCATCGCGCCGATGCTGCTGGAGGGACGCACACCCCTGCCTGCGGGCAAGGCGATCCGGATCGCCAGTCCCTACCGGACCGAAAACGACGCCCGCACCGTGATCGGGGTCGAAGCCGAAGGCCCGGGCGGGCGGCTGATCCAGCGCGTCACCGTGGTGCTGGACGAGAACCCGATGCCGGTCTCGGCAGTGCTGGAGCTTGCCCGGCCACACCCCCGGCTGGCCTTCGACATCACCTTCCGGATCAACGGGCCGACGCCCCTGCATGTGCTGGCCGAGACCGCCGATGGCGAGGTCTATCTGGCCGAGGGGTTCGTCAAGACCTCGGGTCAGGGCGCCTGCGCCGCACCGCCCGGCACCGACCCCGACGCGACCCTGGCCCGGCTGGGCGAGATGAACCTCGAGATGACGCCCCTTGGCGCCGCCGGGCGGCTGGCCGCGCTTGCCCATGGCGGGCCGGAGGCGCGGCTGGGGATCGGCATCCGCCATCCAAGCCTCTCGGGGCTGCAACGCGATCAGGTGACGCTTCTGTTCATCCCGATGCGCTACGTCGAAAGGCTAAAGATCGACCTGGACGGCCAGCCCTTCGCCGCGCTCACCGGGTCGATCTCGCTGTCGGAAAACCCCGAGATCGGGTTGGACGTCCCCGCAGGCACCCGGCGCGCCGAGGCGACCATGACCGATACCGACGGCATAGTCGCCCATGCCGGGAAGGATTTCCCGGGCTATTGAGGGGGCCGGTTACTGCGTGACGGGCTCGCCCGGCGCGGCGGTCAGCTCCTCGACAGGGTAATCCATGAAGCTCCAGCCATCGGTGCCCTCGGGAAACCAGATCACCTTGCTATGGCCATAGGATTGCGCCCGTTTGGCGGCGTTCCAGCTCATCCAGCAGTCGTCGAGACAGAAGAAGACCAGCGGCCGGGTCCTGTCGCCGCCGGTCGCCGCGCGCAGCCCGTCGCGAAACCAGGTATCGGTCACCGGGGCGATGGCGCCATAGCCGGCATTGGGAAACCAGACCGCGCCGGAGATCGAGAGCCGCGGGCGGTCGCGCCAGAACGCGCCTTCGGGCAGGTTCGCGGGCCGGGGCGCGCGCGGCAGCACATCGACGAAGACCGCCCCGCCCGCCGCCCAAAGCGCATGCGCCTCTTCGGGGCCGACCACACGGGCGCCTTCCAGCGTCTCCGGCACCGGCGCGCGGTAGTCGCCCATCCGGTAGCCGGACGGCTCCGGCACACCCGCCATGACGGGCAGGGCCAGCGCTACCAGAGCCAGGGCGGCCGCGCCGCGCCTCACTGCCCCGCGTCCAGCACCGCCGTTCCCATGTCATTGAGACGCGGCACCCCGGCCTCGCGCAGGATCGCGTCGATTTCGCCCCGGTGGCGGCGGATCAGCGAATTCAGCTTGCGCTGCCAGACCTTGTCGCCGGGGCGGACCCCCATGGTGATGCGGTAGACCATCCGGGGCGGCAGCTCTTCATGGATGAGCGGCACCGCCTTCAGCCCGGGATAGCCGACCTTCACAAGCGGCCCGCCGATCGGCCCCCAGAGGATCGCCGCCGCCGTCTCGCCCGAGGCGAGATCGCTCAGCATGTCCTCGGCGGGCGAGTCGTGGCGTCGGTCGACCATCAGCGGATAGGACCGGGCAATGCCGATCAGCCCGGCCCGCGCCAGATGAGTGGCGGGCGGACTGCCCGCGACGATGCCGATCCGGCGGCCCTGCAGCGCGGGGTCGGACAGCGTCTCGACCCCGGCCAGCGGCCCTTCGCGCGGCACCACCAGCACATAGGACGAGGTCAGGTAATGGTTGGTGTTCAGCACCATCTCGTCGCCCTGGGCATAGCCCATCACGACATCGCAGCGATTGGCCCTCAGCGTGTTGCGGATGAAGCCGGTCGCCATCGGATACCAGGTATACTCCACAGGCAGCCCCAGCTCGCGGGCGAACAGCTCGGCCAGCCGGTTCTCGTAGCCCTCGCCCTGATCGTCCGACAGCGGCAGATTGGCCGGGTCGGCGCAAACCCGGAACGCGGTCTTCGAGACCAGATCCGAGGTTTGCGCCTGCCCGGCGCCCGCCAGGGAGCAAAGCAGGGCCGCGCAGGACGCTGCCGCGAAAATGTCAGCCCATGCAGGCATTCACGTCCTCGGCGATGGCATCGGATTTCGCCTCTTTCTTGGCCGGCCGGCCGCGCGGGATCGCGTCGTCGCCGCGCGCCTTGAGATAGACGTAGATGTCGTCGAGATAGCACATCACGTTCTTGTTGTGTCCGAAGGAGGGCATCACCTTCTGGTGCGAGACGTCGACATTCTCGCGCCCGTTCGAGACGGTGTAGACGAAATCGTAATAGTCCATCTGCTCGACCGCATCCTTGAGCGGCGGCGCATAGGTCGAGCCCATCCCGTCGGGGCCATGGCAGACATGGCATTCGGAATGATAGCGCCGGAAGCCCGAAAAGGTCAGCCAGTCGACCGTGCCATCGGCCGCCACCTTGTAGGTGGGAATCCCGTCGGCGGTGAAATAGCGGCCGTTCTCTTCGGTCACGGCGGCGCTGTCGCTACCGGCCTGCTGCGCCACGTTGTCGGCCGCAGCACCCGCACTGGCGATCCCGGTCACAAGGCCCGCGAGAAGCAGGCGTTTCATCTTCGTCATCTTCGCACCCTGTTCTGTTATCGTCGGGACCGGCGCCGCCGAAGCGCACGCATGGCGGCGCCGGTCCCTCTGGCAGGCGACTGCCGGATCAGTCCGGCAGGGTGAACACGGTCAACTGGCCGCCGAGCGCGGTGTAGTCGCTGAGCGCGGCATAGCCGCCCACCGCGCCAAGCCCGTCATTGGGGTTGGTCAGCCCCGCCGCGAGCCCGATCCCGGCCCAGCCGCCGACCCCCGACAGCACCGCGACATACTGCTTGCCGCCATGTTCGTAGCTCATCACGTTGCCGATGATGCCCGAGGGCGTCTTGAAGCGGTAAAGCTCCTCGCCGGTATCGGCCCGGACCGCCTTCAGATAGCCTTCGAGCGTGCCGTAGAAGACGATGTCGCCCGCCGTGGCCATCGCCCCCGACCAGACCGAGAACTGTTCCGGGATCGACCACTTGATCTCGCCCTTGATGTTGTCCCAGGCGATGAAGTTGCCCATGCCGCCATGGCTGTCGGGTGCGGGATACATCGACAGCGTCGCGCCGACATAGGGCTGGCCGGCGGTGTAGCTGACGCGGAACGGTTCGTAATCCATGCAGACATGGTTGGTCGGCACGTAGAAGAGCCCGGTCTTGGGCGAATAGGACGAGGGCTGCTGGTCCTTGGTGCCCAGCGCCGCCGGGCAGATGCCGGTGGTGTTCTCGTCCTCGCCGTTCTGCGAGGTCGAATATTCCGCCACCACGGCGGGTCGGCCGTAGGTGTCGGAATCCGGGTCCATGTCGACGCCGGTGGTCCAGTTCACCGCCGGATCGTATTTCTCGGCCACCAGCAACTCGCCGCTCTCGCGGTCAAGCGTATAGGCCAGGCCGTTCCGGTCGAAATGGGTCAGCAGCTTGCGCATCTGCCCGTCGACTTCCTGATCGGTCAGGATCATCTCGTTGACGCCGTCGAAGTCCCATTCGTCATGGGGCGTCATCTGATAGACCCATTTCGCCATCCCGGTATCGGGATCGCGGGCCATGATGGTCATCGACCAGCGGTTGTCGCCCGGACGCTGGCTGGGGTTCCAGGTCGAGGGGTTGCCGGTGCCGTAATAGACGAGGTTCAGGTCGGGATCGTAGGAATACCAGCCCCAGGTGGTGCCGCCGCCGATCTTCCACTGGTCGCCTTCCCAGGTCGCGGTGCCGGAATCGACGCCGACCGGCTTGCCCAGCATGGTGGTCTTTTCCGGGTCCATCAGCGTGTCGCTGTCCGGACCCATCGAATAGGCACGCCATTCGCGCTCGCCGGTTTCCAGGTTGTAGGCCGTGACCGAGCCGCGAACCCCGAACTCGCCGCCCGAGATGCCGACCAGAACCTTGTCCTTGACCGGCAGCACCGTGGCGGTGTTGGTCTCGCCCTTCTCGGGATCGCCGTTCTTGACCGACCACAGCACCTCGCCGGTATTGGCGTCGAGCGCCACGACGGTGGTATCGGCCTGATGCAGGATGATCTTGCCGTCGGCATAGGCCACGCCGCGGTTGACGGTATCGCAGCACATCACCGGAATGACGCTGGTGTCCTGCTTGGGTTCGTAGCGCCACTTGATGCGGCCATTGTCGTTCAGATCAAGCGCATAGACGATGTTGGGAAACGGCGTATGCACGTACATCGTGTCGCCGATCACCAGCGGCGAGCCCTCATGGCCGCGCAGGACCCCGGTCGAGAAGGTCCAGGCCACCTTCAGATCGCCCACGTTGTCGGCATTGATCTGATCGAGCTTGGAATAGCGATGGTTGGCGTAGTCCCCCATCTGGATCGCCCATTGGGTCGGGTCGTCTATCATCTGCTGCAGCGCATCGTTGGCCAGCGCCGCAGTGCCCGTCGAGAGGGCGATCACAGACGTCAAGGCGTAGATCGTTCTCATGTTCAACTCCCTTGCGTTGGTCTTGTCCTTGTTCCGGCGTCAGTCGCGCGACGGACACACTGTCCGGGCGCTTCAAGACCGGAATGCGTGGCGATCGGATGTTCTGGTCCTCCCTCCGATGCCGCGTTCGGAAATGTCAGGCGTGGCCCTCCTCTGCTGAAATGGTCCGGGACCGGTGCCGCGGCCGGGTCAGGGCGGCCGCAGGTCCGTCATCGACGGGGCAGGAGGCACAGACCCGGCCTGACCGGAGCCGGGGGCCGCGCGCCGTCCCGTGCTGCGATCCCCTCCGGTCATGGTCGGTTCCTCCCTGCGATCCGTCAGTTGCGCGGCCGGTGCAACCGGTCGGCATGCCAGGCGACATGCTCGCCCGCGAAACTGGCGACGAAATAGTAACTGTGGTCGTAGCCCGGCTGCATCCGGACGAGCCCCGCCTGCCGGCGGCGGGCCAGAACGCCCGCCAGCGCCTCGGGGCGCAGCAGATCGAGAAACTGGTCGCCCGCGCCCTGGTCGATCAGGATCGCGTCCTTCCAGCCGTATTCCTCAAGAAGAATGCTGGAATCGTAGCATGCCCAGGCGGCTTCGTCATCGCCGAGATAGGCGCTTAGCTGCTTGCGGCCCCAGTCGGACTGGGTCGGATTGGCAATCGGCGCGAAGGCCGACACCGAGTCGAACCGGTCCTGGTTGCGCAACGCCAGCGTCAGCGCCCCGTGCCCGCCCATCGAATGCCCGGTGATCCCGTGGCGGTCGGCCAGCGGAAAACGCCCCAGCACCAGATCGCGCAGTTCGGTCAGCACATAATCGTACATCCGGTAATGCGCGGCCCAGGGCGCGCGGGTAGCATTCACGTAGAACCCCGCGCCCTGACCCAGATCGTAGGCCTCGTCATCGGCGACCCCTTCGCCGCGGGGCGAGGTGTCGGGAAAGACCACGGCCAGACCATGGGCGGCGGCATGTTCCTGAAAGCCGCCCTTGGTCATCGCGTTCTCATGGGTGCAGGTCAGCCCGGACAGATACCACAGCACCGGCACCGGTCCGGTTTCGCTTTGGGGCGGCAGGTAGACCGCGAAGGTCATGTCGGTGCCGCAGACCTCGGACGGGTGGGTGCAGACCATCTGCACCCCGTCGAAGCATCTGTTCTGGGTGACCACATCCATCCCGCGCGGCCTCAGTACAGGACGACGCTGCGGATGCTCTCGCCCGAATGCATCAGATCGAAGCCCTTGTTGATCTCGTCCAGCGTCAGGGTGTGGGTAATCAGCGGGTCGATCTCGATCTTGCCCTGCATGTACCACTCGACGATCTTCGGCACATCGGTCCGGCCGCGCGCGCCCCCGAAGGCGGTGCCCTTCCAGGTGCGCCCGGTGACCAGCTGGAACGGCCGGGTCGAAATCTCGGCCCCTGCCGGCGCCACGCCGATGATGATCGACTCGCCCCAGCCCTTGTGGGCGCATTCCAGCGCGGCACGCATCACCTTGACGTTGCCGGTGCAGTCAAAGCTGTAATCCGCGCCACCCTTGGTGAGGTTGACCAGATAGGGCACAAGATCGCCCTCGACCTCGGACGGGTTGACGAAATCGGTCATCCCGAAGCGTTCGGCCATCTGCTTCTTCGAGGGGTTCAGGTCCACCCCCACGATCTGGTCGGCGCCGATCATCCGCAGGCCCTGGATCACGTTCAGCCCGATCCCGCCCAGCCCGAAGACGACCGCCCGGCAACCGGGTTCGGCCTTGGCGGTGTTGACGACCGCACCGACGCCGGTGGTCACGCCGCAGCCGATATAGCAGACCTTGTCGAACGGAGCGTCCTCGCGGATCTTCGCGACCGCGATCTCGGGCAGCACGGTGTAGTTCGAGAAGGTCGAACAGCCCATGTAATGCAGGATCGGATCGCCATCGAGCGTGCGAAAGCGCGAGGTTCCGTCGGGCATCAGCCCCTGGCCCTGGGTGGTCCGGATCGCCTGACAGAGGTTGGTCTTGGGGTTCAGGCAATAGTCGCATTCGCGGCATTCGGGCGTGTAAAGCGGGATCACGTGATCGCCCGGCTTGACGCTTTTCACGCCGGGGCCGACCTCGACCACCACGCCCGCGCCCTCATGGCCCAGGATCGCCGGGAAAAGCCCCTCCGGGTCGGCGCCCGAAAGGGTGAATTCGTCGGTATGGCAGATGCCGGTCGCCTTGATCTCGACCAGGACCTCGCCCTCGCGGGGGCCGTCCAGTTCGACCTCGGTCACTTCAAGCGGCTTGCCCGCCTGAAAGGCCACGGCGGCACGGGTTCTCATGGGATAGTTCCTCCGGAGACGGTTCTTAGATTTCTCTTAAGTTACGAGTATGGAAGCCCCCCCTTCCACCGGCAATTGCGACCTTGGTTGGTATGCGATCCGGTGGACAGGCAGCGCCGGTCCGGTAGAGTCCCCGATGGGAGGATCAGACATGCGGACCATTGCGACGATGGCGGCCGTGCTGGGGGCGCTTTGCGGGGCGTTGCCCGCGGCGGCGGCCGATTTCTCGGACCCGACCTGGCCCTGCATCCAGCGCAAGATCGACCGGCTTTCGCCGGGCCTGATGTGGCCCGAACCGATCGACCCCGAGGGGCTCGCCGCCCTCGCCCCCGAGACCCGCGCGACCGTGACCGATCTTGCCGCCCGGCTCGCGCTCCGGCGGCTCTCGCTTGAAGACCTCGGCCCGCAGGTGGCGCAGTTCGCAGCCGCGCAGGCGGCCGGTCCCGACCTGATGGGGCTTCTGTTCCAGGCCAGCTTCGACCGGCTCGCCGCCCAGCGCCGCACCATCATGAAAGGGATCCAATCCTACGCGCTGAAACAGACCGCGCTTGCCGAACGGATCGACGCGGCGCGCACCGAGATGGACGCGGCAATGGCGGCAGAGCCACCCGATTACGACCGCGCCGACAGTCTGGAGGAGCAGATCGCCTGGGACGAGCGCATCTATACCGACCGGCAGAAATCGCTGACCTATGTCTGCGAAACGCCGGTGCTGCTGGAAAAGCGGCTTTACGCCATCGCGCAGATGCTGCAGGCGGCTGCGGTCACTCCCACTCCATCTCGGTGAAGGCCACGGTCGCGTTCCGCGCATTGAAGGCATCGAACAGACGCCAGCGCCCGCGTTCTTCCGCGGCGATATGGCCGACCGCGTCGCCGAGCCGTTCGCCTTTCGCGACGGCCGCCCGCGCATCCCGCGCCAGAACCTCCAGATAGCGCGCGGTCGCGGCCCCGCCTGCGGGCCAGGGCAGCACCGGCCCGCCATGGCCGGGCACGACCAGGGAGGCACCGTCTTGCCTCATCTCTTCCAGCACCGCGGCCCAGCCCCGCACCGTGCCGTCAAGCGCGGGCAGATGACCGTCGAAGACCAGATCGCCCGCGAAAAGCACGCCGCTTGCGCTGTCGAGAACGGTCACGTCGGTGCCGCTATGGGCAGGCGGCCAGGCTCGAAGCCGCAACACCCGCCCGCCAAGATCGATCTCGGCCTCGCCCGAGACCGCGCGGCCGACCGGCGGCGGGACGGTACCGATCAGGGCCGCAGGCCCGATCAGCCGGCCGAGACTGTCGAGATAGCCCGCCTGCCGGTCGGCCAGCGCGCGCGCCAGCCCCGCATGGGCCACCACCATGGCCCCGGCCTCGGTCAGGGCCGTGGCCCCGAAGACATGATCGGGATGCACATGGGTCAGGATCACATGGCTGACCGGCAGCGCGGTCCGCGCCCGGATCGCCCGCCAGACCGCCTCGCCGATCCAGCGCGCCGAGCCGCTGTCGATCACCGCGACCGAGCGTGTGCCGATCACAACGGCGATATTGGCAATGTCGCCAAGGTTGCCCCGATCGGCCTCGGCCACCTCGCCCCGATGCACCAGAACCCCCGGCGCGATCTCGTCGAAGGCCAACTCGGGCCCCGCCTCCCGGCACCGCGGCGGCCCGTCCGCCACAAGCTCCGGCCCCCCGGTGACCCCGGACACCGCCGCCAGCGCCGCGCGGCAGTCCTCAACCTTGGCAGCCCAGATCCCGGGCAGCGCCACCTCGCGGCACATCTCGCGCGACAGCGCCAGGCACAGCGTCACGACCGCCTCGAACATGCCCCCTCCCTGCCGATGCGTCCCGACACCGATCCTGCCCGATCCCGCAGGCGTGATCGACACCGACCATTGGCCGATGGGCAGAGCCCTGCCGCTATGGCATCCTCATCCGTATCTCATGCGGAAAGGGAGGTTCCCATGAAGACCGTCATCGCCGCGGCGCTGGCCGCGCTGGCCGCCATGCCCGCAACCGCCGAAGACAGCCCCCGCGACAACCCGCTGACCGCAAGCCCGGTCTGGGACGAGATCCGGCCGCAGATCCTGGGCCAAGGCGCGACGCTCGCCGAAGGCCCCGCGCCCTTCGAAATCGAGGCCCCCTACCGCGCCGAAGAGGCCGCGACCGTCCCGATCCGGATCCGCCAGACCGACCCCGAGGCGCATATCGCCCGCGCCCGCCTGGTGATCGACGAAAACCCGATGCCGCTGGCCGCCGACATCGTCTTCGGCCCGGCCATGGCGCCGCTTGACCTCGAGCTTCGGGTGCGCGTCAACCAGTATTCCAACGTCCGGGTGATTGCCGATACCGGAACCGGCCTCTTCATGGACGGCCGCTTCGTCAAGGCCTCGGGCGGCTGCTCGGCCCCGGCCAGCAAGAGCCCCGATCTGGCGCTGGCCGATATCGGCCGGATGCGGCTCAAGCCCTTCGCCGACACAGCCCCCGCGCTTTCGACACCCCGGCGCGAGGCCCAGATCATGATCCGCCACCCGAACTATTCCGGCCTGCAGCGCGATCAGGTGACCCAGCTCTTCATCCCGCCGCTCTATCTCGACCGGATCGAGGTGCGTCAGGGCGGCGAGCTTCTGTTCCGCGTCGAGGGCGGCATCTCGATCAGCGAAAACCCGGTCTTCCGCTTTTCCTATGCCGACAATGGCGCCCCCAGCCTGCATGTCCGGGCCGAGGACACCGACGGCCATGTCTTCGAACAGGATCTGCCGAAAGACGGCCAGATCTGATCCCCACTCTTCTTCTTGGTCCCAATACCCCCGCCGGAGGCGCCGCGCGCCCGGCGCGCGGCCCGGCCCAACGCCGGACAAGCGGGGCGAAGCCCCGTGCAGGCCGGGGGCGGGAGCCCGCCCTCACTCGAAACAGACGATCTCGGCCTCGGCCTGGGCGCGGCGCAGCTCGGCCACGAAGGCCCGGGCCGTGGGCGCGGTCCGGAACATCGACATCCGCTCGCCCCCCACCTGCTGCAGCGACAGCACGGTCTCGGCCTCGACATAGGCCTCGTAAGGCAGGATCGACGCGATGGTGTCGATCGAACAGGCGCATTTCTGCAGCACGTCGTGCCCCTGCCCGTTTACGGCCATGCAGGCAAAGACGTAATCGGCCCGGACGGCGGTCGGATAGTCGTTCAGCGCGGCCACCACATCCTCGGCCGCCGCCGACCCGGCCGACCCGGTGCCCAGCGCCACCGCCAGAAGAAACACCGCCCGCCTCATTGCCCCGGCTCCGCTGCGGGCTCTGTCAGGGTCAGCCGCGCGGCATAGGCCGCGCCCCCGGCCCCGGGGACCGTGGCCGAGAGGCTGCGATACCAGCCCGGCACCGCGTCCGAGACCGTCACCGCGATCTCCATATCCGCAAAGGCGCCCATCCGGGCGCGCGCCGGATCGGCCTCGAACGGATGCAGCACCACCACCTCGGCCGCCACTTCACCCGCGCCCCAGGACGCGCGCACCGGTCGCCGTTCGGCCGGGCGCATCAGGGCCTCCTTCAGGCGGTTGCGGATGTAGAACGGGCTGCCGCCCATCGTCCGGGCCATGTCGCGCACGACGCTCTCGACGAAGTACATCGCGACCGGGTTGCCGACCCCGGCCGGAAAGCTGCCGATGGCGCGAAACCGCTCGCCCTCGATCAGCCGGAGATCGGCCGTGTCGGGCGCGCCGGGCGGAAAGACCAGCCGCAGCTCTCCGGTCTCGGCCGCCGCCTCCCCCGGCAGGGCGTCGTTCTGAACCGACCGCCGATAGACCAGCCCCTCGTTGCGCGACACCCCGTCAAGCGTGCCGGTCCGGAAGATCAGGTCATAGGCCTCGCCGGGCGCCGTATCGGCCGCAAACAGGGCGCTTGCAGCCCCCGCCAGCAAAAGCCCGGCCAGAAGACCCACCATCCTGCTGCGCATCGCCCGTCCTCCCTCTGCCACCGAGCCTAGCCGCGCGGCCCTGCCTGTCACGCCAGACTTTCGTCGGCCATGACCGGCGCGCCCGCCCGCAAGGTCCGGCCGATCAGCGGCCGGAGCCGCACCAGATCGACGGGCTTTCGCAGCACCGCAAAGCCCCGGTCCGCCGCGATCCGCGGCAGGGCCTCGCTGACATCGGCGGTGATCATGATCGCCGGAACCCTCACGCCCGCGGCACGGCGTAGCGCGTCGATGGCGAGGACGCCATTGTCCTCGCCATCAAGCTGATAGTCGGCCAGAATCAGGTCGGGGGCCATGCCGATCTCGGCCACGAGGCCCAGCGCCCCGGCGGTCGAGCGCGCGGCCAGCACCCCGGCCCCCCAGGATTCAAGCGCGCGCGTCATGGCAAAAAGCACGTCGCTGTCGTTTTCGACCGCCAGAACGAGCACCCCGTCGATCCCGTCGCCCGCACCGCCTGCCCGCTCGTCGCAGCCCGTCCGGCAGACCGCCTCTGGCGGCTCCACCCGATCAAGCGCGATCGAGAAGACCGACCCCACCCCCGGGGCCGAGCGGACGCTTAGATCGTGGCCCAGATGCCGGCAAGTCCGTTCGACGATGGACAGGCCCAACCCCATGCCCGAGCCCGGTGGCACGTTGCCTGCCCGGGTGAACTCCTCGAAGATCCGCGTCTGATCCTCGCTGGAAATGCCGATCCCGGTATCCCAGACCTGCAAAAGCGCCCGGCCGCCGCGGCGGCGGCAGCCGACCAGAACCCGGCCGGTTTCGGTATACTGGATCGCGTTCACCAGAAGGTTCTGCAGCGACCGCATCAGGAATTGCGGATCGCTCTCGACCCAGAGTGCGGCCGGGATCACATCGAGCCGGATGCCCTTTTCGGCCGCGACCATCGCGTAATCCTCGCCCAGCGCCCGCATGATCGGCCCCAGACAGACCGGCCCCGGCGTCAGCGCCGCCCCGGTGCTTTCCAGCCGCGACAGATCCAGCAGCGCCCGCAAAAGCGATTCCATCGAGGCAAACGAGCCCTGCAGACGCTCGACCATCGGCTCGAGCCCGCTGCCACGCGCGCTGTCGCGCAGCGTCGAGATCATCAGCTTGGCGGCATTGACCGGCTGCAGCAGATCGTGGCTCGCGGCGGCAAGAAACCGCGTCTTCGAACTCATCGCAGCCTCAAGCTCGGCCTTGGCCTGGCGCAGCTCTTCCTCGACCCGGGTCTGAACCGCATGCTGGTCGCGCAGCCGCCGGTTGGCTTCGGTCAGCTCGAAGGTGCGTTCCTCGACCCGCTTTTCCAGCACCTCGGTCGCCCGCGATTCCAGCGTCACATCCGAGATGTCGGCCAGAAAGCCCCGATCGGGCAAGAGATGCACATGCAGATCCAACACCCGGCCGCTTGCATGCCGCAGACGCCGGCGCAGCTGGCCCTCTGCCCGCAGCCGCGTCAGCCAGAGGTCGATATCGGCAATGTCGGCCTCGGCGACCAGACGGTTCTCTTTTACATGGCGCAGGATCTGCCCGAAAGTCGTGCCGTCCTGCACCAGCGTATAGGGCAGCGCCAGCAGCTCGCGGAACCGGCCGTTCCGGATCGTGACCTCGCCCGTCCGGGAAAAGGTGCAAATCCCCAGCGTCATGTGATCGAAGGCGGCCTGCAGGTAATGCGCCTGCATGTCGATCAGCAGATCCTTTTCCATCCGGTTCTTGCGGACGATGTCGGTGATCTCGGTCTGGGTCAGGATCAGGTTGTCCGACCGGGTGCGCTGCCGCGCGATCTGGAACCAGCGGTCGCCCTGCAATTCCAGCACGAAGGTCAGACTCGCCCCATCGGCCGTGCGTCGGGTGATCGCCTCGGCCAGATCGCGGCAGGCGCGGTCGGGATCGGCCAGGGCCCGGCTTGACTGCACCGCGCGGAAATAGTCCTCGACCGTCAGGCCGGGCAGGATGCGGGCGGAAATATCGGGCAGGATAGACTTGAAAAGGTCGTTGCAGACCTGCAGCCGCCCTTCGTGGAACAGCGCGAACCCGCCTTCCATCGCATCGAGCGCCTCGCTCAGCCGCAGGCGGGTCTCTTCGCGGTCGACCCGGGCGCGCTCAAGCTCGGTCGATGTCCGTTCCAGATCGCGGGTCTTGGCCCAGACCTGCCCCTGCAGCGCGACCGCCGACTGGAAAAGCCCGTATGCGCTACCGCCCATGTCGTGCTGGCGGTTGCTGCGCCGGATCAGCGCGTCGATGATACGCGCCTGCCGCGCGATGATGACCTCCGGCGGCTCGTCCGGGTCGATCATGCCAGCCCCCGGGTGCGGGGCTCGAAGAAAGCGACGCCGACAAAGGTCTGGTTCACATGCACCCCGCAATGCTGTTCGCCATAGGTGTTGAAGCCCAGCACCCGGTGGCGGCGCAGGATCTCGGAAGCCGGGGCGGTCAGCTGCTTCTGCCCGATCTCGAGCTTTCGCAGGAAGCAGTCGAAGCCCAGGATGAAGTCCGGCGCCCGCCCGGCCGCGTCGGTCACAGCAAGCTCCTCCTCGAGCGTCCGCAGGATCTCGCGCCCGCGCCCGAGCGTCAGCAAAAGCCCGTCATCGATTGCCGACAGGAACGAAAGCGCCCCGGTCTCGGCCACCTTCTGGATCGCCCGCACATGGTAGATCGAATTGTTGCGCACCAGCACCGGATGTTCGGCAAAGACCTGCGGGCTGAGCGCCTCGACCGGACAGCCGACGAGCCGGGCATATTCCTTGGCCGCGGGCGCCCCGTTCAGTTCCAGCACCAGCCGCTCCTCGGGCACGGCGTCGGTCACCACCATCAGGTGTTCGGTCGGCAGGAAATGGTCGAAGCCGAGCCCGCGAAAGTCCAGATCGGTCTCGATCAGCACCAGAAGGGCGGCATCACGGTGCAGCGCCCCGTCCTGCAGGATCGCGGTTTCCCGGAACCGCAGCGCATCGGCGGCCGACCCGCCGAAGACCGGCACATCCTCGAGCCCCGCCGCAAGCGCCGTGACCAGCAGGTCTTCCTGCTTGGAGAGGCCATCCGCGAAGATCAGCGCCAGCCGGTTCCATTGCGCGCTATGGGCGAATTGCGCAGCCAGGCGGCGGGCCTCGGCCGAAACCTGTTCGATGGAAAACGGCGAGAGCGGGCTGATCAGCCGGGTCGCACAGCGGAAATGGGCGCGCGGAAAGGCCAACAGCAGCAACGCGTCGTCCTCGTAGCCCTCGGGCGTGATCTGCCCGGCCGAGCTGCATCCGAAGACGGGCAGGCCCGGCAGTTGCCGCGCCAGCGCTTCGGCCAGCGGCGCGCGCGCCAGCCGATCGGGAATGAAGGCCAGCACGAACCGCGCCTGGCTCCGGTTGATCTGTGCCGCCGCCTCGGCCGCGGCACGCGCCGGGTCGGCGGTGCGCGACAGCCCGACACCAAGGGTTCCGGACCCGGATCCGGCCGCGGCGCCATCCCGGACGCTACTGGCTGAGGAAGGCCCGGGCATCGGCCTCCGAGAACCCCGCTCCGACATCGACGGCGGCGCTTTCGATCAGCACCGCTGCCTGGGTCCGGTTCTGCACCCCAAGCCGACGCAACAGCGCTGTGATATGCGCCTTGACGGTCGCCTCGGCCAGCGAAAGTTCATAGGCGATCTGCTTGTTGGGCTTGCCCGCGCAAATCAGCCGCATGATGCGGGCCTGCTGCGGTGTCAGTTCGGCAATGCGGCGACCGATTTCCTGAGCGCTGGCAGCGCGCGGCGCCCGCATCGCCGACCGGCAGGCCCGGCGATAGGCCAGCGGCAGATACCGGTTGCCGACGCGGATCTCGGCCAGGGCCAGTCTGAGATCGTCGATCGAGGCATCTTTGGGGACGAACCCAGCCGCACCGCCGTCCATCAGAGCGGTCACCACCTCGACCGAGGTCAGCGCCGAAATCACCAGGATCGGCACCTGCGGCAGACGCTCGCGCAGCCGGGCAAAGCCGCTGATCCCGGCCACATCGGGCAGCTTGAGGTCCAGCATCACCAGATCCGGCAAGAACCCAGATCCAAGCGCCCCAAGACCCTCGGCGAGCGTCGTGGCGGTCCGGATCTCTGCATCGGGAAAAGCATGCCGAAGGGCGACGGCAAGCGCATCGGAATAGAGTGGGTGATCATCGACGACCAGAACGCACTCTATGGCCGCCAATGCCGGCGCAACCGGTTCATGGCTCATTGGTCTTTCCTCCCACGTCCGACGCTACCAAATCGCGCTGAGAAAAGGCAACGGTTTAGACCATGTCACGGGCGAACGGTCCTGGATAGCCCGCCGGACCTGTCGACACCCGGAGGTTCGCGCCCACGCAGCCCGATCCCAGGACGACGTTGACCAGGTCGAGAAAACCTGGGAGCCCTCCGGCGCTGGCTGTCGGGATGCCGGTTCCGAAGCGTCAGAAGTCTTGCCATCCTGCGTCGTTGACCGCGCGCTTGCGAGGCTCGCCCACGGCGGGCGCAGCTTCGGGGCGGGCGGAAGGGGCCGGCCGCGCCGTCGGCCGACCGGGCGCCGCGTTCCGAAGACGGAACCGTGCCACCAGTTGCTGCAGCGTCGATGCCTCCTGCTTGAGCGTGGTGCTGGCCGCGGTCGCCTCCTCGACCATGGCGGCATTCTGCTGGGTCACCTTGTCAAGCTCGGTCACGCCCACGTTGATCTCGCCAAGCCCCACCGACTGTTCCTGCGCACCGGTCGCGATGTCGCCGATCAGTTCGGCGATGTTGCTGACGCGCTCGACGATATCGGTCAGCGCCTCGCCGGTGCGGTTCACCAGAGAGACCCCTGATTC
>NZ_SOEB01000009.1 GCF_004365965.1 Rhodovulum visakhapatnamense
ACTCGACGCGGTCACAGCGCCATCATCCTGCGCGGCGCCACGGCGATCATCCCGGTCCGGAAAAACGGCCGGCCATGGACAGAGGACTGCCCTGCGCCGCTCGGCTCTGCTCCCGGACAGATGGCGGATATCGGCTTGCCCCGCAACGAAACCCTGCGCGCCACGCGTTACCATGCCAGCGCGTTCCGGACGCGGCGGACAGGATACCACGCCCGAAGTCACGCCGAGGCAAAGATGCCCGCGCCGGTTCGCTCGGACCGGTGGCGCTGAACCGGCTCGGCCCCAAGTCCTTCGGAGAGCGCATCGCCGCGAGAGACCCGGACCGCCAAGCCGCCGAAATCCACATCCGCGTCATTCGCCATTGCCGCTCGGACCAATGGCGCGACATGGCTCGTTCATCAGCCGTCTCAACGCTCCGGCACCGCCGAAAGCGTCCGCGTGGCCTGAACCTGAAGGGGAAAGGGGAAAGGGAAAGCCACGCCTCGGGCCGCCTTTCGGCAACAATGCCCAGCCATTCCGGTCGAGGCCGACCGATCGGTGAAGCAGCCTCCGCACTCATGCCGCGCTCCGGCCCCTGGCCGCAGAGGCAGCAAGCACGGCCTCGACGATGGCGCGAATCCCCGCGGGCATGTCGGCGTTCAGGCGATAGCGGACCCATTGTGCGTCGCGGCGGTCGGTGACCAGCCCCGCCTGCTTCAGCACCTTCATGTGCGGCGACATCCTGCTTTGGGTGACATCGAGCCTCGCCATCAATTCGCAGACGCAATGGTCCGATCCGTCGCCGAGCAGGCGCATCGCCTCCAGCCGGGTGGGTTCGGCGAGGGCTGCGAGACTGGATAGCGCCATGACCACCTCCGTACATGCGCATGAGCGCATACGCGGCAGCCTGGGTCGTCGATATGGGTCAATCCGCGCGGTCCATGCCGGGTCCGCAGCGAAAGATCGGCCGTCGACCGGTCCGCTTCTCCGTCTCATGCGGACTGGACGCCCCGCGCACCAGGGCCGTGCCCCGTCAGACATCGGCCCGGTCGCATCGCGCCGCGCGAGCCCGGGAGGCAATCATTGCCCCCGGCATCGGGCTTAAGCGACCTAAAGCTTTGCGCAAAGAGATGACGCTCAAAGAGCCTCTGGCAGGGCAAGGCGGCGTGGCGGCTCCCGCCCGGAACCGCCCATACGGCCACTGCCCCCGGCCACAGGAACTTCATGGGCGCAAGAACCGGGGCGGATGCCATGCCGGTTCCTTCGGGCCCCGAATTTTCGCAGAAAATTCGCCCCCTCCGCCCGACCGAACGCGCCCAGGGATCCGGGGCACGGCTTGCCCGCGCCCCGTTTGCATTGACTCCTCGGGCCTATTTCGCCTCCAGCGCCGCGATCTGGGCCTTCAGCGCCTCGTTTTCCTCGCGCGCCTTCTGGGCCATGGCGCGCACCGCATCGAATTCCTCGCGGGTCACGAAGTTGCGGTCGGCGAGCCAGCGATCGAGCATGCTCTTCATCGCCGTCTCGGCCTCGTCCTTGGCACCCTGGGCCACGCCCATGGCATTCGTCATCAGCTTCGACATGTCGTCGAGAAATTTGTTGCGGGTCTGCATGGCGGCCTCTGGCATTTACATTCGCGCCCTATATGGCCCGCAGGCGGCGCAAGCTCAAGGTTGACTTCGCCGCGCAGCCCAGAGAACAGAAGGCCCAAGATGCAAGCGGTTCTCCCCTTTCCCGACCTCACCTCCGAGATCTTCTCGATCTCGGTCTTTGGCTTCGACTTCGCCCTGCGCTGGTATGCGCTGGCCTATATCGCCGGGATCGTGATCGGCTGGCGGCTGGTCGTCGCACTGATGCGGCGCGAGCGGCCCTGGCCCGCCTCCCGCCCGCCGATGAGGCCCGAGCAGGTCGAGGAACTGCTGACCTGGATCGTGCTGGGCGTGATCCTCGGCGGACGGCTCGGCTTCGTGCTGTTCTACAAACCGCTCTATTATCTGCAGGCCCCCTGGGAGATCCCGATCCTCTGGCACGGAGGCATGGCCTTCCATGGCGGCTTGCTGGGGGTCATGGCGGCGGTGCTGCTTTTTACCCGAAAGCACGGCATCCCGCTGCTGCCCGCCGCCGACGCGCTGGCGCTGGCCACGCCGCCGGGGCTTTTCTTCGGACGGATCGCGAATTTCATCAATGCAGAGCTCTGGGGCCGCCCCTCCGATCTGCCCTGGGCCGTCGTCTTCCCCGGCGAGGCCGCGCAATACTGCCCCGGCTGGGACAGCTTTCCCTGCGCCCGTCATCCCTCGCAACTGTACGAGGCCGGGCTCGAAGGGCTTCTGCTTGGCGCGGTCCTGCTTTGGCTTGCGCTGGCCCGCGGCGCGCTGAAGACGCCCGGACGCATCGCCGGGACCTTCTTTGCGGGCTACGGGCTCGCGCGCTTTGCCGTCGAATTCGTCCGTCAGCCCGATGCGCAATTCGCAGGCCCGGGCAATCCGCTGGGCCTTGCGCTGCACTGGCAGGGCTACGGGCTGACCATGGGGCAGCTTTTGTCGCTGCCGATGATGGCGCTGGGGCTCGGGCTTATCCTGGTCTCGGCGCGGCGACGGGCATGACCCCGCTTGCACGGCTTCTCGCCCGGCGGATCGCGGCGACCGGCCCGATCGGCATCGCCGACTTCATGGCCGATTGCCTGATGCATCCCGAGCATGGCTATTACAGCACCCGCGATCCGTTCGGAGAGGCGGGCGATTTCACCACCGCCCCCGAGATCAGCCAGATGTTCGGCGAGCTTCTGGGACTCTGGCTCGCGCAGGTCTGGCTCGACCAGGGCGCGCCCGCACCCTTTGCTCTGGCCGACCTCGGCCCCGGGCGCGGTACGCTGATGGCCGATCTCTGGCGTGCCACGAAGCGGGTGCCGGGCTTTCACGCGGGCGCCCGGCTGCATCTGGTCGAGACCTCGCCCCATCTGCGCGCCCGCCAGCGCCAGGCGTTGCCGGGGCTCGACATCGCCTGGCTCGACAGCGCCGACGCCCTGCCCGAGGCGCCTCTCTTCGTGATCGCCAACGAGTTCTTCGATGCCCTGCCGATCCGCCAGTTCCAGCGCGATGCCGCGGGCTGGCGCGAGCGCCTGGTCGGGCTCGAGGACGACAGGCTGACCCTCGGGCTGTCGGCGCCGGTGCCGCTTGCCGCACTGGACCACCGGCTGGCCGATACCGAACCGGGCGACATCGTCGAGACCTGCGCCCCCGCCTGCGCCATCGTCGAGACCCTGGCCGCGCGGATCGCCGCCCGGGGCGGGGCCGCGCTGATCGTCGATTACGGCGGCTGGCACAGCCTCGGCGACACGCTGCAGGCCCTGCGCGCGCACCGGCCCGAGCCGCCGCTCGCCCATCCCGGCGAGGCCGATCTGACCGCCCATGTCGATTTCGAGGCGCTGGCCCGCGCCGCCCGAACCGTCGAGGGCCTCCGCGTCAGCGGCCCGACCCCCCAGGGCGTGCTGCTGGAACGGCTCGGGATTGCGGCGCGCGCCCAGGCGCTGGCGCAAAACCTCGCCGGTGCGGCGCTGCGAAGCCATATTGCCGCACATCGCCGCTTGACCCACCCCGAGGAAATGGGAACGCTCTTCCAGACACTCGCGCTGACCCCCGCACGGGCCCCCGATCCCCCAGGACTTCGTTCATGACTTTGGAAATTCTCACCTCGAACGCACTCGCGCCGCTGCGTCACGGGTTCTTCACCCGGCAGGGCGGCGCGTCGTCCGGGATTTTCTGGGGGCTCAATTGCGGCGGCGGCTCGTCGGACCTGTCCGAGGCGGTGGCGATCAACCGCAACCGGGTCGCGGGCGCCATGGGCGTGGACACCGACCGCCTTGTCACCGTGCATCAGGTCCATTCCGCCGCTGTCGCGGTGATCGAGGCCCTGCCAGAAGCTCCGCTGCGCGCCGATGCCATGGTCACCCGGACCCCCGGGCTGGCGCTGGGCGTGCTGACCGCCGATTGCCAGCCTGTGCTGTTTGCGGACCGCACGGCCGGGGTGGTGGGCGCCGCCCATGCGGGCTGGAAGGGCGCGCTTGGGGGCATTCTCGAGGCCACGCTCGACGCGATGGAAACGCTCGGCGCCCGGCGCGACGACACGGTCGCCGTGATCGGCCCGACCATCAGCCAGCGCGCCTATGAGGTCGGGCCGGAATTCCTCGACACGTTCCTGACCGAGGACCCCGACTCGACGCGGTTCTTCGCCGCCGGCAAGGGCGACCGCGTCCAGTTCGACCTGCCGGGCTTCAGCCTCGCGCGCCTGCGCGGCGCGGGCATCGGCCAGGCGATCTGGACCCGCCATTGCACCTATTCCGACCCGGACCGGTTCTTTTCCTACCGCCGCAGCGTCCATGCGGGCGAGGCCGATTACGGGCGGCTGATCTCGGCGATCCGGCTGTGACCCCGCGATGAGCGCCAAGGACCCGTTCCGCCCGGCCGACGATGCCGCCCGCGCGCTGGCCCGCAAGCTGATCGCCGAGGCGCGGTATGCCGCGCTGGCGGTTCTGCGCGACGGCGCGCCCTTCGTCACCCGGATCGCGCTGGCGCCGGGGCCGGACGGTCTGCCGGTGACGCTGATCTCGGATCTGGCACCGCATACGGCGGCGTTGCGCGCCCTGCCCGACTGTTCGCTGCTGGTCGGCGAGCCCGGCCCCAAGGGCGACCCGCTGACCCATCCGCGCCTGACCCTGCAGGCCCGCGCGGTCTTCGCGACCCGGCCCGCCGAGCGGACGGCGCTGCGCGACCACTATCTCGACCACCAACCGAAGGCCCAGCTTTACGCGGATTTCGCCGATTTCCATTTCGTCCGGCTGGTGCCCCATTCGGGCCATCTGAACGGCGGGTTCGGCCAGGCCTTCCGGCTGATGGCCGAAGATCTGGGCGCCTGACGCTCATTTTCGCAGCCCCGCGACGCCTGACCGCAGCCGCGCGTCGGGCGCAGGGGCGCTGCGCCGCCCGCGCATCTTCCTCTCCTGTCACAAAGGACTAACATCCCGGTTCTAGGCATCGGATCGGATTCCGGAATCATACGAGTTCAAGGACACGACTTTTCCAGCATGACCTATCGCCTGAAACGCTCGGACAAGAGCACCGAAGCGGCCCTGCGCCGGATCGCGATCGAGGAAATCGACGCCGCCCTCACCGAACTCGACGACCCGGGGATCGAGCTGCATGAAAAGGTCCACGGCCTGCGCAAGCGCGCCAAGAAGCTGCGCGGGCTGATCCGCCTCGTGCGCCCCGCCTTCCCGGCCTATGCCCGCGAGAACGGCGCGATCCGGGACGCGGCGCGGCGCCTGTCGGGGTTGCGCGACCGCGAGGGCATGGTCGAGACCTTCGACAAGCTGGTCGCCGGGGGCCGGCTGGACGGGTTCGAGCCGGTGCGCGCGCATCTGGTCGCGGCCCGCGACCGCGCCGCCGCCAAGGCCCATGTCGAGGAGGATCTGGCGGCGTTCCGGCTGGACATGCTGGGGCTGCGCGAACGGGCGCGCAGCTGGGCGCTTTACGGCGGCGGCTTCCGGCCGATGCGGCGCGGGTTGCAGCGCACCTTCGACCGCGCGCGCAAGGGCCGCGCCGCGGCCGCCGAGGCGCCCGAGGTCGCGGTGATCCACGACTGGCGCAAGCGCGTGAAATATCACTGGTATCACACCCGGCTTCTGCGGCCGATCGAACGCGGGCCGCTGGGGCGCCGGGCGAAGAAGGTCGAGGAACTGTCCGAGCTTCTGGGCGATCACCACGACCTTGCCGTGCTGGACACCCATCTTGCGGCGACCCCCGACCTGCCGGGCGGGGCCGAGACCCGCGACGCCCTGCGCGCGCGCATCGCGGCGCGGCAGGCCGATCTGGCCGAGGCCGCGCAGACCCTCGGCGCGCGGCTTTTCGCCAGCCCGGCCAAGGATCTTGGCCGAAGCTGGAAACGCTGGTGGAAGTCCTGGCACCGGGACTAGGCGTCCCGGCAGCCGGGCGGCCCGGGCGGCTCAGCCCCGGGCCAGCGCGTCCTCGATCAGGCGCACGGTCTCGTCGACGCCGTAAAGCGCGATGAACCCGCCGAAGCGCGGCCCCTGGCTCGCGCCCAGCAGCACCTCGTAAAGCGCCTTGAACCAGTCGCGGAGCGGCTCGAACCCGTGATCCTTGCCGACCGCGAAGACGAGGCTTTGCAGCTCTTCGGCATCGAGCCCGCCGTCCCAGACCTTGAGCCGGGCCACCAGATCCTCCATCGCCGCGCGTTCGGTCGCGTCGGGGGCGCGGAACTGGCGCTGCGGGGCCACGAAGTCGTGGAAATAGCGCACCGCGAAGGCCGCCGCCTGATCGAGATCGGGATGGGTCTCGGGCGAGGCCTCGGGCGCATAGCGCCGGATGAAGCCCCACAGCCCGTCCTTGTCGGTCGCCCCCGCCACCGAGGCGAGGTTCAGAAGCATCGCGAAGGGCACCACCATCCGGCTTTCGGGCGGGGTGCCGCCATGGATGTGCCAGACCGGGTTGTCGATCTGCGCCTTCAGGTCCTGCCCCGGGAAGGCGCGCAGCTGCTGGTGGTATTCGTCCACCGCCTTCGGGATCACGTCCCACCAGAGCCGCTTGGCGGTCTTGGGCTTCTGGTACATGAAATAGCTCAGGCTCTCGGTCGCGGCATAGGTCAGCCATTCGTCGATGGTCAGCCCGTTGCCCTTCGATTTCGAGATCTTCTCGCCGCTTTCGTCGAGGAACAGCTCGTAGGTGAAATGCTCGGGCTTCCTGCCGCCGAGGATTTCGCAGATCCGGTCGTAGATCGGCGTGTTGGTCGAATGGTCCTTGCCATACATCTCGAAATCGACGCCCAGCGCGGCCCAGCGCGCGCCGAAATCGGGCTTCCACTGCAGCTTGACCTTGCCGCCCGTCACCGGCAGCGTCCATTCGCGGCCGTCCTCGTCGTCGAAGGTGATGGTGTGATTGACCGCATCGACCTGCTTCATCGGCACGTACAGCACGCGCCCGGTCTCGGGATGGATCGGCAGGAAGATCGAATAGGTCTGCTGACGTTCCTCGCGCAGCGATTTCAGCATCACCGCCATCAGGTCGTCATAGCGTTCGGTCGCCAGCTTCAGCGTGTCGTCGAACCGGCCCGAGCGGTAGAACTCGGTCGCCGAATAGAATTCGTATTCGAACCCGAAGGTGTCGAGGAACCGCCGCAGCATCGCGTTGTTGTGATGCCCGAAGCTCTCATATTCGCCGAACGGGTCGGGCACCGAGGTCAGCGGCCGCTGCAGATGTTCGCGCAGCATCTCCTGGTTCGGCACGTTGCCGGGCACCTTGCGCATGCCGTCCATGTCGTCCGAGAAACAGATCAGCCGGGTCGGGATGTCCGAGATCGCCTCGAAGGCGCGGCGGATCATCGTCGTGCGCAGAACCTCGCCGAAGGTGCCGATATGGGGCAGACCCGAGGGGCCGTAGCCGGTCTCGAACAGGATATAGCCCTTGTCCGAAGCCCCCTTCTCGGCACGCTTGAGCAGCTTCCGGGCCTCTTCGAAGGGCCAGGCCTTGGAACTCATCGCGGCGTCGCGGAGGTTGGACATCGTTTCGCACTCTCTTCGCTGGACGGGCCCCGGGCCCGGCGCTTCGCTGGCCGGACCCCATGCCCGGCAAGGCCCCGACTCCTATTGCCCCCCTTGCGCCACGTCAATATTCTGCGCCGCAACACGACCCCACGGAGGCCCCCTTGAGCGAACCCGAAACGCCCCTTTCCGCCCAGGACGCGCTGGTCGCGATCATGGTCGCGGTCTCCGCCTCGGATGAAACCATCCGCACCGCCGAACTGGTGACCATCGAGCGGATGGTGAATCACCTGCCGATCTTCGCCGCTTACGATCAGGACCGCATCCGCATCGTGGCCCAGACCGTGTTCGACCTGTTCAGCGAATATGACGGGCTCGACGCGCTGTTCGGGCTGGTCAACGAGGCGCTGCCCGACAAGCTGCACGAAACCGCCTATGTGCTGGCCTGCGACGTGGCCGCGGCCGATGGCCGCCTGGGCGAGACCGAATTGCGGCTTCTGGAAGAGATCCGCTACGAGCTGAACATCGACCGGCTGGCGGGCGCGGCCATCGAGCGGGCGGCACGGGCGCGGCATACGGTGCTTTAGCCGGTGGTTCCCGTCGATCTGCCCGCGCGGTTCTGGCCCTTCGCCGACCGCTTCGTCGCTGCGGCGGAAATCGTGGTGGACCGGCCCAGGGGCTCGGCCCATCCGCGCTTTCCCGAACTCGTCTATCCGCTTGATTATGGCTATCTCGACGGGACCCGCGCCATTGACGGCGACGGGGTGGACCTGTGGCGCGGCAGCCTGCCCGAGCCTCGGGTGACCGGCGTTCTGGCCTCGATGGACCTCAGCAAGCGCGATGCCGAACTGAAGCTGCTCTTGGGCTGCACCGAAGCCGAAATGGCCGAGATCGACGCCTTTCACAATCAGGCGGGCTTCATCGCGGGGCTGCTGGTGGTCCGGCCCGACGGCGTCTGAGACGGCCGGTCAGGCATACAGGTCCGCCCATCGCCTCAGAAAATCCTGTTGCAGCGCGCGCGAGCGCGAAATCCAGGCCTTGCCGCCTGGCGGGTGTTCCATCTCTTCGGGGCCGAGCCGCGCGCGGCGTGCCTCGTCGGCCGAGAACATCGCGAAAGCCATCTGCCGCCCGCCGGGCGCGCCGATATAGCCCGCCAGCGCCGAGACGAAATTCAGCGTGCCGGTCTTGGCCGAGACCTCGACCGGATGCCCGGTCTGCGGCCGTCCCGCGTCGTCGCGGATCGGAATGTCCTTCAGAAGCGGCCGCAGCCGCCCTTCGGGCGCGGCGATGGCCAGCGTGCGGACCAGTTCCATCGGCGACAGCCGCGAGGCGTCGCCCAGTCCCGAATGATCGACAAACCGCGCCTTGTGCGCGCCCATGCGGGTCTGCAGCCACTCGGTCATCGCCTGCCCGGACTCGGCCAGGCTTTGCGGCCGGGCGCCGCGCGCGATGGTCGAGGCCAGCCCCACCGCCTCGGCGGTGACATTGGTCGAGTATTTCAGCATCCCGCGCAGGATCTCGGCCAGAGGCGCGCTGTCGATCCGGCCAAGCTGGATGCCGGCGGGCGCACCGGCCACCTCCTGCGGCGTGGCGAGCACGATGCCATGCGAGCGCGCCAGCGTCTGGAACACCTCGGCGCAATACAGCGCCGGTCGGCGCACCGGCAGCCAGCGCGCGCCCTCGGCCCCAAGCGCGCCCTGGGCCACCGTCCATTCGTCGATGCCCCCGTTCGAGGCATAGGTGTAGACCGGCGTCGCCCGGTCGACGACATGAATGCGCGCCACGCCGACCTGGGGCGCATAGCGCCGGGCGCGGGCATCCATCGTCACCGCATAGCCGCCCGCCGCGCGGCGCCATTCGAAATGGACCCGGTTGAAGTTGAGGTTCAGCCCCGAAATCGCCGGGTTGTAGCCAACCTGCGGCGGCTGGCCCGGATCGATCGCGGGCAGACCCGGCAGCGCCCCCGCATGGTACAGGAAGCGCCCCCGCACCTCGGTCACCCCGGCGGCCTTCAGCTGGGCAGCCAGATCGCCCAAGAGGTCGGTATCGAGCGTCGGATCGCCGCCCCCCGCCAGCACCAGATCGCCCTCGAGCCGCCCGCCGGTCACCGGTCCCGTCGCGATCAGCCGGGTGGAGAAGCGAAACTCGGGGCCGAGCGCGTCCAGCGCATAAAGCGCCGTGACCGACTTCGCGACCGAGGCCGGGGCCAGGCCCAGAAGCGGCTTGTGCGCCTCCAGCAGCGTGCCGGTTTCGACATCGACAAGGGCGAAGGCGAACTTGCCCGATAGTCCCGCCGCCTCGATCAGCTGCGCCGCATCGGCGACCCGGCCGCGCAATTCGGGACGCGGCCGCGGCACCGGCGAACGGTCGAGCGGCGCGCCCAGCGCCGAGGCTGCGGGACCCGCCATAAGACCGGCCAGAAACAGCCGTCGCGAAAGCTGTGAGAGGGGCGTCGTCATGGGGCGGAGTGAACCAGACCGGCCCGGTTCGGGCAAGGTGGGAAAGGGTTAATCGCCACAGCCGCCACGCCTATCCGCGCCAGTCGCCCCGCGCCCGGATCTCGGAGGACGACAAATCCACCATCGGCATGTTCAGATAGCACCAGGCCGGGGGCTGCCGGTCTGCCAGACAAGGCGCGCGATCGGCCGAAAGCCGATAGCGGGCATGGGTGATCGCGGCCCGCGACCGGCGCGCGGCCACCCCCTGCCCCGGGCGCGCCAGCACGCCCACCGGCACGTTGTCGAGGATCCAGCGCCAGCGGTCCCAGCGGTGAAAGTCGATCAGATTGTCGGCCCCCATCAGCCAGACGAACCGCACCCCGGGATACAGCGCCATCAGGCGTTTCAGCGTCTGGGCGGTGTAGCGGGTGCCGATCCGGGCCTCCAGATCGGTGATCTCGACCCGCGGGTGATCCATCACCGCCCGGGCTGCCGCGATCCGCCGCGCCATCGGGGCCGGGCCTTCCGACTTCAGCGGATTGCCCGGCGAGACCAGCCACCAGACCCGGTCGAGCCCGAACCGTTTCAGGGCCGTGCGCGTGATATGGGCATGGCCCTCATGGGCCGGATCGAAAGACCCGCCCAGAAGCCCGATCCGCATCCCGGCCCGCGCCGTCGGAAGCCCCGCCCGCATTCGCCCGTCCCACCGCCTCGTTCGACACAGGGCCGCACGTTAACCTGCCCGTCATTGCCCTTGTCCAGCGGAATCGCTATGTGCAGACGCAACTCTTACACCTTTTGCACGAGGCGTTCGCGATGGCTTCCTACCAATATGTCTACCACATGGACGGCGTGTCCAAGACCTATCCGGGCGGCAAGAAGTGCTTTGAGAACATTCGCCTGAACTTCCTTCCCGGGGTCAAGATCGGGGTCGTGGGCGTCAACGGCGCCGGGAAATCGACGCTCCTGCGCATCATGGCGGGCTGGGACAAGGACTTCTCGGGCGAGGCCTGGGCCGCCAAGGGCGCCCGCGTCGGCTATCTGCCGCAGGAACCCGAACTCGACGCCGCGCTGACCGTGCGTGAAAACGTCATGCTGGGCGTGGCCGGGAAGAAGGCCAAGATCGACCGGTTCAACGAGATCGCCATGCAGGTCGCCGAGGATTACTCGGACGAGCTGATGGAAGAGATGACGACCCTGCAGGACCAGATCGACGCGGAAAACCTCTGGGATCTCGACAGCCAGATCGATGTCGCGATGGAGGCCCTGCGCTGCCCGCCCGACGACGCCCCTGTCGAAACCCTTTCGGGCGGCGAAAAGCGCCGGGTGGCGCTGTGCAAACTGCTGCTGGAAGCGCCCGACATGCTGCTGCTGGACGAGCCGACAAACCATCTGGACGCCGAGACCATCGCCTGGCTGCAACAGCACCTGATCGAGTACAAGGGCACGATCCTGATCGTTACCCACGACCGCTATTTCCTCGACGACATCACCGGCTGGATCCTCGAACTGGATCGCGGCCGGGGCATCCCCTACGAGGGCAACTATTCGAGCTGGCTGGAACAGAAGGCCAAGCGGCTGGAACAGGAAGCCCGCGAGGACAAGGCCAAGCAGAAGCAGCTGGAACGCGAACTGGACTGGATCCGCGCGGGCCAGAAGGCGCGGCAGGCGAAATCCAAGGCCCGGATCCAGGCCTATGAGGAACTGGCCGGCCAGTCCGAACGCGAAAAGCTGGGCCGCGCGCAGATCATCATTCCGAACGGGCCCCGTCTTGGCGGCAAGGTGATCGAGATCGAGGGGCTGAAGAAGGGCTATGGCGACCGGCTGCTGATCGAGGAGCTGAGCTTCGCCCTGCCCCCGGGCGGCATCGTCGGCGTGATCGGCCCGAACGGCGCCGGGAAATCGACCCTGTTCCGCATGCTGACGGGGCAGGAAACGCCCGATGCGGGCGCCATCACCTTCGGCGACACCGTCAAGCTGAGCTATGTCGACCAGTCCCGCGACGCGCTCGACCCCAACAAGACGGTCTGGGAAGAGATCTCGGACGGGCTCGACATCGTGGTTCTGGGCGATGCCGAGGTGAACAGCCGCGCCTATTGTTCGTCCTTCAACTTCAAGGGCGGCGATCAGCAGAAGAAGGTGGGGCTGCTCTCGGGCGGCGAGCGCAACCGCGTCCACATGGCCAAGCTGCTGAAATCGGGCGGCAACGTGCTGCTTCTGGACGAACCGACCAACGACCTGGACGTCGAGACCCTGCAGGCGCTGGAAGCCGCGCTGGAAGATTTCGCGGGCTGCGCGGTCATCATCAGCCACGACCGCTTCTTCCTCGACCGGCTTTGCACCCACATCCTGGCCTTCGAGGGCGAGGCCCATGTGGAATGGTTCGAAGGCAACTTCGAGGCCTATGAGGAAGACAAGATCCGCCGTCTGGGCCCGGACTCGGTCGAGCCGAAGCGGGTGAAGTACAAGAAGTTCGCGCGTTAAACCGCACCCCCCGCCCGGGGCGCCCGAACCTGCGGGCGTCCCTCGACGGATCGCCCCCCAAGCATCGCGTCCGCGCGGCGGAGGGTGATCCGGGGCGTGCGCCCCAATCCGGCGGGTGAATCCCTGGTTCACCTCTTCGGCGTTCACACCTTTCGCACATACGGACGCCCGTTCGCCCCTTTGCTCTCGCCCCGTTCGGTCGGGACCGTCTGAGCGGCGCCCAATCTTTCAACGTCCTCTCGACCAGCGCCTGACGTCCACGCTTTACGGATCGGCGAAGAGGGCATCAGCCGCCTCAGGCGCTTGCCCAACCCCATGCCGCAGGCGTAGGCATCGCCGAGGCGCCACCCCGCGCGCCCTATAGCGAGGCTCCCCATGACCGACCCCGCCGCCGAGGCCAAGCGTATCGTCGAGGCCTATCTCGAACGCTCGATGATCCCCGATCCCGAAGGCGCCGCCGCCTTTCTGGCCGAGGATTTCCGGATGACCTTCACCGGCGGACGGAAATTCGGCGGGCCGGCCGACAGCGCGGGCTTCAACGGCAAGCGCTACGGATGGGTCAAGAAACGGTTCCTTCGGACCGATGCCGTCACCGATCCCGAAACCGGCGAGGTCCGGGTCTACAATACCGGCCATCTTTACGGCGCATGGCCCGACGGCACCCCCTTCGACGGCAACCGCTATATCGACATCTTCACCGTCCGGGACGGCAAGATCGTCTCGACCGATGTCTGGAACGACAGCGCCGAGATCCTGCTGGACCGCGCGGGGCTGGCCGAGGCGCCGCTGTGAGCCTGAAGACCCACGGCCGCTACGACTACAGCCCGATCACCGACCGGCCCGATTTCACCTGGCCCGGAGGCAAACGGCTTGCGGTCTATCTGGGCGTGAACCTCGAACATTTCGCCTTCGGCGAGGGGCTCGGGGCAGAGCTGGCGCCCGGCGGGCCGCAGCCCGACATCCTGAACCATGCCTGGCGCGACTATGGCAACCGGGTGGGCGCCTGGCGGCTGATCGAGATGCTCGACGCGCTCGACCTGCCCGCGACGGTGCTGGCCAATTCCGAGATGTACGACCACGCGCCCGAATTGATGGCCGCCCATCGCACCCGGGGCGACGAGATCGCGGGTCATGGGCGCAGCAACAGCGAACGGCAGGGCACCCTGGACGCGGCCGCCGAACGGGCGCTGATCCGCGAGGCGACAGAGACGCTTGCCCGCGCGGAGGGCAAGGCGCCGCAGGGCTGGCTCAGCCCATGGATCTCGGAAAGCCCGGCCACGCCGGACCTGCTGGCCGAGGCGGGCTATGGCTACACGCTGAACTGGTGCATGGACGATCAGCCGGTCTGGATGCGCACCGTCCATGGGCCGCTGCTGGCGGTGCCCTATCCGCAGGAACTGAACGACATTCCCGCCATTGTCGGCCGCAAGGACAGCGCCGAAACCTTCGCCCGGATGATCGTCGGGAATTTCGACGAAATGCTGGAGCAGTCGGCACACCAGTCGCTGGTGATGGGGATCGCGCTCCATCCCTATATCGTGGGCCAGCCCTACCGGCTGAGGGCGCTGCGCCGGGCGCTGGCCCATATCGCCGGGCATCGCGATCGCATCTGGATCACCACCGCAGGCGCCATCTGCGAAAGCTTCGCCGCGCAGCGGCCCGCCTGATCCATGCGCACAGCCCCGGCGGGTCTTCGCCCATGGCCCCGTCGCAACCGGGCAACGCTGGCGGGATAAGGCGGCCAAGGGTCAGGAGCCCCCTTGTGGCCGGCTCGAACCCGCCCCATTGAGGGGGCGGACAGAAGACCCAACGTGGAGCGGCGCACATGGCCCAGGCAATCATCTCGGAAGACCTGACGATCGAGGGCGATCTCGTCGCCAAGGACAGCGCCGTGATCGTCAACGGCCGGGTCAAGGGCAACATCGCCGCAAAGGCCATCGAGATCAGCGCGACCGGACAGGTCACCGGGTCGCTCTCGGCCGAGACCGTCACCATCAGCGGCGAAATCTCGGGCCGGGTCACCTGCACCGACCTGGCGCTGTCGGCCACGGCGCGGGTTCAGGCCGACCTGACCGCCGAAAGCCTGACCTCGAGCAAGGGCGCGCGGGTTTCCGGCCGGGTCGAAATCACCGGCCGCTGACGCGCAACCTGAACGCCCGAGCGGGCCGTCAGGCCGCGATCCCGGACAGGGCGGGCAGCACCGGCTCGTCGAAACTGAGAAGCCCCAGCATCAGCGTCGCCTGCGCGTGCAGCGTGTCGCGCATATCCTCGACCGCGTCATGCGACCCGGGATGTTCCGCCAGAAGCCGCAGATTGGACGACAAGGCCCGCGAGATGGGCTCGCCCGCGTGGCGCCGGGCCGCGATGTCGGCCTGCCAGTCGAGCGTGCGCAACATGTGGACATTGGCGCCCAGAACAAGCTCCAGCGCCCGGGGCGGGGCGGCGGCGTGGCGCAGTCCGCTGGCATGGGGCGTCAGCGCGCCATAGGCCAGAAGCCCCGGTGCCGACAGGATTTCCTCCAGCCGGAACAGATCCTGACGCGCCTCGGCCTCGAGATACCGGCCGGCAAGGCAGACCGGGCGCCCGTCCTCGCCCATGACCACCAGCGCCTCGGCCGGATGCCCGGTGAGCGAACGTCGCCCGAAAGAGATGAATCGTTTTACGATACCGATGCACTCGCCTGCCCGGGCGTCGTGCGCCCTGGGAAACAGATCGGCCAGCAAGGCACTTGCGCGCGCGCTGACCAGTCCGCGCGTCCATGCAAAAGGCACGGGCGCAATTTCTGCGACCTGGGTCATTTCACGTCCTGCTCGATTTTTTATCTGTTATGCAATTCAGGATAGAATTGCTTTAAATTTTCGAGCAAGCAGAAATTTCATGCCCGCGGGATAGACCGAAAGGTGTTGCAGCGGCGCCGCCCCGGTCAAACCCGGGCGGCCCGCCCGATGCCCGGCCTTGCGGCCTGTCGGCCTCAGCGCGCTTCGGGGTCGCGGGCGACCAGGATCGGCCGCGTCAGGTCGGACAGCCGGACGCGCTGCTGCCCGTCGGCGTCGAAATTGGCGGGGTCGAGCCAGGTCTGGTAGGCGGCTTTCAGCGCCGGCCATTCCGCGTCGATGGCGGCGAACCAGGCGGTGTCGCGGTTCCGCCCCTTGACCACCGTCGCCTGCCGGAAGACGCCCTCGTAGCTCAGCCCGTAGCGTTCGGCCGCCCGGCGCGAGGCCCGGTTCAGCGCGTTGCACTTCCATTCGAGCCGCCGGTAGCCCAGATCGAAGGCGCGGCCGATCAGCAGCGCGACCGCCTCGGTCGCGGCGGGGCGCCGTTGCAGCGCAGCCGAGAAGTTCACATGGCCGATCTCGATCGACCCGGCCTCGGGCGCGATCCTCAGATAGCTGAGCACGCCCAGCGCCCGGCCCGACACCGCCTCGCGCACCGCAAAGAACAGCGGGTCCGGGCCCGGGGCGGCCTGCGCGATCCAGTCGGCCAGCGCAGCTTCGTCCGGGAAGGGGCCGTAGGGCAGATAGGTCCAGATCGAGCCATCGGCCTGATTGGCGGTGTGCAGCTCGGCGGCATGGTCGCGCGCGAGCGGCTCGAGCCGGCAATAGCGCCCCGAAAGGCTGTCGCGGCCGGGCCGGGGCGGCGGCGTCCAGTGCGCAAGCGGAGCGCCGAGCGGCAGGTCCTGGGTCATGGCGGGGTCCTTTGTGATCGGGACCCGTTTAACCCGGTCCCCGCGCGGGGAAAAGCCGGGAAACCGCCCCTGCCTCGGGACAGCCCGGCCCGAGTCCCGCCGCATTCGCCCGTTATGACATTGGTAACGATTGACGAGCTAGGATGAAGCATGATGATCGCACGCCTCAAGACGCTGATCGACCGGACCATCTTCTGGGGCGGCGCCACGTCCTTCACCGTGGCCGCCATCGGTACCCTCTGGCCGCTCTGATCCCCCCTGACGGCCGGACCCAAGTCTGAACGCACCACTCACGAAAAAGAAAAGGCCCCGGCAGAAACGCCAGGGCCTTTTCGATCGGCCCCGAGGGGCCTCACTCCTGCGGGATCACACGCAGAGAGAGGTCGCGAAGCTGGTCGTTGCTGGGCTCGGACGGCGCGCCCATCATCAGGTCCTCGGCGCGCTGGTTCATCGGGAACATGATCACCTCGCGGATGTTCAGCTCGTCCGCCAGCAGCATCACGATCCGGTCGATCCCGGCCGCGCACCCGCCGTGGGGCGGCGGGCCGAAGCGGAAGGCGTTGACAAGGCTCGGGAAGCGCTTGCGCACCTCGTCCTCGGCATAGCCCGCCAGCGCGAAGGCCTTGAACATGATGTCCAGCCGGTGGTTCCGGATCGCGCCCGAGACCAGTTCATAGCCGTTGCAGGCCAGGTCGTACTGATAGCCCCGAACCTTGAGCGGGTCGCCCTCCAGCGCCTCGATCCCGCCCTGCGGCATCGAGAAGGGGTTGTGCTCGAAGTCGATGGCGCCGGTCTCGGCGTCTTTCTCGTACATCGGGAAATCGACGATCCAGCAGAAGGCGAACCGGTCCTTGTCGGTCAGGCCCAGTTCCTCGCCGATGACGGTGCGCGCCTTGCCCGCGACGGTCTGGAAGGCCGAGGGCTTGCCGCCGAGGAAGAAGGCGGCGTCGCCTACGCCAAGGCCCAGCTGCTGGCGGATCGCCTCGGTCCGTTCGGGGCCGATATTCTTGGCCAGCGGGCCCGCGGCCTCCATCTGGCCATCGGTCTCGCGCCAGAAGATGTAGCCCATCCCGGGCAGCCCTTCCTTCTGGGCAAAGGCGTTCATCCGGTCGCAGAACTTGCGGCTGCCGCCGGTGGGCGCGGGGATCGCGCGGATCTCGGTGCCGTCCTGTTCCAGCAGTTTCGCGAAGATCGCAAAGCCCGAGCCGCGGAAATGTTCGCTGACGTCCTGCATCCTGATGGGGTTGCGCAGGTCGGGCTTGTCGGTGCCGTACCACAGCGCCGCATCGGCATAGGAAATCTGCGGCCAGTCGGTATCGACCTTACGGCCGCCGCCGAACTCCTCGAAGATGCCCGCGATCACCGGCTGGACGGTGTCGAACACGTCCTGCTGCTGCACGAAGCTCATTTCCAGGTCGAGCTGGTAGAAGTCGGTGGGCGAGCGGTCGGCGCGCGGGTCCTCGTCGCGGAAGCAGGGCGCGATCTGGAAATAGCGGTCGAAGCCCGAGACCATGATCAGCTGCTTGAAGATCTGCGGCGCCTGCGGCAGCGCGTAGAACTTGCCCGGATGCAGCCGCGAGGGCACCAGGAAGTCGCGGGCGCCCTCGGGGCTCGAGGCGGTGATGATCGGGGTCTGGAATTCGCGGAAGCCCTTGTCCCACATCCGCCGCCGGATCGAGGCCACCACGTCCGAGCGCAGCGTCATATTCGCCTGCATGCTCTCGCGGCGCAGGTCGAGATAGCGATAGCGCAGCCGGGTTTCCTCGGGGTAGTCCTGATCGCCGAAGACCATCAGCGGCAGTTCCTCGGCCTGGCCCAGTACCTCGAGCTCGCGCACGAAGACCTCGATCTCGCCGGTCGGGATCTTGGCGTTCACAAGGCTCTCGTCGCGCGCCTTCACCACCCCGTCGATGCGGATGCACCATTCGGACCGCACCTTCTCGACATCGGCAAAGGCCGGGCTGTCGGGATCGGCCAGCACCTGGGTGATGCCGTAATGGTCGCGCAGGTCGATGAACAGGATGCCGCCGTGATCTCGCACCCGATGGACCCAGCCCGACAGGCGCACGGTCTCGCCCACATGGGACTTGTTCAGGTCGGCGCAGGTATGGCTGCGATAGGCGTGCATCGGACGGTCCTCGGGGCTCGTGTCTTGGGTTCGGGCCGATACACCCCCGATGGCCCCCGAAGTCAAGGGGAGCCGAGACACCGCCGCCCCGCAGCCGCTGCTTTATCCGCCCCGAAGCCCTCTGGCCAGCCCCCGGGCCTCGACGTCCGCCTCACGCCGCGCCGCCGCGCCCCCCGTGAAAGCGCAAACCGCCCGGCCGGATGGCCGGGCGGTTTTCCGTGGGACAGGCCCGCTCTAGGGGCGCGCGATCTCGAACCGGCAGACGGCACTGCCGCTGGCCGAACAGGTCAGTTCGCGGGTGCGCAGGCGCCGGTCGACGAGGGTCTGGAACAGCCGGTCGAACACCGCCTCATGCCAGACGCAGATCGGGTGCGGCGCGGTTTCGTCCCGGATCAGCGGGTTGTCGGTCAGCTCGAAGACCAGCGGCCGGGTCGACACGACCCGGAAGGCCCCCGACCCCGCGAAGGTCCAGCTGTGCTTGGCGATGGCTTTGGCCAGAATGGGCGCGGCCAGCGCGGGCGGCAGCAGCTTCAGCACCCGCTGTGCCATCGGCGGAATGCGATGGGCCAGGATATAGTCCCCGGTCCGCGCCCCGGCCTCGCGCAGCAACTCGGGCGCGCGGCCGGGCAGACGCTGGCGCAGCGCGCGGTGCATGGCACCCGCCGGGCCCTCGTCCATCAGCCCGGCATCGGACGGAGGGGCCGACAGCCCCGCCGCCCCGAGCATCTCGTCGCGCAGCGCGCCCCCGCCCGCCGCCTCCAGCACAGGCAGAAGCTGGAGCACGGCATTCGGTCCGATCCGGCCGGAACGGCCGGACAGGTCGTCCTTCATCTCAGACTTCTTCCATCTGCTGATCGCCGCCCCCGCAGGCCTTCACCTGCGACGGATCGTCGGCGGGCATCTTGAAGCTCGTATCCTTGGACTTGCGCCGCGCAGCCGCCTGGGCGGCGCGGTCGGCGTTCGATTCCCAGTCCTCGATCTGCGCCGCGGCAGGTTTGCGGGACATGTCGAAATCGAAATGCACCTTGTCCTTCGATTGCGGGCCCCAGTAGTTGTTCTTGCCGAGGTCATAGAAGGACCGGCCAACGCCCGCCTTGAGGAACGCCTTGAGGCAGCCCAGCAGGTACCGGCGGCGGAAGCCGCTGCCGCGCCACGGGTAGTGGAGCAGCGCCTTGCGCATGTAGAACCGGCGATAGTTGTGCATCACCCGGTCCAGAAGCTGGGCACGGTCCATCGCCTCGGGCTTCATGATCGGGTTCACGAAGTTGTAGCGGCTGTAATCGAAGACCTCGACCTTGTTGTGCAGCTCCTGGAAGAGCGGCGTGAACGGCCAGGGCGTATACATGGCCCAGTTGGCGAGGTCAGGCTGCCAGTCCCAGCAAAGCTGGAAGGTCTCTTCCAGGGTTTCCTCGGTCTCGTTGTCCATGCCGACGATGAACTGCGCCTCGGTCAGGATGTCGGCCTCGCGCAGAAGCTGGATCGCGCGCTTGTTGTCCTCGACGCGAGTTTCCTTGTTGAACTGGTCGAGCTTCAGTTGTGCGGCGGCCTCGGTCCCGAGCGAGATATGGACGAGCCCCGCCTTGCGGTAGAAGGGCAGCAGTTCCTCGTCGCGCAGGATGTCGGTCACCCGGGTGTTGATGCCCCATTTGACCTTGTCGGGCAGGCCGCGGTCGATCAGCTCCTGGCAGAAGGCGATGAACTTCTTGCGGTTGATGGTGGGTTCCTCGTCGGCGAGGATGAAGAAGCCCACCTTGTGGTTCACGACCAGATCCTCGATCTCGTCGACGACCTTCTTGGGATCGCGGATCCGGTAGTCGCGCCAGAACTTCCATTGCGAGCAGAACGAACAGGTGAACGGGCAGCCGCGCGCCATGTTCGGGATCGCGACCCGGCAGTTCAGCGGGATGTAGATGTATTTCTCCCACTCGAGGATGGTCCAGTCGGGCTTGATCGAATCGACGTCCTTGATGGTGGGCGCGGCGGCGGTCGCCACGATCTCGTCGCCGTCGAGGAATGCCAGACCCTTGATCTCGCGCCGGTTCTCGGGCCATTTGCCGTCCCGGATCGCGTTCATCAGCTCGACCACGATCTCTTCGCCCTCGCCGCGCACGATGGCGTCGATCCAGGGCGCCTCCGACAGCACCTGCTTGAACATGAAGGTCGCGTGGATGCCGCCGAGGACACGGATCGCGTCGGGGACCTCTTCCTTGGCGATCTCAAGCAGCCGTTCGGCCGCGTAGATCGAGGGCGTGATCGAGGTCGAGGCGATCACGTCGGGCTTCAGCGCCTTCAGCTGCTTGCGGATGTCGTCTTCCGAAATGTTGTTGGTCATCGCGTCGATGAACGTGATGTCGTCATATCCCGCAGTCCGCAGCGACCCGGTCAGATACGCGACCCAGGCCGGCGGCCAGTTGCCCGCGATCTCGGCGCCGCCGGACCTGTAGTTGGGATGAATAAAGACAATGCGCATGGATCGACTCCCCGTGTTTCGCGGCGGACCATGCCACATCCCCTGTCAAGCTGACTTGACACAAGTCAAATCGCCGCCACGCGTCTTCTTCGTGTCCGGTCTAGAACGGGCGCACCACATTTCCGGAATAGAAAAGGATGCCAAGCCCGCCGATGAACAGGATCCAGCCCGCCACCGCATGCAGCACCACCGCCAGCGGAAAATTCCGGCGCGCCTCATAGGCCCAGGCGAAGACGATCCCGCCCAGGAAGGTCAGGGCCGAGACCACCACGCTCCAGTACATCAGATGGGCAAGCGAGAAGACGGCGGCATTCAGCACGATCGCGTGCCTGAGGCCCGGCAGGATCGGCCCGTAGCGGCGGAAGAACAGCGCCCGGAAGACGATTTCCTGCGGCAGCGCCGAAAGCGGCGGATAGAACAGCAGGATCGAGCCCAGAAGCGCCGGGTTGGTCCGCACCAGCGCCAGCGCCTCCTGCGGGACCACCAGCATCGTCAAGGTGCCGACGATCAGGGTCGTGACCGCCGAAAAGCCCAGGACCAGCCAGGGATCGATCCGGCTGAGCCCGCGGATCAGATCGGACCAGCGGAAGCCTTCGGTGACCTGCAACAGCAAAAGCCCCATGGCGGTCAGGCTCAGCAGCACCGGAAACAGAGCCTGCGGCGGCATCAGCAGCGCCATCCCGAGCGGCGTCAACAGATAGAACACCACGAATTCCCCCCAGAGTCGGCCCCGGCTGGGGACGCGGGTTTCAAGGGAAAGATCGAGTGTCCAGGCCATTCCTTTTTCCTTTCGCCAGATCGCGGTCGGACGCTTGCGCGCGGGACCGCCTGTCGAGGGCCGCCGCGCTCTGGTCCGGCCGGAGAAGATAGCGCGGGACCCGGGCCTCTCAGCGGCGGCCTCCGGGCAGTATGCTGGCAGATCGTTCACAAATGCGGTAACGCCCGGCGGGTTCCTCCCCGCCCGGCAAAACGCCCCGGTCCGCCGGTTTTCCGCCAAAGGGCTGCGCGCGCACCGCTCTTCGACCCCGTCCGAAGGCGCGGACCGCCCCCGCAAGGACCGGCACGTGCCGAATTTCCCCTCGCCCACCCTTGCGCCCCAAGGCCGCTTGGCTATAACGCCCAGCAATTTGCGCAAACTGAGGGCGGGACATGCCGAAGAGAACCGATATCAAGTCCATCATGATCATCGGCGCGGGTCCCATCATCATCGGGCAGGCCTGCGAGTTCGATTATTCCGGCGCCCAGGCCTGCAAGGCGCTGCGCGAGGAAGGCTACCGGGTCATCCTGGTCAACTCGAACCCGGCCACGATCATGACCGATCCGGGCCTGGCCGACGCGACCTATATCGAGCCGATCACCCCCGAGATCGTCGCCAAGATCATCGAGAAGGAACGCCCCGACGCGCTGCTGCCGACCATGGGCGGGCAGACCGGGCTGAACACCTCGCTCAAGCTCGCCGACATGGGCGTTCTGCACAAATACGGGGTCGAGCTGATCGGCGCCAACCGCGCCGCCATCGAGATGGCCGAGGACCGCAAGCTGTTCCGCGAGGCGATGGACCGGATCGGGCTGGAAAACCCCAAGGCCGTGATCGCCAACACCATGGACGAATGCATGGCCGCGCTGGAACATGTGGGCCTGCCCGCGATCATCCGGCCCGCCTTCACGCTGGGCGGCACCGGCGGCGGCGTCGCCTATAACCGGCAGGAATTCGAGTATTACTGCAAAAGCGGGCTCGACGCCTCGCCGGTCAGCCAGATCCTGATCGACGAAAGCCTGCTGGGCTGGAAGGAATTCGAGATGGAGGTCGTCCGCGACAAGGCGGACAACGCGATCATCGTCTGCGCCATCGAGAATGTCGACCCGATGGGCGTGCATACCGGCGACTCGATCACCGTGGCCCCTGCCCTGACGCTGACCGACAAGGAATACCAGATCATGCGCAACGGCTCGATTGCCGTGCTGCGCGAGATCGGGGTCGAAACCGGCGGGTCGAACGTGCAATGGGCGATCAACCCCGCCGACGGCCGCATGGTGGTGATCGAGATGAACCCGCGGGTGTCGCGGTCCTCGGCGCTGGCTTCGAAGGCCACCGGCTTCCCGATCGCCAAGATCGCCGCGAAACTCGCCGTGGGCTACACGCTGGACGAGCTGGACAACGACATCACCAAGGTCACGCCCGCAAGCTTCGAGCCGACCATCGACTACGTGGTCACCAAGATCCCGCGCTTTGCCTTCGAGAAGTTCCCCGGCTCGAAGCCGGAACTGACCACGGCGATGAAATCGGTGGGCGAGGCCATGGCCATCGGCCGCACCATCCACGAATCGCTGCAGAAGGCGCTGGCCTCGCTGGAAACCGGCCTGACCGGCTTTGACGAGATCGACATCCCCGGCGCCCCCGACCGCGCCCAGATCGTCGCCGCGCTGACCCGGCAGACCCCGGACCGGCTGCGGATCGTCGCCCAGGCGATGCGCCATGGCCTCAGCGACGAGGACATCCACGCCGCCACCAGCTACGACCCCTGGTTCCTGGCCCGCATCCGCGAGATCGTCGATGCCGAGGCCCGGGTCCGCAAGGAGGGCCTGCCGGTCACCGAAGCAGGGCTGCGCCAGCTCAAGATGCTGGGCTTCACCGATGCGCGTCTGGCCAGGCTCAGCGGCCGCGAGGAGGATCAGGTGCGCCGCGCGCGCGACAATCTGGGGGTCCATGCGGTCTTCAAGCGGATCGACACCTGCGCCGCCGAATTCGAGGCGCAGACGCCCTACATGTATTCGACCTACGAAACCCCGGTGATGGGCGAGACCGAATGCGAGGCCCGCCCCTCGGCCCGCAAGAAGGTGGTGATCCTCGGCGGCGGCCCGAACCGGATCGGTCAGGGGATCGAGTTCGACTATTGCTGCTGCCATGCCTGCTTCGCGCTGACCGAGGCCGGGTATGAAACCATCATGATCAACTGCAACCCGGAAACGGTCTCGACCGATTACGACACCTCGGACCGGCTTTATTTCGAGCCGCTGACCTTCGAGCATGTCATGGAGATCCTGCGGGTCGAGAAGATGGCCGGCACGCTGCATGGCGTGATCGTGCAGTTCGGCGGCCAGACGCCGCTGAAGCTTGCCAATGCGCTGGAAGAGGCGGGCATCCCGATCCTCGGGACCACGCCCGATGCCATCGACCTGGCCGAAGACCGCGAGCGGTTCCAGGCGCTGGTGACCCGTCTGGGCCTGAAGCAGCCGAAAAACGCCATCGCCCATTCCGCCAAGGCCGCCCTCGAAGCCGCCGGAGAGATCGGCTATCCGCTGGTGATCCGGCCCTCCTACGTGCTGGGCGGCCGCGCCATGGAGATCGTCCGCGACACGCCCCAGCTGGAACGTTACATCGCCGAGGCCGTGGTGGTGTCGGGCAAGTCCCCGGTGCTGCTTGACAGCTATCTCTCGGGCGCGACCGAGGTCGATGTCGATGCGCTCTGCGACGGCGAGAAGGTCCATGTCGCGGGCATCATGGAACATATCGAAGAGGCGGGCGTCCATTCCGGCGACAGTGCCTGCTGTCTGCCGCCGCACCGCCTGCCCCAAGACATCGTGGCCGAGCTGAAGCGCCAGACCGAGGCGCTGGCGCTGGCGCTTGGTGTGGTCGGGCTGATGAACGTGCAATTCGCGGTCAAGGATGGCGAGATCTACCTGATCGAGGTGAACCCGCGTGCCTCGCGCACCGTGCCCTTCGTGGCCAAGGCGACCGACAGCGCCATCGCCTCGATCGCGGCGCGGCTGATGGCGGGCGAGAAGCTGAGCGCTTTCCCGATGCGCGCGCCCTACCCCGCCGAGACCAGCCCCGACACGCCGCTGCCGCTGGCCGACCAGATGTCGCTGGCCGACCCGATCATGCCGTGGTTCTCGGTCAAGGAGGCGGTGATGCCCTTTGCCCGCTTCCCGGGCGTCGATACGCTGCTGGGGCCCGAGATGCGCTCGACCGGCGAGGTCATGGGCTGGGACCGCTCCTTCCCGCGGGCCTTCCTCAAGGCGCAGATGGGCGCCGGGTCGGACCTGCCGCGCGAGGGGCAGGTGTTCCTGTCGATCAAGGATGCCGACAAGACGCCCGAACTGGTCGAAACCGCCCAGATCCTGCAGGCGCTCGGTTTCCGCATCCTCGCGACGCGCGGCACGGCGGGCTTCCTGGCCGAGAACGGGATCGAGACCACGCTGGTCAAGAAGGCCTATGAGGGCGGACGCACCATCGTCGACGTGATGAAGGACGGGCTGGTTCAGCTGGTGATGAACACCACCGAGGGCAACCGCGCGGTCGAGGACAGCCGCTCGATCCGCAACGTGGCGCTGATGGACCGCATCCCCTATTTCACGACTGCCGCGGCCAGCCATGCCGCCGCTCTGGCGATGAAATCGCGCGAGGAAGGCGAGATCGGGGTGCGCAGCCTGCAAGGCTGAGGCCCAGCGCCGCGCAAACGGACCCTCGGTCGACTTTGCGCTCGACCGAGGCCTTGTGCTTTGCCCGGACCGCCTCGGACCGGCGTTTCGGCGCCGGGGCCAGCCCTTTTTCAGGGCAGGCCGTGTGTTGAGATGTCTCGTCCGTCGCGCACGGCGGGGCCGCGACATCTCACGCTCGCCAGCCACGTCGTGACGGCCGGGGAAATGCGGCGCCGGTCAGGGCACGAGTTCGCATCCGCCGTCAGGCGCCCGTCCCTTCCCAGAGAAGCCTGCCATTCGCCACGGGCGTCCGCTGGCGGCGTCAGGACGGACCGGCTGCCCCTCCTCCATGACCCGAACAAGCAGAAGGCCGCGCAAGCAAGCTTGCGCGGCCTTCCTGTCTTTTCCCTGCCCCAGAACCGCCGCCTGCGTCAGGCACGGCCTGTTGGGCTGACCGGAGGTCTCGCGGCCCCCGGACGGCGCGGCCTCAGGCCAGCGCGGCCTTGGCTTTCTCTACGATGGCACCGAAGGCTTCGGGCTCGTTCACGGCGAGATCGGCCAGCACCTTGCGGTCGACCTCGATCCCGGCGACGGCCAGGGCATTGATGAAGCGCGAATAGGTCAGCGATTCGTCATGGGCGCGAACGGCCGCGTTGATCCGCTGGATCCAGAGCGCGCGGAAGTTGCGCTTGCGCTGCTTGCGGTCGCGGGTCGCGTACTGGTTGGCCTTGTCGACCGCCTGGGTCGCGGTGCGGAAGGCATTGCCGCGGCGGCCGTAATAGCCTTTCGCAGCCTTGATGACCTTCTTGTGACGGGCGTGGGTGGTGGTGCCGCCTTTGACTCGGGACATGGATCAGGCCTCCGTTAGCGCGAATAGGGCATGTAGGACTTGGCGAGCTTCTCGTCCGGAGCCGAGAGCATCGTCGTCCCGCGCGCGTCGCGGATGAACTTGGTGGTCCGCTTGATCATGCCGTGGCGTTTGCCGGCCTGACCCGCCTTGACCCGGCCGGTGGCCGTGACCTTGAAGCGCTTCTTGGCGCTCGACTTGGTTTTCATCTTGGGCATTTCCGTCTCCTTTCGGGCGGTGAAGGCGCGACTCGGCATGCCACAACGGCCGGTCGCACCAGGTGAGTGGCGAGCGTATAGAAAGCCCGGGGCCCGCATGCAAGGAGAAATCGCCTCGGGTCGTGTCGCGATGGACGTCGCGGGCCACCACATCGGGAAACCGCCCAAGCCGATCGCCGCGCGGGGTTTCGCCAACGGCCAGCGAGACCAGGCCGCCGCCGATCGTCACCGGAATGGCCGGGGCGCCCGGCCATAGGCCACGGCCGCGAAAAGCGCCGGGATCGCGATCAGGCAGATGGCGTTCCCGATCACGAAACAGAGGTCGGATGGCCTGCGGCCTCCGGACAGCCCAACCCTGCCCCCCGGGGTCAGTTTCGATGACCGGGTATCGCGCCCGAAGGCGAACGCGCCCTATTCGGGTTCCAGATTGAAAATCAGCCGCTCTTCGCAGGGCGCCACGCGCAGGATGTTGGTCGATCCGGGGATGTTGAAGGGCAGACCCGCGATCACGATGATCTTGTCCTCGCCCTCGCCATAGCCGCCCGATCGGGCCGCGCGGGCGGCGCTGACCACGGCCATTTTGAACCGCTCGACCTTCTCGTTGTAATAGCAGTTGATGCCCCAGCTGAGGCACAGCCGCCGCCCCGTCGCCGGAAACGGCGTCAGCGCCACGATCGGCACGCGCGGCCGTTCGCGCGAGGTCTTGAGCGCGGTCGTCCCGGATTCGGTGAAGCAGCAGATCGCCTTGATGTCGGTCGTCTCCGCGATCTCGCGCGCGGCGGACACGATGCCGTCGGCCACGGTCGAACGTTCGGCCTGGCGGCTGGCCTCGATCACCGAGCGGTAGGTCGGGTCGCTTTCGACCTCGACCGCGACATTGTCCATCATCGTCACCGCCTCGACCGGATAGCGCCCGGCGGCGGATTCGGCCGACAGCATCACCGCGTCCGCCCCCTCGTAGATCGCCGAGGCCACGTCGGACACCTCGGCCCGGGTCGGCATCGGGCTTTCGATCATCGATTCCAGCATCTGCGTCGCCACGATCACCGGCTTGGCCGCCGCCCGGCAGGAGCGCACCAGCCGCTTCTGGATCGGCGGCACGCTTTGCACCGGCAACTCGACCCCCAGATCGCCGCGGGCGACCATGATGCCGTCCGAGACCGCAAGGATCGCGTCGAAGGCCTTGACCGCCGCGGGCTTCTCGATCTTCGACAGGATCGCGGCGCGTGTGCCCACGATCTCGCGCGCCTCGATCACGTCCTCGGGGCGCTGCACGAAGCTCAGCGCGACCCAGTCGACGCCCAGATCCAGCGCGAAATGCAGGTCGTCGCGGTCCTTTTCGGACAAGGCCGCCAGCGGCAGCACCACATCGGGCACGTTCACGCCCTTGCGGTTCGAGATGGTGCCGCCGACGATCACCTCGCAATCGGCGAAATCGGGGCCATGGTCCTTCACCCGCAGCCGCAGCTTGCCGTCATTGACCAGAAGCGTCGCGCCCGGTTCGAGCGCATCGAAGATTTCCTTGTGGGGCAGTTGCACCCGATGTGCCTCGCCCGGGGTCGGATCGAGGTCGAAGCGAAAGATCTGCCCGTCTTCCAGCTCGGCCGCGCCGTTGGCGAATTGCCCGCAGCGCAGCTTGGGCCCCTGCAGATCGGCGAGGATCGCGATCGGACGGCCGGTATCGGCCTCGATCTGGCGGATCGTCGCGTGGCGCTGCGCGATTTCCTCGTGGCTGCCATGGCTCATGTTCAGCCGGAACACATCGGCCCCGGCCTCGAACAGTGCCCGGATCGTCGGGTAGTCGTTCGAGGACGGCCCCAGCGTGGCCACGATCTTGAGGTTGCGTAGACGTCTCATCCTGCCCTATCTGTCTTCAGATGACCCATGCGCAGTATGCGCCGGTGTACAATCTCTCCTTCTAGGCCGAAGCCCCCGGCGAGACAACTGGCACCTGCGTAAGGGTCTGCGCAAAAGGATGTGACGCGAAAAGGTGACATGTCGATGAACGACCGGCCATTCGAGACCGTGGGCGAGGCGCGCGGCGGGCGCTGGCTGGTCACCTGCGATCACGCCACCAACATCGTGCCGCCCTGCGTGAACGGCGGCAGCCTCGGGATCTCGCCGGCCGACATGGTCCGCCACATCGCCTGGGACCCGGGCGCGGCGGGCGTGGCCCGGGCGGTGGCCGAGGCGCTGGACGCGCCGCTGGTGCTCAGCCGCTTCTCGCGGCTGGTGATCGACCCGAACCGGGGCGAGGACGATCCGACCCTGGTGATGCGGGTCTATGACGGCACCGTGATCCCCGCGAACCGCGCCATTGCCGAGGCCGAGATCGACCGCCGCATCCGGACCTTCTGGCGGCCCTATCACACCGAGGTCGCGCGGCTTGCGGCGCGGCGGCCCGATACGGTCCTGCTGGCCATCCACAGCTTCACGCCGCAACTGAAAGGGCGCCCGCCCCGGCCTTGGCAGATCGGCATCCTGCATGCCGCCGACGACCGGCTGGCGCGGCCGCTGATCGCGCGGCTGCGCGCCGAGGGCGATCTTTGCGTCGGCGAGAACGAGCCCTATGGCGGGCATCTGCCGGGCGATTCCGTCGACCGCCATGCCGAGGCCTTCGGCCGACCGAACGTGCTGATCGAGCTGCGCAACGACGTCATCGCCTTGCCTGCCGATCAGGCCGCCTGGGGCGCGCGGCTGGCCCCGATCCTGACGGCCGCACTGGCCGAGACCGGCGCCTGAGCGCCGCCCGCCCACCGCGAAGGGAGACCCGCCATGGACGACGCCACCCGCACCGAGATCGAGGCCGCCGCCTTCCGGCGGCTCCGGCGCCACCTGATGGAGGACCGGCCCGAGGTCCAGAACATCGACCTGATGACCCTGGCCGGGTTCTGCCGCAACTGCCTGTCGCGCTGGATGGCCGAGGCCGCCGCCGAGCGCGGCGTCGCGCTGACCGAGGCCGAGGCGCGCGAGGCCTTCTATGGCATGCCCTATGCCGAGTGGAAGGCCGCCCATCAGACCGAGGCGAGCCCCGAGCAGACGGCGGCCTTCGACAGAGCCTTCGCCGTCAATGTCGGCCCGCGCAAGGACTGACCCGCCCGGCCCCGGACGCGGCGGTCGCCCCTGTCGTCCCCCGTGTCCCTGGCTCACGGCTGCCGGTCAGCGGACCTCGTTGCCAGAGGCAACGCAAGAAAGCGGTCGCATTCGCCCCCCGGATCGGGAGTAGACTGCGCCGCGACTCATGACACCGCCTTGCCGGGCGCGCCTCTTCGGGCGCGGGCCGTCCGTTGGTGCCGCGACCCGAGACCGACGGAGGCAGACGATGACCCCAACCAGCGGCCCGATGCTGCAATTCACCCCGAAGCTACTGACCGTTCTGGCCGAGGGCTACGGGCTGCGCGCCTTCCGCGCCGATCTGGTGGCCGGGCTGACCGTGGCGGTGGTGGCGCTGCCCCTGTCGCTGGCCATCGCCATCGCCTCGGGCGTGCCGCCGGATCGCGGCCTGATCACCGCCATCGTCGGCGGCTTTCTGGTCTCGGCGCTGGGGGGCAGCCGGTTCCAGATCGGCGGCCCGGCGGGGGCCTTCATCGTGCTGGTGCTGGCGACGGTCCAGCGCCACGGGCTGGACGGGCTGGCGCTTGCGACCTTCCTGTCGGGGATCTTCCTCGCCCTGGCCGGGGTGCTCCGCTTGGGCAGTTTCGTCAAGTTCATCCCCTACCCCGTCACCGTCGGTTTCACCGCCGGGATCGGCGTCATCATCCTGGCAAGCCAGATGCGGCCGTTTCTGGGGCTGACCCTCGACGGCCCCGAACCCGGCCCCTTCCTCGAGAAGATCCCCGCGCTCTGGGCCGCGCTGCCGACGCTGAGCCTGCTCGATCTGGCGATGGGCATCGGCACCTTCGGCTTCATCCTCGCCCAGCGCCGCTATGCGCCGCGCTTTCCGGGCATGCTGATGGCGATCGCGCTGGCGGGGCTGACGGTGTGGCTGTTCGACCTTCCGGTGCCCACCATCGGCAGCGCCTATGGCGGCATCGCCTCCAGCCTGCCCGCGCCGCATCTTCCGCCGCTCGGGCTCGAGAAAATCCGCGCCGTCCTGCCCGACGCGCTGGCCTTCACCCTTCTGGGCGCCATCGAGTCGCTGCTGTCGGCCGTTGTCGCGGATTCGATGACCGGGCGGCGGCACCGGTCGAACGCCGAACTGATCGGACAGGGGGCGGCCAACATGGCCTCGGCCTGTTTCGGCGGCTTCTGCGTGACCGGCACCATCGCCCGGACCGCCACCAACGTGCGCGCGGGCGCCCATGGCCCGGTTGCGGGCATGATCCATGCGCTGGCGCTGCTGGGCATGGTGCTGCTGTTGGCGCCGCTGGCCTCGGCCATTCCGCTGGCGGCGTTGGCGGGGGTGCTTGTGTCGGTCTCGCTGCACATGATCGACCTCCGCGCGATCCGGACGCTGGCGCGCACCGCCCGGGCCGAGGTCGTGGTGTTGCTGGCCACGCTGGCGATGACCGTGCTGCGCGATCTGACCGAGGCCATCGTGACCGGCCTTGCGCTGGGCGCGCTGGTCTTCCTGCACCGGCTGGCCCAGATGAGCGGGGTCGACGCGATGCTGGACGAGAGCGACACCGAAAGCCGCCCCGAGGACCGCGGCCAGAGCCGCCAGACCGTCGTTCTGCGCCTGACCGGGGCCTATTTCTTCGGCTCGGCGCCGGTGATCGAAAGCGTGCTCGACCGGATCGCGGCGCGGCCGCGCCACCTGATCCTCGACATGGCCGATGTGCCGCTGCTGGACATGACCGGCGCGCACAGCCTGACGGGCTTCGTGCGCAAGGCGCTCGATCAGGGGATGGCGGTGACGCTGGCGGGCACGAGGCCGCCGCATATGACGATGCTGCAGGCGGCAGGCCTGCCCGCGGAGGCCCGGAGCGCGCCCGATGTGTCGGCCGCCCGGGCTGCGGCCTGACCCCTCGGGGCCAAACGCTCAGCGGTTGGCGCGCGCCAACAGGCCGACCGCGACGAGCCCCACCAGACAGACCAGAAGCGCCGCGGGCGAGGCATCGCCGAGGTTCTCTAAGCTCGCCTTGTCATAGACCCGCGTCGCCAGCGTGTTGTAGTTGAACGGCCGCAGCAGCAGCGTCGCCGGAAGCTCCTTGACGCAATCGACGAACACCAAGAGCAGCGCGGTACCGATCGAGGTGCGGATCAGCGGCAGGTACACCGATGTCAGCGTGCCCCGCGCGGTCCGGCCCAGCGACCGCGCCGCCATCGGCAGGCTGGGCGCGATCCGCCCCATCGCGGCATCGGCCGCGCCTTGCGCGATGGCGAAGAAGCGCACCCCATAGGCATAGACGATGGCAAAGGCCGACCCGGTCATCAACAGCCCCGGATCGGCGCCGAAGAGCCAGACCCAGGCATCGGCCAGCGCATTGTCGGCCGCGGCCATCGGGATCAGAAGCCCGACCCCGAGCACCGCGCCGGGCGCCGCATAGCCGATGGTGGTGACCGGTAACAGAATCCGGGGCAGCGTCCGGCCGGTCAGCCGCACACCATAGACCAGGAAAAGCCCTGCCGCGACGGTCAGCGCGGCGGCGATGCCGCCCACCGTCAGGGTGTGCAGCAGCGCCCGGATCAGCCCCGGATCGGCCCAGCCCTCGGGATTGGCCAGCGCGTGGCTGAGGATCACCCCCACCGGCAGCGCGAAACCGACCGCGACCGGCAGCGCGCAGGCCAGCGTCGCGACCCATCCGGCGATACCCTCAAGCTGCACCGGGACCAGCGGGCGGTGATGCCGGCCGAGCGCATGAAAGCGCAGGTTCCGGCGGCTGACCTTCTCCAGCGCGACCAGCGCCAGGATCACCGCCAGGATCACCCCCGCGATCTGCGCGGCGCCGCCCGCATTGCCGCCCTCCAGCCAGACCGAGAAGATCCCGGCGGTCAGGGTCTGCACCGCGAAATATTCAACCACGCCGAAATCGTTCACAGTCTCCATCATCGCGATGGCCGCGCCCGCGGCGATGGCGGGTCGCGCCAGCGGCAGGCCGACCCGCCAGAACAGCCCGACCGGCCCCGCCCCCAGCGCCCGCGCCACCTCGTAGGCCGCGCCCGACTGTTCGCGAAACGCCGCCCGCGCAAGCAGATAGACGTAGGGATACAGCGCAGCGGACAGCACCAGAACCGCCGCGCCGCGCGACCGGATCTCGGGGAACCAGTAGTCCCGCGCGTTCTGCCAGCCGAACAGCGACCGCAGCACGGTCTGCACCGGCCCCGCATATTCCAGGAAATCGACCAGCGCATAGGCGCCGACATAGGCAGGGATCGCCAGCGGCAGCAGCAGCAGCCATTCCAGCCAGCGCGCGCCCGGAAAGCGGTACATCGACACCAGCCAGGCCGCGCCCGCCCCCACCGCCGAGGCCAGCACCGCCACCCCGCCCATCATCGCCAGCGTATTGGTCAGATAGCGCGGCAGCGTGGTCGCGATCAGATGCGGCCAGATGTTCTCGTCGGGGGTCAGCGCCAGAACGACCACCGACAGGATCGGCAGCAGCACCAGCGCCGCGATCGCCAGCGCTCCGGCCGACCAGGGATCGGGCCGCAGCCTAAGCGGCCGCCGCCGGTTAACTTGAGCAATTTGGTCAGCCATGACGCCGTGGGTAGCGCAAAGCGAAATTTCTGTCCAGAATATGCCGCGCGGGTCTGCCGGAAGGGTCAGGCCTCGAAAGGCCCGCCCTGGCCCCGGCATCGCCCGGGGAAAAACCGCCAGAAGGCAGGCCGGAAGGCAGGCCGGAAGGCAGGCCAGAAGGCAGGAACGAGAAGGCAGGGGCAGGAAGGATGCCGTCTTTCCTATCGGGACGCATCGCACGGATGACGGCCTGCTGGTCCGCAGCCTGATCCGCAACCGCGGGACCCCGGCCGCGCATGGCGTGGCGGGACCCGATCCGCGAAGCTATCGCCCGGTGCTGCGCGAGATGCCGGTGGCGCTGCGCGGCGCGCCCGCCACCGACAAGATGCAAACGGCCATGCTGCAGGCCGCGCTGGACGGCGCGACGGCCGAACGGCTGGTGCTGACCAACCCCTCGTTCCTGTGCATGCCGCAGAAGGCGCTGGCCCAGCACATGCTGTATCCGATGGCGGGGGAAAAGGCGCATTGGCTGGCCCAGTTCTTTCCCGGCGCCCGCCAGTGCTTCCTGTCCGGGCTGCGCAATCCGGCGATCTTCGTTCCGGCGCTGTTCGCCCTGCCGAGAGAGCGCGACCTCGCGGCCTTCATCGCAGGCGCGGACCCGGTGCGGCCCTCGTGGAAGGATCCCGTCCAGCGCATCCGCAATGCCCTGCCCGGGGCCGAGCTGACGGTCTGGTGCAACGAGGATACGCCGCTGATCCGGCCCGATGTGATGCGGGTCGCGGCAAGCGGCGGGGCCACGGACCTTGCCGGGGGCGACGCGGTTCTTGCCAAGGTCATCACCCCGGCCGGTCTTGCCCGGCTCAACGGGTTCCTGGCCGACAGTCCGGCGCTCGACCCGGCGGCCCGGCGGCCCGGCGGCCTTTCTCGACAAATACGCGATCCCCGAGGCGGTGGAGGAAGAGACCGACCTGCCGGGCTGGGCCGGCGGGCAGATCGAGACGAGAACCGACCGCTATGCCGAAGACAACGCCGCCATTGCCGCGATGCCCGGCATCCGCTTTCTCGCCGCCTGATCCCGGGACGCCCGCCCCAAAAGGGGCGGCGCGCGGTCAGGCCATGCCCAGCGCTTCCTTGTAAAGTTCGAGGATCGCCTCTTCCTCGGCGATGTCGTCCTTGTCGCGCTTGCGCAGAGAAATCACCTTGCGCATCACCTTGGTGTCGTAGCCGCGCGCCTTGGCTTCGGCCATCACCTCTTTCTGCTGGTCCGCGAGGTCCTTCTTCTCGGCCTCGAGCCGCTCGAACCGCTCGATGAACTGCCGCAGCTCGCCGGCGGTGACGCGGTACGTGCTGTCGGCAGAGCGGGTGTCGTCCTGCTCGTCCTCGATCTCCATCGGGTCCTTGTCCTTCTGTCTGCTCGGGCTGTCTGCCCCGGCTGTCTGCCCGGGGTCCTGACGTAGCGAAGCGCCCCCTCTGCCGCAAGACCCTTGCGCGCCGGAAGAGGTTGGACTAGGCGCGGGTGCGCCAAGCCAAGGAGGAGGATGCGATGGACGCGTTGATCTGGGCCGGAGCGGCCGTGTCGGTGATGGGGCTGGCCGGTATCGTCTGGTGCATCCGCAACATGCTGAGCGCGCGTGGCGCCAACCTGCCCGAGCCCGAGATGCGCGCCCGGCTGCAAAAGGCGGTGGCCCAGAACATGGCCGCGCTCGCTTTGTCGGCGGTGGGGCTGATGATGGTCGTCATCGGCATCATGCTGGGCTGAGCGCGCCCCGGCCCGGCGCCTCGATCCGCGACAGCGCGCGCCCGGTCTTGATCGCCTCGGCGATCAGCGGATCGAGGTCCCAAAGCCCGCCCTGCGGCCGCCCGGCCGCCATGTGGCGCAGGGTCTTGCGCAGCGACAGGAGCCCGGCCTCGTCGGCTGCCCGCATCGGCCCGCCGCGCCAGCGCGCGACGCCCAGCCCATGGACCGCCGCAAGGTCCAGATCGGCGGCCCGGCGCACCACCCCGCGCCCCAGCATCGCCGCCCCGGCCTGCACCATCCCGGCCAGAACGCGCGCCTGGATCGCGGCCCGGGAAAAGCTGCGCGGCGGGACCGCGCCCAGCACCTCGCGGGCCGCAGCGGCGATCTCGGCCACCTGCGGATCGGGGTCGGCCGCGCCTCCGGGGCCGTACCGATAATACCCGCGCCCGGCGAGATAGCCGTCGCGCCCCTCGCGCACCAGCTGGCCCAGAATCAGCGTCGGCCGCGCCTCGGGATCGTCGCCGCCGGGCTGGCGCCGACGCAGCGCCAGCAGCATCGGCAGACCGACGCGGTCGGCCATGCGGTAAGGCCCATGGGCCATGCCCCAGGCCTGCATCGCCGCATCGACCTCGGCCGGGGCAGCCCCGGCCTCGACCGTCGCATCGGCCGCGTCGAGCGCCCCCAGCAAAAGCCCCAGCGTCGGGCTTTCGGTCTCGGAGACCAGAACCAGCCGTTCCAGCCGCCGCGCCAGGTCGCACAGCACGGCTGTCGCGCGCGGGCCGGTGCGGGGCGAGCGCACGATCTCGGCCAGGCGGGTGCCCGGCACCGCGTCGGGCAGATGAAACCAGAGCGTGTCAGCCTCGCGCCCCGCCGGAGCCCCCAGGGCCGAGGGGCTCGCCAGCACCCCGGTCGCGGCCAGCACCGCCCCCGGTGCGGCCGTGCGCGCAAGATCGGGGAAGCGCGCCTGCCGATCGCTCATCCGCCCGCCCCCGGCCTCGATCAAAAGCTCGCAGCCCGACAGTGCGGCGGGGCCGACCCCGCCCGACAGCCGCGACCGGTAGCGGACCCGCGTCGCCTCGTCCCACCCGGCCGCTGTCCGGGCCCCATCCAGAAGCGCCTCGACCTCGGCGATGACGCGGTCCAGCGCGGCGGCGTCGGGGGCCCCCAGCCGCACCGCCGGCCCGGTCGCCAGAAGCGCTGCCCCCAGCGCGGCCGCCCCCGGCCCCCAGCCCCAAAGCCCGATCCGCCGGGGCAGGATGGCGGGATCGGCCACCGCCCGCATTTCGTCCCGCACGCGCCGCTCGGCCCGCGCCAGATGGCAGAGCGCGCGATGCGCGGCACTGTCGCGGCAATCCTCGACCGCCGCCGCCTCATAGGCCAGCGCCGCCTCGAAGGGCAACAACGCCGCCGCCTCGACGCAATCGAGAATGGCCCCCCGTGCGCGCAGCGGCCCGCCGGGGTCGAGCGCCCCCTTCAGACGTTGCACCGCCGCCTGCAGGGACCGGAAATCGGGCAGCGGCCGCGACGGCGCGGGCCGCGGCCCCGCATGTTCGGCCAGAAGCCCCAGCGCGAAGCGCAGGCCCGCCGCATCGACATCGCCATCGACCACCGCATCGAAAAGCCCGGCCTGACGTGCGCGGGCCGACGGCACCGCCCGGCCCGACAGCATCATGTCGAGCGCGGTCGCCGGATCGGTCAGACGCGGCAGGCGCAGCGTCGTGCCCGCCTGCGGCGGCAGCTCCAGCGCGATGTCGGGCAGCCACAGCTCGGCCTCGCGCGCGGCGACGCGGTAATGGCAGGCCAGCGCCAGTTCGCAGCCCCCGCCCGAGGCCGGCCCCGGCAAAAGCGCCACCACCGGCACCGCGGCCGTGTCGATGAGTTCCGCGATCGCGCCCAGCGGAACTGCGGGGCCACCCTCGTCCTGCGCATCGGGAAGGCCCATGGAAAACACCGCCCCGCGCGCCGCGATCAGGACCGCGCGGGTGTTGCGGGCCGCAAGCGCCGCAGTCAGCGCGGCCTCCAGCGCGTCGCGCAGCGGTGCGGTCAGGGCGTTGTCGGGCGGTGCGTCCAGCACCAGGCGCACCACGCCCGGAGCCGGATGTTCTGCTGTCACAGGGCGCGTCATCGCTCGGTCCCCCGTCCGGCCGGACCCGGCGCGACGGCAGCGCGCAAGGACCCGGGATCATCCCGGGGCCATTTGGGACAAGCGTGAGCCGAAACGCAATATCCGGAAGACGCGCGCCCTTGTCCGGGCCCGGGCCTCAGACCGGCATGTCGTCGTAGAGATCGTCGGAATCGTCGTCCTCGAGTTCCTGCTCGAGCCGCAGGATGTCCTCGGGAACCGGCAGGCCCAGCGCATGCATCTCGGCGATCTTGCCGCGCAGTTCTTCCTGCAGGACGTGACGGTCCTCGGGCCGTTTCTCGATCTCTTCGAGGATCAGAGCGATCCCTGCCTTGAGTTGTTCGAACGCCATCCGTGTCTCCCTGTCATGGTTCTGCAGGTCTGCGCGGTCTCGCAGGCCGCCCGATCATCCTCGCCCGCCGAGGCCGAGGCAAGGGCCCACGGACTGTGGCAGCCCTTGGTCCTGAGCTGACGGTTGACCTGGCTGGCCACCGCTCCGCTGGTCAGAAGGTTCTCGATCCGGGCCCGGATCAGGGCGCGGGTTTCCTCGGGGACGGCGCTGTTGGAAAATCCTGGCATACGGCTGGTTCGGCTCGCTTGGCTCATGGGGCGGGTCCTATACAGCGGCCGTTACCGGGCGCAGATGCGACAAAATGGCGTTGCGGGCACGAGATCCAGCCGCTCTGCGGAGATCTCGTCGCCGCAGCGCACACAGAAACCGTAGCTGCCATCTTCGAGTCGCGCGAGGGCTGCGCGGATCTGCCGGACCTTGGCCAGGCCCGAACTGCCCATGCCCTGCAACACCTCGTCTTCCTCGCGCTCGACCGCAAGCTCCCCCCAATCTTTCGACTGATGGGTGTCGAGTTCGGCCTCGATGTCCTGCAGCCGACCGTCGAGTTCGGCCAGCCGTTTCAGCAACTGGCGCTTTCTGTCCTGAAGCGTTGCCATGGTCCCCCCCCAGGATGGCCAATCCCATGACTGTGGCATTATGGCAGAATTCGGGCATTGACACATATCAAATCGACCTGAACGCGCATTGATCCTGACCCGGAAAGCCGCGAATGTGGGGGACGAACGATTCCCCCCAGGAAGGAGAAGTCCAGCGATGGCAAAGACTTTCAAAGGCATCGCCCAGGGACTGGACCTGCCGCCCATGGTTTGGCTCTCCGACGATTTCGCGGCGGCGCCACAACCCGGGATTGAATCGCTCGCGGAACTGGCCGAGGCAGGGTTTCGCTCGATCCTCTGCAACCGGCCGGACGAGGAGGTGGCCCCGTCCGAGAACTCGGCTGCAATGGCCGCGGCGGCCGAGGCGGTCGGGCTGGGGTTCGCGGCGATTCCCGTCAGCCATGCCCCGATCACGCCCGCGATGATCGCGGTCCAGGCCCGCGCGATGGACGATCTGCCCGGCCCCTATTTCGCCTATTGCCGGGCCGGGTTCCGGTCCTCGGTCATCTGGGCGCTGACCCAGGCCGGGCGCCGCCCGACTTCGGAAATCGTGGGGGCCCTGGAACGGGCGGGCTTTGCCCTGCCCGGCCTGCGCGTGCAGATCGAGGCGCTGGCCGCCGGCCGCTGAGCAGCGGCCCTCGGGCCGGACGCGCCCGTCCTCCCGCCGCGGCGCGGCCGGCGCCCTGCCTGTGCGCGCCACCAAACGGCCCATTGATTTTCGCCACGGCCTGGCCCAAACCGCTCGGGCAAAACCCGGAGGACGCCCATGACCCGCATCAACGCCAAATTCGCCGCGCTGAAGGCGGAGAACCGCAAGGCTTTCGTGGCCTATGTGATGGCGGGCGACCCCGATTTCGCGACCTCGCTGGAGATCGTGAAGGGTCTTCCCGGCGCGGGCGTCGACATCATCGAGCTGGGCCTGCCCTTCACCGACCCTATGGCCGACGGCCCGACCATCCAGCTGGCGGGGCAACGCGCGCTCGATGCCGGCCAGACCCTGCAGAAGACGCTGGATCTGGCCCGCGCCTTCCGCCAGACCGACGACACCACCCCGATCGTGATGATGGGCTATTTCAACCCGATCTATTCGCGCGGGGTCGAGACCTTCCTGACCGATGCGAAGGCCGCCGGGATCGACGGGCTGATCGTCGTGGACCTGCCCCCCGAGGAAGATAGCGAACTTTGCCTGCCCGCGCAGGCCGCCGGTCTGAACTTCATCCGCCTCGCGACGCCCACGACCGATGACAAGCGCCTGCCGAAGGTGCTGCAGAATACCAGCGGCTTCGTCTATTACGTCTCGATCACCGGCATCACCGGCGCCGCCTCGGCCGAAGCCAGCGATGTCGCCCCCGAGGTCGCGCGCATCAAGGCCAAGACCGACCTGCCGGTGATCGTGGGCTTCGGCATCCGCACGCCCGAAACCGCGCGGTCCATCGCCTCGGTCGCCGATGGCGCGGTGGTCGGCTCGGCCATCGTCAAGCAGGTCGAGGAGAAAAAGCCCGTGGCCGAGATCCTGGCCTATGTCAAAGGCCTCGCCGAGGGTGCGCACAGCGCCTGAAGCCCCTCGGCCTGACGCTGGCGGCGCGCCCCGCGCGGCTCTCAGGCCTTCATCCGGTAGCCGGTCCGGAACCAGTGCCAGCACAGCGCCATGACCAGCAGGGTCGCCAGGGTGCAGACCCCGAGCCCGAGCCAGGGCGAGCTGTCGGACTGGCCGATGACGCCGTAGCGCACCCCGTCGATCAGGTAGAAGACGGGGTTCACATGGGTCGCGATCTGCATCCCCAGCGGCAGCCGCTCGATCGAGTAGAAGGTGCCCGACAGGAAACTCAGCGGCGTGATGATGAAATTGGTGATCGCCGCCATCTGGTCGAACTTGTTCGACAGGATCGCCGCCATGATCCCCAGCGCCGACAGGAAGGCCGAGCCCAGCAGCACGAAGACCAGCGCCCAGAGCGGATGGGCGATGCCCATGCCCAGCACGGTCAGCATCAAGAGCCCCACGGCCACCGCCACCAGCAGCCCGCGCGCGACGCCGCCGGCTGTATAGCCCAGCAAAAGCTCGGTCGGCGACAGGGGCGGCATCAGCGTGTCGACGATATTGCCCTGCACCTTCGAGATCAGGATCGACGACGAGGTATTGGCAAAGGCGTTCTGGATCACCGTCATCATCAGGATGCCGGGCGCCAGGAAATGCACGAAGGGCACCCCCATCACCTCGCCCCGCGACGGGCCGATGGCCAGCGAAAAGACGCCGAGGAAAAGCCCTGCCGTGGCCAGGGGGGCTGCCAGCGTCTGGGTCCAGACCGCCAGGAACCGCTGGATCTCTCGCGCGCTCAGGGTATAGAGCCCCAGCCAGTTGACCTGCCCGAAACGGCGCACGCCCATACCGGTTGCGTTCATACGTCCTGCCTCCTTGATCTGCCTTGCGCTTGTATCCCCGAAGCCGCCCGGATTAGAATAGGGCCTTGTCGGATTTCTCCAAGGCGTCGGGCGCCGGGGCCAAGGGGCCTTACGCCTGTACTGCCGCGAGCCAAGGGAATGTCATGTCCTGGACGGATGAACGTGTCGAAACGCTGAAACGCATGTGGGCCGAAGGCCAGTCGGCGAGCCAGATCGCCAAGGAACTGGGCGGCGTGACCCGCAACGCGGTGATCGGCAAGGTGCACCGGCTGGGCCTGTCGAACCGCGCGGGCGCGGCGCCCGCACGCCCGGCCCCGGCGGCCGCGGCGGCCGCGGCGGCTCCGGCCGCCAAGGACAAGCCCGCGCCCAAACCCGAGGCCGAACAGCCCGCGGCCGCCGCCGCACCGGCCCCGCAACCCGAACCGGCCCCCGCAAGCCGCCCGGCCGCCGCAAGCCCTGCCCCGGAGGCGCAAAGCGCGGCCCCGCCGCCGCCTGCGCCGCGCAAGGCCATCGTGCCCGCGGGCCAGCCGCTGCCGCCGCAACCCTCGGCCAATGAAATTAGCCCCGAGGCGCTGGCCTCGGTGCGCGAGGTGGAAAAGACCGCCAAGCGGCTGACCCTGATGGAGCTGACCGAGCGCACCTGCAAATGGCCCATCGGCGATCCCGCGACCGACGATTTCTGGTTCTGCGGGCTGCCGGTCCAGCAGGGCAAACCCTATTGCGAGGCCCATGTGGGCGTCGCCTTCCAGCCGATGAGCGCCCGGCGCGACCGCAAGCGCTAGGCGCCGCCCGCGCGCGCCCCCGGGGTCCGGGGGCGCGCGCGGTCCGGCCGATCAATCCCCGATCAATCCCCGAAAAGCTTCCGCAACCCCTTGGACGCCTCTTCGCCCAACCGGCGCCGGGCCGCATCCTCGAGGCTTTCGTCGCTTCCCGCGCCCAGCTCCTCGGCGGCGCGCTCGCGCGCCTTCTGTTCCAGCGCCTCGCGCTCCTGCTTCAGCCGTGCCTCGGCCAGGGCCTCGACATCGAGCCGGACATTCGGCGCGGCCCAGGGGCCGGTGATCCTCAGCGGCACGCTGACGCCGCCGCTCTCGGCCCCCGGCAAGGCGGTCGGCACGATGGTATAGTCAAGCGTCCGCGCCGCAAGGCCCACATGACCGCTGCCCCTGGCGGTCAGCAGCGGCGCCGAGATGCTGAGATCGGAATTCGACAGAACGCCCCGGTCGATGGTGAAGCTCGCCGAAATCGAGTCGAAGATCGTCCGCGCCCCCGCGCCCATATAGGACGGGTCGAGATTTACCAGCATCCCCGCCAGATCGAGCCCGCGAAACTCGCCCTGCCCGAAGCCAAGCGCCCCGCCCCCCGACAGCGACCCCATCAGCGCCGACACGGAATTGCCCGAGGCCGTGAGATCGACCTGCAGATCGGCCGAGGTCACCAGCCGGTCGAACCCGGCGAAATCGCTCAGCAGCGTTTGGACCGACACCCCCGCAATATCGAGATCGCCCGCCAGCGACAGCCCCTCCCGGCCATTTGCCGCCACGGTGCCGGTGACATTGCCCGCATAGGCCTGCAGCTCGTGCAGATCGACCGCCAGCCGCCGGTCTTCCAGCCGCGCGTCAAGCCGCACCGGCCCCAGCCGCACCTTGCCGGCATTGATGGCCTCGGCCTTGAACCCGATTTCGGCATCGAGCGCACCGAGCCAGCCCGCATCGATCGGGGCCGTCGACCAGCCCCCGCTGCTGGCCTCGCCCGATGAACCGCCCCCGCCCGTGGCAGAGGCCGACCCGCTGCCGCCGACCGAAAAGGCCGTGAGGTCCAGCGTTCCGGCCGAAAGCTGCGCCTCCAGATGCGGCCGGGGGTCGGCGGGCGCGAAGGCCAGGTTGCCGGTCAGGGTATTGCCGTCCTGCCGAAGGCTCGCGCGGTCGAGACGGATCGCGCCTTCGGGCGTGTAGGCCGCCTGCCCCTCCAGCACCAGCCGCTGGCCGACACCGGGCGGCAGATCGGGCGGCGTGGCCCCCGCGGCGGCGAAGATCGCCCGCAGATCCGACAGGTCGGCGTAAAGCTTGCCCTCGGCCGAAAGGGGCGCAAGGTCCAGTTGACCGTCGAAGGCAAGGCTGGCCCGGCCCAGCGCACTTTCGAGCGTCAGCCGCGTCGGGTCCCCCGCCGCCAGCGCGGCGGCATGGCCCAGCCGCGCCGACAGCCCGATCTCCTGCCCGTTCAGCACCGCCGTCAGCTTGAGATCGGCGGGGCCGTCCCGGTCGGGCAGCGCGATGGTGGCATCGACGCCCGAAAGCTCGGTCCGCGCGCCGCTGGCGTGATCGAGATAGACCAGATCGCCATCCGAGATCTCGCCCCGGTCAAGGGTCAGCCCGGCCAGCGCGCCGGGGCCCTGGTCCGCATCCGGCCCGGTCGCATCCGGGGCGGCGTCGGACACGGCGTCGGGTACGGCCGGGTCGGCCGCCGCCAGCGTTCCAGCGGAAAAGTCCCAGTTGACCCGCCCGTCGGCGGCCCGTTCCAGCAAGATGCGCGGCGCCAGCACCGTGACCTCGCGCACCGCGATTTCGCCCCGCAGAAGTGCTGACAGATCGATGCCCACCGCAAGGCCCTCGGCCGACAGCATCGGCCCGGCCTCGGACCAGTCGGCATTGGCCAGCGTGACGGCGCCGGTCTCGACCCCGATCTCGGGCCAGAGCGAGGGCCGGACCCCGCCCGCGACCGTCAGGCTGCGCCCGGTGGCTTTCTGCACCTGATCGGCGGCCAGCCGCGCCACCCGGTCCGCGGGCATCAGCAGCACCGCCGCCACCGCCAGCCCGATGAGAACCGCCACTCCCAGAAGACCCCGGATCACCCAGCGCATCATATCCCCCGCCCGACGATGAAATCCATGACCCGAGCCTAGGCCGCCCGGACGCCCGCAACAACCCGCTCCGGCATCGGGCGGTGGCTTTCGCGACCGCTTCCCAGATTGGGCGCTCTGGCGTATAGGCTCGCCCATGTCCCAGCCCAGATCGCCGAACCCGCCCGACCTGCGTCCCGACCTGGCGCCCCGCGCCCGGATCGAGATGCCTGCCCGCCCCGGCCAGCCGACCATCGGCATGGTGTCGCTCGGCTGTCCCAAGGCGCTGGTCGACAGCGAACGCATCCTGACCCGGCTTCGGGCCGAGGGCTATGCGATCTCGCCCGATTACGCGGGCGCCGATGCGGTGATCGTGAACACCTGCGGCTTTCTCGACAGCGCCAAGGCCGAAAGCCTCGAGGCCATCGGCGAGGCGCTGAAGGAGAACGGCCGGGTGATCGTCACCGGCTGTCTGGGCGCCGAGCCGGGCTATATCACGGGCGCGCATCCGACGGTGCTGGCCGTCACGGGGCCGCACCAATACGAACAGGTGCTGGACGCGGTTCATGGCGCGGTGCCGCCCGCGCCCGACCCGTTCGTCGACCTGTTGCCCGCCTCGGGCGTCAGCCTGACCCCGCGCCATTACAGCTATCTGAAGATTTCCGAGGGCTGCAACCACCACTGCCGCTTCTGCATCATCCCCGACATGCGCGGCCGACTGGCGTCCCGCCCGGCCCATGCGGTCCTCCGCGAGGCCGGGAAGCTGGCCGAAGCCGGGGTGAAGGAGCTTCTGGTCATCAGCCAGGACACCTCGGCCTACGGGGTGGACCTGAAGCACGCGACCGAAAAGGGCCACCGGGCGCATATCACCGATCTGGCGCGCGATCTGGGATCGCTCGGGATCTGGGTGCGGCTGCATTACGTCTATCCCTACCCGCATGTGCGCGAGCTGATCCCGCTGATGGCCGAGGGGCTGATCCTGCCCTATCTGGACATCCCGTTCCAGCACGCCCACCCGGACACGCTGAGACGCATGGCCCGGCCCGCGGCGGCCGCGAAGACGCTGGACGAGATCGCCGCCTGGCGCGCGGTCTGTCCCGATCTGGCGCTGCGCTCGACCTTCATCGTCGGCTATCCCGGCGAGACCGAGGCCGAGTTCCAGACCCTGCTGGACTGGCTCGACGAGGCGCAACTGGACCGGGTCGGCTGCTTTCAATACGAAAACGTCGCAGGGGCGGCGGCCAACGACCTGCCCGATCATGTGCCCGCCGAGGTCAAGCAGGACCGCTGGGAGCGGTTCATGGAAAAGGCCCAGGCCATTTCCGAGGCGAAGCTGGCGGCCAAGGTCGGCCAGCGCATCGAGGTCATCGTCGACGAGATCGACGCCGACGGCATCGCCACCTGCCGCACGAAGGCCGATGCCCCCGAAATCGACGGCAGTCTTTTCATCGACGAGGGCACCGGGGGGCTCGCGCCGGGCGATCTGGTAACGGTGGAGGTCGAAGAGGCGGGCGAATACGACCTCTGGGGTCGTCCGGCGGCCTGAGCCCCTCGCGCGCCTGTCTTCCGCGCCTGTCCCGGTGAAGGCACCGGATCTGCCTTCGGACATGCCCAGGCCCGAGGCGCTTTTGGCGGGACGCTGCGACCGATCGGCAGCGTGCCCCTCGGGCTATGACCGGGCCTCGATCCCCGCCCCGCAGGCGGACAGCGGCAGGGCCGTCTCGGCCCTCAGGCATTCCAGCGCAAAGATCGAGTTCACGCTGCGCAATCGCACCCCGGCCGTCAGCTCCTCATAGAACCGGTCGAACGCGGGCATGTCCGCCACGACGACCCGCAGCAGGAAATCGTAGGTCCCGGCAAGCCGGTACACACCGCGGACCGCCTCCAGTCTCTCGATGACGGCCAGAAAGCCCGCGCGCCAGTCGGGCGTATGCTCGACCGCCTCCACCAGGACGAAGACGGTCATCGACAGCCCAAGCGCGTCGGGATCCAGCAGCGCCACACGGGCGCGGATCACGCCAGCCTCCTCGTGTTTCTGGATGCGCTTCCAGCAGGGGGTCTGCGAGAGCCCGACCTGATCGGCGATACGGGCAACCGGCACGGTCGCATCGCGCTGGAGGATATCGAGGATCTTCAGGTCGATCCGGTCGAACGTCATCGCGCCTCCTTCCGGCCTGGGACGGCCATAGCTGACGAGTCGATGCGAGCATGCCAAATTTATACCTAATGTCCATTTGGTTTATCGTCTTTTATCGGAGAACGCCGCGATGCCTGTGACGTCCGGTCGGTCCGTCGCACGGTTGGTCATGCCTAGGGACGAACGATCCGCTGCTGGACCGGATCGGCGATCCGGGCGCTGACGGGGTTCTCTTGCAAGGCCGCCGTCGACGCCGGGGCATGGATTCCCGCCAACGGGGAGGATGCGTCCGGGTGGCTGCCGAGAAGCCCCGAAGCCTGCCGCCGCCCTGCGCGCAAACCCGTCCGCAAGGTCGGCCGAGTTTCGAAACGGCCATCGGCCGCTTGAGCCCTCGGAGACTCGTCAAGCCGCACATCCCTTCGCTCTGCCGAGCCCACCGCCCGCCCGGCCCGGACCATGAGATCGAATCGCCGCCCCCTGCCGCTCCGAGGCAAGGCGCCCGGTCCGGCGCGGGCCTCGCCTGTCCGCAGTCCTTCCCGGGAGAAGGATCTTCCAAAATCACGACAGAAAAGAGCGAGCTTCTTTCCTTGTTATTCACGATTATTCCTGTCGTTATTATGGGGTCAGGCGGCACCGGCGGCGCGACCGCGCGGTTTCACCCCCCGCGACAGGCGCTCTGCCCCGCTGGCCTGACACCAGAATTCAACGGGGACCAGCAGAGGACCGGACATGTTTCGACCCATAGAAATCGACACAAGCAGGTGTGCCCAGGGCGCTTTCCGCCGACGGTCCGGCGACGGCCCGACCGAACGCGATGCGGGTCCTGCGCAAGTCGCAAGCCTTCAGGCCGAGCCGCGCACCAGCCGTCTGACAGGCATCCTGCGGGCCGCCGCCATCGGTCTGGCCGTCGGCGGGCCGCTTCCGGCCGCCGCACAGGAGACTGTCGAGATCCTCAACGTGTCCTACGACCCGACGCGGGAATTCTACCGCGCCTACAACGAGCTTTTCAGCGCCTGGTGGATCGCGCAGGGCCACGCGCCGGTCACCCTCCGGCAGTCGCACGGGGGTGCGGGCGCGCAGGCCCGGGCCGTGATCGACGGGCTCGAGGCGACGGTGGTGACGCTGGCGCTGTCCGCGGATATCGACCAGATCGCCGAGCGCACGGGCCGCATCCCGGCCGACTGGCAATCGCGCCTGCCGCACAACTCATCGCCCTATACCTCGACCATCGTGTTCCTCGTGCGCGAGGGCAATCCGCGCGGCATCAAGGATTGGGACGACCTCGTCGCCGACGGGGTGCAGGTCATCACCCCCAACCCCAAGACTTCGGGCGGCGCGCGCTGGAACTTCCTCGCGGCCTGGGCCTATGCCGAGCGCAACGGCCTCGATCCGCGCGACTTCGTCGGCGCGCTTTATCGCAACGTGCCGGTGCTGGATACCGGCGCGCGCGGATCGACCACGACCTTCACCCAGCGCGGCATCGGCGACGTGCTGCTGGCCTGGGAGAACGAAGCCTTCCTCGCCCTTGAAAGCCTCGGCGACGATGCCTTCGACATCGTGGTGCCGTCGGTCTCGATCCTCGCCGAGCCGCCGGTGACGCTGGTCGACGGAAATATCGCGTCGGACGCCCAGCGCGAGGTGGCGGAGGCCTATCTCGACCATCTCTACAGCCCCGAGGCACAGGCGCTGGCGCTGCACCACTACTACCGCGCCTGGGACCCGTCGCTGGCCGCGCCCGAAGATGTCGCGCGCCTCCCCGATCTCGATCTTGTCACCATCGCCGATTTTGGCGGCTGGCCCGTGGTGCAGCCGAAATACTTCGGCGAAGGCGGCATCTTCGACCAGATCTACGAGGACTGAGCCATGAAGGCGCCCCTTCTCCGCGCGCCCTCTCCCCTTCCGGGGTTCGGGCCGAGCTTCGGGATCGCGCTTGCGATGCTGTCCGTCGTGGTCCTGCTTCCCATCGGCGCGCTGCTGGGGCGGGGCCTCATGATCGGCCCGGCAGAGCTGTGGGGGATGGTGAACACGCGCCGGGTCTGGTCGGCCCTGGCGCTGTCGTTTCGCGCGGCGCTGATCGCGTCGCTTTTCAACCTGGTCTTCGGGCTGGTGCTGGCCTGGGTGCTGGTGCGTTACCGCTTCTGGGGCCGCCGCCTCATCGACGCCGCGGTGGATCTGCCCTTCGCGCTGCCGACCGCGGTCGCGGGCATCGCGCTGACCGCGCTTTATGCTCCGAACGGCCCCTTCGGACAGGCGCTGGCGCCGTTCGGCCTTCGGATCGCCTATACCGAGGCCGGCATCTGGCTGGCGCTTGTCTTCATCGGCCTGCCCTTCGTGGTGCGCACCGTCCAGCCGGTGATCGAGGAACTGGACCCCGATATCGAGGAGGCCAGCGCCACGCTGGGCGCCCGCCGGTTCCACACCCTGCGCCGGGTGATCCTGCCGACGCTGACGCCCGCGCTGCTGACCGGCTTCGCCCTCGCGCTGGCGCGGTCGGTGGGCGAATACGGCTCGGTCATCTTCATCGCGGGCAACATCCCCGGCCTGACCGAAATCGCGCCGCTGCTGATCGTGATCCGGCTCGAGGAATACAATTCCGACGCCGCCGCGGCCATCGGGATCGCCATGCTGCTGATCTCGTTCGCCATGCTGCTGGCCATCAACGCAATCCAGATCTGGAGCAGACGGAGGATCGGCCTTGTCTGACATCGTCCTTTCGCGACCCGTCCCGGTAACGACCGAACCGCAGCTTGCCCGGGCGCTTCTGGTGGGTCTCGCCGTCCTCTTCGCGGCGCTCTTTCTCTTCGCGCCGCTTGCGACGGTCTTCGCCGAAGCGCTGGCCGAGGGCTGGCAGGGCGCCATCGCCGCGCTTTCCTTGCCCGATGCGCAGGCGGCAATCCGCATGACCCTGAGCATCGCCGCCATCGCCGTGCCGCTCAACGCCGTCTTCGGCATCGCAGCCGCCTGGGCCATCGCCAAGTTCGACTTCCGCGGCAAGGCTTTCCTGATCACCCTGATCGATCTTCCGTTCTCGGTCTCTCCGGTCGTGGCGGGCCTGATGCTGGTGCTGCTTTTCGGGGCGAACTCGTCGTTCGGCGCCTGGCTGATGGCCCATGACATCCGCATCGTCTTCGCCTTCCCGGGGATCGTGCTGGCCACGCTTTTCGTGACCTTTCCCTTCGTCGCGCGCGAACTGATCCCGGTGATGATCGAACAGGGCCGCACCGAGGAGGAAGCCGCGCTGACGCTGGGCGCGTCGGGCTGGCGCACCTTCTTCACCGTGACGCTGCCCAACATCCGCTGGGCGCTGCTGTACGGCGTGCTGCTGTGCAATGCCCGCGCCATGGGCGAGTTCGGCGCGGTCGCCGTCGTGTCCGGCAAGATCCGGGGCGAAACGGCGACGATGCCGACCATGATCGAGATGTTCTTCAACGAATACCTCTCTGTCGCGGCCTTCACGCTGGCCGCGGTGCTGGCGATGCTGGCGCTTCTGACCCTGCTGCTCAAATCCCTGCTCGAATGGCGCCATGCGGATCTGCTGGCAGCCACGCGGCGTCATTGAGAAAGGACGGCCCATGAATATCGAACTCGAGGAACTCGCGAAGGAATTCGGCACCGAACGGGCGCTGCATCCGGTGTCGCTGTTCATTCCCTCGGGCGCGCTCGTCGCGCTGCTGGGACCCTCCGGATCGGGCAAGACGACGCTTCTGCGCATCCTCGCGGGGCTTGAATTTCCCACCTCGGGGCGGGTGCGGTTCGACGGGGGCGACGCGACCGGGCTTTCGGTGCAGGATCGCCGTGCGGGCTTCGTCTTCCAGCACTACGCGCTTTTCCGGCACATGACCGTGTTCGAGAACGTGGCCTATGGCCTGCGCGCGCGGCGGCGGACAGAACGTCCCACCGAGGCCGAGATCGGCCGACGCGTGACCCGGCTTCTCGACCTGATCCAGTTGCCCGACATCGGCGCGCGCTATCCCAACCAGCTTTCGGGCGGCCAGCGGCAACGCGTGGCACTGGCCCGTGCGCTGGCAATCGAGCCGCGGATGCTGCTGCTGGACGAGCCCTTCGGCGCGCTCGATGCCAAGGTGCGCAAGGAGTTGCGCCAGGGCCTGCGCGAAATCCATGACACGACCGGCCTGACCACCGTCTTCGTGACCCATGATCAGGAAGAGGCGATGGAACTGGCCGACCTTGTGGTCGTCATGTCGATGGGGCGGATCGAACAGGTGGGCAAACCGGCCGAGATCCGCGCGAAGCCCGCGACCGAGTTCGTGCGGACCTTCACCGCAGCATGACCGAGCCCGCGGCCCGGACAGGCCGCCCCCTTCCCGGCTGTTCCTGTCGTGTCCCCGGGTAGACGGGATCGGGTCCGGCCGGGCCTGCGACGGGCCTCCTGTCGCCGGGACCCGGGACCCGGGGCCCGGAGGCCGAAGGCGGGTCTTGCAGGACGGCCCGTGCCGCGGTTTCGGCGCGGCGCGAAGGGCGGTTTCCAAGGCCGGATCTTCCCGGTATGAGCTTGCGTAGGGGCCGCAAGGCCACCGGGGCTGGCCAGAGGTGCGACCGGTGACCGGAGACGTCTCTCGCACCCGTCCTCTAGCGTTTAGAACCCGACCGTCCGACCGTGACCCCTGCCGCTCGCCTGCAAGCCGCCCTCGATCTTCTGTGTGACATCGACAGCGCCATGCGCCCCGCCGATGCCGTCGTCGCGGCCTGGCTGCGCCCCCGGCGCCATATCGGCGACAGGGACCGGGGGGCGATCCTCGATCTGATGCAGGCGCTGCTGCGTCATCAGGCGCGGCTTGGGTGGTGGCTGACCAAGCACGGGCGCAACGATGCGCCCCGCGACCGGATGCTGGTCTGGCTCGCGCTCGCCGAGGGCAGGACGCCCGACCAGATCAGGCGTCTTTTCAATGGGGCGAAGGCCGCGCCCGCCGCGCTGACCGAGCCAGAGCACGCGCTTCTGACCGGATTGCGGGGCTGCACCCTTGTTCATCCGGCCATGCCCGACGAGGTGCGCCTTGAATGCCCGGCCTGGGCGGCAGCCCCCCTTCGGCGGCGCTTCGGGGCGACCTTCGAGGCAGAGATGGCGGCCCTTCTGACCCCGCCCCCGCTCGATCTGCGGGTCAATCCGCTAAGATCGTCGCGCGCGGCCGTGCTTGGCGGGCTGAAGGATCTTGGCCTTCACGCGGAGGCCTCAAGGCTTGCGCCCCACGGCATCCGGGTGCCGGAACGCCTGTCGCTTGCCCGCCTCGAAGGGCTCAGGACCGGCGAGATCGAGATCCAGGACGAGGGCTCGCAGCTGGTCGCCCTGCTGGTCGATGCCCGGCCCGGAGAGCGCGTGGCCGATTTCTGCGCCGGGGCCGGTGGCAAGACCCTGGCGATCGCGGCCCAGATGGCCAACAAGGGCCGCCTTGTCGCCTGCGATGTCAGCGAAGGCCGCCTGAAACGCTGTGCCGAGCGCCTCCGGCGCGCGGGCGTGCAGAATACCGAAACCCGTCTGCTGACCAGCGAAACCGACCGCTGGGTCAAGCGCCAGAAGGGCAGCTTCGATCGCGTCCTGGTCGACGCGCCCTGCAGCGGCACGGGCACCTGGCGGCGCAATCCCGATGCCCGCTGGCGCGCGCCGGAAGAACGCGGGCTGGACGGTCTGGTGGCGCTGCAGGGCCGGATCCTCGCGAGTGCCGCGCGGCTGGTGAAACCCGGCGGCCGGCTGGTCTATGCGACCTGCTCGATGCTGATCGAGGAGAACGAGGACCAGGTGGCCGCCTTCCTCTCGGCGCATCCCGGGTTTCGCGTCGTGCCGCCGCGCGAGGCCGCGCCCGGACTGGCGCCCGGGCTGGCGACTGTGGCCGGGGGCGCGTACCTGTCGCTGACCCCCGCGCGCCACGATACCGACGGCTTCTTTGCCGCCGTCCTTCGGCGCGAGGATCCCGCGCCAGCCGCGGAGGGCGAGAACCGCCCGCCCCACGGCACCTGAGCGCGCGGCCTATTTCCGGGGCAGCGGCACGCCCTTGGTGGTGAAGGTCTGCCCCCTGAAGCCGCCGCGCGCGGGACGTTTCTTGGCGGCAGTCTTTGCGGTTCCGGGCGGCTGAGACGCGGGCACAAGCTGATCGGGGCGCGGGCCGATGAGGTCCGCACGCCCCATGGATCTCAGAGCCTCGCGCAGAAGCGGCCAGTTTTCGGGGTCGTGATAGCGCAAAAAGGCCTTGTGCAGGCGGCGCTGCCGCCCGCCGCGCACGGTCTCGACCGGTTCGGAGGCGCCCCGGCGCACGGCTTTCAGCGTGTTGATGCCGGTGTGGTACATGGCCGAGGCCGTGGCCATGGGCGACGGCAGGAAGGTCTGCACCTGATCCGCGCGATAGCGGTTCTTCTTCAGCCAGAGCGCGAGGTTCAGCATGTCCTCGTCGGTGGTGCCGGGATGGGCGGCGATGAAATAGGGAATGAGGTAATATTTCTTGCCCGCTTCCCTTGCGGCGGCATCGAACATCTCCTTGAAGCGGTCATAGGTGCCGATGCCGGGCTTCATCATCAGTTCGAGCGGCCCGCGCTCGGTATGTTCGGGCGCAATCTTGAGATAGCCGCCCACATGGTGGGTGACGAGTTCCCTGATATAGTCAGGGCTCCGGACGGCCAGGTCGTAGCGCACGCCGGAGGCGACCATCACCTTCTTGACGCCCTCGACCTCGCGGACCTTGCGGTACAGCCGGATCAGGTCGTCATGCGAGGTATCGAGATTGGGGCAGATCTCCGGAAAGACGCAGGACGGCAGGCGGCAGGCGGCCTCGACCTTCGGGTCCTTGCAGGCCATCCGGTACATGTTGGCAGTCGGCCCGCCGATATCCGAGATCACGCCGGAAAATCCCGGGGTCTTGTCGCGGATATGCTCGATCTCGCGCAGGATCGAGGCCTCGGACCGGCTCTGGATCTTGCGGCCTTCATGTTCGGTGATCGAGCAGAAGGTGCAGCCGCCGAAGCAGCCGCGCATCACCGTGACCGAGAACTTGATCATGTCCCAGGCGGGGATCTTGGCATCGCCATAGGACGGATGCGGCGCGCGCGCGTAAGGCAGGTCGTAGACCGCATCCATTTCGGTACTGGTCAGCGGGACAGGCGGCGGATTGAGCCAGAGGTCGCGGTCGCCATGGCGCTGGACAAGCGGGCGGGCATTGCCCGGATTGGCCTCGCGGTGCAGCACGCGCGACGCCCGCGCATAGGCCTCGCGGTCGCTTGTAACCTCCTCGAAGGATGGCAGCCGGATGACGGTGTCGCCGGACTTGCGGCTGGCGCCCTCATCGGCAGAGGCAAGATCGTCGGCCCGCAATTCCTGGCACTCGGCGGGCACCGGGCGGAACAGGGCGACGCCCCGGATCGTGTCGAGATCGCGGGCCGCCTCGCCGGCTGCCAGCCGGTGCGCGACCTCGACGACGGCGCGCTCGGCATTGCCGTAAAGCAGCAGGTCGGCCTTGGCATCGGCCAGGATCGACCGGCGCACCTTGTCGGACCAGTAATCGTAATGCGCGATGCGCCGCAACGAGGCCTCGATGCCGCCCAGCACCACCGGCACGTCCTTGTAGGCTTCGCGGCAGCGCTGCGTGTAGACGATGGTGCAGCGGTCCGGCCGCTTGCCGCCCTCGCCGCCCGCGGTATAGGCGTCGTCATGGCGCAGCCTGCGGTCCGAGGTATAGCGGTTGACCATCGAATCGAGATTGCCGCCGGTCACGCCAAAGAAGAGCCGCGGGCGCCCCAGCGCCCTGAACGGCTCGGCCGATTGCCAGTCGGGCTGCGAGATGATGCCGACGCGGTATCCTTGGGCCTCGAGCAGGCGGCCGATGATCGCCATGCCAAAGCTCGGATGATCCACATAGGCGTCGCCGGTCACGACGATGACATCGCATTCGTCCCAGCCAAGCGCCGCCATCTCGGCCCTGCTCATCGGCAGGAACGGCGCGGCAGGCCGGCCGGAAGAGGGTCGGCGCGATGGCGAAAAAAGGGGAGGAACAGAGCTGCGCATGATCTTCGCCTATAGTCCGGGTGCCGTACAAATTCAAATCAACTCGCTTTGGCGGCCGGTCCGGTCATGCCTCGATGCTGGCACGCCCCGGAACCGCCCTGCCCGTCTCGCGACGCGCCCGCCCTGCCTGACCCGCCTTGCCTGACCCGCCTTGCCTGAAGAGACGCGGCCAGCACCGCGGACCCCGGGCGGCGCGGGACCTGCAAATGCCTCACTTGCAGATCGGCAGCTCCTGCGGCGCGAGTTTCGGCAGGGACGCGCGCCAGTCGTCGATGATCGGCCGGAGCGTCTCTTTCGGCCAGAACCGGGGCGCGCGGATGGTCCGCAGGCAGGTGTCATTCCAGTAAAGACCGGCGCGCGACAAGGATCTGCCGGCCGTCACTGCGGCCGCAACGGCGTCGATATCGCCCGATGCCGGATAGATATAAAGCGTGGTCGGGTCGTCCTCGACCAGCGCGAGAATCTCCTCGGACGCGGTCTCCGACCAGGTGGTGCAGCCATTGCTGCGGCCGCCGGTATAGTTGACCAGTCGTCCATAGGGGACAAAGCCCTCCGCGTCGGCATGGGTGCTTTCCGGGTTCCGGAACCGGCACTGCCATCTCACCAGAACGGCCGGATGTCCGCCAATGGCCCGTTCCCGGGCATTCGCCGTCTCGCCTTCGCCGTCATACAGCAGAAACGTGCGGTAGAAGGGGACGCGCCGGTTCGCCGCACCGACATAGCCCTTGAAGGAGGTCCGGGTTTCGGCGGTCACATAGGGGCCGCCCGCAGTCAGCTTGGACCCTTCGGCATTGCTGAAATGCCGTGCGCAGTCGCGGTCGTTCGAGAAATCCGCGCGCCGCAGCTTGCGCCCGTTGCCATGACCCGACGACACCGCGCGAAAGGACTTCTGGGCTTCGCAGATGACATAGAACCGGCGGCCCGGCGTGCCGCCGCGCGCGGTGCTTGGGCGCGTTGCGTCCATGGCCAGGTAGCAGGGATTGCGCACCGTGCCCTGCCGCAGTTTCTCCAGGTAGAGCGCGCGCGCCCTGTCCAGAACCACCGGGGCGATCTGGCCCTCGCCGGTGCCCAGATGCGCCTGCAGCCAGGCCGGAACCTCCGGGGTCTCGGCGCGCGAGGGGGACGGGCCGCCCTGCACGGCCACCACACCGGCCGCAAGGGCGACGCAGAGCGACCTGAACCGCAATGTGAACCTCTCCTTCTCGACCGTCGTCGTCGCGAGCATAGCACAGCTTCGTCCCCGGCGGGGATCGGGCTCCGCACCTGCAGATAAGCCGTCGCCCGCCCCCGGCCTTGCCCCCCGCAGAACCATCCGGTCCGATCGCGCGGCATGGGACCAATCCGATAAGATTGAATCGGTTCTTTTTTTCGCAGTTGGGACCGAGTTTACGACTGTCGTGCCATGGGAATGAAGGGGGAACGATGAATTGAGGAGCAATGCGCCAAATGGCGGTCTCCGTTCTGGCGCCGATCCGGTCGGCATTGACCAAACATCCAAGCCCCGAGGATGCCGCAAGCGTGGTCCACGGAACGCCGGTCGGCGCCCTGGTCACCGCATTCAACGCAATCGCCTTTGCCGCCAGTTCCTTTCAGGACGGCAACGCGGTCTTCCTGGCTTTCTGGCTGCCCGCGGTGCTGGCGCTGTGCCTGACCATGATCCGGAAGTCGCGCAAAGCCGCCAGGCGCAGGGTGTCGCGGGTTTCTCGACGGGCGGCCCGCATCCTGACCCGCGCATCCGCCTCGCTTGCCCTGCCCTGGGCCGCGCTGGTGGTCTATGTCTTCGCCGCCCACGGGCCGGGCGACCCGATGATCGTCCTGCTGGTCTGCGTCGGCATGCTGTCGGGCGGGGCTTTCATGCTGCACCGGGCCTTCGTCGCGGCGCTGACCTATATGCTGACAATTCTCGTGCCAGTGATCTTTTCCGTCCATTTCGGCGGCTGGGCTCAGGCCTGGTCAGTGACCGCCTTCGCCACGGCATATGGCGGCTTCCTGGCCTATTTCGCCTTCACGGCAGGCGAAACCGCGCGTCAGCGCGACGACTCGGTCGCAGCCCTGTCGGATGCCGTGGCGCGCCTGAAAAGGGTGCATGACGAGAATTTCCTGCTGGCCAATGTCGACGACGTGACCGGGCTTCTCAACCGCAAGGCCTTCAACGACCGGCTGCGTCAGGCCGTCGACAGGCAGCAGGCGGGCGGATGCAGTTTCTCGCTGCTTCTGATGGATCTCGACCGCTTCAAGAACGTGAACGACCTTTTCGGGCATGGCGTGGGCGACGAGCTTCTGGCCGAGGTGTCGCGACGGCTGCGGGCCAACCTGTCCGAAGGGGATCTGATCGGCCGACTGGGGGGCGACGAATTCTGCGTCCTGCTGCCAGGCGCCACGGACGAGGCCGCGATCCAGTCAATTGCGGGACGTCTGCTCAGGGTTCTGAATGGTCCGGCCCGGCTCACCGGAGGCGTTGTCTATCCCGGGGCATCCTTCGGCGCAGCGATCTGTCCCGACGATGCCGCCGATCCGGTCGACCTGCTTCTTCGGGCCGACCTTGCCCTCAACCACGCGAAGGAAACCGGGCGCGGCCAGTGCGTCACCTTCAACGACCAGCTCCGTCAGCAGCTGATCGCCAGCGACGAGATCGAGGCGGGCCTGCGCATCGCGCTCAAGGAAGACCGGCTGAGCATTGCCTATCAGCCCAAGATCTCGCTGCACGACGGACGGGCCGTCGGTGCCGAGGCGCTGGTCCGCTGGAAGACCGCCGAGGGCGAGAACATTCCGCCCGACCGTTTTCTGTCCATCGCCGCCGAACGCGGCGTGCTGCCCGATCTTTCGCGCCATATCGCCGGGATGATCGCCGGGCATATCCTGACCTGGCGCCGGGCCGCGCTGAGACCGGGCAAGGTCGCCCTGAACATCCATCCCGACGACCTGAAATCGCCCGAATTCCTCATGGCCACCATCGCGATGTTCGAGGCGCAGGGGATCGACGGCAAGGACCTTCTGCTGGAGATCACCGAGGGCTGTTTCATCGGCCGCGGCACCGACATGGCGGCTATGGTGCTGGAGTCGCTGGCAGATCGGGGCTACGAGCTGTCGCTTGACGATTTCGGCACCGGGCACGCCTCGCTGTCGCATCTGAAGAAGATCCCGGTCAGCGAGGTCAAGATCGACCGCAGCTTCGTCGCGGGTCTTGGCGTTCGGCGCGACGACCGGGCCATCGTTGCGGCGATTGCCGAGATCGCCAAGGGCATGGGGATCCGCTCCGTCGCCGAAGGGGTCGAGGACGACACCCAGCGCGCGATCCTGACAGAGATGGGCATCGACCTCGGTCAGGGCCATCTGTGGTCGAGGCCCATCGCCGCCGAGCAATACGCAAGCTTTCTGGGCAAGGGCGGGGTTAAACGCCGCGCGTGAGCCTGTCTCGCCGCCGTGACGGTCGGGTGGGTCCGGCGCCGGAACGCCGCCCCCATGGGCGGGCCTCCATCCGGCCGGGGCGCCGCTGAATTTCCGGGTCTCGCCGGTTTTCAGCCGGGCGAAACAGGAAGTCACCTCCCTGCGCACGATCGGCACCAACACGCAAGGCGCCGCGTTGTTCACCGCCGCCATCGAGAAAACCGCCGCGTCCGAAAAGCCGATCACCGGACCCGGGCTGGCCGAGCCCCGATCACGACGAAGATGCAGAAGGTGACCTTGAAGATCCGCTCCTGCAGCCTGCCCCCGCCGAAAAGGCAGGCGGCCGCAAAGACGATGCCGGCGATCCAGCCCGGATCATCGCCGACAAGGCCAGAGATTTGCGCATGGGCCCGATTGGCCCGGACCATGTTGCCGCCGCCAAGCGCCCCGAGGATGCAAAAGACCGAGAACAGCTCCGCGAGACTGCGGCCGCCCTTCTTGCCGCGTTCGACAAAGCCCTTTTTCGTGGAGTACATCGGCCCGCCCGAGACGGTCCCGTCGGGGTATTCGTTGCGGTATTTGACCCCCAGCGTGCATTCTGTGAAACTTCGACGCCATTCCCGGAAGACCGGCAAGGAACATCCAGAACGCGGCCCCGGACCCGTCGATGCCGACGGCAACCGCCACGCCCGCGATATTGCCAGCCCGACAGCGCCGTGTCGAGCGCCTGGAAATGGCTGACCTCCCCGGCATCGTTCGGATCGGAATAATCGCCCCGGACCAGCGCAATGGCGTGAAAGAAGGCGCGCACCTGGATCAGCCGGAAATACCAGGTGAAGACCGAGGCGGCCACCACCAGCCAGAGCACGATCCATGGAAAGCCGACGAACGGGATCGGCGCGAAGATCAGCGCCACGAAGGGGCCGGTGACCGCGGCAAAGGCCTCGTTCACCCTGGCGTCGGCGGTTGCGGCCTTATGGGCAAAGGACATCGCCGGGATCGTCGTCGCGGCTGCGAGGGCGGGGATGAATGTCGATCTGGTCATCGCGGATCTCCTCAGCCGGCGACGGTGACGGGGATGGTCAAATACATCGCGAGGTTCACGCCGGACGAGCCGAAAAGCCGCTGGCTGAACCCGCCTTTCGAGGCGCGGCCGATCGCGATCAGGTCGGCGCCGTTTTCCTCGGCCAGCCGGTGCAGCTTGTCCGCGACATCGCCGTGATGGACGAACCCCGAGGCCGTGACCCCGGCCTTTGCGAGCGCCGCCACGGCCGGATCGACGATGCGGTCCTGCGCCGCCACGACCTCTTCCAGCCGCCGCTTGTGCCGCTCCGCGTTTTCCTCTGCCGTCTGAAAGGAATGGGGCGACCAGCCGATGACATAGACGACAAGCAGGGCGGCGTCCTCCATCGCCGCGGTCAGTCGCTTTGCATGATCGAGCGCCCATCCGCCCGTCTCATGCCCATCTGATCCCACGAGAGCCTTCTTTGGGTCATCCCTCCGCTGTCGGTTTCTCCTGGTCGTTTTGGGTCGCGCATGTCCCGAAACGGCAGGCCGGATCATCACAAAAACGAAACTACTTGTTAACGACCCCTGATGGCTCGCCCGCCACCTGCGGGAAAATGCGGTCAAACCGTGCAGGCGTCGGCCCTGTCGCCGCCAAGGCGGAGGGCGAAACACAGCGAGGGTTTCGTCGGGTGCAAGGCGCGGACTGACGGCAGGCGATGCCGCCGGGAACGGTACGTCCAATCGAACCGCGGCGCCGCCTGGCGCATCGCAATTGACCTTAGGTCACCTTCGGCGCGTCACTCGGGTATTTCGCGGCCGCGTTTCTTTTCAGTGCGTTCAAGTAAGCCTCGCCGTCCGAGGCCCTTTTGACCCAAATCCTCTTTCCCCGGGAGGCGCCGATGCCCGGCCCCGCAATGCATCGCATGATCGCCGACCGCCTGAAGGCCGCCATCCAAAGCGGGCGCGGGCTCGGCGAGGGTCCGGGACCGGACGAGTTCCAGAAACTGCAGGCCCTTCTGGCCGACCCGAAGAACCTGCCCTGCCTCTTTTCGGCTGCCACCGGCCGGACCCGTTCTTCTTCAACACCAGGGACCTGAACCCGACGGTCGGCAAGCTGGTCGAGATCTGTAACGACGTCGGCGACGTCATCGACGACTTCAAGGAGGCGCTGCTGTCGGTGGTCCCGCAGCGGGTTCCGGACGCGCTCAGGCCTTCGACGAGGCCGTGGACGAGGCGATCGAGGATTCCGCGCTGCTGAGCGAGCGGGAGCAGACCTTCAATGACATCAACAACGTGCTGGTCGGGTTGCAGGCGACGCTGGCCGAGGCGCTGAAGGCCTTCGTGTCCGACTTCAACCTCTTCGACCGGATCTCGCCCCCCTGTCGCGACGGCGCCGCAGAGGGCGAGCGGCGGTGGTTCGACGCGATGCATTACCGCAAGACCGGGCGCATGGCCGAAGGGCTGCTGACCTCGACCCGCGACATGTCCTCGCCGCATCACCTCTATGCGCTGGGCTACCTGCCCCACGACCGCGCCACCGGTGTGCGGCCGTTCTCGGGGATCACCTTCTGGCATTCGCCCGACCTGATGCTGTCGCCGGTCACCAATCTCGGCACCGCGAAGGTCGAGCATTTCCTTGTCGATCCGACCATCGGCTTTTCCACCCAGTTCGCCGAGAACCTGACGCTTGCGAGGGTACCCCAGGCCTTCGTGCCGGCGCTGGGGGCTGCCGAAACCCGGTTCGTCTGGACCGTTCCGCCCAGCCAGTCGGGCCATAAATGCCTGTTCGCACGGGTCTTCTCGTTCTCGCCGCTGGATCTGCCGGTCGACGATGTCGCGCTCGATCCCCGGCTCGACCGCCATGTCGCCCAGCTGAACCTCGACATCCTCGGGCAGGCGCAGGCGGTCAATTTCAACCTCGTGCACCGGGCCAATGCCCGGATCGACCTGACGATCCGCGCCTTGCAACCGACCGAGCTGATGGCCCTGCGGCATCCGGCGCTGGCCGGGATCGCGCCCTTCCCAGACATTCCCAAACGCGGATGGGCCGAGCTGAGGCTTCGCAAGGGCGGGGGCGAGGTCAAGGCCGAACCCATGCCCGAGGGCCTGCGGCTGTCGATCACCGGGCGCGGCATATCGCTTGACGACCAGAAGCAATTGGGCGGAGCGATGCGCGCGGTGCTGAGGGCGATCGGCGCGGGCAAGACCCAGGCCTTGGCCCATCGCGATCTCTTCGCGCGGTTCCGCGAGATGACGCGCGAGGCCAGGCAAACCCGGCTCTCGCTGCGGACCCCGCGGCTGGGCATCCCGAAGGGCCAGGCCATCGGCGTCGAGGTGATCGGGATCGATCAGGTCGCGGGCGACGGACCGATGGGCGGGCTGACGCTGGTCGTGTCCGGCTGACCCATCCGGGCCCGCCTCAAGGCGGCCCGGGCCTTGCGGGTGCGCCCGATGCCAGCAGGTCCTGCCTGCGGAATACCAGTTCGGGCAGGATCGTCTCCCATTCGTCGCGGCGGATATAGGTCTGGAAGGCCTCGTCGTTGTCGGTTTTGCGCCAGCGTATGACCGCCCCGACCCTTCCCGAGACCAGACCGGTGCCCTCGGGCGGCGCCCAGGTCCTGGCCATGCAGCCCAGCACCCGGCCCTGCCCGTCGAGGATCCTCCATTTCCCGCCTTGCAGGTCCAGCGTGACCGGGTCGCCGACCTTGGCCGCGGCGATGGCGCCAAGGGTCGCGTTCCCGTCGCGCAGACGCCCGGCATAGGACAGATCGACCGAGGCCAAGTCCGGCACCTGATACTGGTCGGGCTCGGGCAGATCGAGCCTGCGCGGCATCTCGACCTTGCGCAGCACCTCGCTTTCGGAATCCGCAATCACGAAGGCATGCGCCCCGCTGGTCACCACCGCGAGGCTGCGCCGCGCGCGGGTCATGGCGACGTAGAAAAGGCGGCGTGGCGCCTCGCCGTCCTCGCCGCGCGACAGCGCCTTCCAGCCGCCGTTCAGGATCACCACATGGTCGAATTCCAGCCCCTTGGACCGATGCGCGGTCAGCAGCAAAAGGCCTTGTTGCGCCTCGCGGATATCCCGCGCCCATTCGGCCAGCCATTCGATGGCGTCGGGAACCGGGATGGTCTTGCCGCCCAGCTCGCGCGCGAGGCCGCCGATGCCTTCGGCCAGCAGATCGACCCAACGGTTCGGCGCCTCGGCGTTCAGCAGATCGAGGATGTCCTGGATCGACAGCATCGCCGTCGGGCGGGCGCGCAACCCCGCCACGAGGCGCTGCATCTCGCGCAAGCGCCAGACGCTTGGCAGTTTTTCGTTGGCCATCTCGACCGGCACCCCAAGCCTTTCGGCATAGGCGCGCACCGGGCCAAGCCGCCGCCAGTCCCGCGAGACGATGGCGCAGCGGCCCCAGTTGAAATCGGGGTCGAGCCGCGAGATCCGGACCAGTTCGTCGACCGCCGCCACCGCCTGGGCCCGGTCGTCCTCGGCCACGTCGAGGAACTGCACCCGCCCACGGCCCACCGGGTCGTGGCCCGCCATTGCGCCGCCGCCGGGGTCGAGACGGCGGGCAGTGTCCACGGTGATCTCGTGCCCGGCCTTCATCCGGCCCCGCGCGGGTTCGATCACCTGATTGGCCGCGTCGATGATGTACCGGGTCGAGCGGTAATTCTCGGTCAGGAACTTGGGCTTCGCGCGGTAGTCTTCCTCGAACTGGCGGATGTAGGAAATCGAGGCCCCGGCAAAGGCATAGATGTTCTGGTCGTCATCGCCCACGGCAAAAAGGCTCAGGCGCTGGTCGGGGTCCTCGAGCGAGCGACCGGCGACGGCGGCGATCAGCGCATATTCCTCTGGGCCGATATCCTGGTATTCGTCGACGAGGATCCAGCGGTAGCCCTGGATCAGCGCCTCGCGCTGCGCCTCGGCCTCGGACCGGCTGAGGCCCTCGCCGGTGATCTGGCGCACCGCCTCCAGCAGGATCCCGTCGAAATCGCGCGTCTCGGCCGCGCTGTCGGCGAAACTGGCCCCGACCAGCCGCATCGCCAGCGCATGACAGGTCGACACGGTGACCCGCGCCGCATCCTCGCCGACCAGACCGCGCAGACGGGTGCGGATCTCGGCCGCGGCATGGCGGTTATAGGTCAGCACAAGGATCCCTTGCGGATCCTCGCGCTTGACGCGCAGCAGATAGGCGATGCGATGCACCAGAACCCGCGTCTTGCCCGAGCCGGGCCCGGCCAGCACCAGCACATTGGTCTCTTCGCGGTCGTCGGCCACGATCTCTTGCTGGACCGGATTGCCCAGATCCTCGACGATCTGCTTCCAGGCCTTGCCGGTGGTCTGACGGCGGATCTCGATGCCGCGGCCGGGCATCCAGCGTTGCAGAAAGCGGTCCTGGTCCAGCGCGAAATAGTCTTCCGACAGGCGCACCGCCTCGTCGATGCGGTCCAGCCCCCTGTCGGCATAGGCCGCCATCACATGGGTCTGAAGCGTCTGTTCGCGGTAATGTTCCTCCAGCGGCAGGAAGTCCTTCCTGGTGAAGCCCGCCCGCCCGGGCTTGAGCTCGATGGTCATGGCCGACCGGAACACCGTCAGCCCCTTGCCCAGCACCACCGCCTGCTGTTCGTGCAGCCACAACAGCGCGCGTTCCATGAGCTTGGTCATGTCCTTCACGCCCGCGTCCCGGATCAGCGCATCGCCGGTCAGCGCCCCCAGCAGCGCGCCCGCGGTCGTCTCGACCTGAATATCCTTGCCTTTCGTGCCGGGCGGCACCTTGGCGATCAGCAGATCCAGAAGCTTTTCGGCCGCCATCCAGCGCACCGAAGCCGTCTGTTCCACGACCCGCCACGTTCGCTGAAGCACCACCTCCAGCGTCTTGGCGGACAGCTTGCGCAGCCGGATATTGCCGAAGCCCCCGTCGCTGTCGCGCCCGTCCCGTTCGATGCTGCGCAAGAGCCTTTCCAGAACATGGGGGCTTGCCTCCTCATGGCCTTCGCCGCGCAGACACTGGCTGGCCGCCGCCAGATCGAGCGGCGCGCCATCGCCCACTCCGGTGTCGGGCGCAAGCTCGCGCATCCGGGCGACCAGCGCCTCTTCCAGCCGCATCGCGCGCCTCATGCGCTGGCGCGACTGGTTCTCGACGCCGACATGCACCGAAACGGTGATGGCGATGTCGTTGCGCGCAATCCCCAGCGTTTCGAGATCCGCCATCGCCTTGCTCAGCGCCCGGTGCGTCAGCCCGCTGATCCCGGTCAGCTCGTCGGTGGTAATCCCCCGGTCGGGCGGCGTCGCCATCACATGGCGCACGATGCTCAGAAGCTGGTCGCGCCGCGTCGTGCTGATGTCGTCCCGGGTCAGGCGGGTTTCGGCCTCGGCCAGGGTGCGCACCAGGAGCGACGAGGGAAACACCTGCACCCGGTTTTCCTCGCGCGAGACCAGAGCCGCCTCTTCCAGCCACGAGACGGCCGTCTTGATGCGGGTGTCATCGGTCGCGCTGTCGCGCACGAAGTCGCGCTCCTTTTCCTCGCGCATGATTTCGCCCGGGGTCGCGACCACCCTGCCGCTGTTGCGGGTATGTTCGTCGATCCGGCGCAGGGCCCTGAGAATGGCGCCGATTTCCCGCTGCGTGAGGCGCGAGCGCGCGGTCAGCGTGAACTGCCGTTCGACATCGTCCGACAGGTACAGCAACACACAATCGGCCGGATCGCGGTCGCGCCCCGCCCGCCCGGCCTCCTGCAGGTAGTTCTCCAGCGATCCGGGAATGTCGGCATGGACCACCAGGCGAATGTCGGGCTTGTCGATGCCCATGCCGAAAGCGTTGGTCGCCGCGATCACCCGCAACGCGCCCCGGCGAAACCGGTCCTGCACCGCCAGCTTGTCGTCGGCGGTCAGACCTGCGTGAAAATGCGCGGCGGCAAGCCCCTGATCCTTGAGAAACTGCGCCACGCGTTCGGTTTCGTTTCGGGTGGCGCAATAGACCACCGCGCCCGACGTGTCGCCCTTGGGCAATCGGTCGGACAGGACCGTCAGGATGTCACTCAGCTTGCTTTCCTTGCCGGTCGGCTGCACCGAGAAGGTCAGGTTGGTCCGCGTGGCCCCGCCATCGAACAGCCGCAGCTCGACGCCCAGCCGGTCGCGGAAATGGTCGGTGATGTCGCGCACCACCTCGGGTTTCGCGGTGGCCGTCAGGCACAGCACCGGCGCGGGTGCGGCATCGCCCGAAAACTCGCGGACGAAGCGCCCGACATAGCGGTAGTCCGGCCGGAAATCGTGCCCCCATTTCGAAACGCAATGCGCCTCGTCCAGCACCCAGAGCCCGACCTCGCGCTGCGCCAGCACCGACCGGACCGAGACGCTGCGCAGTTGCTCGGGCGAAATCAGAAGGATCGCCGCCTGCCCCAGCCGCACCCGGTCCAGCGCGTCCTGCCGTTCGGGCATCGACAGCATCCCGTTGACGGTCACCGCGGACGAGATCCCGGCCCGTTCCATCCCCTGCACCTGGTCGGCCATCAGCGCCACCAGAGGCGAGATCACCACCGTCAGCGCGCCGGTCTTCTCGTAAAGGCTGAGCGCCGGAACCTGATAGCAGACCGATTTGCCCGTGCCGGTGGGCAGGATGCCAAGGACATTCGCATGCCGCATCACCTCGGCCACGATGACCTGTTGCAGGGGTATGCCGTCGCGGTCCACCGGCTGGGGCCGAAAGCCGTCAAAGCCGAACCACGACCTCAGCGCCGCGACCGGGTCGTTCTTCGTGGCGCACCAGGCGCAGGCATCGTCGCCGCAGCTTGTGTCGCGCAGGTCGCGCACGATGAGTCCCGCCTGCGGAAAGCTGGCCCGCACCCAGGGCGGCATCACCGACTCTCCGCCCGCGACCGAAATCCAGGCCAGCGCATAGGCCATCGGCCAGCCCGCGTTCGGGTCGGAAAGCGAGTCCAGCACCGGCCCGACCCGCGCGCCGCAGACCTGTCCGGCCAACAGGGTCTCGATGGCGGCGAAGGCAGCGGCGCGATCCGGCCGGGGCGCCTTGCGGACATCGCTGAAGACGGCGTCAAACCCCTCGGACCGGTCCATGAGCGTGGCGAGGTAATGATAGGCAATCAGGCTTTCGGGCGATGTCGTCCCGATCCCGGTCAGCGCCTCGATCTGGTTTTGCAGCACCTCGAAGACCAGCCGCGCATCCAGTTCGGGATCGTTCACATGCCCCGCCTGCAGGCGCCCGTCGCGGTAATGCTTGACAAGATGGTGGTAGGGATTGCGCGGAAAGGCCAGCGGATTGAGCCAGAGCGTATCGATCGGCGCGGCCAGTTTCGCGGCCAGCCTCGGCCGGACCGCCAGCAGGTGTTCGATATCGTGGCGCAGGATGTTATGGCCGATGACATGCGCGGATTTGCCCAGCGCCTTTTCAAGCTGGTCGAGCCCCCGGGCGACCGGCCCTTTGGGCGCCACGACCGCGGGTCCGCCGCCAAACCGGACCGCGGCCAGATCGAAGATCCGGGCCGTCTTGGGATCGACTTCCAGATCGACCGACAGACACCGCTCCAGCAGGGGCGTCTTGTCCTCGGTTCGCGATCTTTTGAAACTCAGAAACGCCATCGGGCCCGAAAAATAACACGCTATGAAATAAAGTTAGACGGCGCCCCTTTGCACCGCAATAGGACAGGTCAGCCCGGAGCGAGGCATTGCTGCGGCCGAACCGTCACTGCGACGCCGGTCCGGGACACGCGAAATCCGTCCCGAAAAGGCGCTGCGGCCTAGCGGCCGAGCACCCGATCCATAAGGTCTGGCGGCACCACCCCGGCGATCCAGTCCCGGGCCGCGTCCACCGCGCCGACATAGGCCGCGACCTGCGGCTCCAGGGCGGGGTCGAGCCCGGCCAGCACGGGCGCGTAGACATAGGCCGCGAGTGCCCCGGCCGCCACCAGAACCGCCAGCAGGAAGCCGCCCAGAAAGGCGCGGCGGCGGCTCCCCTCGGGTTCGGGTGCGGGCGGGATGCTGTGCGCGCCCCGGTCGGAACTGGCCGACAGGGTCGAGGTGATTTCCTCGACATCCGGCAGCAGATCGCGCCGGGCGGGGGGGCTGCGGGTCGGTTCGGGCGGGGCCGTGGCGCGCGCCGGTTCCGGCTCGGGATCGGGGCGGCGGGGGCGCGGCGGGCTCGCGAGCCCCAGATCGGCCTGTTCGGAAAAGGTCTCGACGGTGGCCTCTTCCTCGCGGGCGCGCTGCTCGCGCTCGGCCTCCTCGCGCAGGATGCTCAGCACATCGTCGTCAAGGCTGCGGCGTTGCGGCTCGGGTGCTGTCCCTGCCGCCATCTCGGGGTCGGCCGTCCCGGAGCGGGGCGCGTCGGCCTCCGACTCGCCCTCGGGCTTCGACGCGGACGGCGCAGAGGCCCGCCCGGCCGCAGCGCGCGGCATGGCGAAGGCCGCCAGCGGGTCCCGGGCCGCCAGCGCGGGCGAGTCCTGGAACCAGATATGATTGCAGTTCGAGCACTGGACGTCGCGGCCCTCTTCGGGGATCACCGCCTCGTCGACCTCGTATTGGGCGCCGCATTTCGGGCACGTCAATCGCATTCCGCTTAACCCCCCGGGGCGCATCGGCCCGCCGGACCTGCCTGCCGTTTCCGCGCCATGTTGTATCACCGCCTGCGGAAATTCAAAGCCTTTGCGTCCCGCCACGATTGCAACCCGCGCAACCCTGCGCAATACCTTGGGCAAACGGACCCGGACACCGGCCGACGGAGCGGACCTTGATCGAGCTCGAAAACGTCTCGCACAGCTATGGCGGAAGCGAGCTTTTATGCGACATGTCGCTGAATCTGGCGCCAGCCTCGTTCCATTTCCTGACCGGCCCCTCGGGCGCCGGAAAGACGACTTTTCTCAAGATCTGCTATGCCGAGCTGCATCCGAGCCACGGCGCGGTACGGCTTTTCGGCGCCGATCTGGCCGGGCTCGACCGCGACGGAGTGGCGCGGATGCGACGCCGGATCGGCGTGGTGCATCAGGATTGCGGGTTTCTCGACCATCTGCCGCTGCGCGAGAACATCACCCTGCCGCTGCTGGCCGCGGGACGCGACGTCGCCGCCGAGGACCGCAACATGGCCGAGCTGCTGAACTGGGTCGGGCTGACCCAGAGGGCCGATGCGCTGCCGCCCCAGCTGTCGGGCGGCGAGCGGCAGCGCGCGGCGCTGGCCCGGGCGGTGATCCTGTCGCCCGACGTGATCCTGGCCGACGAACCCACCGGCAATGTCGACTGGGAGATGTCCTTGCGCATCCTGCAACTGCTGATCGAGCTGAACCGGATGGGCAAGGCGATCGTGATTGCCACCCATGACATGAACCTGATCCGGGCAGCCAAGACCCAGGTCGCGGCCCGCGTGCTGCGGATCCAGGACCGGCGGCTGTATCTGGCGGGGGCGGATCTGTGAAGGCGCTCCTGACCCCTCTGGGCCGGATCGCCGCGCTGCTGGCCTCGGACCCCGAAGCCAGCCGGGTCGTGCCGCCGACCGGCTTTGCCGCGCGGCTGACGCTGTTCACCGCCGCGACCATGGCGTTCCTGGCGGTTTTCGCGCTGGCGCTGGCGCTCGCTTCCGGGCGGCTTGCCGACCGCTGGGCCGATGCGCTGGCGCGCACCGCCACGGTGCGGATCTCGGCCCCGCCCGGGCAGATGGGTACCCAGACCGAGGCGGTGCTGCGGATCCTGCGCACGACACCCGGCATCGCCTCGGCCCGGGCGATGAGCGACATCGAACAGCGCCGCCTGCTCGAGCCCTGGTTCAGCCCCGACCTGCCGGTCGAGACCCTGCCCCTGCCCCGGCTGATCGAAGTGACCGAGACCCGCGCGGGCACCGATGCCGAGGCGCTGCGGCTGCGCCTTGCGGTCGAGGCCCCGGGCGCGGTCTTCGACGACCATACCCGCTGGCGCCAGCCTCTGGTGCGCGCGGCCGGGCGGCTGCGGCTTCTGGGCTGGACGGCGGTTCTGCTGATCGGGGCCAGCATGGCGGCGATGATCGCGCTGGCCTCGAATGCGGCGCTCGCCGCCAATGCCCAGGTGATCGGCGTGCTGCGGCTGGTGGGGGCGCGCGATATTTTCATTGCGCGCGCCTTCGTGCGGCGCTTTACACGGCGGACGCTGGAAGGCGCGGCGATCGGCACCCTGGCGGGCATGGGCGTGGTCGCGCTTTTGCCGGGCGACGGGCCCGACGGGTTCCTGACCGGGCTCGGCTTTTCCGGCGCGCAATGGATCGTGCCGCTGCTTTTGCCGGTGCTGGCCGGGGCCATCGGCTTTGCCGCCACCCGCTGGACCGCGATGCGGATGCTGAGAAGGATCACCTGACCGATGCGCTCTCCCCTGCAATACCTGCGCTCGCTGGTCTTCGTCGGCCAGATGTACCTGGCGATGCCGGTCATCGGCCTGTTGTACCTGCCCCTTGCGCTGGCCTCGCCGCGCGGCGCCACGCTGGCGGCGCGGCATTATTGCCACTGGGTGCGCTGGACCGCGCACTGGATGATCGGGCTGAGATCCGAGGTGCGCGGCACGCCGCCCGAGGGCGAGGTGCTGATCGCCGCCAAGCACCAGTCGTTCTTCGACATCATCCTGCTGGCGGGCTCGCTGCCCCGGCCGCGGTTCATCATGAAGAAGTCGCTGACCTGGGCGCCGGTGCTGGGCTGGTATGCGCTGAGGATCGGCTGCGTGCCGGTCGACCGCGGCAAGCGCGGGCAGGCGATCCTGGCCATGAGCCAGCAGGTGGCCGAGGGGCGGCAGGCGCCGGGACAGCTGATCATCTATCCGCAGGGCACCCGGGTCGCGCCGGGCGTGTCGCGGCCCTACAAGATCGGCGCGGGCGTGCTGTACCAGCAGTTCGGCCAGCCCTGCGTGCCCGCCGCCACCAATGTGGGCGTGTTCTGGCCGCGCACCGGGATCTATCGCAAGCCCGGGCTGGCGGTGCTGGAATACCTTCCTCCCATCGCGGCGCAAAAGCCCCTTGCCCTGTTCATGGCCGATCTGGAAGAGACCGTCGAGACCGCCTCGAACCGGCTGATGGCCGAGGCGGGCTTCGTGGCAGAGGCCTGAGGCCGCCGGGCGCGATCAGCCGCGCCCGTCACCGTCCTCGTTCCCCACAAGCGTCAATCGCAGCCGCCGCTCCCGGCGGGGGCCGGTCGCCGCCGCCACGCGGCGCGGCCGGACCGGCGGCACGGCAAGATCGACCGCAACGCCCTCGACCAGATCGCCATCAGGACAAGTGGCCGAAGGCTGAGGGCCGGGCTGTCCGGCCGTCCCGTCGGCATGGGCCTTGCGCGGCCGACGAAACACCAGCACATGGCGCGCCCGGCGCCATGCGAAGGGCCAGAGCCCGACCCGGCAGGACAGCCGCTCGGCCCCGGCGAAGTCTCGGCCAGACTGACCCATCTCGTTCATGATCTCGCCCAGCGCCAGCGAAAAACCGGCCTCTGCCCCGGCAGCAGAATTACGGCGCAGGCGCGCCGGGGCGGGGCGGGGCGGGAAGAACGGTGAACTCGTAACACTGCATGAAAGGCCCTGCCCTGGAATTACGGACAGGAAGCCATGGACCCGCAACAAGCGCGGCGGCGCCCGATCCGGGGCAAAACCGTGTCCACAATATGGCAACAGGCCCGACCGGCAGCCGACGCGCCCTCCGGTGCCCAGGGAGATACCTTACGCAGCCAGCCCTTTCGAGCCCATGTCGAGGAACTTTCGGCGCCGCTCGGCGATCAGCGCGGCGCGGTCCTTGCCCGCCAGTTCGCCCAACATCCCCGCGAGGTTGCGGCCGACGCGCTCGATGGTCTCCTCGCGGCCGCGCTGGGCGCCGCCGATGGGTTCGGCGATGATCCGGTCGATCACCCCGAGCTTGAGCAGATCCTGCGCGGTCAGCCGCAGCGCCTCGGCCGCCTCGCGCATCTTCTCGGCATCCTTCCACAGGATCGAGGCGCAGCCCTCGGGCGAGATCACCGAATAGACCGAATGTTCCAGCATCGCGACCTTGTTCGCCGTCGCGAAGGCGACCGCGCCGCCGGACCCGCCCTCGCCGATCACGATCGAGATCAGCGGCACACCGATCTGCAGGCATTTCTCGGTCGAGCGTGCGATGGCTTCGGACTGGCCGCGCTCTTCGGCGCCCTTGCCGGGATAGGCGCCGGGCGTGTCGACCAGGGTAACGACCGGCAGGCCGAACCGGTCGGCCATGTCCATCAGCCGCACCGCCTTGCGATAGCCCTCGGGGCGGGCCATGCCGAAATTGCGTTCCAGCCGGGTCTTGGTGTCAAAGCCCTTCTCATGGCCGATCACCACCAGCGGCTGGTCGTTGAAGCGCGCCAGCCCGCCCATCACGGCCGTGTCCTCGGCGAAGTTCCGGTCGCCCGCGAGCGGCGTGTATTCCTGGAACAGCGCCTCGATATAGTCCTTGCAATGCGGGCGGTCGGGATGGCGCGCGACCTGGCATTTCCGCCAGGGGGTGAGGTTCTTGTAGAGTTCCCTCAACAGGTCCGCGGCCTTGCGGTCGAGCGCCGACGCCTCCTGCACCACGTCCATCTCGGCATTGGCGCGGGCCAGCGCCCGAAGCTCTTCGGCCTTGCCTTCGATCTCTGCCAGGGGCTTTTCGAATTCGAGATAGTTCATCGACGCGGCTCCTTGATGCTGGCGGGGTATATGACGCCCGGCGCGGCGATTTGCAACGCCGCCGCGCGTCGACGATGCCGCGCCCGGCCTGCCACGGAACCACGGGCGGTTGACGGCTGCGGATCCCGGGGTATCGTCGGCCGACCTGCCGCCGTCGGGACGAAGATGTATCCGGTCGAGATCCGCAAGATGCCGCCGCTGACGCTGTTCGGCCTCCCGCACCGGGGGCCCTATCCCGGGATCGGCGCCACCTTCCTCAAGCTCGGCCACCTGCTCGACGCAAGCGGGCTGAGCGGGCAGGTCGTGCTGCGCGCCGGGGTCTATCACGACGACCCGGCACGGGTCGCGCCGGACAGGCTGCGCAGCCATGCCTGCTGCGGCTTCGGGGCCGAGATATGGGTGCCGCTCGCCTTCGACCGGATCGTCATCGAGGGCGGCCGGTCGGCGGTCATGACCTGTTCCGGTCCCTATTCCCGCCTCGCGGCGGCCTGGGCCTGGCTTTATGCCGAAGGTCTTCCCTCGGGCGAAAGCCCGGCTGCGGCCCCGCCTTACGAAATCTACCGAAGCCTGTACCCGGCCGTGCCGGTCGAGAGGCAGCTGACCGAAGTCGTGGTGCCGCTGACCTCATGACGCCGGCGCGCGCCCGCAAGGGAGGGCGCGCGGCCGGGCGACTCAGCCGATCTGAAAGCCCGGGGTCGAGGCCGAGATCGCCTCTTCCTCGTCGTTCATTCCTTCGCCCACCGCCTCGAACAGCGGGGTCGAAAGATACCGCTCGCCGGTATCGGGCAGCATCGCAAGGATGACCGAGCCCGGCTCGGCGGTTTCGGCCACCTGCAGCGCCACCGCGAAGGTCGCGCCGCCCGACACCCCGGTCAGGATGCCCTCTTTCGCCGCCAGCGCCCGCGCCTGTTTCAGCGCCTCGGGGCCCTCGACCGGAATGAGCTCGTCATAAAAGCCGTTGTCGAGCGCCTCCTGCAGCACCAGCGGAATGAAATCGGGCGTCCAGCCCTGGATCGGGTGCGGATGGAAGGCCGGGTGGCTTTCATCCGCCTCGCCCTCGGCATTGCGCTTTTGCGCCCGGCCCGACGCGATCAGCGCGGCATCGGCCGGTTCGCTGAGGATGATCCTGGTCCCGGGGCGTTCCTTGCGCAGGACCCGCGCGATGCCCGTGACGGTGCCGCCGGTGCCATAGCCCGACACGACATAGTCGAGCCGCTCGCCCTCGAAATCGGCCAGGATCTCGCGGGCCGTGGTGGCCTCGTGGATATCGGCATTGGCCGCCGTCTCGAACTGATGGGCCAGGAACCAGCCGTTTTTCTCGGCCAGTTCCTGGGCCTTGCGATACATCCCCATCGCCTTGTCGGCCTTGGGCGTCAGCACGACCTTGGCGCCCAGCATCCGCATCAGGCGGCGTCGCTCGACCGAAAAGCTCTCGGCCATGGTGATGACCAGCGGATAGCCCTTCTGCGCACAAACCAGCGCCAGCCCGATCCCGGTATTGCCCGAGGTCGCCTCGACCACCGTCTGCCCAGGCTTCAGCGCGCCCGACCGCTCGGCCGCCTCGATGATGTTCAGCGCCAGCCGATCCTTGACCGAGGCGCCGGGGTTGAAAAATTCGGCCTTCACGTACAGCGTGACATGGTTCGGGCCGAGATTGTTGATCCGGATCACGGGCGTGTCGCCGATCGTGTCAAGCACGCTGTCGTAGCGCCGCCCCCGTCCACTGGTTTTGCGGATTTCGTCCTCTGCCATGACCTTACCCCTTCCTTCGGTGCCGGGCCGCTCCTTGCGGGCGGCCGCCCTGAACATGCCCCGAACCATAGCACGCCCGCCGGAAAGGGCACGGGGGGCGCGGCCGGGGCGCGGCGGATAGGGAGGATGGCGGCGCGTTTCGCGATGGATCGGAACAAACGGGATCAAAGGCTCTCCGTCACGGAAATTTCGCCCCGAAAGGCGACCCAAGACGGAAAGATTTCCTGCGCGCGCCGCCTCAGTGCAAGAAGACCGGCACCAGCGATCCCAGCAGCAGAACGGCCATTGTCCGGTTGAAAAGCCGCAGCCGCTCGGGCCGCGTCAGCACGCGGCGGATCCGGGTGCCAAGCACGGTCCAGAGACCGGTCGCGGGCAGGCTCACCGCCGCGAAGGCCGCCGCCACCAAGAGGACCCCCGCAATCTCCTGCCCCGGCGCATACAGCGTCAACGCGGCCAGCGACATGGTCCAGCCCTTGGGATTGACCCACTGGAAAGCCGCGGCCTGCCAGAACGTCATCGGGCGGCCCGGGGCCGCGTCGGGCGCGGGCGGCGCGGCCCGGGCGATCTTCCAGGCCAGCCAGACCAGATAGGCCGTGCCGACCCAGGTCAGCGCGACCCGCAGCCCGGGCCAGGCCTCGAAGGCCCGCATCGCCCCAAGGCCGACCAGCACGATCATCGCGACAAAGCCAAGCGCCACCCCAAGAATATGCGGCAGGCTCCGCCTGAGCCCGAAATTGGCCCCCGAGGCCATCAGCATCAGGTTGTTCGGCCCCGGCGTGATCGAGGCGACAAGGGCGAAGGCGCCAAGCGCCAGCAGAAGGTCGAAATCGTCCATGGTCTGAACTATTGCATGTCCCGCCCCGATTGTCCGCGCTTTCCCCGCCCCTTGGGGGTCCGGGGGCAGAGCCCCCGGCGGGTCGGGGCGCGTCAGCGCCTCGAAACCGGGCTGTCAGGCACGGAGAGCACCCCGGCCACCTTTTCGGGCCTCATGCCCGGGGGTCCGGGGGCAGAGCCCCCGGCGGGTCGGATCGCGTCAGCGATCCGAAACCGGACACCCCGGTTCGCGGCTTCAGCCGGCCGCGATCATCTCGGCCTGGCGCACGATCACCTCGGCCTGCTTGATCGAGGCGATGTCCACCAGCCGCCCCTTGTAGACCGTGGCGCCCGCCCCTTCGGCCTTGGCCTTCTCCATCGCGGCCAGGATCTCGCGGGCCTCGCTCACCGCTGCCTCGGAGGGCGTGAAGACCTCGTTGGCCAGTGCCACCTGTTTGGGATGGATCGCCCATTTGCCCACCATCCCCAGCGTCGCCGACCGCAGCGCCTGGGCGCGGAACCCCTCCTCGTCCGAGAAATCGCCGAACGGCCCGTCCACGGGCAGCACGCCATGGGTCCGGCAGGCGGCCACGATCGCGGTCTGCGCCCAGTGCCACGGGTCCGACCAGTATTTCGCACCCTCCCGGATCATGTAGTAATTCTCCTGGGTGCCGCCGATGCCCGTGGTCTGCATCCCCATCGAGGCCGCGAAGTCGGCCGCGCCAAGGCTCATCGCCTGCAGCCGCGGGCTGGCCGCCGCGATCTCCTCGACATGGGCGATGCCCGCGGCCGATTCGATGATCACCTCGAAGCCCAGCCGCTTGCCGCGCCCCGTCGCCCGCTCGACCGCCGTCACCAGCGCATCGACAGCGTACAGATCGGCGCCGCAGCCCACTTTCGGGATCATGATCAGGTCCAGCCGGTCGGACGCCTTTTCCAGCAACTCGACCACATCGCGGTACCAGTAGGGCATGTCCAGCCCGTTGATCCGCACGCTCAGCGTCTTCGTGCCCCAGTCGATATCGCCGATGGCCTGGATCACATTCGCCCGCGCGGCGGCCTTGTCGTCGGGCGCCACCGAATCCTCGAGATCGAGGTTGATCACGTCCGCCGCACTGGCCGCCATTTTCTCGAAGATCGCGGGGCGCGAGCCCGGGCCGAACAACTGGCAGCGGTTCGGGCGGGAGACGGGCGCGGGCTGGATACGGAAGCTCATGATCGGATCTCTCGGTAAGGATGTGTCGTCAACGTCGGTCGGGTTGATATAATGTTGCGCCGCAGCACGCAAGCCATTTTGCCGCGCCGCAGCGCTCCCAAGGCGGGGCGCCGGCAGATCCACAGGACGAACCGCGAACGTTCCCCGTCCGCACGCATGTTTCTTCGACATAAGCGCCGCCTTTTCGCACGATCTTCGTCAAGGGGCGCGGTCTGCGCCTCAGATGCGCAACCTCTTCCGCCGCCGGGTGATAGGGTCTGCGCGACTATGAAGGAAACGCCACGATGATCGAAACCCCCTATCTTCTGTTTCTGGGCGACGCGCCCGACTCGCTGGCCGCCAAGGTGGCCCAGGGCATCCGCGACTGGCGCCCGGAGAACGCCATCGGCCAGTTCCGGATGGAGGGCTGCAAGGCCGATCTGAAGCTGCCCGATCTCGACCTCGTCGATGCCAAGGCGCGGGGCGCGAAGACGCTGGTGGTGGGCGTGGCCAACCGCGGCGGCGTGATCTCTCCCGCCTGGAAGAAGGTTCTGGTCGCCGCGCTCGAGGAAGGCTTCGACCTGGCCTCGGGGCTGCACAACCTCCTTCGGAACGAACCCGATCTTGCCGCCGTCGCCGAAGCGACCGGCCGCACCCTGCATGACGTGCGCATTCCGACCGTCGCCTACCCGATCGCCACCGGCAAGAAACGCTCGGGCAAGCGCTGCCTCGCGGTCGGCACCGACTGCTCGGTCGGCAAGATGTATACTTCGCTCGCCATGGACCGCGAGATGAAGGCGCGCGGGCTGAAATCCTCGTTCCGCGCGACCGGCCAGACCGGCATCCTGATCACCGGCGAGGGCGTGCCGCTCGATGCCGTGATCGCCGATTTCATGGCCGGCGCCGTCGAATGGCTGACGCCCGACAATGACGACGATCACTGGGACATGATCGAGGGGCAAGGCAGCCTCTTTCACGTGTCCTATTCCGGCGTGACCATGGCCCTTGTGCATGGCGGCCAGCCCGATGCGCTGGTCCTCAGCCACGAACCGACCCGCCCGCACATGCGCGGCCTGCCCGACTATCAGCTGCCGAGCCTCGAAGACCTGCGCGACGTCGCCCTGACGCTCGCCCGCGTCGCCAACCCGAAAGCCCAGGTGGTCGGCATCTCTGTAAACACCGCCGCGATGGGCGAGGACGAGGCGCTGAGCTGTCTCGAGGGTATCGAGAAACGCATGGGCCTGCCCACTGTCGACCCGTTCCGCCAGGGCGCGGGCCGTCTGGTCGACGCGCTCGACGCGATCTGAGGCGGGCGGATGCAGATTTCGGTCACTCCCGAAAGCTTCCGCCTGAAGGAGGCCTTCACCATTTCGCGCGGCTCGCGCACCGAGGCGCGCGTGCTGACCGTCCGGATCGCGTCGGGCGGCGCCACCGGCTGGGGCGAATGCGTGCCCTATGCCCGCTATGACGAGACGCTGGACAGCGTCACCGCCCAGATCGGGTCCCTGCCCCGCACGCTGACCCGCCATGGGCTGCAGGATCTGCTGCCCCCCGGGGCCGCGCGCAACGCCGTCGATTGCGCGCTTTGGGACTGGGAGGCCAAAACGGCCCGCGCCCGGGTCTGGGATCTGGCCCGCCTGCCCGCGCCGGGGCCCGAGATCACCGCCTTCACGCTGTCGCTCGACACGCCCGAGAACATGCGCGCGGCGGCGGCCAGGAACGCCCACCGGCCGCTTCTCAAGATCAAGCTCGGCACCGATGCCGACATGCCCCGGCTGGAAGCGGTGCGCGCGGGCGCGCCGAAGGCCAGGATCATCGTCGATGCCAACGAGGGCTGGACCGCCGAGGTCTATGCCGATCTCGCGCCGCATCTGGTGCGGCTGGGCGTGGCGCTGGTCGAACAGCCCCTGCCCGCCGGTCAGGACGACATGCTGGCCGAGATCGCGCGCCCGCTGCCGGTCTGCGCGGACGAAAGCTGCCATGACCGCGCCAGCCTGCCCGGACTGAAAGGCAAGTACGATCTGGTGAACATCAAGCTCGACAAGACCGGCGGGCTGACCGAGGCGCTGGCCCTGAAGAAACAGGCTCTGGCCGAGGGCTATGGCATCATGGTCGGCTGCATGGTCGGCTCGAGCCTCGCGATGGCGCCTGCCGTGCTGCTGGCGCAGGGCGCGGCGGTGACGGATCTTGACGGGCCGCTGCTTCTGGCCGAAGACCGGCCCGAACCCCTCTGCTTCGACGAGGCGGGCGTGCATGCCCCCGCCGCCGCGCTCTGGGGATGACCACCGGACCCCGGAGACCGGAGACGCCCAGCCCCGGCCCGAACGAAAGGACCTCGCGATGACCCGAACCGTCTATGTGAACGGCGACTACCTGCCCGAGACCGAAGCCCGCGTCTCGATCTTCGACCGCGGCTTTCTCTTCGCCGACGGCGTCTACGAGGTGGCGAGCGTCGTGGGCGGCAAGCTTCTGGACTTCCACGGGCACACCGCCCGCCTGCAACGCTCGCTGAAAGAGCTGGAACTGCGCTGCCCGGTCGACATGGACGAGCTGCTGGCGATCCATCGCGAACTGATCGCCCGCAACGCGGTCGACGAGGGCATGGTCTACATGCAGATCACCCGGGGCGCGCCCAGCGACCGCGACTTCCACTTCCCGGACCCCGAACAGGTGCCGCCGACCCTGGTGATGTTCACCCAGTCGAAACAGATCGTCGCGAGCAAGACTGCCGAGACCGGCATCAAGGTCATCTCGATCGACGACCTGCGCTGGGCGCGGCGCGACATCAAGACGGTGCAGCTTCTCTACGCGTCGATGGCCAAGATGGCGGCCGAAAAGGCCGGGGCCGACGATGCCTGGATGGTCGAGGACGGCTTCGTGACCGAAGGCAGCTCGAACAACGCCTATATCGTCAAGAACGGCAAGATCATCACCCGTCAGCTTGGCACCGAGATCCTGCCGGGCATCACCCGCGCCGCGGTGCTGAAATTCGCCGCCGAGGCGCAGATGGAAATCGAGGAACGCGCCTTCACCGTCGAGGAAGCCAAACAGGCCGACGAGGCCTTCTACACCTCGGCCTCGGCCTTCGTGATGCCGGTCGTGTCGGTCGATGGCGTCAGCCTCGGCGACGGCCTGCCCGGCCCGGTCTCGCGCCGCCTGCGCGAGATCTATCTCGACGAGGCGGTCAAGACCGCGATCTGAGCCTTCGGGCACCTCAATCGCCTCATTCGGCCCGGGCCCGCCGCCCGGGCCGTTTCCTTTGCGGCCTCCCGGATCGGCCGCACGATCCATCGTCGCCCGCCTGCGGTGCGGTTGGCCTCGCCCAAGCACGCCCCCGGCACAAAGGCCCCGCTGCCGCCGCTGCGCAACTGCGGGCTGTGCCCGGCCCGGCCCCGTGCTAGCCTTCGCCAAACGCCCTGCCGGAGCCCCGCATGATCCGCCCTCTCGCCGCCCTCGCCCTCACCGCCGCTCTTGGCCTTCCGCTCGCGCTGCACGCCCAGACCGCCCCGCCTGCCGCCCCCGCATCCACCGCCGAAGGCGTGGTCACCAGCCACGGCATCTCGACCTTCGGCGAACTGAAATACCCCGCCGATTTCGCTCATTTCGACTATGTGGTCCCCGACGCCCCCAAGGGCGGCACGATGAGCTTTCGCGGCACCGGGGCCTCGCGCACCTTCGACAGTCTCAACATGTTCCTCCTCGCCGGAGAGCCCGCCCAGGGGATGGAGTTGATCTATGACAGCCTGCTTGCCCCCTCTTTCGACGAACCCGACGCGGCCTACGGGCTGCTGGCCGAAAGCGTCACCTACCCGCCCGACCGGTCCTGGGCGGTGTTCCGGCTGCGCCCCGAGGCGCGCTTTGCCGATGGCAGCCCGGTCACCGCCGAGGATGTGGTCTTCACCTTCCTCACACTGCAGCAGAAGGGCGCGCCGCTTTACCGGATGGCGCTGCGCGATCTTGCTTCGGCCGAGGCCCTGTCGCCGACCGAGATCCGGATCGCCTTCGCCGAGGGGGCGCCGACGCGGGACCTGATCGGCCAGCTGGGCCAGCTGCCGATCCTGCCCGCGCATTTCTACGATGCCGTCCCCTTCGAGCGCAGTTCGCTGGAACCGCCGCTGGGTTCGGGCCCCTATGTCGTCTCCAGGGTCGAGCCCGGCAAGGCGATCGCCTATTGCCGCAATCCCGCCTACTGGGCGGCCGATCTGCCGGTGAATGTCGGCAAGGACAATTTCGACTGCTACCGCTATGAATACTACGCCGACGAGACCGGCGCCTTCGAGGCGTTCAAAAGCGGCGGCTACCTTTTCCAGGAAGAGTTCAGCTCGGCGATCTGGGCCACGGCCTACGATTACCCGGCGGTGGCGCGCGGCTGGGTCAAACGCGACGAGTTGCCCGATGCCCGGCCCTCGGGCGCGCAGGGCTTCTGGTTCAATCTGCGCCGTGCGCAATTCGCCGATCCGCGCGTGCGCGAGGCCATCGCGATGATGTTCAACTTCGAATGGGCCAATGCGACGCTGTTCTACGGGATATACCAGCGGACCGACAGTTTCTGGGAAAACACCGATCTGCAGGCCCAGGGCCTGCCCGAGGGCGACGAACTGGCCGTGCTGGAGAAATACCGCGACCGTCTGCCCGAGACCGTCTTCACCGAGCCCGCGGTCAGCCCCCCGGACCATGATGCCGCGCGCAATCTCGACCGCCGCACGCTGCGCGCGGCCGGGCGGCTCCTGGACGAGGCCGGCTGGACGGTCGACGCCCGGGGCCAGCGGCGCGACACCTCGGGTCAGGCGCTGCGGGTCGAGTTCGTCTCGGACAGCCCGGTATTCGAACGGGTCGTGCTGCCCTATCTGGCCAATCTGCAACAGCTCGGGATCGAGGCGGTCAACACCACCGTCGATGCCGCCCAGATGCAGCAGCGGCTGGAGGAGTTCGACTATGACATCACCAGCACCCGTTTCGTGCTGTCGCTGAGCCCCTCGATCGAGCTGCGTAGCCTCTTCGGCAGCGAGGCCGCCGATGCCAAAGGAAGCTACAACCTCTCGGGTCTGAAGGACCCGGTGGTCGATGCGCTGATCGAAGAGGTGATCGCGGCCCCCGATCGCGACGCGCTCGACGTTAGGGTGCGGGCGCTCGACCGGGTGCTGCGGGCGCGGCACATCTGGGTCCCGAACTGGTACAGCGGCAAGCACCGGATCGCCTATTGGGACGTGTTCGGGCGGCCTGCAAGCAAGCCGCCCTACGACCGCGGGGTCGATTTCTGGTGGTGGGACCAGGCCCGCTACGAGGCGCTCAGGTCGGCCGGGGCGCTTCGTTAGTTTGCCCCTCGTCCCGGGTCCCGGCGCCGTTGCGCGCGGGCACCGGGCCGACGTCCTCCGGATCGGCGCCGTTCAGCGCCCCGGTCTCGTCGCGCACATGATCGGCCACGTGGGCGCCCCGATGGCCTTCGGCGCGCTCGGGCCCGGTGGTGCTGTCGCGCCGGGTCAGAAGTTCCAGCTCGGCATTCAGCGCCGCGCCGATCAGCGTCACGGCCGCGCTGAGATAGAGCCAGAACAGCAGCGCCACCACCGCCCCGAGCGACCCATAAACCTCGTTCAGCCGGTCGAAGCTGCGCACATAGGCGGCCAGCGCCACCGACCCCAGCGCCCAGGCGATCACCGCGAAGATTGCCCCCGGCGTCACCCATTGCAGACGCGCGGCGCGCCGGTTCGGGCCGTAGCGGTAGACCAGCGCGATGGCGATGAACACGACGCCCAGCATCAAGAGCCATTTCAGCAGGATGATCGGCAACTCGATGGCCACCGGCAGCTTGACGAAGGCCAGGACTGCCGGGATCAGAACCACCGCCGAGAAGGCCAGCAGCGCCACGACGATCAACACCCCTGTCAGCCCGACCGCCACCGCGATGCGCAGGATAGGATTGCCACGGTTCCTTTCGCCGTAGATCGCGTTCAGGCCGCGGATCAGCCCCGCGACCGCGGCCCGCGCACTCCAGATCGCCAGAAGGACCGAGATCACGCTGGTCCAGCCCAGCGCCGAGGAACTGGCGCTGACCAGCACAGTCACCTGGCGTTGCAGGATCTCGTAGGCACCGGCCGGCAACACCTCGGCCGCCATCGAAACCTGTTCCTGCACCATCGCCGGATCAGCCAGAAAGCCCCAGATCGCGATCAGCGCAGCCAGCGCGGGAAAGATCGACAGAAAGCTGTAAAAGGCGACGCCCGCCGCGATCAGCGCGACATTGCGTTCGTCCATGCCCTGCCAGACGCGAAAGACGGCCACCCGCCAGTCGCGGGCGCTGTATTGCGCGGGACGAATCACTGCCTCGCGGCGGCGCGGGGCGGATCGGGTTTCGGTTCCGGCTTCGGCGGGGCTCATGCCATGCCCTCCGACCGGAAACAGGCTGTGCCGGACCGGGGGCCCGGGCGGGCAGACGGGAACGAAAGGTTCAAGGGCATCTCCTCCGGGGCTGCAAGATCGTGGCATTCAACGCGCGAGACCGCGCGCGGTTCCCGCCATTGGCGAACGTGGCCTCGCAGGCAAGCGTTGACGGGTTGCGGCATGGAACGGCTGGCAACCCGGGGCGTTGCGGCTCTGCCCTGCCCGGAACCGGGCGCTTCAAAGGACACCCGCCACCGATGACCCGCCCCGCCGCCGTCTGCCTCATCGTCAACGACCGCGCCGGAGACCATTCCGGCCCGGCCTCTCGCAGCGAGATGCTGCGCGATCTTCTCGACCGAACCGGGCTCGAGGCCGAGATCCGCAGCCCGCGCCCCGGCCAGAGCCTGACGGCGCTGGCCCATGAGGCGCTGGACCAGGGTTGCGGCACGCTGGTTGCAGCGGGCGGCGACGGCACGATCTGCGCCGTGGCCGAGGCCTGCCATGACCGCGACGCGACGCTTGGCGTGATCCCGCAAGGCACGTTCAACTATTTCGCGCGCGGGCTCGGCATCCCGCTGGACCCCGAGGCGGCGGTCGCAGCACTGGCCGGAGGAACCACCGCCGAGCTGCGCCTTGGCGAGGTCAACGGCGCGGTCTTTCTCAACAATGCAAGCCTCGGGCTTTATCCCGCGATCCTCGAACGGCGCGAGACCACCTATCGCCGCTGGGGCCGGAGCCGCGCCGCCGCCTACTGGTCGGTGGCCCAGACGCTGGTCGGCATGCGCCGGGCGATGCGGCTGCGGATCGACCTTGACGGCCAGACCCTGACCCTGCGCACACCGCTGGCTTTCGTTGCCAACAGCGCCTACCAGCTGCGGCAGTTCAATCTCGGCGGCATCGATGCGCTCGAGACGGGCGCCTTCCCGCTGTTCACCGCCCCCGCCGCCAGCCGGGCCGAGATCGCCCGGGCGACGCTGGGGCTTGCGCTGCGCGCGGCGCAGGAGGGTCAGGATTTCGAACTGCACCGCGCGTCGCGGATCGTGATCGACCCGGGGCGGCCCAGGGTCCTGGTCGCGCGCGACGGCGAACGGCAGATGATGCAGGCGCCGCTGACGATCCGCCGCCGCGACCGGCCGCTGCGCGTGCTGGTGCCGGGCGCGGCCGCGTGATCCGGATCGCGCATATCTCGGACCTGCATTTCGGCCGCACCGCGCCCGAACTGCTGGACCCGCTGCTTGACGCGCTGAACGGGGACAAGACCGATCTGGTGGCGGTCACCGGCGATCTGACCCAGCGCGCCCGGACCGGCCAGTTCCGCGCCGCGCGCGGCTTTCTCGACCGGATCGAGGCCCCCTGGCTGGCGGTGCCCGGCAATCACGACGTACCGCTCGACAATCCTTGGCTGCGGCTGCTGCGCCCTTACGCCCGCTATCGCCGCCATATCTCGGCCGATCTGGCGCCCCGGACCCAAATCGGCACGCTGACGGTTCAGGGGTTCAACACCGTCGATCCGCTGCGCTGGCAGCGCGGCAAGGTCAGGCGCCGCGATCTCGACGCGGCCTGCGCGGCCTTCGAGGGCGCGCCGGGCCCGCGTCTTGCCATGGCACATCACCCGTTCGAACAGGCCCCCGGCACGCCGAAACGTCTGATGAAACATGCCGCGCCCTCGCTCGAGGCGCTGGCGCGCTGCGGCGCCGACATCGTGCTGTCGGGCCATCTGCACCGCTGGCGGGCCGAGCCGTTCCTGACCCGCGAGGCTGGACGTCGGGTCTTGCAGGTGCATGTGGGCACCGGGCTCTCGACCCGGCTGCGCGGGCAGGAAAACGACTTCGCCCGGCTGGCCATCGAGGGCGACCAGATCGAGCTGACCCGGATGGTGGCGCGCGAGGGTGCGTTCCGGCCCGAAAGCGTCACGGTCTTCCGCAAGGGGTTGTCGGGCTGGACCGGGGTCTGAGCCGGATCGCCCGCGCTAGTGGCCGCCCCCGCCCGCCCGCTGCGGTGCCCGCATCAGGAAAGCGGTCACCGCAAGCCCCGCGAACAGCACCGCCAGCATCAGGAAGACGTCGATGAAGGACATCACCGTTGCCTGCTGGCGCACCCGCGCGGCCATCTGCGCCAGCGCCCCGGTCTGCCCGTCGAGACCGCGCGACGAGAGGTTCCCGGCCATCAGCGAAAGCTGCCGCATCGCCTCGTCATTGGTCCAGGTGATGGCCTCGCGCAGGCGGTCGTAATGGAGCGCACCCCGGTCGGAAAGCTGGGTGTTGATGACCGCCAGCCCGACCGCACCGCCAAGGTTGCGCATCAGGTTGAACAGCCCCGAGCCGCCCTTCATCTTGTCGCGCGACAGCGTGCCGAGCGCGAGGTTGTTGATCGGCACCATGCTCAGCATCAGCGACATGCCGCGCAGGATCTGCGGCACCAGCAGTTCCTGGAAATCCCACTCGGCGGTCATGCCGGTCAGCATCCAGGTCGAGATCGCGAAGCCGACGAAGCCTACAAGCAGCATCAGTCGCAGATCGACCCGGCCCGCCAGAAAGCCCGCAATCGGTGCTGTGACGAACATCGCCAGCCCCGAAACGAAGACCGTCTCGCCGATCATCAGGCTGTCATAGCCGCGGATCGAGGCCAGATAGAGCGGGTAAAGATAGGTCAGCCCGTAAAGCCCGATCCCCATCACGAAGCTGAAGGCCGACCCGACCGCGAAATTGACATTGCCGAAGGCCGACAGATCGACGATGGGCTCGTCGCGGGTCAGCACCCTGTAGAAGGTGACGATGCCGCCGACCAGCGTCACGACGACGAAGACCGCGACCGTTTCATCGGCCAGCCAGTCATTGCCCGGCCCCTCTTCCAGCACGTATTCAAGCCCGCCCAGAAACGCCGCCAGCGACAGCAGGCCCCACCAGTCGAACCGCTCGAAGAGGCTCCAGTTCGGGCGGTCGAAATCGATCAGCAGGAAGGCCCCCAGCGTCACGCCGATGCCGGGCAGCACATTTACCAGAAAGAGCCAGTGCCAGGACAGCGTGTAGCTGAGATAGCCGCCGACCGTCGGCCCGACGGTCGGCGCCAGCGTGGCGATCAGACCGATGATCGGCGAGACCACGTTGCGTTTCGAGGGCGGAAAGATGGTGAAGGCCGCAGCAAAAACCGAGGGGATCATGCCGCCGCCCAGGAACCCCTGCAGCGCGCGCCACAGGATCATCTCTTCGATGCTGGTCGAGGTGGCGCAAAGAAAGCTCGAAATGGTGAAGCCCGCCGCCGACAGCGCGAACAGATAGCGCGTCGACATCATCCGGGCGAGAAAGCCCGACAGCGGGATCATCACCACCTCGGAGATCAGATAGCTGGTCTGGACCCAGCTGATCTCGTCGGGGCTGGCGGCAAGCCCGGCCTGGATCTCGGACAGCGAGGCCGAGACGATCTGGATGTCCAGGATCGCCATGAACATGCCGAACACCATGACCACGAAGGCGATGGCGCGGCGCGGCGTCAGATGCGGCTCGTCGGCGGACATGATTTCGCGGGCCCCGGAGCGCGGCGCCTAGTGCACGCTGGCCAGCCGCGAGGCAGCCGCGTCGCCGGTGCGCGTGTCGACCGACACCACCGCCGACAGCCCGGCGCGCAGCTGTCCGGTCGCCAGCGCCTCGGGCGGCAGCTGGATGCGCACCGGCACCCGCTGCACGACCTTGGTGAAGTTGCCGGTCGCGTTCTCGGCCGGAAGCAACGAAAAGACCGCCCCGGTCGCGGGTGCGGCCGAGGTGACCTTGCCCTCGAAGCGCCGGCCGGGCAGCGCGTCCAGCGTGACCTCGACCGTGGCGCCGGGGGCGATGCCCTGCATCTGGGTTTCCTTGAAGTTCGCCTCGACATAGAGCGCATCGTCAGGGACCAGCGCGGCCAGCCGGGTGCCTGCGGTCACCAGATCGCCGGGCTCGAGCCCCAGATTGGCCAGCGTGCCGTCGGTCGGCGCACGCAGCACCGTGCGGTCGAGGTCGCGGCGGGCCTGATCCACAGCGAGTTCGAGCTGGTGCTTGTCGCCCTCGGCCTCGGCCCGCTGGGCGATCAGCACATTGACCTCGGCGCGCGCGCTGGCCACGGCGGCGGTGGTCTTGGCCAGCGTCGCCCGCGCGGTGTCGTGATCCTCGGTCGCGGTATCGAGCTGGGCCACCGCCGCAAAATTGCGCTCGACCAGCCCCTTGACCCGCTCAAGCGCGTTGGTCGCGGTGCGAAGCTGGGCCTCGGCGGCGTCGCGGTCGGCCTCGGCCTGCACGACGGCGGCGCGCGCGGCAGCGATCTGGGCGTCGATCCGGCCAAGCGTGCGATCGGCCGTGGCGGCGCGGCTTTCGGCGGTGGCCAGCGCGATGCGATAATCGTCATCCTCCAGCCGCACCAGCACGTCGCCCGCATGGACATGGGCGTTTTCCTCGACCGGCAGGCTTTTGACATAGCCCTGCACCCGGCTGGAAATCATGGCGATATCGGCCTGGACATAGGCATCGTCGGTATGCTCGACGAACCGGCCATGGGTCCAGTAACCCCAGCCGGCATAGCCCGCCCCGCCCAGCGCCAGCACCGCCAGAACCGCCAGCACCGGCTTGCGGCGCGACCGTTTCGGCGCGGCGGGACCGTCGCCGGTCGGCGGCACGGCACCGGCATCGGCAGGGGGCTCGCGCATCAGGGTTTCCGGCTTCGACATCGGGACAGCTTTCGGAGAAGGCACAGGAGCGGCGGGACGTGAGAAAGTCTGGCGGGACCGGCACAGGGCCGGATCGAACCGCGCGGTTCGATCCCCGTCTAGGGCATCGCCGCGAGTCGATCAAGGCTTTATCGAACCGGTCGGTTCGATTAAATGGTCTGACGGCGACGGGCCTGTCGACTCCCGTCAGGCCGCCAGGATCATGCCCTCGGGACCAAGAAAGGACCGGCACAGATGCCGCAAGGCGCCAGCCGAACCGACAGCGACACCTGCCCCGGCGGCCGCGTTTGCCGGCGCCATGCGGCGGGCGAGGACCCCGCCAAGCGCGACCAGATCCTGCAGGGCGCGATGAAGGAGTTCCTGGAAAAGGGCTTCGACGGCGCCAGCATGAACGAGATCTGCCGGGCCGCCGGGGTCTCGAAGGGTACGCTTTACGTCTATTTCGAGGATAAGCTCGATCTTTTCGTGGCCCTTGTAGCGCGCGAGCGCCAGGCGATCTTCGCGGGCTTCGACGCGCTTTTGAAAGGCGATCTGCCGCTCGAGGACAAGCTGACCCGGTTCGGCCAGCGCCTCGCCTCGACGATCTGCACCGATCATGTGATCCAGTGGCAGCGCACCATCGCGGGCATCGTCGACCGCATGCCCGAACTTGGGGCGCGGTTCTACGAGGCGGCCGCCCAGCGGACCCATGACGACCTGAACGCGCTTTTGCGCCGCGAACGCGCCGCCGGGCGGCTGGACGTCCCCGACCCCGAGCGGGCCAGTGCCCAGTTCATCGAACTGACCGTGGCCGGCATCTGGCGCGCCCGGCTCTTCGGCAAACGCCGGACCGACCCCGAGCCCGACGAGATCGAGGCCTCGGTCGCCTCGGCCGTTCAGGTCTTCATGGCGGCCTACGGCCGGACCAGCGGCTGACAGGGGCCTGTTGCGCCGGGCCCGAGGGGCGGCCTCAATCTGCGATCTCGACCCGGGTGTTCCAGGCCCGGCACCGCTCGGCCAGCATCCCGGGCAAGGGGCGGTCGGTGAACAGCGCATCGAGATCGCCCAGCGAGGCGATCCGCACCGGCGCGGTCCGTTCGAACTTGGTGGCGTCGGCGACCAGAAAAGTGCGCCGGGCCTGCGAAATCACGGTCTGGCTGACGCCGACCTCGCGGATGTCGAAATCCAGCAGATCGCCATCCTCGTCCAGCGCCGAACAGCCGATCACCGCGTAATCGACCTTGAAGGCCTGGATCGCCCGCATGGTCAGCGTACCGACCAGCCCCGCATCCGACCGCCGAAGCGTGCCGCCCGCCACCACGATCTCGCAATCGGGATTCTCGACCAGAATATTGGCCACGTTCATGTTGTTGGTCACGACCAGAAGGTTGCGGTGATGCGAGAGCTCGCGCGCGACCGCCTCGGTCGAGGTCCCGATATTGAGAAAGACCGACGCCTCGTCGGGGATCGCCCGGGCACAGCGCCGGGCAATGGCGGCCTTGGCCTCGGGGTTCAGGTCGCGCCGGTGTTCGTAGCCGATATTGGTCACGCCCGAGGGCAGGATCGCCCCGCCATGCACCCGCTCGAGCTTGCCCGCCTCGGCCAGATCGGCGAGGTCGCGGCGGATGGTCTGGACCGTCACCCCGAAATGTTCGGCCAGCGCCTCGACGGTGACACGGCCATCGCGGCGGGCGATGTCGAGGATGTCGGGGGCGCGCAGGGTCTGGGACATCGGCTTTCCTTTCCGCTCCAAATTGTTCGATTTGCCGACGCCCCGCAAGCGGCGCGACCCGGATTGGCGGCACAGATCGCCTGCGTTCCGCGGCGAAGACGCGCGCATGCTGCAAATGCGAAAGGCATGTTCGGCCAATCGCGCATAAGGCTGCGCGCTTCAGATCATAGCGAACAGAAAGGGAATAAAAACGAAGATTCCGATTGACGCAACTTGTCGCAGCGTGGTTCGTTGAGTCTACCGAAAGGACCGATTCATGCCCGCGCCCCTTGCGTCACCGCCCCGGCCCGATCCGACCGACCTGCTGATCGTGGGCGGCGGCATCAATGGCTGCGGGATCGCCCGCGACGCCGCCGGGCGCGGCCTGACGGTGACGCTGGCCGAAATGGGCGATCTGGCCTCGGCGACCTCCTCGGCTTCGACCAAGCTCTTTCATGGCGGGCTGCGCTATCTCGAGTATTTCGAGTTCCGACTGGTCCGCGAGGCGCTGATCGAGCGCGAGACTCTGCTGCGCGCGATGCCCCATATCAGCTGGCCGATGCGCTTCGTGCTGCCACTCGACACGCGGATGCGGTTCGATGCCAGCACGCCCGCGTCGAAACTGCTGACCTCGGTGCTGCCCTGGATGAAGGGACGGCGCCCGGCCTGGATGATCCGTCTGGGGCTTTTTCTTTACGACAGCCTCGGGGGCCGCAAGATCCTGCCCGCGACCCGCACGCTGGATCTGGCGACAGACCCGGCAGGCCAGCCGCTGAAGGACAGCTTCCAGCGGGCCTATGAATATTCCGACTGCTGGATCGAGGACGCGCGCCTGGTCGCGCTGAACGCCCGCGATGCCGCCGACCGCGGCGCCGAGATCCTGGTCCGCACCCGTGTCATCGGGGCCGCGCGCGGCCCGGACGTCTGGACGGTCACGCTGCGCGACCAGCAGACCGGCGAGGTCTTCACCCGCCGCGCCCGGATGCTGGTCAATGCCGCCGGTCCCTGGGCCGGAGAGGTGATCGGCGAGACCCTGCACGAAACCTCGTCCGACCGGGTGCGTCTGGTGCGCGGCAGCCATATCGTGACGCGAAAGCTCTTCGATCACGACCGGTGCTATTTCTTTCAGGGGCAGGACGGCCGGATCGTCTTTGCCATCCCCTACGAGACCGATTTCACCCTGATCGGCACGACCGATGCCGAACATGCCGACCCCGACACGCCCCCCGTCTGCACCGAGGCCGAGCGCGATTACCTGCTGGCCTTTGTGAACCGCTATTTCCGGCAGGACGTCACCGTCGAGGATATCGTCTGGACCTATTCCGGCGTGCGGCCGCTGCATGACGAGGGCGAGGGCTCGGCCACCGCCGCCTCGCGCGATTATGTGGTCAAGCTCGACCGCGCCGGCGCGCCGCTGCTGAACATCTTCGGCGGCAAGATCACGACCTATCGCCGCCTCGCGGAATCCGCGCTGGAGAAGATCGCCGAGGTGCAGAAGGGCCTGCCGGGCCGCTGGACCGCGGGCGTGCCGCTGCCGGGCGGGGATTTTCCGGTCGACGGCGTCGAGGATCTGATCGCGCGGCTCAGGGCGGCGCACCCGTTCCTGACCGATTGCTGGGCGCACCGTCTGGTGCGCGCCTATGGCACCCAGGCGGCAGACCTGCTGGACGGCGCGCGCAGCCCCGAGGATCTGGGCCGCGACTTCGGCGCGACCTTGACCGAAGCCGAGGTGCGCTGGCTGATGGACCGCGAATTCGCGCGCGAGGCCGCCGATGTGGTCTGGCGCCGCAGCAAGCTTGGGCTCAGACTGAGCCGGGATCAGATTGCCGGGCTTGACGCCTGGATGACGGAAAGACGCCTGGAGGACATGCCAGCCGCCGCCGAATAGGCGGTCGAGACGGGGCCAGGGGCGCGACAAAGGGAGGAGTGCCGCGATGGCGCTGACGCTTGACGGCCTGTCGAAGGTCGTGAACGGCCGGACGCATATCCATGCGACCGATCTGACGCTGGACCCCGGCACGATGAACGTGCTGCTGGGACCGACGCTGTCGGGAAAGACCACGCTGATGCGGCTGATGGCCGGGCTCGACCGGCCCTCGACGGGCCGCATCCTGTGGCGGGGCGAGGACGTCACCGGCAAGCGGGTGCAGGACCGCCGCGTCGCGATGGTCTATCAGCAATTCATCAACTACCCCTCGATGACGGTCTACGACAACATCGCCTCGCCCCTGCGGCTTGAGGGCCGCAGCCGCGACGAAATCGACCGCGCGGTGAAGAAGACGGCCGATCTGATGCGGCTGTCGCCTCTGCTCGACCGCAAGCCGCTGGAGCTGTCGGGCGGCCAGCAGCAACGCTGCGCGCTGGCCCGCGCGCTGGTGAAGGACGCGGGCCTCGTGCTGCTGGACGAGCCGCTGGCCAATCTCGACTACAAGCTGCGCGAGGAGCTTCGGGCCGAGATCCCGCGGATCTTCGCCGAGTCCGGTGCGATCTTCGTCTATGCCACCACCGAACCCGAAGAGGCGCTTTTGCTGGGCGGCAACACCGCGACGCTGTGGGAGGGGCGGATCACCCAGTTCGGGCCTGCGCCGAAGGTCTATCGGCAACCGGCGGACGCGATCACGGCGCGCGTCTATTCGGACCCGCCGATGAACTTCCTCAGGATCTCGAAGACCGGCGGGCGGCTGATGTTCGGCGACGGCCAATGGGTCGAGGCGAAAGGTGCGCTCGCGGCATTGTCCGACGGGCGCTACACTGCCGGTTTCCGCCCCAACCATGTCGAGATCGAGCGCCACAGCGCCGATGCCATGGTCTTTCACACCGGGCTTGCGGTCTTCGAGATCACCGGGTCCGAAACCTTCATCCATCTCGACCATCACGGCGAGCGCTGGGTGGGCGTGATCCACGGTATCCGGGATCTTCAGATCGGGGCGGCGCTGCCGGTCTATCTGGACCCGTCCCATGTCTACATCTTCGGCGAGGACGGCGCGCTTGTGGCCCCCGCCGCCTATGCCCTGGCGGCCTGAGGAGAAGACCATGGCCCGGATCACGCTGGAACACCTCGCCCATTCCTACCTGCCCGCCCCGCAATCGCCCGAGGACTACGCCCTGAAAGAGCTGAACCTCGACTGGGAGGACGGGGCGGCCTATGCCCTGCTGGGCGCCTCGGGCTGCGGCAAGTCCACGCTTCTGAACATCATCTCGGGGCTCGTGCATCCCAGCCGGGGGCGCATCCTCTTCGACGGGGTCGACATGACCGCCGCCCCCACCGCCCAGCGCAACATCGCGCAGGTGTTCCAGTTTCCCGTGGTCTACGACACCATGACCGTGCGCGAGAACCTGGCCTTCCCGTTGCGCAACCGGGGCCGCGACCCGGCCTATATCGCCGAACGGGTGCAGGCGGTGGCCAGGATGATCGGCATGGAGGATCAGCTGGGCCGCAAGGCGCGCGGGCTGACGGCGGACGCCAAGCAGAAGATCAGTCTGGGTCGTGGAATGGTGCGCCGCGAGGTCAACGCGCTTCTGTTCGACGAGCCGCTGACGGTGATCGACCCGCATATGAAATGGGAGCTTCGGACCCAGCTGAAATCGCTGCATCACGAATTCGGCCACACGATGATCTACGTCACCCATGACCAGACCGAGGCGCTGACCTTCGCCGACAAGGTCGTGGTGATGCATGACGGCCGCGTGGTGCAGGTGGGTACGCCGCAGGAGCTGTTCGAGCGGCCTGCCCATACCTTCGTGGGCTATTTCATCGGCTCGCCGGGGATGAACCTGCTGCCCGCGACGATCGAGGGCGACCGGGCCTATGTGAACGGAACCCATGTGCCCCTCGGAGGCCGCTACGGAGCGCTGGCGGGCAGCACCCGGATCGGGGTGCGGCCCGAATTCGCCCGGCTGTCCAGGGATGAGGGGCTGCCGGTCCGGATCAGCCGCATCGAAGATGTGGGCCGCCACAAGATCCTGCGCGCGACCTGTTTCGGTACCGAGATCAACATTCTCGCCAGCGAGGGCGAGGCCATTCCGGCCGATGCCGCGCGCGTGGTCTTCGACCCGGCCAACGTCAACGTCTATGCCGACGACTGGCTGGTCGCTCCGGCGCAGGGGAGTGCCGCCTGATGGAAAAGACAGTCAATCACAAGGCCTGGTTCCTGGTGTTGCCGGTGCTGGTGCTGGTGGCCTTCTCGGCGGTGATCCCGCTGATGACGGTCGTGAACTACTCGGTGCAGGACACGTTCGGGCAGAACCAGTTCTTCTGGGCCGGGCTCGAATGGTTCCGCGAGACGCTTGAATCCGAACGGATGTGGGACGCGCTGGGGCGTCAGCTTGTCTTCTCGGGGATCATCCTCGCGATCGAGGTGCCGCTGGGCATCCTCGTCGCGCTATCGATGCCCAGGAAGGGCGCCTGGGCCTCGATCTGTCTGGTGCTGATGGCGCTGCCGCTTCTGATCCCGTGGAACGTGGTCGGCACCATCTGGCAGATCTTCGGGCGCGAGGATATCGGGCTGCTGGGCTATACGCTGAACGCGCTGGGGGTCGATTACAACTACACGCAAGGCTTCTTCGCCGCCTGGACCACGGTCATCGTGATGGATGTCTGGCACTGGACCTCGCTGGTGGCGCTTCTGGCCTATGCGGGGCTGCAATCGATCCCGAACGCCTATTATCAGGCCGCCCGGATCGATCAGGCCAGCCGCTGGGCCGTCTTTCGCCATATCGAGCTGCCGAAGATGCAGGGCGTGCTGATGATCGCGGTACTGCTGAGGTTCATGGACAGCTTCATGATCTATACCGAACCTTTCGTGGTTACCGGCGGCGGGCCCGGCAATGCCACCACCTTCCTGTCGATCGATCTGGTGAAGATGGCGCTGGGGCAGTTCGACCTAGGGCCCGCCGCCGCCTTCTCGCTGATGTATTTCCTGGTGATCCTGCTGGTGTCCTACGTGTTCTACACCGTGATGGTGAACATGGAAAAACGGGAGGGCAAGTGATGGCCGACGCCCCCGCCCTGCCCGCCTCGCGCGTCCTGCCCCGGGTGAATGTCCGCGCCGTGGTGATGGTGGCCTACCTTTTGTTCCTGCTCTTGCCGATCTACTGGCTGGTGAACATGAGCCTGAAGACCAATGCCGAGATCCTCGGCAGCTTCAGCCTCTGGCCGCGCGATCTGACCTTCCGGAACTACGCGACCATTCTGACCGATCCGTCCTGGTACATGGGCTATGTCAATTCGATGATCTACGTGGTGATGAACACGGCGATCTCGATCACCGTGGCGCTGCCCGCGGCCTATGCCTTCAGCCGCTACACCTTCCTCGGCGACAAGCACCTGTTCTTCTGGCTGCTGACGAACCGGATGGCGCCGCCCGCGGTCTTTGCCCTGCCCTTCTTCCAGCTTTATTCCTCGGTCGGGCTTTTCGACACCCATATCGCGGTGGCGCTGGCGCATTGCCTCTTCAACGTGCCGCTGGCGGTCTGGATCCTCGAAGGCTTCATGCGCGGCGTGCCCCGCGAGATCGACGAGACCGCCTATATCGACGGATATTCCTTCCCGCGCTTCTTCGTGAAGATCTTCATGCCGCTGATCGCAAGCGGAATCGGTGTCGCGGCCTTCTTCTGCTTCATGTTCTCCTGGGTCGAGCTTCTGCTGTCGCGGACGCTGACCAGCGTGGACGCCAAGCCCATCGCCGCTACCATGACACGCACGGTCAGCGCCTCGGGACTGGACTGGGGGGTGCTGGCCGCCGCGGGTGTGCTGACCATCGTGCCCGGCGCGCTCGTGATCTACTTCGTGCGCAATTACATCGCCAAGGGCTTTGCCCTCGGGAGGGTTTGATGACAGCAGATCAGGAAGCCATGATCCGGGATGCGCTCGACGCGCTGGCGCCCGGCGAGTTCCACCTGCCCGACGCGATAGGCGCCCGGTGGGACACGCTCTGGATCGGCGAGAAGGTGGGGATCGGCAACGATTTCCTGCAGGCGGTGCGCGAGGGCCGCTATGCCGGGATCGAGGATACCGGCCGCAAGGAACACGGCCTGCATGTCTACGTGAAGACGGGGTAGCCACATGGACTGGATGGCCTGGACCTGGCCCACGGCGGCCTTCTTCGCCACGATCGCGGCGCTTCTGGTGCTGTTCACCGTGCTGGCGATCCGGTTTCCGGAAACCCCGCGCGTGGGCGTTCTCAGGATCGAGACGACCCGGGGCGACCGGCTCTTCATCACGCTGCTGGGCTCGGCCTTTCTCAATCTGGCCTGGCTGGGGCTTGCGCCCTGGCCGCAATGGGGCGCGCTGATCCTTTGCGCGGGCTGGGCCGCGGCCGTCTTCCGCTGGGTGTGACCCGCGCAGGACGGTCGGGCGGCGGGATTGGAGGCCCGCCGCGCTGACGCACGGCCCGACGACACGAAGAATACTGGGTTCAATAGGGAGGAAACCATGACCCACGGATACCGAAGCACAACCGCGCTGGGGCTGGGGCTATCGCTTCTGGCGCTGCCCGCCTGGGCCGGGATGGACGAGGCGCGCAGCTTCCTCGATGCCGAGATCGGCGACATGTCGGTGCTGTCGCGCGCCGATCAGGAGGCCGAGATGCAATGGTTCGTCGACGCCGCCCAACCCTTCGCGGGGATGGAGATCAAGGTCGTCTCGGAAACCATCACCACCCATGAATACGAATCCAAGGTGCTGGCCCCGGCCTTCAGCGCGATCACCGGCATCAAGGTCACCCATGACCTGATCGGCGAGGGCGACGTGGTCGAAAAGCTGCAGACCCAGATGCAGTCGGGCGAGAACATCTATGACGCCTATATCAACGACAGCGACCTGATCGGCACCCATTGGCGCTATCAGCAGGCCCGCAACCTGACCGACTGGATGGCGGGCGAAGGCGCCGACGTGACGAACCCCGGCCTCGATCTGGACGACTTCATCGGCACCAGCTTCACCACCGGCCCGGACGGCAAGCTGTATCAGCTGCCCGACCAGCAATTCGCGAACCTCTACTGGTTCCGCTACGACTGGTTCACCGACCCGAAGACCATGGAGGATTTCAAGGCCAAATACGGCTACGATCTGGGCGTCCCGGTCAACTGGTCGGCCTATGAGGACATCGCCGAGTTCTTCACCGGCCGCGACATGTCCTACATGGGCGCCGAGGGCGAGATCTACGGCAACATGGATTACGGCAAGAAAGATCCCTCGCTCGGCTGGCGCTATACCGATGCCTGGATGTCGATGGCGGGCATGGGCGACAAGGGCGAACCCAATGGCCTGCCGGTCGACGAATGGGGCATCCGGGTGAACGAGAACAGCCAGCCCGTGGGGTCCTGCATGGCCCGCGGCGGCGCCACCAATTCGCCCGCGGCGGTCTATGCGGTGACGAAGGCCATCGAATGGCTGCAGAAATACTCGCCCCCCACGGCGGCGGGGATGACCTTCTCGGAGGCCGGTCCGGTGCCCGCCCAGGGCCAGATCGCCCAGCAGATGTTCTGGTACACCGCCTTCACCGCCGACATGGTGGGCGACGGCGCGGGCGCGGTGCTGAACGAGGACGGCACGCCGAAATGGCGGATGGCCCCCAGCCCGCATGGCGCCTATTGGGAAGAGGGCATGAAGATCGGCTATCAGGATGCCGGATCCTGGACGCTGATGGAATCGACGCCCGTGGACCGGGCCAAGGCGGCCTGGCTTTATGCCCAGTTCGTCACCTCGAAGACGGTCGATGTGAAGAAATCGGACGTGGGTCTGACCTTCATCCGCGACTCCACCATCAACTCGCAGCACTTCACCGACCGCGCGCCCATGCTGGGCGGGCTCGTCGAGTTCTACCGCTCGCCCGCCCGGGTGCAGTGGTCGCCGACGGGCACCAACATCCCCGACTATCCGAAGCTGGCCCAGCTCTGGTGGCAGAATATCGGCGATGCGATGTCGGGCGCGAAGACCCCGCAAGAGGCACTGGACGCGCTTTGCGCCGATCAGGAAAAGGTCCTGAGCCGTCTCGAACGCGCGGGCGTGCAGGGCGATCTGGGGCCGAAGCTGAACGAAGAACGCGACGCCGAATACTGGCTGGAACAGCCCGGCGCGCCGAAACCGAAGCTCGCCGACGAGGAAGAAGAGCCCAAGACCGTCGCCTATGACGATCTGATCCAATCCTGGAGTAACTGAGGCCTTTTGCATAACCGTCACGCCCGGCCTTCCCTGGCCGGGCGTTTTTCGTTTGGCGGGGGAAGATCCCGGCCCCGGCCGGGGCGGACAGCGCCGCGCGCCGGCGTCTGACGCCGGTCCGATCCATGCAGAGCGATTGCAGGCCGCCCAACGAGCCCGGTCCGAAAACGCCGCCCGTCTTCGGGGGACGGCCCTGCCAGTGCCTATGCGGCGGGCGCTTCGGCGGGCAGGATCTTTTCGGGGGCCATGCCGCGCCTGGCCGCGCTTTCAAGGACGGCTTCGCGCATCGCGGGGCTGTTCGACAGCAGCTTGCGGAACCGTGCCTCGTCGAGGACCAGAAGCGTCGAGGGGGCAATCGCCCGCACCTCGGCCCGGCGCGGCCTGCGGGTCAGGATCGCCATCTGCCCGAACATCTCGCCCCGGCCAAGCCGCGCGATCTGGCCCGCCATCTCCATCTCGACCGCGCCGCTGGCGATGAAGAAGACCGAACGCGCGGGCATCTCCTTGCGGAAGATCACCTCGCCCGGATCGGCATGGCGGGTTACCAGCGCGCGCACCAGCCGCCGCAGCACGGGCTCGTCGAGCCCCGCGAAAAGCGGGAAGCGCCGGACCAGATCGGCCTTGCTCATCGCAAGATCCAGACGCGGGCGCTCTTCGGCGGCGGCGCGGCGGCGGGCGATTTCCTGCATCAGCACGGCGAAAAGCTCGGCTCCGATCAGCCCGTCCTCGCGCAGCGACCGGTATTCGCGCTCTTCCAGCCGCAACGCGGTGCGACGGATGAAGCGGCGTTCCAGTTCCTCGGCATAGCCCGGGAATTGCAGCCTCAGCCCGTCCAGCGCGGTTTCCAGCGCCTCGTCGCGCCGTTCCAGCAATTCCTGCAGCAGGTCGGCCACCCGACGTCCGTGGATGCGCCGGATGCGCGCCTCGATGAACCCGCCCAGATCGTGCAGCACCAGCCGCTGGATCAGCAGATCCTCGAACCGGTCCGCGGTCAGCCGCGCCAGCGGCCCGCCGATCCGCAACCGGTTGTTCAGCACCACCGCCAGCCGGAACGCGCTGTTATAGGCGGTGCTGGCTTTCGACGCGGTCCGGTAGCCTGACCGCCCGCCGGTGCGCGCGCCCTCGATCAGCCGGTCGGCATTCGACAGCATCCGTTCGGCAAGTCCAAGCGGGATGGTGCGGTCGCGGATGCGGTTCAGTATGCCATCCCGCTCGGCCCCGGCCAGCGCCACCAGCCCCAGCGTCACGCGGTCCCGATCCAGGATCTCGGCATCCGCATCGGCCGCCTTCACCGCCTCGTCCAACCGCTCGCCGAAGCGCTTGGCCTCGGACCGGACGATATCGTGCGACAGGTCATAGGTTTCGGTGGTGCGGGCCACGTCCTCGCGCACCGTTTGCAACGCCACCGCCACCACCTGGTTGGACAGCGCCCGGTCGATGGGCGACAGCCGGTCAAGCCCCAGAAGCCGGATCACCGCCCGCAGCGTCGTCCCCTGCACGAGCAGGGTGAACAGCGTGAACCCCGTGGCGAGGATACCGACCACGCGCTTGACCTCGACCGGGACATGCACGCTTTCGGTCACCGCCAGCGCCAGCGCCAGCGTGACCGCGCCGCGCAAACCGCCCCAGAGGATCGCCACGCGATAGGGCCGCTCGACCATGGGCGACAGTCGCAGCAGGGTCAGAAGCGGCAAGAGCCCGAACAGGATCACCACCCGCGCCGCGATGGCCGCCAGCGCCACAGCGGCGACAAGGCCCAGATCGTCCAGTCGCACCTCTTCCATCAGGCGCGGGATCAGCAGCGCGGCCAGCACGAAGATCAGCGCCCCGGCCCAATGCGCCAGCAGGTCCCAGACCTCGCGCAGGTTCGTCATCGCCGAGGGCGCCAGCCGCCCCGGCCCCATCAGGTTCAGCGTCAGGCCCGCCGCCACCACGGCGATCACGCCCGAGGCGCCGACGCTGCGCTCGGCGAGGATATAGGCCAGATAGGGCAGCGCCACCGACAGCGAGATCTGCGCCAGCTCGAACCGCTGGAACAGCGTCATCGCCCAGATCGCCACCCGCGCGCAGACCCAGCCGGTGACGGCCCCGCCCGCGATCAGCATCGGAAAGCGCCCCAGCGCCGAGGAAAAGGCGGGGTCGGGCACGTTGTCCATGACAAAGCTCATGAACAGGCCGAACAGCGCGATGGCGGCGGCGTCATTCAGGAGGCTTTCGCCTTCGATGATGCGGGCCAGCCGCCGCGGCGCCGAGATCGACCGGAAGATGCCCACCACGGCCGAGGGGTCGGTGGTGGAAACGATGGCGCCGATCAGCAGGCAGACGGTGATCGGCCAGGGGCTGACCCAGGCCAGCGCATAGCCCACCGACAGCGTCGCGACCACGACCGCGACCACCGCCAGCATCAGGATCGGCACCCAGTCGTCCAGCATGCGGCGCAGGTTCATCCCCAGCGTGACCTGAAAAAGCAGCATCGGCAGGAAGACATAAAGAAAGACGTTGGACCGGATCGGCAGGTTGAGGATCGCCTCGGCCACCGGATTGAGCGCATCGGTCAGGTCGGTCCGCAGGAAGAAGATGGCGCCCGCGCCGATCATCATCCCCAGACCCGCCAGGATCACCGCATAGGGCAGCCTCAGCCGCGCGGCCAGCGGCTCGGCCGCGGCGATGACCACGAAAAGGCAGGCGGTAATGGTGGTGAGAACGACAATGTCCATGGCTCTGAGATAGGCGAAAGCGACAGGGGGGGAAGCGCCGCCCGGAAAACCCGTGTGGTCCGCGCTGCGTCAGGGCGCCGCGGCAGGTGCAGCCCTGCCCCGGCGTCTTGCCGGGGCCGCGACACCCGGGGTGCTCAGGCCAGAAGCGAACAGATCCGCCGCACAGCCAGTTCGTAGCCCTCGATCCCGCAGCCCGCGATGACCCCATCGGCGCGCAGCGAGACATAGGACCGGTGGCGGAAGGCCTCGCGCTTGTGGATGTTCGAGATATGCACCTCGATCACCGGGCCCTCGAAGGCGTTCAGCGCATCGAGGATCGCGACCGAGGTATGGGTGTAGGCGGCCGGGTTGATGACGATGCCAGAGGCCTCCTGCCGCGCCTCGTGGATCCAGTCGACGATCTGGCCCTCGTGGTTCGACTGCCGCAGCGCGACGGCAAATCCCTTCTCCCCGGCCACCCGCGCGCAGGCGCTCTCGACATCGGCCAGCGTCTCGCGGCCGTAGATCTCGGGCTCGCGCTGCCCCAGCAGGTTCAGGTTCGGACCGTTCAGGATGTGGATCGTCTTCATGGGAGGCTCCCGAAACCGCGCCTCATCTCTCTAGCGCGGATCGGCGCGGCCGAAAAGGCCGCCCCGCCCGGTCCGGCTTGAGGGCTCAGGTATTAAAGAGGAAGTGCATCACGTCGCCGTCCTGGACGACATAGCCCTTGCCTTCAGAGCGCATCTTGCCCGCGTCCTTCGCCCCCTGCTCGCCGCCATGGGCGATGAAATCGCCAAAGGCGATGGTCTCGGCCCGGATGAAGCCGCGCTCGAAATCGCCATGAATGACGCCCGCGGCCTTCGGCGCCGAGGTGCCCACGGGGATCGTCCAGGCGCGGGCCTCCTTGGGGCCGACGGTGAAATAGGTCTCGAGCCCCAGAAGCCCGTAGCCCGCCTTGATCAGCCGGTCGAGGCCGGCTTCCTCCAGCCCAAGCTCTTCCAGAAAGACCTCGGCCTCCTCGGGATCGAGCTGGCTGATCTCTTCCTCGATCTTGGCCGAGATCACGACGCTGGCCGCGCCCTCCGCCTCGGCCATGGCCGCCACGGCGGCCGAGAAGGCATTGCCGGACGCGGCCTCGTCCTCGGCGACGTTGCAGACGTAGAGCACGGGCTTGGCGGTCAGAAGCTGCAGCATGCCCCAGGCCCTGGCATCGTCCTCGGCGACCGCGACGGTCCGGGCGGGGCGGCCCGCGTTCAGGGCATCGAGCGCGGCCTTCAGCAGGCGCTCCTGCTGGACCGCCTCCTTGTCGCCGCCACGCACCTTGCGGACGAGCCCCTGCAGACGCTTCTCGATCGATTCCATGTCGGCGATCATCAGCTCGGTCTCGATCACCTCGGCATCGGCGACCGGATCGACCCGGCCCTCGACATGGGTGACGTCGCCATCCTCGAAGCAGCGCAGCACATGGGCGATGGCATCGCATTCGCGGATATTGGCCAGGAACTGGTTGCCGAGCCCCTCGCCCTTCGAGGCGCCCTTCACCAGCCCCGCGATGTCGACGAAGGTCATGCGGGTCGGGATGATCTGCTTCGAGCCCGCGATTGCCGCCAGCTTGTCGAGACGCGGGTCGGGAACGGCGACCTCGCCCACGTTGGGCTCGATGGTGCAGAACGGGAAATTCGCCGCCTGCGCCGCCGCGGTGCGGGTCAGCGCGTTGAAAAGGGTCGACTTGCCCACGTTCGGCAGGCCGACGATGCCGGTCTTGAAGCCCATGATCCCGTCTCTCCTGGCTTGGGTCCGCGCGCATGTAGGGGGCGCGGACCCCGCCCGTCAAGCGTCCCCGTCGGGCCGGATCCTCCCACCGACCGGTTAGTCCGGCCCAATCGCCAGCCGGGAGCCGTCGCCAACGGCCGGACCCGGGCGCAATTCTTCGCAGAAGAATTGGGGCCCCGCCCAAACCGGCCCTCGCCCAATCGCAGTCAGTCCGAAGCCGCGCGCGTCACGAGGCCAGCCACCCCGTCCCAGGCGCCGGGAGACAGCGCGATCCCGAGAACCCGCTCGGGGTTCGTGGGCGGCGGCATCTCGACCGCGTCGAGCTTCGTGAACCCGAACCGCGCATAATAGGGCGCGTCGCCCACCAGCATCACCCGTTCCACCCCCAGCGCCTCGGCCCGCGCCAGCGAGTCGCGGATCAGAAGCGCGCCGAGCCCCTCACCCTGACGCGTCGGGTGCACCGCGACCGGCCCCAGAAGCAGCGCCCCGACCTCGCCGATCCGGATCGGCCAGTAGCGGATCGCCGCCGCCAGAATGCCGACCCCGTCCCGCGCGGTCAGGCACAGCGCCGCGACCGGCGGCACCCCGTCCCGCAGGCGGTAGGACGACAGCGCCGTGCGCCCCGGCGCGAAACAGAGGTCGTAAAGCGCCTCGACGTCCCACCAGTCCTCGGCCGTTTCTTCCGCCACCCGGATCACCGCGCTCTCCCTTGTTGCTGGAACCGGCCCTAGCACGAGGTTATGCCGGGGGAAATGCCCGAGAGGACCGCCATGTTCTACCGCCCCGAAGTCGGCCACGGCCTGCCGCACAACCCGTTCGGCGCCATCGTCGCCCCCCGGCCCATCGGCTGGATCTCGACCCGCGACGGCGCGGGCCGCGACAACCTCGCACCCTATTCCTTCTTCAATGCCGTGGCCTACGAGCCGCCCCAGGTGATGTTCGCCTCGACCTCGACCAAGCCGGATCGCGACGGCACCAAGGACAGCGTGGCCAATATCCGCGACACCGGCGTCTTCTGCGTCATGATCGTCGAGGAGGCCGCCACCGATGCGATGAACGCGACCTCGGCCCCCGCCCCGCGCGAGACCGACGAATTCGCCCTCGCCGGGATCGCCCGCGCCCCTTGCGAGACCATCGCCTGTTCGCGGGTGGCCGGAGCACCGGCCGCGCTGGAATGCCGGCTGACCCGGATCGTGCCTTTGCCGGGGGCGGCCAATTTCGCCGTCTTCGGCGAGGTCACCGGCATCCATCTGCGCGACGACTGCCTGGTCGACGGCCGCTTCGAGGTCACCCGGTTCCGGCCGCTCGCCCGGCTCGGCTATCGCGATTATGCCGTGGTGCGCGACACCTTCGAACTGAAGCGTCCCGGCGACTGAGACCGGACGAAATAAACCGGCATGGCATCCGTCGAATTGACGGACATGCGGCCTCGGCGCCGTTTCCATTCCGGAACGAGACGCTTAAAAGGGCGTCGGCATGCCAGAACCAAAAAAGAGGGACGGATGACATGGAACGAATGATCGCGGTGATTGGCGGCTCGGGCGTCTACGACATCGACGGGCTTGAGGACGCGCGTTGGCAGGCGGTGGACACTCCCTGGGGCAAACCCTCGGACGAGATCCTGACCGGCACGCTCGACGGAATGAAGATGGCCTTCCTGCCGCGCCATGGCCGCGGCCACGTGCATTCGCCGACCTCGGTGCCCTACCGCGCCAATATCGACGCGCTGAAACGGATCGGCGCCACCGATGTCGTCTCGGTCTCGGCCTGTGGCTCTTTCCGCGAGGATTTCGCGCCGGGCGAATTCGTCGTGGTCGACCAGTTCGTCGATCGCACCATCGCCCGCGAGAAAAGCTTCTTCGGCGAGGGCTGCGTGGCCCATGTCAGCATGGCCCATCCGACCTGCGCCCGGCTGTCGGCCGCCTGCCTGCAGGCCGCGCGCGACGAGGGCATCACCGTGCATAGCGGCGGGACCTATCTGGCGATGGAAGGTCCGCAATTCTCGACGCTGGCCGAGTCGAAGCTCTATCGCGAGAACTGGGGCTGCGACGTGATCGGCATGACCAACATGCCCGAGGCCAAGCTCGCCCGCGAGGCCGAGCTTTGCTATGCCTCGATCGCGATGGTCACCGATTACGACTGCTGGCATCCCGATCACGATGCGGTCGAGGTGGCCGATATCGTCAAGACGCTGATCGGCAATGCCGAAAAGGCGCGCGGCATGGTCAGCCGCCTGCCCCGGCTGCTGGGCGCCCACAAGCCCTGCGAAAAGGGCTGCGACACCGCGCTTGACCATGCGCTGATCACCGCCCCCGAAAAGCGCGACCCGGCGCTGCTGGCCCGGCTGGATGCGGTCGCGGGCCGCGTGCTCGGCCACTGAGACGCCAGTCACGCCATGCCCGGTCCGCGCGGCCGGGCATGCGCGCCCCTGACTGCAGTGCACTCAGGCCGCCGCGGTCAGCAGAAGTGTCGTCATATAGACGCCATAGCAGATCGCCAGCACCGCCCCCTCGGCCCGCGTGATCCGCCCGCCGGTCCAGGCCACGAGGATCAGCCCGACCGTGGCCGCCAGCATCACCCAGACATCGAACCCGGCGATCCGTTCGGCCACAGCCAGCGGCTGCACCAGCGCGGTCACGCCAAGAATGCCCAGAAGGTTGAAGATGTTGCTGCCGATGACATTGCCGATGGCAACACCGCTTTCGCCCCGCCGCGCCGCCATCAGCGAGGTCACGAGCTCGGGCATCGAGGTGCCGATGGCGACCACGGTCAACCCGATCGCCGCCTCGGACAGGCCCGCCGCGGCCGCAAGCGCCACAGCCCCCGCCACCAGAAGCTTGGCCCCGGCCAGCGTCAACCCCAGCCCAAGCGCCATCACCGGCAGGGCCGTCCAGGGCCGGCCCACCGGGCCGAGCGTGTCGGCCTCGGCCTCGTAAACCTCCCCGGCTGCGGTCGTGGCCCGCCGCTCCTGCCAGATCGTGTAAGCAAGATAGGCCACCAGCAGCGCCAGCCCCGCCGCTCCGGCACCGCGCCCCAGCGCGCCGCCCAGCATCGCCAGCACGGCAAGGCCGGTCGCAAGCGCCAGCGCGCCGCCGTCGCGCCGCAGCGCGGCCGGACAGACCCGCATCGGCCGCACCAGCGCCGCAAGTCCCAGAATGAGAAGGATATTGCCGATATTGCTGCCGACGACATTGCCAAGGGCAATGTCGGGCGCGCCGGTCAGCGCCGCCTGCAGGCTCGTCACCAGTTCGGGCGTCGAGGTGCCGAACCCGACGAAGGTCAGCCCGATGATCATCGGCGACACGCCAAAGCGTCGGGCCAGCGCGACCGCGCCGCGCACCAGAAGCTCGCCGCCCGCGATCAGCGCTGCGAGCCCGGCCAGGACCAGAACGATATCCAAGGGAAAACTCCAAGGCCCCAACCCCGCCGGCCGCGCCCGGACCCGGGACGCAGCGCAGCCGACCTAGGATGGCGCCGCGTCCCCTTCAAGGGGCGCAAGGCGCGGTCTTTGGCGCCGCGCCGCTACTTTCGCGGCTCGGAACCGTTCTCGCGCACGAATTTCCGGATAAAGGCCCGGATTTCGCGCGCCGCGCTGGTATCGAGCGCCTTGCAGAGCGCGACGAATTCCTCGCGCTCATCCTTGTCGAGCCGCAACACCAGCTGACTGTCCTTCTTGCCGCCCTTCTTCCCCATCCGGACCTCACGCCGCCATTGATTTTTGCCTAGGCGATGTATATACATTTTCCATTAACCTCAAGCGGGCACGGATCCACAAGAGGAAAACGGGAAGGGATTGGAAAAATGAATCTTCATGTCGCGCAGACCCTGTTGACGCGGGACCGGATGGACTGGCGCAAACCGCATCTCAACTGGATTTCCGACCGGTTCTACCGCTATTTCATGACCTCGCGCAGCTGATCCGTCGCAGCCGACCCGGGGCTTGCGTCAAACCACGCCCTTGCGGGGGGCACAGCCTTGCGCCAGAACCGGGGCCCGAAGGATCTGAAGCAGAGGGCCCCCGGGATGATCGCCAGCAGCAGCGTCAAGGACTATATCCGTACCATCGTCGATTTCCCCCATGAGGGGATCATGTTTCGCGACGTGACCACGCTTTTCGCCGATCCGCGCGGGTTTCGGATGGCCATCGACCAGTTGCTGAACCCCTATGCCGGGGCGCAGATCGACAAGGTCGTGGGGCTCGAGGCGCGCGGCTTCATCCTTGGCGGCGCCATCGCCCACCAGCTTTCCAAGGGCTTCGTGCCGATCCGCAAGAAAGGCAAGCTTCCGGCCGCGACCATCGCCGAGGAATACAAGCTTGAATATGGCGAGGCGGTGGTCGAGATCCATGACGACGCGCTGGCTCCGGGGGAAAAGGTGCTGATCGTCGACGATCTCCTGGCCACCGGCGGCACCTGCGAGGCAGGCATCAAGCTGTGCGAACGGCTTGGCGCCGAGGTGATCGGCTGCGCCTTCATCGTCGACCTGCCCGATCTTGGCGGCCGCAAGCGGCTGGAAGAGATGGGGATGGACGTGCATACGCTCTGCGCCTACGAGGGCGCCTGACGACGGCGCCGGGGGCGTTGCCCCCGGACCCCCAAGGTATTTCTGCCAAGAAGAAAAGAACGTCGGCTTCTTCTTGGAGAAAATACCCACGACGCGACCGTGCCGTCCGCCCGCGAGATCAGGACAGGGCCCGCAGCACCGCACCCGGGTTCATGATCCCGGCGGGATCGAGCGCGGCCTTGATCGCCCGCATCGCCGCCAGCCGCGCCGGATCGCCGTAGCGTTCCAGATCCTCGACCTTCATCCGCCCGATCCCGTGTTCGGCGCTGACCGAGCCGTCGAAGGAGGCCACCAGATCGTGGACGCAGCGCTTGATGGCGCCGCGGCGCGGCTCGTGATCGGCCCGGGTCTCGCCCGGCATCGGGAAGACGTTGTAATGCAGGTTGCCATCACCCAGATGGCCGAAGCAGTTGATCCGGAAGCGGCCGATCCGGGCCAGCGCGGGTCCGGCCGCGGCGATGAAGTCGGGGATCGCCGAAAGCGGCACCGAGATGTCGTGGGACGAGATCGCCCCGATCCGCCGATTGGCCTGCGGAATCGATTCGCGCACCATCCAGAAATCGTGCCGCTGCGCCTCGGACTGCGCCACCAGACCGTCCGAGACCAGCCCCGCCTCGAAGGCCTCGGCGAAAAGGCCCTCGAGCGCCGCGCCCGGGTCCTGTCCGGCACCGAGCCCGAGGTCGATCAGCACCGTCCAGTCCGGCGGATCGGCAAAGGGACGGCGCAGGTCGGGCAGGGTCTCGGCGAGGAAGTCGAACCCGGCGCGGTGGATCAGCTCGAAGGCCGAGACCCCCTCGCCCACACGGTCCCGCGCCAGGGCCAGAAGCGCCAGCGCCGCCGCCGGATCGCGCACCGCCAGAAGCGCCGCGCCCGTCCTCGCAGGCCGGGGCGCCAGTTTCAGCGCTGCCGCGGTGATCAGGCCCAGCGTACCCTCGGCCCCGATCAGAAGATGCCGCAGATCGTAACCGGTATTATCCTTCCGGAGCCGTTTGAGCCCCTTCAGGATCGACCCGTCGGGCAGCACCGCCTCGATCCCGAGGCAGAGATCGCGCGCATTGCCGTAGCGCAGGACATTGACACCCCCGGCATTGGTCGACAGCAGCCCGCCGATGCGCGCCGACCCCTCGGAGGCCAGCGACAGCGGAAACAGCCGCCCCGCCGCCTCGGCCGCGTCCTGCACCTCGGTCAGGATGCAGCCCGCCTCGGCGACCAGCACGTTCTCGTCGGCATGGACCGCACGAATGGCCCGCATCCGGTCCAGCGTGATGATGACCGGGGCGGGCCCCGTTTCCAGGATCTGCCCGCCGACAAGCCCGGTCCCGCCGCCATAGGGCACGATCCCGACCCGCGCGGCGGCACAGGCGCGCACGATCTCGGCCGCCTCCTCGACCCGGCCGGGCGCCAGCAACAGTCCTCCCTGCCCCCGGAACCGGCCGCGCGGCTCTTCGAGATAGGCGGGCGTCAGTTCTCGGAAGACGGCGGCGGGCAGGCGGGTGCGCAGATCGGCGGCAAAGGCGTCGGTGACGGGGTTCAGCATGGGCGGTCCTTTCCCCCCCGGTGAAGCATGGCCGGACGCCCGCTGGCAAGTCGGTCGGAGACGTCAGTCCGACAGCGGCTCCAATACCGCGACGGTCGGACGCGCGGGCAGCGTGCGGAGCGAGACCTCCAGCGACGAGGTGCCCGGCCGGGTCACCGCGAACTCGTCCGCCATGCCGGCCAGAAAGCGGTCGAGCGTCCGGGGACCGAACCAGTGCATCGGGATCACCACCGAGCTTTTCAGCCGGGTCAGCACCGCGATCATCGAGGGCAGGTCCAGCGTCAGCCGCCCGTCGACCGGCGCCATCACCACGTCGAGCCGCCCGAGCGCCGCGAACTGCGCCTCGTCCGGGATGTGGTGCAGGTGACCCAGATGCCCGATGCAAAGCCCCGCCACCTCGAAGACGAAGATCGAATTGCCGTTCGGGTGCACCGCCCCGCTGTCATGGCCGCGAATGTCGGTCGGCACGTTGCGCACCAGCATCTCGCCCAGATCGAGGTGATGATCGGCCGCGCCCCCGCCCCTGGCCCAGCCTTCAAGAACGTGGGGAATGGCCGGGTCGGGGAAGGCGGTGAAATGGGTCTCGTGGGCATTGTTCATGGTCACAACGTCGGGCGTGACCTGCATCGGGCCGAGATAGCCGGTATAATCGGTCGCCGCCACCAGACCGCCCGGCGTCTCGAGCAGAAAGGTCGCGTGATCGACGAAGGTCAGCCGCACCGTGTTCTCGCCGAGCGGCGTGCCGAAGGACGCGCGGTGCAGATAGGCGATGCCGGGGGCCGCATCGGCGATGGCGATGCAATGGCTGAGCCGCCGGCCCTCGGCAGCGGCGGACGAGGCGGTCAGGACCGCAAGCAGGATCAGGCAAGATCGCAGCATGGCATGCACCTCCCGCCCGGAAAATAGCGCCCGGCCTGCGCCGGTCACGCCCGGGCATTCCGATTTACGCCGCGTCAATGCAAGCGTGGCTATCTGCGCCGAGGCCCGGACAGCACGTCCGGCCAGGCGCAGAGGGTTCTCATGCAACTGCCGAAACTCACACCCCCAGCCGACCCCCATGTCGTGCAGGATTTCTTCGTTCCGGTTTTCTGGGGCATCACCGATGCCGACGAGATCGCCGCCTTCGCCCGGGCGATGGCCAAGCGGATGGCGGGCGGCGTCCATTTCGCCGACAATTTCCTCAGCTGGGGGCGCAACAACTCGATGTTCGACGACCAGCCCTTCATGACCGCCTGGCAGGGCAATCTGGGCGATCACGCGATCGACCAGGCCACGGTCTGGCGGCGGTATATCCTGGCCTGCGCGGGCTATCACGCGGTCCAGATCGAGGGCGACTTCGTCGAATGCGGCTGCTATCGCGGCACCGCGGTCAAGGTCGTGGTCGACTACCTGGGCGGGCCGGAATTCCCGCGCCAGTTCTGGGCTTACGACCTTTTCGAACATGACGACAGCGACCCGCATCACGCGATGCCCGAACACGGGCCGGACCTTCACGCCCAGGTACAGGCACGGTTCGCGGGCTATCCGACGGTGCGGATCGTGCGCGGCCGCATCCCCGAGGTCCTGCGGGCCGAGGCGCCGCAGAAGATCTCCTACCTGCATCTCGACCTCAACCAGGTCGGAGCGGAACTTGCCGCGCTGGAGATGCTGTTCGACCGGGTGGTGCCCGGTGGCATCGTCATTCTCGACGATTACGAATGGTCGATGGGCTACCGTCCGCAGAAACTGGCCGAGGACCCGTGGTTCGACGCGCGCAACTACCGGGTCTTTCCGCTGCCGACCGGTCAGGGGCTGGTGCTGAAACGCTAGGCCCTGCGGCGGACCGGCTCAGGCCAGACCGGTCTCGGTCCGGCCGCGCCGGTCGCGGCGAAGGTTCGAATAAAGCACATGGTTGCGCCAGCGCCCGTTGATCTGCAGATAGCTCTGGGCCACGCCTTCGTATTTGAAGCCGCATTTTTCCAGCACCCCGCGCGAGGCGGCGTTCTCGGGCAGGCAGGCGGCCTCGATCCGGCTCAGATCCTTGTGGGTGAAGGCGTACTGCACCAGAGCCTCGATCGCCTCGCGCATATAGCCGTGGCGGGCATGGCATTCGCCGATCCAGTAGCCGAGCGTGCCCGACTGCGAGGGGCCGCGCCGGATGTTGTCAAGCGTGATCGCGCCCAGCAGCGCATCGTCCGACTGGCGAAACAGGAAAAGCGGCACCGCCGACCCTGTGCCCAGCGCCCGCTGCGCCCAGTAGACCCGGTTGGTGAAGGCCTTGCGCGACAGATGGTCGGGCGACCAGGTCGGCTCCCAGGGCGTGAGAAAGCCCATGCTCTCGGCCCTCAGCATCGCCCAGGGCCGGAAATCGGCGTGAACCGGGGGGCGCAGGGTCATGCGCTCGGTCTCGATCCGGACCTTGCGCCTGAACCCCAGCATCAGGCGGCGAGCCTGCCTTGCAGCGCGTCAAGCGCCGGTGCCCCCGAGACGGGGCCGTAAAGGGCCAGCGCCGGACGGGCGGATCCGGCCAGCCGGGCCGCGAATTCGCGCACATCGCCGGTGGTGACCGCGTCGATATTGGCGACCGTCTCCTCGACCCCGGGCACGCGGTCCCAGATCGAGACCAGCCGCGCCAGCCGCTCTGCCCGGTTGGACGGGCTTTCCAGCCCCATCAGCAGCCCCGCCTTCATCTGCACCCGGGCGCGCGCCACCTCGGCGGGGGTCATGTCCTGGGCGGCGCGGGCCAGTTCGGCCATGGTCAGCTCGGCCATCGGCCCGACCTGTTCGGCGCTGGTGCCCGCATAAAGCGTCAGCATCCCGGTATCGGCATAAGCGCCGGTCTGGGCGAAGACGGTATAGCACAGGCCGCGTTTCTCGCGCAGTTCCTGGAACAGCCGCGAGGACATGCCGCCCCCCAGCGCGGTCGAGAAGACCTGCGCGGTATAGATGCCCGGGTCGCGATAGCCGGGGCATTCGAAGGCCAGCGCCATATGCGCCTGTTCCAGCGGCTTGATCTCGCGCCGCTCGCCTCCGGCGAACCGTGCGGGCTCCAGCAGGCCGCGCGCGGACGGTGTCTGGCCCGCGAACAACGCCTCGGCCAGACGCACGATCTCGGCGTGATCGACGGCGCCCGCGGCAGCAAGGATCATCCGGTCGGGCGTGTAATGGGTGCCAATGAAACGGAAAAGATCCTCGCGGGTAAAGCCCCGCACCCGTTCGACGGGGCCAAGGATCGAGCGGCCCAGAGCCTGAGCGGGATAGGCGACCTCTTGCAGCCAGTCGAAGATCACGTCGTCGGGCGTGTCAAGCACCTGCCCGATTTCCTGCAGGATCACGCCGCGCTCGACCTCGATTTCGTCCTCGGCGAAAAGCGGGTTCACCAGAATGTCGGCCAGCACATCAAGCGCCAGCGGCACGTCGGCTTCCAGCACCCGGGCGTAATAGGCGGTCATCTCGCGCGAGGTATAGGCGTTGATATAGCCGCCCACATCCTCGATCGCCTCGGCGATCTGAAGCGTCGTGCGCTTTTCGGTGCCCTTGAAGGCCATGTGTTCCAGGAAATGCGCGATGCCGTTTTCCTCGGGCCGCTCGTCGCGCCCGCCGGCCATGATCCAGATCCCGATGGCCGCGGATTTCAGACCGGGCATCCGTTCGGTCACGATACGAAATCCGTTTGGCAGCCTGTGCAGCTCGACGCTCAACGCTTGCGCCTTTCATTGATGAGGGCTTCGAGGGCGGCAAGGTCGTTCTCGACCGGGCTCACCCGTTCCGGCCGGTCATACAGATCGGCCATCGACTTGGGAAGGGGGGGCCGCGCGCCGGTGGCGGCCTCGACCGCATCGGGGAATTTCGCCGGATGCGCCGTCGCGAGCGTCACCATCGGCGCGGCCGAGGCGGGCTGGTCGGCCGCCACCTTCACGCCGACCGCCGTATGCGGGCAGATCGTCAGCCCGGTCGCGGCGAAGGTCGCGCGGATCGTGTCGGTGGTCTCGGCCTCGGAGGCACGCCCCGAGGCAAAGGTCTCGCGCAGGAATTCCAGCGCGCCCTGGCTGATGGCGAACCCGCCCTTCGCCTTCAGATCCTCCATCTGGCCCGCCACGGCGGCACCGTCGCGGCCATAGGCCTCGAACAAGGCGCGCTCGAAGTTCGAGGACACCTGAATGTCCATCGACGGGCTGATCGAGGGCGCGACGCCCTTCGTTTCATAGGCCCCACCCGTCAGCGCCCGGTGCAGGATGTCGTTCTGGTTGGTGGCGATCACCAGCTTCTCGACGGGCAGGCCCATGCGCTGTGCGATATAGCCCGCGAAGATGTCGCCGAAATTGCCGGTCGGCACGGTGAAGCGGACCGGGCGGTGCGGCGCGCCCAGGCTGACGGCAGAGGTGAAGTAATAGACGACCTGGGCCAGCACCCGCGCCCAGTTGATCGAGTTGACGCCCGCAAGCCCGACCGCGTCGCGGAACTCGAAATGGTTGAACATGTCCTTCAGCCGCGCCTGGCAATCGTCGAAGTCGCCCTTCAAGGCCAGCGCATGGACATTGTCCTCGGCGGGGGTGGTCATCTGGCGCCGCTGGACCTCCGAGACCCGGCCCTCGGGGAAGAGGATGAAGACATCGACATTGGACAGGCCGCGGAAGGCCTCGATGGCAGCCGAGCCGGTATCGCCCGAGGTTGCCCCGACGATGGTCACCCGCTGGCCCGAGCGTTCGAGCGCCGCCTGGAACAGCTGGCCGATCAGCTGCATCGCGAAATCCTTGAAGGCCAGCGTAGGCCCGTGGAACAGCTCCAGCAGGAACTGGTTCGGGCCGATCTGGGCCAGCGGCGCGCGGGCGGCGTGGGTAAAACCCGCATAGGCGCGGGCGATGATCGCCTCGAAGTCCGCGTCGGTGAACGTGTCGCCCACGAAGGGGCGCATCACCGGGAACGCGGCCTCTTCATAGGAAAGCCCGGCAAGCGCGGCGATGGCCTCGGGGGTCATCGTGGGCACGGTCTCGGGCACGTACAGCCCGCCGTCACGGGCCAGCCCGGTCAGCATTGCCTCTTCGAAACTCAGGACCGGGGCCTGCCCCCGGGTCGACACATAACGCATTGACTGCTCTTTCCCTCAACCTGACGCGTGATACGCCAGACGCCGAGCCATGTCACCCCGCGGCGCGGCCCACCGACGATCGGGGAAGCGACGCAGGGCGAGGGGTGCACGACCGACCGCTACAGCGCGCAGAGGCCGCCAGCCGGGCGACACTGCGGCAAACTGAGGTCTGCAGGTGCATTGCGGTTTCCGATAAACAAGAAATCCGGCGCTGCGGGAGCGCGCAGCGCCGGACTCTTGATGGGTCTGGCCCGGCAATCGCCGGTCCCCTAAAGGCCCATGTGGAGCGACATGGGCCTATTCCCCGGTTCCCTGACGTGACGCCTTGCGCCATCGTTGCAGTGGATCGCGACTGGATCGCGTCGCACCGTTGCATCTTGGGATCAGAGAAACATATTGAGCGGGGCGGCACAAGCGAAACCTGCGACATTCTGCCGCTTTTTCCAAAGCCCGCCCCGCGCCAGTTCAGGAGATCCCATGCAACACCCCCCGTTCCGCCCCTTCGAGACCGCGCTGGACCGCGACCGGGCGCTGTTGCTTTTGCAGGCCGCAACGCTTGGGGCGGATGATGGCGAGCTGTTTCTGGAACGGCGCCGTTCGGAGGTTCTAAGCTTCGACGACGGGCGGCTCAGAACGGCCAGCTACGATGCCTCCGAGGGGTTCGGCCTGCGCGCCGTCCGGGGCGAGGCTGCGGGCTATGCCCATTCCACCGAGATTTCCGAAGCCGCGCTGAAACGCGCGGTCGAGACGGCGCGGCTGGCCGTGGCCGATGGCGGCGCGTCGCTGGCGCTGGGGCCGCAGCCGACCAACCGGCGGCTTTACACCGATGCCGACCCGCTGGCCGAGGCGCCTTTCGCGCAGAAGATCGACACGCTTCGCGAGATCGACGCCTTCGCCCGGGCGCTCGACCCGCGCGTGGTGCAGGTGACCGCCTCGGTTGCCGCCTCGTTGCAGGAGGTCGCGATCCTGCGGCCCGACGGGAGGCTGCTGTCCGACATCCGGCCGATGACCCGGCTGAACGTCTCGGTGATCGTCGAAGAGAACGGTCATCGCGAATCGGGCAGCCATGGCGGCGGCGGCCGCACCGGGCTGGCCGGGCTGATCGACCGCGCCTCCTGGGAGGCCTCGGCGCGCGAGGCGCTGCGCGTCGCGCTGGTCAATCTGGACGCCGAGCCCGCCCCTGCCGGAACCATGGATGTGGTGCTGGGCCCCGGCTGGCCCGGCATCCTGCTGCACGAGGCGGTGGGCCACGGGCTCGAGGGCGATTTCAATCGCAAGGGCAGTTCGGCCTTTGCCGGGCTGATGGGCCAGCAGGTGGCGGCGAAGGGCGTGACCGTTCTGGACGACGGCACGATCCCCGACCGGCGCGGCTCGATCACCTTCGACGACGAGGGCACGCCCTCGAACCGCACCGTGCTGATCGAGGACGGCGTGCTGGTGGGCTACATGCAGGACCGCCAGAACGCCCGGCTGATGGGGGTTGCGCCCACCGGCAACGGGCGGCGCGAAAGCTATGCCCATCCGCCGATGCCACGGATGACGAATACCTGCATGCTGGGCGGCGACGCCGCGCCCGCCGACATCCTGGCCGATCTGAAGGACGGGATCTATGCGGTCGGCTTCGGCGGCGGGCAGGTGGACATTACCAATGGCAAGTTCGTCTTCAGCTGCACCGAGGCCTATCGGGTGAAGAACGGCAAGCTCGGCGCCCCGGTCAAGGGCGCCACGCTGATCGGCGACGGCCCCGCCGCGATGAAGCAGATTCGCGCCATCGGCAACGACATGGCGCTGGACCCGGGAATCGGCAACTGCGGCAAGGCCGGACAATGGGTGCCGGTGGGCGTCGGCCAGCCGACCCTGCTGATCGGCGGGCTGACCGTGGGCGGTGCCGGGGCCTGAGGCGGCATTTCCCCGGTCCACCAAGGGCTTTCCGCCGTGTCGGGCGCACGGGCCGGACATCAGATAGGAAGATTTCTTGTAAAAGGTGAAATTCTCGATTCCGTTCACCTTGTATTAACCCATTCCGCTGCACATTGGCCTCACGGATGAGCGGAGCTGCGAAACGTGGAGATTGTTTCTTCCTACCACCCCCTCGCACCACCCACCCGGGAAGACTTCCTGGTTACGTGGCTTCGTCTCATCCGGTCGCGCCGTGTCGGCGCGACCACTTTTTTCAGGCTGATCGAGGATCATGGCAGTGCCGCGGCAGCGCTCGATGCCCTGCCGCGGATCGCCGAGGAAGCAGGCGTCGAGGATTACGCGCCCTGCTCGCAAGAGACCGCCCAGGCCGAGATCGCCCGCGCCCGCAAGGCCGGTGCCGTCGCGGTGCTGCATGGCAGCCCCGCCTACCCCCCCGCCCTTCTGGACCTGCCCGACGCGCCGCCCGTGCTGTGGGCGCTGGGTCACACCGATCTGCTGCACCGGCCGATGGTGGCGCTGGTCGGCGCCCGCAACGCCTCGTCGCTGGGGCTGCGCATGGCCCGGCGGCTGGCCGAGGGACTGGCCGGGGCGGGCTATGTCATCGTCTCGGGGCTTGCGCGCGGGATCGACCGCGCCGCCCATATCGCGGCTCTGGAAACCGGCACCATCGCCGTGCAGGCGGGCGGGATCGACGTGCCCTACCCGGTCGAAAATACCGGGCTTGCCAATGAAATCGCGCAACTGGGCCTGCGGCTGTCCGAACAACCCCCCGGGCTCGACCCGCAGGCGCGGCATTTCCCGCAGCGCAACCGCATCATTTCGGGCCTCGCCCGCGCCGTCGTCGTGGTCGAGGCCGCCGCGCGCTCGGGCAGCCTGATCACCGCCCGATCCGCGCTCGATCAGGGCCGCGATGTGCTGGCGGTGCCCGGTCATCCCTTCGATGCCCGCGCCTCGGGCTGCAACATGCTGATCCGGGACGGCGCCGTGCTGGTGCGCCATCCCGACGATGTGCTCGAGGCGCTCGGCCCCGCCCCTTCCCTGACCGAGGCACGGCAACCCGAGGCCCCCGCGCCGCGGGCAAGGCCACGGGTGACCGAGGTGCCCGAAACCCCCGCCGCGCACCATCGCGTCCCGGCCGACCCGGCCGTGCTGCATGCCCGCATCCTCGACCGGCTCGGCCCCTCGCCCTTGGCCGAAGACCAGCTGATCCGCGATCTCGGCCTTCCTGCGGGCGCCGTGACCCCCGAACTGGTTACGCTGGAACTCGACGGCCGGATCGCCCGCGCGCCCGGCGGGCTTCTGTCGCGCACCCGCTGAACGGCCCGTCACAGCCCCGATCCGATCTGACGCAGCGGAGCCTCAACCCAGAGGCGAATCCCGCCCGTCATCCAGCCGTGCATTGACATTCGCGGCCTCCCCCCCACATCTTGCGCCGCCAAGGCACCCGCCCCCCGAGTCGAGAGAAATCCATGCCCGTCGTCGTCGTCGAGTCCCCGGCCAAAGCCAAGACAATCAACAAGTATCTGGGCTCCGATTACACGGTTCTCGCGTCCTATGGCCATGTCCGCGACCTGCCGCCCAAGGATGGATCGGTCGACCCCGAGCACGGCTTCGAGATGACCTGGGAGGTCGCCTCGGACAGCAAGAAGCACGTGAAGGCCATCGCCGACGCGCTGAAGGACGACAATGCGCTGATCCTCGCCACCGACCCCGATCGCGAGGGCGAGGCGATTTCCTGGCACCTAGAAGAGACCCTGCGCGCCCGCCGGGCGATCAAGAAGGACACGCCGGTCAGCCGCGTCGTCTTCAACGCCATCACCAAATCGGCGGTGACCGAGGCGATGAAGAACCCGCGCACCGTCGATGAACCGCTGGTCCATGCCTACCTGGCACGCCGCGCGCTGGATTATCTTGTGGGCTTCAACCTGTCGCCGGTCCTGTGGCGCAAGCTGCCGGGCGCGAAATCGGCGGGCCGGGTCCAGTCGGTCTGCCTGCGTCTGATTGTCGAGCGCGAGATGGAGATCGAGGCCTTCCGTGCCCGCGAATACTGGACCGTCGCGGCGGTGCTGGAAACGCCCCGCGGCCAGAGCTTCGAGGCGCGGCTGGTCACGCTGGGCGGCCAGAAGCTCGACAAGTTCGACCTGACCACCGCGACCGATGCCGAACTGGCGGTCAAGGCCATCGACAGCCGCGACTTCACCGTCGCCTCGGTCGAGGCCAAGCCCGGCACCCGCAATCCCGCGCCGCCCTTCATGACCTCGACCCTGCAGCAGGAAGCCAGCCGCAAGTTCGGCTTTGGCGCGCGCCAGACGATGCAGGCGGCGCAGCGGCTTTATGAGGCGGGCATCATCACCTACATGCGGACCGACGGGATCGACATGGCGCCCGAGGCGGTGATGGCTGCGCGCGACGCGATCAAGGACCGCTACGGCGCGGACTACGTGCCGAAATCGCCGCGGATGTACAAGAACAAGGCCAAGAACGCGCAGGAAGCGCATGAATGCATCCGGCCGACCGAGATGACCCGCGATCCGTCCAAGCTGAAGGTGACGGATGACGACCAGCGCAAGCTTTACGATCTGATCTGGAAGCGCACCATCGCCAGCCAGATGGAGGCCGCGCGGCTGGAACGCACCACCGTCGAGGTGGAAAGCGCCGACCATCAGGTCGCGCTGCGCGCCACCGGCCAGGTGGTGATGTTCGACGGCTTCCTCAAGGTCTACGAGGAAGGCCGCGACGACGTCGAGGAAGGCGACGACAAGCGCCTGCCGCAGATCATGCAGGGCGAAAAGGCCAAGCCGGCTCCGGCGGATCGTTACGCCGTCGAATACTCTAATCTGGCGGCACCGGACCGGGTCGATTTCGAGCCGCCCCTGGTCGAGGAAGAGGAATGGCTGCTTCGTTGTGATCGTGCGATTCTCAATGGCGATAAAGCGATCCTCGCCCAGCAGCACTTCACCCAGCCGCCGCCGCGCTATACCGAGGCGACGCTGGTCAAGCGGATGGAAGAGCTCGGCATCGGGCGTCCCTCGACCTATGCCTCGATCGTCACCACGATCCAGGATCGCGGCTATGTGCTGAAGGACAAGAACCGGCTGATCCCCGAGGACAAGGGGCGGCTGGTGACGGCCTTCCTGTCGAACTATTTCAGCCGCTACGTGGGTTACGAATTCACCGCCAATCTGGAAGACGAGCTTGACGACGTCTCGGCGGGCGCACGCGACTATCACGAGGTGCTGGACCGGTTCTGGAAGGATTTCTCGGCCGCCATCGCCGAAACCGCCGATCTGCGGATATCCGAGGTTCTGGAAAAGATCGACGAGGTTCTGGCGCCGCATCTTTACCCGCCGCGCGAGGACGGCTCCGACCCGCGCATCTGCCCCAAATGCGGGGCGGGGCGGCTGAATCTCAAGACCGCGCGGTCGGGCGGGGCCTTCATCGGCTGCACGAACTATCCCGACTGCCGCTATACCCGCTCGCTTTCGGCGGTGAACGGCGATGACGGGTCCGAGCTTGACGGCAAGGTTCTGGGCCATGACGGCGAGGACGAGATCAGCCTGCGCATCGGCCGCTTCGGCCCCTATGTGCAGCGCGGCGAGGCCACCGAAGAGGTCCCGAAACCGCCGCGCGCCAGCCTGCCCAAGGGCTGGAAACCCGAAGAGATCGACCTCGACAAGGCGCTTATGCTCTTGAGCCTGCCGCGCGAGATCGGGCCGCACCCCGAGGATGGCGAGACCGTCGAGGCCGGGATCGGGCGCTATGGTCCCTTCGTCAAGCATGGCAAGAAATACGCCAACCTGCCCGATGTCGAGGAAGTCTTCACCATCGGCATGAACCGCGCGGTCGAGGTGCTGGCCCAGAAGAAGACCCGGGGCGGCGGCACGGCGGCGAAACCGCTGCGCCAGCTGGGCGAGCATCCCGAGAAGGGCGGCGCCATCGATGTCATGGCCGGACGCTACGGGCCTTACGTCAAATGGGAGAAGGTCAACGCGACCCTGCCCAAGGATGTGGAGCCGGGCGACGTAACGCTGGCGCAGGCGATCGAGCTGATCGACGCGAAGGCCGCCAAGGGCGGCAAGACCAAGGCCAAGGCCGCCCCCGCCAAGACGGCGAAGGCGCCCAAGGCCGCGGGCAAGACAGCCAAGAAGACAACCGCCAAGGCCGCTTCGGCCAAGACCGCAAAGCCCGCCGCGCGCGCGAAATCGACCAAGGCGGCGGAATAGCCGCCCCGCGGCCCGCCGCGCGCCGCCGAAGATGACGCAAGGTCAGCGCGCAATCCGGTGAGCGGAGTTGATTGGCCAGACCGCGCCGTTCACCCCAGTTTGCCCGGGATCAGAACCCGGAGCAGGCAAGGGGGCATTCCATGGCAGACCGGACATTTTCGCGCCGCGCGGCGCTTGTGACGCTGGGCGCGGGCCTGGGGGCGCCCGCGCTTCTCAGGGCCGAGCCCGCACCGATGGCCCGCCGCAATATCTCAAGCTTTGCGCGGCAGGACTGGCGCGACCATTTCGACGGGCTGGGCACAGCGGTGATCGTCGCGGATACCAGCTCGCGCGCGCTGCATTTCTGGTCCGGGGACGGCTCGGACTACCGGATCTACCCGACCTCGGTGCCGATCAGCGAAGAACTGACCAAACGCGGTTATACCAAAGTCGTCCGCAAGAAGATCGGCCCCGACTGGACCCCGACCCCCTCGATGGTCGAGCGCAATCCCGATCTGCGCTACATGCCGCCCGGTCCCGACAACCCGCTTGGCACCCATGCGATGTATCTGTCCTGGCCCGCCTATCTCATTCACGGCACCCATGACACGCGCAAGATCGGCCGACCGTCCTCGGACGGTTGCATCGGCCTTTACAACGACATGATCGCCGAGCTGTACGACATCGCCCCCATAGGCACCCGGGTCCGGATCATCTGATTGGCACCGTGCCGCGAGAGCGCAGTCGATTGACTCGCCCATGACCCTTCGTCACAACTTCAGCCAGAGGAGCAGAGGGGAGACTTTCATGCAGAAGATCTATGGCACTGCCGCCGAGGCCCTGGACGGGCTCTTGTTCGACGGCATGCTCATCGCCGCGGGCGGTTTCGGGCTGTGCGGCATTCCAGAGCTTCTGATCCAGGCGATCCGCGAGGCAGGCACCAAGGATCTGACCTTCGCCTCGAACAATGCAGGCGTCGACGATTTCGGGATCGGCCTCCTGCTGCAGACCCGCCAGGTCAGGAAGATGATCTCGTCCTATGTCGGCGAGAATGCCGAATTCATGCGGCAATACCTGTCGGGCGAACTGGAACTGGAATTCAACCCCCAGGGCACGCTGGCCGAACGGATGCGGGCGGGCGGCGCCGGGATTCCGGGCTTCTACACCAAGACCGGCGTCGGCACCGTGATCGCCGAGGGCAAGGAGCACAAAGACTTCGACGGCGAGACCTATATCCTCGAACGCGGGATCGTCGCCGATCTGTCCATCGTCAAGGCCTGGAAGGCCGACGAGACCGGCAACCTCGTCTTCCGCAAGACCGCCCGCAACTTCAACCCGCCCGCCGCGATGTGCGGCAAGGTCTGCGTCTGCGAGGTCGAGGAGATCGTGCCGGTGGGCAGTCTCGAGCCCGACCAGATCCACCTGCCGGGGATCTACGTGCACCGCCTGATCCAGGGCGACCACGAAAAACGGATCGAACAGCGCACCACGCGCGCGGCGTAAAGGGGGAATAGGTATGGCCTGGGACCGCAACCGGATGGCGGCGCGCGCCGCCGAGGAACTCAAGGACGGGATGTATGTCAATCTGGGCATCGGCATTCCGACGCTGGTGGCCAATTACATCCCCGAGGGCGTGAACGTCACGCTGCAATCGGAAAACGGGATGCTGGGCATCGGCCCCTTCCCGGTCGAGGGCGAGGAAGACCCCGACCTCATCAATGCCGGCAAGCAGACCATCACCGAGCTGCCGCATTCGGCCTATTTCGACAGCGCCACCAGCTTCGGCATGATCCGGGGCGGCAAGATCGCGATGGCGATCCTCGGCGCGATGGAAGTGGCCGAAAACGGCGACCTGGCGAACTGGATGATCCCCGGCAAGCTGGTCAAGGGCATGGGCGGCGCGATGGACCTGGTCGCGGGCGTCGGCCGGGTGGTGGTGGTGATGGACCACACCAACAAGCATGGTGAGTCGAAGGTCCTGAAGGCCTGCACCCTGCCGCTGACCGGGACCGGGGTCGTGAACCGGATCATCACCAATCTCGGCGTGCTCGACGTGGTCGAGGGCGGGCTGAGGATCGTCGAATGTGCGGACGGCGTCACCGAGGACGAAATCCGCGCCGCGACCGAGGCCCGCATCGTCGACTGACCGGTCCTCCTGCCGGACATGAAGAAGGCCGCGCCGGTGCCCCGGTGCGGCCTTTTTGCAGTTCACCTCTCCGGCACGGGCGGTGCGCTCTGGCACCTTCCGTGCGGGTCGGGCGGAACTCGTCAGAGCCCTGCCCTCTGCAGATCAGTCAGCGCTCGCAGCCAGTTCGGCGGCGATTTCGGCAACGCGGGCGTTGGCGATTTTTTCGTTCGCCGGGCCGTTGTCGCGGTAGCCGACAACCGAGGTGTAGCCGTTATCGCTGGCTTTCGCATGGGCGGCCACGATCCGGGCGACGCGCGCATCGGCATAGCCCGAGGTCGACATGGAGACATTGGTCGCCGGCGCGGCGGTGTCGAAGCGCACCCAGCCATTCACGCCGTCTTTCTCGGCGGCCGCTTTCAGCTCGATCAGCTGGTTGAGCGAGTAGGCGCCGGGCTGGACGCTCAGGTCCTGTTCCAGCTGCGACTGGGCAAAGACGGGCGCAGAGAGGGCGACAAGAGCGGCGGCGGTAAGAGCAAGAGTTTTCATCGTTTCGTTCCTTGTGTGCTTGTTATGACGGCTTGTTGCCGTCCGATGAGGCATAAATGGCATGAGCCCTTCCCAATTTCAAAGCACAAAAGCTTGTTTATTCCGTGTAGATGGTGCGTTATCGCACATACAAATGTCAGAAATCAGCCAGCCGGACCGAGGTGCCGGACAATCTTAAGTTTCCGGGAAAACGGTTCGCAGTCTTCCGGCAATGCCGTGCTATCTGGCCGGTGAGATGACCATGACAAAGATTCCCTCTGCCTCGGACGCCGCGCCCGCCTCCCGTCGCCTCCGCGACGCCCTGCTGATGGGCGGCCTTCTGAGTCTGGTGCTGGCCAGCCTTGCCGGTCTGGCTGCGGCCACGGGCTGGGACCAGACCATGGGCCAGCTTGCACGGCTTGGCTGGATGCAGGGGGCAGCCCTGCTGGCCCTGTCGCTGGCCAACTACCTGCTGCGGTCGCTGCGCTGGAACCTGTTCGGCCGCCGGGTCGGCCTGCCGCCGGGACTCTGGCGCGACATCCGCCATTATCTGGGCGGGTTTCTGATGATCGCGACGCCCGGGCGGCTGGGCGAGCTGGTGCGCATGCGCTGGATCCGGCGCGAGACCGGGCTGCCGCTGGACCGCTCGGCCCCTCTTTTCGTGATGGACCGGGCCGCCGATCTGGTGGCGATGGCGCTGATCCTCTGCGCGGCACTGGCGCTGTCCTCGGGCCATATCGCCGGGGCGATTCCGGTGGCCGCGCTGGCGCTGGGGGCGGCGGCGGCCGCGACCCACGGGCGGCTGATGGCGGCGCTGGTGACCCGCGGCTACCGGATCGTCGGCCGCTGGCCCCGGCTGTTCGGGCGGCTGCGCGGCATGGCGCGGACGCTGGGCCAGTTCACCGACGCCCGGGTCCTTGCGGCCTCGATCCTGCTGGGGTCCCTTGGCTGGATGGCCGAGGGCTATGCCTTTCACCTGTTGCTGGTCTGGCTCGGAGCCGATATCGGGCTCTGGAAGGCCGTCGGGATCTTCGTCTTTGCCACGCTGGCGGGCGGGTTGACCGGCGCGCCGGGCGGTCTGGGCGGTGCCGAGGCTGCGATGATTGCGCTTCTTGCGCTCGAGGGACTGCCGCTGGAGACTTCGGTCGCGGCCACGGCGGTGATCCGGGTGACCACGCTGTGGTTTGCGATCGGGATCGGCGCACTGGTCTTTCCGGTGGCGGAACGGATGTCGAAAAGGACGGCTGATGCAGTGGAAGACCGCTGACTATGCGGGATGGGGCCGGGCCCTTCGGGCCAGGGGGCGGATCGCCCGGCCAGAGCGGGTTTCGGCCCTAAGGGACGCGCTGGCCGAAGGCGGTCCCGCGATCGGCAATCGCCTGTCCTATGGCGACGGCGCGCTGAACGCCGACGGCGCCGCGGTGCAGATGACGCGGATGGACCGGCTTCTGGCCTTCGCCCCCGAGACGGGCGTGATCGAGGTCGAGGCCGGCGCCACCATCGGCGCGCTGCTGAAGCTGCTGGCGCCGCAAGGCTGGATGCCCGCGGTGATGCCCGGCACCGGCCTGGCCACCATCGGCGGCTGCATCGCCAATGACGTCCACGGCAAGAACCATCATGGCGCGGGCAGCTTCGGGCAACATGTGCTGGCGGTGACGCTGATGACGCAGACGGGCCCGCGCGAGGTGAGCCCGGCCTCCGATCCCGCACTGTTCCGCGCCACGATGGGCGGTCAGGGCCAGACCGGCGCCATCCTTTCGGCGCGGCTGAAACTGATGGCGATCCCGGGCCAGCGGATGAAGGTGGTGGAAACCCGGATGCGGGATTTCGACAGCTTCATCGCCGCGCTCGACGCGTCCGAGGCCGACTTCACGGTGGGCTGGATCGACGCGACGGCGAAACGCAAGCGGCTTGGGCGCGGCATTCTCGAAGAGGGCACGCTGGTCGAGGGCACCCGCCCCGGCCCCGAGCGCAGGCCGAAGCCCGTGCCCTTCGACGCGCCTCGGGCGCTTTTGTCCTGGCCGGTGGTGAAGATCTTCAACCGCTGGTACGGATCGGGCGTGCCCGATAGCGGGCGCAAGCGGACCCGGGCGCTGGACGAATTCTTCTTCCCGCTCGACGCGCTGACCGACTGGAACCGGCTGTACGGCAAGCGCGGCTTTCACCAGTTCCAATGCGTGGTGCCTGCCGACCGGGCGCCCGCGCTGAAGGAGATCCTGACCACCATCGCGCGGGGCGGCGTCGCCTCGCCGCTGGCGGTCCTGAAACGGATGGGGCCGGGCCGCGCCGGGCATCTGTCCTTCCCGATGGACGGCTACACGCTGGCCGTCGACCTGCCCGCCCGCGCCAGGGTGCCAGCGCTTTACGCGCGGCTCGAGGAACAGGTGATTGCCGCGGGCGGCCGCATCTATCTGGCCAAGGACGCCCTGGCGCGGCCCGAAAGCATGGCCGCGATGTATCCCGAACTGGAGGCCTGGCGCGCCGAGGCGGCCAAGGCCGACCCCGAGCGGCGTCTCGCCACCGATCTGGTGCGGCGGCTGAAACTGAGGAGCGCGTGATGGCAGAGACCTGGATCGTTCTCGGGGCCTCGTCCTCGATGGCGCGGGCGCTGGTGCGCCGGTTGGCTGCGCGCGGCGACGGGCTGATCCTTGCCGGGCGCGACCTGGCGGACCTCGAACGCGACGCGGCCGACGCGCGCGTCCGGGGCGCGGCCTTCGCCGAGGTCGTCCGCTTCGACGCGCGCGAGCCCGCCTGCGTGGCCCCGATCCTTGCCCGCGCCAAGGCCTGCGAGGGCACGGTCTCGGCCGCGGTCTTCGTCGGCTCGATGCCGCCCCAGGCCGAGATCGACGCCGATCCCGGCCTGATCGAGGGCGTCGTCACCGACAGCTTCACCGGCCCGGCCCGGCTGTTGCAGGGGCTGGCCCCGATCATCGAGGCCCGGGGGGCTGGCACCGTCATCGGCGTGGGCTCGGTTGCGGGCGATCGCGGGCGGATCAGCAACTATGTCTATGGCGCGGCCAAGGCGGCCTTTGCCACCTATCTGTCGGGGCTGCGCAACCGGCTGGGCCGCGCGGGCGGGCATGTGCTGACGGTCAAGCCCGGCTTTACCGATACCGCGATGACCTGGGGGATCGAGGGGATGTTCCTCGTGGCCTCGCCCGACAAGGTCGCCACGGACATCCTGAGCGCGCTGGAAAAACAGCGCAACGTGATCTACACGCCGTTTTTCTGGATGGGGATCATGGGCATCATCCGGCTGATCCCGGAACGGGTCTTCAAGAAGCTTTCGGTCTGAGACCGGCGCCGTCCGGCCCTGTCCGATGCCGGGGCCGGGCGGCTCAGAAGCCGAACCAGCGCTGCCAGAGCCCGGCGCTGTAGAACATGAAAGACAGCGCGAAGAAGATCAGCCCCAGCCCCGCCCGGTCGCGGAGCGCAAAGACGATGGGGTCGTAATCCTGCTGTCCGCGAAAGCCGAGCCAGACCATCCGCACCAGCCAGACCGCCAGCGGAAGGGCCGCCGCCCAAAGCAGCCAGCGGGTCTGATAAAGCGCCTCGGCCTGCGCAGAAAAGCTGTAGGCGACGAAGACCACCAGCGCCCCCACCACGCCGATCCCGGCCATGTTCAGCAAATCGCCCCGGTCGCCCCGGCCATAGCCCCGGCCGGGCAGGCGCTCGTCGGTCTCGGCCCGGGCCAGTTCGGTCATCCGCTTGACGCAGCCCAGCGTCACGAAGACCGGAAAGACGAAGACCAGCATCAGGAAGGACGCCTCGCCTCCGCCGGCCGCCGCCCCCGCCACCACGCGGATCGTGTAAAGCGCGGCCAGCGTCGCGATATCGACCCAGCGCATCCGCTTGAGCCGCAGCGAATAGGCCAGCGACAGCGCCATATAGAGAAGAACCACGGCCAGGAAGGACGGCCCCAGCGCCGCGCCGACACCGAGGGCCATCAGCGCCAGTACCGCGCCCGCCGCCATGCCCGCGCCGATGGGCACCTTGCCGCAGGCAAAGGGGCGGCGGCATTTGGTTTCGTGCAGCCGGTCGGCCTCGAGGTCGAGCAGGTCGTTGACGATATAGATGCAGGACGCGGCAGCCGAGAAGGCCAGGATGCCCAGAAGCACCAGCGCCAGCGTTTCGGGCCGGAAATCATGCGCGGCCAGCGCGGGCAACAGCAGCAGCACGTTCTTGACCCATTGATGCGGCCGGAGCGCCCGGCCGAGGTCGCGCAGCTTCCAGCCCGCCGGGATCTCTTCGACCGGATGGCCCGCCGCCGACAGTTCGGCCGCCAGCCGGTGCTGCCGCCCCAGCAGCAACGCCCGGTCGGCCTCGCGCCAGACGGGGCGGTCGGCGGCCCTGGCGCCGGCATAGTCGAAACCGCGACGCCCGAACCGTTCGGCCAGCGCCCGCGCCTTGGCGGCCCCCTCGGGCGGGGCTGCCCCCTCTGCGCCGGCGCCCTCTTCGACAAATCCGTAATGCCCGGCCAGCGCGGCGACGAGCCCCGGATCGGCCCCGCCTGCCAGCACCACCGGCCGCCCGGCCTCGCAGGCCTCAAGCGCGCGGGTCGCCATCTCGGGGCTAAGCGGCAAGAGATCGACCCGGGGCGGAGCGATCCGCGCCAGCTCGCGGCAAAGCCCGGCCCGGTCGCGAAGATGCATGGCCGTCGCCCTGAGCGTCTTCAGCGGCGCCCGGCCGAGCCCGTTCCAGAAGCATTCAAGCCCGAGATCAGTCTTCAGAAAGGTCCCGTCGACGTCGAGGACCAGCGGTTTCTGGCGTTGCATCCTATCCCCTGCCCTTGGCCCGGAACACGCAGCCGTCGCTGATCAGCTCGGGCGGGGTCCGGCACAGCCCCCGGGCCACCGCCCAGGCTGCCAGCACTTTCGGCACATAATCGCGCGTTTCCGGATAGGGCGGAACGCCGCCATGGGCGCGCACCGCCCCCTCTCCGGCATTATAGGCGGCCAGCACCAGCACCGGATCGCCGCCGAACTCGCCCATCAGCCAGTCGAGATAGGCCACGCCGCCGCGGATATTGGCGACGGGATCGGCGGCATCGGCCACGCCGAAGCGCCGGGCCGTGGCGGGCATCAGCTGCATCAGACCCAGCGCCCCCTTCGGGCTGAGCGCCCGGCCGCGCCCGCCGCTTTCGACCCCGATCACCGCCAGCGCCAGCGCGGGCGAGACCCGGGTGCCGACCGTGGCCGACAGGATCGCGCGACCATGGGTCTCGGCGATGTCCTGCAAAAGCTGCAGCCGGGGCGCGCGCGCCGCTTCGCCGGGCGGCGCCTCGCCCAGTGCCACCAGCGCAGGCGCCAGCCGCCCCGGCCTGCTGTCGCTCAACGCGGGCGACACCCGCGACCAGAACCAGGCCGGACCCGGGTCCGCTGCATTGCCGGCGGGCGGCTCGGCGGCAGCGTCGGGGCTGCGGGCCAGCGGAGCGGCCGACGGGCTCAGTGCTTCCGGCACCACGGTCGCGCGCGGCTCGATCTGAACGGTGATGCGTCTTGACGCACCCGGGGCGGGCGGTTTGACCCTTCGAAAGGTGAACTCCGGCCAGGGCGGCGGCTCGGCCCGCACCGGTCCGGGCACCGCGCTGGTCAGAACCAGCCCGGCCAGAACCAGACCTTCCAGATGACGCCGCATGTTCTGCCCTGCCCGACCTTGCGGTTCTTTGCGGTTCCGCTTTGCGGCAGGGGTCTGACGGACCCGTCCGGCGTGCGGAGAGTTTTCGAGGCAATTGTTATTGCATTTTCGATCAATTCCCAAGGTTTCGATGGTCTTTTTCCGCTTGGGCGGAAATTGCCAAGGCCCAGCCCAACTCTTGCCCGATTCCGGTGGCCCTATGGCGCGGTCGAAGCGGTTGCGGCCCCGTTGGTGGGGGTCCGGCCCTTCACCCAAGGGCATTTGAACTGAGCGAGCATCCTACTGGAGGGACCCCCATGAAACTCTTCAAACTCTTCAAGACCTTCGCCAAGGACGAGTCCGGCGCCGTCACCGTCGACTGGGTCGTGCTGACCGCCGCCATCGTCGGCCTCGGCATCGCTGTCCTGACCGCCGTGCGTGGCGGCGTGAACGACCTCGGCGGCGACATCGCCAGTTCGCTGTCGGGCGCACAGGTCCAGTCTCTGACGAACCTCGGCTGGGGCAGCGAAACCACCACGTCCGAATAGTGCGAAATCTGCACCTCACGTCAGCAAGGCCGCTCCTCCGCGAGCGGCCTTTCCTGCTGTGCCGGCCGTGCGCCGTTTGCGAACCACTGGGCGATCCCTTCGATCTTTAACCGAATATCCACCGGCCCCCGTCAGGATCCCCCGGAGATGGCCGCATTCCCGTGGCAAATCCGGCAAATCGAAGGGCATTCCGCGGCCAACGCACGGTCCGCGGGTCGGCGACGAAAGGACATGCCATGCGCCTGATCTTCGGACTGGTCCTTCTGCTGGGGCTCGGTCTGGCAGGGTTCGCGGTCTATATGGCTCAGGGCTATTTCGACCAGACCAAACGCGAACTGGCCGCGGCCCGCGCCGCCCAGTCTCAGCAGGTTGCGCTGGAACCGGTCGTCGTCGCCAGGGAACCGCTGCGCTATGGTCAGCAGATCACGCTGGACAACCTGCGCCCGGTGCTCTGGCCGAAGGACTCGATGCCCGAAGGCGTGTTCCAGACCAAGGAAGAGTTGTTTCCCGAAGGCCAGCCGCAATTCCGTACCGTCCTGCGCGCGATGGAGGCGGGCGAACCGCTCCTGCGGGTCAAGGTCACCGATCCCGGCGCCGATGCCGGCATCACCTCGCGCCTGACCAAGGGCATGCGCGCCTTCGCGATCCGGGTGGATGTCAGTTCCGGCGTTTCCGGCTTCCTACGGCCGGGCGACCGGGTCGATGTCTACTGGACCGGCGAAAGCCAGTCGAAACAGGTGACCAAGCTGATCGACACCGGCATCCGCCTGATCGCCATCGACCAGATCGCCGACGAGGACACCACGCGGCCCGTCATCGCGCGCACCGTCACGGTCGAAGCCTCGCCGCAACAGGTCGCCTCGCTGGCCCAGGCACAGTCGAGCGGGCGGTTGTCGCTGTCGCTGGTCGGCGCCAACGACGATGTGGTGGCCGAGGCGGTCGAGGTCGATCAGAAGGCGTTGCTGGGCATCGAGGACGCCCCCGAAGTCGCCCCCGAACAAAAACGGATCTGCACAATTCGAACCCGCCGCGGGTCGGAAGTGGTCGAGATCGAAATCCCCTGCACGAACTGACCCCATTCGCCAAACCGGCCGCAGACAGCCGTTCCGCCCTTCGGCCGACATGATCGGAACGGGAGGCCGGGGCCAAGGACAAAGCGGCCGGATACAACCATGGACTGCATCCCCGAAGCGAGCCAACAGAGGCGATTGTTGCGAGATACCCACAGGCCGCCCCAGGCCGACGCGCAATGATTGCAAATTTAAGGGCCTTGCCGCATCCTGACCGCCAAAAGGGGCGAAAGACCCCTCCTAAGCCGTGATCGGAAAGGCAGGGTCACATGAGATTTCGGACGATCCTCGCGGCCGGACTGTTGGGTCTTGCCGCGATTCCGGCCCTGCCGCCGGAGGCCGGAGCGCAGACCCTGCGGACGCTGGAGGGCCTGGCGACCGGCAAGCTCACGATCCCGATGAACCGCGCGGTGGTGGTCGAAAGCGATCAGGTCTTTGCCGAATTGTCGATTTCGAACCCGCAGATCGCCGATATCTCGACCCTCTCCGACCGCACAATCTATGTGCTGGGCAAGTCGCCCGGGCGCACCACGCTGACGCTCCTGGGGCCCGACGGCACGCTGATCACCAATGTCGAGGTCCAGGTGACCCCCGACATGAGCGAACTCAAGGAACGGCTGCGCGAGGTGCTGCCGGGCGAACCCATCGAGGTGCGCGCGGCCAATGACGGGCTGGTGCTGTCGGGCACGGTCAGCTCGAAGACGGTGATCGACCGGGCGCTCGATCTGGCCTCGCGCTATGCGCCGGAACGGATCTCGAACCTGCTGAATGTCGGCGGCACCCAGCAGGTGATGCTGAAGGTCCGGTTCTCGGAAATGAACCGGTCCGTGTCGAAAAGCCTCGGCACCAGCCTCGGGGTCGCGGGCCTGACCAATGGCGGCGACCTGGGCTTTGCGGGCGGCACCAACACCATTACCGAGGGCACCAACCTCGGCGATCTTTTCGACGGCGATCCGTCGACCACGCCGGCCCGGTCGCGCGGCAGCAATGGCGTGTTCTCGATCGGCATCGGCGCTGGCGATCTGCAATTCGCGGTGCTGCTGGAAGCGCTTGAAACCAAGGGCTTCGTCCGAACCCTGGCCGAACCGAACCTGACCGCCCTGTCGGGCCAGGCGGCCAGCTTTCTTGCGGGCGGGGAATATCCGATCCCGGTGGTCGGCGGCGATGGCGACGTGACGGTCGAGTTCAAGCCCTTCGGGATTTCGCTGAATTTCATTCCCAACGTGGTGGGCAACAACATCAACCTCGAGATGAACGCCCAGGTCAGCAGTATCGACCCCTCCGTGACCTTCAACAACAACGGCATCATCATCAGCGGGTTCTCGACCCGCTCGACCTCGACCACGGTCGAGTTGCATGACGGCGAAAGCTTCGCGGTCGCAGGCCTCTTGCAGGACGACTTCGCGAGCCTCAAGGGCCAGGTGCCGTGGCTCGGCGACGTGCCGATCCTGGGCGCGCTCTTCCGCAGTTCCGAATACCAGCGCGACCAGAGCGAACTGGTGATCATCGTCACCGCGCATCTTGTCTCGCCCACGCGCGGCGAGGCGCTGGCCCTGCCGACCGACCGCGTGGCCCCGCCAAGCGAGCGCGACCTTTTCCTGCACGGTCGGCTTTCCTCGCCGCGCACCCCGCGCTCGGGCGCCGCGGGCGAGGTCGCACGGCAGGATTTCGGCGGCTCCTACGGCTATGTGATGGAGTAGACCCATGCGCGCCCGCCTTGCCTTCGTGACCCTGAGCGCCGCGCTGGCGCTGACCGCCTGCAGCCCCCGCCAGATTGCCGATTTCAACCGGCCCGCGGGCGATACGCTGGACGATGGCAGCTTTGGCAACGCCACGATGACCAACCAGATGGTGATGACCTCCGACCGGGCGATGGCGATCGACATGACCCGCCGCTTCGCCGCCGAGGTGCCCAGCACCATCACCTTCGCCTTCAACAGCGCAGCGCTCGACGCCACTGCGCAGGCCGCGCTCGACCGGCAGGCGGCCTGGATCCTGCGCTATCCCTTCGTGGTCTTCCGGGTCTACGGCCATGCCGACAAGGTCGGCAGCGCGCCCTACAACAAGGCGCTGGGGATGCGGCGGGCACAGGCGGCGGTGGCCTATATGGTGGCGCGCGGCGTCCCGCGCGCGCGGCTGCAGGCCGTGGTCTCCTATGGCGAGACCCGGCCGCTGGTCCATACCGAGGGGCCCGAGCGGCAGAACCGCCGCACCGTGACCGAGGTCGCGGCCTTCCTGCGCCCGCGCCCGATGACGATCGATGGCAAGTACATGGCGCGCAGCTACCGGGCCTATCTCGACAGCGCGCAGCCCAAGCCCACGCTTCAACCCGCAGACGTCGCCGCGCCGGACTAGTTCCCGGACCAACTCCCGCACTAACTCCCGCGCGGTGACCAGCCGCGCTTGGGACGCGGATCGAAGGTTTTTCGAACAATTCCGCACCTCGGGCCGTAATGTTGCCCAAGTTGTTCTTCACGCTCGGCCCATGGACCGACGTGCGGGCGCGAAGTGAGTCGTGCGCGAACGGGGCAGGCGCGGCCGGCCGCCCGCCCTGTCCGGTCTGCGTGGAAGGATTTGGGAACGATGACGAGCATGCCAGCGTCGATACCCGACCAGGCCCCGATCCGGGCCTGCACGGTGTCTCGGGACATCCAGAATTTCGATCTTCTGATCGAGGACATGGAAGCCGAGCTTGGCGGCGGCTGGGGCGATATTGCCTTCGACGAGGCGCGCGGCTTTTTCGACCAGCCCGAGGCGCAGGACATCGAGTTCATCGCGGTCGCGGTCGACGACGCGGACGAGGCCGACATCGCGGCCATCGGCGAGATCGTCCGCGCCGCCAAGCAGCGCGGGCTGAACGTGCTGGTCATCGCCGAAGAGCTGAGCCCGATCGCACTGCACCAGCTGATGCGGATGGGGGCCGACGATTTCGTCCCCTACCCGCTGCCCGAGGGGGCGCTGCACGAGGCCATCGTCCGGTTGCGCCAGGCCCCCGCCGCGGCCTTCGCGCCCCCCGCCCCCGCGGATCCCGCCGCGCCCAAGCTGTCGCGCTCGAACCGGGACGGCGTGGTGCTGTCGGTGCAGGGCCTGGCAGGCGGGGTCGGGGCCTCGACCTTCGCGGTCAACCTTGCCTGGGAACTGGCGCTTGCGGCGCGCAAGTCGGGCGGCCGGGTCTGCCTGCTGGATCTCGATCTGCAATTCGGCTCGGCCGCGACCTATCTGGACCTTCCGCGCAAGGACGCGGTCTTCGAACTCTTGTCCGATATCGGCGCGATGGACGGCGACAGTTTCCTCCAGGCGCTGCAAAGCTACCGGAGCGATCTGCATGTGCTGACCGCGCCCTCCGACATCCTGCCGCTCGACATCATCGGGCCGCCCGAGGTGAACGCGCTGATCGACATGGCACGCTCGCAGTTCGAATTCGTGGTCATCGACATGCCGAAGACCCTGGTCAACTGGACCGAGACGGTGATCACCCAGTCGCATCTTTATTTCTCGCTGCTGGAACTCGACATGCGCTCGGCCCAGAACGCGCTGCGCGTGATCCGGGTGCTGAAATCCGAAGGCCTTCCGCGCGAACGGGTGCGCTATGCGCTGAACCGGGCGCCGAAATTCACCGACCTGTCGGGGCGCGGGCGGGTCCGCCGACTGGCCGACAGCCTCGATATCGACATCGAGATCCAGCTTCCCGACGGTGGCAAGGCGATCACCGAGGCGGGCGATCACGGCCTGACCCTCGCCGAGACCGCGGCCAAGTCGCCGCTCCGCCGCGAAATCCAGAAGCTCGCGGCGTCGCTTTACGATCTCGGCACGGCCGCGGCCACTGCGGCACAGTAAAGGGGCTACGAATGTTCTCGCGCTACAGAAAGCCCGAGCCCGGCACCGTCCAGCCCGCCACGCCGCCCGAGCCCCGGCCCGAGGCGCCGCCGCCGCCCGCCGCGTCCCTGCCTCCGGCGTTGCCCGCCCAGCCCGCGCCCAGCGAAAAGGACCGCAAGCGCAAGGAACGCCTGGGCGAGCTGAAATCCGAACTGCACAAACAGCTTCTGGAAAGCCTGAACCTCGCCGCGCTGGAACATGCCGAGGAAAAGGAGCTGCGCGCCGAGATCCAGGCCATCGCCTCCGAGGCGCTCGAGGAAATGGGCGTCGTCCTGAACAAGGACGACCGCACCCAACTCTATCAGGAGTTGTTCGACGAGGTGACCGGGCTCGGCCCGCTGGAGCCGCTTTTGAAGGACGAAAGCGTCAACGACATCCTTGTGAACGGCCCCAAGCAGATCTTCGTCGAACGCGCGGGCAAGCTGCAACTGACCGACATCGCCTTTCGCGACGAAAAGCACCTGCTCAGGATCATCGACAAGATCGTCTCGGCAGTGGGGCGGCGGGTCGATGAATCGAACCCCTATGTCGACGCGCGGCTGGCCGACGGCTCGCGTTTCAACGCGATGGTGCCGCCCATCGCCGTCGATGGCAGCCTGGTCTCGATCCGGAAGTTCAAGAAGGACAAGCTTGGCATCGACGATCTGGTCACGTTCGGCGCCTTCACCGAAGAGATGGCCGCCTATCTGCAGGCGGCGGTCGCGACCCGTCTGAATATCATCGTCTCGGGCGGCACCGGGTCGGGCAAGACCACGACGCTGAACGCGCTGTCATCCTTCATCGACAATTCCGAACGGATCCTGACCATCGAGGACACCGCCGAGCTGCAGCTGCAGCAGACCCATGTCGGCCGGATGGAAAGCCGCCCCCCGAATGTCGAGGGCAAGGGCGCGATCAGCCAGCGCGACTGTCTGAAGAACGCGCTTCGGATGCGGCCCGACCGCATCATCGTCGGCGAGACCCGCGGCGACGAGGTGATCGACATGCTGCAGGCGATGAATACCGGTCATGACGGGTCGATGACCACGATCCACGCCAACAACCCCCGCGATGCGGTCAGCCGTCTGGAAAACATGATCGCCATGGCCGGGATCGAGATGCCGCTGAAGGCGGTGCGCGCCCAGATCGCCTCGGCCGTCAACCTGATCGTGCAGGCCAGCCGCCTGCAGGACGGCTCGCGCCGCATGGTCTCGATCACCGAGGTGACCGGGATGGAGGGCGAGGTGATCTCGATGCAGGAGGTGTTCCGCTACGAACGGATGGGCCTCGATTCGAGCGGCAAGATCATCGGCCGCTTTACCGCGACGGGCGTGCGCAGCGCCTTCTCGGAGCGGTTCCGGCAGTGGGGCTACGACCTGCCCGCCAGCATCTTCGAACCTGCCCGGGGGAAATAGCCCATGCAAATCGGCGCGGAACCCCTGATCTACGGATTGATCTTCCTCTCGGTGCTGGCGCTGGTCGAGGGGCTTTATCTGACCGTCTTCGGCAAGTCGATCAGCCTGAACGCCCGGGTCAACCGGCGGCTCGAGATGCTGGAAAAGGGCGTCGACCGGGAAAAGGTCCTGGAACAGCTCCGCAAGGAGATGACCCAGCACATGCGGGCCCGCGGCATCCCGCTTTACTCGATTCTGGCCGAGCGGGCGCAGAAGGCCAATATCGCCTTCACGCCGGTGCAGCTGATCGGGATCATGGTGGTGCTGTCGGGCGTGGCCTTTCTGGGTTTGACGCTGGGCACCGGGGCCGTGCTTCCGGTGCGCGTGCTGGCCTCGATCGGGATCGGCGTCGGCGGGGTCTATACCTGGGTCAACGGCAAGGCCAAGAAGCGGCTCGGCCTGATCGAGGAACAGCTGCCCGACGCGGTCGAGCTGATGGTGCGCTCGCTGCGCGTGGGCCATCCCTTCATCTCGGCCATCAACATCGTCGCCAAGGAGGTGCCCGACCCGCTGGGATCGGAATTCGGCGTGATCGCGGACGAAGCCGCCTATGGCCGCGATGTCAGCGAGGCGCTGAAGGATCTGGCCGAACGGGTCGACATGCAGGATTTGCGCTTTCTCGCGGTCGCGGTGACGATCCAGCAGCAATCGGGCTGCAACCTGGCCGAGGTGCTGGCGGGTCTCGCCGCGGTGATCCGCTCGCGCTTCAAGCTCTTCCGCCGCGTCAAGGCGATCACCGCCGAGGCGAAATGGTCAGGCATGTTCCTGTCGGGCTTTCCGATCGCCGCGATCCTGATGATCTCGGTGCTGAAGCCCGACTATTACGACGATGTCAAGGAAACCGCCGCCTTCATCCCGGCCGCCATCGCCGTCGCCGTGTTTCTCGTCGTGAACGTGATCTTCATGCGCATCATGGTCAACATCAAGGTCTGAGGGCAGCGCCATGGAGTTCGTCGCTTACGTCGCCGGCTGGATCACCGATCGCTTCGGTCCGCTCGCGCCGCTGATCGCGGTGGGCCTGCTGGGCGTGGGGCTGATCGCGCTGTCGCTGCCGGTCTTCCTCAAGCGCCGGGTCGACCCTCTCGAAAAGCTCAAGCGTCAGGTCCGCGAGGCCGAGGCCGCCACCGTCCGCGACCAGCAGGCGCCCCTGCGCCAGGTGTCGCGCGCCGACAAGCTCGACCGCTTCTCGACTTTCCTCGAACCCCAGGACGAAAAAGAACTCTCGGCCGCGCGGCTGAAGCTGCTGCGCGCGGGCTACCGGTCGAAATCGGCGGTGCGGGTGTTCCACTTCGCGCAATTCACGCTGGGGATTCTCTTTCTGGCAGGCGGTCTGGTCTATTCGGTCCTGCTGAACGCGAGCGGCGAGGTCGATACGACAAAGATCGCCCTGTCGGTGATCGTACCGGGCGCCATCGGGTACTACCTGCCGAAATACTGGGTCGAACGCCGGGTGCAGACCCGCCAGGAAGAGATCGTCAACGGCTTCCCCGACAGTCTCGACATGATGCTGGTCTGCGTCGAGGCCGGGCAATCGCTCGACCAGTCGATCCTCCGGGTCGCGCGCGAGATGCGGGCGGGCTTTCCCGATCTGGCCTCGGAATACGAAATCGTCTCGAACGAGATGAAGGCCGGCAAGGACCGGGTGCAGGTGCTGCGCGACATGTCCGAACGCTGCGGCGTCACCGACATTTCATCCTTCGTCACGGTGCTGATCCAGTCGGCGACTTTCGGCACCTCGATCGCCGAGGCGCTGCGGGTCTTCTCGGCCGAAATGCGTGACAAGCGCGTCATGCGCGCCGAGGAAAAGGCGAACAAGTTGCCGACCAAGCTGACTTTGGGCACGATGATGTTCACGGTTCCGCCGTTGCTCATCATCCTGATCGGCCCATCGGTCTATGCGATCTACGACACGCTCAACAACGCCAAGTTCTGACCTTCTGCGCTGTTGCGGGCTGGCGCTCGCCCTGATCTGCGCGGGCTGCGCCCCCTCGGACCGGCTCTCGCCCGCCTATCGGGGCCTGCCCGCCCCGCCCGGTGCCCCGCATCTTGACGAGGCGGTCGACGGTCTTGTCGTCGGCCACCGCCTGATGGCCGCGGGCGAATACGAACTGGCGCTGAAGGCCTATTACCGCGCCGCGGCAAAACAGGGACTGACCGCCGATGTCCTGTCGGCGATCGGGTCGGCCAATCTGAGGCTTGGGCGGCTCGGTCAGGCCGAAAGCCAGCTGCGCCAAGCCATTGCCGAGGACGAACGCTTCGTGCCCGCCTGGAACAATCTGGGCGTCGTGCTGATGGAAAAGGGCGAGGTGGGCGAAGCGCGTCGGGTGTTCGAGACCGCTTTCGCGCTCGACAGCGGCGGGTCTGACGACATTCGCCGGAATCTGCGGCTCGCTATCGCTAAAACCGAAAATCGCGACTATGATTCCGCCCTGAACGAAGGGAACAACTTCGATCTGGTGCGGCGCGGCGAGGGCAGATACCTGCTTCTGGCCACGCCCTGAGGACAGAGCAGCCGAAAGGACGCCGCGATGCGCCATCCGGTTCTGGCCCCGATCTGCGCCGCCCTGGCGCTGTCGGTCGCGGCCTGCCAGAAACCCGGCGATACCGATGTCGACCGCGCGGTGCAGGACGTGCTGGCGAGCGATGAAAGCAGCCTCAACGACATCATGATGACGGTGGCCGATCCCGACGAGGCGATCCGCTATTTCCGGCGGCTTCTGGACGAAGATCCCGACAAGCTGGCCGCCCGGCGCGGGCTGGCGCAGTCGCTGATCCGGGCCAGGCGCCCGGCCGAGGCCGTCGCCGCCTGGGCCGAGGTGGTGCGCCATCCCGAGGCTGGAAACGCGGACCGGGTGAATTACGCCGATGCGCTGATCCGCGTCGGCGACTGGGGCAAGGCCGAGGCCGAACTCGACAGGATCCCGCCCACCTTCGAGACCTATCAGCGCTACCGGCTCGAGGCGATGGTGGCCGACAGCAACCGCGAATGGGCCAAGGCCGACAGTTTCTACGAGACCGCCGCCGGGCTGACCACCAAACCCGCCGGGGTCTACAACAACTGGGGCTATTCCAAGCTGACGCGGGGCGATTACCGGGGGGCAGAGCGGCTTTTCGTCGATGCCCTGACCTATGACCCCAAGTTGTTTACCGCCAAGAACAATCTGGTTCTCGCCCGGGGCGCGCAGCGCAAATACGACCTGCCGGTGATCGAGATGACCCAGACCGAGCGGGCGCAGCTTTACCACACGCTCGCCCTGACCGCGATCAAGCAGGGCGACGTGGCCATTGGCAAGGGCCTGCTGGAAGAGGCCATCGAGACCCATCCCCAGCATTTCGAGGCCGCGGTCCAGGCCCTGCGCGCGCTCGAAGCGCACGGCTAGGCCGGGCCGATGACCGAGGCGCTCTGGTTTCTGCCCGTCGCGACGCCGATCGCGCTTTGGGCCGCGCTCAGCGACCTGCGGACCATGACCATTCCGAACCGCGCGGTGCTGGCGCTGGTCGCGGTCTATGCGCTGATCGGGCTCGCGCTGCTGCCGCTGGACGCCTGGACCTGGCGCTGGCTGCATCTGGCGGTGGTGCTGACGCTCGGTTTCGGGCTGAACCAGATCGGCGCGGTGGGCGCGGGCGATGCCAAGTTCGCCGCCGCGATGGCCCCCCTCGTTGCGCCGGGCGATATCGGCGCCTTTCTCTTTCTGCTGGCCGCCGCGATCCCGGTGGCCTTCGCCGCGCATCGTCTGGCCCGGCGGATCCCTGGGCTGCGACGCGCCCTGCCCGGCTGGGCTTCGTGGGAGGCGCGCGATTTTCCCATGGGGCTGGCGCTTGGCCCGGCCTTGATCCTTTATCTGGCGCTGGCGGCGGGCGGCGCGATGCCCAGCACGATGTAATCGCGGGTCCGGCGCAGCTCGGTCAGCTCGTAACCGCCCGCCTCGACCGCCGCGAGGATGCCGCGCCGCGCGTCGATATTGCCAACGCATTGCGGCACCAGCAAAAGCTCGGCTCCCTCGATCCCGGGCAACCCGCCATAGTACCAGGGCGCCCCGCCGTCGAGCCGCCCCACCCCGCCAAACAGCCAATAGGCGCTCAGCACATCGGCGACAAAGGCCGGATGGCCCGCGAAACCCGTCGCCGCGAGGTCTTCCGAAATCGCGCGATACCAGGCCACAAGCCCGTTGGTGACGACACAGCCCTCAAGCTCGGTTCCACGAAAGACGGTGGGCTCGGGGCCGGGATCGACCAACCAATCGGGCGGGTCGAGATCGAGAGGGCGCTCAATTCGGGTCTCGACCCTGAGCGCGCGCGCGGCAGGCATCCAGAGGCCCTGATCGCCGGGCAAAAGCGCGACAGCCTCGCCCTCGGCCGCAGAGAAATTGCGGATGGGGCTTTCGAAGAGGGCAAGGAAGATGGGAGCGGCCAGCAGCAGCGCCGACCAGCCGACGGCCATCAGACCGGAGGGCTGCGGGGTACCGGGCCGCCGCAGCGCGAGTGCCAGGATGCCCAGCAGAAACAGCCAGACCGGGGCGTTGCCATGGTTCTGGTAGGTCACATAGGCAAGGCCCGGCCCCGCCGCAAGCAACAGCAGCCCCTCCTGCCGCCAGCCGCCGCGCCGGGCCAGGATCACCGCGGCCAGGTAAAGCAGCGTGCCCGCCAGGGTCCGTGTCCCGCCGATCACCGTCAGAAACGGATCGCTGGGAAAGGGGCGCATGTCGTTGCGGGCAACTTCCAGAAGATCGGTCAGATAGGCGGGCCAGAGCCCGGGCCCGGCGACCAGCGTGAGCCCACCCCAGATCGCCAGCGCCGCCGCCAGCGCGGTCGCCAATGCGCGGCCGTCGCGGCGCAGCGCCAGTGCCAGAACGGCGACCGGTGCGCAGGCCAGCAGGTAGGTGGCCTTGATCAGCGCAAGCGCCGCAAGCCCCAGCCCCAGCGCAAGCCCGTCGGCCAGTTGCTGCCCCGGGCCGGACCGGCGCGGCGGCAGGATGGCAATCGCGAGCACGATGAAGGCGATGGCCCAGCCCCAGCGGTTGTAATGCATCGAGAGCGAGATCCAAGGCTCCGGTCCCCCGGAGGCCAGTGCCACGGCCAGCCCCATGACGCCCGCCCCGAAGAGGCAGGCCCAGCCGCGGTCGAGCCGGCTGAGTCCGACCCAGAGCGCACCGGGCAGCAGGACCGCGCCAACCAGCGCCTGCGCCCAGATCACGGCGAGCCCGAGCGGCAGCCCCAGGGCGGCCAGCGCCGCGATGGGGGCATAGGCCAAGACCCCCAGCGGCGTGACGAAATCGAGATGCGGCCATTCGCCGTCGACCTCGCGCCGGACGATGTCGGCCAGATGCAGCAGATCGCCCTCGTGATTGGAGACATGCAGACCGCCCTTGGCCAGCCCCAGCGCCGTGGCCAGCGCGAGGATCGTCGCCATCAGTCCCGCCAGACCTGCCGGGAACCGTCCCTTCATGTGCAAACCTCCGACTTGCGGCCCCTTTCTGGCCGAGACGGCTGAACGAAAGGTTGCGATCCCCGCAATTGTCGCGAAAACCCGGCTCTTTGCCCCAGAATTGCCCGAAACACGGGGCAGTCTCGGCCCCGATACCGCAGTCAGCCCCGGACCCGCGATGAACATGCAAGCCTCGACGGTCTTCGGGCCGCCCGCCCCACGTGCGCTGGCCGAGATGCAGCTGCCGATGGTGATGATGCGCGACATCCTGCTGAAGACGGTCTTCCGCAAGAATGTCGATGTGGTGACCGAGATCGCCCGGGCGATCTGCCTGCCGGTGCCGGTCGCGCAAGAGCTTGTCGACCTCGCGCGCGGCCAGAAGCTGCTGGAGGCGACCGGGACGCTCCATGCCAATTCGGGCGGCGAGATGGGCTATCAGCTCACCGAGGCGGGCAAGGCGCGCGCGCTCGACGCGCTGACCCAGTCGGAATATTACGGCGCGATGCCGGTGCCGCTGGAGGTCTATGCCGAACAGGTCAAGCGCCAGTCGATCCGCAACATCCAGATCACCCGCAGCCAGCTGACCGGGGCGATGGGCCATCTGATCCTGCCGGATTCGCTGCTCGACCATCTGGGTCCGGCGGTCAGCGCCGGTCGCTCGATCCTGATGTATGGCCCGCCCGGCAACGGGAAATCCTCGATATCGAACGGCATACGCGATGCGCTTGGCGACCGGATCTATATTCCCCGGGCCATCGAATATGCCGGTCAGGTGATCACCGTCTACGACCCCATCGTGCATACCGCCGCCGAGGAACAGGAAGACGACCCGACTGCGCTGCGCCGGTCCGCAGGCCGCACCGACACGCGCTATGTGCTGTGCCGCCGCCCCACCGTCATCACCGGGGGCGAGCTGTCGTTGTCGATGCTCGATCTCGTCTACAATCCGACCGCGCGCACCTATCAGGCGCCGCTGCAGCTGAAGGCCACCGGCGGCGTCTTCATCGTCGACGATCTCGGGCGCCAGGCAGACCCCCCGCAGGCGCTGATCAACCGCTGGATCGTGCCGCTGGAGGAAAGCCGCGACATTCTCGCGCTGCAATCGGGCGAGAAGTTCGAGGTGCCCTTCGACACGCTGGTGATCTTCTCGACCAACTTCCACCCGAACGAGATCTTCGACCGCGCCGCACTGCGCCGGATCTTCTTCAAGATCAAGGTCGACGGCCCCTGCCAGGAGGATTTCCTGAAGATCTTCGCGCTGGTCGCCCGCAAGAAGAAGATGCCCATCGACGAAGACACGCTGATCTACCTGCTCAGGGAAAAATATCCGACCATCGACAATGCCTATGCCAATTATCAGCCGGTCTTCCTGATCGACCAGATGATCGCGATCTGCGACTTCGAGGGGATTCCCAGCCAGATGAGCCCGGAACTCATCGACCGCGCCTGGGCAAACATGTTTGTCCGCGAAGAAACCATCGTGCACTAAACCTCCGGCTGCCGCGTCCGCAGGCAAAGCGCCATTTTTTGACCACAAGGTCCGCTTTCGGGCTTTCCGTCCCCCGAATCTTTTCGTTAGGCTTGCCGGGTAAGTCAGACCCCCTGACCCGTCAATCCCGGAGACATTCGTGGATCCCAAGACCCTGCCCGCCGTTTTCGACGGCCATAACGATGTTCTTCTCAGACTCTATCGCGCCGGAGGTCCGGCCGCCGCCGAAACCTTCCTGACCGGGGACGCGGGCCATATCGACCTGCCCAAGGCCCGCGCGGGCGGGCTCGGCGGCGGTTTCTTCGCGGTCTATGTGCCCTCCGAGGGCGGCGAGGACAATGAAGAGGCGATGGCGCAGGACAGCTACGACCTGCCTCTGCCGCCGCCCGAACCGCAGGACCGGGCGCTGACCGTTGCCATGGCTCAGGTCGCGACGCTGGAGCGGCTGGAAGAGCTGGGCGCGTTGAAGATCTGCCGCAGCGCCGCGGAAATCCATATCTCGATGGTCGAACACAAGCTGGCGGCCATCCTGCATATGGAAGGTGCCGAGGCCATCGACCCCGAGATGATCACCCTTGATGTGCTTCACGGCGCGGGGCTGCGCTCGCTCGGGCCGGTCTGGAGCCGACCCACCATCTTCGGCGAGGGCGTACCGTTCCGCTATCCGTCCGACGGCGATACCGGCGGCGGGCTGACCGATCTGGGGGTGGCGCTGGTCCGGCGCTGCAACGCGTTGAAGATCATGATCGATCTGTCGCACATGACCATGGCGGGCTTCTGGGACGTCGCCAGACAGTCCGACGCGCCGCTGGTCGCGACCCATTCGAACGCCCATGCGATCTGCCCCCATGCCCGCAACCTGACCGACGCCCAGCTCGAGGCCATCGCCGCCAGCGACGGCATGGTCGGGTTGAACTATGCGACGGCCTTTCTGAGACCCGACGGGCGCATGATCGATACCGGTCTTGACGACATGCTGCGTCATCTCGACCATCTGCTGGGCAAGCTCGGCGAGACTCGCGTGGGGCTCGGGTCCGATTTCGACGGGGCGATGATCCCGTCCGCGATCGGGTCGGCCGCGGGGCTGCCCGCACTGCGCGCCGCGATGACGGCGCATGGCTACGGCCCCGAGCTGATCGAACGGATCTGCCATGGCAACTGGCTGAGGGTGCTGGAGAAAACCTGGGGCCACTGACGGGCAAGACCGGCGCAACGACGCCGGAAGACGACATAAAAACAGACCAACAGAGAGGACGACCAAGATGACCGCTTTTGCAAGGCTGATGTCGGGCGCCGCGCTGGCCGCGACGCTCGCGGGCACCGCCCCCGCGCTTTGGGCCGAAACGCCCGCGAACATGCTGGTGGTGGCCAACCGGATCGACGACATCACCACGCTCGACCCGGCCGAGACCTTCGAATTCGCGGGCGGCGACGTGCTGCGCAACGTCTACGGGCGGCTGGTGAACTTCGACCCGCTGGATTTCGAGGCCGGCTACCAGCCCGATCTGGCCGAAAGCTGGGAGGTCAGCGAGGACGGCCGCACCATCACCTTCACCATGCGCGAGGGCGTCAGCTTCGTCTCGGGCAACCCGGTGACGGCCGAGGATGCCGAGTTCTCGCTGCGCCGCGCGGTGCTGCTGAACCTCACGCCTTGGTTCATCCTGACCCAGTTCGGCTTTACCCCCGAGAATATCGAGGAAACCATCAAGGCCGACGGCAACAAGCTGGTCATCACCACCGACAAGGCCTATGCAACCTCCTTCGTGCTGAACTGCCTGACCGCGACCATCGGCTCGATCGTCGACAAGACGACAGTGATGGCGCATGAGGTCGATGGCGACATGGGCCACGACTGGCTCAAGACCAATTCGGCGGGCTCGGGCGCCTACAGCCTCGTTGCCTGGAAACCGAACGAATCCGTGACCCTGCAGGCCAATCCCGACTTCTATCAGGGCACGCCCGCGATGCAGCGGGTGATCGTGCGCCATATCGCCGAAAGCGCGACCCAGCGGCTGCTGCTGGAACGCGGCGATGTCGATGTCGCGCGCAACCTCAACCCCGAGGACGTGCAGGGCATCACCGGCGCCGAGGGCATCAAGATCCAGGAAGAGCTGAAAGGCTACCTGATGTATGCCTCGTTCAACCAGAAGATCCCCGAGCTGGCCAAGCCCGAAGTGCTGGAGGCGTTCAAGTATCTCGTCGATTACGACGGCATGGTGAACAGCTTCCTCAAGGGGCAGTGGACCGTTCAGCAGAACTTCCTGCCCCAATCCTATCTGGGGGCGGTGAAGGACAACCCGTTCTCGCTCGATGTCGAGAAGGCCAAGGCGCTGCTGGGCGAGGCGGGCGTCGACGGGCTGGAGCTGACCATCGGTGTGCGCGACGTGCAGGAGCGTCTTGAGATTGCCCAGTCGATGCAGAACACCTTTGCCCAGGCCGGGGTCAAGCTGAACATCGAGGTCGGTACCGGCAAGCAGGTGCTGGCCAAGTACCGCGCCCGCGATCTGGACGTCTATCTGGGCACCTGGGGGCCGGACTATGCCGACCCGCAGACCAATGCCTCGACCTTCGCCTACAACCCCGACAATTCGGACGAGGCGCAGAATGGCGGCATCCTGGCCTGGCGCAACGCCTGGGACGCGGGCGGGCTGACCGAGATGACCGAGGCCGCGGTGGCCGAGCGCGACACCGCCAGGCGGGCCGAGATGTATCACGAGATCCAGACCAGGTTCCGCGAGATCTCGCCCTTCGCCATCATGTTCCAGAACATCGAGCAGGACGGCGTGCGCGAGAACGTGCAGAACTTCACCACCGGGCTGGCGGTCAGCGATGCCAGCTACTGGAAAGTGACCAAGTAACGTGTCGGCAACCGGCAAGGCACAGGAAGGGCGCGCCCGCGCGCCTTTCCCTCCCCGCTGGGTGAAACGGACGGGCGTGACGCTGGGATCGATCGCAATCACCATGCTGGGCTTGCTGTTCGTCACCTTCCTGATCGGCCGCGTGATGCCCATCGACCCGGTGCTGGCCATCGTCGGCGAACGCGCCAGCCCCGAGGTCTATAACCGGGTCTACCAGGAACTCGGGCTGGACCGGCCGCTGCTGGTGCAGTTCTGGCTCTATCTGCTGGACGTCGTCCGGGGCGATTTCGGCACCTCGCTGCTGACCGCGCGGCCCGTATCCGAAGACATCGCCCGGGTCTTTCCGGCAACGCTGGAGCTGGCGACGCTGGGCACGTTGATGGGCGTACTGCTGGGCGTGCCGCTGGGCGTGCTGGCCGCCGTCCGGCGCGGGTCCTGGATCGACCAGATCGCGCGCGTGGTGGCCCTTGTGGGCTATTCGATGCCGATCTTCTGGCTCGGGCTCATGGGGCTTCTGATCTTCTACGGCATTCTCGGCTGGGTCGGCGGGCCGGGGCGGCTGTCGATCTTCTATGACGGCATGATCGAGCCGGTCACGGGCATGATCCTGATCGACAGTGCGCTGGCGGGCGACGGAACGGTCTTTCGCGACGCGCTTAGCCATATCGTGCTGCCGGCCTCGCTGCTGGGCTATTACAGCCTCGCCTATATCAGCCGCATGACCCGGTCCTTCATGCTGGAACAAATGTCGGCCGAATATGTCACCACTGCCCGGGTCAAGGGGCTGAGCGAGCGCGCGGTGATCTGGGGTCATGCCTTCCGCAACATCCGGGTGCAGCTGATCACGGTGATCGCGCTCAGCTATGCCGGGCTTCTGGAAGGGTCGGTGCTGACCGAGATCATCTTCTCATGGCCGGGCATCGGGTCCTACATCACCAACGCCCTGCTCTCGGCCGACATGAGCGCGGTTCTGGGCGGCACCGTGGTGGTGGGGCTGGCCTTCGTGCTGCTGAACGTCTTTTCCGACCTGCTTTACAAGGTCTTCGATCCGAGGGCGAAATGACCGAGATGACCGGACTTCGCGCCTGGCTTCTGACCGACACGCCGCAATCGCGCGGGCAGGCCCGGCTGGCGAGCCTTTATCAGGGCTGGCTGGCCTTCCGCCGCAACCCGATGGCGATGTTCGGGCTTGCGATCCTGATCGCGCTGCTGGCGATTGGGGCGCTCGCGCCCTGGATCGCGCCGCATGATCCCTTCTATCAGGACCTCACCGCCCGGCTGCAGCCGCTGGGCACGCCCGGCCATCCGCTGGGCACGGACTCGCTGGGGCGCGACATCCTCTCGCGGCTGATCTACGGCTCGCGGATCACGCTTTACATCGTCACGCTGGTCGCCCTGATCGCGCCGCTGGCGGGGCTGATCGTCGGCACCGTCTCTGGCTATCTCGGCGGCTGGGTCGACATGGTCCTGATGCGGATCACCGACATCTTCCTCGCCTTCCCCCGGCTGGTGCTGGCGCTGGCCTTCGTCGCCGCGCTGGGCGCGGGCATCGAGAATGCGGTGCTGGCCATCGCCCTGACCGCCTGGCCGCCCTATGCCCGGATCGCCCGGGCCGAGACGCTGACCCTTCGGAACGCCGATTTCATCAGCGCGGTGCGGTTGCACGGCGCCGGTCCGATCCGGATCATCACCCGGCATATCTGGCCGCTTTGCATCTCGTCGCTGATCGTGCGGGTGACGCTTGATATGGCGGGGATCATCCTGGCAGCCGCGGGGCTTGGGTTCCTCGGGCTCGGCGCCCAGCCGCCCAGCCCCGAATGGGGCGCGATGATTTCCGAGGGCCGCCGCTTCATCCTCGATCACTGGTGGGTCGCCACCATGCCGGGGCTGGCGATCTTCACCGTGTCGCTGGCCTTCAACCTGCTGGGCGACGGCCTGCGCGACGTGCTCGATCCGAAGGGAGAGAAATGACCCCCCTGCTCGAAGTCGAGGACCTCTGGGTCCGCTTTCCCACCCGTACCGGCCTGTTCGACGCGGTGCGCGGTGTGTCTTTCAAGCTTGGCCGGGAACGACTGGGTATCGTTGGCGAAAGCGGGTCCGGCAAGTCGATGACCGGGCGCTCGATCCTCAGGCTGATCCGGCCGCCCGGGCAGGTCACGGCCGCGCATATCCGGCTCGATGGCGAGGATCTGATGCAGCACTCCGAGGCGCAGATGCGCAAGGTGCGCGGCCAGCGGATCTCGATGGTGATGCAGGACCCGAAGTTTTCGCTGAACCCGGTGATGAGCGTCGGCGAGCAGCTGATCGAGGCCTGGCGCGTCCACAAGAAGGGCAGCCGGGCCGAGGCCCGGCGTCGCGCACTGGACATGCTGGAAGCGGTCTCGATCCGCGACCCCGAACGGGTGATGCGCGCCCATCCGCACGAGCTGTCGGGCGGGATGGGTCAGCGGATCATGATCGCGATGATGCTGATCCCCGACCCCGAATTGCTGATCGCGGACGAACCCACCTCGGCGCTGGACGTCTCGGTCCAGGCGCAGGTGCTGCAGATCATGGACCGTCTGGTGCAGGATCGCGGCATGGGGCTGATCTTCATCAGCCACGACCTGAATCTCGTGGCCGATTTCTGCGACCGGGTGCTGATCATGTATGCGGGCCGCGTGGTCGAGACCTGCGCGGCCGACAAGCTGCACGAGGCGAAGCACCCCTATACGCGGGGGCTTCTGAACTCGCTGCCCCGGCTCGACGCGCCGCAAAAACGGCTCGAGGTGCTGCGCCGCGACCCCGCCTGGGCCCAAGCCCCGTCGGTGAGGCCGTCATGAGCGCGCTTTTCTTCGACGATGTCAGCGTCTGGTTCGGCGAGGGCCGCGACCGGGTAGATGCCGTCCGGCACGCGAGCTTTCGCGTCGGCCATGGCGAAAGCTTCGGGCTGGTCGGCGAAAGCGGGTCGGGCAAGTCGACGATCATGCGCGCGCTGACCGGGCTGGCGCCCGACTGGTCGGGCCGGATGGCGGTGAACGGCAATCCGGTCCCGCGCGGACGGCACCGCAACCGGCTTTTCTACAAGAGCGTCCAGATGGTCTTTCAGGACCCCTATGCCTCGCTCCATCCGCGTCAGTCGGTCGATCAGGTGCTGTCCGAAACCCTGCATCTGCACGGCTTTCGCGATATCGAACCCCGGATCGTGCGGCTGCTCGACGATGTGGGCCTCGGCCCTGCCTTCCGCTTTCGCTATCCCCACCAGCTATCGGGCGGCCAGCGCCAGCGCGTGGCCATCGCCCGGGCGCTGGCCCCCGAACCCTCGATCCTGCTCCTCGACGAGCCGACCTCGGCGCTTGACGTCTCGGTCCAGGCCGAGATCCTGAACCTGCTGACCGACCTGCGGGCCGAACACAAGCTGACCTTCCTGATGGTCTCGCACGATCTCGCGGTGGTCGCCCATATGTGCGAGCGTATCGCGGTGATGCAGGCCGGCGAGATCGTCGAGGTGATGGGCGTCGACGAAATGCGGGCGCTGACACCGGCGCATTCCTACACCCGCAAGCTTTTGCAGGCCTCGCTTGGCTATACCCGGGGTTGACCCGGGATTACCCCGCGTCCGCCCCGGCCTCGCCTGAATTTCGCTCGAACTTTACGAGAACTGTCAGCGATCGCCGGAGCGCTGGCATACCCTATCTTAACGTCGCGACAGCTAGTGCTCTGAACTGGAACCCCGCCGGTATCGGAACACGACATGCGCCTTGCCTTTGCGATCGCACTTGCCGCGAGCCTCCTTGGTCTCTCCACCCCTCTCCTTGCCACATCCGGGGCCACGTCCGGCTCCGACCGGTCGGTCGTTCGTTTCGCACAGGTCGCCGCCCTTGAGGGGCCGGCCGGGGCACTGGGTCAGGGCCTGCGCCTCGGCCTGCTGGCCGCCTTCGAAGAGGCCAACCGCGCGGGCGGCGTCAATGGCCGCAAGATCCGGATGGACAGCTTCGATGACGGCTACGAACCCACCCGCTCGGCCGCCGAGGTCGAGAAGATGCTGGCCGATGATCGCTACCTCGCGCTGGTCGGCCAGGTCGGCACTCCGACCGCCAAGGCGACGCTGCCGGTCGCGGCCGCGGCCGGGATGCCGATGATCGGGCCGCTGACCGGGGCCGATTTCCTGCGCGCGCCCTGGGTCAGCAACGTGGCCAACATCCGCGCCAGCTACGACACCGAAACCGAGGCCTGGATCGCCTATCTGGTCGACGCGCTGGGCAAGGACCGGATCGCGGTCCTTTATCAGGATGACGGGTTCGGTCAGGTCGGGCTGGAAGGGGTGCGCCGTGCGCTGAAGAAACGCGGGCTGACGCCGGTCGCCGAAGGCAACTACACGCGCAATACCCTGGCGGTGAAGGTCGCGCTTCTGAACATCCGCAAGGCCAATCCCGATGCCGTGGTGATGGTGGCCGCCTACAAGCCTGTCGCAGAATTCGTGCGCGTCGGGCGCAAGCTCGGGTTCACGCCGCAGCTCGTCAATATCTCCTTCGTCGGCTCGCGCGCGCTCAGCGAGGAACTGGGCCCGGCCGGAGAAGGCATCATCGTCAGCCAGGTCGTGCCGTTCCCCGGCGACACCTCGTTGCCGGTCGTGGCCGAGTATCAGGCCGCGCTGAAAGCCGTCGATGCCGAGGCCGCGCCCGAATTCGTCTCGCTCGAAGGCTATCTGGCCGGACGTGTCGCGCTGAAGGCGCTCGAAAAGGCGGGCCCCTTCCCGACCCGCGCCAAGATGCTGGCCGCGCTCGATCAGCTGGGGGATCTCGACCTCGGCGGCCTGCATCTTGTCTTCGGCCCGGGCGACAACCAGGGACTCGACCAGGTCTTCCTGACCCGGATCTCGGCCGATGGGGCCTTCGAGCCCGTCGAGATCCCGGCCCCGGCCCCCGCGTCGCCCGACGAGCCGGCCCCTGAGCCAGCTCCTGAGCCGAAATCCTGACCGTGCGGGCGGCCCGCGCGGCCGCCCGGGACACAAGGACCACGTTACGCCCCGGAGGGCTGTCATGCTGAAATTCGTTTCGACGGTGTTCGGTAGTATTGCGCTGAAATTCTCGTCCGCCCTCGTTCTGATGGGGGCCATGACCGCAGCCGCCATCGTGATCTCGACGATGGTCTTCGACTCGCTGTCGGGACAGATCGACAGGCTGGTCTCCGAGGACTTGCCTGGCATCCGGGACAGCGTCGCGGTCATCGAGCACACCGGCGATGTCCGCGACTCCCTTTCCGAGATGCTGATGGCCCGCAACGCGGAAGGCGTCGAGACCGGGTTCCAAGACTACCTTGAGGAAAGCAAGCGTGTGCTTGCGTCTGTCAACGACCTTCCCGCTGAGGACCGCAAGACCTTCCTGCCGATGCTGGTGGCGCTGTCCGACAAGGCACAGCAGATGCGGCGGGCTCTGGACCAGCGCTTCGCGAGCCAGAACCTGCTTCAGGACCAGCTGGCCGAATTCGGCGCACAGGTGGGCGAGATCCGCGAAGCGCTGTCGATCATGACCGAGGATGCCGTCTATGACATGAACCTGGCCGGCAACCAGACCATCGAAAGCGTGTCCGACACCCTCGACACGCTGGTCCATTCCGACTTCAACTCGACCGCGCTGATCCTGCAGGCCCGGGCCGAAATCAACCTGCTGTCCGGCGTCGCCCTCGCGCTGGCCCGGCAGGACGATCCCGCGCTGGCCGCGATCCTGCGCGATCTGGCGACGGCCAGCCTGCGCAAGCTGGAAGGACTGCTTGCCGATCTCGACACGGCGGGCACGATCCCGGACTACCTGCCGATCCTGACCGAAACCCGGGCCGCCTTTGCCGGTTCGGCCAATGCCGGGTTCCGCGCGCGCGCGGGCTATACCGAAGAGGTCATGCGGCTCCGCGATGCCAGCAATATCGCGCTCAGTTCGGCCATCGACGATCTGACCTTCAAGCTGATGATCGGCGCCGAGGACACCGCGGTCTTCAACCGCGAGGCCATCCACCGGCTGCTGAGCAACGAGGTGCAACAGATCCGCGACACGTCCGATGTTGACCTCGCGGTGGAAACGCTGGTTGCCTCCGCCTATCTCGGGGCCACCGCGAAGGATGCCGCCGAGGCCGATGCCGCGCAGGACCAGATCCTGGCCGCACGCGACGCGCTGACCGATCTGGCCGGGCGGGTCTATCTGACCAGCAGCCTGAAGACCATGATCGAAGGGATCGTCGCCTTTGCCGACCCGGAAACCGGGGTGGTGGCAAACCGCCGGGCCTGGCTTGCCGCGCAGCAGGAGGCCGAGGATGCCTCGCGGGCCGCCTATGAACGCCTGCGCGGCATCGCCTCCGTCGCCAGCGACCAGGGCAACAATGCGATCGCCACGGCCGGTGACATCGGCACTGCCATCCTGGCCGAGGCCGGCGAGGCCAAGCACCGTCTGAAGCTCGTCACCCTGGGCAGTGTCGCGGTCTTCATCGCCGCGCCGATCCTGACCTGGCTTCTGATCATCTGGCCGATGCGCCGGCTGGTGCGCGTCACCGGCCGCCTGGCCCGCGGCGAACTGGCCGAGGTCAAGGGCTTCGGGATCTTCGGGGGCGAGATCGCGCGGATGGCCGAGTCGCTCGTCGTCTTCCGCGAGGGCCTCATCGAACGCGACCGCATGCAACAGGCCGAACGCGCGGCCGAGGAAGATCGCCAGGCCCGCGCCGCCGCGCAGCAGGCAGTGGTTTCCAAGCTTGCCAGCGCGCTTCAGGCGCTTTCTGGCGGCGATCTGACGAGTCGGATCGATGAACGGTTCGCGGAGGATTACGAGCGTTTGCGGAGCGATTT